>JAVKEJ010000053.1:0-896959 GCA_040221475.1 Rhodospirillaceae bacterium | reverse complement strand
GCCCAGAGCGATCAGGCTGGTCATCATGTTGTCGAGAACCGGATTGCCGAGGAACACAGCGCGTTCCACATCCGATGGAATGAAGTCCGACGCATAGGTCGGGCGATCTGTCTTGAGCGTACTGGTGGTCGTGTTGGCCATTAAATTGCCTCCTTGTTAAATCTCTTCTAACCCGAAACCCGGCGGGGTAAGGGGCGAAAAAACAATATATTGAGCCTGTCTTAACTAAACTCGTTCATTCGCAAAACTCACTTACCTAAGTCGATATATGGTCTGTGATTCTTGCGAAATCAAATATCATGCGTGTTCTCTCACACGTGCGATGCAGACCTTTTACGGCAGGTCTGGAGCAGCGGAAAGCACCTTTCAGAAGGCTAACAGGTATATTTCGCAAGCCTGACTCGAGCTTGGCACCCAAAACGCCAAGCAGGTTCACGGACGCCCGCAGTTTTGCTGTGTTTTTGAGAAAACATTAATAAAAAAGCTGAAGCCTATAAAGACCCTTATGAGGATAAGGGGGTCCCCTAAATGACCACCTAACGGCTATGTTTTGTGATGGCCTGATTCAATGACGCCAGCAATTGTCGGCCGATAGCGCCGCCATCACCCTCAATTTTCTCACGAATCACAGCCCGCAAAGTGTCGATATGGGCGCGGCAGATTTCCAGGTTCGCATCGTCTTCGCGACAAGGGTACTGCGTCGTTTCGTATAAGCTTTTTCCGAACAGGGTTATCAGTGGATAACCGAACGTTCCACCTTGACCTCTCAGTTCGTGGGCTATTCTATTTACTTCTGCGAGATGGCTTTGACGATTCGCCATCTCCGTCTTGGCTTTAGAGACATTTTCAGAAAGCTCGTCCAAATAAGATTTGGCCCAATCCAGAAAGCCTTCTGCCTCGCGCTCCAAGGTCTCTTCCGCTTCTGCCAGAACGTCCGTTGGCATCTCAAAGGGAACACGGGCGTTCTCCAGGCCCATTTTCTGCTTCAGAATATTGGGCAACTTGAAGAAGTAGGTATCTGTCGCATCCTTTTTGCGTTTCACCTCTTTGGCAGAATAGACAATGGTTGCGTGGTTTTCGTTGGGCCGCCGCCGGTCTTTGGGCCCGTTTTCAGGGATTTTAATTTTCACCCGTCTGCGATCTGGACCAAAGTAGTTCCGGGTTGCGACAAATTGGCGTGGCCGGTCAATTACAGCCTGAATGCGGCTAAAGACAGATCCGATAGAAAACGGTTTTGCCACGAATTCCGACGATCCTCCATCGCGGGCCGCGTGCACATTCTGCTGGTCTGCTGCGCCGGAGATCATAATGAAGGGCATAAAACGGTTTGGGCTGTCTTTGTTTGTCCTGATCCACTGCAACAACTGAAGCCCACTGAGTTGTGGCATAATGAGGTCTGAAACGATCAGGTCGAAAGGCCCGCCGCTGTGTTGCGTTGAGCCCTTTTCTGGACTGCTTGCGGCTTTGATTTGCTCAATCGCGTCGAGGCCACTGGCGCATCCGCGTATGCCGCGAAAGCCCATTATGCTTAGGCATTGGGAAATAAGGTTTCGAATAAAAACATTATCATCAACAAGGAGGATTTTGATCTGGTCTTGTCCAAGGCGTGGCGCGTCAACCATCCCGTGCGTCACTCATCTTATTGGCTCTTTCCCCCGCCAATGCGTTCTAGGCATTAGCATAAGCTTCTACATTAGAAACTCTTGAAACGTTCATACAGCCTTTTGCCCAAAAACGCGTGAGACTTAAAGTAGAAAAATTGCCGCTGTTCCGATCTTTATTTCTATATTTCGACTGTGCCAACCTGCTATAGCCTCGCGCTAGAGGGGTCAGAGAATCCCATAAAAGCATACAGGAGCGCTTAATAATGTCTGATACTGGTGGTTTGGCTGCTGACCGTTTGAAATCTTTTATTGAGAGGATCGAACGGCTCGAGGAAGAAAAGAAAAATCTGACCGCTGATACGCGCGAAGTTTATGCAGAGGCCAAGTCATCTGGGTTTGACACCAAAACGATGCGTAAGGTCATCGCCCTTAGAAAACTAGATGCTTCGGATCGCCAAGAGCAGGAAGCATTACTTGAGACTTACCTCAGAGCGCTCGGCGAGGCTTAAGTAAAAAAATGCGGCTTAGCCCTTGGGCTATGTCATTCCCATCATTATTTGCTTGCAAAGATCACTTTGCAGCTAGGAGCAAGCAATGACGTTGCGTCAGCGTGTCGGCCAATGGGTTGAGGACACGCCGTTTCAGCGGTTCGTCACAGTGCTCATCGTGCTTAACGGCATTACGCTCGGTCTTGAAACGTCTGATACGATCATGGCTTTTGCTGGCGATGCGTTGTTGACGTTTGACGCCGCAGTGCTGGCCGTGTTCGTTTTCGAAATTTCGGCAAAGCTGGCCTATCGTGGTGCTGGTTTCTTTCGCAGCGGTTGGAATGTTTTTGACTTCTGTATTGTTGGCATCGCGTTGATGCCAGCAAGTGGACCTCTTGCCGTGCTGCGGGCACTGCGTATTTTACGTGTTCTGAGATTAGTCTCTGTTGTCCCAGCGCTGCGTCGTGTTGTTGGGGCGCTCCTCCATGCTGTGCCCGGTTTGCTGTCGGTGATGGCGATTATTCTGCTGTTGTTTTATGTTGGTTCTGTCCTTGCAACAAAGCTGTTTGGAGACGCTTTTGAGCTCTGGTTCGGCAGCATCGGGGCTTCCATGTACACCTTATTCCAGATCATGACCCTTGAAAGTTGGTCTATGGGCATTGTGCGTCCCGTGATGGAAGTCTATCCCTACGCGTGGCTGTTTTTCGTGCCGTTTATCATTATCACAAGCTTTGCTGTCTTGAATTTATTCATCGGGATTATTGTCGATGCGATGAACACCATCCATGATGACGAAGTGAGAGACGAAGCTGAGTTGAGCGGCGTGCCAACCAACCCGCACAATGCTGAGCTGGTTGAGATTTTACAAGAAGTAAAGGCGCTAAGGGCTGAAGTAAAAACACTCCGCTCTGGTGCGCCGTCGACCTCAAAACCTTAGCTTAATATAACGCTTCCAGGTCTTCGCGGAATTCACGCAGAATAGCGTGCCGCCGGACTTTAAGGGTTGGTGTCATTTGGCCATTCTCAACTGTAAACGGGTGAGGCGCGATGATGAACTTTCTGACCTTTTCAATCACTGGCATATCGCTGTTAGACCGCGTCACCGCTTCACCAATAGCCGTTATAAAATCTGCATCGCCACACAGGGTTTCTAAATCTTCAGGCTTATTGTTGGCGTTGCTCCACTTCTTGCACCAGTCGGCATCGGGCACGATGACGGCTGTCAGGTAAGGCCGCTTATCACCGAACACCATAACCTGCTCGATCTCTTCTTCCAGCGCGAGAATACCCTCAACGCGCTGAGGTGAGATGTTGTCGCCGCCTGAGTTGACGATAATGTCTTTCTTACGATCCGTAATGACAAGGTAGCCGTCTTCATCAAAATGCCCAATGTCACCGGTATGCAGCCAACCATCTTCGCTGAGTGCTGCGATCGTGGCGTCCGGATCATTCCAATAGCCAAGCATGACCAACTCGCCCTTGATGAGGATTTCGCCGTCGTCTGCAATCTTGATTTCGACGCCCCTGAGCGGTGGTCCTACAGCATGCAGTTTAATTTTGTTTGGTGGGTTTGCTGTTGCGACAGGTGAAGATTCCGTTTGCCCAAATCCTTGCAGGATACGGATGCCCAAGGCTGTAAAGAATAAGCCAACTTCATAGTTCAGGGGGGCACCACCAGAGACTAAAGCCTTGAGGCGTCCGCCAAAGCGTTGGCGTACTTTTTCACGTACCAATCGCTCGCACACCCGATCGAGTAGCTTCTCCCACAGTGTCAGGCTTTCAGGATTTTCATACCGTTTGCTGCCCAGTTCAACGGTCTTGGCAAACAGCTTTTTACGCAAATCACTTTGTGATTTGAGACCCTGATTGATGCGGTTGCGCATGGTTTCATACAACCGGGGGACAGCCGTCATAATGGTGGGGCGTACCTCAGCCATATAGTTGATCAAGGCGTCTACGCGGTCTGCGTAATAAATCTGTGCGCCCAAACAGATGGGAAAGTAAATCCCACCCACATGCTCGTAGGCGTGGGAGAGGGGGAGGAACGATAGAAAAACTTCTTGCCCTAATCCGAGGTCTTCCAGGATTAGGGTTGCGCCATCGCAGTTACAAAGAATGCCACCATGGGTCAGCATCACGCCTTTGGGAAGGCCGCCAGTGCCAGAAGTGTAAATAATGCTGCACATGTCGTCGCGTTTAGCCTTAGCCACATGCGCGGGAACGCCTTTACCTCGTCCCGCGTCCAGAATGTCGGCCCAGGCTTTGGTTTCAATCTCTGAATGAATCACAGACTCTGCATCGTCGATAACGATAACGCGCAGTTTGTGATCCGCTTCTGCCGCTGCAGCAATTAGAGGTGCGGCCAGTGTTGGCGTCGATACAATCGCCACCCTCGCCCCTGAATCATTGATGATGTGGAGGTGATTGACCGATGTGTTGGTGGTGTAAGTGGGGACCGAAATAGCGCCTATGGATTTAATGGCAACATCCGCGATCAGCCATTCCGGCCGGTTTTCCCCAACGATAATGACGCGCTCACCAAGCTTGACACCCATACTCTCTATAAGGCCATTGGCCAGGGCGATCACGTCATCCGCGGTTTCGCGCCAAGTCATCGGCGTGTAAACGCCATCGCGTTTTCCCCAAACAAAGGGGTCGTCGCCAAACCGTTTAGCTTGGTCAAAAAACAGTTCAGGAAGATTGCGCACCTCGCGCGCATCGATCGCCCGTTCGACCACAGTGATCCCCTTAATAAAGCCCGGTCACCCCCAGTGACGGCTGAAGTTTACGACGGTCCTGCTCCATATGCCAACCAGCAGTGCAAATAATTGCGACTGTTGGAGAATCGCTCACTTGCGCCTATATGTCTCATCATATCAACGGCACAAAAAATTGCCGCTTAAGGAGCACTCATGAACGACAGCACACTTGCCCCAAGGCCAAAAAAGGACTTCGGGGAACTCCCCACATGGAACCTCACGGATCTGTATTCAAGTCCGGACGGGGCAGACCTTAAGGCCGCCTTTAAGGAGGCCGAACGCCAGATTGACGATTTTGTGGCGGTCTACACGGATAAAGTGTCCGGGTTGGACAGTGCGGCCTTTGGTGCGGCGATCGCAGCTTATGAAGCGATCAGCGAACTGTTGGGCCGTATCGGCTCTTTCGCGCAACTTTATCACAGTCAAAATGTCGAAGACTCCGAGCGCGGTCGCTTCTACCAGAATACTGTTGACCGTATGACGACCCTGTCCAGTAAGACACTCTTTTTCACGCTGGCCATCAACCGGCTTGAAGAAGACGTTCTTGACGCCAAGCTCACCGACCCCTCCGCGGCAAAGTATAAGCCATGGTTGCGTGACCTGCGTGTTTATAAAGATCATGAGTTGAGTGACGACTTAGAGCGCCTGTTGCATGAAAAGTATGTCAGTGGTCGTGGGGCCTGGACGCGATTGTTCGATCAAACCGAGGCGGCGATCCGCTGCGACGTCAATGGCGAAACCGTCACGCTGACAGAGGCCTTAAATACTCTATCTGATTCGAAACCCGAGCGGCGGCGTGCTGCCGCAAAAGGGGTCGGGAAAGCCTTGGGTGAGAAAGCGTCGCAGTTTGCCTACATCACGAATGTGCTAGCGAAGGACAAATCCATTGAAGACGGCTGGCGTAAGTATGCCAAGCCCGTTTCTTCCCGCAACCTGGCAAACCTCGTTGAAGACGACGTGGTCGACGCTTTGGTCTCAGCCTCCAAGGACTCTTATCCAACCACATCTCATCGCTACTACAGCATGAAAGCCAAATGGTTCGGCAAGGATAAGCTGGACTATTGGGATCGCAATGCACCGCTGCCCAGCGCCGAAAGCCGCATTATCAAATGGGATGAAGCCAAAACCACTGTGCTAGAGGCTTACAGTCGGTTTTCTCCGCGCCTGGCGGAACCCGCCGCGCCGTTTTTTGAGAACGGCTGGATTGATGCCCCCGCATCCCCTGGCAAAGCGTCAGGAGCGTTTGCGCATCCCACGGTCCCGTCCGTGCATCCTTATCTCCTTGTCAATTATCTTGGCAGTTCACGGGATGTGATGACCCTGGCGCATGAGCTGGGGCACGGCGTTCACCAAGTGCTGGCCGGCGCGCAGGGCACGTTGTTGTGCGATACCCCGCTCACGCTGGCTGAGACGGCGTCGGTGTTTGGCGAGATGCTGACCTTCCGCTCGCTGCTGGATAAAGAAGATCGGCCCGCGCAACGCCGCGCATTGCTGGCTGGCAAAGTGGAAGACATGCTGAACACCGTTGTGCGGCAAATTGCGTTTCACCAGTTTGAAACCCAAATCCACGATGAACGCCGCGACGGTGAAATTTCACTGGACCGTATGTGTGAGATTTGGCTGAAGGTACAGTCAGACAGCTTGGGACCGGCGTTCACTTTTGACGAAGAGTACAAATACTACTGGACCTACATCAGTCACTTTGTCCATGTGCCATTTTACGTCTACGCCTATGCCTTTGGCGATTGCCTGGTCAACTCGCTGTACAAAGTTTACACCGAAAAAACAGTACCTGATTTCGAAGATAAATACATCGAAATGCTCAAGGCTGGCGGCACCAAGCGCCACAAAGAACTCTTAGCGCCCTTTGGCTTGGATGCCAGTGACCCTGCGTTTTGGGCGCGCGGCATGGAAACACTCACCGGACTCATTGATGAACTTGAAGAGGTCGCCTGACGCCACATGGCAAAAGAGAAAACGACCAAAAGCAACAAGCGCTCAAGCGAAGACAACAGTCTCACTGGGCGCGTCAAGCGTTACGCAAAAGTCAGTGGCGCGGTTGGTGGCTTTGCCGCGCGGCTGGCCGGGCAGCGCTATCTGGGACTAAAATCGGAACCCGGAAAAGGGGCAGGAGATTTGCGCGCGGCCTTGGGCGGACTCAAAGGCCCGTTGATGAAGGTCGCGCAAATTTTATCGACCATTCCAGATGCTCTGCCCAAGGAATATGCGCGAGAACTGGCGCAGTTGCAGGCCAATGCGCCACACATGGGCTGGCCGTTTGTGAAGCGACGCATGACAGCGGAACTGGGTGCGGACTGGCAAAGTCAATTCAAGAGCTTTAGCAAAGAGGCCATCGCAGCAGCATCGTTGGGCCAGGTGCACCAGGCAGAGTCCCTTGACGGTGAAAAACTGGCCTGCAAACTTCAGTACCCGGATATGTCCTCGGTCGTAGAGGCGGACCTCAAACAACTGAGTCTGATCTTTAAACTGTACCGCCAGTATGACCCCGCTATTGATCCGTCAGAGATTCATGCCGAGTTATCCGCGCGTCTGCGCGAAGAACTCGATTATGAAAATGAAGCCCGCAATTTAGAACTCTATCAAATTATGTTGAAGGGGGAGGACGGCGTACGCGTGCCCGACGTCTATAACGACCTCTCGACTGGCCGCTTGCTGACCATGAGTTGGGAGCAGGGCACAAGCATCGCCGATCTCGAAGATTTGAGTCTGGAAGACCGCAATCAGATTGCCATGAATATGTTCCGGGCTTGGTATGTGCCGCTTTATAATTATGGTGTCATTCACGGCGACCCGCATCTTGGGAACTACTCTATCCGCGATGATCTTTCCGTCAACCTGATGGACTTCGGGTGCATCCGCGTCTTTCGTCCTGAGTTTATCAGCGGCGTAATCGACTTGTACCGCGCGGTGGAATCCGGTGATCGCGATCTTGCTGTTCATGCCTACGAGACGTGGGGCTTCGTCGGTCTGGATGATGAAGTGATCGATGCCCTTAGCCGCTGGGCCTCGTTTATTTATGCGCCGTTGCTGGAAGACCGGCCGCGCCTGATCGAAGAAACCAACGCCACGGATTATGGCCGGGAAGTCGCCATGGAAGTCCATGCGGAATTGAAGCGGTTGGGGGGCGTTAAACCCCCGAGAGAGTTTGTCCTGATGGACCGCGCCGCCATTGGTCTTGGGTCCGTCTTTTTGCGCTTAGGGGCAGAGGTCAATTGGCATCGGCTATTTCACGATACAATCGCGGCGTTTGACGCCAAAGTGCTGGCGCAGCGCCAGAAAAAGATACTTAAACAAACTGGTCTTGTTCACTGGCTGGAACCCGATGCTTAATTCCCCTTGCGGCCCTGTCTCAGTCAGCTAGGCTTCAGGCTCATTAATCGGGGAATACGCCATGACCAAGTTAACAACCTTTAGCCGTCGCGATACCTTCTTGTTTGCCGCCAGCGCTGCTGCTGCGGCCACACCGGCCATGCCCAGCCTGGCCTCCTCCGTACCGGCTGAGTTGAATTGGGAAGACCCCGCAGAGCGGGTGCGCATTCAATCCGCCATGAAGGGATCGTCGGGCGAAGAAACAATCTATTCCTTCTTCCGTTTGCACCTGTATGGCTACACCCATTCGGGCAATCTCATTCCCTTTGCTACGATGAGCAATCTGAATGTGGGCAAATGGCGGCCGCTGCCCAACGGCAACCAGGCGGCCACGGTGTTTGAAGCTGGCGTGTATACCAAGTTTGACTCAGACGAGGTTTTGGAAGTTTGGGAAAACCCAATTACGGGTGAAAAAAGAGAACCCTGGCGTTTCATTGGTGGGCCCTTGTCAGTTGAGATCGGTCCTGATGGGGTTGTCACAGGGGAGATGGCAACGTTGAAGCCCGTGCCCCTTCAGATTCAGGTGTTCGGTGACACGGTGATGGTGCCATCGGCCTCAGCATTTTCATTCCCCAATCCAATGAGTCCGGAGAAGTTTCCAAAAGAATCAGCCGGGGACACCTTCTGGTGGGATTCCCATTACGTCTTTTTTGGAAGTCTTAAAGACGTCACCAATCGCAACCTGACCAGTATTCCGTCTCATATTCAGTTTCAGAACTTGGTCAGTTGGCATCCGTGGTGGGGCCTCGGTGGTTATCCAGGCCGCACATGGGGCCGGGCCTATGGCGCAAAAATTAACAGCCTGGATGAAATTCCAGTGGCCTATCGAAAGTCGCTGGAAGACCAGACCCCGGAAATCTTTGATACAGATAACTGGACGGAACCGCGTGAAGATTTCAGAGAGTACATGAGGGAGCGTCACTCTTAAAAGCGCTTGAGAGGACTTGTGTTTGGTGGAGATGTCAGCACCCCAGGGCTGGAAAGTCGTCTGGGGTCTGAGTTTTAATTTCTGCAATCACGTCGCGCCATAACAGGCGGTCAGTCTTGGAGGGGATGATACCTAAACCTGCAATGCGCAGTGTTGCCTGTTTGACAGCTTCTTTGCCATAGCGAGACACATAAAACTTAGCAAATGTCTTGGCGCGATCGCGGGCAATGGCACTCATGTGATACTCCCTCAAGGTATCAGACCGTTCTGGTCATAAAAGTGAGCGTGTGCGAAGATCAAATACCGTTCAAGTGACAGTTTTTCGACTCCAGATATTGGCTCATACACTCTGCCGTATCACCATATCTACTGCAAACTGGAAGCTAACGCCTGGGCCGGTCACAAAATTCTTCGTAAGCGACTTCATGCCCGGCCATGCCTTGGTCAATCATGGCCCGCACAAGATTGTCTCCGAGTTCGGCCATGCTGACCAACACATTGGGTTTGGCACCAAGAAACTTTGCCAAGGCTGAGGCCCGAGCTTCAGGGGAATGGGACTCAAAAACGGCACGGCATTTGATGATAGACAGGCTATCTGCCTGATCACTCTGGCCAGCGTCCTTCAGGCACCAGACCCCAATGGTATAGGCCGCAAAATCCAGCAGCCCAGCGCGTATTTTGTCGGCACGCAGCAGAACTTTTTCAGCGTCTCGCGGGTTCAGTTTCAGCTCCGGTGCAGCATATTCTTTGGCTCGCTTAATGCGGCCATATACCACATCCTCCTGCCCGCCCGATCGGGCGCCCCATTCCTGTTCATTCAAAAGCGCTGTTTCTGGGAAGTCGGTTTCGGTGCCATTCGGCAAACTACAGTAGACTGTCCCATCCGCGACTTCATCCACGGTATAGGCGCGGCCATCTTTGGTGTAGGCCGTAGAGCCTTCTGGAAATCGTTCTGCCATGACGCGCCTTTCGGTGGGGGCGCTTAAGAGGTCGCCCGTGGTTCATTCCAACGCATTGAGGCTGGAATGCCGGTGTAGTGGACGCCGACATTGATGATCCACAAAATAAGCAGAGCCCATAATGTGTATTCAACAAACACCAGATCGGCGCGTGGTTCGATGGTTTCTAGACCACGCACACATTGCCACACACGCCAGGGTAAATACAGGCAGGGTACAATGACCCAAATCGGACTTTGATGCTTTTTCCAGATATATTGCTCAGAGCCGATTTGCAGAAAAAACAGCACGAAGTAGGGGCCAAGCGCGAGAAGGGTAATTGTTTCTCCTGCGATTAAGCCCCAGCCAACCAGGACGATGATGGGCAGCAGGAAACCGACAACCCAGATCACTTTGAACCAGACCTTAAACCACGCTGGCCAGGGGGTGACCGGACCAGGAAAGGGGCGTGCGTTGGGATAGCGCTTGATGCCCACCATCAAAATGACCGAGGCGATGACAAAGAATATGAGGTTCTCCATCAGCAAGACAGACGCGGTTGGGTCAGGGATCAGCATCAGAGGAACTCCTGGGCGCATGCTCTCGTGAAGATGAGACGGAAGGGCGAACAGCTGCGTTGATTAAAAAGCAGAGGCGGCGTGTCGGATAGTAGGTTTTTGGTTCTCTCGCATACCGGTTGGTTATGAGGCTCTGTTCATAATATTCTGTTCTACTCTTCCGACGCTGCGGCGTCCGCAATTTGGGCGCAAGTTTCCGTATCGACACGGCAATCCGCCGTTAAGTTCATCACGCTGCTCAGGGTGCGGCCTTCAAGAATGACCTGCACCGGAATGAAACGGTCATCTGTGCTAAACAGCAGTCTGCCGCCGCTCTCCTCCATGGTTTCTGTGCGTTCACGGTCAAAACCGAAAACCGGCTCAATGCCGGCTGTTACAGGGATCAGTTCCACATCCTGGCCGCCGATCCAAAACATGCGGGGTGCTTCGACGCTTCCGACTAAATCATATCGGCGTCGGCCGTCATAAATAGGCACCCGGAAAGAACTCTGGCGCTTGTGAAAAATCTGACTGCGGGCCGCGATAAAGGCCGCCATTGGGTCAAACACGTCAGTGCGCAGATCATTTGGAACCGGTGGTGGCAACTCGCGGTTGCGATTCCACTCCATGTCTTCAAGAGATATGTCTTCACCGGTCAAAGGGTTAAAGGTGCGCTCATTGCTTTGCGCTAATCTCGTCAAAGGGTCATACGCAATGGTGAGGGTGGAGGAAATTTCTTCGGCGGCCCAGGCGCGGTCAAACTGCCGGGGAACAGGAGTTGGGCCTTGCCCCGTTTCGAGGATAAAGGTGCCGTTACCGCTTACTTCAGCACGGAAATCCTGAAACCAGCGGGCCATGCCGCGAGTCTCCATGGTTAAAGAGGTGCGGTATCCGTTTGGATTTTCATCAAATTCAGCCAAGAAATCAGCCACATGAAGCCCGCCAATCTTAAGATTATAGGCCAGGCGTTCAGACTGTGGCGGAATATCGGCGGATACTGCAGCACTGCTGAAAGCTATAAGAACGGATAAGACTGAGAGAAATCGCTTCATATCACCCTTAATTTTTTTTGGTCTTTAGCTGTATACGGGACATTCGTAGTATTGGATTGTCCTATTGAAATTATGCCCGTCCACCCATGAGACATTACGGCAATGGCTATTTCTCAGGGGTTGATCCTATTGCGCCAGCCTATTATGGACCTCGCAACATCCCTTCACAATGGGGGGGAGATAGGGCATATCAAGCGTTAGACTTACTCTTGAGTTTATGAGGCATCATGAAAATCGCAGTACTTAAAGAACAACGACCTGGTGAGATGCGCGTATCCGCGACCCCGGAGACCGTAAAGAAATTCATCGGTCTGGGCTGCGACATAACAATCGAGACAGGCGCAGGTATAGCGTCACATATCTCCGACGATGCCTTTAAAGACGCTGGCGCGACCATTGCCAACTCTGTTGCGGACGCCACCAAGGGCGCGGATGTGATCTTTAAAGTTGCGCGTCCGATGACCGCCGCCGAAGGAACCGATGAAGTCTCTGGGTTGCCAGAAAATACGATTCTTGTTTCCGCACTGCAGGCATTGACCGCAAAAGAGTCCGTCGATGCGCTGGCCAAACAGAAGGTCACCTCGTTCGCCATGGAACTGATGCCGCGCATCACCCGGGCGCAATCCATGGATATTCTGTCTTCTCAGTCAAATCTGTCTGGCTATAAGGCCGTAATTGATGCCGCCGCCACATTTGGCCGCGCGCTACCCATGATGATGACCGCTGCGGGCACCATCGCCCCGGCACGTGTCCTGATTTTTGGCGCGGGCGTCGCGGGTTTGCAGGCCATTGCCACGGCAAAGCGGATGGGGGCCGTGGTGCTAGCCACAGACGTACGTTATGCCGCGAAAGAACAAGTCGAAAGCCTGGGCGGAAAGTTTATCGTTGTCGATGAAGAAGCCATGAAGGCGGCGGAGACCGAAGGCGGTTATGCCAAGGAAATGAGCGACGACTTTAAAAAGAAGCAGGCCGAAGCTGTGCGCGCAGAAGTCGTTAAAGCCGATATCATCGTAACAACAGCATTAATCCCCGGACGTCCGGCACCCACGTTGGTGACAGCCGATATGGTCGCCGCCATGAAATCAGGTTCGGTCATTGTTGATTTAGCTGTTGAGTCGGGTGGCAACGTAGAAGGATCAAAGCTCGATGAAGTTGTGACCACCGATAACGGCGTCACGATCATCGGCCACGCCAACATGCCCGCGCGACTGGCGCGCGACGCCAGCGCGTTATACTCGCGCAACTTATTTAATTTCCTTTCCCCTATGATCAACAAAGACACTGGTGCTTTGACCATTGATTGGGAAGATGAAGTCGTAACAGGTACGCTGGTCACCAAGGATGGCGCGGTTGTTCATCCTCGTTTGACCGGTGCCCCTTTGACCGGTGAAGGAGCAAAATAATGCAGACCCAAGCAGTCCCCGATACCGCAAGAGGACTCGCCGAACAGGCTGAGACCCTCGCTCAAAATGCCGAAGTTCTGGCTGCCAAAGCCGGTGAGTTAGCCATGCAGGCTCAAGCAACGTCCGGCGGTAACGAGTTTTGGTATCTCGTCACGATCTTTGTTCTGGCCGTGTTCGTCGGCTTCTATGTGGTGTGGAGCGTGACACCCGCGCTTCACTCGCCGCTGATGGGGGTCACCAACGCCGTATCGTCTGTGATTATTGTTGGCGCTTTGATTGCTGCCGGCCCTGATACCTTTACAACCTCTAAGGTGCTTGGGTTTTTTGCCGTCATTCTGGCCTCAGTGAATATCTTTGGCGGATTTATCGTGACGCAGCGCATGCTCTCGATGTTCAAGAAAAAAGAAAGATAGGGGCGGTTATGGCACAGGGCGCAACACTGCTCGCTTATCTGATTGCGGGCGTATTCTTCATTCTCACGCTCCGTGGATTGTCATCGCCTGAAACGGCGCGGCGCGGTAACACTTTCGGCATCATCGGTATGGTGATTGCCATCCTGACAACGCTGGTCTCGCCTGAGGTCACGGCGTATGTCTGGATCGTTGTCGGCTTGGTGATTGGTGGCTCGATCGGCACCATTATCGCCAAACGCATTGAAATGACGGCCCTGCCGCAATTGGTTGCCGCATTCCACAGTCTGGTCGGTCTGGCCGCTGTGCTGGTGTCGTTTGCCGCATTACTGTCACCGGAATCCTATGGTATCGGCTCAGTCGGTGCCATCAAAACCGCAAGTTTGGTTGAGATGTCCCTGGGCTTGGCGATTGGGGCTGTCACTTTTACCGGCTCGCTGATTGCGTTTGCCAAGTTGCAGGGGCTGATGTCAGGGAATCCGCTTGTATTTGCTGGCCAGCACAAGCTGAATGCAGTGCTGGGTCTTGTGCTTGTTGGCCTCGTGATTTGGTTCTGCTCGACCGAAAGCGTATCGCTATTCTTAATGATCGCACTGGTCAGCTTTGCCCTTGGCTTCTTGCTCATTCTGCCCATCGGTGGCGCAGATATGCCTGTCGTCGTCTCCATGCTCAACTCCTACTCCGGGTGGGCGGCCGCCGGGATCGGCTTCACACTTGGCAACTCGCTGTTGATTATTGTTGGCGCGTTGGTCGGTTCTTCGGGGGCAATTCTGTCGTACATCATGTGCAAGGGAATGAATCGCTCCATTGTTAACGTGGTGCTTGGTGGCTTCGGTGGTGACAGTAATGCTGCAGGCCCAGCCGGCGGGGCATCCGACCGTCCGGTGAAGTCCGGTGCAGGGGAAGACGCCGCCTTTATTATGGGCAATGCGTCTAAGGTTATCATCGTACCAGGCTATGGTATGGCGGTGGCCCAGGCACAGCATGCGGTGCGGGAAATGGCCGATAAGCTGAAAGCCGAAGGCGTGGTCGTAAAATACGCAATCCACCCAGTGGCCGGACGCATGCCAGGTCATATGAACGTGCTCTTGGCTGAAGCTAATGTACCTTACGATGAGGTCTTCGAGCTTGAAGAAATCAACAATGAGTTTTCAACGGCGGATGTGGCTTACGTGATTGGCGCGAATGATGTGACCAATCCAGCGGCGAAGACAGATCCGCAAAGTGCCATTTATGGCATGCCGATTTTGGATGTTGAGAAGGCCAAGACTGTTCTGTTTGTGAAACGTGGCATGTCTGCGGGGTATGCGGGCGTCGCCAATGAGCTGTTCTTCCGCGACAACACCATGATGTTGTTTGGGGATGCTAAAGAAATGACGGAAAAAATAGTGCAGTCGCTGTAGAGAATGATCTGTGATTTTTTGTGACTGAAAAGGACACCTGACATGACGCAAGAAACTCCAACTGGTCTTTCCCGACGTCACGTTCTTACAGGCACGACAGCATTGGCCGCAGTAGGCACTTTGTCTGCCTGTGGCGGCAGTGAAGAAGAAACTCCGATCATTCGTCCCGCGGGTGTTCCGCTAAGCAGCTTCGGCGAAGACTCCACGGCCGAAGAGGTCACCGCTGGCTTAGACCTGACCGGCAAGACGGCCGTGATCACCGGCTGCAACTCTGGTCTTGGCTACGAGACCATGCGGGTGCTCACCGAGCGTGGAGCGCATGTATTTGGCATCGCACGGAGCATGGAAAAGGCGACCGAAGCCTGTAATTCCATCACCGGTAAAGCCACTCCTTTCGCTGGAGACCTTGAACAATTCGAGACCATGGCCGCCTGCGCGGATGCGATTGGGGCGACCGGAACCCCCATCGATATGCTTATTCTCAACGCCGGTGTGATGGCGCTACCTGAATTGCAGCAGGTCAACGGTTTGGAACGCCATTTCGTGATCAATCACTTGGGCCACTTTATCCTCGCCAACCGGTTGATGGAGCAGGTCAAGGCCGCGCCGCAAGGCCGCTTTGTCACGGTCAGTTCCATGGGATACCGCTGGGCACCGGAAAGCGGCATACAGTTTGATAACCTTGATGGAACCTGGGGCGAGTACGGCCCCAATGAAGCCTACGGGCATTCTAAGCTGGCCAATGGCTTGTTCTCGCTGGAACTGGCCCGCCGCCTTGAAGGGACCACCACAACCTCGAATTCCATCCATCCTGGTGTCATCAATACCAACCTGGGGCGTCATTACCCTTGGTATGTCAGATTTGCAGCCGCTGTGATGGGCTGGACCTTTATGAAGCCGGTCGAGGCAGGCGCAGCCACACAAACCTATGTGGCGACGGCCCCAGCTTTGTCAGAGGTCAGTGGCTATTACTTTGAAGACTGCAACCCCGTCGTCGCTGGATTCCATATGGAAAACGCCGAGATGGCCCAGCGGCTCTGGCAGGTGTCAGAAGACTTGACTCAGCCCTATGTTGAACCGTCAGCGGATCTCACTGAGCAAAGTTGATTGGTTCGAGCGGTTTAGTCAGCGCCACGGACCTGGCTTGAGCCAATCCCTGCGGGTGCTGTGCCTTTGCGGAAATAATATTCAAACGCTTCGTCAAACCGGCCCGCGCCATAGGGTACGAAGTACAGGCTGGCCATGCCTTCCAGCACATGCGCCTGCTCAATGCCACCGAGGATCATGGTTTCAAAGCCCATGGCCTGCACAATTCTGGCGACGCGTTCTTTCGCGTCCTCATCATTGCCGACCAACGGAACCGTCACAGGCCCCTTGGCATGGGCCGGGTCAGCCACGATGTGATAGCCGACCGTATTGAAGGCTTTAACCACTTTGGCGGATGGGGCCCATTGTTGAATCAGGGCACCAGCGGAACTGTCGACGGCCCCTTCGCGATCCGGATTGAGCGCCTTTAATGAGGCATTGGTGATGTCCATGATGATCTTGCCGTCCAGATTGTCCAGATTGGCTTTGATCAAGCGTTCCGTTGCGCTCCAGGGCAGGGCCAGGACAATGATATCTGAGTCGGCGATGGCCTCGTTTTGCATTTTGGCGCTTGCGGTCTCTCCGGTTGTGTCCAACAGGACCGCTATGTCTTCCGACGAGGGGTCGCGTGTTCCGTAAATGACCGTATGACCCGTCTCAGCAAAGCGGGGGCCGATGGCCCCGCCCATCCGTCCTGTGCCAATCACGGCCACAACCTCAGCCAAGGCGGGGACGGTTGTGAAGATCAGCGCGACAGCAAAGGCTGCACTCACAGTACGGCGAAGGGACATAAATTTGACTCCTTGGGAACTAAACGGGCTTGTCGCACACCCGGTCGTGCAGGGTTTTGGTGCCGCCAATCGAGCGGATCACAAAACCGGCGTCTTCAATGGTTTTTTCGACGCCCATGGTCACGAAACCTGGGGCGTACGGCTCGCCATTGTCGGCAGAGTCCATCAGCCCAAGAATACCGCCATAGCCGGATTTTTCTTCTGTGGCACTGGCAAAGTCCCACAGCACAAACGTGCCGCCCGGACGTAATACGCGGAAGGCTTCTGCCAGTGTTTTTTCAATCACCGGACGAGGAATTTCGTGGAACAATATATGCGCCGCGACCAGATCAAAGTGGTTGTCTGGAAACTCCAGCGCCTCCGAGGCCATTTGGGCAAAATTCACATCGACGTTTTGCTGAACAGCACGCCAGTGGCCATAGCGCACCATTGGCGCTGAAATGTCTGTCGCCCACACCTCCGCGTCCGGCAGACGTTTTTTCAGTTCACAAGCCATTTGGCCGACGGAGCAGCCGATTTCAAGAATACGGTCGACTTTGCCGTCTTCGGGCAAGGTTGTGCGTTCCGCCAGTTCGCGGTGCCAGGCATCACCGGCGTTGCCGCCGCCAAAGAAAATTTGGGTACCGCAGTCATAAAACAAGCCAGCAAGATCATCACCCACATAGCCCTTGGGCTGAATGTGAATTTGCACCTTGGCATAGTCCGGCATATCGAAATCTGCGTCATAGGTGAGGGAGCCAGGGCCGGCCGTTTCGGCCTCTTCAAGTTTGCGCAGCCAGTCGTCGCGCTGGGTGTTCATGGAATCGATGATGCGATCCTTGTACATTTCCTGGTAACTGCGTTTCAGCCGCATGAAGCTGGCCAGTTCCACCTCTCCGGCGATTACGGCACGCGCTTGTTCTACGCCATCCCGGGTGTGTTCGATTTCAACACCATGCTCTTTCAGCTTCTGATTGCCGATATCCCCCATCTGTTTCCAGCGGGCGTGCAGCAAGACGTTACGGGCTTCGCAGACGTAATCGACAAAGCTCTCATCAGCCCGTGAGGGCAGGGCGGGCGTGTTGCCATTCATGCCACGGTCGACGAAGTAATTTGAGCGGGTCATTTTGGGCCTCTCTTATGAATTCGCGTTCCCCACAAATTTAGCCCCCTCAGCGCCAGACAGCAAGGCGAGGGCTGAAGAGAAGTCCAAACTCAGTTTTGGGCTAGCCGTCTTTTCCAATCACGTTGAAAAAATCCTCGGCGTTCGTGGTCGTGTCGTTATCGTAAAGGCACCCAAAGACCCGTTTTGTGAAGACGTCGCGTGAGGCTTTCAGTTTTGCCGCCATGTCTTCGTCAGGCACAAACTGTTCAATCATCTCAGCGGTCACGTGACCTTCTGTTGCCATGAGATGCTCGGTAATCATACGCCGGTCACGCTCCACCCAGAGTTCACCCCCAATGAGCATAACGATTTCTAAAAGATGATCGATCATCGGATCTTTGAAGTAGTGGGGATGGCCCCGTTCAAAACCTGGCAGGTCTTTCACATAGTCAAGCTGTGTTTGATCTAGCATATCTATATCTCCTCCTCTCTTTTCTCCTGCGCGTGGTCCTATTGGGGCTTGTCACAGACCCGGCCATGGCGGGCGATGTTTTCTAGGTCGTCGTAGCGTAATGTGAACCCTGCGTCTGAGATAAGGCGTTCCACGTCACATGAGACGAACTCACAGGAATAGGGCTCGCCGTTATCAGCGGCATCCATGTAACGCATGAAGCCCGAGAACCTGCCGTCGTCTGCGGCTTCGCTTGGGAAGTCCCACAGTACAAAGGTGCCGCCGGGACGTAAGACACGAAACGCTTCTGCCAGCGTGCGTTTGATAATCGGCAGCGGCAGCTCATGGAACAACAGATGCGCTGTGATCAGATCAAAGCTATTGTCTTTAAACTCTATGTTCTCACAGGCCATCTGAGCAAAGTGCACATCCAGGTTCTGCTGTGCTGCCCGATGATGTGCGTAACGCACCATGGGCGCTCCAATATCCGTACCCCAGACTTCGGCGTCAGGGAATCTGTTCTTAAGGGCGCAGGTGAATTGGCCGATGGCGCAGCCAATATCCATGATGCGTTCCACGTTTTCATCCTTAGGGATGGATGTCTTGCCTGCCATTTTTGCATGCAGTGCATCGCCATCATTGACGCCCCCAAAGAATACTTTTGTCCCGTAGTCATAGTGCAAACCACACAGCGGATCTTCGACGTAGCCGCCGGGTTGAATGTGAATGTCGACCGTGGCGTATTCTGGATACTGGAAGTCTGGGTCCCATTTGACCGATCCAGGGCCTTCGCTGTCAGAGACCTCAAGCATGTGCAGAAAATCGTCCTGCCGTTGACCGTAAGAGTCCGTGATGGTTTGCCAATAGGCTTCTTGCAGACTGCGTTTGACGCGGAGCCAGGTGGCAACCTCGGGCACGCCGGTCATCAGGCTGCGCATAGCGTCAACCTTATTGGGCCACAGGTTTTCGGTTAGCCCAGCCTCTTTAAGGGCTTTGGCGCTCATGTCTTCTACACGTTTGTGTTGCCCATGCATGAGGCCGTTCCGCATGTCTGAAATGTAGTCGAGCAAGGCTTCATCAGAGCGGGACGACAAAGCCGGCGTGCGGCCGCGCGTGCCGCGATTGATAAGGTTATGACCAAGCATGGACTGCATACAACCTCCTGAAAGGGTCTGACCTAATAAGGGCGCCAACCATAGCCGCCCCAAAGTTGCAGTGCAGTTTGAGGGACTTTGCGTGATCTGTCCGTGACATATGTCAAACACGATCTCCGCTATGCGGACAGCGTTTTATCTGTTTATGATTTGGCGACGGCAATTCAACTCAATGTCACTCAATCTAAGGTGCTCAATGTTCAAGATATCTCTCACGCGCGCTCTTCAGCGGCGGTCCGTCATCGGTATGACAGCGCTTCTGGTCGCGGGGTGTTCAGGCGCGCCCGCAAACCAAAGCCTGGAACAACGTGCAGCACGACTCCACGACGAGATTATTGTTTTGGACAGTGAAATCGATGTGCGTTTTGATCTATATGCCGATCCGTCCAAGGACCCGGCCCTAGATCAAGACTGGCAATTCACACTCCCTAAGATGGAACGCGGCGGCATGGATGCTGCTGTTTTTGTCGTCTATGTCCCTCAGGAATTGCGCACGCCCGAGGGTTACGCCAAAAGCTTTGAAGGCGGCCGTAAAAAGCTTGCAGCGATTCAACGTATGGCCGCAGAAAACCCAGACCGCGTGGAACTTGCCAAAACGGCAGAGGATGTTGAGCGGATTGTTGCGGCAGGAAAGCGCGCTGCGATGATCGGGATCGTCAATGCCAGTGTGCTGGGGCCAAACCTGGAAGAACTTGATCTCTACGATGACGCTGGTGTGGTTTACATCGGCTTCACTCACGTTGGGCATAATCAAATTTCAGACTCAGCGCGTCTCTCTGCGCCCAATGGCGATGGCCCGGTAGAACATGGCGGATTGTCTGCCCTTGGAGTCGACCTCATCGCTGAAATGAATCGCCGTGGGATTCTGGTGGATGTCAGCCAAATCAGTGCGGACGCGCTGTTGCAAGCGGCAGCGGTCTCTCAAGCCCCCATCATCGCCAGTCATTCGTCTGTTTATGGTTTGGTGCCCACAGCCCGCAACATCACCGATGAGGGGCTACAGGCCATCAGAGATACTGGTGGCGTGATTCAGATTGTCGCCTTCCGGAGTTTCATCCTCGATACCTATGATGAGCTTCAAGCCGGGATTGCGGTTGTGCGGGAGCGGTATGGCCTGACGCCAGAGATGACTGCGGCAGACCTGCCACCAGATCAAATTGGTACGTTTCTCAAGGACTATGGCAGTGTCGTTTTGTCACTTCCGATGCCCACGGTCAGCCAGTACGTCGATCATATTGATTATGCGGTCAAATTCATGGGCATCGACCATGTCGGCATTTCGTCTGACTTTGAACATGGCGGCGGCATAGATGGTTGGAATGACGTCAGTGAAGTGGGCAACGTCACGTTGGAGTTGGTGCGACGTGGTTACAGTGACGACGATATTGCTAAGATCATGGGCGGTAACTTTTTACGTGTGATGCGCGAAGCAGAAGAAATCGCCGCTCGGCTTTCACCTCAGTAAGCGAACTGAGTTCTTCGCTATTCCACAAGATTTAGCCGCTGAACCGCACCGCCGGCCATGAAATCGCGCCTGAAATACTGATCCCAAATGTTCGCATGCATCATGTTGACCTGCTTGTCATGGGTGTCGATCAGTATGGCATTGCGAATGACCAGGCTTTCAAAGTTTTGGGGCAGGGTGACGTGTTGGCGGACAAATAGAGTGCCTGCGTTTATCTCCATTCCTTGCCAGTGTGTGTTAAGGGTCTCGCCCGCTGGAGTGCTTAAACTAAACCGCGCATCGATATAACTTTGAATCAACACTTCATTTGAGGGCGTGCCCTCGATCACCACCTCATGTCCTTCAAGTTCGCTCAGAGCGATCTCGACATCCGCTTGATACAGCCGGTGTACAATTTCAAGAACACCGTTCGTGCGGTCATGCTCAAGCGTAAAAAAGGCAACCTCGAACCCGTCTGCAAGAACCGCAGGGATTTGACAGAAAAGAGCAATCGCAAAAACGCCTAAACAACGCTTCCACGCACTCACATCTCTCATTTTGCGGGGAGGTACCAAATGGGTGATGTCCAGGCTAATTCCTGCGTTGTCTTTGGCGCATCATTTTCACACTCCTGCGGGCGTTCGCTTTCTGGCAACGCAACGCATTGTGCCCAACTCCAGCGGAGCGTTGGAACTTCAACGGCTCTGAGATAGTAGTAAGATGGCTCACTGGGATTGAACGTTTCATCTTCAAAAACAGTGCAGAGAGAGGGCGAACCGGTACCGCTCCATTCGCCTGTTTGTAAATCGACATCACCGGCCTCGTTCTCTGCACCCGCCACATCAAAAACTTTATAATGTGACTGTCCCTGACCATCGACCCAGCCTTTGATCACCTGTAGTTTCTGAAGGTGCGCTGATTCTGGATCGCCCTCGGCGCTGACCATAAACGTGGGCTTGGCATTGCCCGGACGCGCATCAAGATCACCGCCCATGGGTGTGCCATTTGCGTAGCCATAAGCGGCCCGGTTGTCTTGACCACATGAGTCGGCTGCAAAAGACCAACCGCCAAATAATCTCGGTTTAATGCGGGTGCCGGTGGTTCCGAACACCTCGCGCCGTTGCAAGGATTCGAAAATAGCATCGCGGCCGTTTTCTACAGCCCAAACCCCGGCCAACCCACCAGGATTCGCGGTCAGGCTGCGTGGCGAAGTATGAAAATCCATCAAGCGTTTTTGTAACTCTGTCTCCTCAACCAGGTGTCCAATCCAGGTCTGTTCGTCGGTATAGCCCGCTAATCCGATATGGGTGTCCGTCGAGGCGATCACCCCAAATTTATAGGAATTCAAACCAATCACGGCTTCGTCTTGAAGACCGGTGAGCAGAACACTGCGATAAAACTCATTTTTGGAAACACACCCCAGGCTGATAAAGCCTCTTTGTCCCACTTCGCCCTCTTCGCAAAACTCAACAACTTTGACATCACCTCGAGGGTCAAGGCGTTCCCCGACGGATCGCACTTGCTCCATGTTACAGAGCTCATCGGGTTCTCCTAAAATATCTGGAAACCCGTTAAAGCACTCAGAACTGCCTTTGTGCTGGAACACTTCCATGACCGGTTCCATGATATTGCGAAGTTGTGCCCTGGCGCGTGCGTCAGCTTGTGACTCAAAAGCTCCAGCATAAGACGGAAACATCTCGCCAGAGCTGATGTTGGAGTTATGAGGAATGGCCAGAACCTCACAGCCTGCAATGCCGTCTACGCATTGTGCGTTCAATTCCGCCCAAAGTTCATGATCTTTCGGTGTTTCAATGTAAGAAATCGCCCGCTCTGGCACCTGCTCATTGCGAAATATAACATTGCGGTGGTAGTTGTTTGAATTCGGGGTGCCCGTGTGTTCATAGGCCACAAAGCTTGTAAATTCACAGGCTGATGACCGGTCATAGGCTGCTTCTGCCATGTCTTGCGTCGCTTGCCAGAGCGAGATTGAAGCCTCGTCACAAGCGGTGCCGCCGGGACCACAAATTTCCTCTAACCGTTCTGGTTTTTGCGATATGACCATAGGAAAGAACGGAACCAATCCTCGCCCTTCTCCTTGCCGAAGCAACCAGCACGTTCTGGTGTCATAAACGCTGCTGCTTGGGTCAGAACACAGCGCAAGCTCACCAAAGAATTCGGAGTGGTCTGTCACGGCTGCAAAATCTAATGGCCGTTTGAGGGTAAGCACACCTGTCGGCTCACCATTCTCGTTGTAAGGTGGTGTAGCTATAGGCCCCCCTTTTGCAAAGTGATAGGCGTCAGCGGGTGTGATCTCGGTGCCGAAGGGCCGGGCGTCGTAGGAGAAACCTGTATGGATATGAAGATCCCCGAAGTAGGCATTGCGATTGGGGTTGCGGTCTAAACACACTTGCCTCTGTTCGGTGTACCTGACCAACGGAGCACCATCAGATTTAACGCCCGGCTGGCTTTTCAGCGCGGCGCTGTCGGACACACTGTTATGTGTCGCACACGCAGTAACGAGGAAAAGTAGAGCCAACGAGAGTAAGTGTTTGAGAGGCATAAGATTTCTCCCGGATATTAAGGGCAAATGTAGACGGGCCGCTTTGTAGAGGGCTGCGTTAGCGTTGCATCAGATAAAACTCAAAGCGTGTTCGGCCTTGATATCCCTGGGCCACATAGAGTTGCCCCATGGCTTCGATTGAACGGGCGTGGCTTAAGGGGCCTAAGTCCAAGGGCTCCAAGCCCATCGCTTCGACCAGCGCCGCCACTACTGCTTTGGCCGCTTGATTATCTCCAGCCAGAGGAATTGTGATCGGGCCTTCAGCCGCTGAGGGGTCCACCATAAACGCCCGGGTGAGGGTGTTGAATGCCTTGACCACATGCGCCTTCGGCGCCCAGGACTGAATCAATTCAGCGGTTGAGGGGTCGGCTGCGACCGTCACGGATTTCTCAGCGCCAAAGGCAAGGGCATTGATCGGATCAATAATAATTTTGCCGTCCAAGGAACCAAGACCGGCCACCACGTCTTTGGCTGGGGCCCAGGGAATAGCCAAAACGACGATATCCGCACCTTTAACGGCCTCAGCTTGTGTGGTGGCTGTGGCCCCGTTCCCTGTTTCACCAACAACCAACAGCACATCGGCGTCATTGGGTGTGCGCGAGCCGTACACAACCGTATGACCGGCGTCCGCAAATTGTGCTCCCAGGGCGCTCCCAACGCCGCCGGTGCCAATAATAGCAATGGTATCCGCCGCCGCGGGTGCGGCCATAAGTGTTGCGGCAATAAAGCCGAGTATAAGATTTTTCATCATCTGTCCTAATCACATATCTGTTCTAGTCGCTTAGAGGAACTAATTGGCTGTGCGCACGCCGCTGCTTCGCTTAGGCGCTGTGCCTTTACGGAAATAAAATTCAAAGGCTTCGTCCATGCGTCCTTGAACATATGGCACGATGTAGATCATCGACATCATTTCGAGCGCCCGCGCGTGACGTAGTGGCCCGACATCAATGGTTTCAAAGCCCATAGCCTGAACAATTTCAGCCACCCGCTGCTTGGCCTCGGCGTGATCACTAACCAGCGGTACGGTCACCGGGCCACCGGCAGCACTCGGGTCGGCGATGATATGAAATCCAACCGTGTTAAAGGCTTTCACTACTTTGGCGCCCGGCAACCACTCTTGAATTTTTTCGCTGGCTGAACTGTCCGTGGCGGGTTCAAGCAGACCGCCTTCACCGGGCAATAAGGCGTTGGTAACGTCGATCACGATCTTGCCGTCGAGCGAGCCGAGGTTGGTAATGACAGCTTCGGCAGGGGTCCACGGAATGGCAATCAGCACAATGTCTGCTGCCGCTGCGGCATCAGCTTGGGTCATGGCTATGGCACCGTTGCCGGTTCTTTCAATCAGGGCCAGATTATCTTCTGCGGCGGGTGAGCGGGAGCCATAGATCACGGTATGGCCGATGCTCGCCAGCCGTGGACCGATGGCCCCGCCCATGCGGCCCGTCCCGATAATCGCGACGCTCTCTTTTTCTGTGGCTTTTTCAGTCGACATGCTTTGCGCCTCTGCGTGCTGTGGGAAAACGCCACCAAAGACCGTTAATGCCGCGACCAGCCCTAAGCCGGCAGCAGGGCCGGCAAGACGGCCAGAAACGAGACCGGCAAGACGGCCAACCGTGCCAATGAACCGATGCCGTAGACTGTGTCTCTGACTCATGCTGTTTTCCCTAAGTCTATTGAAGGTTCATCATATCGGTTGCTGCCGGTTCGTCTATCTCTTCCGAGCAGGCTCTGAAGCAACGCCCATAAACCGAGCAAGTATTATAGCGGGCAGATCAGCCGAATAGCCGTTGCCGTATGGCCGGGCAGGGGTTCCGGGCGGCGGCTTTCCTCAATCCACCCTTGCGCCACATAAAACGCCTGTGCCCCGTCATTGCCGTCTATGAGGTCGAGATACAGTTGCGGAAGCTCTTTTTCTTTACAGTAGAGCTTTACGCGATCCAGCAGCGCTGCGCCGATTCCCTGGCGTTGGTGCTCTGGATGGACGTAACACGCCCAGATATAGCCGGTGGTATCAATCCCGAGAACAGCGGCAACGATCGCGCTGCGTTCCGCCAACCAGAGTTCCTGGCTGCGGCTGGCCACCAAGCCCGCGATGGAATGATCGGCCGAGAGGGCGGCCATGGTTTCAGCAGGCAGATATTCGGCGTTGGTTGAGGTCCATGCCTCAGCCACCAAGGCCGCCGCCGCAGTTAAGTCTTCAGGCCCGGCGCGGCGAATGGTCAGTTGTGAAGGGGGGACTGCGGACACGTTGTGCGTTTCAATGATGAACACTGTGGAAAACAGAGTTTATCTGCTGTTGTCTTAAAAAGACAAACGGGCAATGTGAGTGCCCCAAGACGTACGGACAAAGTGATTGGCCCAAGACATACGGGCAATGTGATTGCCCCAAGACAAACGGCGCAGCTTATATAGGCCGCGCCGGATGATTTCATGTATCGAAAGCAATGCGTCGCGAACGCACTGGAACTTGGAAGAGCTAGAAGCCTTCGCGTTCGATGCGCTTACGCTCAAGCTTGCGCGCCCGGCGAACAGCTTCGGATTTTTCGCGAGCACGCTTTTCGGAAGGCTTTTCATAAGACTTACGAAGCTTCATTTCGCGAAAGACACCTTCACGTTGCATCTTCTTTTTCAGGGCTTTTAGCGCCTGATCGACATTATTATCGCGTACGACGACCTGAACCAGGGTCCGTCTCCTTCATAAAAAATTGTTTGCTAAGGCTGGTCTAAATCGTGACCTCACCCAAGAAGGCGCGGTGTATATCATAGGGTTTGGGGCTTGTGAAGGGCTGTTTAGCAGGTAAATTGCCATTTGCCCCCGCCGTATGGGTCCCTATATTACCCTTAAACAACGCTGACGTATTCTTTCTATCATAATAACTGAAGATAATTGCAGATATGGCCATTTTAGATGTCGCTCTGATGGGGCACCCCATCCTCAAAGGACGGTCGCAGGAAGTCGATAAATTTGATGATCCTGAACTCCTTAATTTTATTGAGGATATGAAGGAAACCATGGTCCATGAGGGCGGGGTCGGCCTGGCGGCCCCCCAAGTATACGTGCCCTTGCGGATTGTCGTATTTTTTGTGCCTGAAGAGCGCAACAACGGCACGGCGGTGCCGCTGACCGTGATGATCAATCCGGTCATAAAGCCGATGTCAGAAAATATGGAAGAGGGCTGGGAAGGCTGTTTGTCTGTGCCGTCGCTCACGGGTGTGGTGCCGCGCTGGACCAGCATCAAATATTCCTATCAGGACCTTGAGGGCTCGCTCCGGGAAAGAACCGCTGAGGGGTTTCATGCCCGTGTGGTTCAGCATGAATGTGATCATCTCGATGGTGTGCTGTATCCCATGCGGATGATTGATATGGCGACGTTGTCCTTTGTCCATGCTGAGAATGATGACGTTGAAGGGGACGATGACGACGCTGCAGATGAAGACGCTCGCAATGAAACGGTTGCAGCGGCAGAGGGCCATGATCAACCTGTCTCCGAGCCGGCGCTCTGATGGCGCAGCAACATAAAAATAAGAGCGTACTGGATAAGCAGGCCAAACAGGATGCGCTGATCCTGGCCGCCCTGACCCACGTTCCGTTTGATGGTTGGAGCCAAAACGCCTTGCTCCGGGGGGCCGAAGACGCTGGCTTTTCGGCTGCGGATGTTGATGTGCTGTTTCCCGATGGTCTCAGGCAGGCGCTGCGGCATTGGTTGGCGCTGGCGGATCGCATGATGCTGGACGATATCGCAGACGCGGATCTTCAAAATATGCGCATCCGTGACCGCATTGCATTCCTCGTCAGAACCCGGTTGGAACGCTGGACACCGCACCGCGAGGCGGTGCGCCGGGCCCTGGGATTGTCTGTCACGCCGGGCTATGCGGAAGACAGTCTGCGCAGCGGCTATGCCACCGTTGATGCCATGTGGCGCGCGGCGGGTGACACCGCAACAGACTATAACTTCTATACCAAGCGCGGCTTGTTGGCCGCCGTCTATTCGTCGACGCTGTTGGTCTGGTTGGATGATAGATCAGAAGACAACGCCGAGAGCTGGGCCTTCTTGGATCGGCGTATTGAAAACGTCATGCAGGTGCCAAAAATTCAGGGGCGTATTAAAGATGCCGTCTCTAAATTGCCCAATCCGTTGTCGCTGCTCAAACGCGTGAGGCGGACCGCCTGAGTCCATCAAACTTCTGTGAGGCTTAATCACTGAGCGGCTTCTGAAACTTCAAGACGAACCGATGGGTGTCGCCGCGCAGGTCCGGCTGAAACACAATCACGTCCAGTGGGTCGTTGAGATTTTCCAGCAGGTCCGTTTCGCCGACCAGTTCAAAGCCCGCTGCGGTGATTTCATCCACCACCACATGGCGTTCAATGCGATGATTGCCCCGCACATCTGAAATGCCCATGCCCATGGCGGCGTGGTGATCAATGATGCCGTAAATGCCACCCGGCTTGAGGGCATCGTAGATTGCTTTGTTCATCGCCGGACGGTCTGTCCCCAGCCAAAATGTGTCGTGGTAAAATAAGATCATGTACGCTTGGTCGAGCGTGCCGGGCGGGATCTGCAGGTCTTCCAGTTCTGACATCAACTCGACCACGTTGGTCAGCCCCGAGGCGTCTATGCGCGGGCCCAGCGGTGTGCCCTCGGTAATCCGTCCGGTCACAAAACGATTGTTGTGGCCGTACACTTTGCCGGTTGGCCCCACCATCTCAGACAGCACGCCGACATAGTAGCCCCGTGAAGCCATCAGTTCGGCGACCGTATCGCCTTGCTTTAGCCCGAAGAACGCCATGACTTCGCCGGGGTGACGACCGGCATCGCGGTCTTTGTCTTCGGAGGGGCGACTATCGGCCTTCAGCGCGTCTGTCATAAAGGCCGGAACGTCAATGTCTGCCCCTGGCGTGATCGGGGGGACAATGTTTTCAGCTTGAGCAACACTAAGAGACAGCGCGGCAGAGAAGAGCGCAGATGCGAGAAAACGCAGGTGCATGATTACCCCCTCAATATTCAGGTTAAGCCTGCCGCTATCATGCCAACACAAGGCGCTCTTGTCCCGTCAAATCAGTCCCCTAGAATACGGCATGAGAGTCAGCTTAATGCTGTCATTTGTGGGGGAGTGAAATGAAATTTGAAGCTCAGAAAGCGGCGCTTTTGCTCATTGATCTGCAAGTCGGGTTCTGTTCCCCGGACGGCCATACGGGCCAACGGATCGACGTGTCCGGGTTTACACCCGTTCTGAAATCGGCGAAGCGTCTTGCCGATGCGGCGCGACAGGCGGGGATGCCGGTGATGTTCACCACCATGGCCTTTGCCCCAGATTATGCGAATGGCGGGCTGACCACTTCAGAGTTGCGTCCGAATCTAGCTGAAGAAAATGCGTTGCGTGCGGATAAGCCCGACCGCGACATCATGCCCGGACTGAACGTGCAGCCCGACGATATCGTGATCGAAAAACAGCGCTATTCGGCGATGATCAAATCACCGTTGCCTGCGCTGTTAGAAGAGAAGGGTATTACAGGTCTCGTCGTCGGCGGCGTTACCACATCCATGTGCGTGGAAAGCACCGTGCGCGATTTAGCCATGATGGATTACCGCACCTTCATTGTGCCGGAAGCCTGCGGTGATCTGCGGCCCGATTTTCATGACCGTGCAATGCAGTTGTTCGCCTTAGCGTTCGGGCGTGTGGTGCCCGAGAAAGCCATGCTGGCCGCCATCGCAGACGGCGCAGCAGACTTTCCTCATCAGGCCCGGTAAGGCCCGAACTGTGTTAAGCTGGCTTGCGGAACTTCAACACAAAGCGATGGGTGTTGCCGCGCAGGTTGGGGGCAAACACGCTGGTGTTTAAAGGATCATCCAGGTTTTCCAGAACATCGGTCTCAGCGGCAAACTCGAACCCGGCTTTCATGATTTCTTCAATCACCAGGTGCCGTTCGACACGGTGGTTTTTGGTCAGGTCCAGGGCGCCCATGCCCGGTGCGGCATGGTGGTCAATAATACCGTAGACACCGCCCGGCTTAAGGGCGTCATACACCGCCTTGTTCATGGCGGCGGTGTCCGTTCCAAATCCACCCATGGCATCGTGATAAATCAAAACGATAAACACGGAGTCCATTTCACCTTTCGGCAGGCCCGGATTTTCCAGCTCGCTGACCAAATCTATGATGTTGCTGGGCCCTTGTCCGGCCAGACGTTTTGCGATCGGCGATGTACCATCCTCTTGGCGTTTCATGACCCAGTCGTTGTTGTGTCCGTAAACAACGCCGGTTTCACCAACAGCCTCGGACAATACCCCAGCGTAGTAGCCGCCGAAGGTTAACAGTTCGGCGGTCTTATCGCCGGGTTTGACATCAAAGAACGTCATGATCTTGCCGGGCTTGCGATTAGCATCGCGGGCTTTTTCTTCTGCGGGTCGGCGATCACTGTTGAGCGCATTCGAGAGCGCGGCCGGCACAACAATGTCTTTGCCATGGACAACGGTCTCGGCCAGCTGTGCGCTGGCGGCGTAGGTTGAAAGCGCAAGCGCCAAAGCTGGCAGGCTGCAGAGTAATTTTTTCATGGTCCGTCCCCTAAATTCAGTATGCGGTGAGTGTAAGTAAGCTCTGGACTGATAGTAGAGCAGTTGAGGGGCAGAGAGAAGGGGGCGATGTTTACCGCGTTCGTCCCCTAGTCTGCCGTCTTGGTCGCGCCGCTGGCAATCATGGCGTCAATGGTCGCCTGATCAAGCCCGGCTTCCGCCAGAATTTCCTGAGTGTGTTCTCCCAGTCTTGGCTGATGACGGCGAATATCTGCGGGGGAATCCGAGAAGGTGATGGGGAAAGCCGGCGTGCGCAGCGTGCCTTCGCTTGGGTGCTCAATGGTTTTCCAGAAGCCCGTCGCTTTTAAATGCTCGTCTTCAATCAAATCTTCCAGGCTGTTCACCACAATGGTCGGCACGCTGGTTTCGCCGAAAATATCCATCCACTCTTTTGTGGTTTTGCTCAGCATGGTTTTGCCGGTTTCCTGGTAGGTCTGATCAATATTGCCGACCCGGTCCGCCAGCGTTTTAAAGCGTGGATCGTCCAACAACTCTTCGCGCCCCGCCAGTTTGCAGAAGGTGTCCCAATGCGCATCCAGATAGGGCAAAATTGCGATGTAGCCATCTTTGGTGGGATAGGGTTTACGTTCTTCACTCATCAGGCGCACGTAACCGGGCGGTCCCATGGGGGGCTCAAAGCAGGTGCCCCATAAATGTTCGGCCATCACGTAAGACACCATGGTTTCAAACATCGGCACTTCAATAGATTGCCCCCGGCCTGTGCGCTCGCGATGAAACAAGGCCGCCAGCACCGCTTGCACCACCGCCATGGCCGTTGTTTTGTCACACACAATCGTTGGCAGATAACGGGGTTCGCCCAGAACCATTTTGTTCAGCATGGCGATGCCCGATGCCGCCTGAATGGAATCATCCAGCGCGCCTTTCGATCCATAAGGACCGTCTTTAGCGTAGCCATAGGAGCCGCAATAAATCAGCTTGGGATTGATGTCTTTCAGGGTGTCGTAGTCCAGCTTCAGTTTATCCATCACCTGCGGTCGATTGTTGTGCACCAGCACGTCGGCTGTTTTGACCAATTCAAGCAGTGCGGCACGGGCTTCAGGTTTTTTCAGATCCAGCACCAGGCTGCGCTTGTTGCGATTGACGGTCAGATACAGCGCGGCCATGCCCGGGGTCGTGCGCACCGCGCCTAAGCTTCTGTTGCTGTCACCATAGGGGGCTTCAATTTTGATCACGTCGGCGCCCATGTCGCCCAGCATCTGGCACGCCCAAGGGCCTAAGACCACGGCCGTGAGTTCAAGAACCTTAATGCCGTCTAGTGGACCGGGCATGACAAAACTCCTCAGCGGTGGACCTCAAAACCAAGCTCTCGGTGGTACCAGGAGACAGCAGGCGGGGCAAGCATCCGGCACAGGTGTGCGGGCCGCTCAGGCCGCTTAGAGGCGCTGCAGATTTTCTGTTAGAGCTGCGCTCAGGCGCGCCGCTGCCGCATCCGAGAACATGTCTGCGTTGGTGCCGACAATGCAACTCAATGACGGTCCGCGCTCAAACAGAAACACCGCAATGTCGGCCACGGCAAACAGCGGGGGATGTTCGAAGGGAAAATCCTCGACGGTCAGATCCGTCATCTCGGGCAGAGCCGGGCGCGGCACCGAGTCGACAAAAATACGCGGCAGGGTATCCACTATGCCATCGTCCATCAGCGCCCCGATGGGCACGCCCACATGGGGGTCAACCGCGCGGGTTGCCGCGTGAACCTGTTTGATCAGCTCTGTGAGCGTTGGGGTTTTCTGAGCGTACGTAAACCGCAACAGCACGAGTGTGGAAAAAAAACCAATCAGGTTTTGCGTCCCCGCCGCTGCGCGATTGGCATGCATAATGCCGATCGGAAGATCATCCACGTCGCTGAGTTTCTTGAGGGCCGAGAGGACAACCGCCAGAAACACCGCGTGCACGGATGTCTGATGAGTCTTTGCCACGGATTTGAGCGCCTGTTGTATGTCAGCCGGAATCTCAACCACCGTCCGCCGGACCGGGAAATTAAAAACGCTTTGTCGCGGCTGATCCGCGGGCAGAGGAATGTCGAGCGCGGGCGGCAGCCCCTTGAGATAATCGCGCCAAAACACTTTGGAGGCTAGGCCGGCATCAGACTCCAGCCATGCCCGGTGCCACGCGGCATAGTCGGCAAACTGGTAGGCCAACTCTGGCAACGCGGGCGTTTCACCAGCAACGCGGGCGTTATACGTGGTGGCCAGTTCGTTGACCAGCAACCCCATAGACCAGCCGTCGCTGATGATATGATGCGTGGACACCGCCAGCACATGCTCGTTGTCATCAATCTTAATCAGCGCACAGCGCATCGGCGGGGGGTGACTCAAGTCAAAGACTTGAGACGTAATCTCTGACGTCAGTTGGGCGGCCTGCGCGCGACGTTCGTCCAACGTCGCCCCGGCCGCTGCTTTGTGTTCAAGCGTTATGTTTGCTGTCGGTTGGATGTCAACAAACACAGAGCCGTCATCTTCCAGAAAAGACGTACGCAAAACTTCATGGCGCTGGGCTAACGCACGCAGACTGTAGTCCAGAGCCTCAATGTCAAGCGGACCACACAACCGCGCCGCGCCTTCGCCGCGCAACTGAAAGCGTTTGGGGTCTGGGTTACGCTCGTAGGGCCACAGCCGTTCTTGCAACAGTGAGGCGCGCAAGCGTGTCGGGCCAGTGGGTGTGCGGGGCTGTAGCGTGATGGTGCGGGCGTCTCTCGCAGACGGAGTCGCACCCCCGCTCTGAATAAAGGTGACCAGCGAGGCAATCGTCGGATGATCAAACACGGCTGTTGACGGAATCGTGTGTCCGCGTTCTTCCAGGCTGGTGGCGACAATGGTGGCCATCATGGAATCCCCGCCCAGCTCGAAAAAATTGGCATCGGCGTCGATTCCGTTGAGGTCTAGCACCTGCTCAAAAACCTCGCGCACAGCCTCAGGGGCTGGGTGTGATTTGGCGTTGCGGCGAAAAAATTTAAACATCAGGACGCCATGTTGCTTTGAGGGAAAAACGTTTTCTGCACCGCGCTTCTGTTGATTTTTAGATTGCGCGTCAGCAGGCCGTTGTCTGTTGTAAAATCTTCTGCAGTGTGCGCAAAGACGAGATGGTTTTTGAACGAAGCCGCGCCGGCCTCAACAATGCTCTTTGCCGTTTGTTCTAAACTTTGGCGGTCCTGGTCTTGCAGCATCTTGGGCGATTGCAGCACCACACCCAGCGTCCGGCCGCCCTCTAATCCGACCAACACGGCTGTTGTGATCAGACTGTGTTCTTCCAGCGTTTTTTCAAGAGGTTCAGGCTGCACTTTGACGCCGGTATGCCCGACAATGGTTGATTTCTTGCGGCCCACCAAAGTGAGTGTGCCATCACTGGCCAGGTGGCCAAGGTCGCCCGTATAAACGCCGCCATCTTCGTAGCGCGTGTCTTCCGTCGTCGCTTCAAAATGGAAGAAGCGGCTGGTCTGTGGCGCAGGCTTGCGCACAAAAATCTCACCGTCCTCAGCAATAGAAACCGTGTTGTTCGGCAGGGGTTTGCCCACGGTTCCGATGCTGTTATCGCCGGGCCGGTTGACACAGACCACACCACATTCCGTCAGGCCGTACACTTGCAACACAGGCAAGCCAAGCGACTGATAAAAGCGCAAGGTCGAGGTGCCGATTTTTGCCATGCCGGTGACCAGCACGCGCATCTGTCCGCCAAACACATTATGAGCGGCACCGTAGAGGCGTTTCAAAATGGCGTTTGAAAGCGTTCCTCCCGCGATGGGGCGCAACGCATTTGCCGTGTGGGTCAGCGCCGACAAAACAGCGCGGACAAAACCGGATTGGGCCTTTATCCCCGCGCGGATGCTTTTTTCAACGGCTTCATAAAAAATTGGCGGGGCAACCAAAAACGTTGGCTGAAATTTCTTAAGTCCGTCCATCAATTGTGTCGCGGGCACGACAGCAATTTCGACGTCATAGGCCAAGGCCCCGTAATACAGCGACCGGTTCTGGTAAGAGGAAAAGGGCATAAACAATAACAGGTGATCCGAGGCGGAAACGGCCATGGCCTCACAAAAGGTTTTGAGTTGATCCTGCACGCCCAATTTGGAAATCACCATGCCTTTGAAGGCGCCGCTGGTGCCCGATGAAAACACAAAGGAATGGTCGTCATCTGTTACGGGGTAAGGATCATTTTCAACAGTGCGCGCTTTATGCTGGCCCGGGGTTAGGTGTCCCAGCACGCTAGCGTCATTTCGCCCTGATACCTGTTGCGTCAAAGCCTCTGGTCCGGCGTCAGACGCCACGTAAAAAACCAGGCCATAGTCTTTGATCAGGTCATCAACTTTACGGTTGTTAAATTCAGGCGGAAACACAACAGAGACGGCGTTCAATTCGGCCAGGGCCAGGTCCGTCACCATCCACAGATACGAGTTTTCACCCTGCAGTCCGACCTTGCTGCGCGCGGTTACGCCTATCTCTGCCAGCAGGGTTTTTTGGGTTTCAACATCAGCGGTAAGATCTTGCCCTGTCACCTCAGTCACCTTGGCACCGCTGAGCCATCGGACACTTACATCCGTTCGGTCAGCCAGGTCAGGAGGAATGAGTTGCACGCGGACAGTCCATCTTCAACCAGAGGTGAATGCAGCTTGCGGCGGCGGCATTCTAAAATACAGCGTCCTGTTCATCTAGATAGAAATAACAATCATAGGTAGAATAAATTAGGAATTCTATTGACGTTCTATTTTAAAGAGTGTTTTAACTGCACTTCAAGATCGCGTCAAAACGATATTGAGAACTCTGGGCAGTAGACGCCATTGGTTCTGAATGATTAAGCAATGGATACCGGGGGTTACGTGCCGCGACGCATCATGACACAGCATACCTACGATGTTGGGGCAGACACACTTTGGGCGTGCTGCATTTCCTATAAATGTTTGGCCGAAACCATGGCCAGCCTGATGTCTTATGACGGGTTTCCCGAGGGCAACCTCGAAACCGGTCAATCCATCAAGGTCCAGGTCACGCACTTTGGCTTTATGCCGCCCATGCCGTGGTGGATTGAGGTGCTGGAACGGGATGACCAGCGGCACGTGCTGAAAACCTCAGAGCGCGGTGGGGCGATGAAAAGCTATCTCCACACCATGACCATTCAAGAACTCGCACCCGACCGGTCGCTGTTGATCGACGATGTTGTATTTGATGCGGGCTGGTTGTCCTGGCCGATGCAGGCTTGGATCCGTCACATCTACAAAACCCGCGATAAACCCCGGCGGCGTTTGCTGGGGCTCACGGAATAGATCAAAGCATAACAAGATAGATTGTTATTTGCAAGTTAAATCCAGGTGTTCAATCGCACAATCTTCGTGCATGGGCTCGTTCCTCGGGGGCGGTCCGAGGCGGCTCCCTGGGCTCGTTCCCGCGATCATACGTGCATAGGCTCGTTTGGGCGGAACCAGTCGTGCATGGGCTCGAACCAAGGGGAGAGCCCCAACAGAAAATCTTGTCCCACGGGCAAGGCCACCACCAATAAATCTCGCGGCTTGATTCCAGGTCGTTCTCTCCCCATTCAGTGATGATTTCGTCGGAGTCGCTCTTGTGTTGAGCCGGACAGCAGTGAAGGATGCTTCATCACCACAGAAAGGGGAGTTCACTCCATCATGCGTTTTTGTTTCACTGTTATTGCCACCGTCTTTGCAGCATTTGCCGCAATAGCTCCAGCGCAGGCCCAGGTGCAGATTTACTGCGATGGCCAAACTGAAAATCTCAACACCTATCTCAAAATCCATAAAGTGCTGTTCATGGATCGCGATACCTCGCGTGTCAGCGAGTTCTATGCCGACCAGATTATCTCCCACAACAACGATGCCGGCGGGCCAGGGTCTTTAGTGCCATCTTCAAGCATGGCGAAGATGTGGGAAGCCTCAAAGAAGAACAATCCAGAGCGTGTCCTGGAAGATGAATTGATCCTGTGCTCGGGTGACTTCGTCACCGTGCGAACAGTCGTCAAGAGCAGCTTTACGACGCCCATAGAAGGAATCGAGCCAACCGGCCAGCCCTATGAAATCACAGCCATTGATATCTATCGTTTTGAAAACGGTAAGGTCGTTGAGCGCTGGGGTAATGCCGATGTCGCGTTCATTTACAAGCAGCTCGGCTTCGAGTTGGTTGCAGGCGATAAGTAAAACGGCGACAACTTTTTAGGCCACGCCTGTTTAAATGACGCCTGTTTAAACAGCCTTCTTTTTGCTGAGGCGCGTGACATGGCCCATCTTGCGGCCGGGGCGCGCCTCAGTTTTTCCATACACATAAACCTGATACGCCGGGTCAGCGTAATACTTATCCAGGTCCAGAATCTCATCGCCCAACAGGTTCGTCATCACCGCGTTTGAGTGGCGTTCGGTGTCGCCCAAAGGCAGGCCGCAGATCGCGCGAAGAAGCTGCGAGAATTGATCCGTGGAGCAGGCATCTAAGGTCCAGTGCCCAGAGTTGTGCGGGCGCGGGGCCATCTCATTGACCAGCACGCCGCCATAAGATGTGACGAACATCTCAACCGCCACAATGCCGACGAGATCCAGCGCTTCCGCTGCCCGCGCGGCGATGCTTAGGGCGGTCTTGACGGTCGCTGAGGACAACTGTGCGGGGGCCGTTGTGCTGTGCAACACGTGGTTTTTATGCACGTTCTCAACCGGCTCAAAGCACTCTACGATACCATCTACGCCACGTGCTGCGATGACCGAGATTTCTTTGGTGAACTTCACAAAGCCTTCCAGGATGGCAAACGGCTCGGGACCGCGCACACCGGTTTGATTTGCGGTTAAGGTCGCCCAAGCGGCTTCCGCTTCGCTTTTGTCGTTGATCCGCACCTGGCCTTTGCCGTCATAGCCCAGGCGGGTGGTTTTCAAAATCGCCGGGGTATCGATGATCTTGAGTGCGGCTTGCAGGTCCGCCAGGCTGTGGATCGGCTTCCAGGGAGCTGTAGCGGCGCCGATATCAGTGAAGAAGGTTTTCTCCCTGGCCCGGTCTTGCGCGATCTCCAGGGCCTTCCATGAGGGCCGCACGATGCCTTTATCGGCCAGGCGCAAAGCGGTTTCTGCCGGGACATTCTCAAACTCAAACGTTGCCACGTCTACTTGTGCCGCGAAGGCATCCAGAGCGGCAGTGTCATCATAAGCCGCGCAGGTGTGATGGCGGGCCACAAATGAGGCCGGGCACTGCGGCTCAGGGCAATAAATGTGAGCGTGATAGCCCATGCGCCCAGCAGCCAGGGCCAGTAGTCGCCCGAGCTGACCGCCGCCAAGAATCCCTATCGTGCCGCCGGGGTATACGCGATCAGCCATCGTGTGCGTAACCTAGGGCTAGGCTTTAGAAGAGGGGGCGTCAGCCACCGCATCTGTTTGGGCCGTCCGCCAGGCATCCAAGCGTTCCGCAATGTTGTTATCAGCGAGCGCCAGAATAGCGGCTGAAAGCAGCGCGGCGTTCTTTGCCCCGGGCACGCCAATCGCCAGAGTTCCGACGGGAATACCGCCAGGCATTTGGGCAATAGACAGGAGGCTATCCATGCCGCTGAGGGCCTTGCTCTCTACGGGCACGCCCAGCACCGGCAGAGGGGTCATGGCTGCGGTCATGCCGGGCAGATGAGCCGCGCCACCAGCGCCGGCTATGATAACCTTCAAACCACGATCCCGGGCCGTTTTTGCATATTCAGTCAGGCGATCAGGCGTGCGGTGCGCCGAAACGATGCGTTTCTCATAGGGAATGTCGAGTTTATCCAGGATATCTGCGGCATGGCTCATGGTCGACCAGTCAGACTGGCTTCCCATTATAATCCCGACAACAGCAGTACTCATCTCGCACAGGCTCCTGGCCCGAAAAAGGGGCGCACTGTACCCATGGGGCCTGCGGTTCGCAAGCTGAAGTGCTATAGTGTCGAAACTGCGGTGGTTTCAGCTTGAGGTTGGTCTAGGTTCAGATATGTCAGAAATTACAAAACCCGCAAATGTGACGCAGGTTCAATGGCAGGAAGAAAAGCCCCGTGATGAGCAGCATCGTGGCGCACACGCACCGAATAAAGTGGCCGAGACCTACGAAGAATCCGCCTATGCGTTTAATGATAAAATTACCATTCTCGGCATCCCCATCGATTTGATGACGACCCAAGTCCAGGCCACGATTGGGGGCCTTGTTGCTGAGGTCGATCACCTCAAAACCAAGGTTAAACGGTATGAGGGCGGGCAAGGGGGCAAGGCTGCTGCGCCGACCTCTGCGCTCTTAACCGGAGAGCAGTTTATCGCCGCCCTGGACCAGGCTTTGATCGAACCGCCACCGCACGGCATGCACCGTCAACTGGCGCTGATCGTCGTCAATACGTTTGAGGATATCCGCAAAAGTTCAGGTGTTCTGGCCGCCAATTCAGCACTGGCAGATGTGGTTATGGAAATCAGCAACGCCGGGTTGTCAGCGTCACCTGTTGGAATTGTTGGCGGCCCAACGATAGGCGCGTTGCTGACCGAGCCAGATGTGATGGAGCCTAAGAATCCGAAGCCTTCTAAGCCTGAAGATCCGCCGCCACTCACAACGGCTGATAAAGTACGGGCTGCTGTAGATCAGAAAACCTATACGGTCTCTGGTATCGACATGCATCTCAGTTTTACCGTTGCAGCCGTGCGGGTTGTCACCGGGCAAAGTGCTTTGCAGGCCATTGGTCAGGTGGATCACGTACTGCGCGGTTAATCCAGCAAGGGCTAGGCTGGAAGCCTTTTGCGATAGCGTCTTTGCCTAGGCAATAATATCCGGAAACAGATTATCACGCAGCGAGGCAATCTGATCTTTCAACATCAGTTTCCGCTTTTTCAGGCGTGACAGCTTGAGTTGGTCAAACTCGCCCTGGCTCTCCAGGTTGCTGATCACATCATCCAAATCCCGGTGCTCGAGCTCTAAGGCTGCAACCTTCTCTTGGATCTTCTTTTGAGGGTCATCGGTGTCGGACATGAGGCATGCTTACTGAGTTACGGGACGCCTGTATAGGTGGCAAATGTCACGCCCCGAGCGCGCGTTTCTGAGCGATATTTTCGCCATTTCGTGCGAACCGAGTCGCGGACGCTGGTATTCCCAGTTTTATAAGATGGGTCTGTTGCGGTCACTGCGTTAAAGCCCCGGAAATCGGGCGATTATTTCGCAATTTCTGACCAAACGACCGATTCCAACCTTAACTGCTACGAATATGAGGTAATTGGATAATAAAATTACTCTCAAAAAACCAAATAAAGTCAGCCAGTTAGACAAGCCTCTAGCGTTGACCGGCGCGGCGGCGTTAGCATGAGGTGTTGTGGATAAGTATTAATAGGAGTTTGTCTATGGGTACGGATGCTCGTCTGGAAACATTGAAAATGAAGCATGAAAAACTCGACCATGAGATCGAAGCAGAAGAAAACAGGCCATCTCCCGATCAAGTAACGGTCCATGCCATGAAGAAGCAAAAGCTTCGACTTAAAGATGAACTCCATCGAATATCTGGATAACCTGAGGCAATTAGACACGTCAGCAGGTAAAAATACCGACCTCAAAAAGGTTGTGCGCCCGTTAAGAGTAATACGTTAAGACCTAAAAGAAGTGGGTTTGGATCCCCCACAGAACCCCGACGGCCTGTCCTTCTTTGGACGGGCCGTCTTTTTTAATCCCACGTTTTATTCCATGCGGCCTGTCTTTCTTTGGACGGGCCGTTTTTCTGAAGGGATTTAATTTTCCTGGGTGCTTGGCCGGAATAAGTTTTCGGCTGTGACTTCTGGTGCGGCAGGAGCTTTTTCAACTACCGGCGTTGCCTCTTCTTCTGGCAAAGGCTCCGGCTTGGGTGGCTCTATGCCTGCTTTTTTAGCGCGCTTTGCAGCGAGCAGCAGAGCTTTCTGCAGGTCCGGCTCAGAGCACAACCCAAGTGTAATGGGGTTCTGAGGTTTAATATTTTGAATGTTCCAATGGGTACGATCTCGAATAGAATTGATTGTCGGTTTTGTTGTGCCCAGTAAACGTGAGACTTGTGAGTCCTTCAATTCAGGGTGATGACGCAATAACCACGCAATGGCATCTGGTCGCTCTTGGCGTTTTGAAACAGGTGTGTAGCGTGCGCCTTTGCCGCGGGCTGTAGGCTTCGGAATATCAGATTTGCTCAGCTTGAGTCTGTAAGACTCATTTTCTTCGCCACGTTTGATTTCATCGGCAGACAGTTGACCATTGGTCCTCGGATCTACACCAACAATACCAACAGCAACTTCCCCGTCGGCGATGGCTTGAATTTCAAGCTCGTGCATGCCGGTGAACTCGGCAATCTGATCAAAGTTAAGCGTCGTATTATCGACCAGCCAGACGGCTGTCGCTTTTGGCATCAACGGCAAAGCCATGGAAGCGTCCTTTCGGGTGGGTGACCAGCATCCGCCAATCCTGGCGGCGGCGCGGTAAACTGCAAATTATGGCGATGGTATATCGGAAGAGGGGATATAGGGTCAAACCCGCAGAACGCCTAATTATCTTTCGTTCGCAGTAAAATTTTACCGATATGGCCACTGTTTTCCATCAGCGCATGGGCCTCAGATGCCTTAGAAAGTGGCAGAATACAGTCGATTCTGGGTCTGTAGCGACCGCTTTCGACCCACGGCCAGACGGTTTTTCTGATGGAATCAGCAATTCCAGTTTTAAAATTCGCTGATCTGGCCCGCAAAGTCGATCCCGTGATGGTGAGCCGTTTGAGCATGACCTGCATAAAATCAACTTCAGATTTTGAACCGCCAAGAAAGGCGATAAACACGAGGCGTCCGTCCGGTCTGAGGCACTTCAGATTGCGCGGAATATAATCCCCACCCACCATATCCAAGATGACGTTGACGCCTTTTTGCGGGCGGTTTCTGATAACCTCCACAAAGTCCTGGTTTTTGTAATTTATGGCTATGTCTGCGCCTAAATCGAGGCAGGCTTGGCATTTTTCATCTGACCCGGCTGTGACAATGACCTCGCTGCCGTGGGCTTTCGCCATTTGGATTGCGGTCGTTCCTATGCCGCTAGAGCCGCCGTGGATAAGAACTGAATCGGTGGCTAAGAGTTGCCCAAGCTCAAATACGTTATGCCACACTGTAAAAGTTGTCTCGGGAAGAGCTGCCGCTTCTATGAGACTGACGTTGCTCGGTATCTTCAAGCAAGCCCCTGCGTCCGCGATCGCAAATTCGGCATAGCCGCCGCCCGTCAATAAGGCGCAGACAGAGTCGCCGACTTTAAGTCCCACCACATCTGAACCGGTCGAATGAACTATGCCAGAGACTTCTAGCCCTGGAATGTCCGACGCGCCGTCCGGCGCTGGGTACTGCCCGAGGCGCTGAAAGACATCTGGACGGTTCACACCAGCGGCGGCGACTTGGATTAAGATCTGGTTGCGATCAGGTGTTGGAATTGAGCGTTGCCCCATGACCAACACGTCCGGGCCTCCAGACTCAGAGATTTCGACGCAGTTCATGACCTGATTATTCATGTTCTTTTGCATCCTCTTTCTTGTGGCGTAAAGTTAGGCGGACTTTAATGACCACAACTTGCACCGTCCAGGCCAGTGCAAGCGTTAGGAAGGGGAGACAATTATGGATGGCGAAGAACTAGAGCCGTTGCGCAAAAAGTCGAAACCTCGTGATCTGACAGTGATGTCGATTGAGGACTTGGAAGACTACATACAGACACTGTCGCAAGAGATTGAGCGCACCAAGAACGCAATTAAAGCGAAACAGAGTGCGCGAATGGGTGCTGAATCAGTGTTTAAGTAACTAAGGGCGTGAGCGTAACTTGTGCTTTAAAGGTCGGCCAGTTCATCGCGATGGGCATCGGTCCAGGCAATCTCGAAAAGCGCCTTCGGTTTTTCGATACCCTTCATTTCGAACTCACCGCGCGGTAGGAAGCCGAACCGTTGTCCTTGACAAGACTGCACCACAACCTCTGAAACCCAGGCATGGCCATCAGCGGCTTTATCACAGATGCGTGCGGTCATTTGCACAGCCTGGCCGAAAAAGTCGTTCTCTTCTTCAACCGCTTCACCGGTATTGACGCCTATTCTGATCTCAACTGGAATATCCGGGGTGGATTTGTTGTGGGAGGCAATGGCTTGCAACATCTGTATTGAAGCTGCGACCGCCGATGGACCATCGGGGAAGGTGGCCATAATGCCGTCCCCCGTGTGTTTCACCTCTCGGCCATTGAATTTTTGGATTGCGCCGCGCACAGCATCATTGTGTGCCCGCACCGCCTTTTGGGCGCCAGCATTGCCTAATTGCTGAGTCATGGCCGTAGAGCCGACAATGTCGGTGAATAGAAATGTAAACATGTTGGGCACGGATGGTCTTTTTTCGGGTAAATTCCATTCTGTCAGTAACGCACTTAAGCCTGCGTTCGCTGCGGCTACTCCAGCCATAAAGTTACTCATGGCTTTACTGCCGGCCTGAATCATCCCTGCGTAGCGCGGATTTTGACTGTGTGCTGGAATATCGTCACAGAAAGACTGAGCGCGCGCGGCATTGGTACCGATCAGGCTAAGGCCGTCCTTGAGGAGACCCAACATTACGTCGTTGGTGAGCCCTTTGGCCTGGCATATGGTTGTGCAAGCGCCACACATATAGAGGTTCATGCCGAACTTGCTGAAGGTATTCAGTTGAGCGTGTTCGCTTTGAATAGAGGTTACGGCATTTGTTAAAAACTTTAGAAATTCTGGTTTTGCTGCATCGGCAGGGCTTTTCGGTTTTTTCTTCTTTGCGTCAGCTTTCTTTTTTTCTTCGTCTTGTTTTGCTTTCTTTTGAGTGTCTTTTTTCTTTTTGTCGTCTTCCTTTTTTTTGTCCGATTTTTTGTTCTCGGCGGCTTTGTCTTCAGACTCCTGCTTTGCATTGTCATCAGGTTTGTTAGTCTCGAAGCCCTCATTATCATCAAGGGACGGGGCGAGGCCATCTTCCTGTTCTTCTTGAGCTCGTACGCGCTTGGTTAACTCCTCAAGGTCAGCGTCGGCTAGATATGAAACATCTGTTGGGACGCTTTTGCTTTTATTGGCCTGATTGATCGGAATCGTTTTGGGGGCGGGGCCACGACTTTTCTTCGGTTGCTTCTTAAAGATCTGAACTAAATTGAACTTTTTATTCAGATACATAAATGCTGTGCCGAAGAACAATAAGATAAATGTACCGAAGACAAGAGCATTCCGGTTTCCTGATGGTACGAGACCAGCCTCAACCAACTGAAACAGAATCAGTGTAATGGCGAGAGAACCAATAACGGCAGTTACTAAGCTCAGAATGAATCCGGTCAGCACGACCAGTATTGCGTTCTTAGCTTTTTTTCTCGTTTTTTGTTTTTTTGTTCGGTCATCTTTCTTGATGACCTGTTGGCGCTGAGCGCCACGCCCAGATTGACCTGCCGAAGAGCGTTCTTTGCTTTCAGATCGGCTTGCACCCCTGGCTGGTCCAGCAGCATTTTTTCCTTTTCGAGGCGCACCGCCAGGGTCACTGGCTCCAAACATTGAGTCTGAATCTGTGATCTTTTTTGCACGGTTGCCTTGGTAGGAGACGACTTCTTCTGTGGTGTTTGATTCTGGATAGAAGGTTTCGCGAATGACCCGCGCTGGGTAGCCGAGATTTGCCTCTACAGACTTCGCTTCCTCAATCGCAATTTCACGTTCTTGGGTTTCAAACCTTGCATGAACATGCCATCGGCCATTCTGAAAATAATAGACTTCGAAATGCTCAATCGCCATGTGCCGCGTTCACTGCTTAACCAGCAGCCCTTTATCAACGGTCGAAAATTGAGTCTTGTGACCCCACCATTAAGGAGGATTTGTAGTCGTTAATGCTCCTCAACTCAACAATATGAGGATTAAACCCTAAGTTCGAATTAACGCGCAATGCGCGCAAATATGACAATGTTGCGATTAACGCGACTATGCCGGTACGGATGCCAATTTTCTGGCGGGAGGCTGTTTCCAGATAATGTTGTGCCCGTTGGACACATCAGAGAGGCTGGTGCTGGTATTCCAGCTATTTTGCAGGCGGGCGTCGCCAGCAATCTGACCGCTGTCTATTTGACTGCAAAGTTCATTTAAGTATTCAAAAACATGTCCCGTTATGTCGGCACCATCGTGTGAGTTTTGACCTGCTGCCAGTGCCAGGCGCAATGTCGGCGCCGTTGAACTGTCATTGTCGTTGGTGCGCTGAATAAGTAGCGTTGCCCTTAGGGCGTCTTCTGGACCGGTAAAGCGGGCAAAGACACCCTTACCAGTGTGACGTATTTCTTCACCGTTGAATCGGGTTAGGGCTGCCCGCACGACTCTATTATGGCGTTCAATATCGTCTGCTCCGTCAAAAGTATTCTCGATGGACAGTGAGGACAGAAGAAAAACATCAGCGACGGGAGGTGTTTGGCGCTCGGTTGGCTGTTCCCATTTCGCAATCGCAGCTCTTAAACTTTCGTTTGGTTTATTCGACAATTGCAGGTGTTGATACATCGCCTCTTCGCCAGCGTGAACGACTTCCTTGTTCTTTGGCATCTCCAGTTCTTGTTCAGCACTCGTTAAAAAAGTCTCTCGTTCCTCGTTTGACTGTCCAAGCAAGGTTAAGGCTTCTGAGAGAACATCTTTCTCCTGCTGGGGTGTAAGGCCGCGGCGATCCGCAAGAGCCGCGGCACCGCCAGCTAAATAAAGCGCTACGCCATGCCGCGTTTTTGCATCTAATTTCGCCTGCTTGGTGCGTAGGTTCATAACCGTATCGCCCAAGAATCTAACCATCATTAGACGGTCTAAATCCATATCCGTTAGCGGGGTTGGTCGGTTTGCTTCGGACACAGCCGCTTTTTTTATGTCCGCAGCTCTGGAGTCATTTTCTAAATGAGGTTCTTCTAGGTGAGATTCATTTTTAGGCTTTGGGTGCTCTGGTTTCTTTTCTTCAGCGCTTTTCTGGGTGCTAGCTTTTATCGCTTCGTGTTTAACTTGAGGCGTGGGCTTTTTTGGGGGAGCCGGAGTAGCTACTTCGCTAGCGAACTCTTCGGGGTCTTGGCTGGCGTCGGCATCTTTTGCCATGTCAATTGAATCTAGGTCACCGCGTTGGACTTTCATGTCATGTATTTCTTGAGCGCGTTCGCGCTCGCGTTCGCTGGAGTCATATTTCGGCTTGAATGACATTCCTTGCGCCGGCTTGGACATGGCGGTTTTGATTTGGCTTACAGCTCTTGAAGCTTTTTCATGCTTTGCAAACAGGCGTCGCCAGGGCACGTAGGCTTTATTGAGAGCGATACAGCTCACCCCGAACATCGCAATATACCAATACACCGATATTTTGGTGCCAACGTCGTTTGAGAGCGAAATGCCAAGCTTCGGCAGATTATTGAGCACTGTTCCGAGAAGGACAGTTAAGGCTGAAGCAATCAAAAGGCTTCCCAACAGAGCTAACACCAGACGGGTTAAGAACTGACCGTGGCTGACAGGAGTGGTGTCTACGGTATCGTTTTTGGTCTGATGAGCAGTTTGATCAGAGCCGGTTTGGCGGGTTGTGTAAGTCCCCGGTCGTTTTCCACGCGGTTTGCGTTTCTGGGCTTTACTCTTGGCATTAGGACTTATGTAGATAACCGATTCTTCAGAATAGTTCAGATCACGATGATAGGTGTCTTTGATGACTTTGGCCGGGTAGCCGGTCTGATACTCGGTCTGTCTGGCATCAGATAATGCGTGGTCACGTTCAGCACCAGGATACCTCGCATGAAAGTACCAGCGACCTTCATCAAAGATATGGACTTCGTATTGAACAACTCTGAGCATATCTATTCAGTGATTATTGACGTTAAACACTAAACGTATTGATACCGGAAAAGGTTCGCGCCCAACACAAAAAAGCCGCCTTCCGAAGAAGGCGGCTACAATATCTTGTGCTTTTTTCAGCGTTTTAGTTTTTCAAACCAAAGTTTGAGAAACGTTTATTAAACTTTGCCAATTGACCGCCGGAATCGAGCAGGCGGTGAACCCCTGTCCAAGCCGGGTGGGTCTTGGGGTCAACGTCAAGGCGAATCACATCGCCTTTTTTGCCCATCGTGCTGCGGGTGACGTATTCCGTGCCGTCGGTCATGATCACGGTGATTTCGTGATAATCAGGATGAATATTTTTTTTCATGGTTTTCCTCACCAAAAAGTCGCTGGGGTATACCGAACCAAGAGTGTAGACGCAAGGCCCAAGGCGACCCAAAGCGGCACTAAGCTGCTGGATTTTGAATTATCTTTGGTCGATTTTGAGCTCAATACGCCGGTTTCGGCTGCGCGCATCGGGCGTCTGGCCAGGGTCGATCGGCTGATACTCGCCAAATCCCGCCGCAGCGAGCCGTTCCGGAGGGATCCCTTGGGTCACTAAGTATCTGACAACAGAGAGCGCTCTTGCGCTGGATAATTCCCAGTTTGAGCGGAATTCAGCTGTGCTGATCGGCACATCATCCGTATGGCCGTCAACACGCATGATCCAGTCAACTTCTTCCGGAATATCCCGTGAGATGTCTATGAGGGTCTTGGCCAATTGATCCAACTGGCGTTGACCTTCGATGCCCAAGTCAGCAGAGCCGCTGGAAAAAAGCACTTCGGATTGGAATACAAACCGGTCGCCAACCACTCTGATGCCGGGGCGGGTGCCCAATATGTCTCGCAAACGGCCGAAAAACTCTGAACGATACTGCTGTAACTCTTGGACTTTTCCTGCCAAAGCCCGGTTCATTCGGCGTCCGAGATCAGAGATCTGCGCTTTTTGTTCGGCTGATAACGCATCGGAGGCATCAAGGATTGCAACAAGTCGGCCGAGTTCTTCTCGCAAAGCTTCCAACTGCTGGGTCATAAGCGCGGCTTGAGCGCGTGCTTCTATGGTCAGCTTGCGCTCATCGGCAACTTGCCGTTCACGCTCAACGACGCTGTCGCCAAGCCGTTCGATTTCGCTTTCTAACTCCGCCCGCAGGGCTTCAAGCGCCCGAATGCTCTGTTGCAAAAGGGCCGCTTCCTGGCGTTGCTTCGAGAGAAGCGCCTGATCTGCTGCTGCGGCTTCAGCTGCGGCGTCTAACGCGACTTGCATGCGTTCCCGCTGTGCAGCGGCTGTCTCTGCGTCTGATGTTAAGACAGCGATTTGCCCGGAAAGCTCCAGGTTTTCCATACGCAGGGCTGCCATGCCGTCCAGTTCAGCATTAGCAGTTTGTAATTGATCTGAAAGTTGGGAAACATTCAGACGTAACTCCTGATTCTCCTGACGCTCAAGCGCGAGCATTTCGCCAATCTCATTCATCTGCAGGGTCAGTCTGTCCAGAGCTTCGTCTCGTCCAGAGAGGGCCTGACCGAGAAAGAACTGTCCGAGTACAAATACCATCAGAATAAAAATGATGATGATCAAAAGGGTCGCTAAGGCGTCAACGAAGCCAGGCCATATGTCTGTGGTTCTGCGGGTGCGGCGGGCGGGAGAGGCCATGACTGCTGCTTAAACCGGCTTAGTCGTTGTTCTCTGAGCGGCCACTTGAAGCTGCCACAGTCTTGGAAAGGAGTTTGATTTCAGATCGGATGTCTTTCACCATCTGATCTCTGCCGGACATCAACTCGGTCACCAAGCGCCCAAGCGCGTGATCCATATTGCGGATATGGGTCTTGGTATCTTGGTCAAACCCGGCATTTTGAGGTTGGTTAAAGATGTCACCGAGTGATCCGATCTTTTCCAAAAGGGGTGCCAGGTCTTTTTGATTTCCGGCAACTTTTAGAAGGACTTGCTGCTCTGCCTTCATCTGTTCTGTCAGCAAGGAAAGCTTCTCATTCATGGTCGCAAAGTGTTCGTTCGCCGCAATTCGGCTTTCTTCACTGCGCCCTAATATGCGCTGAAGCTCATCCAGGCTCTCGGCCGTTTGTTCTAGGAGGGCCTCCGTGTAAGCCGAGACACCTTGCTCACCGTCGCCAACACTGGTGCCAGAAGAGAGCCGTGTCATGCCAGACAGCCATTCTTCTAGGTCATTGTAGAAAGCGTTTTGTGCTTGTCCCGCTTGGAGGTCTAAGAACCCCAGAACAAGGGAACCCGCCAGGCCAAAGAGAGAAGATGAAAATGCCGTTCCCATCCCTCCTAAAGGTGCTTCAAGGCCCGCCTTAAGATCATTGAAAACGAGAGAGATGTCGTCGCCGGTGATTGACAGATTGCGGATAACGTCGCCCACAGAGGCGACCGTGCCAAGAAGCCCCCAGAACGTCCCCAGAAGGCCTAAGAAGATGGACAGTCCGATAAAGTAGCGGGCGAGGTCTCGAGATTCCTCAAGGCGGGAGGCGATCCCGTCCAAGAGAGTCCGCATGGCTTGGGCGCTGAGGGAGAATTTACCGCCGCGGCTGTTACTTTCTGACAACATGCGTGCCATAGGCGACAGAAGCCTAGGTCCAGTGCTGGAGAGGGATTGAGGCTCATCATCATTTGAGGTTTGCGCGCTTAGCCTCTTTTCCGCGCGGCCTTGAAACGATTCAAGCCACTCAATTTCGGGCTTCAGCATCACGACTTGTCGGACATTTAGCATGATGCCGATGAGAAGGACCCCGAGAATGAGACCGTTCAATAGCGGATTTGCGAGGAACGCATCGATCAGCGTTCCGTATAGGAACGCACCTGCGACGCCGCCTGCGACTAAAAAAAGGATCATGCGTGTAAGAAAACGTGTCGTGTCTGTCATGCTGGATCCGCTGAAATACTTTCTAAATTGTCTCTCAAGCTACTCTAAGACCACATCGACACGGTTTGGTTCACCGCTCTCAATTTGGTCGCCAAGTGCTCTCACTTCAATCCGGGTGCTTTGAATGCCAGCGTCCATGAGAAACTCACGGACGGATAGCGCCCGGCTCAATGACATTCTGCGGACACTACTGGGCGAGCCATCGGAACTGCTCGCGTATCCTAGCAATTGCACACGCAGATTACTGTCAGAATTCATGCGCTCAGTGACGGATGCCAAGCTAGCGGCGGCAGAGAGCGGTAAGTCTTTTTCTTCTGGGCTAAAAGCTATCGTGATTGGCGCGTCGGTCATCTCGGGCGGAAGCGATGCCACCTGGTCTGCTTCCGGCTGAATAATCGGTTCTGGTGCCGGGTCTGGCATGGACTCAACGGCAGGCCCCATTGTTACGGGTACACCTGATGCTGATAATTTTGGCGCAGGATCGGACATCTCAGCGGCGAGTGGAGCTGGAGGAGTTGGAGCAGTCGTTGCCGCGGGGGCTGGCGCAGGCTGAGTGACCGATGGAGATGGGGTAACTGAAGTTACAGAGGTTGGCGGAGATGCTGCCGGAGGGGCCGGTTTAGGCACCGTTATGCTGGGTGTTGCTGCGGCACGATTTGGTACACCCGGGGGGGGGCGCAAAACCACGCGAGACTGTCCTGGTGTGATGGCGCTAACCCCAGGCGGCGGCCTTAGCACTATGCGGCCCGATGTCAGTGGCGCAGTTGGCATTAAGAGGCGAGGCGCGAGTGCTCGTGAATCTAGGTCATCAAGTACATCAAGATTAACGGCAACACCTTCAGAATTTTGAGCGTGCACGTTTTGGTCCAAGCCTAATACAGCGCCGAAAATTGCGCAGGTCAGCGCTGTGTTTAACACCTGAGCGCGGATGCTTTGTCCGCAACGCCCCTTAGCCATATCTCAATCCTAACTTAGATTCCGTGTTTACTGCACAGGTTACCCCGTGAGGTCAGAACCCTACCCCAAGGGTGGCCTAACCGACAACGCCTGACATGAAAGTCTCGCAAACTAACGGGCGCGCAGCCGTTCCGTCTTTTTGCCCGTCAAAAGATGGCTGAGCGGGCGATGCAGACGCGGATTTGTCGCTAATACGGACTCTCCGCTTAAACCGTCGCCTTTGCCGTCGATTTCGGTAATAAATCCGCCAGCTTCACGCACCAGAAGAATACCGGCTGCGACATCCCAAGTCTGAAGGCCTGTTTCCCAAAAGCCGTCGACTCGTCCGGCTGCGACATAAGCCAGATCAAGAGAAGCGGACCCAAAACGCCTGATTCCAGCCGTTGCAGCCATCGCGGCCGTCAACTGGGGCATGTATTTGGCATGATCGCCACGCCCCAAATGCGGAATACCTGTCGCAAGGACGCAGTCCGACAAGTTTTCCCGCGATGCGACACGAAGTCTGCGGTTATTGCAGGTCGCGCCTTGACCTTTCTCGGCGACGAATAGTTCTTCGAAAATGGGGTTGTAAACCAAGCCAGCGACCAATTCGCCGTGTTCCATCAAAGCAATCGAAATTGCGAAGTGTGGAATGCCATGGATGAAGTTGGTTGTTCCATCAATAGGATCAATGATCCATGTGCGGTTGGGGTCTTCACCCTTAACCTCACCAGATTCTTCCATAATGAAGCCAAATCCAGGCCGTGCTTTAGAAAGCTCATATTGAAGCGTTTTTTCGGTTCTCGTGTCAGCCGCTGATACAAAATCACTGGTGCCCTTACGCGACACCTGCAGGTTCTCGACCTCACCGAAGTCTCGTTTGATCATGCGCGATGCTTTTTCAGCAGCGCCAACCATAACATTCAAAATTGGGGTCCGGACTGCCACTATTTATGGCCTCAGTCTTTGGCGCGTTCGACGTAAGTGCCGTCAATGGTATTTACGACGATGCGCGTTCCGGCTTCCACGAAAGGCGGAATCATCACTTTGACGCCGTTTTCAAGAATACCGGGCTTATATGAGGATGTCGCTGTTTGCCCTTTGACAACGGCATCAGCTTCTACAACTTCAAGGGTTACGTTTTGTGGGACTTTAATGCTGACCGGCTTACCTTCAATGGTATCTGCCATAACAGCCATGCCGTCCTGCAAATAGGGTGCCGCATCACCGATATCATCAGCAGTTAATACAAACTGTTCAAAGGTCTCAGTATCCATGAAGGTGTATTGATCGCCATCTTTGAAAAGATACTGGCTATCAATTTCGCGGACCTCTAGTTTTTCAACAGAATCCTGGGTTCTCCATCGGTCATTAGATTTATTACCCGACGCAATATCACGCATTTCGACTTGTATAAATGCACCACCCTTGCCCGGTTGCAGAAGTTCAATCTTGAGGATCGTCCATTGTTTGTCTTGGTGTTCAATGACCATCCCCGGGCGCATTGTATTGGCTTGAATTTTCATGCTGTCATCGCCGCTGGAAGTGTGAAGAATGTCGGTCGAAAGTCCGACCGTGAGGCGGGCTTTTATCAGTTTGCCTTTAGCCGTGCAACGGGCTCGGCCTTCAAAGCCATGAGACATGTGAGTCATTAGTATGCCGAGACCCAGCTGGGATAAGACACGTTACGCCGCGCGCAAGAGCAATTTGCACGCCCGTGCGCGAATTCTAAAGGCTATCCGGACTTACTTTGATGACGAGGGATTTCTTGAGGTTGAGACGCCAATCCTGCAAGTCTCCCCCGGCATAGACCGCCATATTAGGCCGATAAAAGCGTCTGTCGCCGGGGCGTTTACTGCGCCACATATGAACCGTTTTCTTCATACATCACCTGAATTTGCGATGAAAAAACTCTTGGCTGCGGGCGAACGGCGAATTTTTCAAATTTGCCATGTATTTCGTGATCATGAGGATGGGCCTCTCCACCATCCAGAGTTCACGATGTTGGAATGGTACAGGGCAGGAGCGAGCTATGAGAGTCTCATAGAAGACGTGCAGGCTTTGGCTTTATTGGCGGCCAATGCCTCAAGCGCAAAACAGTTTAAGTACCAAGGTGTAGCGGTTTCCATCGAAAAAACATGGAAAAAGCTCTCTATTGCAGAAGCTTTTTCTGTTTACGCAGGCATCGATTTGCTGGCTCAGGTGGAAGGTGATGGTGCTGAAAAAACGGGATCCTTTTTATCTGCAGCCCGTCAATCAGGTGTGAGGTGCGAGGACACTGACTCTTGGGATAATATCTTTCATCGGGTGATGCTGGAAAAAGTTGAGCCAGCCTTAAAAAAGGGGCCGCCGATCTTTTTGTATGACTACCCAGCGCCGGTGGGGGCATTAGCGCGTCATAAACCGCAAGATCCAAGGATCTGTGAGCGCGTTGAAGCTTATGCTTGCGGTGTGGAATTAGCGAATGGGTTTTCAGAATTGACAGATGCTGAAGACCAACGCCAGCGCTTCGAGCGGGACCGCAGCGTTTTTGAGACTCAATACGGGACGCAATTACCAATTGATGAGGATTTTTTGATGGCTTTGGCGAGTGTTCCGCCTTCAGCAGGTATGGCTCTTGGCATCGACCGGCTGGCTATGCTTCTCACTGGTGCCGGTCAGGTCAAAGACGTGATGTGGTCCGCGGTTGACCTGGTCCGCGATTAAAAGGTCATGCCTAAAAATAAAAACGGCAGGGCTGTGCCTGCCGTTTTAGATCATAGTGTTGAATGTATTTTCTATTCTGGTGGTGCGCAGGCCGTTTCGATCATGGCAAGAGCTTCCGCCTGAAGGGCGGGATCAGTGATTTCGGCTGCCGCCAATTGCATCTCACCACACCAATACCCATGGTTCGAACTGCACTCAGCAGCGGTTCTGGTGGCAAACTCAGAATTGGTTTCAGCCGGAACCCAGGGAGTGTATTCTGTTTCGTTGTCTTCAGCGATATCGGCTAGAAGCTCTTCGTATTCTATGCGGTCTTTACGGCTTTTTCTGGTGGCTTCAATCGCGGCGCTCTTTGAGCACATTGCTGCGCCCATAGCACCAATTTTCCATGCTTCTTCGCCCAAATTGGCAACTTCCTCAAGGCCATCACAGGTTTTAGTAGAAACAGGGCTGCAATGATCCAGTTTCTTCTTTTTTTGCGCGGCCGGTTGGGCTGGAATTTCTTCTTCTTCCTCAGCAATCTCGGGAGGAGGGGGCGGCGCGACGTTTTTTGCTTCCTGCGCGTAGCTTTGGCTAACGCCAAGGAAGAGATAGGTTATGAGAAGTGCAATCCGGTATTTCATTTTATCTGCCTGATTTCAGGTTCTAAGTCGAGGTCACATTATGCGGATCAGTCCCTAATGGGAAGGCCCAGAATACCTCATTTTTTGATTATTGGGCCATTATCTCCGAAAATGAACGCACAGCACTTTCCGGGCCATCTTTATAGACCCAAACACCAGCTGAGACGGCAAGAAAATCGGCGCCAGCCTCGATTAAAGGTTGGCAGTTCTCAGTTGTAATACCGCCAATTGCAACAGATGGTACATTTGTTGTTTCTGACCAGACCTCAATCAACTGAATTGGGGCTATTTCTACGTCTTGCTTGGTGTTTGAGGGGAAAAAAGCTCCAAAAGCGACGTAATCTGCGCCAGCCTCAGCTGCTGTCATCGCCAAATGCCTTGAAGTCTTACATGAAACGCCGACTGAGGCTTCTGCACCGACCAGTTTTCTAGCATCCCCATAGGACATATCTTCAGGACCAATATGGACGCCGTCGCATCCAGTAGATGCCGCGAGATCTGGCCGGTCATTTAATATTAAAGCCACATCAGCCCGTTCACAGACAGGAAGCATCGCCTCCACTGTGCGCCGGATGATGTCATCATCAACGCCTTTTAAGCGCAGTTGGAGGCACGCGACATCACCCGCTCCAAAAACAGCTGGCAGTTGGTCTATGAAACCAGCTGTATCCGCTATTTGTGGCGGTGTGATCAGATAAAGACGGCAAGCCATTCCCGAGCCTAGTCTTTACCTCTGTAGATGTTGATCAAGGTATCCAGCATAGCCATGGCGTCGTCTCTGGGGCGCTGGAATGTATTTCTTCCAATAATAGAGCCATTGCCACCACCATCTCGAATGGCACGGGCTTCGTCGTAAAGGCCATCCAGACCTTTTTTACCGCCCCCAGAAAACACCACAATGCGCCGACCTTCGAAGCAGCTTTGAACCACATGCGCGACGCGCTTTGACAGTGTGGAGCCGTCGATTTTTTCTTCTTTATAAACTTTTTCTGCGGCGGGTAGATCTAAGTGATCTGTGGGCAATTTAACTTTAATAATATGCGCACCAGCCAGAGCAGCCATGTGTGCTGCATAAGCAACAATATCTAAGGCCGTTTCGCCTTCTTTTGAGACATAGGCACCGCGGGGGTAAGACCACACTACAACCGCAAGACCAACGGATTTGGCCTCTTCAGTGAGTTCCCTGAGATCTTCAATCATTCCATACGCTTGCTGGGAGCCAGGGTAGATTGTGTATCCAATCGCAGAGCAGCCAAGCCGCAACGCGTCGCCAACGCTGGCCGTAATTGCCTGCGTTGGGGCTTCATTCTCTCCATTTAAAGAGTTGGCGCTGTTCATTTTGAGGATGGTTGGCACTGATCCGGCAAAGGTTGAGGCCCCTGCTTCGATCATACCGAGGGGGGCGGCAAAAGCAGATAATCCGGCATCAATAGCCAATTGCCAGTGGTAGTGCGGGTTGTATCCTTGCGGATTGGGAGCGAAGCTGCGTGCTGGCCCGTGCTCAAATCCTTGATCGACAGGCAAAATGACGAGCTTGCCCGTGCCGCTTAAGCGGCCCTGCATCAAAATGCGTGCCAGATTGGCCTTCGTGCCAGGATTATCGCTCTCATATGCGGCCAGTATTTTCTTGACGCGTTGAGTCAACTTCATCGCTTTTCTTTCCCCTGTCATTTGGAAGGCTAACCAACATTAGGTTTGAACTGTCTCAATGTTAGGCGGAAGATATATCGACCTGCTGCGTGCCTGAACAGACCCAATTCTTCGTGAAGTTAAACAGGGCCAGTTTTTTGTTCTAAATGTGGATGATTGACGCTTGCTATAGCTCTGCCTATGTTCCAGTAGTGGTTCAAGAAAAGGTGCCTAGTCCGTTGAAAGATATTGCGATCTATAGACTCCAGCGTGTTGAGAAAGCGCTTAAACGACTAGGGGCTGCTGTTGATCGTCTCGAAGGCGCTGCAGCAGCTATTGAGTTGCCCGCAGAGGTAGATTCGAGTGTTCAGTCTGGTAATGGGCAGCTTAATTTCCTTCAGACTGAATTAGAGTCTGTGAAAGCGGACTATAATCGCCTGCGTATTGCCGCAACTCAGGTCGCTGATCGCTTAGATCAGACGATTGAAACGCTTGATACTTCAGGTGCGGGCGATACTTCAGAATCCGTTAAGGATAGCAGTATTCATGCACAAGGCGCTCCGGGCTAAAGGTAAAATATAGATATGGCCCAAGTTTCGATAACTCTGCGTGGCAGAACCTATCAGATCGCTTGTGATGATGGACAAGAGGCTCATTTGAGTCGTTTGGGCCGGTATTTGGACGAGCGTGCCACCAAGCTGCTGGAGTCAACCGGCCCCGTATCCGACAGCATGCTGTTGGTTATGGTGTCGCTTTTGATCGCAGATGAGCTCTCCGATGCGGCTGGGGAACTTGAAAATTTGAGGCGTAGCGGCAAAGGTGAGGCCCGAATTGAGGCCGAAGAAGCAATCGTGACCGCAATAGACTCAATGGCAACACGCATCGATAGCCTTGCTGAAAAGCTTGAACGTCCCTAAGTTGCGGCTGTGGAGCTGTCTGGTGCGTCAGGCTGTGGTTACTCCCAGGGGCGATATCGTAAGATCGGGAGCTGCCTCTCGTAGGGCTCTGGCTCTATGATCGCGGCGCCCACATTAACCCTGTGGCCCATGGCGAGGTCACGTTAGCCGACGGCTGTGACGGCTCCACGTCCTTTTTAGTATAGGTTTTGAGAATGTCACAATCGGCCCAGGGCCAAAGCCAAGCCGAAAAGGCTGCCCTCCGGTCTGAGATGCTCGCATTGCGGAAAATCGTCAAAGCCAGCCATCCAAGAGCTTCTAGCCAGCTTAGCGCGCAGTTAGAGCAGCATATTAAGTTTGGCCCTCAGACTGTGATTGCGGGCTACTTTGCGATCGGTGACGAACTCGACCCACAAGAAGCACTCATGCGACTGCAAGACCGAGGAGCCACACTCTGCTTGCCCGTTGTTGGTCAGTCCGGTGAAGTTCTGACCTTTAAGGCTTGGCGGGTTGGTCAACCGCTAGACAGCGGACGTTATAAGACTTTTCAACCGGGCGCGCACTCTGACGAACTTGTGCCCAGTGTAGTTTTGGTTCCAGTGGTCGCATTTGATAGTGCCGGGTTCCGGCTTGGGTTTGGCGGCGGGTATTATGACCGAACTTTAAGTTATCTAAGGCAAAGCAATAATATAGCAGCCTATGGAGTAGCGTTTGATGAACAACAGGTTGAGGCCATTCCTGTTGAGCCATTTGATGCCCAATTGGATGGTGTTTTTACACCGACACGATTTATTGAAACCGACCGTGTTGGGCAGGACTTGCTATGAGGCTGATGTACCTTGGCGACATTATGGGCAAAGTCGGCCGTCAGGCTGTGATTGACTTAGTGCCAGAGTTACGCGACCGGCTTGGCCTGGATTTTGTTGTCGCTTGTGGGGAAAATGCAGCCCACGGCTTTGGTATCACAGTCAAGATTTGTGAAGCTTTATTCGCGGCTGGTGTCGACGTCATTACGACTGGAAATCATGCCTGGGATCAACGGGAGATCATTGATTACATTCCAACGGAACCCCGTTTATTGCGGCCTCTGAATTATGCAGAGGGCACACCAGGTCTCGGCGCTGGCCTTTATCAAACAGCCGATGGACGGCGTGTCGCTGTATGTCAGGTCATGGGCCGTTTGTTCATGCCGCCTATTGATGACCCGTTCCGCGCTTTGGAAGGTTTTCTGGCCGGGACTCAACTGGGCAGGGATGCAGATGCGATTATTGTGGATATTCACGGTGAGGCGACCAGCGAAAAAACGGCCCTGGGGTGCGTGGCGGACGGAAGAGCTTCGCTTGCTGTAGGAAGTCATTCCCATATTCCGACAGCGGATACGCGTATTCTTCCTGAAGGTACTGGGTATCAAACTGACGCAGGGATGTGCGGACCTTATAATTCTGTGATCGGCATGGATGCGGGGATTGCTTTGCGGCGCTTTGTGGAGAGCCTTCCAGGAGAGCGGCTGGAGCCTGCCACGGGTCCCGCGACGCTGTGCGGCGTAGTCGTAGTCACCGATGATCGCACTGGACTCGCAGACCAAATCCATCCCATTCGTGTGGGTGGAGAATTGGCAGGAATCCTTCCCCCAGCCGTGTAACTGCGCTTGACAGCATCCGGGTCTGCTTGTCATTCAGAGGCTCAACGATTGTTGGGTGAGAAACACAACATCTGGTATGCTACAATAAAGTGGGTCGCCGCTATTGGTGGCCACAAGGACGGTGTTATGGCGGGTCATTCCAAATTTAAGAATATCATGTTTCGCAAGGGTGCTCAGGATAAGAAGCGCTCTAAGCTGTTTACCAAATTGGCAAAAGAAATCACTGTTTCGGCCAAAATGGGTATGCCTGACCCGGATCACAATCCGCGGTTGAGAGCTGCCATTGCGGCGGCGCGCGCCCAAAGTATGCCCAAAGACAATATCCAAAGAGCCATAGATAAGGCGACGGGTGGTGACAGTGAGAATTATGAAGAAGCCAGATACGAAGGCTATGGGCCGGGAAACGTTGCACTGATTGTCGAAGCCTTAACAGATAACCGCAACCGCACAGCTGCAGAGGTCAGAACGGCCTTCAACAAGGGCGGCGGAACAATGGGTGAAACCAATAGCGTTGCTTTTAGTTTTGACCGTGTTGGCCTGGTTAAGTACGCCGCCGATGCCGCAAATGAAGAGGGCATTATGGAAGCGGCCATTGTGGCGGGCGCAGCTGATGTTGAGTCCTCAGAGGACGGGCATGATATTTACTGCGATCCCAATGATCTCAATATCGTACAAAAAGCCTTGGAAGATGCTCTAGGCGAGCCTGAAAGCGCCAAATTGGACTGGCGTCCACAAACTACGGTCGAGCTTGACAAAGAAAATGCGGAAAAGCTTTTCAACCTGCTTGAAGTGCTGGAAGACAACGATGACGTTCAAAATGTCGCGGCCAACTATGAGATCGACGACAGCATTTTAGCTGAACTCGGCTGACTGACGTCTGAACCACAGGAATTACGAATGGCCATTCGGCTCTTAGGGCTAGACCCAGGACTTCGCGCAACGGGATGGGGCGTTATAGATGTCGATGGCAACCACCTTAGTGCAGTGGCGAATGGGACGGTGTGCGCATCTGCCAAGGATGGTCTCGCAATTCGGCTGCAGTATATTTTTTCACATCTCACCGAGATCATAGACATTCATCGACCAAACGAATGCGCGATCGAGGAGACATTCGTTAATAAGAATCCGACCTCAACGCTCAAACTGGGACATGCGCGGGCCGCAGCGATGCTGGCTGCTTCAAATGCTGGATTGGGCGTTTCGGAATACACACCGAATGCAGTCAAGAAAGCGGTGGTTGGGGCTGGTCATGCGGATAAACACCAAGTTGAGACCATGGTCGCGATGCTTCTCCCTGGTCACAAAGCGGCATCGTCAGATGCTGCAGATGCTCTGGCAGTGGCGATTTGTCATGCCCATCATCGGGTATCCGGCCAGAGATTAGCGCGCGCCATCGCCGGAGGAGCCGCGCGATGATCGCGAAGCTAAAAGGTATCTTAGATAGTGTTGGCGATGACTGGGCCGTTCTTGATGTTACCGGTGTTGGGTACCAGGTGTTCTGTTCGTCGCGAACGCTGAGCGAGCTACCCCAACTAGGAGAGGCGGTTGCGCTGTCTATTGAAACGCATGTCCGTGAAGATCACATACATTTGTATGGGTTTGCCTCGGCCCGGGAGCGCGAGGCATTCTTGCTGGTCACGAAAGTTCAGGGTGTTGGGAACAAAGTCGCATTGGCGATTTTGTCTGCCCTCAGTCCCGATCAGATTGCCGAGGCCGTCGCAGCGCAGGATAAAACCCCCTTCACACGCGCCTCTGGTGTTGGTCCTAAGTTGGCGGCCCGGATCGTGACTGAACTTAAGGACAAGGTTGCAGCGATCGTATCTTATGCCGCATTAGCGTCGGTAAAGGCCGGAGTCATAACATCAACATCAGAAACTCAAGCAAAAGCCGGACTGGTTGATGACGCAGTGTCTGCTCTGGTTAACCTTGGCTACGGTCGAGCAGATGCGTTTGGCGCGGTATCTCGGGTGCTTCAAAACAAGCCTGCGGATATGACGCTGGATGTCGTCATCCGTGACGGACTGAAGGACCTTTCAAGTCATGGCTGAAGACCGGGTCGTTTCAGGCGGCGAACAACAAGACGATGCGGATGCGAAACTTCGCCCACAGCGGTTAAGCGAGTTCATCGGCCAAAAGTCGCTGCGTGAAAATCTTAGCGTTTTTATCTCAGCGGCCGCGGCCCGGAGTGAGCCCCTTGATCACGTTCTTCTGCATGGGCCACCGGGTCTGGGTAAGACAACGCTGGCGCAAATCGTCTCCCGAGAGTTGGGCGTCGGGTTCCGGGCGACCTCTGGACCAATGATTGCGAAAGCTGGCGACTTGGCGGCGATCTTGACCAATCTTGAGGCGCGCGATGTTCTGTTTATTGACGAGATACATCGCCTCAATCCCGCCATAGAAGAGGTTTTGTATCCGGCTATGGAAGATTTCCAGCTGGATCTCATTATAGGCGAGGGACCAGCAGCTCGTTCGGTACGTATAGAATTGCAACCTTTTACACTTGTTGGCGCAACAACGCGTTCAGGTCTATTGACGACACCTTTGCGTGACCGCTTCGGTATTCCGTTGCGCCTTGAATTTTATGAGCCTGATGACTTAGTCAGTATTGTCACCCGTGGCGCAGCCATTCTTAACCTGAAAATGGCATCTGATGGTGCGTTGGAAATTGCAAAGCGCTCAAGAGGGACACCCCGGGTTGCGGGACGTCTTTTGCGCCGTGTCCGGGATTTTGCTGCTGTTGAAGGCACCGAGATTGTTGACGCCAAGGCTGCGGATGCTGCTTTACAAAGGCTCGACGTTGATATTCTTGGTCTTGATGCCATGGACCGTCGTTACTTGATGTGCATCGCTGAATTTTACGGCGGTGGCCCCGTTGGCGTGGATACCTTATCGGCGGCTTTAGCAGAGGAACGCGATACGTTAGAAGATGTGGTTGAACCCTTCCTGATACAGAAAGGGCTGATCCAGCGAACGCCTCGGGGTCGTATGTTGTCTGAGAGTGGCTATCGACACATTGGGGTGTCGGCGCCACAGCAACGAGAGCAACCCCAACTTGATATGCTTGGTGAGGCGGAATGACCGTGTCCTTACCGCGCTCTTCAACCGGCCTGATGGACGGTCCAGTTCACCTTTATCCGTTACGCGTTTATTACGAAGAGACAGACGCGGGACGTATGGTATATCACGCGAATTATCTCAAGTTTGCTGAACGCGCCCGCACCGAGATGATGCGTGTCAATGGGCTTAATCATGTTGAAATGATCGAGACGCATGGCTTGGTGTTTGCTGTTCATTCGGCTGAGATTAAGTACATCAGTCAGTCTAAACTTGAGGATGAACTCATCGTGCGGACTCACCTTGACCGTCTTGGTGGAGCCTCAATGGTGATGCATCAGCGGATCAACAGGATGGATGAGTCTGGCATTGGCGAGGCCGTTGCGGATTTGAAAATCAAACTGGTGGTTGTCAATGAAGAGGGCAAGCCGCAGCGCTTGACCTCCGCCTTGAAAGCCACACTTGAACGTTTACGTAAACAGAAGGGTTAGTTGGGTATGGATGTTGAAACAGTCGGTGCCGTTGGGGAAGTTGCTACACAACTAGACTTCTCTCTTTGGGGCCTATTTTTGCAAGCGGACTTTGTGGTGAAGTCAGTGATGCTATTTTTGGCTGCGGCATCTCTTTGGAGTTGGGCGATTATTTTCGATAAAGCTCTTAGGCTTCGGTCTTTGACCAAACGGGCAGAACGTTTTGAAGAAAAATTCTGGTCGGGCAGTTCGTTAGAAGAATTGTATGATCGTGTTGGCGCGCGCCCCCCTGATCCTATGTCATCAATTTTTGTTGCGGCCATGCGTGAATGGCGTCGCTCGTCATCTAAAGGTCGGGAGAGTAAGCAAGAGAACATTGGAGTGTTGGGCCAGCGTATTGATCGCGTGATGAGAATCAGCCTGGAACGCGAGATGGATCAATTGCAACGCCGGATGACGTTTTTGGCATCCACAGGAGCGGTTGCGCCTTTCGTTGGGCTGTTTGGAACCGTGTGGGGAATTATGAATACGTTCAGCGCGATCGGGGCCTCTAGTGACACCAGTTTGGCGACGGTTGCACCCGGCATTGCGGAAGCCCTTTTTGCGACAGCGCTTGGATTGGTGGCGGCTATTCCAGCCGTTATTGCCTACAACTCCATTTCGTCTGACATGAATCGCTACGCCTTACGTCTTGAGAATTTTGCCGGAGAGTTCGGAGCCATTTTGTCCCGGAAACTTGAGGAGCGGAGTTAGATATGGGCATGTTTGTACAGCCCAGCGAAGGCGGCGGCGGCTCGCGTCGCAAGCCCTACCGACCTATGGCTGAGATCAACGTGACTCCCATGGTCGATGTTATGCTGGTGCTGCTGGTCATTTTTATCGTCGCTGCGCCGCTGTTAACCACCGGCGTTGATGTTGATTTGCCGGAAGCAAAAACACCAAGTTTGCCTCAAGACAATCAGGCCCTGACTGTGAGCATAAATAAGGATGGTGTGATGTTGCAAAGCACGCCAGTCGAATTGAAAAATTTAGGCGCACGCCTGAAAGCGGTCACTGAGGCAAATCCTGACGTTCGTATTTATGTTCGTGCGGATAAGTCACTTGCCTATGGCACCGTTATGGACGTGATGTCAGAGATTTATCAAGCCGGGTTGAGGAATGCGGCGTTGGTTACCGATCCACCGAAAGCCCGTTAGGCAACACAACTGTGAGAAAAAGCTTCTTACTTTCGACGGCGCTGCATGGCTTCGTGATTTTGGTCACGGTGGTTGGACTGCCATTCTTTGAGCGCGAAAAGATTGCGGTAGATGATACTATTGTTGTTGAGCTGGTTGAAATTGCTGAGGTGACGGCAGCGCCACCACCGAAGCCAAAGCCTGAACCAGAGCCCGAGCCAAAGCCAGCTCCTGCACCACCTGAGCCGGCGCCAGAACCGGCCCCCGCGCCGCCAGAGCCGGCCCCACCTCCGCCACCGCCGGAAGCTCCTGCGCCTCAGCCCGAGCCGAAGCAAGTTGCTGAAGCGCCCCCGGTGCCCAAGGTCACTGTGCCACCGCGCAAACCAGAGCCACCTAAAAAGCCGGAGCCGCCCAAAAAGGAAGACTCTTTTGATCAGCTTGTGAGTCTGGTGAAAAACTTGGAGCAGGAAGTTTCCAAAAGGCCGACCCCGCCACAAGAGCCAACGGAAGCCGAGCCTGATGACCGGGTAAGAACTTTGTTAAATGCAGATCGAGCCACACTGAGTGAGCGAGACGCTATTCGCGCACATATTGAAAACTGCTGGCGTATTGATCCAGGGAAAGAGGGGCTTCAGGACTTGACAGCGGATATCAAAGTTTCAATTCAACCCGACGGCAGTGTACGGCAGGCTGTTATAGAAGACACAGCGCGGTATTTTTCAGACCCGCCCTTTAGAACATTTGCAGACAGTGCGCGGGCCGCTGTATTGAGTTGTAGCAATATCCCAATCTCGCCACAAAGATACGAGATCTTCAAAGAAATCGTATTTACGTTTTCTCCGCAGGGTCGCCTCAACTAAATTAAATCTTTGACGTTGCGGTGAACGGATCTGGGTCGTGATAACAATTATGATGAAGGCAAAAGAAGGATGTTTGGTGTGCGTATAAGCTGGCTTTCATTGGCGATCGCATTTGCAGCGCTCTTAACCGCTGCGGTAGCACAAGCTCAGGTTCAGATCGACATCACACGGGGGCGTGTCGAGCCCATGCCGATTGCGGTCGCGCTCTTCTCTGGAAACGGTGATGCCGCCGCGAGCATTGGGCAAGATGTGAGTTCTGTCATTTCTAATGACTTAGAGCGATCAGGTCTTTTTAGCCCGATTGATCGGGATGCCTTTATTCAAGCCTTACCCTCCCTAGATGTGCAGCCGCGTTTTGCGGATTGGCGTGCACTGAATGCCCAAGCCTTGGTGCAAGGCGAGATCGAAACACAGCCCAATGGTCAGGTTCGGGTCGCTTTCCGCTTATGGGATGTTTTCGGCGGACAACAGATGATTGGGCAAGCCTATGTTACCCAACCAGAGAATTGGCGGCGCGTTTCGCACATTATTGCTGATGCTATTTACACTCAGATTACCGGCGAAACCGGTTATTTTGATACGCGCGTTGTCTACGTGTCAGAGAGTGGGCCGGGTACGGCACGTGTCAAACGGCTCGCGATTATGGATCAAGATGGGGCAGGACACCGCTTTCTCACCGACGGGTCTGCGCTTGTTTTGACCCCGCGTTTCTCGCCGACAGCGCAAGAAATCACGTATCTCTCGTATTTTCGCAATGTTCCCCGTGTCTATCTCTTTAACATTGATACAGGACGCCAAGAGCTGTTGGGGGACTTCCCGGGCATGACCTATGCGCCGCGGTTTTCACCAGATGGTAATAAAGTAACTTTTTCCATGGCCGCCGATGGCAATTCAGAAATTTATGAGATGGATCTCAGAACTCGTCGAACATTGAGGTTGACCAATCACCCTGCGATCGACACCTCTTCCTCCTATGCTCCGGATGGTAAGCAGCTAACATTCAACTCGGATCGCGGTGGAAGCCAACAAATCTACGTGATGAACTCAGATGGATCAGAAACGCGTAGAATTAGCTTTGGGAGTGGCCGCTATGCAACACCGGTCTGGTCGCCGAGAGGTGACCTCATTGCCTTTACACGTATGAGTGGTGGTAACTTCTATATTGGGGTTATGGAGCCCAATGGTGAAAACGAGCGTTTGTTGGCTCAGGGCTTCCTTGTGGAGTCTCCCACATGGGCCCCAAATGGCCGGGTTTTAATGTATTATGCGCAGTCACCGACCCGTGCAGACGGTTCTGGTGGACGCACTAGGCTTTATTCAATTGACTTGACCGGGTACAACCAAAGAGAGATGTTAACACCTCAAGATGCTTCAGATCCGGCGTGGTCACCCTTGATTCCTTAGTGAACAAGGGTGAAAAAAGGGAATCTTTTTGGACTTTAACGTGTTTTTGTTAAGTGAGGACTTAATGGAATCACTTGCGTCCTAGTGAACAACTGATAAAAGTCCTACCGAACACCTAAGAAAATAGGTGTTAAAAGTCGCCATTTTGTGCATATTTACGTCATTCTTGTGACCGAAGGGAAGAAATAAAATGATGGTCCGTTTCACTAGCGCCGTCGCCGCTATCGCTCTATTGGCTGCCTGTGCATCCGATCCAAAGGATGACATGGGTTCCGATTCAATGGGAAGTACCCAGCCAGCTCCTGCTGCTCCGGCAGCACCATCCGGCCCAGCTATGGATTCTGCTGAGTACTTCAACCAAGTGGTTGGCAATGGAGTTTACTTTGCCCTCGACCAATACGACCTGAACAGTGCAGCGCAAGCCACTCTTAGAAGTCAAGCGTCATGGCTGAGTCAAAACCCTGCCCGTTCAATTGTTGTTGAAGGGCACTGTGACGAGCGTGGCACGCGCGAGTACAACCTCGGTCTTGGTGAGCGCCGTGCAAATGCTGTTAAGGATTACCTCGTCTCTCTTGGTGTGACACCAAGCAGAGTTCGTACGATTTCTTATGGCAAAGAACGCCCCGTATGTGTGGCTTCCAGTGAAGACTGCTGGAGTCGTAACCGACGCGGTGTGTCTGTCGTACAATAGCGGTTAGCACTTCAACTCACTACTGAGTTGATGCGTAATTAAAACGGCGGCTCTCTGCATTGCAGGAGCCGCCGTTTGCCTTATTTCCGCCTTGCATTCGCGATATCCAACATACTCTTTTCTGGAAGATTGCCGCGCTATGTCACGTCTGTTGCTAAATTTTACATCATTAACGAACCTTTTCGCCGTCGCTTGTTTGACCTCGATGTTGGCCACCACTACGCATGCTCAATCCCCCCTTGATGTTCGCGTTTTGAGTGAACGGGTTGAGCAGCTTGAACGACAGCTCTCCGCCCTCCAAGGACAGGGGGGCTCCTCGGTCCAAATGCCGCTTTCGCCGCAACAAACAGGCACAGACGCGCAACAGATACCGACGGACGCGGCCAGCCGATTGCAGGTTCGTGTGCTGCAACTTGAACGCTTAGTCGAAACAATGACAGGTCAGGTGGAAGAGGCACGCTTCGAGATTTCTAGGCTGAGGTCTGAACTGCAAAGACTATCGAATGATGTGTCGTATCGCTTGGCCGTATTGGAGCAAGCTGCTGGTATTTCTTCTGCAGTTGCCAATGTTCCAGGTGAAGCGGGAGCAATGGTTCAAGCTCAATCCAATGTGACTCCTTCAACGCAAGTCGGGGGTATGGCTGAAAACAACTTTGCTCAGCCTGAAGCTCGCCCAGAAGGACGTATTGAACCAGATATGAACATGCCGATGTCCAGGCCAGTTCAAGCCCAGCCTCAATTGCAATTGCAACGGCCAGCCGGGCAAGTCTCTGTGACGTCTTCAGGTGTGAGCGACGTGGAGAGTGGCGCTACTTTTTCGACACCAGTTCAGCCAGGACCAATTAATCAGGGTAGTACGTTTGGCGTTCTCAGAACCGATGAAGAAGGCACTCCACTGCCTGCTGCACCTGGTTCCACAAGCGCGCCTATTAGCCAGCCGGCTCCGCAGATGATTCAAGCGCCACCAGCTGTACAAGCGGCACCGTCACCTGGTCCGGTGGCAGCGGCAAGAATAGGAACAGCTTCAAGCGCAAACGCTGCATTTATCGCATTGCCGAACGGTACACCCCAGCAGCAATATGATTATGCTTTTGATATCCTGCGGCAGGCTGACTATGCCAGTGCAGAACGTGCCCTTCGTTTATTTCTTGAAGCACACAGCACAGATGCCCTTGCTGGAAATGCCCAGTATTGGTTAGGTGAAACCTATTATGTCAGAGGCGATTTCGAGCAGGCTGCTGTAGAGTTCTTATCAGGATACCAGACGTATCCTAACAGTTCTAAGGGGCCGGACAACCTTCTGAAACTTGGCCTGTCTATGGCACGTCTGGGCCAGACCGATGGTGCCTGTACGGCACTGACAAGATTGGCAACGGAATACCCATCCGCCAGCGACACAATCCGCCGACGTGCGCAGACCGAGAGGGCTCGGTTAAAGTGCAGTTAAGCTATGGTGCTGGCTGAACTCAAGTCCTCACAAACCGCCGATGACGAGGGTGCTCTCACATCTGAGTCTTTTGCCGGGCTGATGGCGCACTATCAGGGCTTGGATGCCGGAATGAGACTTGCGGTCGCCGTTTCGGGAGGGCCCGATAGTATGGCGCTGTGCCACCTCGTTCACGATTGGGCAAAAACGAATAACCTCACGGTCGTAGGCTTAACAGTTGACCACCAACTCAGGCCAGAAGCAGCGGCTGAAGCTCAGAAAGTTAAGGGATGGCTCTCTGAGATCGGGATGGCACATGAGACGCTTATCTGGGCGGAAGGGCAAAAATTTAAGCATTTGGATCGCAGTCCTCAAGCTGCTGCGCGTGCCGGAAGATTTGCAACACTGTTTAAATGGTGCAGGGAAAATGGTGCTCTTGCTTTGTTAACCGCGCATCATGCGGATGATCAAGCAGAGACCTTTTTGTATCGGTTAACCCGCGGGTCTGGTGTGGATGGCTTAGCATCAATCGCCAGCGAAATAGAGCGAAATGGTATAAGGGTTTTGAGACCGCTGCTCAGTGTTTCGAAAGCGTCGTTGATTGCGACGTGTGAATACTTGAAACAGGACTGGGTCACAGATCCAAGCAATACGGACTCAACGTTTGCACGTGTGCGCATTCGAAATTTGTTGTCAGAACTCAAAGGAGAAGGACTGACAACAGATCGACTGCTGAAAACTGTAGATCATATGCAGCGCGCAAAGGTTGCTATTGACGTGTCTGTTGAAGCGCTCATAGATCATGCCGTGAATAAGATGGAAATCGATTTTGTAGATCTTGATGTGGATTTACTTCTTCAAGCACCTCAGGAAGTGGGATTGAGATGCCTCTCTCGGCTTCTAGTTCGTGTTGCCGGTTCGGATTATCCCCCTCGTTTTGACAGCTTGGAGAGCGTCTATGAGTCTCTCGAGACTAATCAATGGTCAGACAGAACTTTAAATGGTTGTCAGATACGCCGAAAAGGCGCACGCCTGCTAATTACTCAAGAAAACAGAACTTATTGATATTGTTGATAAAAATTCTAGATTCATCATCGCCTAAGGCTCTATTTTCAATATGGACACTTAAGACATTCATATGAGGCGCAATTGCCACCTTGCGTTCATGGGTTCGAACCCTATTTAATTAAGGTTAGACCTGCGGTTACTTGCTGGTGAACGCGGAACGGCATGATAAAAAGCTACACGTAAAGTTTAAAGAAGGGTTAGACGTGAACATCAGTAAAAACCTTGTCCTTTGGGTCGTAATCCTTGTTTTGATTGTAGCGCTATTCAATCTATTCCAGGCTCCAACAACCCGTAATCAAAGTCGTGAAGTCTCCTTCACTGAATTTATGGCCTCAGTCGAAGGCAACGAGGTGACAAGTGTCACCATTCAAGGCGACAACATTACCGGAAAGACACGTGAGGGTGTCCAGTTTCGCACATATGCGCCAAATGATCCGACGCTGGTGCCTGCGTTGCGTTCAAATGGTGTGGACATCAAAGCTGTGCCTGCCACGGACGGTGAAACGACATTGTGGAGTATTTTAATATCTTGGTTCCCCATGTTGTTGCTGATCGGGGTCTGGATCTTCTTTATGCGTCAGATGCAGGGTGGCGGCGGTAAGGCCATGGGTTTTGGCAAATCTCGCGCTAAGCTTCTGACTGAGAAGCAAGGCCGTGTGACATTTGAAGACGTCGCAGGTATTGATGAAGCTAAACAGGAACTCGAAGAAGTCGTCGAGTTCTTGCGTGATCCGGGCAAATTCCAACGTTTGGGCGGAAAAATACCCAAGGGTGTTCTGCTCGTGGGTCCTCCTGGGACAGGTAAAACATTGTTGGCGCGCTCAATTGCGGGTGAAGCAAACGTTCCCTTCTTTACGATATCGGGTTCAGATTTTGTCGAAATGTTTGTTGGCGTCGGCGCTAGCCGGGTGCGCGACATGTTCGAGCAGGGCAAGAAAAATGCACCTTGCATTATCTTTATTGATGAAATTGATGCTGTCGGTCGGCATCGCGGTGCTGGTCTTGGTGGTGGCAATGATGAACGAGAGCAAACCCTCAACCAGTTACTGGTTGAGATGGATGGGTTTGAGGCCAATGAAGGTGTGATCCTAATTGCAGCAACAAACCGTCCAGATGTTCTTGACCCGGCTTTGTTGCGCCCCGGTCGTTTTGATCGTCAAGTTGTTGTGCCGAACCCCGACATCTTGGGTCGCGAAAAAATTCTAAAGGTACACACCCGTAAGACACCAATTTCTCCTGACGTGGATTTGAAGGTGATTGCACGTGGGTCTCCTGGCTTCTCCGGCGCGGATCTGGCGAACCTCGTGAATGAAGCTGCGCTGTTGGCCGCTCGAAAAGCCAAGCGTGTGATCACGATGTTAGAATTCGAAGAGGCTAAAGATAAAGTGATGATGGGCGCTGAACGGCGGTCCATGGTCATGACTGAAGATGAGAAAAAGCTCACCGCTTATCATGAGGCCGGACACGCATTGATTATGATGCATGCTGAAGGGCATGAGCCGCTGCATAAAGTGACGATTATTCCGCGTGGCAGAGCCCTTGGTCTCACTATGTTTTTGCCAGAGAGAGACAAATATAGTCAGTCTCAAATGGAACTTAAGGCCATGATCGCAAGTCTCTTTGGTGGTCGGGTCGCTGAAGAAATGATTTTTGGCATTGAGCGAGTTACCACGGGCGCATCCGATGACCTGAAACGTGCGACAGACATTGCGCGCCGTATGGTGACCGAGTTCGGGTTCTCAGATAAGCTTGGTCCACTGCGTTATAATGCGGATCAAGAAGAAGTGTTTTTGGGTCACTCTGTGTCCCAACAGAAGAATGTGTCGGACGCCACTGCTGAACTGATCGATCAAGAAGTGCGGCGCTTTGTGGAAGAGGGTGAGAAAAAGGCCCGCCAGATACTGGAAGAACGCAAGGACGATCTTGAAGTTATCGCTAAAGGTTTGCTCGAGTACGAGACTCTCTCGCGCGCTGAGATCGACGCCTTACTTCGTGGAGAGGACATTGATAAGTCAGACAAACCGACAACGCGCCCTCGTCCTCCAGGACGCAGAACATCTGTACCCACAACAGATGGTGGTGACGAAGAGTCAGATTCCGGTGGCATAAGCCCTGAACCGGAACCCCAACCCAATACGTGATCGCTTTTAAAAGTGGGCTGCCAAATCCGGCCTCGCTCAGAAATGAGCGGGGCCTGTCCATTTATTGTATTCCCCGTGGACTGGTTTCTGGTCCATTGGCTAAGTACTTGGTTAAGGGTGGACATGCTCTGCCATTTCTTGGTGTATCTCAAGCATTTGCAGCCGTTGAGGTCATTACTCACCAAGAGGGACTCCTTACAAGGTATGGTGCTTCCGTCGCTGCGTTTGAGCCATGGCGCCAGGTTCTGCATGGCGAGGTAAAGTCTCGGCTATCAACCTTCTTAGATTTCTTTTCGTCCGAAAGACTTGCCTATTCAGACTTAGACTTGAACGTTCCTAAAATTATGGGCGTTGTGAATGTTACCCCGGACAGTTTTTCTGACGGCGGCGACCATGACACAGTGGAACGTGCAATCGCTCATGGCGTAAATTTAGCTGAAGAGGGGGCGGACATACTAGATGTTGGTGGTGAGTCAACTCGACCGGGTGCCACGCAAGTATCGCCGGAGACTGAGCAGCAGCGCGTTCTACCGGTTGTCAGAGCTCTTTCATCACGTGGATTCACGGTTTCGATTGATACGCGCCATGCGTCCACCATGGCTGCTGCAATAGAGGCAGGCGCAAAGATCGTTAATGATGTGACAGCGCTTACAGGAGACTCCGCCGCGCTCGGCTTAGTGCGACGGAAAAAGTGTTGCGTGGTCCTGATGCATATGCAGGGTGCGCCAAAGACAATGCAGGAAAAGCCCAGATACACCTGGGCACCTATGGATGTCTTTGACTACTTAGAAGCACGCGTTCAAACATGTATCGATGCTGGGATAGATCGAGGAAAAATCTGTATCGATCCTGGGATTGGTTTCGGTAAAACTGATGACCACAACTTGGATTTGTTGAAATACTTATCAATTCTCCATGGGGTGGGTTGTCCGATTATGCTTGGTGCCTCCCGGAAGAGTTTCATTGGTCGAGTGACGCGTATAGATAACCCAAAAGCGCGACTACCTGGGTCACTCGCCGTTGCTTTGGCTGGCATGCGCCAAGGGGCGCAGATTATTCGTGTTCACGATGTCGCTGAAACACACCAAGCTATTCTTATGTTAAATGCCGTTCAGGGCAGATAATGCCCTTGTGGCTTGATTCACACGAGGGCCTAGGTCATGTACTTGACCTGAATTAATATCGACAATCTGAAGAGTTAAGTGGTTGGGGCACTATGGCAATGACGCGCCTATTCGGAACAGACGGGATACGTGGCACTGCGAATACGGCCCCGATGACCGCAGAAATGGCATTGAAGCTTGGAATGGCGGCTGGTCACACGTTTCTGCGTGGTCAGCATAGACATACCGTTGTTATTGGAAAAGATACCAGGTTGTCTGGTTATATGCTGGAGCCGGCCCTAACGGCGGGCTTCACATCTGTGGGTATGGACGTTGTTTTAGTGGGTCCAATACCTACGCCTGGCATTGCAATGCTGACGCGGTCTTTAAGGTGTGACTTAGGTGTAATGCTCTCTGCATCTCATAACGCCTACGAAGACAACGGAATTAAGATTTTTGGGCCAGATGGTTTCAAGCTGTCAGACGAGATAGAAGAGGATATCGAAGACTTAATGGCCAGAGGTACAGATGACTTACGTGTTGAGTCTTCTAAGCTTGGTCGTGCACGGCGCCTCGATAACGGGACTGGAGCTGTTCGTTATATTGAATTTGTCAAAAACACCTTTCCAAGGAGTTTGAGACTCGATGGTCTCAAGATTGTGGTCGATTGCGGTCATGGCGCAGCCTATAAAGTTGCTCCTGCAGTTTTGTGGGAACTGGGTGCAGATGTTGTAACGCTTGGCGTTGATCCCGACGGTTTTAACATCAACAAAGACAGCGGATCCTTGCACCCACACCTGATGGCAGAGCAAGTCAAAGCAAATCATGCTGATTTTGGAATGGCGCTAGACGGTGATGCTGATCGCATCGTCGTATGTGATGAGAAGGGTGTAGTTGTAGATGGCGATCAAATCTTAGCTGCAATTGCTAAACGGTGGCAGGTATCTGGTGAACTTACAGGTAATTCCGTTGTTGCTACTGTTATGAGTAATTTGGGACTAGAGAGATACCTTCAAACTCTTGGGTTAACTCTTGAGCGTACACAAGTCGGAGACCGCTACGTTTCTGCTCGGATGGAAGAAGGGGGGTTTAATCTGGGCGGAGAGCAGTCAGGTCATGTTATTCTGGGCCGTCATGCAACTACTGGGGACGGTTTGATGGCTGGACTCCAATTGCTTGCGACCCTGGTTGAAAGTGAAAAACCAGCCAGCGAAATGTTATCATCTTTTCAACCGGTGCCCCAGATTTTGAAAAATATCCGCATGCAAGACCGATCCACAGCAGAGCGCGCTCTTGATCATTCAGATGTTAAGAGCGCTATCGCTGCTGCGAAAAGCGAAATCGCTGGCTCGGGAAGAATTTTAATTCGGCAATCAGGCACTGAACCTTTGGTAAGGGTTATGGCTGAAGGGGATGATTCGGCAAAAGTCAACGCGGTTGTCGATTCTTTAGTATCCATCATCAAAAAGGCTGCTGCATAGTGGGCAAGCTACAGGTGCGAAGATATGCCTATTAGTCCCAATTTCGGTCGCATACTTATTGTGGCAGGCTCAGACTCTTCTGGCGGAGCTGGAATACAAGCTGACATTAAAACTGTGACTGCATTAGGTGGTTATGCAGCAACAGCGATCACAGCCGTGACGGATCAAGATACAACAGGGGTGCACAACGTTCATACAGTGCCGTCCAATTTTATTGGACAACAGATTACTTCGGTCTTGGCTGATATTGGCGCTGACGTGATCAAAACGGGTATGCTGGCCAGCGCAGAAATTGTTGGCGTCGTAGCCAAGGTGTTGACGGATTATGGAAAAATTATACCGCGCGTTGTTGATCCGGTTATGGTTGCAAAAGGTGGGCATCATTTGATTGATGCTGACGCGACTGAATTTCTAAAGAATAAACTACTTGCAGGTGCTGCAGTTGTCACACCTAATTTACCAGAGGCAGAAGTCTTGACCGGGCGACGTATCAAGACGCTATCCGATATGGAAGACGCAATCCCAGATCTTGCTTCTTTGGGGGCGCAAGCGGTTTTGTTGAAAGGGGGGCATCTTGAGGGAGATTCTCTTGTAGATATTCTAATTGATAGCGATCAGGTCCATAGATTTGAAGGACCAAGAATAACAACCACATCTACGCATGGAACTGGATGCACACTCGCATCGGCGATCGCGACCGGACTGGCCCAAGGGCTTAGTCTTTATGACGCGGTTACCCGTGCTCGGAAGTATGTGTTTGATGCGATCAAGAGTGCGCCCGGGTTAGGGCGAGGGCACGGCCCACTAAATCACGCCCACACGGTTCAAGAGTCCTGGACCGCTAATGGCTCGCAGGCTTAACTGAACTATTATGGCTGGTTTTGAAGCAACGTTTCAGATGTGGGTCGTTTTAGGTTTGGCAGTGACCCTGCTGACTCTGTATGTGACCCAATGGCTTTCTCTAGAAATCAGTTCTCTCGTCGTCCTAACAGTCCTGCTCCTTTTCTTTCAGATATTTCCACTGACAGGCACCTATGATGTAAATCTTCTAAATGCGGAAGTTTTACTGGGCGGTTTTTCTAATTCAGCTTTAATTGCGGTGATGGCTCTTCTTGTCGTCGGTGAGGGCATCGTCAGAACAGGTGCCCTGGAAAGTTTGGGCTCGGTCATATCAAGCACGCGGCTTCCGTCCATCGTCTTGCTCGCCTTTGTATTGCTCTTGGTCGCCGGATTATCGGCGTTTCTAAATAATACACCTATCGTGCTGATCTTTATTCCGATCCTTCAAGCTTTGGCGCATAAATCTGGTTTGTCAGCCAGCCGTACGATGATGCCTTTGTCGTATGCGGCCATTCTTGGTGGCATGACGACGCTGGTTGGATCTAGCACGAACTTGCTAATCTCCAGCTCCATGAGTCAGCAGGGCTTACGGCCACTTACATTCTTTGAAATCACACCGCTAGGACTGATACTCGCAGCCGTCGCGATTATTTATGTATTGTTTATTCTTCCTGTGATTATGCCAGAACGTAAGTCTGCGTCATCAAAGGTGCAAAGCGGGCGTCACTACATCTCGCAATTCGTTGTTCCAGCCGACTCAGACCTCATGGGCGAAAAAGCTGCTGCTGGTGCGTTTAAATCTTTACCAAATGCCACTGTTCGGATGATTTATAGAGGGAACGACGCCATATTCCCGCCCTTCGATGACTACGTTATACATGCAGGCGATACATTTGTATTGGCCGCGACCCGCCAGACGCTGATTAAAATAGCCAGTAAGCACCCTGGCCTTTTCCATCCGCCACTTCCTTACGGACTGGATCTACAAGAAACTCGCGTCAAAGAGTATGAAGATGCATCTGATGCAGATGAGTCCGAAACACCGGAGGATCGCGACACTGTTCTTGTGGAGGCAATGATTACGCCGACATCTCGAATGGTAGGTCTAACGCTTGAGCAGTTCGAGCTTCAGCAAAGCCAAAGAGCTATCTTTTTAGGTATTCAGCGTCGTGCTCAAATGACTGCCGCACGGATGACGAATATCAGATTACAATCAGGTGATGTGTTGTTGCTCAAAGGGCGACCTGATCGTTTAGAGGCATTGCGGCCTGAACGTGATGTCGTGCTGATTTCAGGAACACGCGGTATCATTCCAAACCGCACACATGCAAAGCGGGCTGTGTTGATTTTCGGCGGGGCAATTGGGTGCGCGGCGGTTGGTCTGATTAGCATAACCACCGCAGCAATAGCCGCTGCAACACTTATGATCCTTACTGGATGCATGAACTTGAGGCAGGCCGGCCGTGCAATCGACAAGACAATTTACTTGTTGGTTGGAACGTCTTTAGCTCTGGGAACCGCGATGACGGCAACGGGAGGCGCTGCTTATTTAGCTAATGTCATTGTCTCAGTGTTTGGTGCGGCATCGCCGCCGGTTATTCTCTCCGTCTTTTTTCTTGTGGTTGCGCTTTTCACAAATGTTTTGAGTAACAACGCGTGTGCTGTGCTTTTTACACCCATAGGGGTGGGACTGGCGGCCAACTTAGGAATTGATCCCCGTTTGTTTGCCATCACATGTTTGTTTGCCTGCAACTGCTCTTTTGCAACCCCTATGGGCTATCAAACAAACCTGTTGGTCATGGGGCCAGGGCAATATCAATTTGGTGATTTTGTCCGTGCTGGCTTGCCTCTTGTTATATTGGTTTGGTTGGTCTTTTCTTTCGCGGCGCCATGGTATTGGGGGCTCTAAGCCGCAAAATTGGCTCCGTTGACGCCATGTGATGGCCTCCGTAGTATTCGCGCCGACTGAGGCAGCAGGTGCATGTATGATGCCCAACTTCACAGTCCATTGCTTGAGTGTATTAGGAAGGTTTCATCAAGATGAACGTCATCGCAAAGCCCAATGCTAGGCCCAGTAATCCAAATTTCTCATCAGGCCCCTGTGCCAAGCGCCCAGGGTGGTCACCAGAGGTTCTTGCTGACGCGCTTGTTGGTCGCTCACATCGAGCGAAACCTGCGAAAGCTAGAATTCAAGCTGTTTCAGACCTCTCTAGAGAGATTCTCGGTATTCCAGACGATTACTATATTGGCATCGTTCCCGCGTCAGATACGGGGGCAATGGAAATGTCCATGTGGTCCATGCTTGGGGAACGTGGCGTCGACATGTTGGCCTGGGAGAGCTTTGGTGATGGCTGGGTGACAGACGTCGTAAAGCAGCTAAAGCTCAAGGATACCCGAACGCTGAAAGCTGACTATGGCCAATTGCCAGACCTGAGCGTGGTTGATTTCGACAGAGACGTTATTTTCACATGGAATGGAACGACATCAGGTGTGCGCGTGCCAGATGGCAACTGGATTCCTGATGATCGCAAGGGACTGACATTTTGTGATGCAACGTCAGCAGTTTTTGCGATGGATCTTCCGTGGCAGAAATTAGATGTGACCACCTATTCCTGGCAGAAGGTGCTCGGAGGTGAAGCTCAACACGGAATGCTGGTTCTAAGCCCTCGCGCAGTAGAACGTCTTGAATCTTACTCTCCACCTTGGCCGATGCCGAAACTGTTCCGTATGGCGAAGGGTGGAGAGTTCGACGCTAGTATTTTCTCAGGTGCAACCATCAATACCGTTTCTATGCTTTGTGTCGAGGACGCCTTGGACGCCCTTAAGTGGGTTCAATCTGTTGGTGGTCAAATTGGTGTGCAGAAACGGTCAGAGGATAATCTCGCTGCGTTGTCGGCTTGGGTAGAAAAGACGAGTTGGGTCGAGTTCTTAGCCAGTAACCCGGCCGAACGGTCTTGCACGTCAATATGTCTCATTATTACGGCTGACTGGTTTAAGGTTTTGCCGGTTGACGGACAAGAGGCGGCGGCAAAGAAAGTTGTGTCGTTGCTGGATGGCGAAGGCGCTGCGTTTGATATCGGAGCATATCGAGACGCACCACCGGGTCTGCGCATTTGGGGTGGGGCCACAGTCGAAACCAAAGATATTGAAGCATTGTGTCCGTGGCTTGAGTGGGCTTATGAGCAAGTTATGACCGAGCACGTGGGATAAGAGATATGCCAAAGGTACTTATTTCTGACAAGTTGAGTGAGCAATCTATCCAGGTCTTCAAAGACCGCGGTATAGATGTTGATGTTAAAACTGGGATGTCTGCAGAGGAACTGATTGCTTGCATTGGCGAGTATGATGGCCTCGCGATTAGATCGAGCACAAAAGTGACCCCAGATGTTCTGGCTGCTGCGAAGAACCTCAAGGTCGTGGGGCGTGCAGGCATTGGTGTAGATAATGTCGATACACCAGCAGCAACACAAAGTGGTGTTGTTGTTATGAACACGCCGTTTGGCAATGCCATAACGACGGCCGAGCACGCGATATCCATGATGATGGCGCTCGCCCGGCAAATTCCTCAAGCCAATGAGTCGACGCACCAGGGTAAGTGGGAAAAGAGCCGCTTCATGGGGGTTGAACTCTATGGCAAAACTCTTGGTTTAATCGGGTGCGGTAACATTGGGGCTATTGTTGCTGACCGGGCCCTTGGGCTTAAAATGAAGGTTGTTGCTTTTGACCCGTATCTTTCGGCTGATCGTGCAATTGAACTAGGCGTAGAAAAAGCCGAGTTTGAAGAGCTGCTATCTCGTGCAGATTTCATCACCTTGCATACGCCGTTAACCGATCAAACGCGCGGCCTGATTAATGCATCTGCTCTTGCCAAGATGAAAAAAGGTGTGCGTATTGTTAATTGTGCAAGAGGTGGATTGGTTATTGAAGCCGATCTGAAAAAGGCGCTCGAAGACGGTCACGTTGCTGGTGCAGCGTTTGATGTTTTTGAGAACGAACCAGCAAGAGAAAACATTTTGTTTGGCATGGAGAACGTCGTTTGTACTCCTCATCTCGGGGCGTCAACGTCTGAGGCGCAAGAAAATGTAGCTATCCAAGTGGCTGAGCAAATGTCGGATTACCTTAACACTGGTGCCGTCACCAACGCTCTTAATATGGCTTCTGTTAGCGCTGAGGATGCGCCACGTCTTAAGCCATATATGAAATTGGTAGAGCAACTTGGCGGCTTTGCAGGGCAGATTACACAGAGTAGCATCAGTGAAGTCACGGTTACTTACTCTGGTGCTGTTGCCCAGTTGAACACGCGACCGCTTACAGCCATTGCGATTCAAGGATTGCTGTCGCCGCTCATGGAAAGCGTTAATATGGTTAACGCTACGGTTATCGCGCGAGAGCGCGACATCGAAATCACAGAAGTCAAAAAAGAAGACTGTGAACAGTACCATACGCTTGTTACGTTAACGGTTAAGACTGAGCGTCAAACCAGGACGGTTTCAGGAACTCTTTTTGGCGACAGTTTACCGCGGTTGGTAGAGGTCAACGGCATTAACTTAGAAGCTGAAGTTGGTCCTCACATGCTGTTCCTCACTAACGACGATACGCCAGGATTTATTGGTGCTTTGGGTACGACCCTTGGAAATGCGGGCGTCAATATTGCATCTTTCCACCTTGGGCGGCCAACGAAGGGAAGTGAAGCTATCGCACTTCTCCAGCTTGATCAGGAAATAGGAGATGACTTGCTATCCGAAGTTAGAAAATTACCACAAGTCCATCAAGCGCAAACGCTAGACTTCTAGGAATTTTCTGGAAATTAGATTGCTCTTGAGGGGGCAGACGGTTAGAACATCTTTATACGAAGGGGTGAGAGCGCTTCACTCGTGTATTAGTGCGCTTGGTGCCCCCTGAGACCAATCAGGCCTATAATCTTATGTCCGATACAGCTAGCCAGACCTTGCTGCCAGAAGGCTTGCGCGACGTGCTCTCACCTGATGCCGCTCGCGAAGCGGCGGTTGTTGAGACCCTTTCCTCATGCTTTGAAGCAAATGGGTACGAGCGTGTGTCGCCACCACTTGTAGAGTTTGAAAGCACTCTTCTGTCTGGGATGGGCGCTGCGACAGCAGATCGAATATTTCGGATGGTTGATCCGATTTCACAGCGCACTCTTGGGATCAGAGCGGATGTCACGGCACAGATTGCACGTTTAGCATCGACCCGACTTCAGAAGGCTCCTCGGCCTTTGCGATTGATGTATGCAGGCCAAGTCCTGCGTGTAAAAGGTCATCAGTTGAGGCCCGAGCGACAGTTCTCACAGGTTGGGTTTGAATTGATAGGCCCAGACAGTGTTGCAGCGGATGCTGAGGCAATCATGGTTGCAGCAGAAGCGGTCATGGCACTCGGCGTCAAGGGCGTGACAATTGACTTGGCGCTTCCGCCGTTGGTACCGGCGATTCTTGAAGCCGCAGGAAAACAGGCCGCTTCTAACGATGAACTTTATTCAGCACTCAACCAAAAGGACTCAAAACGCATTCAGGAACTTGGTGGAGAATCTGGACGGATTTTGGTTGAATTGGTTGAGGCGTCAGGACCTATCGAGTCTGCGAAAAGAAAGCTAAAAAATATTAAGTTGCCAGAGAAGGCTTCAGCATACCTATCGACACTTTTCGATGTTGGGGAGCGACTAAGCAGTGGGGCGACTGGGTTGTCGCTGACTGTAGATATGGTCGAAAACAGAGGCATTCAGTATCATACAGGACTAACCTTTTTTCTTTTTGCCAAAGGAAGCATGAGAGAAATTGGCCGCGGGGGGCGCTACGAAATCGACCACGGCGAAGGTGTTATTGAACGGGCAACCGGCGCTACGCTGTTTGTCGACTCTTTACTGCCAGTTTGCCCAGCAGAGAAGCAAGCTTCACGTCTTTATGTTTCGTTTGGTACGCCGCGAGAAGACATTAAGCAGCTGCAAAATGAGGGGTTTAGGATAATTGCATCGCTGTCCACTGATGATGATGCAATGGAAAATGCAATTAAATTAGGATGCACACATATTTTACAAAACGGTGTCGTGACCGATGTTCCCAGTAAAGGATAAAGCGACGTGACAAATGTAGCAGTGATCGGCGCACAATGGGGCGACGAGGGAAAAGGTAAGGTTGTTGATTGGCTCTCTGAGAGGGCCGACATGGTGGTGCGTTTCCAAGGTGGTCACAATGCAGGCCACACTTTAGTGATTGACGGCGAAACCTATAAACTTAGTCTCCTGCCATCAGGTGCCGTTCGTGGTAAACCCTCCATTATTGGCAATGGCGTAGTAATAGATCCCTGGGCCTTATTTGAAGAAATTGACAGGGTAACTGGCCAAGGTGTTCGTATTGATCCTGATATTCTTCAGATTGCTGACAATGCGTGTCTGATCCTGCCCCTTCACCGGAATTTAGACTTAGCGAGAGAAGACGCGGCTGGCACGGCCAAAATTGGTACCACTGGTCGTGGCATAGGCCCAGCCTACGAAGATAAGGTTGCGCGTCGAGCGATTCGAGTTTGTGACCTTGCCGATCCGGACACGATAAAATTCAAAGTTGATCGTTTATTGGCTCATCATAACGCTTTGCTTAAAGGTCTTGGACAAGCTGAAATTGATCGCCAGGAGTTGATTACGGCCATTACAGAGATGGCACCAAAAATACTGCCGTACGCAACTTCTACGTGGGAGAAACTAGATGAAGCGCGCCGAAGCGGTAAGCGGATTTTATTTGAAGGTGCCCAGGGGATAATGTTGGACCTGGATCATGGAACATACCCTTACGTCACGTCTTCTAACACGGTTGCTGGACAAGCGGCAGTTGGCTCAGGGCTAGGTCCTGATGCTGTCGGGTATGTTCTTGGAATCACCAAGTCTTATACGACTCGCGTTGGTTCCGGACCGTTTCCCACGGAATTAGACGATGATGTTGGTAAGACCCTTGGCACCCGGGGCCGGGAATTTGGTACTGTGACTGGCCGCCAGCGCAGATGCGGCTGGTTTGACGCGGTCATGGTCCGGCAAGCCGTTAAGGTTGGTGGAATTACAGGGATTGCCTTAACTAAATTAGATGTCTTGGATACACTGAAGGAACTCAAGGTTTGCGTTGCGTATGAGTTGAAAGGCAAGACAATCATGCGGTTTCCATCCGCAATGGCAGAGCAGGCAGCTGTAAAACCAGTATATGAAACGCTTGACGGGTGGAACCAAAGTACCGAAGGCGCGAGATCATGGGCTGATTTACCTGCGGAAGCGATCAAGTATATCCGTAGAATTGAAGAGCTTATTGATGCCCCGGTCGCATTATTATCGACCAGTCCAGAACGCGAAGACACTATTCTGGTGCGCGATCCGTTTGCGGATTAGGGGAAGTTGTCAGCTTGTATCGGCAAACGGAAATGATCTAGCGGTTAATTATTCTGTAATTGTCATATGTTGATGTAAACTGCCGAAATTGCCGTTTACCCGGCAATTGTCCTTTTTGCGTGCGCGAGTATACGACGCTCCATGGCTGAACAGGTAGCAGATTTAGAAACGGAATTGGCTTCGCCCGGTGATCAGGCGTCGTCGAATGCCGGTGAGTCTGGCGCCAAAGCTGATTCAAAAGTGCCAAACGAAGCTGGACGCCAGGCTGAAAACGCGAAACAGCCCATTCCACCGCCTGAACAAGCCGTTGGTGGTAATGCTATAACCGTTCGTGATCGCTACAGTATTTATTACGACAAGCCTATTCCCAGCCTTGATATGCCGAACGCTTTAGCTTTTGAGGTCGAGGATAGAAAGCAGCCCGGACGTGCTTTGTATGCACTCGTCAGTAAGCCGGAGATGTTGGCCCGCATTAGTGTGATGCGGATTCTCAAGAGCAATGAGATTCCACACATGCTTCCGATGGTCGATTGGGGAGCCGCTGATTGGCCTCCGGCTGAGCGTAAGTGCATCATCATCATCTATCATCGACCGCTTGGCGGTCGGGTGATGGATAGCTTGACGGTCGTTCGTGACAGAATTCCGGATCATCAGTTTCCGAAGCTCATCATTAAACCTATTGCAGATGCTCTGATTGAGCTTGGCCAAAAAGGGATTACTCACCGCGCCATTCGGCCAGACAATCTGTACTTCATGGACGAGACTCGCCAAAAAATTGTCCTGGGGGATTGTTGTACCGCGGTTGCAGCCAGTGAACAGCCTGCTGTGGTTGAGTCAATCGAGTCTGGCATGAGCAACGTTTATGGTCGCGGTTCCGGCATGTACGCAGATGATATGTACGCCTTTGGCGTCAGCCTCATCATTCTCGCGCTTGGGAGGAATCCCATGGCTGGAAAATCTGATGCGGATGTTATTGATCGTAAAATCAAAGAAGGCTCGTATGCAGCGTTGGTTGGGGACGAGCGTCTACCGGTCTCTTTGATTGAGTGTTTGCGCGGCTTAGTAACGGATGATCCAGAGCAGCGATGGCAAGTTCAAAATATTGAACTTTGGATCAATGGTAAGCGGCTGACACCTGTTCAAGCGAAGGCCGAGGCACATTCACAACGCAGTTTCAAATTTGCTGGAAAGGAGTTTTGGTCATGCCGTCCCCTTGCTGTGGAATTGCACCGCCATTGGGATGAGGCTGTTAAAGTTATAAGTGATGGCACATTAGAAATATGGATACGACGTGGCTTAGAGCTGTCAGAGCTTGCGGATGCAATCTCTGCAGCGACAAAGACGTCAAAAGCTATGCCCGGAGACCAGAAAGAATCTGATGATGTTCTGGTCGCTAGAATTCTTATGTTGATGGATCCAACAGCACCTATTCGATATCGCACTTTTTGTTGTCATATCGAGGGCTTTGGATCGGCATTGGCAATCGCGATGCTGCAGAAAAAATCGCTCCAGCCATATATTGATTTTATCAATAAGGATCTATGGCGTTATTGGGTTTCGGCCCAAACGACTTATCATCCTGATCATGGCCAATGGGAAGGAGTGTTCAGAGATCTAAAAAACTATCTCAAGGATACAAATTCAGGAGCAGGGATAGAGCGCGTCGTTTATGAACTTAATGAGTGGCTGTATTGCCTAAGTCCCCTTATTGCCAATCAATACGTATTAGAAGTTAAGAGCGTACTGCCAGCCCTTGATATTGTCTCTAAGACAGCAAATACAAAAATGTGGCCGGTAGACCGTCACGTTGCCGCTTTTCTAAGGGCACGGTATGCGAAGGGGACTGGAACGCAAATTGACGCGATGAATGATGATCGACCGGACCGCGCAGCGACAGGAATGTTGAGTGTTTTGGCGATTGTGCAATGGCGGCTGGGACCAGAAGCTGTGTTTGGTCTTGCGAGCTGGGTTGGTGGTCTCATGGGGCCTATTATTAATAGCTACCAGAATCGCCAAAAGCGTAAAGAAATTGAAAAAGAGATTCCTAAATTAGTGCGCAAAGGCAACTTACCTGAGCTGTATAATTTTCTCGATAACCCTGAAGAGCGGCAACGGGATGCCGAAGGTTTTGCTTGGGCTAAAGCTGAGTATGCTGCGGCTGAGAAGCAGATGTACGAGCTTCAGCATGGCCAGATGGACCGCGATGAAAATGCGTTGAAGACGGGGCGTCAGGCCGGGGCGGCTGTTGCTGTTGTGATCATGCTGTTGGCTTATGCGGTTGCCCTTATTGGAGAGGCGTTTTAGATGTCTAGCACGCCAGGCCGCAGTAAAATGAATAAGAGCCGCATTTTCTTGTACCTCATGTTGGCAATTCCGGTTGGCTTGATGATCGTGCCAACGATGATCGTACTAATGTTCTCGCTGTTACCAAGCGCCGTAGCTTTTTTGATGGAGCGTGGAAAAGGTATCTATGCTGGACTTTGCGTGGGCGCTATGAATCTTGCGGGGGCATCACCTTATCTTGCTGACCTATGGTTTTCGGGTCATACCACAGAAGGTGCCTTTGAAATTATCACGGACGTTTTTGCCGTGCTTGTTATATACGGATGTGCAGCTTTTGGGTGGGCCATCTATGCGTTCACGCCGTCTTTTGTTTCAGCCTTTATGGCCATGACGGCCGGTCGTCGGATCGCTGCGTTGCAGACCACTCAAAAAGATCTCGTTTTAAAGTGGGGCTCAGACGTGCAGTCTGTATATGAACCGGAGCCAGAGAAAAAGAACTAACGCTCTTTCTTGTCCGTTTCGATCGCGTCTAACTTTGACACAAGTATGGTGAAATCGTCAGGTAGCGCGGCCTCAAAGGTAAGTTGCTCATGGGTCTCAGGGTGTTCAAAACCCAGAACAGCAGCATGCAACGCCTGTCGCCCTAATACTTTTAAAGCCTCTACAATATTTGGAGGAGTTCCGCGTTTAGCATCCCGCCCGTAGACCTGATCTCCCAGTAAAGAGTGTCCTAAGCTTGTCATATGAACGCGTATTTGATGAGTGCGTCCAGTTTCCAATTCGCAAGATACATGACTGACCAAATGACCGAAGGTTCGTATCACCTTGTAGTGTGTGATCGCTATTTTTCCACCGACTGCGATGACAGACATCTTTTTTCTATTTCTGGTACTTCTTCCAATAGAGTTTTCCACGGTTCCACTCAATGGAGAGGGGACACCCCATACCAGGGCATCGTATCGTCGTTTGATCCTATGGGACGAGAATTGCTCACTAAGGCTATGATGGGCTCGTTCCGTTTTTGCGATGACCAAAAGACCTGACGTGTCTTTGTCAATTCTGTGGACAATACCTGGACGTTTCACTCCGCCTATTCCACTCAAGGATTCGCCGCAATGCGCAAGAAGCGCATTTACAAGCGTTCCGTCGGCATTCCCTGCGCCAGGGTGAACAACAAGACCTGAAGGTTTGTTGAGAACAATCAGATGATCATCTTCATATTGAATGTCGAGCGGAATTTCTTGCGGTATTGGGTAGTCTGGTTTTGGAAGTGGTGGCGTGAGTAAAAGAGTATCGCCAGTTCTTACGCGATGATTTGGGTCTGTTACAACTTCACCATCAAGTGTGGCATAGCCATCCTCGATGAGGGCTTTGACACGAGAGCGTGACAGATCAGGTATGATGTCGGTTAAAATGCGGTCAAGTCGGATGCCATGCTGCTCTTCTTTGACCGTGCAACGAAAATGATTTTCAGACAATTCAACACCAAACACGTTAAGAGCAAATGTGGTACAAGAGGGGCATCAATTATAAAGTAAGTTAGTTAATAAGGGTCTTAGCATGAAAGCAGCGCAAATGCTTGTGTGGGTTATGTCTGGTATGCTGATTGCATTGCTGGCCCTTTTGGTTGTTGGGTTGTCCCTTGGTTGGCATATCGACGATGATTTCGTTGTGGCGACGCCTCAAGAAACTTTAAGCGAAAAATTTTCTCTCACGCTTCAACAGCCCGCAGGAACGATGATCGATAATGTTTCTGAAGTTAACGGACTTGCAGCCGTGTCCTTATCTGGAGGTGGCTTAGGCCCACGCGTCTTATTTCTTAATCTGACATCAGGCGCGGTCGTTGGTGATTTAACTTTGGAATTTTCAGATTAAGTGATCCCGAAAAATGGCTAGCACTTTAAGTATCTCAGATGAGGCGCGAGCTCTAATGTGTGAAGCGGCGGAGCACGCTTTTCCAAAAGAATGTTGCGGTTTGCTGATCGGTGTGGGCGGGGACTCAGTCATCGTTTCCCAAGCGGTTGTTGCTCCAAATCTTTCAGAAGAGCCGAACAGGTTTCTTATAGACCCACAGGTTCATTTTGATTGGTTGCGAAAGCTGAGAGGCACAACAGAACGCATTGTTGGTCACTTTCATAGCCATCCAAATGGGTCTGCTGAACCTTCAAAAACTGATGCTGAAATGGCCATCGAAAGAGATCAATATTGGGTCATTATTCCTGTAAAAGATGGTGTGTCAGGCTATCCACATGCCTATATCGCACGACAACCAGAGGAACCTTTTTTGAGAGCAACGCTCATTATTGAGTGACTTCCAAGCGTGGCTTACACATTGTTGCTCAGCTGTTCTTCTGGCATGCTCAAGGAAGTGCAGAGCAGAAACAGGCAATAGGCTCAATTCTACATGAAGACTGTAAAAAACCCAGGTTTTGATCGTCGACATCTCTTCAAATCCGTCAGTGCAGTGATTGCTGGCGTAGCCGCCACTGGGCTTCGGCCTACTGGTGTTTCAACAGCTTATGCGGCAACTGTAAATAACCCTATTCGGCTATTGGCAAACGAGAACCCATATGGGCCGTCTGAAAGCGCTCAGTCTGCAATGGCGGGGTCCTTAGCCGATGGTTGGCAATATGTCGGATCTGATATCCGCACCTTAACAACCCTCATTGCAGAACGTGAGGGTGTGCCGACAGACCATGTATTCGTGACTGCGGGGTCTGGTGAGCTCTTGAAGATGGCCGGGTTGAGTTTTGGTTTAGAGGGCGAAATTGTTGCTGCGCGACCTACATTCTCCATGTTGATTGCGTATGCCAAACAAATAGGCGGCACAGTTCATGAAGTCGATGTTGATCAGAGCATGCAGCATGACTTGGCGATTATGGAAGAAAAAGTCACCAAGGATACGAGTCTTGTTTACGTCTGCAACCCAAACAATCCGACCGGAACATTACTGGACGCTGATGTGTTGCGGTCTTTCATTAACAGTGTCGAGCCGCGAGCGACTGTTTTTGTTGATGAAGCATATGTAGACCTACTGACTAACTACGAACACAATACCATGATGGACCAAGTCAAGGCGGGTAAAAACGTTATTCTGGCGAGAACCTTCTCTAAAATTCATGGCATGGCTGGCTTGCGTGTCGGTTATGCGATTGCACGGCCTGATCTCATTCAACGGCTCAGGCCGTTGCAAATGAGTTTCGCCAACGTGATGGGAATACGTGCAGCGATTGCAAGTTATCAGGATGCCGAATTTCAGACCTTTAGCCGTACCAAAATAAGGCAATGTATTGATCTTACCCAAGCCGCTTTTGAAGATCTGGGTCTAGCATACACGCCATCGGAAACGAATTTTGTAATGTTCGACACGCTTGGCTCGGTTAAAGACTTTGCCACCGCAATGCGTGAGCGAGGATTGTTGGTGGGGCGGTCCTATGCTCCATTCAGTAGTTGGTGCCGTGTCAGTATGGGAACTGTTGAACAAATGGCCATTTTTGCAGAAGCCACACGCAACTATTTTAAGGGGTAAAGAGTGACGTATCGTATTGGCGTTATTGGAACGGGTGGAGGGTCGGCCAACAGCAGTGCGCCGCCTGCGGGTATTGCAGAGATCGCAGGTGATCGTTTTGCACCCGAACTTATCGAGACACGTTTGCGTACCTTTCCGATGACCCCCTATGATCGAAGCTTAACAACATTGGCCTATATTGACTGTGCCATAGAAGCAGAGAAAAACGGCTTTGATGCGGTATTTATAAATACCGTTGGCGACTATGGCCTCGCAGAAATACGTTCTGCGACAGATATGGTTGTTGTTGGCGCGGGTGAAGCCACCATGGCTATGACGTGCCAAACCGGAGCCCGGTTTTCCATTGTTACCATTTGGCCACCGAAGCTCAATTTTATCTACCAAGAACGCTTGCGGACCTGTGGCATGGAAGGCCGGTGTTCATCTGTGCGCAACGTACTGAGTGATAATGAGGTTGAGGGTGTTGAAGGCGCCGGAAATACGGTTTTAGGACTGGCTGATCACAATGCGCAATTGATCGGTCGGGTGCTTCAAGAGATTGAAAATGCGGTTCTAGAAGATGGTGCAGATACAATCATGCTGGGATGCACATGCATGGCACCAATTGGGCCCCAGATTGCGGCGCAGTCCGCTGTCCCGGTTTTAGAATCTATGCGGACAGGCTATGCGGCTGTTGAGTCTCTGTTGACCCTGGGCCTTCGTCACAGCCAGATAACTTACCCAAAGGCGCGCAAAGAGAACTTAAGCGCGGTCGATAAGCTGATTTCAGGGCAAGGCAATCTTGACTTGGGTGGAGATTGTGAAGTGTGCATCGTTTCTGATATGGCCGCAGAATAAATGCCTCAGAGCGTGCTTGCAATTTTGTATATTCTTGCGGACTCGACCCTTGCCACTAACTGTGGCGTTTGTGCGGGTACTGTTTGGGCAAGCTGACGACAACTCTTAAACCCTTTCCACCAATGCCGCATTGAGACCGCAATAGGTTGTGCCATGTCCTGCCTGAAGACGATGTCGTTGACCAGTTCTTTTGTATCTTCAAGTGTATGAAGATGAAGGAGTTCAGAAATCCGTTTCATTACAATGTCATGGGATTTTATTGTGTTATCGGAGTCTGCGATTCGCACACGTTGCATAATGTCGAACACGAGGTCAGAGACCAGTCGATCTGACCGATCAGCAACGGCATCAATGCTTTCATTAATATCAGCGAGAATATCTTCTGCGATGTCGTCCTGATAAAGTGTTCGTATCTTTGCGGCTTCCATCGCGACGATGGCAGCATAGTAATAATAACGGAGCGGGTGAGCTTCGAGGAGCCCTCTTTTGTCTTCTAAACTCAGAGGCGTATCATCTAAGAAATTTGCTAGGCGATGCGCCCAAATAGGATAGCTTTTTTCAACGGTTTCGGCGATATCGTAGAGAAAAAGCTCTGCTGCATCTCGTGTTGTAACTGTGATTTTCGGGACCTGTTTTTCCATCTCTGTCACCACATGTTGTAGATTCCAGTTATGGTAACAACGTTTTGTAGCTCATCAGGTTGCATTGATATTTGAGGCTTAGCTGTAAAGCCCAGCAAAATAGTACTTTTAGTCATCTCTTGCGCAGATACGACTTTTAAATGTTTTGTATAGAACTTCGCGCGAAGATAGACGTTGATGTCATAAAGCCTCAAAATGTGGCTAATGCAGGATGTTCTGATGGCGGCCAAGGCGACAATACAGGAAGAACGACAGGAGCGGCGTGGTTCGCCGGAATTCCGTCTGCGGGCGCAGCAGGGCTATTCGGTGTTGCGTAAGATGATAACCAGTCATGGCAGCTCGGAGATCGGTGATGATCTCAAAAACATGCCAATGATTGAAGATGTCATGCGACAAAAGCCAGAGTTGGTTGGCGCTCTGCTAAAATCTGCCTGGCAATTACGTTCAAATGAAAAACTAGCAGAGTTTTTTAATTCGGCTGTGACGCCCGAAAAAGTTGTAGATGGTCAAGATGAATCTATCTTGCCCTGCGATCGGACGTACGAAAGCACACTCCAGTCGCATCTGTTTGGTACCGTGCGTCTTTACATGAAACAAAAAGAGAATGATTGGGTCCAGCGAAGAGTGTCGCGACCTGAAAGTTTAGACAAAGAAGCCGTCGGCGGGTTTGGCAACTTTTTTCGCAAGTTGTTCGGTATGAAGCCTATTGTTAACGAAAATGTGGTCCGTGAGTCCTACCCGAGCCGCGGGCTCTATGAGATATTAAAGCCTTACCTGTTGCACGCAGACCAATTTAAATACGTAACGGCTTACGCGGGCCTGAGTGCTAAAGGTGCTTCGATTATTGGCGACATATTTGAGAATCTCAGGTCATCTGCGGCGCTAAAGGTCGCTTGCACATTAAGCCCTGACGCTTTGTTAAGCGCCCGTGGATGCGCCCGTGCTTACGCTGAGTCCGGAATCTTCGCCGAGGTATTGGAAGAAGAAAAAGAAGTCGCTAGAAAACGCACACCACAAGAGATGCGGCGCGACAGTGAAATTGCACTGCGGATCAAACAAGATACGGCCGTAATTTTTGCTGACATTCTCAATAATCATATTGAAAGCTTAGACTTTGTGAAACGCCATAAAGCGGGGGCTGAAGCTGTTGTCAGAGCACTTGCGCCGCTTTACCAGGAGGAAACGTGGTCTGTCTTGGCAGAGGATGGGGCCGTTGAGAACGTTATCAACTGTCCGCCGACTGTCGCTAAAGAGCTCGGTAAAGATGCGCGATACATTGACGTAAAAGTTTCTAAGTACATCACTCAGATGCATTACCCCGATATCGGGAGAGATATTATTGCGATTTTCCGCAAAGAGTTGAATGAAGAAAATTTCAGACGCTCTTTGCAAGATGAAGCAGCCATTAAGGTATGGGAGACCGTCCCAGGTACCTTTAACAACCGGTTCAAGTACCAACACGATGCTAAGGCTGGGGTAAAAGAGATTAAAAATTTCAAAGACTTATTGGGTGAAGCGAAACCCATCGTTGCTGATATGAGGAACGCTTTGGGACTTGAAAAACCAGAGCGGTAATTTATTGGATTTTAGGGCACATTATAGTTTTACAAATAGAGAACCAAATTTGCGCAAATCCTATGCGACGAGTAGTTTACAAAAATATTTTACAGCTAACGTAACGGGGCGGCAGCTATGGGCGATACGGAACGGGCACATCCAGATGCAATTTTTCTACGCTTTACCGGTTCAAAGGGCTATGGCTTTACCTATATCGACGAAGATGCCTACGCAGCGGCGGCGGATCATTTTCTAGCCATAGCACTCGCGCGGGAAGAAGAAGATACCCCAGCAATGCGGCGAAAGGTCTGTCATGATCAGTTATGGCGGGTGTTTTCTGATCCCATGGGAGAACAGTATTCCTGGCATAATGTCCGATGGATTGCGGCAGCTTCCGTGCGCGATAAGTTCGGCTACGAAGGCCCTTCACCTCGCGTAGTTGTTGTTGAAAATGCTGAGGATGACTCTGGTATCGTCATTCGTTCTGGTGACGAATTTCTGAGTCACCCCGGCTGGCCGAGAGCCTTAATCATTGGTCACCCTGCGATTGGCGGTGGGCCGGCTACATTTTTTTCGTCGGATGAGAGTTTTCAACTGACGGCTAAAAGCCCGATGTCAGATGACCTGTGGTTGCCGCAAATCGTTGCGCGTCTGTATGAAGTAACCCCATCTGTTGTAATGGGAATGCCGAAATCTGACAAAGAGGGGAAGATGCAGGTTCAATGCAGAGCGCTCGCGTTTGGGACAAAAGCGAGCTTAAAAGAACGAGTAAATGCGGCTTAAGAGTCGGATGTGTCTTCAAGGCTGATCAGGGCCTCAATATCGCGATCTGCCAGCTTCACCGCTAAGATGAGTTTGGTCACTCTAACGTCTAGCGGTTCTTCCTCATTCTCGTTGTCGTGCGCATTGAGGCCATCAGCGTGCAACGCCGCTTCAAGCCGTTCTGACATTGCCGCGACACCTTCGTTACCCAGAGCCCTCATGCTTAGCTCCGGGCCACGCATCAAGAATCCAGAGAATTTTGCAATGTCTTCCAGAATCGAATCCAGAGTGTTTTGATCATGGCTGTATTGCTGCGCCCATGTGTACAATAGCTGCCGGATACCGCCGTCAATGGGTCGTATATCAATGTCTTGGGCAACCCATTCCCGATCTAAAACCTGAAATGCTGATTTTCGCTTGCTTCCGAAGCCAAGGATATCGAAACTAAGTGCCATGGTAGATGATCCAAATACGCCCAAGCCCGACTTGCCTGGTGTTCAAGAGTGCCAAAAGTGCTCCGCGACCTTCAGGTGGGAGCCCAGTAACCCTTTAGCGGAAACGTCTCCACTTGTCGCCCGCTTGGTTAAACCAAGTGATACCTGCGATTGTGGATACGGTAAAATCGGTTCTACGGTTCCTACAACGGCAGATTAGGGCTTTAGCAATCCTGGCTTAGGATAATCCGATTCTATCATTGTCGAGCGTGACAGCTTTGATGAGCGAATAGATAGGCATGTTTTGTTGAAGACTCAATCTCTCCGCTGCCAGCCGCGTAATCTGGGCCCAAAGAAAAACAGGTCGCTTGGCAGAACCAATGTTGACCTGCACATCGACCACTGGCCGTCGTGGAGATTCTAGAATTGAATTGATGCGACCTTCCAGGATGTTCAACACGCTTACTTTTTCAGGACGTTCCAAAGCTAAGGAAACATCCTGAGGTCTAACTTGGACCCGCACATGTGCGCCTGCAGGAAGGTTGAGCTTGGTGACCATCAGGACTTGGCTGGAGACGGAAAGGCGTGAAAGGCCATGCCTCTGATCATGGTCGGTTACGATCGCCGCTAATACAGTTCCCGCATCGCCACCTTCAGCCAACGGAGTCAGATCCATTTGCCCCGTGATGTCTTCAACAGAACCAAACGCTTTGACTTGTCCATGATCTAGGACGGCGAGCCAGGTTGCGAGTCGGCGGATCTCAGACAAGCTATGAGAAACGTAGAGGATAGGTAGGTTTAAGTTGTGTCGAAGGTTTTCCAGATAAGGCAAAATTTCGGCTTTATGGCTCGGGTCTAACGCCGCGAGAGGCTCGTCCAACAACAGAAGGCGGGGGTTTGCCAACAACGCCCGTCCAATGGCGACGCGCTGACTCTCCCCCCCCGATAAACGGTGAATGGGCCGGTCTAAGAAACCTTCTAATTCCAACATTTTGACAATGGCGTCGAAGGAGAGTTCCGGACGTTCTGACGGGGGATTAAACCGTCGGCCAAAGTTTAGGTTTCCTTTGACGTTGAGGTGAGGGAACAACCGGGTGTCTTGGAAGACGTATCCTATTCGACGTTGCTCCGGCGGCACCCAGGCCCCGTTTTGGGTGTCGCACAATACGGTGCTATCGACTTCGACGCGGACAAAGTCAGGGCGAAGAAGTCCTGCGATAATTTTGAGAAGAGTTGTTTTTCCGGAGCCTGAACGCCCGAATATTGCGGTTACGCCCGTATCGGGTGTTTTCAGGCTGGCGTCTAGACTAAAGACGTTTGAGCCATCTACAAATCGATGTCCTGCTTCAACTGTGAGCATCAATCACTTCCCAATCAGCTGAATATTGCTGCGGCGGGCTAACCATTCCGAAACGAGCAAAGCAAAAAATGCCAAAACCAATGAGAGCGCCATAATGCGCAAAGCTACCGGGTCACCACCCGGCGTTTGAGTGGCTGTATACAGAGCAAGCGGCAAGGTCTGGGTTTCACCAGGAATGTTCGCAGCAAAGGTTATGGTCGCGCCAAATTCACCAAGAGCACGGGCAAAGAACAGCAACGCACCGGTTAGAATTCCAGGCATCACCATAGGAAGCGTAACAGCAAAAAATGCCTGCCGGTGATTGGCTCCGAGTGTGGTCGCGGCTTCTTCTAAACGAGGGTCAACAGCTTCTAGCGCTTGGCGAATGGGGCGCACGAAAAGCGGGAAAGCGACCACAGAGGCGGCAATGGCTGCACCTTGCCACGTAAACACAAGACTTATACCGAACCAATCGTAAAGGGATGCGCCGATCACGCCTTGCCGCCCGAGTAAGATCAGCAAGAGATAGCCGATGACGACGGGCGGCATAACCAGGGGAATGTGAACGATCGCGTTCAGCACAGATTTCCCCCTGAAGTCTTTTCGCGCCAAGACCCACGACACAGCAAGCGCGAGGGGAAACGTCCATAAAATACTCCAAATCGAGATTTTTAGGCTGACCTGCAGAGCTTCCAGTTCGAGCGGGGAAAGACTAAACATCTTTTTATGCAGCCGCGCTAAAGGAATTCATGGCATCAAAAGCCTGGGCGAGATCAGCAATTAGGTCTTTGGAGTTTTCTAACCCAACATGCAGGCGAATGGTTGGGCCAGTGGCTTTCCATCCTGAAACTGGGCGTTTGATAGAGTCTCCGGACGTTGACATGGCGAGGCTTTCGTAACCGCCCCAACTGAAACCCCGAAGGAAGAGATTGAGCGCATTGAGAAAATGGTCGACTGCGGCTTGATTAATGTTCTTTTTAAACATGACACCGAACAGGCCGTTGGCACCGGAAAAATCGCGCTGCCATATTTTGTATCCCGGGTCTGACTCAAGAGCTGGATACATCACCCGTTCAACTTCGTCCCGTTCGCTGAGCCATGCGGTGACGAGGCGCGCGTTTTCTTCATGACGTTGCAGCCGGACACCAAGGGTACGCAGTCCACGGAGTGCCAAGTAAGCATCGTCTGGGCTTAGCCCATAACCAAACAAAAGAGCGGTCCATTTCAGTTTTTGATGTATATCGTCGTCATCAAGGCACAGCGTGCCGATGGCAACATCTGAATGGCCACCGATGTATTTGGTGCCTGAGTGCACAGAGATATCAATCCCTAGCGTGGGGGCGTCAATCAACAGAGGGGTTGCCCAGGTATTATCCGCCATGATCATTACGCCATGCTGTTTAGCGACGGCTGCTATTGCTGGAATGTCGGTCATTTCGAAGGTGAGTGATCCGGGGCTTTCCAGGATGATCATCTTGGTGTTTGGGCGGATCAATTTCGCGACGTTTGCTCCAATAGAGGAATCAAATAGCTCGGCGTTGAGTCCCCATCCTTCCAAGCGTTCACAGCACACAAGGCGAATGGGACCGTAAACATTTTCGGCCACCAGAATATGGTCGCCGCTGCCGCACAGTCCTAATAATGAGATGAGAATCCCAGCCATGCCGCTGGGGAGGGTCAAACAGTGCTTATAGCCCTCGAGATCGGCTATGGCCTCCTGAAGGGCCCAATGAGTAGGGGTTCCGGCGCGACCATAGGCAAGCACACCAGGTGGATGCTTTGATCGCTCGCGCATTTCTTCAACGGTTTCTGAGACGACGGTCGAGACCCGGAAGACCGGCGGGTTTACGGCACCATCAAAGCGCTCTGGGTGCGCGCCACCATGAACGAGGCGCGTATCCTGATGCCGTCCGTCCCTCTTGTTTGACATTCTGTGAATCCCCCACCGTACCTTGACCGCATTGTGGCCTGAGTCGGGAGAAAACGAAAGCAGTAGCTCAAGCTGCGTCGGCGTTAGGCCCCAATTTCTTTAGAGCCGCCAGTGGGCTGGCTTCTATGTCTGTGGACAAGGTTGCATTCCATTTGTTGAGAAAACCGAAGAGGGCGATGACGCTGACAATTTCGCAGATTTGGTTGTCATCAAAGTGCTTCTTGAGTTCATCAAAATCTTCATCTGTTATCTCAACCGGAGCATGCCCTGCGCCCTGTGCGACCCGCATCGCGGCGCGCTCTGCATCGCTAAACAGAGGGCTGCGCTCGTAGTCCCAGATGGCTTTAATTTTCTCTTCATCAACACCGGCCATATCAGCGCCGTGCACAGTGTGAGACTGACAATAAACGCAGCCAGCAGCGGAGCTGGTGATGATGGAAACCAGACGTTTGATTTCGTTGGTGACCAGGCCATCTTTTCCGTAAATGGCCCAGGTCAGGCCGCTCAACCCTTCCATCAGGCCAGGCACGCGGGCGAACGTCAAGCCATCATTGGCTTTGAACCCCATCTTGGATTGGCCTTGCTTCATGCGCTCCTGAAACTCAGCGGGCAGGGATTCTATGGGAAGGGGATCAATGCGTGGCATGAAAAATCCTTTGCAAATGTTGATTAGGCAGTCGGTCCCGTGACCACTGGCGTATCAGCATCACTGCCCCAGTCGACCCAGGAGCCATCGTATATGGCGACATCCTCCTTGCCGAGCAGATAAGCCCCAAGGGCAACGGTGCAGGCTGTTACGCCAGAGCCACAGGTTGTTGTGACAGGTTTCGAGAGGTCAATGCCTGCGGACTCAAATTCAGCTTTAAGGCCATCAGCCGATTTGAAGGTTTTCGTTTCAGGGATAAAGAGGGAGTTCCAAGGCAGATTCAGGCTTTTTGGAATATGGCCAGCGCGCAGTCCTGCTTTGGGTTCTGGGTCTGTCCCAGCAAATCGTCCAGCTGCGCGGGCATCAACAACTTGGTAGGCTGCGGCCTCAATGTTGTTTTGAATGTCCGACTTATTGCGAACACGCGGTTGAGCGTCTTGGCTTGCTTTGTAGGTCTGAGGAGTAACGTCTGGAACATCAGTTTCCAAGGTCCGGCCTTCGGCTTTCCACTTCGACAGGCCGCCATTCAAAACAGCCACTTTTCCATGGCCAAAGGCTCGGAACATCCACCACACACGTGCGGCAGCGCAGCCGCCACCAGCGGCATCATAGATCACCACAAAGGATTGATTGCTGACGCCGAGAGCCCCGACTTTTTGGTTAAAGACTGTCGCAGACGGCATGGTGTGATCTTGGTCCGCGTCTGGGTCGGCAACGTCATTAATGTCGAAGAAAACTGCGCCGGGCAGGTGACCGCTTGCGTATTGTTCTTTGGCTGGTCCTGTGCCGCCGGGCACAAAATATGAGGCGTCTAAAACGATGACATCCTCGTCGGCGAGGTGATTAGCGAGCCACTCCGTGGAAACGAGGGCGTCGGGATTGGCGTAACTCATGGACTGGTTTCCGTGTTTGCCGGTTAGTCCTCCATCCAAGGCGGGATTGGAAGACCCTTGGAGCGGAGAAATTCAGGATTATAAATCTTACTCTGATAACGGCTGCCATGATCGCACAAAATTGTGACGACGTTCGCGCCGGGATTTAACTTTTTCCCAATACGGATGGCTGCTGCCACGTTAATTCCGGTCGAGCCGCCCATCACCAGGCCATCATGCAATACCAGATTGTATATGGTCTCTAACGCTTCTGGGTCGAAGATCCGTTCTGAGTCATCTATGGGGGCGTCTTTGAGGTTAAGCGTGACACGGCCTTGCCCAATTCCCTCAGTGATTGAGCCGCCTTCGCTGGTGAGTTCGCCCTTTTTGATGAAGTTATGAATCACCGACCCGCCCGGATCAGCGGCGACGGTGAGGACGTCTTTAGACCGTTCTTTAAGCGCTATGGATATCCCCGCGAGGGTGCCCCCGGTGCCAACAGCGGTGGTGAAGGCATCGACTTTGCCGTCCAGGGCGTCCCAAATCTCAGGGCCTGTGCTTTGAATATGGCCGTCGCGATTGGCGACATTGTCAAACTGGTTGCAGAAATAGCCGCCAACCTCATCAGCAAGGCGTTTTGCGACATGAACATAGTTATTCGGGTCTTTATAAGGAACAGCGGGCACTTCCTTCAGAACAGCCCCGCAGGCTCTGACCGTATCTTTTTTTTCCTGGGCTTGGGTATCCGGCATCACAATGATCGATTTATAACCGAGCGCGTTGCCCACCAGGGCGACACCGATGCCCGTATTACCGCCAGTCGCCTCCACCAGAATACCGCCGGGCTTGAGCAGACCACGTTTTTCAGCATCTTTGATCATGTATAAGGCGGCGCGATCCTTTACAGAACCGCCTGGGTTCATGAATTCAGCTTTGCCGTAGATATTGGCACCCGAGACCTCTGAGGCCCATTTCAGGCGAATGAGGGGCGTATTGCCAATGGCGGCGATAAAATCTCCGTGTACGGGAGTCTTCATGGTTTTGTCCTAGAACTTGCGATGATAGGACCGCAGCATAGGATTAAGCACCGCCCGGTCCAAGAAGAAGCCGGCCCAGATGGGCTCACATGTCTGTCATATGAGAAGGATTCCCCAAAATGGTTGAGAGCCGTAAAATAGAATTCCCCGGTCATTCAGGCGAAGCCCTGGCTGCACGCCTGGATATGCCCGACGGAGAACCTAAAGCTTATGCGTTATTTGCCCACTGCTTTACCTGCTCAAAAGACGTTTTTGCGGCGTCTCGGATCGCCTCTGAACTGAGTGCCCATGCGATTGCGGTCCTGCGGTTTGACTTTACGGGGCTTGGAGCTTCCGAGGGTGAATTTGCCAACACGAATTTTTCTTCAAACGTCCAAGACCTGCTCCACGCTGCAGACTATTTGAGAGATAATTTTGAAGCACCGGCCTTGCTAATCGGGCATTCCCTGGGCGGTGCTGCGGTTCTTGCTGCGGCCCCCGAGATCGCGGAGGCGAAAGCTGTTGTGACCATTGGCGCCCCCTCGGATGCGGCGCATGTGTCTCATAACTTTGGCGCGAAGCTCGATGACATTGCCAAAGACGGTGAGGCGGAGGTCCAACTGGCGGGCCGTACGTTCAAGATTAAGAAACAGTTTCTGGACGACATTGAGGGGCAGAATGTGCTGGACGCCGTGGCTGGCATGAAAAAGGCGCTGTTGGTCTGTCAGGCCCCGCTTGATGAAACCGTGGGCATCGACAATGCCACCAAGATTTTCGTGGCGGCGAAACACCCCAAGAGCTTTTTGTCGCTGGACAGCGCCAATCATCTTTTGAGCAAGAAATCCGATGCGATTTATGCGGCGCAATGTATTGCGGCCTGGGCGACACGTTATATTGGTGTGCTGGAAACCAAGGCTGATGCAAGCAAGTCTGCGTCCGATCAACCAGAAGAGGGCACCGTTGAAGTCGCAGAAGCCGGGACGGGTCAGTTTACACAGACCATCCGCGTCGGGCCGCATGTCCTGACGGCAGATGAGCCTGCGGGAGTTGGGGGCGATAATCGAGGCCCGACGCCCTATGACTATATTTTAAGCGGTTTGGGAGCGTGCACCACAATGACGCTGAGAATGTACGCCAATCGTAAAGACTTGCCCTTGGACAAGGTTTCTGTGGTTTTGAAACACTCAAAAATTCATGCTGAGGCGTGTGCTGACTGCGAGACCAAAGAGGGTAAAATCGATGAAATCTCCCGCACCATCACTTTGACGGGAGACCTCAGCGAAGAACAGCGTGCAAAACTGCTCGAAATAGCCGACAAATGCCCCGTGCACCGCACTTTGGAGAGTGAGGTGAAGATCCGCACAAAGCTTGATGATTAGCCGAAGCAAAGAACCTGAAAGACGCCATCTATGAGCTCCGAACCGAAGACGAACAAGCAATGGGTTCTGGCTGAACGGCCGGTAGACCGCGCGGTCCGGAAAACGGACTTCAGGCTTCAGGAAACACCGATTCCAAAGCCCAAAAAGGGCGAGTTCGTCATCCGGGTGATTTATGCCTCTCTGGCCCCAGTGATGCGATTTTACATGCTGGATGGCGCTGGGATCGAAGCCCCGCTTGAAATTGGCGAAGTGATGCGCGGCCGTGGTGTTGGCCAGGTGGTCAGCTCTAAGAACCCAGATTACGTCGCCGGAGACATCGTCCACGGCAAGATGGGCTGGCAAGAATACGCGGTTGCTGACGGCTCAGACTACTATCTGATGTTTAAGGTCAATCAGCGCGTTGTGCCGGTTTCAACGGCACTAGGTGTATTGGGTATGACAGGATTTACGGCCTATTTCGGTCTGTTTGATATTGGCAAACCCAAAGCGGGCGAGACGGTTCTGGTGTCGGGCGCGGCCGGTGGCGTTGGTTCTAATGTGGGGCAAATAGCCAAGATCAGAGGCTGCAAAACCGTTGGCATCGCGGGCTCGGACGAGAAGTGTAAGCTGCTGACGGAACGCCTCGGCTACGATGCCGCGATCAATTATCGCGAGGGCGCGATAGGCGCGCAGATGGATCAAACCTGCCCCAAGGGGATTGATGTGTTTTTCGACAATGTCGGCGGTGAAATCCTTGATGAAGGTTTGGCCCGGATCAACAAATACGCGCGGGTTGTGTCATGCGGACAGATCAGTCAATACATTGGTGATGGCAGCCCGCGCCCTCTCAAAAATGCCTATAAAATCGGGCGTTTGAATGCCCTGATGCAAGGCTTCCTGATTTACGACTATGCGCCACGTTTTGCAGAAGCTGAAAACGATATGGTGCAGTGGATCAACGAGGGGCGTTTGACCTATCAGGAAGATATTCTGGATGGCATCGAGCGGATGCCTGAAGCTCTGATCCGGCTGTATGACAGCAAAAACCAGGGCAAGCAGCTGGTGAGAATTAGTCCTGATCCGTTCTAATTAAGTTCAGTTTTTTGGGCCCCCCCTTGGAACGAGATTTTCTACTAGGGCTCTTCCCCTTGGAACGAGCCCATGCACGACTGGTTCCATCCATTCGAGCCCATGGACGTATGATCGGTGGAACGAGCCCATGGACCCGCCTCGGACTACCCCCTTGGAACGAGCCCATGCACAATAAAGTTACCCGTTGGCAAAATTACGCTCTGGCTCAGTTACCCAGCGGCACCCCAGGTGGCGACAACGATGGTCAAGATGCCGAGTGCTAAATTGGTCGCGACGATTTTGCGGACTTTCTGCAGAACCTGGCCTGCGGTGGCGAAATCGCGCGCATCGGCGGCCATCTTGAAGGCGCGGAACGGCCCGTGATTGAGATAGAAAAAGAACCCGGTCATGATCAAGGCCAGGGTGAACATGGTGTCCACATGGGCACCCGCTTTGCCAAAGCCCGAGAGCACAAAGAACATCATGTGAATGCCTGTGGCCCATAAAATGATGACGGTCACGGCAACCCAGCGGAGGAATTTCTCTAGAGTTCTGCGCCACAAGGGCAGGGCTTCTTCCGGCGGAACCCCTGCCATGGAGGGGCGCAGCGCCATGTAGGCAAAGAACATTCCACCAACCCAGATTACGGCGGCGAGGGTATGGAGGGTATTGGATAGGTTCCACAGCATGGCAAAAGGCTCCTCAGGATCATATTCAACAGGGGTCTGATTTAAACATCTATTGCAGTATTAGGCGTGGTCGCCGTGTGCAGCAAGGTTAAGATGCACGATGTTCAAAATGATATGCTGATCTATTTGGGAGAACGTCTATGCGCAGATTGACGGTGGTTTTTGTATTTCTACTGGGCGGTCTGAGCCGCGTTGCTGCGGCCCCTGAAATCCATTGTGATGGCCAGGAAGAAAACCTGAGCCGTTATCTGGCGCTGTTTGAGGTCTTGTTTGAGCAGCGGGATGGCAGTCGCGCTGGCGAGTTCTATGCAGATGAATTTATTAGTCACAACAGCGATGCCAATGGCGCCGCGAGGGTTATTGGCCGCCCGGCCCAGCTTGAACGCATGTTCAACGCGTCGAAAGACGCCTCACCGGACCGGGTTTTGGTGAATGACCTGATCATTTGCAAAGACGATATGGTATCGACCCGGATGACCGTATCTGGCACGCAGACGGGGGAGATGATGGGCGCGCCAGCAACGGGCCGGAAATTTCAGTTCACGGCGATGGATATTTTCCGGTTTGAGAACGGCAAGGTGGTGGAGCGGTGGGGCAATGCGGATCATCTTGTGCTGATTCGGCAGTTGGGCCTGGAGGTCGATCTGTCACTGCAACCGATGACTGATTGAGAGAACCAAATCTCGAGGTGGGGACTCGTTGAAGAAATAAAGCATCTATTCTGGTTGGGAAGCCGTATAAACCATGATCTCAACAGGAGAATATGAATGCAGTGTCCCGAGTGTGAATCCTTTGTCGATATTTCGTTTCCTGAAACGGACCTCATATTCTGGCTGCCCCTGGAATATTCCCATGAAAAGGTGATGTCCCTGCTGCAGGAGAGCAACTTCAAGTATGAAGTGCTTGAGCCGCAAGTTATTCGGGCTTCGCTGACAACGTCCTCCCTCAATCCGTTTCTGATTCAAATCGGCGGCACGCTGACCGGACAGGAACAGCGCGGCTCAAATGCATTGGCGCTGCCCAGAGGGACAGCTCCTGATTTTCGTAATCTGTCCCGCACGATGACGTTGGAGCGTATGGTGGGGCTGTCGGGCGGGCAGTGGCTGCAACAGCTGATTCAAGAAGACCGGTTTACATCCTTTTTTCAGCCCATCATCTGGGCCGAAACCGGTGAACTGAAAGGGTATGAAGCCCTCTTTCGGGGTATGGAACCTGACGGCAGTATTTTGTCGCCAGGATACATCTTCGACACCGCAGAGACGGCTGGCATGATGTTCCAGGTCGACCTAGCGGGGCGGCGATCTGCCGTGCAAAACGCGGCCAAGCAAAGCATCGGCGATGCAAAATTGTTTATCAATTTCAATCCAACGGCGATTTATGACCCGTCTTATTGTTTGCGCACCACAGTTTCAGCCTGTGAAGAACTTGGGTTGCGGCCAGAGCAGATTGTATTTGAGGTGACTGAAACGGATGAAGTGACCGACGTTAACCATCTGCGAGGCATCCTCAAATTTTACCGTAAAGCCGGGTTCCACGTGGCGCTCGACGATGTCGGTGCGGGCTACGCGGGCCTCAATTTGCTGAGAGATTTAGAGCCCGATTATATGAAGATCGACCGTCATCTGATCATTGATATCGATGCCGACGATTTTAAGCAAAATATCGTTCAGCATCTGATTTCCATGGCCCGCCGGCAAAGAATTAAAGTGATCGCTGAAGGTATTGAAACCAAAGCGGAAAGCGATTGGCTCAAGGAGGCCGGGGTCGATTTGGTGCAAGGGTATTACTTCGCCCGGCCAAGTGCTGAGCTCTTGAATGATGAGCAAAAAGCGGGCCTGAAAAAAGCTGCTTAGGGCCGAAAAACCATAAGTTTTGTTATGAGCCTGTTGCCATAAACACCGCCAGCACAGCGATGGTAAACATAATCAGGGCCAGCAATGATGTGGCCATGCGCAGGACAGTTATGATCCAAGGACTGTCAAATATGTCGGCAACAAGATGCCACGCCGGGGCTGAACTGCGCACAAGATAGCGCGCGACAGTCGCGCCGGTGCCGCGGCGATGAGTGGTCTTGAAGGCATGGAGGGCGCGTGCCTTTGCGGCAGCCCGTCGCGCAGGGCGGGGGGCAGGGATATCCAGGGCCAGCAGGCTTTCAAGATCAACGTCACGCATGGGTGGGCCTCGCAGTATCGTCCGGCTGTAAGGTGTCGCTCAAGATTTTCCGGGCCTGATGAATACGCCAAGACACTGTGGTTTCGGCGCAACCCAGCGTATCAGCGGCTTCGCGGTGGCTAAGACCGTCGCGAAAGACCAGCAGCACAGCGGCTTTGATTTTGCGCGGGAGCTGATCAATCAGGCCCAGAGTTTCCCGTGCCGCGGCCTGTCGCTCGGGAGAGGGCATATTGGCGGCCATATCGAACCCCTCGGGCAGGGGCCGCTCGTGCTTGCGGTAGGCTTTGCGTAACCAATCCTTGGCCGTGTTCTGAGTAAGGCGGTACAGCCACGTGGTGAAGTTCGCCTCAAATTTATAGGTATGGAGCTTACGGGCCATTTTGATGCAGGTGTCTTGGGCAATGTCTTCCGCATCGGACTGGGTGCGGACCATCTGAAAGGCGATGCGGTAGATCAGCTCGTAGTGCTGATCGAACAGAACAGTGAAGGCGTTGCGGTTACCTGCGATGGCAGAGTTAATGAGGTCTGACACAGGTGAAAGCTCAACAGTCCCGCTGTCAGCGGGTTGTTCTGGATATGGCTCGTATGACAGCTTCTCCGGCATCTGCGCTCTCCCTTTAGTGTAGGGACGTGATAGAGCGTCATAGCCTTGGGTGAATTTGTGGCTTTTTTCAGGTCAACATATATGAATAAATATTTATTCATATAAAACAATAAGATAATTATTTTTTCTCATGTAAAAAATTAGCTTTGAAAGCGGTCTAATCCCAACCCATCCAGATCAATTTCTGGCGTGCGCCCTGAAATCAGGTCGGCCAGCGCCTGCGCCGAGCCGCAGGCCATCGTCCAACCCAGGGTGCCATGGCCGGTGTTCAGGAACAGATTTGCATAGGCTGTGCCGCCGATAATGGGAACGGAGTCTGGTGTGGCGGCTCTGAGACCGCACCAGGGTTCGATTTGAGAATAGTCCGCAGCTTTGGGAAACAGCGACCGGGTGTCTTGGATGATGGGGGCCAGACGGCGTGGATTGAGGGATTTGTCCCAACCGGCCAGTTCTGCTGTGCCAGCGGCCCGTAAACGGTTGCCCAGGCGGGTGACAACGATGAGTTTACTTTCATCGGTAATGCTGCGGCTGGGGGCGGCAGAGGTGTCGGTGATGGTCGTTGTGAGCGAGTATCCCTTGGCAGGATAAATCGGCACATCCAGGCCCAAAGGCCGCAAGAGCCGAGGTGTTTCGCTGGCCAGGCAGATCACATAGGCGTCCGCTTCAATGGTGCCCTGATCCGTGGCGAGGCCCATAATCTCGCGGTTGCGGGTGACCAGCGCCCTGACCGATGTGCCATAGTGGAAGGTGACGTTAGAGTCAGAAGCCACTTTTGCCAGCGCCTGGCTGAACACTTGGGCATCACCGGTTTCGTCATCCGGGCTGAGTACGCCGCCAACCAAAGTTGTTCGCGCGTCGGCCAGGGCTGGTTCATCGGCCAAGACCCCGTCGTGGTCCAATATTGTTTGAGGAAACCCTAAATCGGTCAACTTTTTGGCCATTTCCCGCCCTTTTGCAGCGGCCTGTTGATCGCGGTAAATGTAGAGGATGCCGCCGGTGCTTTGGTCATATTGCAAGCCATAGCGCTGTCGGAGGGCTCCTAGCACCGTGCGGCTATAAGAGGCGACACGCAGGGCGCGTTCGAAATTAGTCGCTGAGCGTGCCGTTGTGCAGTTGGCCAGAAACCTCAAACCCCAACGCCACAGGGCTGGATCCCATCTTAGGGGTTTAAACAGCAGCGGTGCGTCGGCCTGAAACATCCACTTAAACGCCTGAAACGGCATCGCTGGCGACGCCCAGGGGGCGGCATGGGTGGCCGAGACCTGGCCGCCATTGGCAAAGCTGGTTTCCTGGGCGGCGCTGTTCTGGCGATCAATCACCACAACGTCATGCCCCGCCGCGCTAAGCGCTTGTGCGGTTGTGATGCCAATCACGCCAGCACCAAGGACAGCGATTTTCATTGGGGCCGCCTGCATTTCTGGTGGTCTGTCGTGCCGGATTTGAGGATATGAGGCTGAGACATTATCACTTCGGACGTTATCACTATATTTTCGGGCGATGTATAGACGATCCTAGGTCTCGGTGCCATGCTATGAAACGCAGGTCTGACCTGATCACAACAAGTAAATAGTCAACTATTTAAATAAAAAGCGATGCATGAGATTGAAGGCTTAGAGATTCTGAGCACGGCCCAAATGTATGCCGCCGATGCCGCCGCGATTGGGGCTGGTAGATCAGGAGATGCCCTGATGGAGGCCGCAGGGTTTCATATTGCGGTCGAAATACGCAAGCGGTGGTCGCGACGGCGGGTCTTGGTGCTGTGTGGTCCTGGTAACAATGGCGGCGATGGATTTGTGGTCGCGCGGTTGCTGAAAAAGGCAGGGTGGCCGGTCCGCCTTGGGTTGCTGGGGGAATCGGACAAACTTAAAGGTGAGGCGGCCCTGAATCTTCAAAGATGGCAGGCCGTTGGCGGGCCTGTTGAGGACTTGGCCCCGGACCACGTGCCTTGGGCAGATTTGGTGGTCGATGGCCTGTTCGGGGCCGGCGTGGCACGGCCTTTAGACGGGGCTGCTCGGGAAACCATTGCCGCGGTGATTGCGCACGGAGCCCCTTGCGTCGCGATCGACGTGCCCAGCGGTGTGTCGGGGGATACGGCTGAGATTGTCGGGCGCGCGGAGGGATTGGCACCGCCTTGCCATCTGACGGTGACGTTTTTTCGGCCTAAACCAGCGCATGTGCTGTTGCCGGGGCGGAATTTGTGCGGCGAGGTGCGGGTGGTCGACATCGGCATTCCAGACAGCGTACTTGACCAGATCAAACCTTCAGCACGCGTCAATGGACCGGAAATCTGGGAATTGCGGTCTGCGACGCCGTTTGATCATAAGTACAGTCGCGGACATGCCGTGGTGTTCGGCAGTGCTGAAATGTCGGGCGCAGCGCGGCTGGCCGCTGCGGCGGCGCGACGCACTGGTGCGGGTCTGGTGACTGTCGCGGGCCCAGGGGACGCGCGGGCAGAGTATGTTTGTGACGCCCCAGGGCTAATGTTTCAGGCGATCCCCGAGGGGACGGTCACAGAGGCGTTGGCCGATCCGAGACGCACTGCCGTTGTGATGGGGCCAGGGTATGGGACGGGCGATCGGACCCAAGCGCAGGTGCTGGAGGTTTTGAGGGCCTCGAAATCTGGTGCCCGGGGTGTGGTTCTGGATGCGGATGCCCTGACCAGCTTTGCGGATCAGGCTGCACCTTTGTGGGCCGCATGCCGGGAGGCCGGGTCTGTTGTTCTGACGCCGCATGAAGGTGAATTTTTTCGTCTTTTCAATGGAATAGACCACACTCTTGATAAAATAAATCGGGTGCAATTGGCGGCTCAGATGAGTGGCGCGACGGTTGTGCTCAAGGGCAGCGACAGCGTTATCGCGGCACCTGATGGCCGCGTTGCTGTCAACGCCAACGCACCGCCTTGGTTGGCCACGGCGGGCTCCGGCGATGTGCTGGCGGGGGCCATCGGAGGGCTTTTGGCCGCGGGTATGCCTGCTTGGGCGGCAGCCTGCGCGGGCGTCTGGCTGCATGGGGCCGCGGCTCAAAAAACGGGGGTAGGTCTTGTTGCCGAGGATCTTGTGAGAGCTTTGCCTATCGTCTTGGGCTCCACCATGCCCGGCGTTTAGGAGCAGGCTTTAACCAGTTTGTTGAGTGGTGGCTGCTGAACCTGTCCGATTTATCCACCATTTCGTGCCCGTATTGCGTGGAAGAGTGTTGCGTATTGGCGGCCTTACGATTAAACGAATGCGGCGTTACAGCCAGTTTGGCCGGAATGCGGGTGTGGCGGAATTGGTAGACGCGCCAGGTTTAGGTCCTGGTGGCTGCAAAGTCGTGGGGGTTCAAGTCCCTTCACCCGCACCATTCCGGGATAAATGGCCGCTCCTGGCGATCCATTGTCAGGTTTGACGACGCACTAATTTATGGCGGAGACGCCGCATATTCAGTCGAGCCAATAGGGCACGCTGATGGGACGCATGACTAAGGGTGAAAAGATGCAGATTACCGAAAAGACCTCTGAGGGCCTGAAGCGCGAATTGAGCGTGATCATTGCCGCCACGGAAATTGATGGAAAAGTGACTGATCGCTTGACTGAAGTGGGCAAGCAAGTCCGCCTTCCTGGCTTCCGCCCCGGTAAAGTGCCCATGAGCCTGCTGAGAAAGCGCTTTGGGGACTCTGTGCGTGGCGAGGTTATTGAAGCCACCATTCAGGAATCAACGCAGAAAGCCATTGAAGAAAAAGCACTGAAACCCGCCGTTCAGCCCAAGATTGATCTGGTGGCGTTTGAAGATGGCAAAGATCTTGAGTTCTCGATCGAGCTCGAGCTTCTGCCCGATATTGAAATGGCCGATATTTCCGCGTTTAAGGTTGAGAAACTGGTGGCCAAGGCTGGTGACTCTCAAATTGACGAAACTCTCGCCAAGATGTTGGAAAGCAACAAGAAATCCGTGCCTCTGGAAGATAAACGGCCAGCGGCTCAGGGAGATGTTGTGGTCATGGACTTTGTCGGCAGCGTTGACGGCGAAGAATTTGAAGGCGGCAAGGGCGATGATTTCCAGTTGGAGCTGGGCTCTGGACGGTTCATCCCTGGCTTCGAAGATCAAGTGGTCGGTATGGAAGTCGACGGCAAAAAAGACGTCAAAGTGACGTTTCCGGAAGACTACCACAGCAGTGATTTGGCCGGGAAAGCTGCCGTTTTTGCGGTTACGCTCAAGGGCATCGAAGTGCTCGAAACACCTGAGGCCGATGATGAATTTGCCAAGTCGATGGGCTTTGAAGATTTGGCCAAGCTGCGCACGGCAATCGGCGAGCAGATCGAACAGGATTACACGTACCTGTCGCGCATGAAGGTGAAGCGGGAATTGCTGGACCATCTGGCTGACACTCACAGCTTCGATGTTCCAGAAACGATGCTGGACGCTGAATTCGACACCATTTGGAAGCAGGTTGAGCAAGCCAAAGAGACGGATCAACTTGACCCCGACGATAAAGGTAAGAGCGACGATGAACTGCGCAGCGATTACCGCGGTATTGCCGAGCGCCGCGTCCGTCTTGGTCTGCTGCTGTCTGATGTCGGCGCCAAGAACAGCCTGACGGTTGCGCCCGAAGAACTGTCTCAGGCGATTGCCAGGGAAGCCTCAAGGTTCCCCGGCCAGGAACAAGCTGTGGTGAACTATTACCAGAGTAATCCTCAGGCCATTGAGCAGGTCCGTGCACCGCTTTTTGAAGACAAGATCATTGACTTCCTGCTTGAGCTTGCCCAGGTGACAGAGAAGACCGTGACGCCGGAAGAGTTGATTGAACTGGCCGGAGCCACAGAAACCGATGGCCCCGTGCCAAGCGCGAACTAGAAATTTAAAGCTGGGACTTTAAAGCTGGCCGCGTTTTAACCTGAATTGTTGAGAGACCCGTATGCAGGACCGCGATCCGATTGAAGTTTATAATAATACCCTGGTGCCCATGGTGGTCGAGCAGACCAATCGGGGTGAGCGGTCTTATGACATTTACTCCCGGCTGCTGAAGGAACGCATTATCTTCCTGACCGGACAAGTGAACGACCAGGTTTCAACGTTGATTTGTGCACAACTTCTGTTTCTTGAGTCTGAAAACCCGACCAAAGACATCGCGTTTTACATCAACTCCCCAGGGGGGGTGGTGACGTCTGGTCTGGCGATTTACGACACCATGAAATACATCCGTCCAGATGTGTCGACGGTGTGCGTGGGCCAAGCCGCTTCCATGGGGTCGTTGCTGTTGGCCGGTGGCAAGGCGGAAAAGCGCTATGCCTTGCCAAATGCGCGGATCATGATCCACCAGCCCTCGGGCGGGTTCCAAGGTCAGGCGGCGGATATCGAAATTCAGGCGCGTGAAATTCTCGCCCTGAGAGCGCGCTTAAACCAGATTTATGTGGATCATACCGGTCAGACTCTCAAAGCCATCGAAAAAGCCATGGACCGTGACAATTACATGACGTCGGAAGAAGCCAAAGCCTTCGGCCTGATCGACACGGTTGTCACCAAACGGCCCAAGCCAGATGGGGATGAAGACGGCGATTCTGATAGCTCAAAATGAGCGGACTAAGCGTTCATCGACGGGCTTTCCAGGGCGAATAGAGGGGTAAGACTGTTTGGGCCGCCCTTTCACAAATAGGGCATTAACCTGATATAGACGGATTTGTCGTTGTATTTGGCGGAAAGCCTCGTCTAACATCAGGCAACGCAAGATGTGGTGGCTAGACTGACGTGTACCCACAGAATCGGTTTAGCGCGCGGAGATAAAGAATGACAAAATCGTCCAGTGGCGATTCCAAGAATACCCTGTACTGCTCTTTCTGCGGAAAGAGCCAGCATGAAGTGCGCAAGCTCATTGCCGGGCCGACAGTGTTCATCTGTGATGAATGCGTTGAACTTTGCATGGACATCATCCGGGAAGAGAACAAGACCAACCTGGTGAAATCCAAAGAAGGGGTGCCGACACCGCAGGATATCCTGACCGTGCTGGACGACTACGTGATCGGTCAGGCACATGCGAAACGTGTGCTGTCGGTGGCCGTGCACAACCACTACAAGCGCCTTAGCTCAAACGCCAAGAATGATGACATCGAGATTGCCAAATCCAACATCCTGCTGATCGGCCCAACGGGCTGCGGCAAGACATTGTTGGCCCAAACATTGGCGCGGATTTTGGATGTGCCGTTCACAATGGCTGACGCCACGACGTTGACCGAAGCTGGCTATGTTGGGGAAGACGTCGAGAATATTATCCTTAAACTGCTGCAAGCGGCCGATTATAACGTCGAGCGCGCCCAGCGCGGCATTGTCTACATTGATGAGATCGATAAGATCAGCCGTAAGTCAGACAACCCCTCTATCACGCGCGATGTTTCGGGTGAGGGCGTGCAACAAGCCCTACTGAAAATCATGGAAGGCACCGTTGCCTCGGTGCCGCCGCAAGGAGGGCGTAAGCATCCGCAGCAAGAATTCCTGCAAGTGGATACAACAAACATTCTGTTTATCTGTGGCGGCGCTTTCGCCGGTTTGGACAAACTGATTGCCCGTCGGGGCAAGGGAACCTCAATTGGGTTCGGCGCAGATGTTCGCAGCGATGATGATCGCCAGACCGGTGAGATTTTGCGCGATATTGAACCTGAGGATCTGTTGAAGTACGGCTTGATTCCTGAGTTCGTCGGACGTGTGCCGGTGCTGGCGACGCTGGAAGACCTCGATGAAGGGGCTTTGATCGAGATTTTGACGGCTCCCAAGAATGCGCTGGTGAAGCAGTATCAGCGTCTGTTCGATATTGAAAACGTCAATTTGAGCTTCACGGAAGATGCGCTGGCCGTGATTGCACGCAAAGCCATTGCCCGCAAAACCGGTGCCCGTGGATTACGCTCGATCATGGAAAGCATTCTGCTCGACACCATGTTTGATTTGCCAAGCCTGGATGGCGTGGAAGAAATCGTGGTCAATGGCGAAGTCACAGAAGGCCGGGCCAAACCGCTTTATATTTATGCGGACCGCAAGGAAGACCTGAGCACGCCGGCCTAAAATCTTCCGGGTGAGCCGATTGCGTCAGCAGCATCGGCTCCCTACATAGAGTTATGTTCCTTGGAGCTGCTAAGCACTTCAGGTCAAAAAAATAACAATAAGGTGTCTCTAAGTTTAGACGCCGGGTGCGTTCTTCCCCTGGATGCGCCATTTAGCGAGGTAAAACACGTGAGTTCCAATAAAGGTCAGCTTTATCCAGTTCTGCCGCTGCGCGATATTGTGGTTTTCCCGCATATGATTGTGCCGCTCTTCGTGGGGCGTGAAAAATCAGTGAAGGCCCTGGAAGACGTCATGGGGGATGATAAGCAAATCATGCTTGTTGCCCAACGTGATGCGGCTGTGGACGACCCAACGGCTGACGACATATACGAGATTGGCACCATTTCGACGGTGTTGCAGCTTTTGAAACTGCCGGACGGGACCGTGAAGGTGCTGGTCGAAGGCGGGCAACGGGCCAAGATTGTCGGGTACAAAGAAAACACCGAGTTTTTTGAAGCTTATGCCGAGGCTTTTGCTGAAGAGGTCGATGAAGAGCCTGACCTTGAAGCTTTGGCCCGCTCGGTGGTCACTGAGTTCGAGCAGTACATCAAACTGAACAAAAAGATTCCGCCGGAAGTGTTGGTGTCGATCAATCAGATTGAAGAGCCTGCCAAGCTCGCGGATACAGTTGCATCGCATCTGGCGCTTAAAATTTCTGACAAACAGGAATTGTTGGAGCTTGGCACGGTCGCTGAGCGCCTTGAGAAAATTTACGGCGTGATGGAAGGCGAAATCAGCGTTCTTCAGGTTGAAAAACGTATTCGCAACCGGGTTAAACGCCAGATGGAGAAGACCCAGCGCGAGTATTATCTGAATGAGCAAATGAAGGCCATTCAGAAAGAACTCGGCGAGACCGAAGACGGACGTGATGAAGCGTCCGAGTATGAAGAAAAAATTGCCAAATCGCGGATGCCCAAGGAAGCACGCGAAAAAGCTGTGGCCGAGCTTAAGAAGCTTAAAGCGATGAGCCCAATGTCGGCTGAGGCGACAGTGGTCCGCAATTACCTCGACTGGATCACTGACATTCCGTGGAAAAAGCGCTCGAAGGTCAACAAAGACCTGAAGGCTGCTGAAGACCAGTTGGATAAGGACCACTTTGGTCTCGATAAGGTCAAAGAACGCATTATCGAATATCTCGCTGTGCAACAACGGACCAAGAAACTCAAAGGCCCGATTTTGTGTCTCGTCGGTCCTCCGGGTGTTGGTAAAACATCGCTCGGCAAATCTGTAGCCAAGGCGACAGGCCGCAACTTTGTGCGGATGTCATTAGGTGGGGTGCGTGACGAGGCAGAAGTGCGTGGTCACCGCCGGACTTACATTGGGTCCATGCCCGGTAAAATTATTCAGGGCATGAAGAAGGCGAAAACGTCCAACCCCCTGTTCCTGCTCGATGAGATAGACAAGCTTGGTAATGACTGGCGCGGTGATCCGTCGTCGGCGTTGCTTGAGGTGCTTGATCCCGAACAGAATGCGACTTTCCAAGATCACTATCTTGAAGTCGATTACGACCTTTCAGATGTTCTGTTCCTGACCACATCCAACTCGCTTCGCATGCCAGGACCACTGCTGGATCGCATGGAGATCATCCGGTTGTCCGGTTACACGGAAGACGAAAAGCTGGAGATTGCCAAGCGTCACTTGATCAGCAAGCAGATCGAAGTTCATGGTTTGAAGGAGCACGAGTGGAGCATTTCAGAACAGGCGCTGCGTGACCTGATCCGTTACTACACCCGTGAAGCTGGCGTCCGTAGCCTGGAACGTGAACTCGCGCGTTTGATCCGCAAGGCGACCAAAGAGATCATTGTTGATGAACTTGAGAGCATCAAAGTCACGCGCCAAAATCTGAAGAAATACGCTGGCATCAAAAAGTACCGCTATGGCGAAGCCGAGCGGGAAGATCTGGTTGGCGTGGTGACAGGCTTGGCGTGGACTGAAGTCGGTGGTGAGTTGCTGTCGATTGAAGCCGTGGTCATGCCAGGTAAAGGGCAGGTAACTCTGACCGGTAAACTTGGCGATGTGATGAAGGAATCCATCCAGGCGGCGCGTTCGTTTGTGCGCAGTCGGGCTTTGGTTTATGGCATCAAACCGCGTGTCTTTGAAAAGAATGATATTCACTTGCATGTGCCGGAAGGCGCAACGCCAAAGGACGGCCCGTCGGCTGGTGTGGGGATGTGCACGTCCATCGTTTCGGCGTTGACCGGAATTCCGGTGCGTAAGGATATTGCCATGACGGGCGAGATCACTTTGCGCGGCCGGGTGCTGCCAATTGGCGGCCTCAAAGAAAAACTGCTGGCCGCTTTGCGCGGTGGCATCAAGACGGTGTTGATTCCAAAAGAGAACGAGAAAGACCTGGAAGAGATTCCAGATAACGTGAAACGGGATTTGAAAATCATTCCGGTCTCAACCGCTGATGAAGTTCTCGAGAAGGCTTTGACCCGGCCATTGGTGCCGTTGAGTCTTGAGGACGATGACAGTGATGAGCCAACGCCAACGAGTAAAGATGGGGATGCGGACGACGACGTTCTGGTCACGCATTAAGACGGTTTGCCCGAGTCTTTTATGACTTTAAAAAGCCCGGATTCTCAAGGTTTTCGCCTTGAATATCCGGGCTTTTTCGTGAAAAACACGGTTTTTCCCAACTTGACATCCCTAAAAGTGCATTTTTCGGCAGTTTTCCACAGTTTTCCTTGGTTTTTTAGGAGTCGATGGATTGACGACGAAGGTATCCGGAAGCAAACTCCAGACCATCCCAGCGTTGAGAAACTGCGGTTTTTGAGCTGATTGTGAAAAGGCCGTAGTCGTTAGAGAACACCATAACGTAGCTGGGATGTTCTCATTTAGATTCACCCAATAGACTTACAGATTAAGGGGTCAAACATGAATAAAAACGACCTGATTGCCGCAGTGGCAGACGGTACCGGATTGACGAAGGCAGATGCCGCTAAGTCAGTGGATAGCGTATTCGATACAATTACTGCCTCACTCAAATCAGGCGGCGAAGTCCGTTTGGTTGGTTTCGGGACCTTCAGTGTTGCCAATCGTGCGGCAAGCGAAGGCCGCAATCCCCGTACCGGTGAAAAAATCCAAATCCCTGCGTCCAAGCAGCCTAAGTTTAAGGCAGGCAAGGGCCTCAAGGATGCGGTGAACAAATAGACGGCCAGTCTATAAGGGTTCCGCACAAGTGCCGGTTGTTAACGCAGCCGGCACTTTTCGTTTCTAGAGACTTTTCATTTTGATAAAGCTGGCATAGTGTGCGCCGCCTGCTCGCATAGAGACAGGATATTATGGGCGATTAGCTCAGCTGGAAGAGCACCTCGTTTACACCGAGGGGGTCGGCAGTTCGAACCTGTCATCGCCCACCATTTTTACAAAAGCGGGGCCAACCCAATAGAGGGGAATGGCCCTGTTTTTTTGTGGAGGATGCTATGGTGAAGCTTGGCCTGATCGGAAATGGCGCAATTGCTGGCATTGTGACACGTCACTGCGAGGCATCAGGGGGACGACTGTCGATTGTCGGTGCGGCGGTCACGCCAGAAGACGGGCCAAGCGTCGGGCAACACCCGACTTTTGTAGAACTCTCAAAAGTTTTGGCGCTCAAGCCCAGCCTGGTGATTGAATGTGCCGGCCAGCAAGCGGTTCAAGCGCATGGCCCGGCCATTCTGAGCGCGGGTATTGACCTGATGATCATCTCGGTCGGGGCCTTGGCCAATGATGCCTTGACAGAGGAATTACAGACAAAAGCCGCGCAAAACAGCGCGAAAATCCTGATTCCAGCTGGGGCGTTGGCCGGTTTAGATGCCATAACGGCGGCAAAGACGGCGGGGCTCACGTCGGTCAGCCTGACAACGCGCAAGCCGCCGCACTCTTGGTCCGGGGCACCGGGCGTAGCGGGAATTGATCTCGGGGAGATCACACAGGCGACGGTTCTCTTTACCGGGACATCCCGCGCGGCGGCCCTGGCATTTCCGAAAAATGCCAATGTTGCTGCGGCTGTCGCGCTGGCCGGGCTGGGGTTGGATGACACCAAAGTCGAGCTGATCGCAGATCCAACGGTGTCTCGCAACATCCATAAAATTACAGCAGAGGGCGCGTTTGGTATCCTGAACGTGGAAGTTCAGGCCGAACCATCGCCAGACAATCCAAAGACCTCATATTTGGCCGCTTTGAGCATCATGCGCCAACTTGACCGGTTGACAGAGACGCTTGTTATTTGACGGATATGGCGAATTGATTTCGCCGCAAATTAGGGTTCTTTCCAGAGTCGTGTGACGACGCCCGGTCATGCCGCCTGAAACCGCAGAAAACCCATATTTGTCAATGGTTAAGTTAGGGCTAAGTTGAGCGTGAGTTAGAGGTAAGTTGGCTTGACTTGTCTACGCAGCAACGGCTACACCAACGCCGGGTCAAGGACATTCAAAAACCGTTGCGAACGTTAAGATTGGTTCGCAGAAAAGAGTCTGAGTGTCTTGAGGATAGAATGATAAAAATAAGGGTTTGGCCCTCATCTTGGGTTAACCAAATGGGACCGAGAAACGCATGCAAGACCTGTTGACCGAGTATTTGCCGATCTTAATATTTATGGGCATCGCGTTTGGTTTGGCGCTGGTGATTGTGATCGCGTCATTGATTGCGGGCCCTTCGAATCCTGACCCTGAAAAAACATCTGCTTATGAGTGCGGTTTCGAACCTTTTGACGATACCCGCTCTAAGTTTGACGTGCGCTTTTATCTGGTGGCCATTCTCTTCATTATTTTTGACTTGGAAGTTGCCTTCCTCTTTCCGTGGGCGGTGAGCTTGTCAGATATCGGGATGTTCGGATTCTGGTCGATGATGGTGTTTCTTGGCGTGTTGACCGTCGGCTTTATTTACGAATGGCGAAAAGGAGCTCTGGAATGGGAGTGACGATTCCGGCTCAAGCCGAAAGCGATCCAATCCGTGCCACCACGGATGCAGACCAAAATGTCGTCGCCCGCGTGGCGGAAGAACTGCAAACCAAGGGCTTTGTGTTGTCATCGGTCGATAAGCTTGCCAATTGGGCGCGCACTGGGTCGATGTGGCCGATGTCGTTCGGTTTGGCCTGTTGCGCTGTTGAGATGATGCATTCCGCCATGGCGCGCTATGACCTTGATCGCTTTGGCATGGTGTTTCGTCCGAGCCCGCGGCAGTCTGACGTGATGATCGTCGCCGGCACGTTAACCAATAAAATGGCACCTGCACTGCGCAAAGTTTACGATCAAATGCCCGAGCCACGCTGGGTGATCTCTATGGGGTCCTGCGCAAACGGCGGAGGCTACTATCATTACTCTTATTCCGTCGTGCGCGGTTGTGACCGCGTTGTGCCGGTCGATATTTATGTGCCGGGATGCCCACCTACCGCTGAAGCCTTGTTGTACGGTATTCTGCAGTTGCACAAAAAAATCCGCCGTGTCGGCACATTGGATCGTTAAGCAGACGATCAAGGAGAAGGCGGATGGAAAAAAATTCAGAAAACACATCGGCGCTGGCCGACTTGGCGGAAGCCCTCAGTTTGTCGCTAACGGATGACATCATCAGTGCGACGGTTGAGAGGGAAGACTTAACGGTATGGGTGCAACCGCCATCCATTGTTAAAGTGCTCAAGCATTTACGCGATGATAGCAATTGTCAGTTTACACAATTGGTCGATATCTGTGGTGTTGATTTTCTCGATCGCGAAAAGCGTTTTGAAGTTGTTTATCATTTGCTCAGTATGAAGCAGAACCTGCGTGTGCGGGTTAAGGTGGCAGCAAGCGAAGACACGACGGTGCCTTCTGTGGCGAGTATTTTTTCCTGCGCTGATTGGTTCGAACGCGAAATTTGGGACATGTATGGCGTGTTCTTCTCGGATCATCCTGACTTGCGCCGTATTTTGACCGATTACGGTTTTGATGGGCATCCACAACGCAAAGACTTTCCGCTCACCGGCTATGTTGAAGTGCGTTACGACGAAACCCAAAAACGGGTCGTCTATGAGCCGGTTAAACTGACCCAAGATTTCCGCACCTTTGACTTCATGAGTCCATGGGAGGGTGCCGAACACGCGCACCAGCAAATGCTCCCGGGCGATGAGAAAGCATCCTAAGATGGCTGAAGCAATAGAAGCTGAGATTGAGAACTACACCGTTAACTTCGGGCCACAGCATCCGGCGGCCCACGGCGTGTTGCGTTTGGTGCTGGAGATGGGGGGCGAGACGATTGATCGTGTTGATCCGCATATCGGCTTGCTCCATCGTGGCACTGAAAAGCTGATTGAACACAAAACCTATCTGCAGGCGGTGCCGTATTTTGATCGCCTTGATTACGTGTCGCCGATGAACCAAGAGCAGGCGTATGCGATTGCGGTTGAGCGCCTGCTCGGGATCGATGTGCCGAAGCGCGGCCAGTATATTCGTATGTTGTTCTGCGAGCTGACGCGTATTTTGAATCACATCATGAACATTGCATCATACGCCATGGACGTCGGTGCCATGACGCCGTTTCTGTGGACCTTTGAAGAGCGCGAAAAACTGATGGGCTTTTACGACGATGTTTCGGGGGCCCGCATGCACGCGGCTTATGTGCGTCCGGGCGGCGTCGCCAGAGACTTGCCGCCGGGATTGGCGGAACGGATTGCCGCATGGGCTGAGAATTTTCCGAAAGTCCTCGACGACATGGAGGGCCTTTTAACCAATAACCGGATTTTTAAACAACGCACCGTCGATATTGGAACCGTTAGCAAGGAAGAGGCGCTGGACTGGGGCTTCACCGGGCCGAACCTGCGGGCCAGTGGGTATGCGTGGGATTTGCGAAAAGCTCAGCCTTATGACGGCTATGACGAAATGGATTTCGACATCCCCATTGGTAAGCATGGCGATTGCTACGACCGCTATATTGTGCGTGTTGCTGAAATGCGTGAGTCGCTGCGCATCATTCATCAGTGTTTGGAAAAGATGCCGACTGGTCCGGTGAAAGTTCAAGACCGCAAGATCAGCCCGCCACCCCGGGGCGATATGAAAGGCTCAATGGAAGCCTTGATCCATCACTTCAAGCTGTACACCGAGGGCTATCATGTGCCGCGCGGGGAAACCTATGCGGCCGTAGAAGCGCCCAAAGGTGAGTTTGCCGTTTATCTGGTTTCTGACGGGTCTAATAAGCCTTATCGCTGTCGCATTCGTGCCCCAGGCTTTGTGCATATGCAGGGTATGGATTTCATGCTGCGCGGTCACATGTTGGCGGACGTGCCAGCGGTGCTGGGGTCCCTTGATATTGTGTTCGGTGAGGTCGACCGATGAGCACCCGTAACCTTGCCAAAGCGCAACCAGAGCACTTCGCATTTACTGACGAGAGTAAAGCGCGGGCCGAGAGAATTATTGCCAAGTATCCAAAAGGGCGTCAGCAAAGCGCGGTCATTCCTTTGCTCGATCTTGCGCAACGCCAAGAGGGCTGGGTGACGAAGCCTGCGATCGAAGTGGTTGCCGAGATGTTGAGCATGCCGGTGATCCGGGTGCTTGAGGTCGCGACGTTTTATACGATGTTCAATCTTCACCCGGTTGGCAAATGCCATCTGCAAGTCTGCACCAGCCTGTCGTGCTGGTTGCGCGGCTCGGATAATGTGGTGAAGGCGTGCCAAGATAAACTGGGCATAAAGTTCGGCGGGACAACGCCTGATGGGGCGTTCACGTTGAGCGAAGTGGAATGCGCAGGCGCCTGTGTAAATGCGCCTGTGGTTGCGGTCGGCGATGATTATTATGAAGACCTAGATTACGACCGTATGGCCGCGCTGATCGACGCCATCAAAGCGGGCAATCCCCCCACGCCAGGATCCGCCGCTGGCCGCCAAGGGGCGGAACCGGAGGGGCAGCGCTCGACGTTGACCGAGGATCCAAATTCACCACCGCCGATGCAAGACTTGGCGATCGCAAAGCAGAAGTATGAAGCGGCCAAAGAGGCCGCTCGCAAAGCGAAAGAGGCCGAAATGAAGGCCAAGGAAAACGCGTGATGTTGCAAGATAAAGACCGCATTTTCACCAATCTCTATGGCGAGCACGACTGGGGCCTCGCTGGCGCCCGTGCCCGTGGCGATTGGGATGGAACCAAAGACCTGATGGCGATGGGCCAGGAATGGATCATTGATGAGATGAAAGCCTCTGGGCTGCGTGGTCGTGGCGGCGCTGGTTTTCCGACGGGGCTGAAGTGGTCCTTCATGCCCAAGACGGTTGGTGAGCGTCCGCATTATCTTGTGGTGAATGCGGACGAGGGCGAGCCCGGCACCTGTAAAGACCGCGACATGATGCGGTTTGATCCCCATAAACTTGTGGAAGGATGTTTGCTGGCCAGTTTCGCGATCAATGCGCATGCCTGCTACATCTACATTCGCGGTGAGTTCTATCAGGAAGCCTCGAACCTGCAGGTGGCCATTGATGAGGCTTACGAAGCCGGTTTGATTGGTAAAAATGCCTGCGGCTCGGGTTGGGACTTTGATCTATACCTGCATCGCGGTGCGGGGGCTTACATCTGCGGCGAAGAAACAGCCTTGATTGAAAGTCTCGAAGGTAAAAAGGGTCAACCAAGACTGAAGCCACCGTTTCCGGCTGGCGTTGGTTTGTACGGTTGCCCGACGACGGTAAACAATGTTGAGAGCATCGCTGTTGCCCCAACAATTTTGAGACGCGGGGCGTCATGGTTTGCTGGCTTCGGCCGACCCAACAACACCGGCACAAAGGTGTTTTGCATTTCAGGGCATGTGAACCGCCCATGCAATGTGGAAGAAGAGATGAGTATCCCGCTGAAGGAGCTCATCGACAAGCATTGCGGTGGCGTTATTGGCGGATGGGATAACCTTCAGGCAATTATTCCCGGCGGGAGTTCCGTGCCGTGTTTGCCGAAAGACATCTGCGACACTGTTCTGATGGATTTTGATTCTCTGCGTGACGTGAAATCGGGTCTTGGGACTGCCGCCGTTATGGTGATGGATAAATCCGCCGATATGATTGCTTCGATCACACGTCTGTCTGCCTTTTACAAACACGAAAGTTGCGGACAGTGCACGCCGTGTCGTGAAGGGACGGGGTGGCTGTATCGGGTGATGAAGCGGATGGTGACGGGCGAAGCATCGCTTGAAGAAATTGATATGCTGGAGCAGGTCTCCTATCAGATCGAAGGGCATACGATTTGTGCTCTTGGGGATGCAGCCGCTTGGCCGGTGCAGGGATTGATCCGGCATTTCAGACCTGAATTAGAACAACGCATCAAAGACTATCGTGACGGCAAATTGCCGCGTGCGGCGTAAGGACAAGGTATGCCTAAGCTCACTATTGACGGGGTCGAGATAGAAGTAGAACCCGGGATTACCATCATGCAGGCCGCTGAAGAAGCGGGCGCGGAGATTCCTAGGTTCTGTTATCACGACCGTTTGTCCATCGCTGGCAACTGCCGCATGTGTTTGGTTGAAGTTGAAAAGTCACCCAAACCGGTGGCGTCTTGTGCCATGCCGGTCGGCGAGGGGATGGTGGTGCACACCAAATCCGAGAAGGCTGTTAAAGCGCGCAATGGCGTGATGGAATTTCTGCTGATCAATCACCCCTTGGATTGCCCGATTTGTGATCAGGGCGGTGAGTGTGATCTGCAAGATCAAGCCGTGGCTTTTGGGTATGACCGTGGACGCTATGGAGAGCAAAAGCGGGCCGTTAAAGACAAGTACATGGGGCCGATTGTTTCGACGATTATGACCCGGTGTATTCATTGCACGCGATGTGTGAGGTTTGCCGAGGAGATTGCCGGCGTTACCGAAATTGGCGCAACGGGGCGTGGCGAAGATACCGAAATTACAACCTATCTAGAAGGGGCGTTGACCTCTGAGTTATCCGGTAACGTTGTTGATCTTTGCCCCGTTGGCGCACTGACGAATAAACCGTATGCGTTTACCGCCCGCTCCTGGGAACTGCGTAAAACGGAATCCGTCGATGTTATGGATGCGGTGGGCAGCAACATTCGCGTTGATAGCCGTGGCCGCGAAGTGATGCGCGTTCTGCCGCGCCTGAATGAGTGGGTCAACGAAGAGTGGCTGGCGGATAAGTCACGCAACGCGTGCGACGGACTGAAGTACCAGCGCCTCGATCAGCCTTATGTGCGTCGCGATGGCAAACTTCAGCCAGCAGAGTGGTCAGAAGCTTTTGCTGCAATCGCTGAGAAAGTCTCCGGACTCAGTGGTGATAAAATCGCAGCCTTGGTTGGTGATACGGTTGATTGTGAATCGACGCTGGCATTGAAAGACCTGATGAAGGCTTTGGGCTCACCAAATATGGATTGTCGTCAAGATGGTGCAGCGTTGGACCCAAAAGTGCGCAGCTCCTATTTATTCAACACGACCATCGCGGGGATTGAAGATGCCGACGCCATTTTGTTGGTTGGCACGAACCCCCGCAAGGAAGCGCCGATTTTAAACGCGCGCCTCCGCAAACGATATTTGGCCGGTGGTGTTAAGATCGCAGTCATTGGGGAAGGTGCTGACCTGACCTATCCCTATGAGCACTTGGGTGAAACAGCGGACGTGCTGGCGCAGGTTGCTGACGGCACCCATGCTTTTGCAAAAACTTTGAAAGATGCAGAGCGTGCCATGGTGGTGCTTGGTATGGGCGCGCTGACCCGTGCGGATGGAGCAGCTATTCTTGCGGCAGGTTATAAGCTTGCAGAAGCGACAGGCATGGTTTCCGGCGATTGGAATGGCTTTAACGTTCTTCATACGGCTGCAGCACGCGTTGGGGCGCTGGATGTTGGATTTGTGCCCGGTGAACACGGTAAAGACACGCGCGCTATTTTGGATGCTGCGGCCTCTGGCGCGATTGAGGTTGTTTATCTGCTCGGTGCAGACGAAATTGATACAACAAAGCTGAAAAACGCGTTTGTCATCTATCAAGGTCATCACGGGGACGCCGGTGCCCATGTGGCGGATGTTATTCTGCCGGGTGCGGCCTATACCGAAAAGAATGGCACGTATGTGAACACCGAGGGTCGCCCTCAATTGGGGCAGCGGGCAATTTTCCCGCCCGGGGATGCACGCGAAGACTGGTCTATTATCCGTGCGCTGTCTGACAGCCTCGGCAAAACACTACCGTATGACTCGTTGGATCAAGTGCGTGCGGCTTTGGCCGAGTGTAATTCCATCTTCACGCATATAGATGAAGTTATCGTTGAAGATTGGTCTGCGTTTGGCACAGCAGGCGCTATTGAGGCAACACCTTTGGTATCGCCTGTAACGAACTATTATCAGACAGACCCGATCAGTCGCGCCTCACGTACGATGGCGCAATGCACCCAAGAGTTTGTGATCGGCAAGTCCGGGAAAGTGACGGGCACCTATGGCTGAGTTATGGACAGGTTACATTTGGCCGGTGCTCTGGATCGTCATTCAGATCCTGATGTTTATGGTTCCTATTCTGGTGAGTGTCGCTTACCTGACATACGCTGAGCGCCGCATTATTGGAGCAATGCAAATGCGGATTGGCCCGAACGTTGTGGGCTGGTTTGGATTGCTGCAACCGATTGCGGATGCCCTAAAGCTTTTAACCAAAGAAACAGTGTTGCCATCCGGGGCGAGCCCTGTGGTCTTCTTCCTGGCACCGATGGTGACCTTCTCGCTGGCGATGCTGGCCTGGGCTGTTATTCCTGTGAATGCGGGTTGGGTGATCTCCGACCTGAACGTTGGCGTGCTGTATCTGTTCGCGATTTCATCACTGGGTGTTTATGGCGTGGTGATGGCGGGCTGGGCATCTAATTCGCGTTATGCGTTTTTGGGCGCGATGCGTTCTGCCGCACAAATGGTGTCGTACGAAGTCTCCATCGGGTTCATCATGATTACGGTTCTGGTGACTGCTGGGACTTTAAATTTGAGTGAACTGGTTCAGGCACAATCGGAGCCATTGTTTGGCTTCCTGCCGGGTTGGTACTTTATTCCGCATCTGCCAATGTTCATTGTATTCTTTATCTCAGTATTGGCGGAAACAAACCGTCACCCGTTTGACTTGCCAGAGGCTGAGTCAGAACTGGTCGCTGGCTTTATGACCGAGTACTCATCGATGTCATTTGCCCTGTTCTTCCTGGGCGAATACGCCAACATGATTATGATGAGCGGCATGGTGACTATTCTGTTCTTGGGCGGTTGGTTGCCCCCTTATGACGTTGCCCCCTTGAATATGATTCCCGGTGTGGTCTGGTTCGCGGCTAAAGTCGCTTTCTGCTTGTTTGTGTTCATCTGGGTCCGGGCAACCTTCCCACGATATCGCTATGACCAACTGATGCGCCTGGGATGGAAAGTGTTCTTGCCGCTGTCGCTGATTTGGTTGGTGCTGACAGCCGGCTTCCTCGTCTACTTTGATAAATTGCCGGCATAAGGAACGGACTTAGCCATGGCATCTTTTGATCGTACCGCGCGTTCTTTTCTGCTCAGTGAATTGCTGAGTGGCATGTGGTTGACGCTGAAGTATATGTTTGGTCCGAAAGTGACCATTAACTACCCGTTTGAAAAAGGGCCGTTAAGCCCGCGCTTCAGAGGGGAGCACGCCTTGCGTCGTTATCCCAATGGCGAAGAGCGCTGCATCGCCTGCAAACTGTGTGAAGCCATTTGTCCGGCACAAGCCATTACCATTGAAGCGGTGCCGCGCGAGGATGGCAGTCGACGCACAACGCGTTACGACATTGATATGACCAAATGTATCTATTGCGGTTTCTGCGAAGAAGCTTGCCCGGTAGATGCCATTGTCGAAGGTCCAAACTTTGAGTTCGCGACCGAGACGCGGGAAGAATTGCTCTACAACAAAGATAAGCTGCTGGCCAATGGTGATCGGTGGGAGTCTGAGCTCGCAAAGCGGCTCGAGCTCGACGCACCTTACCGGTAATTCAGGTCAGACGACGGGGAAGACGAATGCAGCAGGTTAACACTAAAAAGACGGTATGCACCGTCGGGGGCGCGCGATGATTGCGGCTACGCTGGCATTTTATTTGTTCGCAGCCCTTGCGATTATTGGGGCGCTGAACGTTATTTTTCAGAAGAACCCTGTTCACTCTGTACTGTGGTTGATTTTCACGTTCTTCAATGGCGCCGGACTGTTTGTTCTGCTGGGTGCGGAATTCGTCGCGATGATTTTGGTCGTGGTGTACGTGGGGGCTGTCGCGGTGTTGTTCCTGTTTGTGGTGATGATGCTCGACATCAACATTACGGTGGTGCGGGAAGGGTTTCTGAAGTATTTGCCCGCGGGTCTTCTCGTCGGGGGACTGTTGCTGGCTGAACTGGTTACCGTGTTTGTGGCGTGGCAGGTTTCTGACAGTGCCGAGGCCATGCGTGCTGCACCAACGCCGGACCCTGCGGTGATTACCAACACCGAGGCTATTGGTCAGATTCTGTATACGGATTATCTCTACGTTTTCCAGGCCTCCGGATTAATTCTGCTGGTGGCTATGATTGGATCTATTGTTCTGACGCACCGTTCTCGTGCAGGCGTGCGTAAGCAAGTTATTGCGGACCAGAATGCCCGTCGCCCTGAAGACACCCTTGAGATCGTTAAGGTCGAGTCAGGGAAGGGGCTATAATTATGGTTGTCAGTCTCGCGCACTTTCTGACCGTTGCTGCGATTTTGTTTACGCTCGGTATCTTTGGAATTTTCCTCAACCGGAAAAACCTGATCGTTATTTTGATGTCGATCGAGCTGATGCTGTTGGCGGTGAACATCAATTTCGTCGCGTTCTCGGCCTACCTTGGTGATTTGGTTGGGCAAATCTTTACCATGCTGGTGCTGACTGTTGCTGCTGCTGAAGCGGCCATTGGTTTGGCCATTGTTGTGGTGTTCTATCGTTCTCACCGGTCTATCGCGGTGGAAGATATTAACGAGTTGAAGGGGTAGGGGCATCATGGAAGCTGCCGCAATTTTCCTGCCTCTGTTGGGGGCACTTATCGCCGGGTTCTTTGGTCGCCAGATTGGCGACAGGGCTTCCCAGGTTGTGACATGCGTGGGCGTTGGGTCCGCTGCTGTTTTATCGATCCCACTGTTCTTTGATGTGGCGCTTGCTGGCAACGAGCGCGTTGTGACGCTGATGAGCTGGATTAATTCCGGCACCTTTGAAACGTCATGGGCCCTCCGTTTTGACACGCTCTCTGCGGTCATGGTGATGACGGTGACCTGTGTGTCCACACTGATTCACGTCTACTCAGTTGGCTACATGAGCCATGATGACTCGAAGCCCCGGTTTATGGCGTATCTGTCTCTGTTTACCTTCGCCATGCTGATGCTGGTGACGGCTGATAATCTGGTGCAGTTGTTCTTTGGCTGGGAAGGCGTTGGCGTTGTCTCTTACTTACTGATTGGCTTCTGGTTTAAGAAGCCCTCCGCCAATGCCGCGGCCATCAAAGCGTTTGTTGTGAACCGGGTTGGAGACTTTGGCTTCCTGCTCGGTATCTTTGGCATTTACATGTTGTTTGACGCGGTCACGTTTGACGCGATTTTCAATGCTGTGCCGAATCATGTAGATGACAGGGTGACGTTCTTTGGCATTGAAGGGCATGCGCTAACCCTGATTTCGTTGCTGCTGTTTGTCGGCGCCATGGGCAAGTCAGCTCAGTTGTTGCTGCACACCTGGTTGCCAGACGCCATGGAAGGCCCGACACCGGTATCGGCGTTGATTCATGCCGCAACCATGGTAACGGCGGGTGTGTTCCTGGTGGCGCGGATGTCGCCGGTCTTTGAATACGCCCCATCGGCGTTGCAAGTGGTTACCATCGTCGGAGCTTCGACAGCCTTTTTTGCGGCCACCATTGGCTGTGTGCAGAACGATATCAAGCGCGTGATCGCCTATTCGACCTGCTCGCAGTTGGGCTACATGTTCTTCGCTTGCGGTGTCGGCGCGTATTCAGCGGCGATCTTCCATCTGATGACTCATGCCTGGTTTAAAGCGTTGCTGTTCCTCGGTTCAGGGTCTGTCATTCACGCCATGTCAGACGAACAAGACATGCGCAAGATGGGCGGCATCTGGAAACATATTAAGTTTACTTACGCGATGATGTGGATTGGTACGTTGGCCTTGGTCGCGGTGCCGCCGTTTGCGGGATACTACTCCAAGGATCTCGTACTTGAAGCGGCTTATGCGGCACATTCCAGCGTCGGCACCTATGCCTTTGTGATGGGTATTGCGGCGGCTTTATTGACAGCGTTTTATTCTGGGCGGCTATTGTTCATGACCTTCCACGGCAAACCACGTGCGGATAAGGATGTGATGGATCATGTCCATGAAAGCCCCCTGTCTATGACCATTCCGCTGGCAGGTCTGGCCCTCGGCGCGATTTTTGCGGGCATGGTTGGCTATGATGTGTTTGTCGGCGATGGCCGGTTGGACTTCTGGCGTGATGCGCTGGCCGTGGTTGGGGCCGATGCTGTTGAAGATGCACATCATGTACCAGCGTGGGTGGTGTGGTCGCCATTGGTTGTGACGGCGATTGGCCTAGCTGTGTCATTCCAAATGTATATGCGAAAGCCAGATATGCCAGCTAAACTGGCTGCGCAGTTCCCTGGCGTTTATCAATTCCTGCTGAACAAATGGTACTTCGACGAGCTTTATGACTTGTTGTTTGTGCGCCCGGCCTTTTGGATTGGTGACAAGCTTTGGAAAAAGGGCGATCAAGGCATCATAGATCGTTTCGGTCCTGACGGTATTTCAGCGTCTATTGCCAATGGCGCGCGCAAGCTTGGCGCTGTTCAGTCTGGTTATCTCTATCACTATGCGTTCGCGATGATCATCGGCATTGCCTTGTTCGTATCGTGGATTGTGGTGGGGGGCTGAGCAGATGAACGGATTTGCTGAAAGTTTACCGCTGCTGAGCGTGGTCACGTTTATGCCCTTGCTGGGCGTACTGTTGTTGCTGACCATTCGCGCCGATGACCCAGAGATTGTGGCCCGCAACTGCCGGTGGGTGACGTTGTGGGTTACGCTGGGGGCGTTCCTTGTCTCGCTTCTGATCTGGGCGAATTTCGACAAAAGCACAGCTGATTTCCAATTTGTGGAGAAGGCTGAGTGGTTCCCGCAGTTTGGCATCAACTACCACATGGGTGTGGATGGCATTTCCATGCTGTTCGTCATCCTGTCCACCTTCCTAATGCCGATCTGCGTGTTGGCCAGTTGGGATGCGATTAAGACCCGTGTGCGGGAATACATGATCGCGTTCCTGATCTTAGAAACCATGATGATTGGCATGTTCTGTGCCTTGGACATGGTCTTGTTCTACCTGTTCTTCGAAGCTGTTCTGATCCCCATGTTCCTGATCATTGGGATTTGGGGTGGGGCGCGGCGCGTATACGCGGCCTTTAAGTTCTTCCTCTACACCCTGATGGGATCGGTGCTGCTGCTGGTTGCGATTTTGGCCATGTACTTTGTTGCGGGTACCACAGACGTACCGACTCTGATGGCCACCGAATTCCCGTTCCAGATGCAGTTCTGGCTTTGGCTGGGCTTATTTGCGTCATTCGCGGTGAAAGTGCCGATGTGGCCTGTGCATACTTGGTTGCCGGACGCCCACGTGGAAGCGCCAACGGCAGGCTCGGTTATTCTGGCTGGAGTATTGCTGAAGATGGGCGCTTATGGCTTCCTGCGCTTCTCTCTGCCGATGTTACCCCTGGCCAGTGAATACTTTACGCCATTGATTTACGGCCTTTCGATTGTCGCTGTGATCTACACATCCTTGGTGGCTTTGGCCCAAGAAGATATGAAGAAGCTGATTGCCTATTCCTCTGTCGCGCATATGGGGTTCGTGACCGTCGGTATTTTTGCCGCGACGCAGCAGGCTATTGAGGGGGCGATTTATCAGATGCTGAGTCATGGTGTTGTCTCTGGTGCGCTGTTCCTGTGTGTGGGGGTTGTGTACGACCGTTTGCATACCCGCGAGATCAGCCGTTATGGCGGCTTGGCCAATAACATGCCGAAGTACGCACTTGTCTTTATGCTGATGATGATGGCCTCCGTTGGTTTGCCAGGTACAGCTGGTTTCGTCGGAGAGTTCCTGGTTTTGACCGGGGTGTTCCAGGTGAACACATGGGTTGCTCTGTTTACCGCGACCGGTGTAATTCTGGGAGCCGCCTACATGTTGTATCTTTACCGGCGAGTGATCTACGGCGAGCTGGTGAAGGAAGACCTTAAAGGTATGACTGATCTCAATCCTCGCGAAATTGCCATCTTTGCACCTTTATGTGTGGTGGTGATGTGGATGGGCGTTTATCCAATGTCGTTCCTGAGTGTGATGGATGTTTCTGTTGCGAAACTTATTGCCGATTATCAGTCAGCGATTGACGCGAACACGGCCATGCTTGGCCTGGCAGATGGCGTGCGCGTCGCGTTGAGCCGATAGGGGAGATTGATATGACTGCACTCCCAGATTTAACCCCGGCGTACGCTGAGATTTTCTTGGCCATTGCCGGTATGGCCTTGTTGATGGTTGGGGTCTTCCGCAAAACAGATCCGGCGCGCGGTGTCACCTTACTGGCTGTTCTCGCATTTGCTATTGCAGCGCTTCTTGCGCTGACCACAAATGCTGTTGAAACCGTTACCTTTAACGGCCTGTTTGTGGTGAACGCGTTTACCGGGTTCGCCAAGATGCTGATTTTGTTGGCAGCTGCATTGTCGATGTTCCTGGCGTTATCTTGGGCGAAAAATGAGGGCATCGCACGGTATGAGATGCCGGTGATCATGCTGTTTGCTGTGCTGGGCATGATGATGATGGTGTCAGCCAACAATCTCATCTCGTTGTATATTGGTTTGGAATTGCAAAGCTTGGCGCTTTACGTGCTGGCCTCGTTCAATCGCGGTAATCTGCGGGCGACGGAAGCGGGCGTGAAGTACTTTGTTCTGGGCGCATTGGCATCCGGTCTGCTGCTGTATGGCTCGTCATTGGTATATGGTTTTGCCGGTACGACCTCCTTTGCGGGGCTGGCTGATGCGTTGACAGGGGTTGAACAGAACACCGGTGTTCTGGTTGGTCTGATTTTTGTGATCTGTGGTTTGGCCTTCAAAATCTCAGCCGTGCCCTTCCACATGTGGACACCAGACGTTTACGAAGGATCCCCCACGCCGGTCACGGCATTTTTCTCGGTTGGTCCGAAGATCGCAGCGCTGTGCTTGTTTCTGCGGGTTTTGGTTGGACCATTCGAAGGTTTGATGGATGAATGGCGGCAAGTGCTGACCGTTATTTGCATAGCGTCGATGCTTTGGGGGGCCATTGCGGCGATCGCGCAAAACAACATCAAGCGTTTGATGGCCTATAGTTCCATTGGTCATGTTGGCTACGCACTGATTGGCCTGGTGGCCGGCACGCAAGAAGGGGCGAGGGGCATGATTTATTACATGCTCATCTACCTGTTCATGAATGTTGGAACATTTGCGGTTATTTTGTCCATGCGTGTCAAAGAACGCTACGTGGAAAGCATTGATGATTTGTCCGGCTTGTCCAAGACAAATCCGGCCATTGCATTGGCGCTGGCGATTTTGATGTTCTCCATGGCCGGTATTCCGCCTCTGGCCGGATTTTTCGGCAAGTACTTTGTATTTGTTGCCGCCGTGAATGAAGGGCTGATTCCTCTTGCGGTGATCGGACTTCTGTCCAGCGTCATCGGGGCCTTTTATTATCTGCGTCTGATCAAGATTATGTATTTTGATGAGTCTGTAGAAGCTTTTGATCGTCCTGATCGCTCCACCGCTTTGATTATGGGATTGTGCGCGCTTTTAGTCGTGCTCTTTGTTGGTCTTCCTGAGCCACTTCTGGCTGGTGCAGACACAGCAGCTGCAGCCCTGTTTCCGGGTTAGACTAAAACTTTCATGACCTTCGTGTCTGAGCTACCGACAGGATGGCGTCTCACCAAAGTATCTGAGACTGAAAGCACGAATTCAGATATGAGGAAACTCGCCGAAGCGGGCGAGTCTGAGGGCTTGCTTCTTCTGGCAAAGACACAAACGTCTGGTCGTGGCCGGCGCGGCCGGGTATGGAGCAGCCCGACGGGTAATCTTTATGTGAGTATTCTGGTTGATGCGCCGCCACCAACCGCAGGCGAAGTTGGTTTTGTCGCAGCCTTATCTTTGATTGATGCCGTTGAGCTGACCGCCGGTCGTGAAGTGCCTGCCTTGCGCTGTAAATGGCCCAATGACGTGTTGTACAGGGGTGGAAAAGCCGCCGGGCTATTGCTCGAAGCCGTACCTGAGCGGTCTCAGGTGATTGTTGGTATTGGGGTGAATTTGATTGAGACAGTGGTTGAGGATGCGCTTTACCCCATTGGTTCATTGTCTGACTTATCTATTGCGCCTGAAGATCTAGCCGTGAGCCTCGCTCAGTGTTTATCTAAATGGCTCGAGACATTACGGACGTTGGGATTTGCACCGGTGAGACGTGCCTGGTTAAACCGAGCGACCGGTGTTGGTGAAAACGTTGTCGTGCGTTTACCTCAAGATACGTTTGAAGGCACGTTCAAAGGCTTGGCGGAGGACGGCGCGCTTTTGTTGGATCAAGGTATGAGTGGCGTTAAAGCTGTGTCTGCGGGTGACGTCTTTTTTAGGGCCGGAGCTTAACCATGTTGCTGGTGATTGATTGTGGGAACACCAACATCGTATTCGCTGTTTATAAGGGCGACAGGCTGATGGGGCAGTGGCGCACGGCAACGCAAAGCGAAAAAACCGGCGATGATTATGGGGTGTGGCTAACCCAGATTATGCAGCGGGATGGCATTGCGCGAGACGATGTTACAGCTGCTATTGTCTCTTCTGTGGTACCTAGCAAGGATCGTGCCCTGCGGACAATGTGCCAATCTTTCTTTGAGGTGAACGCGCGTTTTGTAGGCGATGAAGGTCTTATACTTGGGCTGAATGTGTTGCTGCAAAATCCCCGCGAGGTTGGCGATGACCGGCTGGTCAATGCTATTGCAGCACAGGAAACCTATGGTGGTCCGTTGATCATCATTGATTTTGGCACGGCGACAACGTTCGATGTCGTCGACAAGGATGGTAACTATGCGGGCGGCGTTATTACGCCTGGTATAAACCTTTCGATGGAAGCACTGCATATGGCGACGGCTTTGCTGCCCAAAATCCCGATAGAAAACCCTGGGAACGCGCCTGTTGTTGGAACGTCTACCGTAGAGGCGATGCGATCAGGCGTTTTTTGGGGTTACATTGGTTTGATTGAAGGATTGGTTGGTCGTATTCAGGCTGAACAAGGGCCGGGTTTGAAGGTGATCGCCACCGGCGGTCTGGCACCACTGTTTGCTGAATCTGTTGGTGTTATTGATCACACGGACGACACATTGACGTTGCGTGGTTTACGTGCTGTGCACGAACGTAACCCGGTATGAGCACGGCACGGCCCACCTCCCGTCCAATACCAAAGGGTTTAAACAAAGGATTGTGGTTTGTGCCGCTGGGAGGTTCCGGCGAGATTGGCATGAACCTCAATCTTTATGCCTGTGATGACCAATGGCTGATGGTCGATCTTGGGGTCACATTTGGGGATGACAGTATTCCGGGCGTCGATGTGGTTATGCCGGACCCCAGCTTTATCGCCGAGCGTAAGGACAAGCTATTGGGCTTGGTGTTGACCCATGCCCATGAAGATCATTTGGGGGCGGTGTGTTACCTGTGGCCGCAACTGCAATGCCCGGTTTATGCGACTCCCTTTGCGGCGGAGTTTTTAAAACGAAAACTCGTCGAGACGGGCCTGCAAGATGTTGTGCCACTGACCATCATTCCATTGGGGGGAAGGCTTGAACTCGGACCCTTTGATATAGAGTTTATCACGCTGACTCATTCCATTCCTGAGCCGAATGCGCTGGCCATTCGTACATCCTATGGCAACATCATGCATACGGGTGATTGGAAGTTCGACCCTGACCCCCTGATTGGTGAAATTACTGATTTTGCAACGCTTGAGGCACTTGGTGACGAGGGCGTGCTGGCAATGATTGCGGATTCAACCAATGTTTTCTCTGAGGGTGAGGCGGGATCCGAAGGGGATGTGGCTGTTGCGCTCACAGAATTAATTGGGAAACTCAGCGGTCGCGTTGCTGTTGGTTGCTTTGCGTCCAACTTTGCCCGAGTGGAGAGTATTGCGCGGGCGGCAGAGGCCAATGACCGGCATGTCTGTCTTGTTGGAGCCTCGCTGTGGCGTGTCACGGAGACGGCGCGTAAGACTGGCTACTTGTCTGACGATTTAACCTTTTATGAAGCCGAGGATGCAGCCCATCTGCCAAACGATAAGGTGCTCTATATCTGCACCGGCAGCCAAGGCGAGGCGCGCGCGGCTCTCAGTCGCATTGCCTTTAACAATCACCGCGAAGTTACCCTGGAAGAGGGAGACACGGTTGTTTTTTCGTCACGGGTGATTCCGGGGAACGAGAAGTCGATTTTCAAATTGCAGAATCAACTCGCACGATTGGGCGTGGATATCATTACCGCCAAAAATGCCCCTATCCATGTTTCTGGTCACCCGGCTCGGGATGAGATGCGACGCATGTACGGCATGATCCGTCCTCATACCGCCATTCCGGTTCACGGTGAATACATGCATATGCGAGCACATGCGGCTCTGGCTTTAGAGTGTCAGGTGCCCCAAGCGATACAAGTGGAAAATGGCTCTGCTGTGCGTTTGGCCCCGGGAGACCCTGAAGTTGCTGGCGAGGTTTGGGCTGGAAGAATGTCTTGGGAAGGCACTAAGGCGGTTCCGTTCTGGGATCCGGTGCTGCGAGACCGCAAGAAGATGTTTTATGGCGGTAGTGTGGTGGTGTCGGTTGTTCTGGAGGACGATGGCCATCTCGCGACAGATGCACAGGTGTCGGTGTTGGGGATCGTTGACCCGCTTGAGGCTAAGGGCGAGGACGCCCTGGCTATTGAGATTGAAAGCGCTATTGAAAGACTGCCTGGTCGAACAAAGCGGGATGACGGCGTTATTGAAGAGGCTGTCCGCAGATGCGTACGCCGCATATTCTCGGGCGGGCAAATGGGCAAACCCTTGATTAAGGTACATGTTGCCAGAGTATAATCGGGTCGTGGATGCGAAAGAGGATGATATGATTGGACAGTTGAACCACGTGGCTATTGCGGTGCCAGATTTAGCAGCTGCCAGTGCGACGTACAAAAATGCTTTGGGCGCCGACGTTTCAGAGCCGGAAGATTTGCCAGAGCACGGTGTCACGGTTGTGTTTGTCAAATTGCCGAATACGAAAATCGAACTGTTGCATCCGTTGGGGGAGAATTCCCCAATCCAGGGATTTTTGGATAAAAATCCATCCGGCGGTATGCATCATGTTTGTTTTGAGGTTGAAGATATCCTGGCCGCGCGCGATCAATTGATTGCAGAGGGGAAACGCGTTCTTGGCGATGGCGAGCCCAGGATTGGCGCGCATGGCAAGCCGGTGCTCTTCGTGCACCCTAAAGATTTCGACGGAACATTGATCGAGATCGAACAGGCGTGAGTCAGGACGAGAACAGTTTTCTCGACCTGATCAAGACCAATCCCATTAATGACGCGCTGCTGCGCAGGTTGCCTGACTTAGGTTTGCCGGATAGCTGGCTGGTGTCGGGGAGCCTGTTTCAAACAGTTTGGAATGCCCAAACGGGCCGTCCTCCGACCTATGGAATTAAAGACTACGATTTGTTTTACTTTGAGCCCGGAGATTTAAGCTGGGAAGCCGAAGATGCGGTTATACTAAGATGCAAAGGCGTTTTCTCGGATATCAAGGCGGAGGTGCAGGTGCGCAATCAGGCGCGGGTACATGTGTGGTATGCGGAAAAGTTTGGGGCGCCGTATCCACCCTTGAAGAGCAGTTGCGACGGTATCGATCGCTTCACCACGCCCTCAAGCATGTATGGCGTAGGTCATGACGATGAGGGAAACATGCAGGTCTATGCGCCCCATGGCTATTCTGACGCCTTCGATCTGGTGGTTCGGCCAAATCAGAACAGCACAGCGGTCGAGCCTGTGTATGCCGAAAAAACGACGCGCTGGAAGGCGTTATGGCCGGAATTAACAGTTATTCCATTTTGATATTTTGGGGCTCTGCGGCACCAGCTCTACTGTTTTAAGAACCGGTTGTTAACCATTCAAATGCACACTTATAGCATGAAAAAAGAGATTATCAGCCTCACGACATTCGCGTGCGTGGTTTTGTCAGCACCGGCAGTAGCGCAGATCTCAAGTCATCGTGTTCGCACCGATGATTGCCGCGCAGTTGTGGCGCATGTGCCAGCAGATGACGTTGCATTCGTGCCTGGAGCTGATGTGCGGGGTCGGCAAGTCGCACCCGCAGAACTGGGGGGTGGCTACGACATTGCGGCACCGGATGTTGTAAATATCAATATCCGCTTAGACTTGGCACAGCGCCTTGGCCTGGGTGAGGATTCAGAAGGTGGGGCGTCTGCACTGATTGCGGGGGAGGGCGTGGTTGGCCGGGTTAGTGTTCAGGGGCGTGATGTTTACTGGAATGATTCTCTGCTCCCCTTGGATCGCGCCGCAGCTCTGTCTGCTGCCTGCCGCAAGGCTTTTACCGATGCGGGAATCCCACTGCCGCTTAGTAAGCCTGAGGCAAATGCAGACTAAGACTAGGACGTTTGTGAATGTCTGGTGCCAGCTAGTTTGAAGGTTTGTTTTCTGAGGCAAAGTGCGTTGCGCGCGTTGCCTCTACGTCGTGATACAGAAGGGTGCTGGTGAGAGGGTTTAGCCCACCCTCATCCTTGACAATCACATCAACAACAACGGGTTTCTCATTGATATTAAAAGCTTTATCAAGAATTGGTGCTAGGTCCTCAACGGTCTCTACACGAAACCCGATCGCACCTAATCCTTCAGCGACTTTGTTATATTGAACATCGCCAAAATGGGCATTTATGGTTCGTCCAACTTGATGAGGTTGGGTGTGGATTTCATTGCCCCAGCCGCCATTGTTGGAGATGACGCAAAGAAACGGCAGGCCAGCTTGAGCAGCTGAGTCAATCTCGGCGCAATAAAACCCGAAGGCCCCATCACCGGTCACCAGAACCACCTTACGCTCTGGTGTGCCGGTTTCCGCTGCTACTTCTTTAGACCCAGCAACAGCACCTAAGGCGAGTGGCGTGCCCATTCCCATTGACCCCAGGGGCATGGTGTCCATATAGCCCCCTTCCGCGCTGTATTTGGTGACAGCCCAACTGCGCACCAGGATGGACGCGCCGTCCTGCACAAAAATGGCATTCTTTGGTAGGCGAAGGTTGACCTCACGGGCCAGCCGCATGGGATGAATGTAATCATCCTCAAGCCCGGTCTCTGCAATGGCGTCGAGCCGCTCTTGCAGTGAGGATTTGACCCAAGTGGGGTCTTTCGGAGTGGTTTTGCGACGTCTCAGTTCTGAAAGGATGGCTTCTAACGAGAGTCTGCAATCGGCATTGATACCGACCTCGACCATGCGATTGCGGCTGATTTCCTCAGCTTCAGTATCAATCTGGATCATTTTGGTGGAAGCCGGGAACCGAGGGCTGAGGCCATAGCCGAATTTTTTGCCCATGCGAGCCCCGGCCCAGACCACGACATCGGCATCTTTGGCGGCAAACTGGGCGAGGGGCCAGCCCCAACCTGAGTCCTGATGTTCATCAACCAGGCCGCGCCCAAGATTGTTGGTGGCAACCGGGATGCCGAAATCCGTAATGAGTTGACGTAAGGCTGTGCCAGCACCGGAGCGAAAGGCTCCAGATCCTGCGATGATCAACGGGCGTTCTGCAGTTTCAAGAAGGTTTACCGCTCTGGTCACAGTTTCTGGGATCGGTGCGGGCGGCGATGGCATTTGAACAGTTGTGTCGATATCGACCCCAGGATCGACAAGCTGGCTCAAAAAGTCCTTGGGAAAGGCGAGTACGACTGGTCCAGGTCGACCGGATAAGGCCCGGCGGCAGGCGGCTTCAAGGTACTCGCCAAGGCGCGCGGCGCTATGAACATTTCTGGCCCATTTGGTGACGGGTTGGACCATGCCGAGAACACCGTGATCAAAGTCCAGTTCTGGCTGAGTCCAACTGTCAGGTTCACGCCCAACCAGGACGACAACCGGGGAGCAGGCTTCCAGTGCTTGTTGCAGGCCAGTGATGGCGTTTGACATGCCTTGGTCGATGTTAACCATGGCAATGCCAACCTTTCCGGTCACACGGGCATAACCATCGGCAGCGCCGACCGTGGCGCTTTCGTGCCGCCCAGGAACGATCCGGAAGCCAGATTTTTCGCATTCATCCAGAAGTTTTGTCTGCGAGGCGCCAGCCAGGGCAAACACGGTTTTGACCCCAAAGCGCTGGAGCACCCGCCGCATAACGGACGCTCCCGTGAAGCGGTTTGTTTCGCTGGACATTATTTCTCCCCAAAAGGGCCCAGTTTGATTAGGCTGAAGTCTACTTTTATCAATCAGAGATATGTTTGTCTTATGCGGATCATACAACACCACATTAAATCAGTATTTGCAGTTATCGTGTTCGCATTATGGGCGAATATTGGCCCGAGTCAGGCAGAGCCTATAACGGGACGCATTGCCGCGAGCGCGCCAAAGGGTTCAGTTTGGGATCGTCAATGGGATGGCTACAAAGCGGTGTTTGCCTCGCGCCCGGACTTATTTGAACTCGACTACCATATTTATGGTGAACTGGGGGCGTCTGAGCCACTGCTGGGCGCATTGAAGCGCGGGCGAGTGCAATTTGTCGGGACGTCACAGTCCGTTATTTCAACTCAGATTCCAGAAGTTGCGGTACTGAGCCTGCCGTATTTGTTCGAGAGCCGGGCGGAGGCGGATTACGTCTACGATTGTTGTATCCGCGATCTCTATCAGCCGCTGGTGGCCAAAGAAAACTATGTGCTTTTGATGTTTGCGGAAGCTGGCTGGTCGCATTTCTATGCGGATCAAGCTGTGCGCCTGCCAGCGGATGTGAAGGGTTTAAGTATTCGGGCCGCACAGTCGCCTGCCGTGGTTGGATTCCTCCAGCAACTGGAAGCAGACACCGTATTTCTGACTATGTCAGACGTTGTACCGGCCTTGCAGACGGGCATGATCAATGGCGGATTTGGAGCGATTACCTGGCATGTGGGAGCCACACGCGAAGATGCGCCCCATTTCACCCTTACGGGACATGTCTATGAAACGGGATTATTTCTGGTCAATAAACGATGGTGGGACGGCTTTACGGACGAGCATCGAGCGGTGATGCTTCAGGCGTTTGGCGGCTTTGAGCAGCAGCGCACCGAAGTCCGGTTTGATCAGGATGCTGAGATTGCCCGCATCCGGGCCGAAGGTGATCCGGTACACGATCTCACGGAGGCTGAACTTGCCGCTTGGGTTCAAGCCGGGCAAGCGAGTCACGCGGCGGTCCTTGATGAAATTGGCGGTGAGGCCCAGGCGATCTACGATCGTATTATGGAAGCGAAAGCGGCGTTCAAAACACAAGCGGGGAAGCACGAATGACGACGCGCGGATACTCCATCGCTTTTGCGCGGGACATGATTCCAGAGAAGATGAAGCCGTATTCCTCATCCCTGCCGCCGATCTATGAGAAATATCAAGGTAAATACCTTGCTATAGGTGGCCCTGGCCGCGGGGTTGAGTGGCTGTGTGGTGATTGGGATAAACGCATGGTCATGGTGGGTGAATTCCCGACGCTTAAAGCGGTCGGAGCGTTTTGGTGGGGGCCAGAGTATCGGGCGTCGGCCAAACTGCGCGAGGGGGCTGTGAAAGTTGATGTCGGGCAGGTGGCCGGGACAAAGCAGGCACCCCTGCCGGAGCATAAGGTGTTTCTTCTTATCGCGGTCCCGGCGGCGTCTCCCATCGCCGTTGTGGGAGGCGATACGATCATCAGTGTGCGCCCAGAGAGCGTGACGGTTTTAGAGGGTGATCTGTCCGGCTTGGCGTTGACGATGGTCGGTTTCCACACGCGCGAGGCGCTAATGGACGCCTGGGAGCAAGTCTCAGAGCGGGTGGTTGACCTTGGGGGGCATGCGTGCGCCGCCAACAGAGCACCATCGAAATAGCATACGCTGCACAGCATTAAGGGGCACTATCATGTCAGACAGCAACAAAACGGCACCGGTCAAACGGACCACCATCATCGTGCGCGATATGGAAAAATCTCTGAAGTTCTATAGAGATTTATTGGGTATGGATGTGTTCTACGAGGGACATATTGGGAATCCTGGGGCCTCTGATCTCATGGGCATGACGATCTCAGGCTTACACATGGTGGTGATGAGCGCAGCGGGCGCTGATACCGGCATGGTGGGTCTCATGGAACTGAAGGATGCAGAGCCGCCGATGAAGGAAACGCAGTGGTCTGATACGGTCAAAGCTGGCGAGACTATATTGGTGATTCCGACGGAAAACATGAAAGCGCTCTATGAGGGCATGGTGGCCCAAGGGTTCACGGTTGCGACGCCGCCGACCAAAATGGAAGTTCCCAACCGGCCCGAAATTCACGAGATGATGGCCCGTGATCCGGACGGTGTGATCGTTAATCTGACCCAGCGTGGACCATTGCGATAGACTTTTTTGATTTTTCCGTGCCGAGCTTGAAAATGGTTTCATAGACAGTCGCCCAAGCTTTGCCTAAATTGCGCGCCAGTCTTGTTATTAATCTAATTTTTCGAGGTTTTTCATGCGGTTGTCGCGCGCTTTCATCCCTACACTCAAGGAGACGCCGTCGGAAGCCCAGGTTGCGTCACATCGCCTCATGCTGCGGGCGGGGCTGGTGCGTCAGCATGCGGCAGGCATCTATAATTGGCTGCCTATGGGGACACGCGTTCTCAAGAATATCGAGCAGATTGTACGCGAAGAGCAAAATGACGCGGGCGCGCAAGAAATCCTGATGCCCACAATTCAGTCGAGCGAGTTGTGGAAAGAAAGCGGGCGCTACGACGACTACGGGCCAGAGATGCTGCGCATGACCGACCGGCACGAGCGCGACATGCTGTACGGTCCGACCCATGAAGAAGTGGTCACGGATATCTTCCGTAACAATGTGCGAAGCTATAAAGACCTGCCGTTGAATCTCTATCAGATCAACTGGAAGTTCCGCGATGAAGTCCGGCCCCGGTTTGGCGTGATGCGCGGGCGTGAGTTTCTGATGAAGGATGCGTACTCTTTCGATCTGACTTACGAAGCGGCGAAACATTCCTACAATCAGATGTTTGTGGCCTATCTGCGGACCTTTGCCCGTCTGGGTCTGCAAGCCATCCCCATGAAAGCGGATCCGGGCCCGATCGGCGGGGATCTCAGTCACGAATTTATTGTGCTGGCTGAAACCGGCGAAAGCGCCGTGTATTGCCACAAAGCCCTGTTACAGAAGCCAATTCCATTGATCGTTGATTACGACAGCGACCTGCAGCCGATAGTCGATGACTGGACCAGTGAATACGCCGCGACCGATGAAGAACACGATGAGGCCAAGGGAAAAGAACTTGGCGACGATTTGGTGTCGGCCCGCGGCATCGAGGTGGGACATATTTTCCACTTTGGCAAAAAGTATTCTGACCCCATGGGCGCACAGTTGGCGGCCCCCGGCGGTGAGATGGTGACGCCCTACATGGGCAGCTACGGCATTGGTGTGTCGCGGCTGGTGGGGGCGATTATTGAAGCCTGCCACGATGACGATGGTATCATCTGGCCGGATACAGTTGCGCCCTATCGGGTTGGCTTGATCAATCTGAAAGTCGGGGATGCTGACACGGATAAGGTGTGCGGTGATCTATATAGCAAGTTCCAGGACATTGGTTTGAGCACACTTTATGATGACCGCGACGAACGCGCCGGCGTGAAGTTCTCCAATATGGACCTGCTGGGGCTGCCCTGGCAGTTGATCATCGGCCCGAGGGGCGTCAAAGAGGGGACGGTTGAGTTGAAGCGCCGGGCCACGGGTGAGCGCCAGACTTTGCCTTTGGATCAAGTGTTGTCCGTATTGACCGGGTCTCCGCCAGCGACGGGGGCCGGGTAATGTTTGGTCCCTTCGAACGCATGATGGCCGGGCGCTACTTGCGGGCCCGGCGTAAAGAGGGATTTGTTTCCGTCATTGCAGGCTTTTCGTTGCTTGGCATTGGCCTGGGGGTTGCGACCCTGATCATTGTGATGGCGGTGATGAACGGCTACCGGCAGGACATCATGAGCCGGATTCTGGGCGTGAACGGCCATATCGAAGTGCAGGGTGTTGAATTCTCGATTGCTGATTACGATGCGCGCGGTGATGCCATTCGGCAAATCCCAGGGGTGGAATCAGTCTTGCCCCAGATCACGGGGCAGGTCATGGCGACTACAGGCGGTGTGACCTCCGGCGCTGTGGTGCGGGGGGTGCGCGGTGAAGACTTGGCGGCACGAACGGTTGTCTCTGAGAATATCATTTTAGGGTCGTTGCCCGCCTTTACCCGCAGCGAAGGTTTGATGATCGGTGTGCGTATGGCTGACCGTTTCAGGATTTCAGTGGGCGATAAACTGACTTTGATCTCCCCGAAAGGAAACGTTACGGCGTTTGGCACGGCACCGCGCCTGAAAGATTATCCCATCGTTGCCATTTTTGACGTTGGTATGAGCGATTTTGATTCCTCGATTATTTATATGCCGCTTGATCTGGCGCAGACCTATTTCAAGTATCCGGGTTCGGTTACGGGCATAGAGGTGCAGGTTTCAGACCCTGACCAAGCGCGTTTTATCGCCCGTGAGGTGATGGAAACAACGGGGTCAGGCGTAAGGGTGTTGTCCTGGGAGCAAACCAACTCGACGCTGTTTAATGCCCTTCAAGTTGAGCGCAATGTGATGTTCCTGATTCTCACGCTGATCATTGTGGTGGCGGCGTTTAACATTATCGCCGGGCTGATCATGTTAGTGAAGGACAAGGGACGCGACATTGCGATCTTAAGGACCATGGGCGCGACACGCGGTATGATTATGCGGGTATTCTTCCTGGCCGGTGCAAGTGTCGGGGCAACAGGGACAATTTTGGGTCTGATCCTTGGGATTGTGTTTTGCGAAAACATTGAAGCGATCCGCCGTGTTTTAGAAACACTGACGGGAACGGATTTGTTTTCAGCGGAAATCTATTTTCTCTCGACCATTCCGGCGGATATGGATTGGTCTGAGGTGACCTCGGTTGTGCTGATGGCGCTGGGATTATCTTTTGCCGCAACGTTATATCCGTCCTGGCGTGCGGCGCGAACGGACCCCGTTGAAGCGCTACGCTATGAGTAGAATCACGAGTATTGCAGCTCTAGAACTTCAGACCGTTTTTCGAACCTTTGAGCAGGGTGGCAAGAAACTAGAAGTCTTACGTGGCGCTAATCTAACGGTGAATCCTGGCGAGGTGGTTGCTTTGGTTGGGCCCTCCGGGTCCGGCAAATCAACTTTGCTGCACCTGGCAGGGCTCTTGGAAAAGCCGGATAAAGGCGAAGTGATCATCGCCGGAGAAGCCTGCGGCAATGCCTCTGAAAGACGTCAAACTGAGCTAAGACTTAAATATCTTGGTTTCGTCTACCAGTATCATCATCTATTGCCAGAATTCTCGGCGGTCGAGAATGTTGTGCTCCCACAAATGATTGGAACTGTGGCCCGCGATGTGGCGACAGAACGGGCCAAGGAGTTACTGAGCAGCTTGGGATTGGCAGATAGATTAGACCATCGTCCAGGCATGTTATCTGGAGGAGAACAGCAGCGGGTTGCGATTGCGCGGGCGTTGGCCAACGAACCCGCGTTGCTGTTGGCCGATGAGCCGACGGGTAATCTCGACCCTCACACCGCTGACGGCGTATTTGATGGTTTGATTAAACTCGCGAAAGACCAGGGCCTGGCGGCGTTGGTTGCTACGCACAATCCAGACTTAGCCAAGCGCATGGATCGTGTGGTGCGCTTGGAAGAGGGCGTGCTGCTTGAGGTATAGGCTGTTGCGGTCTCATTAAACCCAAGCGTGTCAAACCATCGAGTCAAAACTATATTTGTTACACGCGGTTACCCTAATTTCTTTAGGGTTTAGACCGGCTTGGATTAGATTAAAGCTCAGTCGCGGTTTGTTTGCATTGATTTGGGGGACATTTCGATATGCCAGCAGAAGCCAGCAGTACATCCGAAACATCTAAGGTTGGTTTTTTTACCCGCCCACCATTCATCGGGTTATTTGCCTTTTTCATCGTCTTTGTGTTTCAGGGATTGGGGCACACCATCATGATCGTGATGGAAAACGTATTCGGTGAGGAATACGTCTACCAATGCGCCTTTGCTATGGGACTTGCTGGGGCCGGGTTGTTGTTCTGGGGGATGAAAAGCAGCAATGAGGTTTCTGCCACGTGGCTTGGCTTCTGGGCCGGCTCTTTTCTATGGACAGGCTGGGTCGAGTTTTCTTTCGTATGGTCTGGCAACTACCTCGGGGTGCCTGATTTGATGGACCCCAATATGCCTGGAGAGATAGCAACCAAAGCTGAATACTTGGTGATGATGTCATCAGTTGGTGTTTTGGCGTCGACGCTGGTTTACTTTCTGCTGAACAAAGACACGAAGTGTAATTTCTTTTTGTGGTTTCAGCGCAACGCCGGTCTGCGTGTGGCTAAACCAACCCCTAATTATGAGCGCAATTTTGCCGCTATTACGGCCCTGGAGACGATTTACGTCATATGGTTTTTCTATCTCATGCTGCTGTTCATTTATGACGAGAATATCCTTGGAGACCGCCACCCTGTTACGTATGGAATTTTCTTCTTAAATACGATCTGGGGCGTCTATTTGTTTCAGCGGTTAATTAAATTTTGGCGGGTTCCCACCGCGATCCGATATGGTATTCCGACCGCTATCATTTGCTGGAACTCGGTGGAGTTGGCTGGACGCTGGCATCTCTTTACGGAGTTCTGGGAAAAGCCGACCGAGTTTGCGCTGGAAATGACTTTGGTGCTGGTTGCCATTGCGATCGCTGCTGTGCTGGCCGCGCGTGCGCCAGCGAACCCCAAGTCTGCGTTGTCGGCAGAAGAAAGAGCGTCACACCGAAGTTAGTTTTTATATCTTAATAGTTTGAGAAAAGCTGGTTGTTATCTCGACCGGCTTTTCTTATGTCTAACGCATGATCAAATATTTTTTTTCTGCTGGCTCTTTGGCCTGTTTACTCTTGGCCCCGCTTTCAGGTGTTGCCGCTGACATCGCGATTTCAAACGCTTGGGTCAGAGCGACTATTGGGCAAGCAAATGTGACAGCCGGCTATCTGAGTATCGTAAACCAAGGCAGCGCAGCTGATCGCCTGATTGCGGTGGAAGCGCCTGTGGCGGCCAAGACTGAAGTCCATACGACTCTCATGGGAGAGGGCGGTATGATGAGTATGCGGCCGGTTGAATCTGTCGACATTCCAGCTGGTGAGAGCATCGCTTTGGAGGTCGGCAAAGATCATCTGATGCTGACCGGCATTAAATCAGGCTTGAAAGATGGCGAAGTCATTGATTTGATTTTGACTTTTGAGAAGGCAGGCACCATTGAGGTGCAAGCCGATGTGGCGCGCCGCAATCCTTATCCCTAAAGTTATGCAGAGATATATCCACTTTTCTGTGGATAACATGTTCTGCGTACTGGTCGTTGAGGGCCAATAATGGAATGAATAGGGCTATGACGCAGCCTGATCATGCCCCCTTTGTGCACCTTAGAACACATTCAGCGTTTTCCCTCGCTGAAGGCGCCATTAAGATTCCCCAGCTGGTTGCGTTATGCGTCAAAAACCGCATGCCTGCGGTGGCTTTGACAGATACGCGAAACCTCTTCGGCGCCTTAGAATTTTCAGTGTCTTGCGCAGAAAAAGGCATTCAGCCGATCGTTGGTTGTCAGCTTTCAGTTGAGCGTGCTGTCGAGGAGGGGAAGGCGGGGGCAGGCCCAAGAGTGCCCGAGCCCGATCAACTGGTTCTGCTGTGCCAGACGGAAGAAGGCTATTCCAACTTGTTGAAGTTGGTCAGTCAGTCCTTTTTAGAGACACCGCCCGGTGAAACACCACATGTGTCTATGGCTGACATCAAACTCCATTCCGGTGGACTTATTGCCTTGACGGGCGGCTTGCAAGGCGCGGTTGGACGTCACCTAGTTGAGGGGCAGTTCGCCAAGGCCGAGGCTGTGCTGCTTGATCTGGCCAAGACGTTTCCAGACCGTTTGTATGTGGAAATCCAGCGCCATGGCTTACCGGATGAAGATCGTATTGAGCCCGCTTTGGTTGATCTCGCGTTTGCACACGATGTGCCTCTGGTCGCAACCAATGAGCCCGCCTTCGCGGATGCCAGCATGTACAGCGCCCATGACGCGCTGATGTGCATTGCCGAGAAGTCTTATATCTCGATTGCAGACCGTAAACGGTTGACCCCTCAACATTACTTTAAATCAGCAGAGGAGATGGTCGAACTTTTTGAAGACCTGCCGGAAGCTGTGGAAAATACGCTGGTGATTGCGCAGCGTTGCGCGGTCATGGTGGAGCGTAGAGACCCCATTTTACCACGTTCGCCAAAGGCTGGAGACCGGACAGAAGAAGAGGCGCTGCGAGAACTCTCTATCGAGGGCTTGGAAGGGCGTTTGAAAAAGCACGTTTTTACTGCGGAAATGAGTGAGGCCGATAAACAGGAGGTCGCCAAGCCTTATCGGGAACGCCTGGAGTATGAATTGGGTGTGATTGCTAGCATGGGGTTCCCTGGGTACTTCCTGATTGTTGCGGACTTCATTCAATGGGCCAAAGATCAAGGGATTCCGGTTGGCCCGGGTCGTGGTTCGGGGGCGGGCTCTGTTGTCGCTTGGGCGCTCTTAATTACCGACCTCGACCCATTGCGCTTTGATTTACTGTTTGAACGCTTCCTGAATCCTGAGCGCGTGTCGATGCCTGACTTCGATATCGATTTTTGCCAGGACCGCCGAGAGGAAGTTATCAAGTATGTACAGCATGAGTATGGCGTAGATCGGGTTGCTCAAATTATTACATTCGGAAAACTACAAGCGCGCGCTGCTTTGAGAAACGTTGGGCGGGTGCTGGAGATGCCACTCGGTTATGTGGACAAGATTTGCAAGATGGTCCCGAATAATCCGGCGAGTCCGGTAACGCTGCAGGAGGCTATTGAGTCTGAAAGCGAACTGAGAGCCCTGCGCGATACTGACGAAAACGTTGCGCAATTGTTCGATATCTCGCTCAAGCTTGAGGGGCTTTACAACCACGCATCAACACACGCCGCAGGCGTGGTTATTGGAGACCGGCCCCTCGCTGAATTGGTTGCGCTATACCGCGATCCCCATTCTGAAATGCCCGTGACTCAGTTCAACATGAAGTGGGTTGAGCAGGCGGGTTTGGTGAAGTTTGACTTCTTGGGCCTTAAGACACTCACAGTATTAGATACTGCGGTGAAGCTTCTGGCCAATCGTGACATTAAACTCGATTTGGCGACCATTCCGCTCGACGACAAAACAACCTTCGACATGTTATCGCGCGGCGATACGACGGGCGTGTTCCAATTGGAAAGTACGGGGATGCGCGATGTACTGCGCAAACTGAAGCCAGATGTGTTCGAAGATATTATCGCCGTTGTGGCTTTGTATCGTCCGGGGCCAATGGATAACATCCCTAGTTTTATTGACCGCAAGAACGGACGCGAGAACATCTCCTATATGCACCCTGTGTTGGAGCCGATCCTGAAAGAAACCTACGGCATCATGATCTACCAAGAGCAGGTGATGCAGGCGGCCCAGGAGATGGCCGGATATTCCTTGGGCAGTGCTGATCTACTGCGCCGGGCCATGGGCAAGAAAATTCAAGCGGAAATGGATGCCCAGCGCGAGCAGTTCGTCAAAGGAGCGACGGAACGGGACACAACCGCTGAACAGGCATCGGATGTGTTTGACACCATCGCTAAGTTTGCTGGCTACGGCTTTAACAAGTCTCACGCTGCGGCCTATGCGCTGGTGGCCTATCAGACGGGGTATCTCAAGGCGAACTATCCTGTTGAGTTCATGGCGGCAACCATGTCGCTGGATATGCAGAATACGGATAAGCTGGAAGGGTTTAAGTCTGAACTCAGGCGCTTGGATATTGAGCTTTTGCCACCTGACGTCAATCACTCCGGTGTCAGGTTCTCGGTTGAGCAGTTACCAGATGGAGCGTGGGCCGTGCGGTATGCTCTGGCGGCGATTAAAAACGTCGGTGCCGGTGCGATGGAAGGGCTGGTGAAGGTCAGAGATGAGGGTGGGCCGTTCAAGGATATTAATGACTTCGCGGGCCGGCTGGACACGAAACTTATCAATAAACGCCTGATCGAAAACTTAGTGCGGGCAGGGGCCATGGACAGCCTGCATTCTAACCGTGCCGAGATGATGGAAGGGTCTGAGACCATTTTGCGTCATGCTCAAGCCGGGGCCGAGGCGCGAAACTCTGATCAGCATGCTCTGTTTGGCGGTGAGGCTGACCTTCCCAAAGTAAAACTGCGGACCGTCGAAGACTGGCGCAAGATGGAGCGTCTGGAAAAAGAGTTCGAGGCTTTTGGGTTTTACCTCTCTGATCACCCTCTTGATGCCTATTCGGCAACGCTTAAGGCGCAGGGCGTCGTGAGCGCGCGTGACTTAGACACACTGACGGCAGCGGATTTTGCAAAGCCACTGCGCATGGCCGGAACCATGTTGAGTAAACGCGAGCGCGTCAGTAAGAGCGGCAATCGCTACGCGTTTTTAAATTTGTCCGATGCGACAGGCTCCTTTGAAGCCGTGATCTTTTCGGAAGTGCTTGCGGCCTCCCGTGAGTTGCTGGACTCCGGCCAGCCTATGCTGATTACCCTTGATGGCCGCCAGGAAGAGGATCAGGTGCGCCTGATGGTGACCAAACTAACACCCCTTGATGAGGCGGTCGCGGCGCGGCTCGATAACCTGCGCATTGAGATTAAGGACGGCACGCCGGTTGAGGAGCTGAAGGATATTATTGCGTCTGATGGCGTTGGCAACGGCCGCATTCTATTGGTGGCACGCTCTAACGGGCATGAAGTTGAAGTTGCTTTGCCTGACCGATACGCCATTTCCCCACAAACCTTGGGCCGCGTTAAAGATGTGCCTGGGGTTACGGATATTCGCCAATTCTGATTCTTTGGACTATTATAGTGCTAAGGATTGTCACATTTAGAGGAGGGCTTGATGTCCATAGATAAGGCTGGTTTATCTCGCCGAACACTAATGGCGGTTGTTGCAACCGGAGCAGCGTTGACTTCGGCGTTGCCTGTTTCATCAGTGCGCGCCGCTGACTCAAATACTCTTTCAGTGACCCGCGGTTATGCGAACGGCCCCTTTGGCCAGGTGCATTATCAGGATGTTTCACCGGCCAATCCGGTCGGCTTGCCTTTAATCTTGTTACATCAGGCCCCCATGTCTTTACGGCAGTTTGATAACGCTTACGGACCGCTGGCTGCGCGTGGCATTCGATCGATCTCAATCGATACGCCAGGGTTTGGTCAATCTGACACGCCTGATTTTGTACCTACTGTTGATGATTATGCGACGGCCATTCCAGCTGTTCTTGATCATCTGGGATTGGAAAAAGTTGATCTGCTGGGTCATCACACCGGCGCGATGATCGCAACGTCGGTGGCCTTACAGTTTCCGGACCGTATCAATAACCTTGTGATCAACGGTCCGTTCCCCATGACTGACGAAGAACGCGCCAAGTTCCTCAAAGGGAATAAAGAGCGTGAGCAGGACTTCGTGTATGAAGATGATGGCACACATGTTCAAAACAGCTTTTTGACTCGTTATCGCATGTATGGCGAAGGCGTAGATCCTAAGTTGATCACGCGCTATACGGCTGAGAAATTTATCGGCCTCGGGCCGTTCTGGTACGGGCATCATGCCGCGTTTCAATATAATCACAACGAAGCCTTGCCTCAGATCACCCATCGCACATTGCTGCTGACCAATACAGGCGACCAGATTTACGAGAATGCAAAATGGGCCAAAGAAATGCGTCCAGACCTGGACTATATTGCGCTCGAGGGCGGTGGTGTGGATGTGGTCGATCAAATGCCAGAGGAATGGGCTGATGCCGTTACTGGTTTCCTAAAAGGAATGTAGTGCATGTTTAGGTATGGTCTGTTATGTGCCGGTGTTCTGGCTTCAATGCTCAATATACAGCCTGCAGCGGCCTTGTCTGGCAGAGAGTACTTACAACTTGATGCCGCCAATCGTTCGCTCCATGTCATGGGGATGGTTGAGGCGATGAAGTACACAGATGATTTATCCGGAACGAATTCGCTGAAGTGGTTGTTTCAGTGCGCGGGCAGTTGGACCGGTGTGCAGTTTGAGCAGGCATTATCGGACTATATTCAACGTAACCGTTACAAGTTGAGTTATCGCACGCCCTCTTTGCTGGTTTCTGCTGTCGGCAGCCAGTGTCCCAATGCGCCGATGTGGGCGAGGTAGAGTACGCGCGATGATGCAGTCTAACGTGCTGCAAGATTTGAATATTCAGGATGTGCTTGAACGTGTCTCGCAGGAGGCCACCAAGGACTTTGGTAAGGGCAAGGTCGCTTCTTACATCCCGGCGCTTAAACGGGTGCCGCGGCGCAAGTTTGCCATGTCGGTGTGCACCTTAGACGGCCACGAGTATAACGTTGGTGATTCAGATGAATCTTTTTCTATTCAGAGTATTTCAAAAGTTCTGACGCTGGCGATGGCGCTTGAAGAGTTGGGTGCCGGGTTGTGGAAACGCGTCGGGCGGGAGCCGTCAGGTAACCCGTTCAATTCCTTGGTTCAGCTCGAGCGGGAAAATGGAATACCGCGAAATCCGTTTATTAATGCTGGCGCATTGGTGGTGACGGATGTTGTGACGTCACGCATGTCTGACCCCAAAAATAGTCTACGAAACTGGGCAAGGGTTTTGTCAGGCAATAAGCGCATTACCTTCGATACAGAGGTTGCTGAGTCTGAAAACCTGACGGGCGACCGGAATCGGGCGATTGCCTATTTTTTGAAAACCCATGGTAATCTCAAGTCAGATGTTGAGTCGGTATTGGACCTTTATTTTCATCAATGCTCACTGAGTATGTCTTGTCTTGACGTGGCGCGGGCATTCAGGCCCCTCGCCAACCAGGGTATGGTTCCGGGCACAAAAGAGCGGGTGATGCCGCTGCGTCGCGCCAAGCGGATCAACTCATTGATGATGACCAGCGGTGTGTATGACAGTGCGGGAAACTTTGCGTATCGCGTTGGCATACCCTGCAAGAGTGGTGTCGGCGGCGGAATCGCAGGTGTAATACCTGGCGTGATGTCGCTTTGTGTGTGGTCGCCGGAATTGGACTCTGCTGGAAACTCTTTGGTGGGAACGAAGGCGCTAGAATTATTTACGACAAAAACGAAACTATCCGTATTTTAGGAGCCTTGATATGCAACCTTATGCCAGACTCTTAATGAGTGTTGTTTTCACAGGACTAGCAGCCTGTGCAACGGACTCGACCGTGTCTCAGAGGGACTTGGCCGGTTTAGACGCACAAAACCCGCAATTGGTGACGTCTTCAGTGATCAGCGGCGGCCAACCAACAGCGGCAGATTTAGCTCTTCTGAAGTCGATGGGCATCGGTACGGTTATTAATCTTCGCAGAGAAGACGAGGATCTTGGGTTTGATGAGGCTGCTGAGTCTGAAAGCCTGGGATTGTCATACGTTAACTTGCCTGTCGGTATGGACAACCTGGACCTTCAGACCGCGACGCAACTGCGCGCCATTCTGAACCAGACGGCAGCGCCCGTTTATATGCACTGCGGCAGCGGCAATAGAGTGGGCGCGCTATATGCCATCGGCGCTCATTTGATTGATGGAAAACCCCTCGAAGAGTCTCTGGATGTGGGGCGCAAGGCCGGTTTGACCGGATTAGAGCCCAGGGTCCGTGAGATTTTAACGAACGCTGAAGCAGCGCCTTAAGTCAGGTAATCTGCACTTCCAAGGTTCTCTCTTCACTGTTTTGGGGATTTCAGGTGGAAAGATCTTGCTATTCCGCCACATTCTCCTTAGAAACCGCGTCATTCCACACGCAGGGATGCGGCGCTCGGGTGTTCTGAGTGTTCGGTCCGGTCCAAGGCATGTGTCTTGGTCACCCCCTGCGGAGGCTTAACCGGAGAAAGACTTATGACGCTGCCCACGTTCAGCATGCGCCAGCTCATTGAAGCTGGTTGCCACTTTGGCCACAATACCCGTCGCTGGAATCCGAAGATGGATTCATACCTTTATGGTGTGCGCGACGGTGTTCATATTATCGACCTTCAACAGACCGTGCCGCTGTTGCATCGCGCCATGCAGGCGGTTCACGATGTGGTTGCCGGAGGCGGACGTGTCCTATTCGTAGGCACCAAGCGCCAGGCGCATGATCTGGTTAAGGAATACGCAGAGCGCTGCGGCCAGTACTATGTCAACCATCGCTGGCTTGGCGGAATGTTGACCAACTGGAAGACGATTTCTAAGTCGATCAAACGCTTGAAAGACCTTGAAGTCCGTTTTGCTAGCCCAGAAGGTTTGGTTGGTTTGACCAAGAAAGAAGCGCTGAATCTTCAGAGAGAGAAAGATAAACTTGATCTGGCCCTTGGCGGGATCAAAGACATGGGCAATGTTCCTGACTTGATCTTCATTATTGATACAAACAAAGAAGATATCGCTGTTTCGGAAGCCAATAACCTGAATATTCCTGTGGCAGCGATTTTGGACAGTAATTCTGATCCCAAAAATATTACGTATCCAATTCCAGGGAACGACGATGCCATTCGGGCGATCAAATTGTACCTTGAATTGATGGCAAACTCGGCCTTGGAGGGCATCCAAGACGAGATGAAAGCCGCTGGCGTTGATGTTGGGGCGCAGGATGAAGCTCCTGTGGAGGACCTCTCTGCGGTTGAAGAAGATGAATCTGACGATGCTGCGCCTGCCGCTAAAGAAATAGCGCCTGCAGCACAGAAGGCGGCTGAGCCAGCTACAGACTCAGAAAAGAAACCTGCTGCTAAAAAGACAGCGGTAAAGAAAAAGGCCACAGTAAAGAAGGCTACAACGGCTAAAAAGGCCCCTGCAGCTAAGAAAACAACAACCAAGAAAACCACGGCAAAAAAGACAACAGCAAAGAAAGCTGCGGCCAAGAAAAAAGACTAAAGCTGACAGAAAATAATACGAGTAGGCCGACCAATTTGAGGGATGCCTCAGCTAAGCATAGCTGACAATTCTTAATTTGGCTGCTCGTAAGGACTGACAAATAAGGACGAAGACGAATGGCACAAATCACAGCGGCTCTGGTTAAAGAGCTGAGAGAAAAAACCGGCGCTGGTATGATGGACTGCAAGAAAGCTCTTGCAGAAACCGATGGCGATCTTGAAGGCGCGGTTGATTGGCTGCGTAAGAAGGGTTTATCTGCCGCCGCCAAGAAATCTGGCCGTGTGGCCGCTGACGGTCTGATTGGTGTGGCCGTTGATGGTGCTAAAGGGGCTATGCTGGAAGTTAATGCTGAAACTGATTTTGTCGGTCGCAACGATAGCTTCCAAGGATTTGTTGAGGCTGCTACTCAGCTTACGCTTCAGGTTGATGGCGACATGGAAAAGCTGAAGACAACAGATATGCCTGGTGAAGGCCGTAATGTTGAAGAGCAGGTCACCCATTTGATCGCGACAATTGGCGAAAATATGAAATTGCGCCGGTCTGCTGCATTATCTGTGGATAAAGGTGTTGTTGCGGCTTACGTCCACGCAGCAGTCAAGCCTGGTCTTGGTAAGATTGGTGTATTGGTTGGATTGGAATCAGAGGGTGATACCGAGAAACTGAGTGCATTAGGTAAACAGCTGGCTATGCACATAGCGGCTGCTAGCCCACGGTTTTTGACGACCGATGAAGTTGATGCTGAGACCATGCAACGTGAGCGCGAAGTGCTGACTGATCAAGCCAAGGAATCGGGTCGTCCAGACGATGTCATTGCTAAGATGGTTGATGGCAGAATGCGCAAATTCTATGAGGAAGTCGTATTACTCGAGCAGATTTATGTGATTTCTGAAGACAAGGCGAAGGTTAGCAAAGTGGTTGAAGATGCAGCTAAAGACATCGGCTCACCGATTAAATTGACCGGCTTTGTGAAATTTAACCTCGGGGAAGGTATTGAGCGCGAAGAAAAAGACTTCGCCTCTGAAGTTGCTCAAGCCGTTGGCCGTTAAGGCGGCAACTTAAAACTCTAAAAAGCGCCCGTTTCTCCTCAAAAGAAGCGGGCGTTTTTGATTTGAAGTGTGTATTATCTGCGGCGTAACGACCGAGATCGCCAGTGAGGCGGGAATGAAGTTGAAAGGGACGTAGACCGTCCCTTTTTTGCAAGTTAACCCGGGCTGGCAGTGCATGAGTCGCCAAGTCGAGAATGTTTGGCCAGTTGGAGGTTTTGCGGATCATGACCAAGGTGCCGAAATATAAGCGGATAATGGTCAAGGTCTCCGGTGAAGGCCTCATGGGGCCAGAATCCTACGGGCTTCACAAGGCTACGGTCTTGGCCATTGCGAAGGACATCAAATCTGTGGCCGAGATGGGCCATGAGGTTTGCTTGGTCATTGGGGGCGGCAACATCTTCAGAGGCGTGTCCGTAGCTGCAGAAGGCATGGATCGCACCTCAGCTGATTACATGGGTATGTTGGCCACAGTCATTAATGCGCTGGCTGTGCAAAACGCGTTAGAAAGCGTCGGAGTCGAGACCCGGGTTCAATCTGCAATAGAAATGAACGAAGTCTGCGAACGCTACATTCGGCGGCGGGCTGAACGTCACCTCGAAAAAGGGCGTGTGGTCATATTCGCCGCTGGCACTGGAAATCCTTATTTTACAACGGATTCTGCCGCAGCTTTACGTGCAGCCGAGATGCACTGCGATGCTTTGCTCAAGGCAACGCAGGTCGATGGCGTCTATTCTGCTGATCCAAAAACAGACCCAAGTGCAACGCGCTATGATCGCCTGACTTTTGACATGGTTCTTGCTCAAGGTTTGCGGGTTATGGACACGTCAGCGATTGCGCTAGCCAGAGATAATGGGATGCCGATTATTGTTTTTAAGATGCAGGGAGACGCATCTGTAACCCAAGTCCTGAAGGGCGAGGGGAACTTTACTGTCATTACGGAGAAGGAGTGAGATATGGCTGGCTTCGCCGATCTAAAAAAAGACTTGAAGCACCGTATGGAGATGACGTTTGACGTCGTTAAAAAGGAGTTTGCTGGTTTGCGCACGGGTCGTGCCACCACAAGTTTGCTTGACCCAATTATGGTTGATGCCTACGGAAGTCAGATGCCATTGGCGCAGGTTGCGAGTATTGCGGCACCTGAAGCGCGCATGTTGACGGTGCAGGTCTGGGATAAAGGCCAAGTGAAAGCTGTTGAAAAAGCAATCCGGGAGTCTAGCCTTGGGCTAAACCCGGCCGTAGATGGTCAGTTGCTTCGGGTTCCGATTCCAGCGCTCAATGAGGAACGTCGTGAAGAACTGAAAAAAGTTGCGGGTAGGTATGCTGAAGACGGCAAAGTTGCCATTCGTAATGTGCGGCGCGATGGCAATGACCAGTTGAAGAAAATGGAAAAAGACGGGGACATTTCTGAGGATGAAAGTCGCCAGTATCAGGATGAAATCCAAAAAATAACGGACGATCTAGTGAAGCAGATTGATGATGCCTTGAGCCAGAAACAAGAGGAGATCATGCAGGTTTGATGGAAGACCTTTCTCTCAAACCCGTTGAAGACTCTGAGCCAGTTCCAGAGCACGTTGCCATCATTATGGACGGCAACGGCCGTTGGGCACATGCTCGAGGTTTGCCGCGCAAGGCAGGCCATAAACGTGGCGCGCAGGCAGTTAAGAAAACTATCATTGCAGCCGCAGAAATGGGCATTAGGTATTTGACGTTGTTCGGATTTTCTGCCGAGAACTGGCAAAGGCCGGACTCTGAAATTCGTGATCTGATGGCTTTGTTGCGCTTTTATTTGGTGAACAATATCGACCAGTTGGCTGATGATGGGGTGCGCCTGAAAGTTGTTGGAGATCGGTCAAGACTTCCCTCTGATACTGTTGAGATGATCAGTGATGCAGAGCGACGCACTGCATCAAATGAAAAACTTATCCTGACGATTGCGCTAAGCTACGGTAGCCGACAGGAATTGGTGCATGCCGCAAGGCAGCTAGCTGAAGCGGCAAAGCTGGGCCGCATTGATCCATCGCGTATTGATGAGGCTATGTTTGCAGACCACTTGTACACTCGTGATATTCCTGATCCGGATCTCTTAATCCGCACTTCGGGTGAACAGCGTATTAGTAACTTCCTACTCTGGCAGCTGGCTTATACAGAACTCGTTTTTACTCAGACACGTTGGCCGGATTTCGATGAGGCTGAATTACACAAAGCGGTTACAGAATTCAGACGCCGGGAGCGTCGTTTCGGAATGGTGGCGGGCTAATTAGTATGTTTTGGACGAGAGTTGCCACATCTGTCGTTCTCGCGCCTGTCGCATTAGGTGCCGTATATTATGGCTTTCCGGTTTTCCAATTGTTTGTGGCTGCGATGGCGGCTGCCGTGATGTGGGAATTTATTCACATCGTCGGTAAAGCTGGTTTTCCGCCAAGGGCTGTTTTGGCGCTATGGAGCACGATTGGTGCCGTGGGTCTTGCCGCCGGAAATATGCCGTTGGCCCTTGCAGTCATAGCGGTTGTCTGGCTCATCTTGCTGGCTACAGATCAGCGTGGAGATCGCGTACGGTTTGCCTCCACGCAGACTGCACTGCTTTATGCTGCTATCCCGGCCGTTTGCCTTGTTTTTGTTAGAGAGTTAGGTGGAGCCGAAACTGTATTCTGGGTTTTGGCGGTGGTGTGGGCCACGGACATTGGTGCTTATTTTGTTGGCCGGCTTGTAGGTGGACCAAAACTTGCGTCCTCGATTAGCCCCAATAAAACCTGGTCCGGAGCGATTGGCGGTGCGGTGTCTGCCGTTGTTGCGGCCATTGGGCTTGCTATTGTTATTGGCGTTTCACCTTCGCTGCTAAGTGTGGCTCTGGCATTCCTGTTATCAACGACAAGTCAAGTTGGTGATCTTATTGAGAGCCGTTTTAAGCGAGTTCATGGGGTTAAAGACTCTGGGACATGGATGCCTGGCCATGGAGGAGTCATGGACCGTGTCGACGGCTTATGGGCCGTCACCCCGTTTGCCGCGTTCATCTGTGCCGCCTTACAAGGTGGTATGTCGTCATGGTGAGCGGTTGATGCGGCTGGAACGCGAGCAAAAGCGCATCACGATCCTTGGGTCGACGGGCTCAGTCGGTGTGAACACGCTGGACATCGTACGTCGCAATCCAGACATGTTTGATGTCGTGGTGCTGACGGCGGGACAAAATGTCGATCTGCTGATTGAGCAGGCGCTTGAATTTAAACCTGAACAAGCTGTTATTGCTGACTCTTCCTTGTATGATCATTTAAAGGCGGGATTGGCGGGCACAGGTATCTCTGTATCAGCCGGTGAAGACGCGCTTATCGAAGTGGCGCAACAGCCAGTCGATTTGGTCATGGCGGCGATTGTTGGGGCTGCCGGACTGGCTCCAACGCTTAGGGCTGTTGAGCATTCTCATATTATAGCTCTGGCCAATAAAGAATGCCTGGTTAGTGCCGGAAGATTGTTTATGGACACTGTAAGGCTTCACGGCGCGCAGCTCTTACCTGTTGATTCAGAACACAGCGCTATATTTCAGGTCTTAGATACCAAACAAGCTGATGCGCTTGACCGCATTATTCTCACGGCCTCCGGTGGACCTTTCCGGGAGTGGTCGTTTGAGCAATTATCCACCGCGACACCAGATCAGGCTGTTGCCCATCCTAACTGGTCTATGGGTGCTAAAATTTCGGTTGATTCGGCGACAATGATGAATAAGGGGCTTGAATTGATCGAGGCTCAATATCTATTCGATGTCGCTGAGTCTCATATCGAAATCGTTGTGCATCCCCAGTCTATTGTTCATAGCCTCGTCAGTTATGTGGACGGCTCTGTTTTGGCCCAGCTTGGCACCCCTGATATGCGGACACCGATTGCCTATGCGCTAGGCTGGCCGGAGCGTATTTCGGTGCCTATGGAACGCTTGAATCTCTCAGATATTGCCCAACTTACCTTTGAAGCCCCTGATTTTAAAAGATTTCCTGCCTTGGTTCTGGCACGACAGGCTTTACAGTCTGGGGGAGGGGCGCCTACTATCTTAAATGCAGCCAATGAAGTTGCAGTGGCCAGATTTTTGGCAGGAGAGATCAAGTTTCTGGACATTATTCAAGTTGTTGAAAAGACGCTTGAGCGCTGTGAAAGTGCCGACCCATCCTCACTTGCAGAAGTTATGCTTCTCGACGAAGAAGCGAGAAGGTTGGCGCAAGGATGCAATTTATTAAAGACTGCTGCGGCATAAATTAAGGGACGCTTGACCTTTGGAACAAATACTCGGCATTTCGTTTACGCTGATCAACTTTATCATTGCTCTGTCAGTGGTAGTTTTTGTGCATGAACTTGGGCACTTTCTCGTCGCGAGATGGAACAATGTGCGATGCGACAGTTTTTCCATCGGCTTTGGACCTGAGTTGATCGGTTTTACAGATCGTCACGGCACGCGCTGGAAGTTCAGTCTTATTCCCCTAGGTGGCTACGTCAAAATGTTTGGCGAAGCTGATACGGCTAATCCCGGTGCTAAAGATGACGCTAAAGACGTTGATGAGGAAGATAATGGCGTCGGACGGGAGATGACGCCAGCAGAGAAAGCGGTTTCGTTTAAATACAAAACTCTGGGGCAGCGCTCAGCAATCGTTTTTGCCGGACCAGCTGTAAACTTTATTTTTGCTATTGCTGTTTTCTTTATCATGTTCATGTCGGTAGGGAGACCTGTAACAGAGCCGATTATTGGCAATGTAGCAGAGGAGAGCGCGGCTGAGGAGGCGGGGCTTCTGGCTGGAGACATCATCCTGGCGATCGATGGTTCTGAAATTGATCGCTTCGAAGATTTGCAGCGCGTTGTGCCCCTTGGCAATGGCGCTCCAATGCGGCTGACGGTTCAGCGTGATGAGAGTATTCTGGATATTGTTGCGGTACCAAAAATTGTCGAAGAGGTTGATCCATTCGGCAATCCACAAAAGCGAGCCTTGTTGGGAATTTCATCGACAGGTGAATCGCGCGCTATGGTCCGACATAATCCTTTTAGTGCTCTGGGTTTGGCCGTCACACAGACATATACGGTTGTAGAGGGGACCTTCATTGCGGTTGGACAGATTATTTCTGGCGAACGAGGGACAGAGGACCTTGGAGGCCCTATTCGAATTGCTAAGTACTCTGGCCAAGCGGCCGAGTCTGGGATCGTTAATTTCATAATATTTATGGCAATTTTGTCGATAAACCTTGGCATTATCAATTTATTCCCTGTGCCGCTGCTTGACGGCGGTCACCTGTTGTTTTACGCCATCGAAGCCTTACGTGGACGCCCTCTTTCTGATCAAGCGCAGGAATGGGGCTTGCGGTTTGGTTTGGTTTTGGTCCTGTCGCTTATGGTGTTCGTAACGTGGAACGATATCCTGCAATTATAGCGACGGACGTCGTGAGTCTCCTGTAATGGGCCCGGAAAAATATCAAAGTGGAGCCGTGTAAAGGGTGACTAACGGTCGTCAATCTTGGTTAGCAGGTATTTTGTGCACAGTTTTTATACTGCTTGCCACGCCGCCGTCCTATGCTCAACAATTGGGCGGTGCAATTGCTCAGATTGCCGTTCAGGGTAATCAGCGGATCGAACCGGCCACAATTCGAACTTATATTTCTGTTCGGGAAGGGGATCCGTTTGACCCGGTGACGATTGACCGTTCACTGAAGAACCTCTTTGCCACTGGCTTATTTGCTGATGTGAGTATCGGGAGACAGGGTGATATTCTGGTTATTCGCGTTGTCGAGAATCCGATCATCAACAGAATAACCTTTGAAGGAAATAAGCGGCTTGATAATGATAAACTCCAGCCTGAAGTTCAGCTTCGCCCCAGGGTTGTCTACACGCGAACAAAAGTTCAACAAGACGTTGAGCGTATTCTAGACCTTTATCGTCGTAGCGGCAGATTTGCGGTTACGGTTGAGCCAAAAGTTATTGAACTCCCACAAAACCGTGTTGATCTCGTATTTGAGATCAATGAGGGCGACCCCACGTACGTTCGTAAAATTACTTTTATCGGAAATGAAAAATTTTCTGACGGCGATTTGCGCGACGTTGTGCTGACTCGTGAGGAGCGTTGGTGGCGTTTTCTTACCTCCAACGACACCTATGACCCAGACCGAATGGCGTTCGACCAGGAATTGCTGCGCCGTTACTATTTATCTGAAGGATACGCCGACTTTGAGGTTGTCTCAGCGGTGGCTGAATTATCTCCAGACAGAAAAAGTTTTTTCATTACGATGACTGTCGATGAAGGCCCTCGCTATCGCTTTGGCGAGATGACAGTTGATGTCTCTATACCAAATCTTGATCCGGATGTGTTGAGGGCTGCCATCGTGCCGTCGCCGGGGGACTGGTATAACGCTGAAGATATTGAAGGCACCATTGACGTCTTTACAGACCTCGTAGGTGCTCTAGGTTATGCGTTTGTCGATATCCGCCCCCGTGTGTCTCGTGATACAGCAAACCGAACCATCGAGATTATCTTCGACGTTCAAGAAGGGCCGCGTGTTTTTGTTGAGCGCATCGACATCACCGGCAACGTGAGGACCCTAGATAAAGTTATCCGCCGTGAGTTTAGATTGGTTGAAGGTGATGCTTTCAACACAGCTAGGCTGCGCCGTTCACGTGAACGTCTTCAAAACCTAGGTTACTTTAGAGAAGTTGAGGTCGATAATGTGCCGTCTGAGGTCTATCCAGACCGCACAGTTGTGACGGCTACGGTTGAGGAACAATCGACGGGTGAATTGCAATTTGGAATCGGCTTTTCTAGCGCTTCGGGTGCGTTGTTTGATGTTGGTATCCGCGAGCGTAATCTGCTTGGCAAAGGACAAGACCTTCGTTTCAACTTCAGTTTGGCCCAACAACAAACCCAGATTGATCTCGGTTTTACCGAGCCATACTTCTTAAATCGTCGCCTTGCGGCGGGGGCGGACCTGTTTGCCACAGAAACAGACTTTATTGATGAAGCAGGTTTTATCAGTCAGTCTATTGGTGGGTCGCTGCGGCTCGGCTTCAACTACAACGAATATATGTTCCAAAGACTGACCTATCTCTTGTCCTGGACCAAATTGGAAGGCATCAGCCAGTTCGCCTCTGAATTTACACGTGAACAAGAAGGAACGACGACCACATCTCAAGTCAGCCAAACCTTTGCGATTGATAAGAGAAATAATGTTATTGATCCCTCGGATGGCTATTTCATAAGTCTTTCTAATGACTTAGCGGGCCTGGGTGGGACCGAAAAGTATGTCCGATCAAGCGTGGCCCTTGGCTATTACTGGGAGCCATTTGAAGGCTGGATCTTTAGCGCAACCGGGAATGCGGGTTATATTCTTGGTATTGGTGAAGATATCAAAATCTTTCAAAGATATCAGCTTGGTGGTAACAACCTTCGCGGCTTCGATGACTTTGGAGCAAGCCCAAGAGATTCTAGGACTGGCGATGCCCTGGGCGGCGACTGGATTGCAACCGCGCGCGCTGAACTGAAAATACCGCTTGGTCTTCCTGAAGAGATCGGTATCACTCCTAAGATGTTTACGGATTGGGGTGCTATTGGGTCGCCGACTGATTTGAAAGACAGGAGTTTTGATATTCTAAAGTCGCAACGTGTTCGTGGCTCTGTGGGCCTCGGCATTGAATGGGAGTCGCCTGTTGGACCAATCAACATTGATTGGGCCCATGTTCTACGGCAGGCAGATTTTGATATAACTGAAAGTTTCCGTGTGAATTTCGGACAAAGGTTTTAAACATGACTTACATAAAAACGTCTCGGCACTTTCTTAGTGCCATAGTTCTTACAGCTGCTGCATTTGTAATGACTACTCCAGCCACTGCGCAAGAAAGCAGTCATACGCGTCCTATTATCGGTGTCCTCAATACAGAATTGATCGAACGGGACTCTCTGGCCGCTAAAGGTATTCGCTTGGAAAGAGACAAGTATATTACCCGCTATCAGACCGAAGTGAGAGCGCTTGAAACAGAATTGCGGGGAGAAGAGCAGCGTTTAACCCAGCAACGCAACGTGTTGGCGCCGGAAGTGTTTCAGCAACAAGTCGAAGCATTTCAGCAAAAGTTTGCGGTTGCGCAACAAGAAGCGCGGGTTAGTCAGCAAAACCTGAACGCGGTGTTCCAACAGGCTATGGTGCAAATCAATCAAGAAATGATTCGTATCTCGAGCCAGGTGGCTCAGGAGAGAGGCATTAACATGGTTATGCCGCAGAGCCTTATTCTGCTGTCAGATCCATCAATGGACATCACCCGTCCAGTGCTTGAGATTTTAAATGAACGCCTTCCGGCCGTTGTGATGCAAGATCCTGAAGTTGCAGCAGCAGAAGCAGGCAAGGCTGCTGCTTCAGAATAAGCATATAAAGCATGCCAGACTCACGATTCTTTCAGCGTACCGGTCCGTTCCGGGCTAGAGAGATAGCAGATTGGGTCGGCGCGACTTGTTTCAAAGATGGCAACCTAGACCGCCTCGTCGAAGATATTTCTGATCTCGGCGAGGCGGGTCCAGGGCATTTATCTTACTTGTCCGGAGCGGACTACATTGATCAAGCGGCAACCAGTTCTTGCGGCGTCTGTCTGACAACAGAAACTCTGGCGGAGTGCGCCCCACCAAGTGCAGTGATATTGCTGGTCACTGATCCACAGTCAGCATTCGCGACGGCTGCGGATAAATTTTATGCCCCAAAACCGGCACCTTTGACCAAGTGTAAGCCATCAGAATCTGGAGCGATGATTGATGACTCCGCTCAATTGGGTGTTGATGTCACTTTAGACGTTGGCTGCGTGGTTGGAGCTAATGTTCAAATTGGAGCGCGGACACGCATTGGCCCTGGCGCAACGATTGGTGCAGGAGTTGTTATTGGTGAGAATTGCGACATCGGTGCAAATGTTTCTCTAATGTGCTGCCTTATAAGCGACGATGTCATTATTCACCCTGGCGCTCGGATTGGTCAGGATGGGTTTGGATTTGTTTTTGACTCCACAGCACAGCGCCACCGTAAAATTCCGCAGCTTGGTCGGGCCATCATTAAAGAAGATGTTGAGATTGGTGCAAATACTACGATTGACCGTGGTGCGCTTGGAGACACAATAATCGGGTCTGGGTGCCGGATCGATAACCAAGTGCAGATAGCTCACAACGTTGTTCTGGGGGCTCGATGTATTGTTGTCTCTCAAGTTGGCATATCCGGAAGCTGTCAAATTGGAGACGATGTGGTGTTAGCTGGGCAAGTTGGCCTGGCTGATCATGTTAAAGTGGGTTCTAAGGCACAAGTTGCGGCCAAGTCAGGGGTTATGCGAGATATTGAACAAGAGCAGGTGGTAATGGGGTATCCTGCGAAGCCGATCCGGGAGTTTTGGAGAGATGTTGCGGCTATTGGACGGTTAAGTAAGCGTAAAAAATCTCTATAGAAAATAATTATTGAGACACATGCTGTATCGAGAAAAAGGACAAGTCTTATGGATGGTGAGCCAGTCCAAGTGTCTACGAAGACCATAGATATTCATCGAATTATTGAGATGATTCCTCATCGCTACCCGTTTTTGCTGGTTGACCGGGTTGAAGATGTTATTTCTGGTGAAAGCGCAGTCGGCGTAAAGAACGTCACAATAAATGAGCCTTTTTTTCAGGGGCATTTCCCGAGTAGACCGGTCATGCCAGGCGTATTGATCATTGAAGCTATGGCGCAAACCGCTGCTGTTTTGGTGGTCGATAGCCTCGGGGCTGCGGCTGAAGGTAAACTTGTGTATTTCATGAGTATTGAGAACGCGCGTTTTCGACGTCCAGTTGAGCCCGGTGATCAATTGAAACTGACGTGCTCCAAAGTGCGGCAACGTGCAAATGTATGGAAGTTTAACGGTGTTGCGAGAGTTGGTGACACAGTTGTTGCAGAGGCAACATACGCTGCCATGATTATGGATGAATAGCTTGTGACAGATGTACACGCGTCGGCGGTTGTCGATTCTTCAGCGCAAGTTGCCGAAACAGTCACGATTGGCCCCTATTGTATTGTAGGGCCTAACGTGGTTTTGGCTGAGGGCGTTAAGCTTACCTCGCACGTTGTGGTCGATGGTCATACAACAATTGGTTCAAATACGGTGGTTCAACCTTTTGCCAGTCTTGGAACAGCACCACAGCATTCTCGGTTTAAAGGCGAACCCTCGACTTTGGTTATCGGTGCAAATAACACCATCCGAGAGCATGTGACCATGCATCCGGGGACTGAACATGGACGGATGACGACGACTATTGGCGACAACTGCTTATTTATGGTGGGGAGCCACGTGGCACATGACTGCAAGGTCGCTAATGATGTTATTTTAACGAATAGTGTTGCGTTAGGTGGGCATGTGGTGGTGGATGAGTTCGCCATTATCGGCGGCTTATCGGGGATCCATCAGTATGTTCGCATAGGTAAACATTCAATGATTGGCGGGTGTTCAGCTGTCGAGAGTGATGTCATTCCCTACGGTTCAGTTAAGGGAAACCGGGCCAGATTATCGGGTTTGAATATTATTGGATTGCGGCGTCGTGGGTTCTCACGAGAAGATATTCGGTCACTGCGTACCGCATATGGTCTGCTGTTCTCTCAGGGTGGAAACATGGCTGAACGTATCAGTGAAGTCGCAGATCTCTTTGCAGAGCACCCTGGTGTTCGTGATATTCTCGATTTTATTCAAGCTGATTCTTCACGCGCAATTTGCCAACCGTTGTCCTCGAATGGCAATGGAAGTTGACTCAGTCGCAACCATTTTAAGTTCGTAAGCTGAGGCTCATGGATGACATATCGAAAGATAAACTTGGAATAATCGCAGGTGGAGGCGACCTTCCAAACGTATTAGTGGGAGAATGCTTAAAGCAGAAGCGTCGGTTTGTTCTTGTCGCATTAGAAGGAGAGGCAAATGTTGCCTCGCTTTCCGTTAAACCTGATTTGGTTTTGCGTATTGGTCGTGCAGGACAATGTTTCCGAAAATTTAGGGAAGCTGGTGTCTGCTCGGTGGTCATGGCTGGTAAAGTTCATCGTCCGTCCTTACTTGAGCTTAGGCCAGATTTCAGAACATTTAAGTTTCTCATTAGAACAGGCACCCGTGCTTTTGTGGATAAGAAGTCCGTTGGCGACGATCGTCTGCTGCGAGCCGTTATTCAGGAAATAGAGTCGGAAGGTTTCAAGGTTGTAGGCGTCGATGACGTGTTATCAAGCTTGTGTGCTCCACCGGGCGTATTAGGTAGACATCAGCCTAGTGAGTCCGACTACGCAAGTGTCTCTATTGGGATCATGGCGGCAAAACAGCTTGGAGCAGCTGATATCGGTCAGGCTGTTGTGGTGCACTCTGAGACTGTTATTGATCGGGAAGATGAGAATGGAACCAATGCGCTTATTCAAAGAGCTGGGCATTCAAAAAAAGCTGCTGGTGGGCTGATCCTGATTAAGACCTTAAAACCATCTCAGGATCGCCGTGCGGACTTACCTGTGATTGGACCGGAGACAATTGAACACTGCGCTAGCGCTGGGTTCAAAGGCATTGCGGTTGAGGCTCAGGGCACACTCATTCTTGATCGTGGAAATACAGTGGCTGCTGCAAATGCTGCTGGATTGTTTTTTATTGCTGTCGAGTGTGACCCGACTACACACCAAGCTTCTTGTTAAAAATGTTAGTTAATATGGACAAGCCAATTGTCTACCTATTAGCCCTAGAGCCCTCGGGGGATGCCTTGGGTGCAGGATTGATTGAAGCCATCAGCCAAGAATTGAACGGTGAAGTGATCTTCGCCGGTGTTGGTGGGCAAGCCATGCAAGAACGCGGGCTCATATCTCTCTTTGATCCATCTGATCTTGCCCTCCTTGGCATTTTTGAAGTTTTACCAAAGGCGAGTCTGGTCTTTCGCCGCGTACGTGAAGTGCTCTTAGACATAGAACGCGTAAAGCCAGATATATTGGTCACGATAGACTCTTGGGGTTTTACTGGCCGTATTCATAAAGCGCTAACCAAGCAGAAGAGTCCGCTAAAGCGCGTGAGATATGTCGCTCCGCAAGTGTGGGCATGGCGGCCTGGACGCGCAAAGCAGTTATCAAAATGGATAGATCATCTGCTTACTCTTTTTCCCTTTGAGCCCCCCTTGTTTATTGCAGCCGGTTTGCCGGCCACTTGGGTTGGCCATCCTGTTGTTGACCGGGAGCGGGATGTTGAGGCAGGTATGCTGCTGCGAAAAAGACTTAACATAAGCGAAAGAGCCACCGTACTCGCGGTTTTGCCAGGTAGTCGAAAATCCGAGGTTAACAGTCTGACGCCAGTTTTTTCTGAGACGATAGCTCAGCTTTACCAGCATATTCCCGAGCTGGTTGTTGTTATTCCTACAGTCTCGGGAGTTAACGCAGAAGTTAGAAAGTGGGTTTCGACCATGCCTGGGGGGGCGCATGTGCTGGAAGGGTCGTTGGATAAATTTGCAGCTTTAGAGGCGTCGGATATCGCGCTCGCGGCATCTGGAACCGTAACGCTCGAACTTGCCCGGGCGCATGTTCCCCACGTCATCGCCTATAAAGTACATCCGCTTTCTGCATTCGTCTTTCGGCGCTTAACACTCACAAAATACGTTAATCTAATTAATATTTTGCTTGATAGAGAGGTTGTCCCAGAGTGCCTTCAGCAAAGCTGTACGGCTATAAAGCTTGCCAGTGAACTTAAAAAACTCTTGCCGGGTGAGCTGGGAAGGCTTGATCAGATAAACGCCTTTGAGGAGGCACTGAATCAGTTAACGCCCCCAAATGGAAGCGCCAGCCAAGCCGCAGCCTTGTCAGTGGTTAAGCTGATGACTTAGGTGATTGAGCGCAAGGCCGGGAAATTGCTACTCTGTTTTTGCAGCCAGAGTTTGCCGTATGGGCAGTTTTACTTCCGCTCGAGTCCCACCTTCAGGCCGTTCTGTGAATGTCAGTTGGCCTTCATGAAGTCTTACAACCGCATTAATAATGGACAGCCCAAGTCCAATTCCGCTGTTTTCATCTCTGTATTGCTGCAGGGCGGCATCAGATAGTTCAGCATTGTGATATTGGACATTGCTGTTTTCTTGTTTCATTCCAATGCCAGTGTCTTCTACGACTATGGTCACTGTCTCTCTCTCCGATGTGCCTTCTGAGTTAACACAAACCTTTACGGTGCCGTTGGGTAGGGTGAATTTTAAAGCGTTATTAAGCAAATTAATCACGACCTGCTTAAGACCTTTGCGATCAGCTTCAATACGTATCGGGATTGCTGGCAATTGGTTCTTTAGTTTTATTTTTTTTGAATCTGCCAGTCCGCTCAGCATAGAAAAACATTCGGAGAGTATTTCATTTAGATCAACCAACTCTAATTTAAGCGAGTTGACACCGATCTCATAGCGAGACAACTCAAGTAAGTCATCGATCAGTGTTCCAAGATGAGAGGCGGAGCTTTTGATTAAGCCTAAGTATTCATCGAGGTCGATTGGTTTTTTAGAGAGAGTCTCGCGCTGTAGAAGAAAGTCTGTAAATCCGACGATTGCATTCATGGGGGTTCGGAGTTCGTGACTGATATTTGCCAGGAAACGAGTTTTCGCGCGGTCGGCTTGTCGAGCATCATCGCGGGCTTGTGCCAAAGCCGCCATTGCTTCTTTTTCTGCAGTAATATCAATCATCACTCCATATAGCCGAACGGGCCTTCCTTTATCACTTTCGACCGCAGCAATATCGCGGATCCAAACGGTACGACCGTCTGCAGTGAGCATTCTATATTCAAATTCGTGCGAGATAAGTTTCGCCGTGTTGTCTTGGCAATAAGAAACGGCGCGATCAACATCATCTGGATGTATCAACGACGACCAGAACCCGGGCTCTTTCCATTTTTCTACAGGATACCCCAGCACAGTTTCAGCATAACGAGAGGTATAGATAAACTCGAAGGTGGTCGGATTCGCTTCCCAACCGATGACGTTGCTGTTTTCGATGATACGTTGGTAGATAGAGTCAGTCGTCATGCTTTTGTAAGCCACCAGTACTTAAGTAAGAAAAAAGGCATTGCCAGTATAGCAATGCCTTTTTCTATTACTATGCAAGTCTGGTGGTGAGCTTAACGCTTTCCAAGCTCAACATAGGGACGATGACCTTCTCCGGTGTACAATTGGCGCGGGCGGCCAATCTTCTGCTGAGGATCTTCAATCATTTCGTTCCACTGGGCTATCCAACCGGTTGTTCTCGCCAGCGCAAATAAGGCTGTGAACATGGTTACTGGTATGCCCATTGCCTGGAAGATAATTCCAGAATAAAAATCGACGTTTGGATAAAGTTTCTTTTCAATGAAGTACTCATCTTCCAAAGCGATTTTTTCCAGAGCAACGGCGATGTCCAACAGTGGATTATTTTTGATGCCAAGTTCTGCGAGAACCTCTTTACAGGCTTTGGCTAAAATCGTTGCCCGCGGATCGTAGTTTTTATAAACGCGATGACCAAAGCCCATGAGGCGGAAGGGGTCGTTCTTATCCTTAGCGCGTTTAACAAACTCATCAATACGGCTTACGTCGCCAATTTCATTGAGCATGTTTAACACAGCTTCATTGGCGCCACCGTGTGCAGGACCCCAGAGCGACGCAATGCCAGCTGCGATACATGCAAATGGGTTTGCACCAGAGGAGCCAGCCAGTCGAACGGTCGATGTTGACGCGTTTTGCTCGTGATCCGCATGAAGAATAAGAATACGGTCCATAGCTTTGGCGAGAATCGGGTTAACCTCGTAATCCTCGCAAGGTGTTGCAAACATCATGTAGAGAAAGTTCTCGGCGTATCCGAGGTCATTACGAGGGTAGATGAATGGCTGCCCTAATGAATATTTGTAGGCCCATGCAGCGATGGTCGGCATTTTTGCAATAAGGCGGTAGGAAGAGATCCGCCGATGTTCTGGGTTCGTGATATCCAAGCTGTCGTGATAAAACGCGGAAAATGCGCCGACAACGCCACACATAATAGCCATCGGGTGCGCATCGCGACGAAAACCAGAATAGAAGTTCCGAATTTGCTCATGCATCATCGTGTGGTAGGTGATGTCATGCTCAAATTGATCTTTTTCTGCCTTGTTAGGGAGTTCACCTTTGAGAAGCAGGTAGGCAACTTCTTCAAAGTTACAATTGTTGGCGAGATCATCGATGGCATAGCCGCGATGCAGCAACATGCCCTCATCCCCATCAATGTATGTGATGGCTGATTCACAGCTGCCCGTCGACGTGAAGCCCGGGTCGTAGGTGAACATGCCAGTGTTGGCATAGAACTTCCTGATATCGACAACATCAGGCCCTGTCGAGCCACTGAGGACTGGAAATTCGTAGTTTTGGTTGTCTACGGTGAGGTTTACTTTTTTTGTCACGTGCAGTCCTTTCCATGATTGGGATGAGCGCCTCCCAATAGCGTCAAACCCTTATTTTCTTTAGGAATTATTGCGCTGCTTATAATACGCTAGGGCGTTTTGATCAATTGCCAGAGGCGTTAAAGCATTAATGTGACCAATGCGCGAATGCATAAAACCCTTATTTATCAATTACTTTGAGTGCAATCTTCAATTCTCTTTAGAGTTTCTTCTTGGCCGAAAATTGTCATGACTTCAAATATCGGGGGTGAAACCGTGCTGCCCGTCACGGCGGCGCGGAGCGGTTGGGCCAATTTACCCAGCTTTAGTCCCATTTTTTCAGCGTAATCTCTAGCCCAGTTTTCAAGAGCTTCTGGTGTCCAGGGCTGGAAGTTGGCGAGATCATCCCGCGCTGCAGCAAGTATGCTTATGGCATCGTCATCCAAAACCTTAAGGGCTTTATCATCAAGGGGCAGGGGGCGTGATGTGACATAAAGCTTGGCGCTATCGGCCAGTTCGAGCAGAGTTTTAGCGCGCTCTTTCAAGCTCGCCATTCCAAGTTTGAGACGCGCACGAGATGTGTCATCCAGTGAACCGCCGGTCACATCTTCTAGCGCATTTTGTATAAGGGATAAGAGCCGGTTATCGTCAGCCGTTTTAATGTAGTGGGCGTTCAGAGCCGTTAGCTTAGCTGTATCGAAGCGGGCAGGTGCTTTGCCAAGGCCAGTGCCATCGAACCATTCTGCCGCTTGTTGATCAGAGATGATTTCATCATCACCATGTCCCCAGCCCAGACGAAGCAGATAATTACGTAGTGCTTCAGGTAAAAATCCCATCTCGCGGTAGGCTTCCGCCCCCAGAGCGCCGTGGCGTTTTGAGAGCTTTGCCCCATCTGGTCCATGAATTAGCGGAATATGCCCGTAAATCGGAACAGTCCAGTCCATGGCACGAAACAACTGGATTTGACGAAAGGCGTTGGTGAGGTGGTCATCTCCCCGGATTACGTGAGTGATTCCCATATCATGGTCGTCGACAACAACCGATAACATGTAGGTCGGCGAACCATCTGAGCGCAGCAAAATCATATCGTCGAGTTGCGCATTTGCGACCGTGACCTTACCCTGAACAAAATCTTCGAGAACCGTTTCACCGTCTTGGGGCGCTTTCAGTCTGATGACGGGGGCGATACCATCGGGGGCGTCTACCGGGTTTCTGTCGCGCCAACGGCCATCATAGCGCGTTGGCAAACCCGCAGCCTTTTGGGTGGCGCGCATGTCTGAGAGTTCTTCTGGAGACGCATAACAGCGATACGCATGTCCACCATCCAATAACTGCTGTGCAACCTGCGCATGCCGTTCCCGGCGCGAGGATTGAGAGACTGGCTCGCCATCCCAATCGAGGCCGAGCCATACCAGAGCATCATAAATTGCATCAATCGCGTCCTGAGTGGAGCGCTTGATATCTGTGTCCTCAATTCTCAGGAGGTACCGCCCACCATGATGCTGAGCAAACAACTTATTGAACAACGCCGTGCGTGCCCCTCCGATATGAAGGAACCCAGTCGGTGAGGGCGCAAAACGGGTAATGACAGACATAATTTCGCAATCAAACTAATCGTTAAAATACAGCATATCGCAGTTTTTATGCCGTTCCTGTAGCATACTGCTACCATCAGGGAAATGATTGTGCCGTCTGATCACTGGCGCAGTGGAGCGCATCATCTTGAGTGAAGCCACACCAAGAGATTTGTTTGACGAAGACGCTCCAGATGAGCGTTTCCCGGACGCATCTGTTGGCAAGTTATATGCTGTTAGCTCTAGCCGCTTTTTGAGCGAAGAACTTGAGAAACAAAGTTCCCATGCGGTGCTGTGGTGGCCAGTTGTGATGGCCATCGGTATCGGTATTTTCTTCGCGCTTCCCTCGGACCCACAGCCCTGGATTGGGGGCCTGTGTCTTGTCGCAGTTCTCGCGGTGAGGACGGCGTTTAGGAACAGCTTTTGGGTGCGATTGTTCACCTTCGTCCTCGCGCTGATCAGTGTTGGGTTCTGTGCAGCACAGCTTCGGACACATCTTGTTGATGCCCCAAGCCTTCTCGAGGACGTTGGACCGACGCCGGTGACGGGGACTGTTGTTCAGGTTGAACCTTCGGGATCAGCGCACCGCGTTACGCTGGATCGGTTGCGTATCTCCGGGGTTTCCGAGGATCAAACTCCTGCAAAGGTTCGTGTTCGCATTCCAGGCAGCCATGGGGTGCCGCGCGTTGGTCAGAACATCGAGGTTCGCTCAATACTGCGTCCTCCTGGGCGTCCAGTTGCACCCGGTGCGTTTGATTTTCAGCGATACAGCTATTTTCGGCAGCTTGGCGGCGTTGGTTTTGCTGTTGGCCAATGGCAGTCCGTGTCTGAGTTGGGGACAACGACGTCTGTTTGGAAAGACCGTGTGTTAGAGTTGCGCGCCGACGTCGGGGGCAGGCTCTCAAAGAGCTTGCCGGATGAATCTGGTGCTGTGGCCCGCGCGCTCATAACTGGCGAAAGAAACGCTGTGCCAGAAGATCTACAGGAAGCCTATCGGCAGGCTGGGCTGGCTCATATGCTTGCGATCTCCGGGCTACATATGAGTCTGCTAACAGGGCTGGCTTTTCTGTTTTTCCGTTATGGATTGGCCCTCGTGCTCCCCGTAGCGGAACGCTTTGATATCAAGAAGCTTTCTGCCGTAATTGCTCTTGGCGCGGCATTGTTTTACCTGGTGCTGTCGGGGTCGAATATTCCAGCGCAACGGGCGTTTATTATGGTGAGCGTTGTCCTGGGTGCCATCCTTATAGATCGCACAGCTTTGTCATTACGAACGTTAGCCTGGGCGGCGATGCTTGTTTTGCTGCTTCAACCTGAGGCATTAGTCGGCGCAAGTTTTCAGCTCTCTTTTGCGGCTGTTGTTGCGCTGATCGCCGTTTACGAACGGGTCCAGTTGAGAAGTCGACTTTGGAATCGATATGGAAACTTTCAGCCTCTCAAAGCTTTGGCGCTTTATGCTCTGGCGGTGTTGGTGACAGACTTGATTGCAACGAGCGCAACCGCGCCATTTACAGCTTTTCATTTTCATGAAATCCCGAGCTACTCGTTATTGGCAAATCTTTTGGCTGGACCCGTTATGGGATTGTTGATTATGCCTTTCGGCTTAATCGCACTCTTGCTCATGCCTTTTGGGTTAGAATCTATCGCCCTTGCCCCCATGGGATTTGGTATTGATCTTGTTGACTCCATAGCCCGCTTTGTATCTTCTCTCCCAGGCTCAATCTTTGTTACTCCACAAGCAGAGCTCTGGGCGCTTATCGCTGTCTCTGGTGGTGCTCTCTTTCTCGCCTTGTGGCAGGGATACCTTAGATGGTTGGGCGCAATTCCTATCGTAATTGGATTATTACAACCCTGGAATTCTGTGGGGCCAGATATCGTAATCGATGAAGACGCTCAGCTGATTGCCTTTAAAGGGGAAGATGGAAAATTGAGCTTACCATCAGGTCGTGCGGGCGGTTTTACGCGTGGCGTATGGAGCGAAATGTGGGGAAAATCGGACGTTGCTCAGAAGGACATCGACGGGCTGAACTGTGATGCCATCGGCTGTCGATATGCCAAGGGTCGTCTTGTCATTTCTATTGCCAACACAGAAGCGGCGGTGTTTGAAGACTGTGGTCAGTCAGATGTATTAGTTGCGCGTGTTCCAACCTGGCAGATTTGCAAACAAGATCAGAGCATTGATCGCTTCGATGTCTGGCGGCACGGCGCTCATGCAATTTGGCTAAATGCGGGCGAAGTTAAGGTCGAACGGGTGTCAGATAAAACTGGCCGCAGGATTTGGAATACATCCACTTGGCGTTAGTTTCCTTGCCAGATGACTTTACGTTCTTAGTACTGCCTTAAAAGACCAACCAGTTTACCTTGGACCTTTACCCGATCAGGCCCAAAAATACGGGTTTCATACGCCGAGTTGGCAGGCTCTAAAGCTATGGATTCACCCTTGCGGCGCAGTCGCTTCAAGGTTGCCTCTTCGCCATCAACCAGAGCCACCACGATGGTTCCGTTTTCTGCCCGATCACTGTGCTGGATGATCACGGTGTCTCCATCCAGAATTCCAGCATCAATCATGGAATCACCTTCAATCGTTAGGGCGTAATGGTCGCCGCTTCCGCCTAACATGGAGGGGGGGACGCCAATGTGCGCCGCGGGATCACTCAAGGCTTCAATGGGCATACCGGCAGCGATCTTGCCATACAGAGGAACTTGTATGTGATCATCCGCATCGTTGGCCGGGACGGGATCTGCTTTGCCAAAATGGGCAGAAACGACATTCGAGGAAGCTGGTTGGACTCCTGTGATTGTGGTGTTCTCAGGCAGTTTCATAATTTCCAGAGCGCGGGCGCGATGGGGAAGACGTCGCAAGAACCCCCGCTCTTCCAAGGCTGTAATGAGACGATGAATCCCTGATTTTGACTTCAAATCGAGAGCGTTTTTCATTTCATCAAAGGACGGTGCAACGCCGTCACTTTGCATTCTGTCATGAATAAACATGAGCAGTTGGTGTTGTTTTTTCGTCAGCATGCCAGCCTCAGTATAAGGAACAAAGGGTAAACACAAATGTTCTACTTTAGTTCTAATTCACCGTCAAGTTGTCTTACAGTGATCTTAAATTGTACGCAGGGCTATTCACTTTCTCTGAGTGGACACGCGCAATGTTATGAGGGCATTTGTGGTTGATAGATACGCGTTTTAGATGTATCGCAAAAACGCGATTGAACTCTATTTCTTGGGGAAACCATGGGGCCTTCATTTTCTAATAAACTATCATTTTCCGTATCAATTTTTGCAATCACAATCACTGTTGCTGCTGTTTCAGGCACAGCCGAGGCGCAGATGAAAGCGAAGTATTACAAAGAATGTTATGCGCCGGTTGAGCAGGCGCGTGCAATGATTCCGGAGCCAAAAGCTGATGTTGGTGAGTCTGCAGGTAAACTCGGGTCGGCAGCGGGGGCGCTCGGGAAAATTGGTGGGTTCGGGGGCTTTGGTGGTCTGGGCAAAGTGGCTCAAACGGCAGCGACGATTGAGCAATATTCTGGATATGTCGCATCTGCCGCTGCGCTAACTGAAAAAATGCAGTCCGATTATCCTGATCCGGCAGACCGGATTTTGGCCTATGGCGAGCAGCTTGGGGAAGACGCGAATAAGATTCAAACAGGCGCGGAAACTCTAGAGGCTGCGCAAACCTGCTATGACGACGCTTACACCAAACTTGTCGCGGATTTCGAAGCGGGTGAGATCAAAAAGAAGGAGGCCAAAAACCAGCATCGCGAAATCCAAAAAGGAATGATTGAGATCAACGCCGTTCTGGCAGATGCGCAACAAGTAATGGATACAAACCTGCAAAATTACAATGAAGCCTTAACCACTGAGACAACCGGCATGGGACTCAATCTTGGTGACATGGCGCAAGCCGCGTCTCTGGCCCAAGGTGCAGCCGGATCTGCAGGGATTGGCAGTGTTGGTTCTTTTGGTGGGACTGTCACAAGCCGCACGGCTGGATCACAGGCCATCCTTCGTCAAGGTGCCGCGTATCGCGCACGCGCTCTGGGCAACCTAGGAGCCATGCAGGCATCACAAGGTGCGATACCTGCAGCGGCTAACGTTTCACCAGCCTCTTTCGGTATCATGAACGACTTCGCAATGATGGGAAATATGAGTGCGCTGACCAATATGAGCGGCACAGGTGGAGCGATTGTCGGCAGCCAGATTGGCATCGGCGCAATACAATCAGCGATCAACAATCGCAACGATGCTCAGCCAACGTCCGGAGTTGCCCCGACTGCTCAGCCGGAACTAGAAGAGCAACCTGCTCCACCACAAATTTCACAAGAAATGATAGCCAGTCTTCAGGCGGCGGGTGTCAGTAGTGCAAAATTCATGGAAAGTTACGGACAGGTTGCGTTAACAACTGAGCGTCAATTTGAAGTCACCGGTAAAGTCGGACAAAGCGCTGGCTGGTAGTCTTCGCTGCGAAAAGACTTAAAGGAGGCCGTCCAGGAGCAACACCGGGACGGCCTCTCCTGTTGTGGTTGCCGGGGCATTTACCGGTCGGATAATCAAAGCATCTGAATTCGCTATTGCACCGATCATACTCGAGTCCTGGGTAAATATTGGCGTGACGGTGAGGGAACCGTCATCATTGCGAGAGGTCACAGCCCGCATGTAATCCTGTCGGCCTCCATTACTTGAGAGGTCTGCACCAAGGGTTAGAAGATGAGACTGTGGTGATGCTCCTGGAAGCCCAAGCAAGCGGTCAATTGCAGGACCCAAGAATAGTAGCGCGCAGACCAAAGCGGAGACCGGATTGCCCGGCAGGCCGAGCATGGGCGTGTCGTCCAGTGTGCCGAACATCAAAGGCTTGCCGGGGCGCATGGCAATTTTATGGAAACCGACGTCTAAACCGGCGTCACCGAAGGCTGTTCTGACAAGGTCTCTATCACCGACAGAGACTCCGCCTGAGGTCACCACCAAATCGCAATCTTTTGCGGCGGTGGCGATGGCGCTAAGGGCATCTTTATCGTCTTCAACAACACCTAGGTGAATAGGAACACCGCCTTTCGCAGCAACGTAAGCGGCGAGGGCAGGACCATTGGCGCTGACAATCTGATTGGGGCCACGGGGTTCCCCTGGCAGCACAATCTCGTCGCCAGTGGACAGAATCGCGACGCGTGGTTTGCGGTACACCTGAATCCAAGGTTTATCCGCTGCGGAAAGCAAGCCGATATGCCTGGGCGAGAGTCGTAACGGAGGCATAAGAATTGAATCGCCTTCGGCAAAGTCCTGCGCTTTTGGACGAATATGACGACCGGGTTCGATTTCCCGGATGCTAATTTTATTCCCCTCACGATCCACATCCTCTTGCAGGACGATTGTGTCTGCGTTTGTGGGGACATGGGCACCGGTGAAAATACGGACGGCTTGCCCTTTACGAAGCTCGCCTTGAAAGGGATGTCCTGCGGCTGATTCACCGATGACGGTTAGTTCACTGGGAATAGTGGGTACATCATCAGATCGCACGGCATACCCATCCATTGCGGAAACGGTATGCGCGGGATGGGCAATGCGTGCTTTTGGTGTTTCGGCTAGTACACGCCCCAGGGCCAGGGACAGAGAAATTGTTTCAGTGCCAAGTGGTTGGATTCCGTCGCGAATAATCTTTTGGGCCTGTTCAACGGGAATCATCACTCGGACTCAAAGGTGCCAGACTTCCCACCGGTCTTTTTGACAAGACGAATGTCAGTCAGGTGCATGCCTTTATCTATGGCTTTGCACATATCGTAAACGGTCAGCGCTGCCACTGAAACGGCTGTCAGGGCTTCCATTTCCACACCTGTTTTGCCCGTAATTTTTGCCGTTGCTGTGATATCGACAGCCTTGCGGTCTGTGTCACAGGTCAGTTCGACTTTCACAGAGGACAGTGCAAGTGGATGACAAAGGGGGATCAAGTCTGCCGTTTTTTTTGCGCCCATAATGCCGGCAAGTTGTGCAACGGAGAGCACATCGCCTTTCTTGATGCCATGCCCCATAATTGCACTGATGGTTTCCGGCTGCATCAGGACAGACCCCTTGGCCGTTGCCTCGCGCGTGGTTTCCGTTTTGTCTGTAACGTCGACCATCACGGCATTGCCGTCATCATCAAAATGGGTGAGCTTGTCGGTCATGTTTTATGCTGCCTTCGGCGCTGGATTTGCGAGAAGGGCGGAGGTAGCTGCAGCAACATCAGGCTGACGCATCAACGATTCCCCTACCAAGAATCTTCGGGCACCTGACTGCGCAAGTTGCGCTAAATCACCTGGTGTTTTTAAGCCACTCTCAGCAACCAAAACACGATCAACTGGGAGGCGCTTAGCCAAGCGCTCTGTCGTGCTGATATCAACTTCTAGGGTTTTCAAGTTGCGATTATTAACGCCAATGAGCGGCGAACGCAGCGCAAAAGCGCGGTCTAATTCTGCTTCATCGTGGACTTCAATGAGCACATCCATCTCATGATCTAGAGCACAGGCTTCAAGCTCCAGCGCTTGGGGGTCTGACAAACAGGCTAAAATGAGCAGGATGCAATCCGCCCCTATGGCGCGGGCTTCAACCACTTGATATGGATCAAGCATGAAGTCTTTGCGCAAAACGGGCAGAGTGCAGGCCGCGCGGGCCGTCTTTAGATAGTCATCAGAACCTTGAAAATTGTCCTGCTCGGTTAGAATTGAGAGGCACGCCGCGCCGCCCGCTTCATAGGCTTTGGCGAGTGCCGGGGGATCAAAGTCAGGCCGGATCAAGCCGGCTGAGGGTGAAGCTTTTTTAATCTCAGCAATGAGGCCGTAGCCGGTTTCTGCGGCACGCGCCAACGCGAGACCAAAGCCACGCACGGGAGATGCGTTGCGCGCTTCGGCTTCGATTGCGCTGAAAGGCCGTTGTGATTTGATCCTCACGTAATGCTCGACGCGGGCCGCACAGATGGCATCTAAGACATTTCCCATCAGGACTCACCGCGCGTAATGGCAGCGAATTTTTCCAAAGTCGCTTTTGCTGAGCCGTCATCAAGGGCGGCTACCGCCAAGGTTACACCAGATTTTAGATCAGGCGCTTTATCAGCGATGACCAAAGCTGCGGCTGCGTTTAAGAGCACGATGTCGCGATAGGCTCCGGGAGCGCCGTCCAACAGTGCGTTCAGCGCTTTGGCATTGTCCTCTGGCTCTCCACCTTTTAGAGATTCTGGTGTGTGACGCGATAGGCCAGCATCTTCCGGTGTGATCTCAAAAGATGAGACGTGTCTGTCTTTAAGTTCTGCAACGTGAGAAGGGCCGGTGATGGTTAACTCATCTAACCCATCGGAGCCATGAACCACCCAGGCGCGTTCTGACCCAAGTGCTTTGAGTGTCTCTGCCATTGGGACGACCCAAGCATCTGAGAAGACTCCCAGCAGCTGATGTTTTGCGCCAGCCGGGTTCGAAAGGGGGCCAAGCAGATTGAAAATGGTGCGTATACCGAGTTCCGCCCTTATCGGCCCGACATGTTTCATGGCGCTGTGATGCTTTTGAGCAAACAGAAAGCCGATGTTCGCTTGTGCGAGTGCTTTCTCAACAATGTCGGGTGTTGCGTCTAGATTCACACCCAAAACTTCCAGAACATCTGCGGTGCCTGATTTAGAGGATGCTTTGCGATTGCCGTGCTTGGCGACGGGCACGCCACACGCCGCGACCACAATTGCCACAGCTGTTGAGACGTTGAATTTGCCAGAGCCGCTGCCGCCCGTGCCGCAGGTGTCGATGGTGTTGTTGGGCGCTGTCACGGGTAGGGCTTTCGCGCGCATGATGCGTGCGGCACCGGTAATTTCAGCTACGCTTTCACCGCGCACGGCCAGGGCGGTGAGGAGACTGGATATCTGAACCGGCGAAGCCTGGCCCGACATGATCAGCTCAAATGCTTCTTCAGCCTGTTGCTCAGTCAAGGCGGTGCCGCTGGCAGCAATAGCGATAAAGGGTTTGAGATCTGACATTCTTTAAGGCGCCTTAGGCCGCGACAGAGCGGTCAGGGATATCCGGGGCGTCTAGACCCGCTGAGCGCAGAAAATTGCGCAAGATACGATGCCCGTACTGAGAAGCGATACTTTCGGGATGAAACTGCACGCTAGTGATAGGCAGGCGCTTATGGGCAAACGCCATGATCACGCCATCGTCAGTTTCAGCCGTGATTTCCAGTTCCTCGGGCACAGACTCACGGTTAACGATCAGAGAGTGATAGCGCGTGGCTGTGAACGGCGAGGGGATCTCTTCAAACATCTTGTGCTTTGTATGGTGCACAGCGCTGACCTTGCCGTGCATGGGTTCTGCCGCACGGATAACTTGACCGCCAAAGGCTTGCCCGATGCTTTGATGACCCAGGCAGACCCCAAACAGCGGCAGGCTCTCCTTTTTGGCTGCTTCGACAAGACCGAGGCAAATGCCCGCACGATCCGGGTCGCAGGGGCCAGGGGAGAGGATAATGCCTTGGGGTTTCCGTGCCAAAGCCTCTGCGACCGTAAGCTGATCATTGCGCTCAACCTCGACATCAGCGCCCAGTTCACCCAGGTAGTGCCACAGGTTGTAGGTAAAGCTGTCGTAGTTATCGATGAGCAGAAACATGCGGAGTACTCAGGTTGTTCGGGCCAATAGTGAAGGCGCGCATTGTGACCAGTGTTTGAGGCAGGAAAATGCCCTTTTCCGGGGCTGCAGGTCAAGGATCGTAGGCAAAACCCATGTCGTTGTTATACTACGTTGCACAACAGGGAGATACAGATGTTCCGCAACACGCTCACCGCAGGTTTTTTGAGTTTAACATTGATGACGCCTGTGTTGGCCGATCACCCGTCGACCTATGCCGGTGTGGCTGGCGCAAGGGTGCTGGACAGCGGCGTGATGGTGGTGACAGGAAATCCCGCGTTTGCTCGCGAAGAAACCTTTGAATATGTGCAGCGACCCGATGGCGGAATCACGCTGCTGAACACAATTTCTGCCGGAAATGGCAGCTTTCGTGTGCGCGCCCGGTTTGATCTGGATGCGGACTGGAACTCGCTCAGCGCCAGCGGTTTAGGGCTCTATGACGGTGTGCCGGTGGAAAGCTATATGGAGCGGGTGGGCGATCAGGTTGAAATTCAGGTACATAGTCTGGACGAAGGTGAGGGTGATGGAGGGGGCATACATCTTGCGTCCTCAGCGGTGTGCGATCCCGATTGTTTTATCAACATGAGCCCCAGTGCGGTGGCGATGTTTGTCATGACCCGGCATTACGATATGGCGAAGGGTGGAACTCAAACGTTTCAATGGGCGGGCCAGGACCTGGACAAGGTGCGAACGTTATCCGGCGGCAAAGCGAACTTGGTTTATCAGGGCGAGCAGGCGGTGAAGCGCGCCGCTTTGCCAGAGGCAGAGCCCGAAACTGTGACGCTGCGGCACTTCACGTTTGTTGAAGAACTGCCCATGCCGAACGGCGGTGTGTTCAAACTGGACTTTGATTTGTGGACGGACCTGGATCACTGGCCCATGGGCTTTCAGGTCAGAACGCCCGGCACAGCCAGTGCCACTCTGGGCTTTCGTAAGGGCTGGGACGACGTGCGGGGGCAGGTGGCGCAGTAAACACTTGTTCTGTCTCGAAACCTAATAATTCTGCTGTTTTAACGTTTGATTCAGAGAAAACGGGTCAGGTTCTCCTCAACGTTCGACTTGAGATCGGACGAGTTGAGATGAGGTAACATGTTATGTTTCAGCCCGACACTAAGACAGCCGCAGATCTGATGGCTGAGGTGGCCAAAGCCGCCGAGGCACAAAAAGCCAAAAAAGCAGATGGCCCTCCAATTGTGATGCGGTCTGTGGTGGCAAATGAGAATCGACCTCTGCCGTCTCAAGCCCTAAAAATTCCCACATATGATGCCCCAGCCGCCCGCAATATTGCCTGGGAAGACGACGACTATTTTTACGTGGTTCAGGATTAAATCGCGGCATTCTAGGCTCGACCCCAGTTCGAGATTTTTTGATTTGGGCGCTCCCCTCGGAACGAGCCCATGCACGCCCTCTTGTTTTGAATAAAATCAATGAGTTAAGGGGACGTGAAACGAGCCCATGCACAACATTATTGCAGAAAACCGTAATTTTCTTACGCGCTGAACCCCCTATATAGATCAAATGCTTAAGCGCTGTGGCGCGGCGTGGTCGTGACGGCCGCCCGTGTTTAAAGCCAATTTTTGAATTCTGGGAACGTCGATCCGCTCATGCGCCTATTTCTTGCGTTTCAGTCCTGGCTTGCCGGGACCTTTATTGGTCCGCGTGGCTACACGGTCTATGCGGATGGTCGGCTGGAGCGCGGCCGGGCACCGGGCCAGGACCAAGACCTCCGCGCGGCAGATATCGACACAGCCCAGTTTAACGCGCTGTTTGGACCGGGCAGCAGCAAAGATGGCCGCACATTTTTTGTGCCCCGCTTGCCCGCACGGCATGCGAACGCGAGCCAAGACGATAACGCCATCCCAGCAGAGGGGGGCGGCGAGGCCGAAAGTTTCGATGGTATGCAGGGCTCCTTTCATCGGGTGGCCGGCGAACTGATCGCCGTGGCCGAGTTCGTGTGGAACCGCGCCGGGGTCCAGCTCTCCCTGACCTATGTATGGATCTGCCTGGGCATGGCGCTGCTGGATGGCATCGCCGGGGTGATCACCCTGGCGCAAGGCGATATGACGATTGGGCGGGCGACGGTGATGGGCCTGACGCTGGTGACCATCGTGCTGTTTATGTTTGTGCCCCGATTGCTGAACGCGGTGCGCGAACATCTCAGCGAAGCACGGCGCGCACCGTTGCTGGCCAAACTTTCAGCCTTTGTGCAGTACGCAGGGCGGGAGTCAGGTGTGCGAAAGCCATAAGGCGCAAACGCCCTCAGTCGCCAGATTTACACGCGGCCGACGGCAGCGTTTCCGCTTCTATTACGGACGCGTCGCAAGCGTCTCGTGGTTCTTTATTGACGTTCCGCAAGGGTCTCGTCGACGGCATTCAGTGTTTTGCCATAACAGGACGGGTTGAGAATGCACGGATTGGTGATGCGCGCCAAATCAGAGCGCGTGATGCCAAGATCCACCGTCAGGTCGTCCACCAACGCGCCATTGCCGGTGGGGGTGGCTGGCTCGGGCGGCAGGTTGCTGTTGAGAATGATGGTGTATTCCAAATCAGAGTTTGCGCTGGCGGTTTCCAACGCAATTTCGGCCCGCGCCACATCGCGCAGATAATTGATGATCTGTGGTTGATCCTTAAACATGGCGGCGGGCTGGGTCAGCATCTGCCTGGCCCCGCGCGCGCTGTGGCGGATGATTTGCGTGACACCGGCCTCCTGAGCCGCCGCGACCAGGGTGCGCATGGAGCGCCAGTAGAAGCTGTCACCGTCCTCCATGCGAATGCCAGGCACATTAGAGACATCGATGATCACAGCGGGCTTGGCGTCCATAATGGCGGCCTTCACCGCGTCGGCGTCCATCAGATCGGCAATCACCACTTCGTAGGTGCTGCCCTCAAGGCGCTCGAAGGTCGAGGAGGGTCGCGCCAGCACGATGATCCGCTCGCCCGCAGCGGACAACTGATTGACGTGGTAGGAGCCCAACTGCCCAGTACCACCGATCACCAGCACGCCCGTATTGGCGGCCAGGGTGGGCGACGCGGAGAGCATGGGCGTGGCCGCGAAAAGCGCGATGGCGAAGAACGTGCGGAGAAGTGTCATGGCGATGGGATACCTTTGATGAAGGGTCGTCTCAAAAAGATGACGGTTTAATCAGGCGTTTTAATCAACGGCGAAGCAATAGAACTGACCCGCGCCGCCGGTGGCAACCAGGTTCTCCTGGCTGCACCCCACACTGGCGTGGGCATCGTTCCACGACATGCTGGTGAAGGTGGTCAGGCGATCGTGGTGACCAACGTTGACGCTGCCGTCCGGGCTGTTGCTGGTGTAGTTGCGGCAGGTGCGATCGAGCGTATCGGTAAAGGCGGTGCCATCGATGCGCGTGCCGGTGATGATGTCATGCTGATTGCGACCCTCTTGCCCGACGATTTTCACTTCACCGGGAACACGCTCGCCGGTTTCGGTGAGCGCGGTGTTGATGTTGAGGATGTTGCCGTGGCGGGCTTCGTCGAGCGTATCGCCATGCAGATCGCTCAAGCCTTTGGCAATACGCACGCCTTTAAAGTTGTACCACGGCCCGGTGCCGATGCGGTCGCGGGCATTAATGCCGGGGGCGTCTGTATAGGTTTGCGTGCTGAGATAGGCGCGCCAGGTTTTGCCGGCGGCACCGTCCGCGCCCGAGGCTTCTGCCAGACTTTGACAATGGGCATCGGCCCCCGCTAGGCCCCCTAAGTTGGCGCCATCGCCCAGCCCGACGCTGGTGATGAAGAAACTCATTTCGCCTTTATCGGGACGCGGCGGAATCTCCGGCACGCCGGTGGGCGCGGGAAGCTCTTGCGCCAGGGCGACAGCAGAGGTTGTCAGAACAAGGAGCGCGACGAGGGGTGTGGAAAAAGTGGTTTTCATGGGGATTGTTTTCATGGGGGCTGTTCTCCGTTCAGTGGGCAAACTGAGGTTCATCTGAAGCCATGAGGCCATATTTTTACGTGCGGGTCACGCAGGAAAAAACAATCTGAAGGTTAGGCGCGTGTACGTAAACGGTCTAGGCTTTTGGTCGCCCACCAATGCGCGTAGAGTTGTGCCAAGCGGATTGAATGAAGAGAGAGCAGACATGACGGATGATCCGAAACAGGAGTCCAAGCATGATCTCATGCACGACCCCAACTACGCCCATAAATACACCAAGGCCCCGCCGCTGCCCGAGGGCACGCGCAATCAAAATCCGGCGGAAGGTAAACTCAAAGGCACCACCTTGCGCATCAAACGTGCGCTGGTGTTTGTGAGTGACCTCAAACGCTCCATCGATTTTTATGAAAACGTGATCGGCCTGGAAGTGTATGCGGTGGACCAAGTGTATAGCCTGGACCAGACCACCATGGGCAACAAGTTGTTCAACACGGCCGAGGGCACGCGGCGGCGGCTTGCGCAATTCAACACCTCGAACGAGACGCGTGGCATTGCCCTGCGCGAAGTGGACACGCCCTTTGAGGTGCCGCAGACTCCGCGCGTGACCACCGTGCTGTTTGAAGCCAGCGACATTCTCGGCATTGCAGACCGGGCCACAGCCTACGGCAGTGAAGTGATTGGACCGATCTTGGCGCAGAAAGAGGCCACGAAAAAAGCAGGGGATGAGGGCGAGGTCATAACGCCGCGCCTACGTTATATGGAACTTGGCGTGGTCGACCCTGACGGCCATGTGATTGCGTTTTTTAAATACTATGAAGACACCGCCGCAGACGACGCGGAATGGGCCGCGGCGGCAGAGACGCATAAGGTGGAGGTGGAGTTGTAGTATAGCCTTCGCCGCAAGACTGAGAGAAAAGTTTGCGAGGGGTATGGGGGAGTTCCCTTTGTTCTGGGGCAGGTACGTGCCACCACAAGTGACCTGCGATTAGTTACTGGTAATGATATATTCCAGGTTGAGTAAAAAATACTTAAAGTAGATAGTATAAAAAATGTGTCGTCTTAAGTGTTTAAAGTGAGGTGGACTTGATACTAAAAACTCCTCGTAAATTTTTAACTGTGCTGCATCGACAAGATAATGGTGATGTAGAAGGAATAACTGCCTGTGCCGGGTTTGAACTGGGAAACTGGAGGGTCAAAAAACTTTCGGAGCATCTAATTAATTGGCTTCCCCACTTTGCGCTCCGATCAAACGAGATTGAAGATATTGGTTTAGAAAACCCAGGAGACCTAATTAAACAAGCAGCTTATCGTGTATTCAAAGAGAGTGCTTCAAAAGGGCGTGGAGAAATTGGAGAACTGCTTCTGCATATACTTGCAGTAACCGAATATGACGCGCGTACATTTGTGGCTCGGCTATTCTACAAGATGCGTTCAAATGACCAAGTGACGGGATTTGATTCTGCCCTGGTAACCTACTCTGAAGAATCAAACGAAGTTGAACTTTGGCTTGGCGAAGCCAAATTTTATGAAGATACACAAGATGCGGTCAAGAAAGCGCTAGCAAGTCTCAAAGGCCACCTTGAAGAGGGGTTTCTTGAGGAAACTAAGATACTAATTGGCCCTAAAATTGAACCATCATCTCCTGGTTATGATTTGTTGCAGTGGCTTTTCGAAGATGGAAACACGCTCGACGAATTAATTAGCCGCATTGTAGTTCCAGTTCTAATTGCATCCGAAAGTGTCGCGGCAAGCGATTATGATGGAGACAATGAGAAGTACAACGAACTTGTCATTAAGGAATTTGATTACATCTCAAAAAGGCTTGGGAAGTCAGCTATTGCAAGAGAGGTCAGGGTAGTGGCGATCTATGTTCCCCTTGTCTCCAAAGAAACTTTAGAAGCCGAGTTCGTGAAGAAGTTAAGGGTGTTTCAATGAATACTTCAGAGATGATTTCAGCGATTCAAGATACAGAGACTACGGTAGACGGCATCATAGGTCTTCTGGACAAGGCATCACGCTTTTGTATGAACAACGATCACAGAAAATCGGAAGATGCAGAAATCGTTGTTAGAATTCTTAATCGAACAGAAGAGTTTGAGCAGGTGTTGCCGGGTGCCAGACTAATTGTTGATGCTATGGTTCGTGAGGCAGGTTTATTCCCTTATGTTTCTTCATTTAGTTCAGTAAGAGATGAGATCGCTAGAGAAGTACATCAAGTGCCCGGGCTTGCCGAACTAACTTTTCATTCGATGCAGCGATCAGTCTTTTCAAAATTACAGAGGGGGCAGAACATCGTTCTTTCGGCACCTACTAGCTTTGGAAAAACTATGCTGGTGGATGCTCTAATTGCGGCCAAAGCGCCTTCGATTGTAGTCATTGTAGTTCCTACAATAGCTTTGTTAGAGGAAAGAAGGAGGACCCTAGCAACAAGATTCCCAAACTATCAAATAATCACACAGAATTTCCAAGAATTACGAACAGGGCCGACGATCATTGTTGGCACGCAAGAGAGAATACTTGAAAGGCCCGATATTCCAGCACCTGACCTATTTGTAATAGATGAATTCTATAAGCTAGACCTGACTTCCGGTGATACTCGAGCCAAATCATTGAACGTATTGCTCGCGAAATACATTGACGTCGCGAAACAGGTGTATCTCCTCGGGCCCTCGATAGAAAAAAACCCTGTTGATAGCGAAAATCGAACAGACTTCGAATTTATAAAAACTGACTATTCACCTGTTGCCGCTGATATTATTCACGTTGAGCCAAAGGGAGCAGATCCAGATACTTTGGCCAGAGTACTTAAAGAGCGCAAGGGTGAGTCATCACTGGTCTATTGTCGCTCACCAAAATCTGCTCGTGTTGTGTCTAGGCAACTCGCTGACAGGGATTTTTCTAGTTCTAGTAAACTTTTGAAGACGATTGCAGTTTGGCTTCGAAATAATTATCACGATAACTGGTATCTAGCAGACTCATTGGAGCGTGGAATTGGAATTCACCACGGTCGGATTCCAAGAGCTGTAGGCCACTTAATGGTGCAGTTATTTAATAAAGGTGTGATCAAAATACTTCTGTGCACATCGTCGCTTATTGAAGGTGTGAATACGGTTGCCGAGAATGTGCTTATTTACGACAAATACATAAGCATTAGGAAGCTAGACCGCTTTACATTTGATAACATTAAGGGCCGAGCAGGCCGGATGTTCCAACACTTTGTTGGCAGGATTTTCGTATTTGATGATGCGCCTGACCCTAGGTATGACGCACTAGATATTCCGTTATTAAAGGGCACGGACGAGCTTTCAGATCAAGCGATACTTCAACTGCCAAATGATGTGTTATCAGAGAGAAATTTAGCGCGCAAATCTGAATTACTTAATTTTATGGAAGTGCCTTCTATCATCCTGGAGCGTTACGCAAAATTCGGCTTAGCAGAGATTGAAAAATTATATTTGGAGCTAGGAGAGTATATTGGGTCTGGCAATACCAGTTTGCTATGGACTGGCTATGGTGATTATCCAAAATCGCTAGCAAGTATGGAAGTTGTATGGGGGAGAGTCGAATTCGAAAAACATGGGGTTAGATCAGCGAGACAGTTTGCACATTTTGCAAACAAACTAAGAAAGAACTCGACGTTGAAATATTTCTTAATGGATGTGGCAACCGGCGACGATGTTGACGAGAGCATTGACTTGGCCTTCAATTTTCTTAGAGGTGCCGAGTACTCCTTTGTTGAACCTCTTCAAATGCTTCAAGATATGATTAATTCGTTGCCATATGAAGACTGCCATTGTGACTACGGTAAATTTTTAGCTGATCTAACATCATGGGGACTACCAGGTCACACGAAAGCTCTAGAAGAAGTTGGCGTGCCTGCACCGCTGATACAAAAAATTTGCGGATATATTGATAACTTTGACATTGATGTTGCCGTCAGTGATGTGCGTAGACTAATGGTCTCGCAGAAAGAATTGTCAGAAGCGGATATAGAAATACTAAATTTCACGTTGGCGGAGTCCTGAACCTAATACAAGCTGACTACTTCTTTCCCAACACGCCCTTCAAATACTGGCCCGTATAACGCGCTTTGATTTTTGCGATCTCTTCCGGGGTGCCGGTGGGGCGCTTGCTTTTTTTCGTTCGCATCCGTCACGCCTCACGGATTTGGCGACACCGCTTTTTCCAGCACTTCGCGGATCAGGCGTTGATAGGGGATGCCGCGCGCGGCGGCTTTTGCTTTGACCGCCTTGAGGAGAGAGTCCGGCAGCCGCATGTTGACGCGTGCGGCCTTGGTTTCAAACTCGAAACGCATGGGCGTCGCGCCGGACAGATCGTACTCTGACAGATCGGCTTTATCGACGAAGTCTTCTGCGTCCTTATCGGTCTTAAAGGTTGGAATTTTCTTTTTCATAACGGTCAATTTCTTTCCGGTGCATATAACGGGCGGAGATGGGACGGATGTAAGTTTGCCCGCTCCGTATTCTTAAAGTGAACACAACGAAGACATATCGATTTGCCTTTGCTGGCCGACTGTCTGTTAGCACAGTGTTTGGTTGACCAATGTTTGTTCGACCAATCGCGCGGAACCGCTGCTCGCCAATCGAATGATCCGGGTCCGGCAGAACCATGACCGTTTCTTGAAACACGCTTTCTATCTCTTCTCGCGTTAGGCCGTGTTTGCGGCATTTTTCGCGGTTGGCATCGTCCCACTCAAAGCCGGTGACTGTGCTGGTCATGTTCCAGTTCTCACACACTTAGTATGTATAAATGTATGTACAAATGTCAATATTTTTGGTGTTGAGGGTTTGCTTTTTTATCGTTCGGATCACTCACGTCACAAAAAAGTGACAGAGATTATGGATTCGCCGGTCAAGCCGGCGAATGACAGGGGGGGGAGATGGCTTGGCGCGTTCGTCTGTTAAGTCTTCCGCAAACTGTTACGCCTTCACCAAATAGGCTTTCAAATACTGGCCCGTATAACGCGCTTTGATTTTGGCGATCTCTTCCGGGGTGCCGGTAAAGTCGTCAGGCGGCGACACGGCTGACTTTGATTTTCTTTTCCGTCTTCCGGGCGATGGCGAGGTCATAGGCCGCTTGAAGGCGCACCCAGGCATCGGCGGTGCCGCCGAACGCTTTTTCTAATCTGATCGCCATTTCTGGTGAGATCGCGGCTTTGCCATTCAGCAGATTCGACAGGGTTGGGCGTGCCACGTCCAAGGCTTTCGCGCCGTCGGTCACGGTTAGGTCCAGCGCCTCAAGACAGCTTTGTTTTATCAGGCGCCCGGGATGGGGTGGGGTGTGCATCGGCATTGTTTTATCCTTGTGGTGATATGTGTTTTTGTCTCAATGGTAATCCAGCAGATCAACGTCATTGGCATGGCCATCGACAAGGCGAAAAACCAAGCGCCAGTTTCCTGAGAGGGTGATGCTGTGAAATCCTTTCAACGTGCCTTTCAAGGGATGCAGACGAAAACCAGGCAAATCAAGGTCTTGCGGTGACGAGGCGACATCCAACAGAGCCATGGCATCTTCGATGCGGTCGCGCAGGGTGCTTGGGACCTTGCTGCGGTCGCCGCGTTCGTAAAGACGCTTGAGGCCACGGTGACGAAAAGTCTGAATCATATTACCTTATATTGTATTGCATAACGTTACGCATGACAATACATCAGTGCGGGTCGAAAGATCGCGTGAGGGGGAGGTGTTTACGCTTTCCCCAAATAGGCTTTCAAATACTGGCCCGTATAACTCGCCTTGATTTTGGCGATCTCTTCCGGGGTGCCGGTGCCGACGATGTGGCCGCCGCCGGCGCCGCCTTCGGGCCCGATGTCGATGAGGTGGTCGGCGGTTTTGATGACCTCTAAGTTATGCTCAATCACGATCACGGTGTTGCCCTGGTCGACCAGGTGATGCAGCACTTCGAGGAGCTTGCGCACGTCTTCGAAATGCAATCCGGTGGTCGGCTCATCCAATATATAGAGGGTGCGCCCGGTGGCACGCTTGGAGAGTTCTTTCGCCAGCTTCACCCGCTGCGCTTCGCCGCCGGACAGGGTGGTGGCCTGTTGGCCGAGGTGGATGTAATCCAGCCCGACCTGTTGCAGCAGCAGCATTTTATCGCGAATGGCGGGCACGGCCTTGAAGAAGGTCACGGCTTCTTCGACGGTCATGTCCAAGATGTCGGCGATGGACTTGCCTTTGAATTTGACGTCGAGGGTTTCGCGGTTGTAGCGCTGGCCGTTACAGACATCGCAGGTGACATAGACATCGGGCAGGAAGTGCATTTCGATTTTGATCAGGCCATCGCCCTGGCACGCCTCGCAGCGTCCGCCCTTGACGTTGAAGGAAAAACGCCCCGGCTTGTAGCCGCGGGCCTTGGCCTCGGGCAGTTCGGCAAACCAATCGCGGATCGGCGTGAACGCCTGGGTGTAAGTGGCCGGGTTGGAGCGCGGCGTGCGGCCAATGGGGCTTTGATCGATGTCGACGATTTTGTCGATGTAGGTGAGGCCGTCGATCTTTTTGTGGGGGCCGGGCAGATCGCGCGCGCCATGCAGGGTTTTGGCCAGCGCTTTATAGAGAGTCTCCAACACCAGGGACGACTTGCCGCCGCCGGAGACCCCGGTGACACAGGTGAAGGTGCCGAGCGGGAAGGTGGCATCGACCTGTTGCAGGTTGTTGGTTTCCGCGCCGATGACTTTAATCGCCTTGCCGTTGCCTTTGCGGCGCTGGCTCGGCACGTCGATTTTTTTGATGCCGGTGAGGTAGGCGGCGGTGAGGGAGTCCTTGTTCAGCATCACCTGGGACGGGGTGCCCTGGGCGACCACATGCCCGCCGTGAACGCCCGCGCCGGGGCCCATATCAATCAGGTGATCAGCGGTGCGGATGGCGTCTTCATCATGCTCGACCACAATGACGGTGTTGCCGATATCGCGCAAGCGACGCAGCGTTTGCAGCAGGCGCTCGTTGTCGCGCTGGTGCAGGCCGATGGACGGTTCATCGAGCACATACAAGACGCCGGTGAGGCCAGAGCCGATTTGGGAGGCGAGGCGGATGCGCTGGCTTTCACCGCCCGACAAGGTGCCAGAGTTGCGCGCCAGGGTGAGGTATTCCAGGCCGACATTGTTGAGGAAGCCGAGGCGCTCGTCGATTTCGCGCAGGATGCGGCGGGCGATTTCGGTGTCTTTGGCGGAGAGTTTTTTCTCCAGCGCCTGGAACCAGGCGTGGGCCTCCGAGATCGACAGGTCCGAGATTTCGCTGACGTGCTTGCCATCGATTTTGACCGCCAGAGCTTCGGGCTTGAGGCGGTGGCCGTCGCAGGCTTCGCATTTCTGGCTGGTTTGATATTTGGAGAGTTCTTCGCGGATCCAGGCGGAATCGGTCTCGCGCCAGCGCCGCGCAAGATTGTTGATGACGCCTTCAAAGGGTTTGCGGGTTTCGTATTTGCGGTTGCCATCGTCGAACTTAATCAGGATGGGTTCATCACCACTGCCGAAGAAGATAGCCTGCTGTACTTTCTTGGGCAGCTTGGCCCAGGGGGTGTCCACGTTGGCGTCGTGAATCTTGGCAACGCCACGCAGCGCCTGAAGATAATAAGGCGAGGGCGGGGAGGCGTTGGACCAGGGGGCCACTGCGCCTTGGGCGAGGGTTTTGCTTTGATCGGGGACGACCAGATCGGGGTCGAAGGTCATGCGGACGCCGAGACCATCGCAGGAGGGGCAGGCGCCGAAGGGGTTGTTGAAGGAGAACAGCCGGGGTTCGATTTCATCAATGGTGAAGCCGGAGACGGGGCAGGCGAACTTGGCGGAAAACACGGTGCGGCTGTCGGCGTCGCTGCCGTCCGCATCCGCGTTCTCGGCGAAGGCGATGCCATCGGTGAGGGACAGCGCGGCTTCCAGGCTCTCGGCGAGGCGGCTTTCCAGCCCTGCGCGGACGACGACACGATCGACCACCACTTCAATATCGTGCTTGAGCTTTTTGTTGAGCGGCGGGACATCGTCGATTTCATGGAGGGTGCCATCGACTTTAACGCGCTGAAAGCCCTTCTTTTGCAGGTCGGCCAGCTCTTTGCGGTATTCGCCCTTGCGGCCGCGGACAATGGGGGCCAGCAGGTACAGCCGGGTGCCATCGCCCATGGCCATGATCCGGTCGACCATTTGGGACACGGTCTGGGCCTCGATGGGCAGACCGGTGGCGGGGGAATAGGGCACGCCAACACGCGCCCAGAGCAGGCGCATATAGTCGTGAATTTCCGTAACCGTGCCAACGGTGGAGCGGGGGTTGCGGCTGGTGGTCTTCTGCTCGATGGAGATGGCGGGCGACAGGCCCTCTATAGAGTCCACATCCGGCTTTTGCATCAGCTCCAGGAACTGGCGGGCATAGGCCGAGAGGCTCTCGACATAACGACGCTGGCCCTCGGCGTAGATGGTATCGAACGCCAGCGAGCTTTTGCCCGAGCCCGAAAGCCCAGTGATGACAACGAGTTGGTCGCGGGGCAGCTCAACCGTGATGTCTTGCAGGTTGTGCTCGCGCGCGCCACGGACGCTGATGACGGAGCTTAATCCTGTCCGCGCTGGCGGTGCGGCCGTCTTTTTTGAAGCGCTGGCTTTTGCTGGTGTTTTGGGAGCGGTTTTGGCTTTTGCGGGCACGATACGTTCTTCTTATGTTCTGGTGTGGGTTTGGTGTAAACCCTTTGTACGGTCGAGACAATGTTGAGGATGTCTTGATCGGCGAACTTGATACCTGACTCAGGCGGCGAATGGCATGTGAAAATCGTGTGAATGTCGCGGGTGAGAGAATTCTTCTTCTGATGCGGTGACCAGAGCGCAATATGGGGGCCATTAAAGAGATAGTTCTAGCTCGTGAAGTGAGCTATGGCGCGAAAGAGCCTGACCATTATGTGGTCATGCCCTTAAAGTTGGTTTCCGATTTATGACGGAACCACTGATTGTATGCAGGGCTATTACTAATCTATTCGTTTTTTCTATATCGATTTTAAAATCGGTTTTCCTGGGGAGGATACGCCAATGGCCTACGGGTCGCATTTATCGCTTAAAAGAACAGCTGCATCACTCGCAGTCATTGGGGCGTTGACCGCCGTGGATGCCGCACCGGCTTTATCGCAGGTGGCTCTTGAAGAAATTATCGTGACCACACGTAAGCGGTCTGAAAACCTGCAGGATATTCCGTTGGTCATTAAAACCTTCACGGCAGAAACCTTAGAGCGCAAAGGTCTGAATAGCATTGAAGACATCGCACGCTTGACTTCGGGGGTGACCGTTGACCAAGGCACGTTCCCGCAGGATGTGCGGGTGACCATTCGTGGTCTCGCCCCGTCTCGCGGACGTCCCAACGTGGCGTTGCTGCTTGATGGTGTGGACGTGTCGTCTGAGTCGGTGCAATCCGCTGGCGGATCGCTGCTGATTAACTCACGCCTGTTTGATCTTGAGCGTGTTGAAATCGTCAAAGGCCCGCAGAGTGCATTGTATGGTCGCTCGGCGTTTGCTGGTGCGATTAACTACGTCACCAAGAAGCCCACCAACGAATGGGAAGGCAAGGTCTCGCTCAATGGCGGTCAGCGCAACCAAGTGGAAGCCTCTGTCGGTCTGTATGGTCCGATTGTTGAAGATAAATTCCTGATCGGCGTCAATGCCTCGGTATGGAACTTTGATGGGTTCTATGACAATTCCACGACCGGTGCAGATGTCGCCGATAGCGATGGCTTCGGTGTTGCCCTGTCGTCGATCACCAACTTCAACGAAGATGTCTCTTTCACGACGCGGGCTGAGTACACCGATGACCACATTGGTCAATCGGCGTTTACCTTTGTTGGTCAAAACACGCAGTTGGCGATTCCAACGTCTGCCTTCCCGACGATTCCTTTTTCAGGGAATGGTGTGATCAGTCCCTCCGTTGTGTCTGTCGGTGGTTTTGTGGGTAAGGTGCCAGACGGCAAAGACCTGCCGGCCCTAACGCTCTCTGAGGACCCGATTACGGGTGAAGAGTTCCGTGGCAGTGAGCGTCAGATTTTCCGCATTGCTGGCACTCTGGATTGGGATCTTGGATTTGCTTCCTTCATCTCTTCAACCCATTACGCCAAAGCTGACGTGTCTCAGGCCACTGAAAACCACAGGCAAGGTAGTTTTGCGGCACAGAATTCTGGTACGATCTTCCGTGTTGCGACTGATACGCGCCTGTTCAGTGAGGAAATTCGTCTGCAGTCTAATGGCGACGAGCGTTTTCGCTGGATGGTTGGCGGTTTGTACTGGGATGAGAATGTTGATCAGGATTCGAACAACATTGCCTGTACCAATAATCAGGTCTTCCCATTTGCACCGTTTATTCCGTGCGGCCCCTCTTTTGCGGCAGTGGGTGATTCTGACCCGAACAACTGGATAAGAAACACAGAGCATTGGTCAGCTTTCGGTATGCTCGAGTATGACATTACTGAAGCTCTGACTCTGCACGTTGAAGGCCGCTACACGGATGAGAAGCAGTTTATCGCTGGCCCATCAGGCCCACGTATTGTTGATGCTTTGGGTATTAATCCACCGTTTATCCCTGTGTTGGTTCCTGCGTCCTCTCCGAGTATCCCGGCAAATGCTTCGGACAGTTTCTTCACGCCGCGGTTCTCGATTGAATACGCCGCCAACGAAGACATGCTGTTTTACGGCTCTGTCGCTAAGGGTGCGAAGCCAGGGGGGATCAGCACCGTCGGCGCCGGCGCTTCCGGATTTGATCCACAGGGGTTTGCTTTTGATCGTGAAAGCATGTGGGTTTATGAGTTGGGAACGAAGACATCCTGGGACGAGGGCAAGGTCGTCCTCAACGCTGCTGTTTATTATGAAGACTTCTCCGGCAAGCAGACCTCATCTCAAGTTCAGCTCTCTAATGGTCTGGTTGGGACACGCACTGTTAACGCGTCGTCTGCCGAGGTTAAGGGCCTAGAGATTGATGCCGCCTGGGCGCCTGTTGAGGGCATGAACTTGTCGGCCGGATATTCTTACATTGACGCGACCTACGGTGACTTCAAGACCAACAGCAGCGGTGTTGCTGCAATTGCCGCCGTTGGCAACTGTACTGTGGTTACAGTCGGCACGTCACTCAGTTGTGAGCTTGACCGTACCGGCAACCGCTTGGAAGGTGTGGCGAAGCACTCCCTTGTTCTCGGAGCGAGTTATGAACGCCCTCTCGTTGATGATATCAACTGGTTGATTGAGACTGATGTTCAGTATCAAACCAATCGCTTTGATACAGCCGACAACATTCTCCAGTTACAGGGGTATTGGATGGTTGATCTGCGGGCTGGATTAACATCTGATAACTGGAGCGTCGTTGCGTTCGCAAACAATTTGTTCAACGACGACACGGTGAAGCAGGCGTTTAATACAACGGACTTCAACACCATTGGCTTTGGGTTCTTCCCACCACCGTTTACCTTCGTTCTGGAAAACGCCTTGCAGGCTCAATTGCCGGACAAGCGCCAGATTGGCATTCGGACCACATTTAACTTCTAAACTTAGTCCGCAGAGTTAAATCAGAAAAGGGCGTCCCGCGGGACGCCCTTTTTTATGTCGAGTGTCTGACGGTTGTGATCAGACGATAATGGTCTGGTTGCCGATATCGTGGATCGGTTCGCTGCCGTCTTCGGTGATGAGGGTCAGGTCTTCCAGATGGGCGGAGCCGCCGACGCCGGCTTCGAGCAATGGGCAATCCACACTCAGGATCATGCCTTTTTCCAACACCGGATTCTCACGGAACGCCGCTGCCCCCGCGTTGCCAACATGGTCGGTGTGATAGAGGCCGACACTGTGTGGTGTGAACGAGATGGTGTAATCCGCGTCGATCTTCTTCAGAGCCTCTTTGCCGGTTTGCATAATGTCGCGAAACGTTATGCCAGGGCGTAAAGACTCGCGCACGATATCCCATGCTTGTCCCATAGCCGTGGTGGCTTTGGCCATAGCGCGGGTGGGTTCGCCCAGAAAGACCGTGCGCCCGTAGTCACCATGATATCCGTGTTGCTCGCTGACCGCATCAATGAGGAACGCCTGACCGTCTTGGAAGGGGGCATCGTAAAGTTCTGAGCTGACCCGGTCGATGACCATGAAAACCCCGCGATTGCCACGGCGCGCAGCCTCGGCATAAAACACAGACCGCAGGTCCTGATAGGTGGCCCCGGCGCGCACCGCCCGAACGGCGGCGAGGGCTGCTTCCGTATTGGCGGCGGACGCCTGGCGCATCAGAGTAATTTCAAGGTCGGATTTGACAGGGCGGATGCGGCGCAAAGCTGTGTCGGCGTCCACCAGTGTTGCTTGCGGGGCGGCCTCAGACAGCAGGGCTTTCACGTTGGGGTGATCGACCGCCAGAGTTCCTTTTTCCAGGCCGAAGTCTTTCAAGGCTTTGCTCATAGCGTATTTCGCACCCGCCTGTGCCGCGATTTCTTTAGCCGCAGCGTCAGCCAAGCTGGTGCGACGGATTTCGATGCGATCGAGCTCGGCTTGCTGAAGATCACGGAACCCTTGGACCGGAGCCGCGATGGGATTGCCATTGTCATCCACTTCACCGGTTGGCGCGGTGAACAAGTAGACTTCAAAATCGTCGCTGCTATGTACGTCGGCCAGTTGATAATAGTAATTGAAGGCCGACATCACGGTTGCAACCGGCTGGCTGTCGTTGCGCGTGACAATGGCGAAAGCCATGGGCGCGTGTCCCATGCGTTGGGTGAGGGGCCAAAAGCCTGTTGCGTGATAGAAGTTCAAACCTTCGCCAACGATCAGCGCGTCTATGTTGAGCTGGTCCATAACTTTATAGGCGTGGGCCATGTTCATGCGCGGCCCGAGCCCCGGAACCGGTCTATCCATCGCGGTAATTGAGCTGGCTGCTGCGGCATTGTTTGTCGCCGCGACAGCGGCATTGTTTGTCGCCGCGACAGCGGTTGATGTTTTACCAAAGGTTGCAGCGCCAGCGGCAGCCGCGAGCCCTGTAAGTGCAAAACGGCGGTCAATCATGGCATTTATTCCTCAAGGTGTTGGGAAGATTACTCTTGGTTCTCAATAAAACTGATCAGTGGCACCCAGTCGGTGGTGATGAGTTCATTATAGGTGGCTGCGCGATCAAAAATCGAAAGGCCCTGGCACGCCATTTCGCTGTAGGCGCTGCGGTCTGCGAGGCGTGCAACCACTGGATGTCCGGCGTTATCTAGGAACTCTTCCAGGCGGGCGGCGGCCCGGGTGTTTGAGCGTATGCGGTTGCCAACGATGGCCACTTGCTTACGGCCTTTGCGAATGGGTTTCAGGGTATCGATTTTTTTAAGAAACGCGCCGGTTGCGCGTTCGTCAAACACGGACGGAAGGACTGGCATGACGACGACATCAGCGGCTTTGAGCAGCATGTCGAAGTGCTTTTTATCAATTCCCGCACTGACATCAATGACCAGACGTTGAAGACCTTTGACGGTCTCACCCTCATTTTTGAGCCAGTTTAATCCGTATATTTTTGCTTCTTCTGCCGGACGGAGTTTGAGCCAGGTGAGAGAACTTTTTTGCGGGTCAACATCGGCAATGGCTGTTTTGAGTCCGCCGTTGGCAAAGGCGGCGGCCAGATTGGTGGTGATCGTGGATTTGCCGCATCCGCCTTTGGGGTTGGCGACCAGAACAGACAACATTAGGTGTGTTTCCCGTGCATCTAAGCGGGCAGCCAGAAGGGCTGGCTTTTGGCAAAGGCTGTCCAGAGTTCAACGACATTTTCATTTGCATCCGTGGCGGCGCGCGTGTGCCAGCCGAGGACTTTGCCGGCCCCCATGCGCAATGCTTCGCTTTGCTTTGTTCCGCTTTTGGCGGTGGCGACAAGAGTGGCGGTTAAGGTTTCTGCTGTCGCGACATCATTCAACGCGCCGAGGGCATTTTGCAAACCACGCATGGCTGAAATGTAGGGACGCGTGAGGGCCGTTGGATAAAGGCTAGAGAAAAACTCAGCCGTGTAACGAACTTTCTTCAAGGCGATGCGAACTTCATGGCGTTGGTCTGTACTCAAGGTTTTAAAGTTTTTGCCCAGTTTCATGACTTTGCGATGGCGCTTGGCAAGGAGCGTGCACGACACGTCTTTTATGGGCGCATCAAGAGCATGAGTCCTGTCTTGTTCACGCCAAGCGCGATTTTCAATCCAGGTGGCTGTGGCGAGCATGGCATCGGTATAGCGCCGGGAGGTGAGGGCTGATTTTACTTTTCGATAAGCCGCCGTGCGGGCTTTTTGTGCAGCCAGAAGAACGGCTGATAAATCTTTGTCATCAGGGCGGTCTTTTTTAACAGCGGGGAGGACCTCATCAATAAAAACATCGAGGTCGCGGGCCTCCCCCAACACATTGATCAACCAGCGCGTTTCGTTTTTTATTTTTTCCGCATCGGGGCATGTCAGGTAATCCTTAAAGACCGACAGCGCAGATCGAATGCGGCGGATCGCAACGCGGGCTTGATGCACCCCTTCGATGTCCTGACCGAGCGCGGCAGCGGAGCGATTAGCGAGAAGGTGGCCCTGTGAGGATTTAAGTATTTCAACAATGGCTTCTTCAACGGAAGCCGTAGTGGGCAGCTTAATTTTTGGGGCCATCACTGCTTGCGGATGTGTCCCGTAACATAAGTCAAAACCGCGACTGACTTTACTGTGCAGGTTCAGGACCGTGGGAGCAATTCCAGAAATGACTTTAGCGAGATCCAACAAAGCTTTAGGTGAGCCAGACACGAGCTCAAGTTCAAGCTCTGAGATCTCATCGGTTTTTTTTCCAGCAACGATACGCCCTTGATCAAAGGCCAGTTCTATTTGAGCGGTTTTACCCAAGGGTGTTGTGTGATCAATGATCAGGCTGGTGCGTTTGACGTCTGTTTTAAACAGGGGGCTGAGTTCTTGCGGCAGAATCAGGCCCATGCGATTGCGCACTGAGGACGATTCAATGGCGTTCAGGTCTGGTTTTTTACCCTCCAGCGGCGTTGTCCATTCCTGCCGGGCAAACATGCCGGAGGATTCGGTGCCCGCGCTTTTAACGGTCTGTACGCGTTTGCCGTTTTTTTGACGCACACGCAAGGTGAGGCCACGGTTACGCAACCGGCGATCAGGGGTATCGAAATAGGTTGAAACAATGCGCGTTATCTTGCGGCTAGATTTAACCGCTTCAGAAGATGCGCTGAGTTGGTTGAGCAGTTTGGATAGATTCTTGGAATTTGTGGTGAGCTTGAGTTCAATCTCAACCACGCCATTGGGATCGTCTTCCAGACTCAAGGAGGCGTGCGCATTTTCCTGCGGAGACGTCATATCCACGTTAGCTGCATCCCTATAATAGTTTTTTTAGCGGTTGGTTTTTACCAACTCTGTCTCCGTGCGACTTTGATCCGGATTAAACACCAGTGGCGAATAGCGGAGCAACCATTTTCGGAGCGAAAACAAAGTAAAAACAATTAGTTATCCACATTATCCACAGGCAGATGCCGACTTCAGGCCAAACTTATCGTATGAGCCGCAGCATAATGCTTGCCTCGCGTGCCGCGCTGAGTATCGTGTGGCATCACTAGTTCATAGGAGTTCCGGCATGGCTGGCAGCGTAAATAAGGTCATTCTCATTGGTAATCTGGGGCGTGACCCTGAAGTCCGTTCGATGCAAAACGGCGGTAAAGTTGCCAACCTCAGCATTGCGACGTCTGAGAACTGGAAAGACAAGAACACCGGGGAACGCAAAGAGAAGACGGAATGGCACCGGGTCGTCATTTTTGGAAGCCTGGCAGACATTGCGGAGCGCTATCTCAAAAAGGGTTCTAAAGTGTATGTCTGCGGGCAATTGCAGACCCGCAAATGGACCGACCAGAGCGGCACAGAGAAATATACCACGGAAGTGGTGCTGCAGGGATATGGCGGCGAACTGACCATGCTGGATGGCCGTGGTGATGGTGCTGGAGGCGGCGGCGGTTATGGCGCTTCCGATCCTTCTGGCGATGGCGGTGGCAGCGGTGGCGGATGGGATTCAGGTCCGTCCGGCGGCGATATGGACGACGATATTCCGTTCTAAGGTATCTCAATACCTACGCTAAATAGCACGCTATTTATGCTGTATTTTAGGTCTCAGAGACCCCGAGTCTGTCCCCTATATGTAGTGGATGACGGCGTAGGCTTGTTTTGCGCTGACCATGCAATTTTTTGCCCGACACGGATGTATGGGAAAATATTATTAAGTATCTGAAATATATAGATTAATTATATTGCTGCGGTGCCAAAAAGCCGATCGTCCAATCGGGGCGTCCCAGGGGGTATGATGGTTGGATTTATGTCACGCTGTCTGGTACATTTTGGGATCGAAAATTAACAATACCAACGTTTTAGACCCTTTGAGCAGGGCACCAATTCTTGAGTATGAAAAGGCTGATATGCTGAGCGGCATAGATGCCCCGGATATTGGTCAGAATTGGCTTACCTTTACCACCGAGTAGTATTTTGAGCGAACCCACAGAAGACCCCCCCACCTACGATATTTCGACCGTCACCATCGAAGACGAAATGAAGCGGTCCTACCTGGATTACGCCATGAGCGTGATTGTCAGCCGGGCTTTGCCAGATGTGCGGGACGGCCTGAAGCCGGTTCATCGCCGTATTTTGTTTGCGATGAAAGAAAGCGGCTACGAATATAACAAGCCCTTCCGCAAATCAGCGCGCATCGTCGGGGATGTGATGGGTAAGTATCACCCCCATGGTGACCAAGCGATTTACGATGCCATGGTGCGTATGGCGCAGACCTTCTCAATGCGGCTGCCTTTAATCAACGGTCAGGGCAACTTTGGGTCCATGGATGGCGATCCCCCGGCGGCCATGCGTTACACCGAGGCGCGGCTGCAAAAGGCAGCGCACAGCCTGATTGACGATATCGACAAAGAAACCGTTGATTTTCAGCCCAACTATGACGAAACCGTTTATGAGCCTGTTGTTTTGCCAGCCAGGTTCCCGAATTTACTGGTCAACGGCGCGGGCGGCATCGCTGTGGGTATGGCGACCAATATTCCGCCCCATAATCTGGGCGAGGTGATCAACGCCTGTTGTGCGTTGATTGATGACCCGAACACCACTGATGAAGCCTTGATTGACTTGGTGCCAGGGCCAGATTTTCCCACCGGGGCCATTATTTTAGGTCAAACCGGCGCGCGGGCGGCTTATGCGACGGGCCGGGGGTCGGTGCTGATCCGTGGCCGGGCCGAAATCGAAGACATGGGCAAGGACCGGGAAGCCATTGTGATCACCGAGGTGCCCTATCAGGTGAACAAAGCTTCCATGGTTGAGAAGATCGCCGAATTGGTGCGCGAAAAACGCATTGAGGGCATTTCTGACCTGCGCGATGAATCTGACCGCAATGGCGTGCGGGTTGTGGTGGAGGTCAAACGCGACACGCAAGCCGATGTGGTGTTGAACCAGCTTTATCGATTTACACCGCTGCAAACCAGTTTTGGTATGAACATGCTGGCCATTAATGGTGGCCGCCCAGAACTGCTGAATCTGCGCCAAATTCTGACGGCGTTTATCACCTTCCGCGAGGAAGTCATTCGCCGCCGGACGGTCTTTGAATTGGGCCAGGCCCGTGACCGGGCACACGTTTTGGTTGGTCTGGCCATCGCGGTTGCCAATCTGGATGAAGTGATTGCGCTGATCCGAGCGGCGCCTGATGCCCAAACCGCCCGAGAGGGTCTGATGGCAAAGGCGTGGCCAGCGGCTGATGTTGCGCCATTGATTGAAATTATTGATGAGCCGGATCGCAAAGTAATCGATGGGGCGTATACGCTCTCTGAAACCCAGGCCAAGGCCATTTTGGATCTGCGTCTGCACCGTTTGACGGGCTTGGAGCGCGAAAAGATTCACAATGAACTGCGCGAGTTAGGCGATCAGATCGTTGATTTCCTCGATATTCTGCGGTCCCGTGAGCGCCTTTACAGCATCATGCGCCAGGAATTGGTTGATATGAAAGAAGAGTACGCCACCCCGCGGCGCACTGAGATTTCGTACAACGAGTTTGAGACCGATATTGAAGACCTGATCCAGCGCGAAGATATGGTCTGTACGGTCACCAACGCCGGCTACATCAAACGCGTACCGCTGTCGACCTATCGCGCCCAGCGGCGCGGCGGCAAGGGGCGAGCCGGGATGTCCACCAAGGATGAGGATTTTGTGACCTCGTTGTATGTGGTGAACACCCATACGCCGCTGTTGTTTTTCTCGACCACGGGCATGGTGTACACCCTCAAAGTCTACAAGCTCCCTCTGGGTACGCCGCAAGCCCGCGGTAAGGCGATGGTGAATCTGCTGCCTCTGAGTGAGGGGGAAACGATATCCACCGTGATGCCATTGCCCGAGGATGAGTCCGCCTGGGCTGATTTGAATGTGATGTTTGCCACCACATCGGGCAATGTCCGGCGCAATGCGCTGTCTGATTTCACCAATGTGATGCGCAATGGCAAGATTGCCATGAAGTTGAACGACGGTGACCGATTGGTCGGCGTGGCCGTGTGTGACGACTCAAAAGATGTGCTGCTCTCAACCCAATCCGGCAAGGCCATTCGGTTCCCGGTTGGCGATGTGCGGGTGTTTGCCGGACGGTCCTCGGTTGGGGTGCGCGGTGTGCGCCTGGGCAAAGACGACACCGTGATTTCCATGACGATCCTGCATCACATGGAGTTCGACACAGAAACCCGCGATGCCTACCTCAAGCAGTCGCGAAAATTGCGGGGTATGGACGAGGACGAAGCGGAAGCCGCCGAAGAGGCAGGGGATGCGCCGAACATCAGCGACGAAGATTTCGCGCGTATGTCAGAGGGCGAGGAGTTTATCCTCACGGTCACGCGCAAAGGCTACGGCAAGCGGACATCCGCGTATGAATATCGCATCACCAAACGTGGCGGGCAGGGTGTGACGGCCATTGCCACCAACGCCCGCAACGGCAATGTGGTGGCTGCGTTTCCCGTTGAGTCGGACGATGAAGCCATGATGATCACGGATGCGGGCAAAGTTATTCGTATTCCGGTTGGGGATATCCGGATCGCCGGACGCGCGACGCAGGGGGTGACCTTGTTCTCGACGGCGGCTGATGAAGAGGTTATGTCGGTCGCACATCTGCGCAAGGACGAAGACGAAGAAGATTCGGCAGGTGATGAGGCTGAGGCTGACGAACAAGGTCGCTCAGACGATGAGTGATCCTGAGGCGCAACTTTTAATTGGCGTTTATCCCGGCACCTTCGATCCCATCACGAATGGGCACCTGGATATTATCACCCGAGCGACAAAAGTGGTTGATAAGCTGGTGGTGGGTGTTGCCGCCAATGCGGGGAAGGGGCCGCTGTTCACGCTGGAAGAGCGCGTGGAGATGTGCCGCGCACAAATTGCGGCGCTGCCCTCAGAAATAGTCCGTGTGCCTGTAGAGGTGGTCTCGTTCGATATGCTGCTGATGGATTTTGTTACGAAGATTGGCGGGCGGGTTATCGTCCGTGGTCTGCGCGCTGTGTCCGACTTTGAATATGAATTTCAGATGGCGGGCATGAACGCGCGACTGAATCCGGCTGTTGAAACGACCTTCTTGATGGCTTCTGAGCGCAATCAGTTTATCTCGTCGCGTTTTGTCAAAGAGATCGGCAGATTTGGCGGCGATATTACCCATTTTGTGCCGAAGGTGGTGGCCGAGCAGGTGGCCAATGCCTTCAAGGGCAAATAGTCGCCACACTTTATCCTATAATCGAGACTTGAGCGCCGCAGCGCGATTGGGTAAACCGGCATCGGAAGCCGAACTTCCTCAGGAAAATTTTGGAGACTTTGGCATGAAATCTTTGATCAGTTGGGTAGCGGGGGCCCTTTTTGCAATGACAACAGCAGCAAATGCGCAACCGGCAGACCTTGACCCGGAAAACACAATTTATATGGACCTGGAATATGGCCGCGTGGTTATTGCGCTGCGCCCGGATTTGGCGCCCAATCATGTGGAGCGTTTTAAAGAGCTCTCCCGCTCAGGTTTTTATGATGGTCTAACCTGGCACCGCGTCATTGAGGGCTTTATGGCCCAGACTGGGGATCCTGTTGGTGACGGAACTGGGGGATCAAACCTGCCCAACTTGAACGCTGAGTTTAACGATGAGAAGCATACGCGTGGTGCGCTCTCCATGGCCCGGGCGTCTGATATTAACTCGGCCAACAGCCAATTTTATGTGGTTTTGGATGATGCAAATCACCTGGATGGTCAATATACCTATTTTGGCCATGTGGTTGAGGGCATGGAATTCGTCGATCAGATCCGCAAGGGAAATCCGGCGCGGAATGGCACAGTGACCTATCCTGACCGCATTATTCAGATGCAGGTGATGGCTGACGCCGACTAGACAAACCTGAAGTTTTTGAGGGTCATTCCCGCTTAAATACCTGGGCATTGCCCACTAAATACCTGGGCATTGCCCAGTGAACGTCATAGAAGCTTGACCGGCCCGAGGGTGCTGCCTATGGTGCGCCGCACTTGGGGCCGGATCAAGCTGGTTACACAAGTTAAGAGCCCATAGCTCAGGTGGTAGAGCAGCTGACTTTTAATCAGCGGGTCGCAGGTTCGAGTCCTGCTGGGCTCACCAATTCCTAATAAATCCGATCAGTACGATGGCAGGGCGGAGTTAAACACTCTGAACCTGCGATCTGTTGTTTGTTCGGCTTCGCCGAGGTGGTTCGAGTCCTGCTGGGCTCACCAATTCCTAATAAATCCGATCAGTACGATGGCAGGGCGGGGTTAAAGACTCTGAACCTGCGGTCTGTTGTTTGTTCGGCTTCGCTGCGCTATTTGGCCATGACGATAGCGACTGTTCTAGCTACCGCGTCACTTTCACCCGCTGCGTTTGTCTCAGCTCATCATCAAAGTCACCTGCGAGAAACTTGGCGATATCGGTGTTAACGGGGTCTGGGGCTTCGATGTAGGGGTAGTGGCCCAGACCTTCATACTTCTTGAGAACGGTGGGTGCGCCGGTCATCCAATGCTCAATAACATCCGCTTCCAGGTGTACGACTGTTGGGTTGCTCATGCCCCACATCAGCAGAGTTGGCGCTTGTATCGCTGAGAGAATGGATTGCGGGTCGCCAGTCTCAAAAAAGTACTTTGAGGCAGGGGTTGTGTTGCCCCGGCGGTTAATGTCGAACGCAAGCTCAAGCAGCCAGTCCGGCGCGTCAGCGGCGGAGGGGAAGTTGCGGTTGACGTTATAGGACCAGTACTCAAGCGGTTTGACCGGCATGTCGTCCCATTGGGCGGTGTCGCCACGGTCGCGGTTGGGGTCGGTCGACGCTGTGCGCGGCATGCCCGCCGAATTGATGAGAACGAGGCGCGTCACCTTTTCGGGGTGTTGGGCGGCATACCGGAATCCAACACTGCCGCCGCTAGAGGTTGCGATCAGGTGAAAGGTGTCGAGGTTGAGTTTTTCAACGAAGCCTTCCACAATCTCGACGTTGCGCCCGATGAGGTCAAACTTGCCGCCCGGGGGCTCTTTTGTTTCAGGACCGCTCAGGCCGACATTAGGGAAGTCCAGGCGAATGACGCGGTGATCCGCCTTAAGGGTGTCGACCAACTGGTCCCAGGTCTTGAGATTGAAAAAGGAGGCATGAAGCAACAGGACCACTGGCCCTTGTCCTTCATCACGATAATGAATCTCCGCCCCGTCAACGTCGATATAGCGGGTGCCTTCATCGGCGTATTTTTCGCGAAGGTCAGACAGACTTATTTGCGTTAAATCGTCTGCGATCGCCGAGAAGTTGGTCACGAGTAAAGCAAGGACGAGAGCGAGATGTTTCATTTAACCACCTTTAGTGAACCGCATAGCTACTGCTTTGGTAGGCACAATCATGAACGAGTGCAAGGGTGATCGTCATTTGCTGCTGTTCAGATTTTGCCATACCTAGCTATAATTCCTTACAGTCTTGAAATGATTTGGTTTTTGAGAGATTTTGCGCTTCTTTCCTGTGCCCATGGGTCTTGAAATCGTTTATGACTGCTGCCAAATCTTCCGCTGTATTCCGGTTTTCGGGCTGTCGGTGGCAGGCTAAAAGGAGGCACGCAGCATGGAAAATATGGTCGAGCTAGACCGCATTACAAAGCACTTCGGATCGTTCGTTGCGGTTGATGGTATCAGCTTGAACGTGCAACGCGGCGAGGTGCTTGGATTTCTGGGGCCAAACGGGGCTGGAAAATCAACCACCATGCGCATGGTGGCGGGGTTTCTAACGCCAACCTCCGGTACGGCTAAAGTCTGCGGCTACGATGTTGCGCTTGAGCCGGTCAAAGTGAAATCCATGCTGGGGTATATGGCGGAAGGCTCGCCATCATACGACGACATGACGGTGCGCGCGTTTTTGAGCTTTATTGCCGATGTGCGGGGGCTGACCGGAGCTGCGGCGCGATCACAGATTGATGATGTGATTACCAAAGTCAGTTTAGAGCCGGTGATTGACCGGCCCATTGATGTGCTGTCCAAGGGTTTCAAGCGGCGCGTTGGTCTGGCACAGGCGATTTTGCATGATCCACCGGTGCTCATTTTGGATGAGCCGACCGATGGCTTGGACCCCAATCAGAAGCACCAAGTGCGCTCATTGATTCAAGACATGGCCGCCGAGAAGGCGATTATTGTCTCGACGCATATCCTAGAAGAAGTCGAAGCCGTGTGCACCCGCGCGGTGATTATCGGCAGTGGGAGGTTATTGGCGGACGGCACGTCGGACCAGTTATTGAGCATGTTGCCTGAACATAACGCGATTTGTGTGGTGCTGCCGTCAGAGACGGCTGAAATTGCGACGCGCCAGTTAAAGACCTTGGCCGGTGTGGCTGATGTGACGCAAGTCCCGTTGATCAATGGCGAGGTTGAGTTGCGTTGCTTACCACAAAACGGTGCGGTCCTCATTGAAGGCGTTGTCGGTAATTTGCGCGCCAACGGCGTCGCCTATTCGCAACTCTATGTCCATCGCGGCGACCTTGATGCCGTCTTCCGGCAAATCACAGCGGGAGGATAGCACCATGCGTAATCTTTGGATCATTGCGAAACGTGAACTCTATGGCTACTTCACAACGCCGATGGCGTTTGTGTTTATCGCGATCTTTGTGGCCTTGACGGGTGCGTTTACATTTTACATCGGGCGTTTCTTTGACAGGGGGCAGGCGTCGTTAGAAACATTTTTCAGCTTTCACCCCTGGCTCTATTTGTTGTTGGTGCCGGCTGTGGCGATGCGTCTGTGGTCAGAAGAGCGCAAGAGCGGCACGATTGAGCAATTGCTGACACTCCCCATCACCACAGCAGATGCGGTGCTTGGTAAATTTCTGGCCGCTTGGATTTTTTGTGGCATCGCCTTGGCGTTAACATTCCCCTTGTGGATTACGGTGTCCTACTTGGGTCAACCGGATCATGGCGTGATTGCGCTGAGCTATGTGGGCAGCTTTTTGATGGCGGGCGCTTTTTTGTCGATCGGGGCCTGCATGTCCGCCTTAACCCGAAATCAAATCATCGCCTTCATTGCGGCGGCGGCGGTGTGCTTCGTGTTCACCATGAGCGGGTTGGACCTGGTGTTGAATTTCTTCCGCGCCTGGGCCCCAAGTTTCTTGGTCGATGTGATTGCAGCGTCGAGCTTCCTGGTGCGATTTGAATCCGTCACCCGGGGCGTTATGGAATTTCGCGATGCCGTGTTCTTTATATCGATGATGGCGTTTTGGCTGTTTGCAACCACGGTTGCGGTCGACGCCAAGAAAGCGGCTTAGGGAGGGCATAATGACAAATACAGATAAAAGCCGTTTGGCTATTTTCGCAGTCATCGTCGCCGCGGTATTATTCTTGGCGGTCAACATTATTGCCCAAACCACGTTCAGTGCTGCGCGCTTGGACGTTACGGAGGGGCAGGTTTACACGCTAACCGAAGAGACCATTCCGGTTTTTCAAGACATCAAAGAACCGATTATCGTGCGGGTCTACTTTTCGCAGAACTTGGCAGAAGCCAGCCCCCGCCATGGCGTGTATTTCCAGCGTGTGCGCGATTTGCTCAGCCAGTATTCGGCATTGTCGGGCGGCATGTTGCAAGCACAGTACTTTGACCCCGAGCCTTTTTCTGACGTGGAAGACCGGGCAGTCGGCTTTGGGTTGCAGGCCGTGCCTTTAGGGAATCTGGGCGAGGTCGGTTACTTCGGCTTGGCAGCGACAAATTCAACCGATGACCAGGAAGTGATTTCGTTTTTTAATCTGGAACGCGAGGCGTTCATTGAATACGACCTGACCAAGTTGGTTTACACGCTGTCTAATCCCGAGCAGCCTAAAATTGGCCTCATCACGTCACTGCCCGTAGAAGGGGGTATGAGTCCCGGTATGGGGGGGATGGGCGGCACGCCAACACCACCGTGGCAGATTATGGATCAGATGCGAGACTTCTTTGAAGTGGAACGTCTGGACCTGACCCTGGACCAGATTTCAGAAGACATTGATGTATTGGTTTTGGCACAGCCAGACGGATTGAGTGAGACAGCAGCCTATACCATTGATCAGTGGGTTTTAGGGGGTGGCAAAGCGATCGTTTTTGCGGACCCGAACTTAGAGTCCGGCAATCCACCGGCGGGCGGCATGCCAGCGCCGGCTGATTTGGCTGGTGTTAAAACTCTGCTGACGGCTTGGGGCCTGACTCTGGAAGACGGTGTGCTTGCAGCGGATATACAAGCGGCGGTGCGGGTGAACACGGCGGCTGGCGGTCGGCCTGTGATTTCTGACTACCCGGCGTGGATGAATCTGCAAGCGGATGCCTTAAACCAGGAAGACGCGATCACAGGCGATTTGAAGAACCTGACCATTGCGACGGCGGGTGTGTTGTCTGTGTCTGAGGACTCGGGGCTTGATATTAGACCGCTGATTCAAACCGGCACGGAGTCCATGGAAATTGATGCCGACAAAGTCATGGGATTGCCGGATGTGGTCGCGATGTTCCGCGAGTTTGTGCCGTCAGGTGAGAGACTGCTTCTAGGCGCACGGGTTACGGGCTTGGCAAAATCAGCTTTTCCGGACGGGCGTCCTGACGATGATGTCACGCCAATGGAGGGTGAAGCGCAGGCGGAGCATATGGCTGTGGCGACTGATCCAATCCAGGTGATTGTGGTGTCAGATGCGGACATGCTGGCGGACCGGTTTTGGGTTCAGGAAAGCAATTTCTTCGGACAGCGCATGGTGGTTCCCACCGCAGACAATGCTGCGTTTCTGATTAATGCCCTAGAAAACCTGACCGGTACACCGGCGCTGTCGTCCTTGCGGGGAAGAGGGCAAATCAGTCGTCCGTTTACGGTGGTTGAGGAATTACAGTTGAGTGCGGAGCAACAGTTCCGTGCCAAAGAAACAGAATTGCTAAGTCGGTTGGAGACACTGGAAAGTGACATCAGTGCCATTCAACTGAATCCGAATGGACAGGGTGAAGCCGCGATCACCGAAGATGATCAACTGACCATCACCAATTATCGATCCGAAATTCTGGCCACCCGTAAGGAATTGCGTGAGGTGCAGCGCGGCCTTCGGGAAGACATTGATCGTCTTGAAAGCACATTAAAGTTTCTGAATATAGCCGGGGTGCCGATTGTTTTTGGGGCTTTGATGATTTTTGTGGCGGTCTGGCGGCGCAAGCGTGCAGCGGCCTCCACCACATCAACAGCTTCAGCTTAGAAAGGAGGAGCGATTATGAAGTCTTCTCGATTTACAACGCTCGTGGGTGTGACCGCTGTTGCCGTTGTGCTTGCAGGGTGGGCCATATTGAGCCGCCCGGCCATGGAATCCTCTGACTTTGATGGAGCGGTTGTGTTTCCGGATCTGTTGGACTCGCTCAATGATCTGGATCGGATTGTGGTGCGCCACAAAGATGGTGTGGAAACGCTGGAGGCCACCGACGAAGGCTGGGTTTATGTGGAGCGCGATAACTATCCCGTGCAAGGCGACAAAGTTGGCGAATTGGTTGTGAAGCTCTCGCGTCTTGAGAAAATTGAGCCCAAGACCAAACTTGCTGAGCGCTATGACCGCCTCGACCTGGCTGACCCAGAAGTGAAAGACGACACGCGGGCCAAAGAGGTTGCGTTGATTGATTCAGAGGGTGCGGAAATGGCGCGGCTGCTGGTCGGGAAACGTAAGTTCACCTTGGGCAGCACCGAGGGCGGGACTTACATTCTGGTGCCCGATGATCCGCAAGCTTGGCTTGTCACCGGCGAGTTGAATCCGGGTACGCGGGCGCGCGACTGGTTGGTCCGCGAGATCACCGACATCAAGGATAAGGATATTCAGCGCATTCGGATCGTGCATCCCGATGGCGAGGAACTGGTGGTTTACAAAGAGACACCGGAACAGGCCAATTATGCGGTTGAGAATGTTCCGGAAGATATGGTGTTGCGCCGTGACAGCATTGCGGATGATACGGGACGGGTGTTGTCCAACCTGTTGCTTGACGATGTGAAAAAAGCGGCTGATGTGGATTTCCCGGCTGATCAAACCATTACAGCAACTTTTTTAGGGTTTGACGGATTCACGATTGACGTCGACCTGATTGAAAGCGGCGACGAGAACTGGCTGCGTTTTCGTGGCCAGGCCCCTCAAGAGGTTCCAGCCTCTGAAGTGTCTGGCGAAGAAGAGTCTGGGCAAGTCAGCAAACCGAACTGGGCTGACGTGATTGCTGAGCTTAACGCAAAGGCGGATGGTTGGGTTTATCAATTGCCAGGCTATGAAGTGGCCCCCTTGAAAAAACGCATGACAGACTTGGTGCGCGAGCCGGATGAGGATGGTGTTTAAGTTTTTATCAAACGCCTGCTTTTTTAGTGCCAGGAAAGCCGCTATGGTTAGACTATAGCTCACGTTTAAATTGGCGTTAGCCTGATAGCAAGCCGGGGGGCGGCATGATCAACTTTTGGACGATTCAAGCCTTTTACTGCATCAGTGGCATCGGGTTTTTTATTCAGGATTTGTTTTCCGAGGTGCCCATGGGGGATGCCATGGTGCGGGCTTTTATCTGGCCCTATGCCCAATGGGATCGTATTTCAGCCTTTTTTACCGAGACGATGATGGGCTATCTGCAAAGTGGATGGGCTTCTGTGATGGGACTGTTTTAGCTTTTACCCGGTTCTTTGTTTCTCATCTTGTTGACAGCGCGAACGAAGCGCTGCCGTCTCAAGCGGCACCCCTCGCAGGGAAGAATTGAAGCAAGAATAAATAATAACAGTGGAACGCCGATAATTAGGGCCGCAAAGACTTGCCACTGAGTCACTGTTCTGTCTGTGCCTCTGTTTTCCGGCGGGCAACTTCGGCTTCGATTGCTGCAATAACTTCTGGAATTTGTTCATCGCTGAGATTGTTGTAAAGACCGGCCGCCTGGATTTTTAGATTTGGGCCAACTTTACAATTGTTCATGCAGGGGCTGCGGATGAGCTTTGCAGGAATCGATTTCTCCAAGAGAAGGGCTTCAATTTTGTCGGCCATTTCACGGCTACCACGTCCGCCACAAGACGGCATCTTATCTGTGTTTAGGCGCTTATTGGTGCACAGGCGCACGTTAAACAGCGGTTTTTCAGATGGAATGTAATCAACTTCAAACATAGGACTATGTAGGCAGATTATCCGGAAAACTCAATCATGCTGTGCCAGCTTAGTCATCGCTTTTTTGACGATCCGAATGGTTTCTGACCACTCCACATGGTCTGAGATATCTGCTGCAGGCACCCATTTGATGGCATCCGCATCACCGCCAGGCACAGGAGTACCAGCGACATACCCTGCGACATAATCAATCAGTGTGTAATGACGGGTCAGAGTTCCGTGCGAGTCATGGCGGATCAGGTCCACGACATCGACAAGGGTCAGGTCGGCTATTGTTACACCAGTTTCTTCGAGAATTTCGCGATGTGCTGTTTCGGCTAGTGTTTCGCCGACTTCCTGTCGGCCTCCGGGAATCGTCCAAAGACCTTTGTTGGGTTCTTGGCCACGCCGTATCAGCAAGACCTCGTTCTGTTTGTTGATGACCACAACGCCGACGCCCACCTGCGGTAGGTTAGGCATGGATATATCTGTCATAGTCTGTCCATAGGTTATCGCCGGTAAATGAGGTATCTAAGTCGAGTCCAGACTGTATAGGGGGCGAACATGAATGATGCTAATGATCAATCAGGTGTAAACGAGGGCTTAGGTCTGATTACGCCAAAGATGGGTCCGGCCGCGCGGTTACGCAACTATTTTCTGACCGGCATCCTGGTCTCCGCGCCGCTGGTTATAACTTTTTACGCTGCCTACGTGGTGGTGTCGTTCATCGATAATACGGTGACCGGGTTGCTGCCGGACACTTATAACCCCAACACCTACTTGCCGTTCAGTGTGCCCGGTGTTGGGTTGATCGTTCTGTTCACAACGCTGGTGGTCATCGGGTTTCTGACCGCTAATTTCTTAGGGCGCCTCCTCATTAAATGGGGAGAAATGTTGCTGGAACGTATGCCGGTTATTCGCAATGTCTACGGCGCGATCAAGCAAATATTTGAAACGATACTGAAAAGCCAGTCGACGGCGTTTCGTGATGTTGTTTTGGTGGAATACCCTCGCAAAGGGTTGTGGTGTATTGGCTTTGTTTCAGGCACAACCAAAGGCGAAGTGCAAAATCTGACAGCGGATGAAATGGTTAATGTGTTTTTGCCCACAACACCCAACCCAACGTCAGGATTTCTATTGTTTGTGCCGCGCAAAGATATGACCAAGCTTCACATGACGGTCGAAGAAGGCATTAAAATGGTGGTTTCAGGCGGCATCATTACACCGCCAGATAAGCGCGTTCCCACTGAACGACAGGATGACGTGATTAAGCCGGCCTAAAAGGCTTAGCCTGATCTCAGGGTTTGGATGGCGGCATCTTGCTCGAAAAGATAAAGCAGCGTTCTGAGGGCTTTGCCACGTTCGGTTTTTAAATCTGGGTCACGTTCCAAAATGAGTTTGGTATCATCCCGGGCCATTGTTAGCAGGTCGGCATGTGTGGCTAAGTCGGCAAGACGAAATTCGGGCAAGCCACTTTGCCTCTTGCCCAGAACTTCACCCGCCCCACGCAGGCGCAAATCTTCTTCAGCGATCAGAAATCCATCTTCCGTATCGCGCATAATGTTAAGACGCGCTTTTGCCGTTTCCGTCAGCGGGGCGTTATAGAGCAGTAGACACGTCGAAGGTTTGTCGCCCCGGCCAATGCGCCCGCGCAGTTGATGCAATTGAGCCAGGCCAAAACGCTCAGCATGTTCAATGATCATAACTGTGGCTTCAGGCACGTCGACACCAACTTCGATGACGGTTGTCGCCACCAGCACCTTTGGGCTATTTGGGTTTTGCGTGTCGGCAAAGGCCGCCATGGCCGCGTCCTTCTCGGGGCCTTTCAAACGGCCATGAACCAGAGCGACGGTATCGCCAAGTATGTGAGTGAGATGCCGGTGGCGCTCCTCGGCGGCGGCCAGATCGGAGGTTTCAGACTCCTCGACGAGGGGGCAAACCCAATACACCTTCGCACCGGATGCGATTGCTCGCTGTACCGCAGCTATGGTTTCAGTAAGGCGTTCCAGATTTACGAGGCGCGTATCAACGGGTTTCCGACCCGGCGGTTTTTCATCCAGGCGGGAAACGTCCATATCACCGTAGGCTGTGAGTGTGAGAGTGCGTGGAATAGGGGTGGCGGTCATCACCAGCATATCGATAGCGCGGCCTTTTTGAGCCAGCTCCAAGCGTTGATGGACTCCGAAACGGTGCTGTTCATCGACAATGGCGAGCATCAGATCCTTAAACGCAACGTCTTTTTGGACCAACGCGTGAGTGCCAATCAAGATAGAAATGGTGCCATTGGCGACATCGTCCAGCACCTCATCACGGGCTTTGCCTTTGACACGTCCACTAAGGAAGGCAATGGAGACACCGCAGGCGGCACAGAGAGGTTTCAGAGTGGCCAGATGCTGCTGTGCGAGCAACTCCGTTGGCGCCATAAGGGCGGCTTGCCCTCCTGCCTCAACGGCAGAGAGCATGGCCATCAACGCAACAACCGTTTTTCCACTGCCGACGTCGCCTTGAAGCAAACGCAGCATTCTGTGCTCGGACGCCAGGTCTTTATCAATCTCGCCAAGTGTTCTGGTTTGTGCGCCTGTGAGAGTAAAGGGCAGGGCAGCACGGGCTTTTTGTCGAAGTTGGCCGTCGCCCTTGATGACTCGTCCGGCAAGACGCCGCGCTTTGCTCCGGACGATAGCCAGTGCCAACTGGTTGGACAGTAATTCATCGTAGGCCAAACGTCGACGAATGGGACTGGTGAGATCGAGTTCTGCGCCCGTGTCAGGGTGGTGCACCCTGCGTAAAGCCTCTGCCCATCCCGGCCATTCATCTCGTTTGATTTGAGCCGGATCGAGCCATTCGGCCAGATCAGGTACTTTGTCTAAAGCCCCATGGATTGCTTTGACGAGAGTCTTTGGAGAAAGCCCAGCAGTGAGCGGATAAACCGCTTCAACGCGCAGTATGGCTGATTTCTGACTCTCTGTAACAATATGATCGGGGTGAGCCATTTGGCGCTGGCCATCGTAGACCTCAACCTTGCCGCTGATGACGCGGGTTTCGCCTACGGGCAAGGTCTGGTTCAGATAATCACCTTTGGCATGAAAGAAGGTGAGGGTGATCTTGCCCGTCTCATCGCCACAGATCACTTTGTAAGGCAGGCGAGAGTTGCGGTTTGGCGGCGGGCTGTGCGCCAAAACTTCCACCGTTAGCGTGCAAATGCGGCCGGCTGGCGCATCACCGACTTTAGGAGCGAACCGGCGATCAATGATACCGTTCGGCAGATGCCAAAGGAGATCAATGAGCCGGTCACCGGTGAGTTTTTCCAGAAACTTGGTAATACGGGACCCGATACCGGCCAGACTTTCAACGGATGCGAACAGCGGATTCAAAATGGTGGGGCGTAAGGCCATGATCAGAGATGAATATCCGAGATTTGCTCAATTGCGAAGCTGTTCAGAGACGGTTATACCCTGCCTCGGACCGGCAGCCTTGGGAATCTATACCTCATATGGCTTGAGCCGGAGTTTTGGATTCTAAGGCTGTGATTCAGGTATGGACCGCGCAATACAACGGAAACGCCTGATCTATCGTGCCACACATCGTGGCACCAAGGAGGCTGATGCGATTATCGGCGGTTTTGTTGCAGAGAATGTCGCAGCGATGGCTGGTGAGGAGCTTGATCAGCTGGAAGACCTTTTAAACCAGACCGATACGGATGTGATGGACTGGCTGCAGGACCGCAAACCGATGCCAACTGGAAAGCTGGCGGCTGTCCTAAAACGCCTGAAAGCCTATCACCAAAGCTTGTTAGCGGATTGATATAATGAACGACGTTGTATCCCTCACCCGTCGCACCATTGCGGGAGTGCCAGAAGGCGTTGATGCCTTGGTTTTGTCCGATCTGGCGCGCAATAGCGACAAGGGTCATTTACATGTGGTGAGCGACGACATCCGTTTGGCTACTTTAAAGGATAGCCTGCAATTCTTTTCTCCTGATGTCACAGTTTACGAATTTCCAGCTTGGGATTGTGTGCCCTATGACCGCGTCTCACCGCATGCTGACGTCGTGGCTCGGCGTATGGATGTTTTGTTGCGTCTCGCGGCTGTTGGTCAGGAGGCGGAGAGTGGACCAAAACTGCTGATCACTACAGCAAGCGCCATGTTGCAGCGTGTCCCGCCTGTATCTGCTTTTCGGGGGATGGTCCGGGAGATCAAACCAGGTTCCAAGCTGGATGTGAATGCGTTGGCGGGTGAACTAACCAGCACAGGCTACCAGCGTGCTGAGCAGGTTATGGAGCCCGGAGAATTCGCCATTCGTGGTGGCTTAGTGGACCTGTTTCCGCCGGGTCATGATGATCCGGTGCGGATTGATCTGTTCGGTGATGAGGTAGACAGCCTGAGACTTTTTGAGGCCGTAAGCCAGCGTACAACAGGGACTCTCAAGATACTGCGACTGAAGCCGATGAGTGAGGCGGTGCTCTCTCGTGAGGCCATTGAGCGCTTCCGCACGGGGTATCGGCAATTGTTCGGTGCTGTTTCCAGTTCTGACTCGCTCTATGAAGCGATATCGAATGGTCAGAGCTATCCGGGTATGGAGCATTGGCTGCCATTATTTCATCCTGGGTTAGAGACGTTATTTGCCTATCTTCCGGGGGCCACTGTGTCCTTAGATCATCAGGTGGGAGAAGCGGTTGCTGGTCGTCTCGACCTGATCAGAGATTACTATGAGAGCCGTCGCATGGCTGATCCGGCCAGCGGCGGGGCTAAAATTGGCTTGGAAGAAGGTGGGTTTGCTTATCATCCGGTACCGCCCGAACGATTGTTTTTAGATGAGGCAGAGTGGTCACGTAAATTGACTGCTCATGCGGCGATTGATCTGCGACCCTTTGCGCGCGCTGACGCGGATACAACAGCCACGGATGCGGGTGGGCAGCCGGGCCGGGATTTCGCCGATATCCGAGCCCTGCCTGAAGGCAATGTTTATAATGCCTTAAAGAAATACACTGTTGAACAACGCGCGGCTGGCCGCAAAGTGATCCTGGCGGCGCAATCTGACGGATCGCGACGCCGGCTGCTTGGGCTGATGCATGAGCATGGTCTTGCCACCGCAAAAAGTATCGACAGTTTTGCTGAGATTTCACAGAACGATATCGCTTTAGCCATCGTTGTTCTGCCTTTGAGTCGTGGATTTAAAACGGACTCTTTAGCCCTGGTCACAGAGCAGGACCTTCTTGGTGAGCGTGTGGTGCAACGCGTGCGCCGCCGCCGCAAGGCGGAAGCCTTTATCGCCGATGCCTCGCAACTGGGGGAAGGGGACCTGGTCGTTCACTTGGAGCATGGCATCGGACGCTATGGTGGCTTGGAGACACTGGATGTTGGTGGTGCTCCGCACGATTGCCTCAAAGTTTTTTATCACGGCGACAACCGGCTGTATGTTCCTGTTGAAAACATCGACGTGCTCTCGCGCTTTGGCTCTGAGCAAGAGGGCGCCGTGCTTGACCGGCTTGGCGGTGTGGCCTGGCAGGCGCGTAAAGCAAAACTCAAAGAACGTATCCGCGAAATGGCGGAGCAATTAATTCAAATAGCTGCGCAACGGGAACTAAAGGCGGCTGAAGTCTTTGCGCCTGCAGAAGGGGCGTATGATGAGTTTTGCGCGCGTTTTCCCTTTTCCGAAACAGATGATCAATTGCGTGCCATTTCAGATGTGATGGATGATTTCGCAAAAGGTCGCCCCATGGACCGGTTGATCTGCGGAGATGTGGGATTCGGCAAAACGGAAGTTGCATTGCGTGCTGCGTTCGTTGCCGCGCTGACGGGCGTTCAGGTCGCCGTGGTTGTACCGACAACCTTATTGGCGCGGCAACATCATGCTAATTTCAAAGCACGCTTTGAAGGCTTTCCCGTGAAAGTGAAGCAACTCTCCCGGTTGGTGACCGTCAGCGATGCCAAGGTCGTGCGAGAGGGTCTGAAGGACGGCAGTGTTGATATTGTGATTGGTACCCATGCGCTGCTGGCCAAGTCCGTCAAATTCGCCAATCTGGGTTTACTTATTGTCGACGAAGAACAGCATTTTGGGGTGGGCCACAAAGAAACATTGAAGCAGTTGAAAGCCGACGTGCACGTCTTAACGCTGACTGCGACCCCCATTCCACGTACGCTACAGATGGCCCTCACAGGTGTCAGGGACTTGAGCCTGATTGCGACGCCCCCTGTTGATCGATTGGCTGTGCGGACCTTCCTGTTACCGTATGACCGGGTGGTTGTTCGAGAGGCTTTGATGCGGGAGAGATTCCGCGGTGGACAGTCTTTCTACGTCTGTCCGCGTCTCGCGGATTTAGATAAAGTTGCCACTGAACTTCGCAAGCTTGTGCCAGAGATCACCTTCACAATGGCCCATGGGCAAATGGCGCCTGCGGCACTTGAAGACGTGATGACCGACTTTGCCGATGGGAAATATGATGTGCTGCTGGCGACAAACATCATTGAATCCGGCTTGGATCTGCCACGTGTGAACACCATCATCATTCATCGCTCTGATATGTTTGGCTTGTCTCAATTGTATCAACTGCGCGGTCGTGTGGGCCGCTCCAAAACCCGGGCATACGCTTACTTAACCGTACCGGCGAATAAAAAGCTGACCGCCTCGGCGGAGAAACGCCTGGACGTAATGCAGACACTGGACAGCTTGGGCGCAGGTTTCTCCTTGGCCAGTCATGACTTGGATATTCGCGGGGCGGGGAATCTGCTGGGCGACGAACAATCCGGCCACATTAAGGAAGTTGGCATCGAACTGTACCAGCAGCTTCTGGAAGAGGCTGTGAGTGCAGCACGTGATGGTACTTCTGGGGAACCAGCTGAAACTGAGACGCGTTTTTCACCACAGATCACACTTGGCGCACCGGTCTTTATTCCGGAGACGTATGTGAAAGATCTGGGCGCGCGCCTAGCATTGTATCGCCGCGCTGCGGATTTGGCGGATCAGGCAGAGGTGGATGACTTTGCCGCCGAGTTGGCTGATCGCTTCGGTAAAATTCCGGATGAAGTTGAGAACCTTCTGACGGTTGTTGCGATCAAAGCACTGTGCCGCTCAGCTCATGTTGAGAAGATTGATGCTGGACCAAAAGGTGCAGTTTTGACCTTGTTTAAGAACGAGTTTCCCAATCCGGCTGGATTGGTTGAATTCATCAGCCAACAAGCCGGATCAGTTAAAGTGCGGCCCGATCATAAAATTGTCATCATTCGCACATGGTATGGTGTCGATGAACGGATGTCTGGCCTTAAGCAAATGTTGGCGCAATTGGCGGAGTTGGCGACCATTCCGGGGTAGCAAACAATGGTCTAGATTTTGGTTGCCGGTTTCGCTTGCGTTGTCCTTAGAAATGCGTGCATTTTGTAGGGGGTGGGACGCTTTTAATAGTGTTCTAAGGAAGGTTACCGTTCGTGTTGAAGTGTCTTTTTGTTAAAGCTAGACGCCGGTTAAGTAAAAGCAGCGGCCTCTTTGTAGCAACGAGTATTTTTGTCCTCACAGCAGTCTCAAGCAACGCTCAGGCGCAAGGTTGGAACCTTGATGCGCTAGAGTCGGCTTACGACGATTTTTCTGATTACCTTTCGGAAATGGGAAAATTCTCGGATGAGGATTGGCGTGTAAGAGTTGGTGCAGCGATCGGCACTACACCTGATTTCTCCGGTTCTGATCGCTACGAAATAAGAGCGCTACCGGTATTTCAGATTCGCTATAAAGATGATGTGTGGATTGATCCGCTGGGTGTTCGCGTCAAAGTTTGGAGTAATGAGTGTTGTCGGATTCTTGCCCAAGCCGGAATCTCTACGGGGCGGAATCCGCGTGTAGACAGCAAGGCATTCCGGCTTCCAGATATCTCGACGGGCGCAGATGTGGGGTTTACCTTTGAAGGTCGTGTCGCCCGATTTGTGGCCTTCAGACTTCGAGCCCGGCACGAAGTCGCTGGGGGGCATGGGGGTGTGGGTTTATCAGCCGCAGTCGGAACAATTATCCGGACAGGTCCTTTTGAGTTTATTCCAGAGATCGCAACGGAATGGAAAAACGGAACATATATGAATGCCTATTATGGCGTGCCTTTGAGTGCCACCGCAGCGACAGGGTATAATGCATATAGTCCAGGTGCGGGCTTTGAAGAAGCGGCGGTGCGGTTGACCAGTTTTTACGACTTGTCTGAGAAGTGGCAGTTGGTGGTGCGCGGAGAGGCAAAACTATTGCTCAGTGAGGCGAAGAACGCTCCTTTTGTTGAGCAGGATGGTGACGATTTTCAAGGTTTGTTTGGTATGGGTATTCTCTACACCTTTTAATTTGTTTTCAGGCCGCGCTCTCGCATCCTAGGAAGTGTCTTAAAATACGTATTTGATAAGCTGGACGCTGGTATTATTTAGGCGCTCATGATGGTGGGCGGTTGCACCAAGGGATTCAAAATAGGCTGTCGTCTTTGCTTCACGATCATTGCCGACATCTAACAAGGCGCAGCTGCCAGGTTTCATCTTTTTAAACAACACATCGTAAGTGTCAGCGTCGTAGAGATAGCTGCAAGAGCGAACTGATACAACTAAGCTCGGCGTCTCCATCTCGCCTGAATAGTGGTCCAAAAACACAGCACTGGAGAGATCGTTCTCTAATATTAATTGCTCAACTGTGCTTTTAGCGCTTGGATCTATATCTATCAAACGAGCCTGAAGATTGCTTCTTGAACCCTTGAGATAGGTGCTGTCGAATAAACCACACCCGCACCCAAGGTTTACATAATCATCGGCTGTGTCTGGCAGATAGCGTTCAAAGTCAATGAGATCAGTCGCAACCCACATAGCGGCATATACATCTCCTGGCACAACATCAGGACAGGGCATTCCATTCAGTTTGGTTTCGCACAGGTACTGATAGCGCTCAATTGCCGTTTTCATGTTGGCTTGAAATGTCGGGGATGCATCTTTCCAATTTTTAAGAAACGAGCAGGTGCTTGGACCATAAGTAATGCAGAGCGGTAAGTTTTTTGTAAACAGAGCAAGATCAATGGTAATGACATCATCGCCTTGGATGCGTCTGATCAGTGTTTTTTGAAGTCCGTATTGTATCGCCATCTCGCTGTGCACCAGCCGAGCAGCAGCGCTGTTGTCCAGTATTTCGAGGATGCGATCCTTAGCCGTTTCAAGCAGATCAAGATATGTGTTTGTGGCATCAACATAGGCTTTTGCATCAAAGGCTTTGGTCGCGGCGAGATATTGGGTTTCAAAATTCATAATGAAAACAGACCATCGATAAATCAGTGAGACATGCTCTTATTTTGCACTGCACCCTAAGCTATACCGAAATCTCTTAACAGTCATTTGGCAGCAGTTTTCCTTTCACCACCGGGTCTTGTCGAAAGGGACTTTGGGCTGACAAAATATTATCGTAGGCTCTGTCTACAACAGATGTGAGCGATCGGGAGACGCGGCATGTTCATTAACTTTTGGTACGCGGCAGGGCTGAGCGACGAGATCACCAATCAAGCGCCAACCAAGGTGCGCATGCTGGGCTTGGATTTCGTGCTTTTCCGGGACTCAAAAGGGCAAGTCCACTGCTTGAATGACACCTGTGTCCATCGGGGTGGCTCGTTAGGCAACGGCAAAATCAAAGGCGATTGCGTCCAGTGTCCCTATCATGGCTGGGAATTTGATGGTGCAGGCGCCTGTCAGAAAGTGCCGTCACTTGGTCCAGGCGGTAAGCCGCCAGCGCGCGCGCGCACAGATACCTATCCGGTTGAAGAACGCTACGGTTTAGTGCATGTCTTCCTTGGTGATCTGCCAGAGGCGGAACGGCCTCCGATTATGGAGATTCCAGAATATGGAACGGAGGGGTGGCGCGCTACGATCCAGCATTATGATTGGGTGATTGATTACCAACGTTCGGTCGAGAACGCGCTTGATCCGGCCCACAATGAATTCGTGCATCCCACGCATGGATTTTCCGGCGAAGACCCGGACTATCATGTGCCGCCATTAAACATCGTTGATACGGAATGGGGGACGGGCTTTTTGGTGGCCTACAAAGCGCCGCCGCTCAAAGACGAGAAGATGCGCGCAGGCACGGGCCGGGATCATGTGGCGCAAATTACGGCAGGCACCTGGACTCATGGGCCAACAAATAACGTGACGCGGATTAACCCCATGCCCGACAAACATATTCACCAGTACAGTTTTAAGACCCCGGTTGATGACACCCATTCGCGCTCGTATTTAGTGAACCTGCGCAATTTTGTGATCGAACCTGAAAACGATGCGCGGATGATGGGCCGCAATGATGTGGTGGCCGGGCAGGACGGCGTGATTCTGGAAGCCATGAACCCTTTGGTGACGCCACCGACCAATACCAAAGAAATCTTTGTCCCCGCAGACGGGGCGATTGCCCGCTACCGGGAGATTCTCAAAGGCTGGGAAGCTAAGGGTTGGAAGATCGACATTGATAAGGTTGAGGCCGACCGGAAGAAGGTGGCTTACGCCATTCCCAGCCCCGCGCGCCGCACGGCCAAAGGCTGGGTGATTGACGCTGTGCCGATGATTGACCCGACTGATGCTGCGGAGCGGGTTAAGCGGGCGGCGGAGTAGGAGTTGAATTGTTGATTTTAGGATAGCTACCAACACCGCTTCACAAAACTTTCCACACTCAATTGTTGCATTGCAGCATAAGTCCTTTATGACTGCGGGTCACATCTGACACGACCTCCACTCTCATCAAGCACAATATTGGAATTTACGTGACGCGAGCAACACTGGCCTCCTTCGTGGGGCGCCTGCCTCTTGGCGATTGGACGGCAAACGGCCTTTCTACTTTCACTCCCACCCGCATTAAGACTGAGATTCTCGCCGGTTTAACCGTGGCGCTGGCCTTGGTGCCCGAAGCCGTTGCCTTTGCCTTTGTGGCGGGGGTTCACCCGCTGGTGGGACTTTATGCGGCCTTTATCGTCGGGCTGATCACAGCCATTGCGGGCGGTCGACCGGGCATGATCTCCGGGGCGACCGGTGCGTTGGCGGTTGTGATGGTGGCTCTGGTCGCTCAGCACGGTGTTGAATATCTGTTTGCCACGGTGGTGTTGATGGGCGTGCTTCAGTTGCTGGCTGGCGCTTTCCGGTTGGGGAAGTTCATCCGATTGGTGCCGCATCCGGTGATGCTGGGCTTCGTGAATGGTCTGGCCATCGTGATCTTTCTGGCGCAATTGAGTCAGTTTCAGGTACCAGCACAGGTTGCCGGAGACGTCGCGGGCGAGGCAAAAGTTTGGATGAGCGGCCTGCCATTGGCCATGATGCTGGGGCTAGTGGCCCTGACCATGGCGATTATCTGGTTTGTTCCAAAGGTTACGACGGCCATTCCGGCGCCGCTTGCTGGGATTGGGATTGTCGCAGCGGTGGTGATCGGCTTTGGACTAGACGTGCCTCGTGTCGGTGATTTGGCGTCGATTGAAGGCGGGTTGCCGTTGTTTCACATCCCGATGGTGCCACTAAACTTAGAAACCTTGAAGATTATCTTTCCGTTCGCCGTCATCCTGGCTGCGATTGGTCTGATTGAGAGCCTTCTCACCCTTAACATTGTCGGTGAAATGACCAACAAGCGGGGCGGGGCGTCGCAAGAATGCATGGCTCAGGGGCTTGCGAACACCGTGACTGGGTTTTTCGGCGGCATGGGCGGGTGCGCCATGATCGGTCAGTCGATGATTAACGTAAAATCGGGCGGGCGCACGCGTTTGTCTGCCTTATCCGCAGCTCTGTTTTTGTTGGCTTTTATCCTCGTGGCCTCAAGCTTGATCGAACAAATTCCATTGGCGGCCCTTGTCGGCGTAATGTTCATGGTGGTGATTGGTACATTTGCCTGGCAGAGCTTGCGGATCATGCGGAAGATTCCGCTGAACGATGCGTTTGTTATCGTCTTAGTAACGGCTGTTACTGTGATGTACGACTTAGCCATTGCCGTAGTCGTCGGGGTTATTGTGTCGGCCCTGACCTATGCCTGGAATAATGCCCGCCGGATTCATGCCCGCATTGATGAAACCACTGAGGGTGTAAAAGTATATAAGATTGATGGCCCTTTGTTTTTTGGCTCGACTGATGGTTTTGCGGAACTGTTTAAACCAGAGACAGACCCGGACATCGTGATCGTTGATTTTCTGGACAGCCGGGTGGTGGATCAGTCTGCCCTCCAGGCCATCGAAGATGTAGCTTTTAAGTATGAGGCCAGAGGCAAGACTCTCCAGCTTCGGCACCTGTCGCATGACTGCCATCGGCTATTGAACCGAGCCGGACAACTTATGGTCGATTCAGATGACGATCCTGATTATGGCATCGCGGTCGATTACTCTGTGCAAACAGGAATACTGGGCGGTGAGCATTAGCTGTATTTTGTGCTTAAAAATAAGGCATAAAATATTTTTGCCTATATTTTATGCATTAATACGAGAGATGCCTCCAGAAAACAATTGAAGCGCTTACGATGCTTCGTACTACAGTATTGTTTTTATTGAGTAATATAGCTTAATCGCATCCCTGTTGCGTCGCAGCAATTTGGCACGTGGTTTGCATTGCAGCCTTTACAGAAGGGTAATGCCGGCTTCAGGCCGGTCGAGGGAGTGATGGCAATGACAAATTTCATGCGCAACGGAACGGTTTTTGGGGCCTCTGCCGGTATTGCGGTGCTGGTTGTGACACCTGCATTTGCTGCTGTATCGGAAGAAACCGCATATGTGTTGAACACATTTTCATTTCTGGTTCATGGTTTTTTGGTCATGCTCATGGCCGCCGGTTTTGCCATGTTAGAGTCAGGCTTAGTGCGGACTAAAAACACCGCCTCCATTTGCCTCAAGAATATCGCCCTGTATTCAATCGCTGGATTGGTCTTTTACCTTATCGGCTACAACATCATGTACACGGATGTCGGCAGCTACTTTGGTAGTTTTAGTTTTCTATATAACTCTTCAGGGGCGGAGCTTGCTCTGATCAATGCCGAAACCGCGACGGATGAGCAAATAGCAGACGTCGTTGGCAATGGCTATTCTGTCATGTCTGACTGGTTCTTCCAGATGGTGTTCGTAGCGACAACGGCCTCAATTGTGTCTGGGACGTTGGCCGAGCGCATTAAGATCTGGCCGTTCATGATCTTTGTGGTTCTTTTGAGCGCCCTCATTTATCCGATCCAAGCGTCTTGGACCTGGGGCGGCGGCTGGCTTTCTGAAATGGGCTTCTCTGACTTCGCCGGCTCAACCCTTGTTCACAGTTGTGGCGGATGGGCTGCGTTGGTGGGCGCGCTTATTTTGGGGGCGCGTAAAGGCCGGTTTACGGCTACCGGTGTCCGGCCCATACCAGGCGCGAACCTGCCTTTGGCTACGTTGGGGACGTTTGTTTTGTGGTTTGGTTGGTTTGGATTTAACGGCGGGTCGCAATTGGCCCTGGGTAGTGCTTTGGATGCGACCGCGATTTCGATTGTGTACGTGAACACAAACCTGGCAGCGGCTGCTGGGGTGGTAACGGCCATGGTTTTGACGCAATTGCTATACGGTAAAATTGATCTGACCATGTGTCTTAACGGCGCATTGGCCGGTTTGGTCGCTATTACAGCTGGGCCTGACTTGCAAAACCATATGTTGGCAATTGTGGTTGGGGCCATTGGTTCTGCGTTGGCGATCTTTAGTGTTCCATTGCTGGACAAAGCCAAGATCGATGACGTGGTTGGTGCTATACCGGTTCACTTGGTTGCGGGCATATGGGGCACTCTGGCTGTTGGTATCTTTGGCTCGGGGAGCTTCGTCACCCAGGTTATTGGTGTTCTGGCCGTTGCCGCTTTCGTCAGTATCGCAAGTGCACTAGTTTGGTTCGCGTTGAACATGTTGATAGGTATTCGTGTCTCTGAGGAAGCCGAAGAAATGGGCCTCGATAGAGCTGAGCTCGGTTTGGAAGCTTATCCAGAGTTCGGGCGCGGTTCTCAGAAACTCTAAACTTACACTAAAGATTTATAGTCTAGTCTAACTCACCCGGTGGTGCATCGCATCACCGGCTCTTTTTTCAGAGTTTATATTACGTTGGTGTTCCGCCAGTTCCATCCGCAGCCTGCTTGAAGCGCTTCAAATAACCTTCGATATTGTACCAAGCAGGCTTTTCACTGGTCCATGCATGTGAATTGGGTTTGACCTTGGCTGCGTTATCAAGGCCCCCTAGTCGCACGCGAGTATGGTCTGGGTCTGATCCTTTTTTACCATGCACAGGTGAGCCGCACGCCGAACAGAAGGCTCGATGATTTCCTGGCGAAGATTCATATTCCGTAATCAACTCTTGTCCTGTGAGCAGCATGTAGCTGCTTGCGGGAACCGCAACATTGGCTGAAAAAGCGGTGCCATTGGCGCGCCTGCATTCATTGCAGTAGCAATAATTGGTTTCGCCGAGATGATCATCTGGCACATCTATTTGGTAGGTAACTTTGCCGCAGAGGCATTGGCCGTGGATCATTTTGGAGGCTCCTAGGATTGAAAGGCTCTCATCATATCTGCCCCAGGTACAACAGGGCGGATGAAGAAGTCTACCAGATCCGTCCAGTTGTCCATCCAGGTTTGGAGCTGAGCTTCATCTTCGCACTCCACGATTTGGTAGCACCGGGTGAGGTCTATCGTGACCCAACTGCTTATATACGTCATGCCTTCCGGCATCATGCGGCCCTTATCGAAATACCGTTCGTAAACGGCCTGTGCGTTATCGTCCTTGAACTGCTCGACCACCATATAGAGCATAGCTACTCCTGCATTTTAATTCGCAAGCGCAATCCTACGCTAGAGATGGCTTCGGGTAGTGTTACAGAACGGCGACAATCGTCCCTGAGCATATGACTTTGGCGGTTTGAGTAATCTTTGAGATAGGAGGGTGAGTCATCAATAATGACCCATGTATGCCGGTGAGAAGGGGATTGCGAACTGTGGTACTGCAGTGACAGGATAATTCGGGGAAGGGGAACACATGCTGCGGAAAGTACTGTTTCAAGTGCACTTATGGTGCGGTCTAGTCATTGGCCTATTTTTGGCCTTTCAGGGACTTACAGGTGCGGCTGTAGCCTACCGGCATGCGGGGAACCATTGGTTGCATGCAGAAGAAATGCTGATTGAACCGCAGAATAAGCCGTTTCTGGCCATCTCGGCTGTTCTCGAGTCCTTCAGTCAAACTTTTCCAGACATTCCGCATAATGTCCTGAGCATCGTTTTTCCGCAAAAGCCTAACGAAGCCTATTTTATTCGTGTGTGGGATAACGCACCTTCACCAAATATGTATGTCAGCATGAATTCCTACACAGGTGAAATTACAGGATGGGGGAGTAAATATGAGTATCCTTTTGAGCTGATGTTCAGACTTCATGAGCAAGTTTCTGCCGGAACGCCGGGCATCAATGCCGTACATGCGGGTGCGTTGATCATGATGTTAATGAGTGCGTCGGGATTGTATTTATGGTGGCCTCGCCGTGAAACTTTCAAGCAGGCACTTGCGATAAAGAGAAGGCCGTTACGCCGTTTTTTATTCGGCCTCCATCGCGTCAGTGGCGCGTATGCATTTCTCTTACTGTTTGTAGTCGCTTTGTCAGGAAAGATGATTTTCGGATTGCTCACACTGCCCTCAATCAAACTTGATGACTCTGGTGGCTTTGGTGTTTTTGCAGCCGCAGGAGCGTCCGCAGATCATTCAGGTGAGTCTGTTCCGATTGATTCCTTAATTGAAGTTGCGCGTGAAAGATTCCCCAATGACCCGATCCGGGATCTAAGCTACATCCGCTTAGCACGCAGCATTGTGGTTGTGACCTTTTTGGATACGGGTAATGCCAACGTCCGTGCCTTGAACCGTGTTTTCTTCGAGCGCCATACGGGCCGCGTGACTGCGATCAGGAACTCCGATGAGTTGGTTGGGTTAGCCCTTGCGGAAGATTGGGCTTTTCCCATTCATTCCGGAGAAGTATTGGGGAACTTTGGGCGATTTATCGTTTTATTGTCTGGATTGATTATGCCGTTTTTGTTTGTGACCGGTGCTTGGCTGTGGTGGAAGAAGCTGGCCTTAAATAAAACTAAACCGGCTCCATCGCCCGATGCGGTTTAACTGGTAATTCGACGCGAATAGTATCGTTAAGAAACACGTCGCCACCAGCAATAACAATCGACATAACACCCGACTTGCGAACAATTGTGCCATCGGGCTTCTTTTCGATAGTCTCTTGCATCAGCCTATCTTGAATGGTGTTGAGTTGTTTACATGGATTTCTAAGACCGGTCAGTTCAACAATGGCGTCCTTGCCAAGATGCAAGCGCGTACCAACGGGTAGGGATAAGAGGTCAACACCGCGGGTCGTAATGTTTTCGCCCATTTGACCTGGTCCTACGTTAAATCCTTTTGTTTTCAACTCATCGTGCAATTCTGCGTGAATGAGGTGAACCTGCCGCAGATTCGGTGCCTCTGGGTTGCGCGCGGCATGAGAGCGGTGTTGATCTGTTTTTCCAGCATGGGTGTCTCCCTCAACTCCCAAGCCTTCCAGCAGGCGGATAGAATGCTCTTGGGTTTTAGTAAACGTATGAGCCCGACTTTTAGATAGGGCGATGATGGTTTGTGACATAGCTTGGTTTCCACAGGTCATTGAATTTTTCATGCCTGAAATGGCGCTTTAACGCCAGTACTTAAGGTTGCGGCGATGTTGAGCGTGGCTTTATGGGTTTTAGAATGCGCCCGACAGCTGGGTATTTAACCATTATTTATCTGTTGGGGGACTCAAATTGGGTCCGTATTCTAAACTTTGAGACTATGAGGACAGTCTATAACTTTGACTCGGGAGTATGAGGATGCAGTTTGGTTTAGGGATTTTAGTATCGACGGCAATAGTGCTTGTTGCCACATCAGCAACGGCTCAACCCGCGTTCATTGAACCGGCCGATCGTAAACCTGGCATTGTAAAAATTCTTCGTGGCACGACCGAGTGCCGGGAACCGATGAAGAATAATGCGCCATGCGCCTCGGAGTATTGGTCGATGTACGTCCATGATGATGGATCCCGGTACATGCATGTCGTTTCCGACAACATTCGAGCCGGTGAAGCACGCCACGCCATGATTTGGGTCGATGCCGACGGAACTGCTCGAGAGGCTTACATGAACAATTGGTCGCGCAAAGGTGTGCTTGGCTCTGCTTATGTTGTGAAGCGGGAAGAGTCAGCGTCCGTCGCAGCTTCTGATCTTATGTTTGAACGCGTGGGTGAGGGGATTATTGTTGAAGAGGTTGAGGCGTTTGACGGCTTGGACTCGTTGGCGACGGGGCCGGCGTCAGCAGATGGCTTGCACTTCCTGAAATACGATTTCGATGCCCCTGGTGAACAGCCACACGGTGTGTATTGGATGGGTGGTTCGCGGCACGAGACGATGATTGGAAACATCGTGACATCTGAATACACATACTTGGGTGAGGAAGAGTTCACCTTACCTGATGGCACAAGGCTGATGTCAGACAAGTTTCAGATGCTCAGTGGTACGGAGGTGTTGTTAACTAAGGAAGACCGAGCCTTGCTGAGGATGAATCTTAAGTTTGGCGATGTGACAGGGTCAATATTTGAAACCGTGAGTTTGGATATTGTTGAGATAGGGCAATAAGTATGGTTTCGCGACGAGATGCGACGACACTCATTGGCGCGTTGGGGCTCGGGGCCAGTGCCGTCCCCATTTGGTCTCAATCTGCTTCTGCAACAGTCTCGGTGCTTCCAGAGTCACCGGAGAATCAAGTTAAAGCTAAAGTGCGTATTTTGGGCCGTACGGATGATGGTGAGAGTGTTTGGCAATCTTCAAGCAGGTTGTTTGCGTTAACCGAAGACGGCGTTGTTCCCCTGTTGCAAACACGTGGTGCTCAAAGATCGTGGTGGCGCAACGAAGGTGAGGGTGTGTATCGGCGTTTTCCATCGGCATTGAATTATTTTGTTGATCCGGTGACGGGTGAGTTTATCGACATGTTCATTAACCCCATCACCGGCCGGGCAACGCCATTGGTGTCTACAATGCAGCGGCGGCAAGATGGCGAGGTTTTTACGCCTATGGGTAGTTACTTCCCAATCTCGCGCCAGCGTTTTCCAGAGATGTACGAGGAAAAACCGGTTTCACTGGATTGGCGCTTGGACAACGAGACCATTCGGCTGTTCCTGACGGAAAACTTTGCGCCTGTGGCACCCAAACCAATTTATGAAGTTCACACTTACTTCGCGCCAGCAGAAGAAGCTCTCAGCGAGGCTCATAAGAGTGCGCGCGCGACATCATCGGGTTGGTATACAGGTAAGTTTAGCCGGTGGCTCGATATGGCCGATGTGGATGGCTATTTGATCTGGCATTTTGAAGGTACAAAGCTGAATTCTATCGATGACTTAGATGATGCTTATATTGAGCGGGCCCGGACCTTGAGTGATGTATTCGATGTTTCTCCAGAGTTTGATCAGGGACCGAGTTATATCGACTCGGTTCAGAAGCCGGTTAAGACCGAAAACTAAGACCGTCAATGTTCATAATGTGAGCTTTCTAAGGTGAATATTCACACTCTTATCGCAGAGATGGTTACGCTTAATAACGCGTGCATTTCTAAAAGCTGCTGGGAGCACGTCATTGAAATTATTACATTTGGGCGGTGCCTTTCTTATGCTTCTAGCGTCAACGGCATCTGCGGAAACGGTCCTCATTGCTGGCGCAAACAGTGGGATCGGTCTTGAGTTTGCAAAACAATATGCGGCGAGGGGCGCTATTGTGATTGCGACACACCGTCGGACGACGACACCAGAAACTCTAGCAAACTTGCAACAAAGCTACCCAAATACCGTAACGGTGGAACGTATTGACGTTCGTGATTTGGATATGATTCAGGAAGTCGCCGATAAGTACCACGGGACAGCCATTGATAATTTGATCAGCAACGCCGCCTTGAACATGGCGATGATTACAGTCGCCCGCGCAACTGCACCAGACGGTATAATTGTCGCAAGCCTTCACCCCGGAGGCGTAAAAGTTGAGAAACTAGAAGAATTTGATGTTCCGGACTTTAGGTCTCCATCGGAGAGTGTTGATGGCATGGTCACGGTTATTGACGAATTGACCCCGGAGCAGAGTAGCGTTTTCCTCGATTGGAAAGGGCGTCTTCAGTCATGGTAGTTTTGAAAATCGTTTTTCGTTCAATTCTAGGTGTTTGTTTGCTTTTCTTCGTTATGGGTGGCGTGCCCATTGTCGCGGCTGAAAGAAACACCTTCAAAGACTGTGAAACATGCCCAGTGATGATTGAGGTGCCGCCGGGAAGTGTGACCATCGGGGCCGATCAAGAAGAAGGCCGACGATGGCAAATGCTTGATCGGATGTCTGCGAACGAAGGTCCACGGATTGAGGTGGTTTTTGCATCGTCATTCGCCTTAGGGCAAATGGAAGTAACCTATGGTCAGTTTGCAGAGTTTATTGAAGACACTGGTTATAAAATTAAGCCTGGATGTTTTCATCTGACGAGTTCAGGTTGGTCGGTGCAACCAAAGTTAAATTGGCAGGATCCAGGCTTCGAGGTGACTGATGATCATCCTGTTGCTTGTGTGCGCCGTGCTGCCATTCTCGCTTATATCAACTGGCTGTCTAAGAAGACGGGACAGTCGTATCGTCTTCCCAGCGAGGCTGAGTATGAGTACGCCGCGCGTGCCGGACAAACATCGGCAACCCAGGCCACTTTTTGGGGTGAGGAATGGACGAATGCTTGCAGCTATCAGAATGGTGCTGATTTGAGCTTTGTTCCTAATGTTCCAGATATTCCATATGGTCAATATGCAGACTGCGATGATGGCTATGTCTTCACATCACCGACAGCAAGCTTCGCGCCAAATCCATTTGGTTTCTATGACTTGGCAGGCAATGTCTCTGAATGGACCGCTGACTGTTATGAAGAAACGCATCAAGATATTCCCCGCGATGGTAAACCCTTTTCAAAGCGCAGTTGCCGCGCTTGGGTTGCGAAAGGCGGTTCTTGGGCGGGCTTTCCTGGATTGCTGAGACCGGCGACGCGCCTGCGTATTCTAGCCACGACAACTGGAACCGGCTTTGGCTTCCGTGTCGCACGAGATATCGAAGACTAGTCTTCAAAGCTTTCTGGGCTGCGATCTAAGGATGAGACAGGGTCAGAAGCTATTTCAGGGTGATAGCGGTGCATGATCTGCTGCAGTTCATCCGGAATGTTATCAAATTGAAATGCCTTGCGCGCCACCAATCGTGTCACCTGACTACCTGGATAACCCTCCATGCCGAGCCAGCCTTGCCAGCTTGAGATAAGATGGAGCGTTGCACTGGCCGGCGCGCTTAATACATCTGGGTCAAGAACATCGCTGACCTTAGCATTAAAGGTTTCCAGGTCATTGATCCGGAATCGCTTTTCTTCTCCGTCTCGTGACCGTGTGACGATGGCAGATGAGTCAAATGAAAACCAAAGATCATCACCAACAATAGTCGCGGGGCCGAGAGTATGTTTACGTTTAATGTCGAGGCCGGGCAGGGGGCTGGATGCAATGCTGCTGCCATCACTCAGAAAAGTTTGTGTTTCTGGCCCCATGAGTTGACCTGGAACGGGCAGTCTTTGATCCGTGTAGAAATTGTACCAGTTTTCCAATACGTCACCGGTGTCAGGATCGGTAAGGTAGACGGCTTCGAGTGAAGTCACATCAAAACGATCTGAACGGTGCTCAAGAACGCGCTGAACAAAAAACACCCACATATTCCACATAGCCTTGGCTTCGCCATTGACCACGCCATATTTTGTGCCCCGTTTCCACCAATAGACCGGGCGATCATCTAGCGCGTACAGGATTTTGCGGTGAAGAAAATCCAGGTGAGCGGGATTCTCTGTCTCGATCAATTTTGGGGTGGGCAAAAGTATCATATGTGGTCTCTTTGGTTATCAACCAACTATCTGAAACTTATCAGTTTTTCTTGTTTGAGGCCGTGAATAGAGGTGTTGATTATTCGCGTGTTCACACAATGTACGTTTGTCCATCCAGATTGGTCGCGCAAGTCTATAAATGGCGCTATACTAGGAAAAACGTGAATAGGGAGATTTCTTATGTTGGAACGCCGCACTTTGTTTGGTGCCGCCGCTGGCTTGACGACAGCCATTAGCACTGCGCTAACGGGCCGGAAAGCGGCTGCTAATACGTCAACACCTGTAACCTTGCCAGATGTTGAAAAACGTGGAGCTCTGGGTCGTTTAGAGCGCCTTCCGACTTTGGATGCTGAAGGGCGTGATGACTTTCTCACAGGGTTTCGAAATTGGCGGGGTTCGACGGTACAACGTGCTGCAAAAGAACGGTTTGAGAAAGTTCTTGCTGCCAGTGGTCATGATCCCAGCGAAGAACTGCCGATGGAGAAAATTCACGAGATCATAGCGGATGATCATGTGGTTGGCACTGAAGGGTTAATGCGGGTTTATAGCCAGCGCTTCGCGCATAAGAATTTCTATAACGCCTTTGCCGATGATGCGGACACCTATCTGGATGAGATGGCAGATTACGACAAGATTGGACCGGGTTCTTTAGAGCTAAATCCTGGTCTGGATATTCCAACTTATGCCAAGCACGAAATACACATGCAGCCTGGTGGGTATGTCGGAAATCCGTTCGCTGGCCACTTGTATCATTATGGCACAAACGCATTTTATTCGGCGCGTGCGACGGACAATTATCAAGACCAGCATCATGCGCGCTTGGCTGAGCAACTGCCCGTTCCCGAAGACGGTAAAGACGTGAAGCGTATCCTGGATATCGGTTGTGGCTTAGGGCAGTTCGCCGTGGCTCTGGCTGAGCGCTTCCCGAATGCTGAGGTCTGGGGTGTTGATGTTGGTGGCCCGATGTTGCGCTATGGACATATGCGTGCTGTTGATCAGGGTGTTGCCGTTAACTTCGCTCAACGTCTGGCAGAAGATACTAAGTTCCCTGAAGGGCACTTTGATATTGTAGCGAGTTACATTGTTCACCATGAAGTGCCTGCGGACGTGTCACGTGCGATTTTCAAGGAAGCTAATAGGATTCTGAGACCCGGTGGGATTTATTTCCCCATTGATTTCTACACTGGTGGTCGACGGGGCGTGCCTGGGGCTTACTCACAGTATCAAGAATGGAAAGACCATCGTTGGAACAATGAAGTTTGGCGCATAGAATATAAAGATATGGACTTCGCAGGTGATATGGAGCGCGCAGGATTTGACGTTAATAAAGAGGGCTCGCCCGCGTGGTATAGCAACCGCAATATTTATGGCACCAAGCCAGCATAAACCGGAGATAAAATATGACTAACCGTCGCACTGTGTTTTCTGCTCTTGCTGGGTTAGGGGGTATTGCGTCCTCAATGCTGAAAGGTCGATCAGCATCCGCCGCATCAGGCTCTTTTGACTTCGATAACGAACCTCGAGGCACGCGCGGCCGACTGGAGCGTCTCGCGAATTTAGATGTCGAGAGCCGAGATGACTTTCTCACGGGCTATAGAACCTGGGGGAGTGATCGCGCTCTACCCGCCGCAAGAAAGCGCTTCGATGACTTGATGGTTAAGGCCGGAATTGATCCGGAGTCTCCTGATACACCAATGGAAGATATCTTTGCCGCCATTGAAGGCGATCATATTTTAGGCATGGAGGCTCGCTATAGAACTGGTGTGCATGATGTTATGCATCGCAACTTTGATACTGAGTTTAAGAGTAATGCTGAAGTCTACTTGGCAGAAATGGAAGCCTTTGATGGGCAGGGTCCAGGGACCTTGGAATTGAACCCGGACATGGAAATCCCAGAGTACGCCCGCTATGAAATTCACACGCAGCCCGGTGGCTATGTCGGCAATCCGTTTGCGGGCCATATTTATCACTACAGCACGAATAATTTCTATAACGGCCGTAAGCTGACAAATTATCAGGATGAATTGCATACCCGGTTAGGCAGCCAAGTGCCGGAACCCCCAGACGGTAAAGTAATGCGCATCCTTGATATTGGATGTGGTATTGGGCAGTTGGCGGTCGCACTCAAAGAGCGTTTTCCAAGTGCTGAGGTGTGGGGCATTGATGCCGGCGGGCCTATGGTCCGCTACGGACACATGCGCGCCGCAGAGTTAGGCATTGATGTAAATTTTGCACAACGCATGGCAGAGGATTCAAAATTCCCTGATAATCATTTTGACATTGTGGCATCTTACATTCTTCATCATGAGTTGCCGGAACAAATATCAAAATTAGTCACGACCGAAGTCCACCGTATTTTAAGACCCGGTGGCGTTTTCTTTCCCATTGATTTTCTGACTGGTTCAGCGTCTTCTGCCAACACAGCTTACATTCGTTACTCGCAGTGGAAAGATCATCGCTGGAATGAGGAAGTTTGGCGTGAAGAGTATGCCCGCTTTGATTTCCCCAAAGTTATGGCTGATGCGGGTTTCGAGGTCACACGCGAAGGACCGCCTGCCTGGCGTAGTCGTTATAATTTGATGGGCGTTAAGAAAACCTAGGCCATTAAAATTTAAAGGCGTCTCCTATGCCGGATCAAGGTGTAGCTGTTCTGAGTGACATTTCTGCCTTGGTCCGGACGACTCAAGGGGAAGAGTCTCGCCAAGCGTTCGTCAGTGCCCTACGAAAACACGTCATGGTGAATATGTCCGCCACCATGCGGCAAGAGTACGAAGATCATATAAAACCGCATTATCTTAAAGTATATGGCGCGGAACCCAAGACGCCCCGTGACGTGAAGAAAGCGATGGAGCAAAACATGCTTTACCGCATGTGGAGTTCTATTCGATATAATGCGCAAGAAATGGTCTGGGCATCCGTGCAAGAGAGTGTTGAACGGGCTTTGCCGGATATGATTGAAGTAGCGCGTGTTGCCGCCGATATGAACCCCGCAGGCGGTTCCCTCAGACTCAATCCCAACCTTGAAATACCCAGATACGTTTCTGCGATGGATGTTCATCTCATGCCAGGCTGTTTTCATACGGAGCACACGTCAGACGACGTGGCGCAAGGTGCTGTGCAAGTCCTCGGCGGAGATGTCTTTCGCGGTGGCTTCAGGCATCGTAAAGGAAACCCAGGTGGTGTCGGGCAATCCATCGCCCGCTATCTCAAACTCAAGCACCCTGAATTTGCGCCAAAGCGTATTCTTGATCTAGGATGCAACACGGGGAAGAACCTGTTTCCATACTTAGATGAGTATCCTGATATTGAAGCCTATGGCATTGATGTCGGTGCACCGCTGTTGCGTTTCGGACATGCGGTCGCCTCCCACGAAGGGCGCGCTGTACACTTTTCTCAGCAAGATGCCGAACATCTAGAGTTTGATGACAACAGCTTCGACATCGTCACCTCAAGTTTCTTTCTACATGAGTTGCCTGTTAAATCGACCAAGGCCATTTTTGCAGAGGCCCGCCGTGTCTTACGCCCAGGTGGACTGATGATACATATGGAATTGCCACCTAACTCTGTAGTTGACCCGTATTATGGGTTTTATTTGGATTGGGATACTGGTTCTAACAACAACGAGCCGTTTTATGCAGAATTCCGCAATCAAGATATCAAGGCCCTATGTCAAGGTGCTGGATTTCAATCAGGTAAATATGTTCAGGCACTTATTCCGAATTACAGTTCATTTGGTGCAGATAAGTTTGCAGCGTTCATAGACGGTAGAGTTGATGCGCCTAAGCATGGTAATGGCGCAAGCTGGTTTGTCTTTGGAGCTTGGGTTTAGATCAGACGCTATCTTGGTTTTGGCACTTCGGCGACCATGACTGTAAAGTCCATAGCTTCTTCACGCAGGGCGTTCACTTTTGTGAATTCTGGATCAGATAGATAAGATTTAATCGCCTGCACGCTTGGCCATGAAGTGATCTCAATCGTATGCTCAGGCTTCGGCCCTTCCAGAATAGACATATCAGCAGGGCGTGCGAGAGCGATTAAACGTCCTGGAGCATTTGCAGTAAAGTCTGAGGTTGCTTCCATATAAGCTTGGGTTTTCTCAGGGTTTTTAACGGTTACCAAGGTAAACATATAAGCTGGTTGAATGCCGCTTTCGGCGGAATAAGGTTGTTCTCCGGTGCCTGCGAGGCCCACCACATCAAAGATGCCTGCGCCTTCGCGTAATGGAAAGACGGCCCGATATTCGTCCGACCACCAGAACGTTTCGACGTCTTTCAAACTTTTGAATTCTGCGAATATCACAGACTCATGCATGGCGGAGCCAGCCAGAACCTCAACGCCACGACCGATGCCACCAAAGATTCTATAAATACCATCGTATTTTGCATAAACGGGGGGGAGAGCACGGCCATAAACGCCGAGCTTTTCAAAGTCGGTAACTGTGGCGTTGACAAATAGAAAGCCAGGTTTGTCTTGAGCTTGTGCCAGAGTGGAAATACCGAGCAGGATACTGCAAATGGTAACGAGGAAAATGTGACTTAAATTCTTCATAGCTCAGGTGTCCATCAGCGTTAAATACGCCCTGACCATGGAACAAGTATGTTTAAAAGCCAAACCCAAAATCCCTTCTTTTGAGCTTTCGCTGCGGCTTTGGCTTTGATCGAGTTACGTTTTTCTTTGAGTTCTTCTTCATCAACGTCATCTAACCATGACTTGGGCTGACTAAAGGGTTGCTCAACGACGTCGCCACGCAAGGCGGCTTCAATCCCTTTTTTTAACCCTTCTGTAGACACAGGTTTACGCAGAAAGGCACCGACTTTCTGACGCGCCGCCCGTCGAAAAATGCTGGGGCTATCCAGCATTGTAATGACCACCGCCGGCAGGTTTTGGAGTCTCTTGCTCTTGTGCGCACGAAGTTGAGCCAGAAACTGTATGCCATCCATGCCGACAAGGGCCAATTCAAGGACTACAACGTCTGGAAACATTTCTTTATCTGTTGCGAGCAAATTCAGTGCGCCCTCAGCATTGGTTGCGACATTCACTTTGGTAATACCGAGCGTTTGGAGATTCTGTTTCAGGATTTCAGTGGTATCATCATCATCTTCAATCAATAAAACTCGTTTGTTTGTAATAGAAACCGGAATCGTATCACCGCTCTCTTCAAGCAGGCACTCGTGTTCATCAAGATCTTGCTCAATTGAATATTCATACTCAGTTGGGGAGTGGTCTTCAGCCAAGGGCTCATTTTTAGTATGAGATGAGTCAGAGACCACATCATTTGACTCAGGTGAATGTTGAGCGCGGTATGCCTCAGTGATTTCATCGGCATCAAGTTCTTCTGAAAACGGGTTTGTCTCGGAGTCAGAGACAGGCGCATCAGCGGATGAACCGGCCATATGAGCATTTTGCTCATCGGCGACATCAGTTGTTCTGGAGTTTTGTTGCATTATGAAAATATCTGATCTGATTGATCAGCGCATATTGGCCGATAGAGCGTTAGCAGATCAAGATAGATCCGAGTAAGTAATTCTAAAGCGATTCAATTTCGTCTAAAAACGATTTGTCTTGATCGAGCCGGTTGATCACTTAAAGCTCTGTCACATAAATTAACCCGTTATGAAGGAGACGACTGCTTCTACCCATTCTTCTGGCTTTTGATCCGTAATGTCGATCGTACCACCTTCAATCTCTTTAAATTCAAAATCCGGTCTCATGGTGTGTGCTTTTTTTGCGTGTTCGTAGACAAGATCGCCTGTGTTAATCAGAATTAATGTTCGATGCGTAATTTTCAGTAGCGTGACATTATGGTCGTAAGCGAAAGCTGCATTATGGCCGTACCAGAAAGGACCATAGCCTTGTAGTTGCTCAACCACATAACGAGTGACCAAAGCGGGATCCGTTCCTGGTAATGCCCACTGCCACCGACGTGCAAAGAGTTCCTGCAAATGTGAGCCATCTTCTTTATGGACGAAGCCTTTTTCATGCTCGTCGACAAAGGCATTCCATTGTGCAACTTCCTCTGGCGTGAAGGGCGAGGGGCCATTGAGTATTAGATTTTTGATACGGTCAGGAAATTGCAACGCGACTTCAGTGGCGATCATTGCCCCGGTGTGATGGCCAGCGATATTCGCCTTTGGAATATTCAAGGCATCCATTACAGCAGGAATTGCTGTGGCGTATTCTTCAATAGTTGGAACATGATCTGGTTCATCTGACAGTCCGAAGCCTGGTGTATCAATACCAACGGCACGTAGGCCCTTCGCCGCGAGCAGCGGATAGACGGTGTCATATTGACGGGATGTAATTGGCGCTTGATGACAAAGGATTAAAGGTTCGCCATCTCCTCCTGTATCTTGATAGTGAATCTGACCAAAGGGTCCATCTGTATATCCGCGGCGAGGTCGGGTCATCAATCTATCTCCAGCTATCACTTCTCTTTCTGATAGCCACTATACCTATTTTCTTGTAAGCGTCAGCAGATGATGGAGGGTTTTGTATAACTCTAAGCGTAATATTTGAGTGAGATGACTTCCGATCACTCACCACTCTTGTGATTTGATCGGTTAAGCGGTCAAATCAGTTTCTATTAAGCGATAGCTAGGTTGCCCGTGACGTCTCCGATCCCAAGTCCGCCACCCAATTTCCCCACAGACGGCGTGTTGCCCTTAAAAGTCAGCGTGACTTTATTTTACGCGGTGATGATCATGATCGTGGGCCAGGCTTTTTTGTTCACGATACTGCCACCCATCGGGCGTCAAGTTGGTATGGCTGACTATCAAATTGGTTTGGTGATGTCGGTTCATGGTTTTTTTATGCTGTTTACTGGACCGATGTGGGGGGCTTTGAGTGAAAGCTGGGGCAGGCGGCGCGTTATTGTCATAGGCGGGATCGTATTCGTGGTCTCCGTGGTCATGTTTGGTCTGATTGTGGATGCCGCGATTAGCGGACTCATTACCGGTATAATGATGTTGTGGTTGCTTGTTGGGTCCAGAGCTTTATTTGCCTTGGGAGCGGGGGCCGTGACGCCGTCTGCCATGGCATTGGCGGCAGATATGTCGTCCCGGGAACATCGGCTCCGTGCGATATCAATGTTAACGGCAGCCACCAGCACCGGCGCAATTATCGGTCCGTCTGTATCAGCCTTTTTTACTGGTTTCGGTTTGTCGGCACCGTTCTATATCATTGGGGGAGCAGGGTGCATTGCAGTGATGTCATCCCGCATTTTTTTACCGAAAACACGGTCCAGTGCTGCCAACGTAGCCGTGAAATACCGCCATCTTCTTAAGGGGCCTATTCTGCGAATTGCAATCAGTTCTGTGTGTTTTATGTGCGGAACCTACGGTACATTCTCTGTCATTGGTTTTTTTGTTCAGGACAGATTTAGTCTTGAACCCATTGCGGCGGCACAGGCCATGGGGTTGGGGTTGATGTGCGCTGCGGCTTCAAACGTATTCGTGCAGGCATTTCTTATACGGCGGCTGAATCAGAGCGCTAAAACCTACATTGTCATGGGCGTGAGTATTACGCTTATCTCGATCGGGCTGGTTTGGTTTGGAACAACTCAAACCATGTTTGTGTTTGCGATGATCTGTAATGGATTAGGACAGGGGTTTTCTATGCCAGCAATTAATACATCGCTATCTTTAGCAGCTGGCCCGGAGGCACAAGGACGACTGGCGGGTATATCGACCTCTAGTCAAGCCATAGCCTTTCTATTCGCGCCAGCAACCGGGGCGGCGCTGTATCAATTTATACCTTGGCTTCCCTTTGCCTTTGGGGCCACAGTGACGGTGACAGCACTTGTGTTGTTTCTCGGCACACCCATTACGGACGTAAGACAAGCACTGGCTGATAACTAGATGATGACGGCATCGTTATGACAGAAACTGGGGCCAGCTTGCCTCATCACGCGGGGCCACCAACGACAAAAAGTGTCAAGGTGACCGGATTGGTGAGTTTTGCGCATCTTTACAGCCATTTTTTCTTTTTTGTGCTGCCGCCTTTGTTTCCGCTTCTTCGCGATGACTTATCGGTGACGTATACCGAATTGGGCGTTCTGATTGTGGTTTTTAACCTTGTCAGTGCCGCAACCCAGTTGCCAATGGGGATGCTGGTTGACCGGCTTGATGCGCCAAAGCTGTTGACCGGAGCCGTCGCCCTGCAAGGTCTAGCCTTGATCGTGATGGGGCTGGTGCCATCGTATTGGGTTTTGCTTGCCATGATGGTTCCAGCTGGCCTGGCGAATGCAGTTTATCATCCAGCAGACTACGCTATCCTTAACCGCGCTGTTGCGCCCCATATGATGGGGCGGGCCTTTAGCATGCATACGTTATCGGGGTTTGGGGGCAGCGCGTTAGCGCCACTGACTATGGTGGCTTTGGCTGCATCGTTAGGATGGAACGCCGCCGTGATTTATGTCGGCGTCGCGGGGCTTCTGGTGGCTGGCGTATTACAGATGAATGGGGCTTTGCTTGCCGAGGAAATTGTAGAACATGAAAACGGCACACCCTCTGTGAAAACAATTCCGTCTCTGAAAAGCACGGCGATCCTGTTGCTATCACTTCCGATCCTGATGGGCTTTGTCTTTTGGCTTTTCATCTCGGTGGCCCATGTCGGCGTGTCCTATTTCTCTGTTTCAGCATTTGACCAAATGTATGAAATGCCTTTGGCAACTGCGAATCTAGCCCTTACGGCGTTTCTGGCCGCAAGCAGCGCCGGTATTCTGATTGGCGGAATTCTAAGCGATAAAACCTCCCGTCATGATTTAATCGCGATCTGGGGAACGATCGCGGCTGGCATAGCGATTCTATCTATGGGTCTCTTAGATATGACGATTGTCATGATCATTTTTGCGATGTGCATCGCCGGCTTGGCTTCAGGCGTAACCGCTCCGTCGAGGGATTTACTGGTGCGTTCGGTGACCCCAAAGGATGCGATGGGAACCGTCTTTGGGTTCGTGTCCACAGGGCTTAATGTTGGCGGTGTTATCGCGCCATTTGTATTTGGCTGGTTGTTGGATGTAGGCCAAGCAGCTCAAGTCTTCTTGATAGCAGGTGTGTTCCAAATTGCGATTATTGTGACGGTCATTGGTATGAAAAAGACTTCACGATTTTAAGCAATGCTCCTAAAACTATTCAGGCGCTGACCCAGCCTTTAAGAACGAGCGGCAGATACCTAGTTCACTAAATTTCTTGATCTTTTCAATGAGAGAGTCGTTTAGAACAGTTCCAGTTGCGAGGAGAAGTTCTTTATTCTCTCCCTGTATCTCTTCCGCCAGCACCATACCTGGCAGTAGGTCCTTGAGCCAAAAGGATCGAATATTGTCGATTTGCGCTTGCTGTACTGGCGGGGCAGAGGCGTCTGCGGCGACCCCGTCTTTTAAAGAGCGGATCAGTTCCGCTTTCTCTTTCTCTTTTGCACTCCACACAACTTTTGCATTTGGCGTTGCGTGCTTTTGTTCAACAGGCAGTTTTTTCTTGACCGGTTGCGGCAATTTGACATCGGCATAAACGCCCGGCTCTTGAGCTTCCCGTTGCCGTTTTAGAGCTGCCGACAGCGTGTTGTTTACGCTGGCAACAGTTACAGGAATAGCGATGAAACCATCCAGGTCCAAAGCTTTGGCGAGAGCTAACATGGCCCGATTGGGAGGTGGGGAGACGAGAATCACACGGGTGTTTCTTGGCGTGCGGGGCACACCACCAATTCTAATATCTTGCAGAAAATGAAAGCCGCTGGTGGGTGGGTTTTTAACACCCAAAATCACACAATCAAATTGTTCCACACGGTCAGACATGGCCGAACGGGCTTCAGCCAATGATTTTGCGATCATAAAACGCTCTGGCCGCAATTCCTCAATCAAACTGGCGAGCAATGACCGGTTGGTCTTGTCCGGTTCAACCAGCAAGATTTTAGAACTCGATGCGAACGAGTTAGATTTCAGCATAGAGTTAGAGGGCATTTGCTTCTATTGGCCAATCGCAAGAATCTAAGACGTTTAACCACACTAACCGGAATTATGTAATGGATTATTAATTAAGGCCACAATCAACCTTTGGCCCAAGATTAATCCACTTTTCTAATTTATATAGTGAACGTTGTATTATCCATCAATTATTGATTGAGGATCAGCGAACTCTTTTGGGTAGTGTTTCTTCATAAGCTTTTGCCATGATTCTGGCATTGCTGACATGCTTGCGACTTTTCGGCCAAAACCACGAGAAACGTAGTTGCCTGGGTGATCTCCCATGTTGAGCCAGGCGGGCCAAGTATTGATGTCATTGAAGTTTTGAGTTGCCTGTGCACTTTGGACGTTAGGATTTGACACCTCAGAGATCGAACCATGGTAGGTGAACCAGTCGTTCACTTGTGTCGGTTGCGGACGCTCATCATTTGCCTCGATACGAAAGCCGGTGTCTGCCTGACACCAGACATCATCGCCAATCACCCAAGCCGGTCCGATATCACCATATTCTTTCATCTCCACACCAGGGCGCGGGGGGCGCGCTTCGAGTCCTGTTTTGTTGTGCGCTCGGGCTGAAACGCTAAGAGTTGGTTGGCGAACGGGAATCTTTTGACCGGTATAGGGATTATCGAAACTATCGATGAGTTTGCCGGTTTCGAGATCTGTATAAAAAATAGCACTCATGGTTTTGACTTCGTATCGCGTGTCATCTAAGTCGCGTACAGCTGCAATAAAACCGACGTCCATATTCCAAAATGGTGTGAACGCGCTGTCGACCAAACCATTACGAACAGCTTGTATATACCAAAACACTAAACCGGTATCGAACCGATAGTTCAACTTGCGATGAATGACATAGAGATCATCAGGATTGTTCGGGTCGAGAAGGGGGGGTGTCGCAGCTGCGGAAAGGCGTGAATGAAGTATAGTTGCAGAAGCCCCTATAATAAATGGGGCTACCATAGACTTGAGCAATGTTCTTCTTTTCATTTTGGTATTCCTTCTTGTAGCGCAGTCTGCCGTTGAACAATTGCAACGCAATTTATCAGGTTATAGATTTTTTGGTGCGAAATGAGCTGTGTTATCGCCTCATTCGTGGCTGGCTGATTGGCTGGCGGACGCTTTCTGAATGCTAGGGTATTCTGGTTCTAAGATATCGTATCTCTAGGGAGAGCAATATCCTCTCGTCTTCCGCTTAAGCTATTCAGGAGTATTCAACAGTGATTGATCCGTGGCGCGCAACCTGCATGCAAGTCTACACTCACATCCTCAACCGCGTATCCACTCGCGATGACGCGATGGCGATTGTCCACAAAAGTCTGGATCGTTGGACTGAGCTTGTGGATGCAGCCGGTCGCAGTGGAGAAAAGCAACTCATGCTGTTTCCTGAATTCGCTCTTCAGGGATTTCCGATTAAGGAAAGCGCTGAAGAATGGATTGCTAAAGCGTGTTTTGAAATACCTGGACCGGAAACTGAGCGGCTTCAAAAACTTGCTCAGGAGAAGAAATGTTACATCGGTGCTAACAGCTATGAGAAAGACCCAGACTGGCCGGGGCGCTACTTCAACTGTTCGTACCTGATAGATGACAGCGGAGAGATTATTCTTAAGTACCGCCGAATTAACACAGCGCATGCTGCGTCTCCGCATGACTTTCTCGATAAGTACATGGAGAAACATGGTTTAGAGGGGTTATTTCCTGTGGCCAAAACGCCGCTTGGAAATATCGGTATGATGCCGTGTGGGGAGATCATGTATCCAGAAGCCGCGCGGGCACTGGCATTTAGAGGTGCCGAGGTGATTTTGCATCCTACGTCAGATTATGGCGCAGATGACAACTGGAGTTGGCAATCAGCGAAAAAGGTCCGCGCTTCAGAGAACATGGTTTATCTGATTTCGGCCAACGCCGGTGGCATGCCAGAAGCATATCGCGGAATCAATGACATCGCGGGGCAATCGCGCATTTTCGACTGGGAAGGTCGTATTTTAACGCAAGGCCCAAGCCCAGGTGAGTCCTTACGCTGCTCATCACTGATTGACGTTGAGGCTTTGCGGCGAGTTCGTTCAACACGGGGTGGATTTAACAGACTTGCTCAGTCACGTCCTGAAGCCTATGCGGCGCTTTACGCTTCCACAAGTTTGTATCCGGTTAATCGCTTTGCGGATAAGCCCATGGAATCCAAAAGTATGATTAAAGATCTCTTAGAGGAAGCCTTAGATAACATGGCCAAGCAAGACATGATTCCGCCACGCACTAAAAAATAGAACTGAAATTAGAATGAGGAGCTCCATTCATGGTACAGCCTTGGACCGCAACATGCATGCAGGTTTACACATATACGGTAAATAGCGCGACCACGCGTTTAGAAGCGATGGAAATTATTCACAAGAGCCTTGACCGTTGGGTCACATTGGCTAAAGCCGCAGCGCGAGGAAACGGTCCTCACTTGCTGCTCTTTCCTGAATTTGCCTTAACAGGCTTTCCATTGACAGAAAGCGCCGATGAATGGATTGAGAAAGCGTGCATTCAGATACCCGGTCCAGAAACAGAAAAGCTTCAAAAAGCGGCACAGGAGATGAAGTGTTACATCGGAGCAAACAGTTATGAGACAGATCCTGATTGGCCCGGTCGTTATTTTAATTGCAGTTATCTGATTGATCCGTCGGGAGACGTGATTCTCAAGTATCGCCGCATCAACACGGTTCATACAGCTTCGCCTCATGATTTTATGGATGCTTATCTCGACAAATACGGCTTAGAGGGCACGTTCCCGGTTGCCAAAACACCGCTTGGAAATCTGGCGATGATGCCGTGCGGCGAGATCATGTACCCTGAAGCAGCGCGCATGTTCATGTTCCGCGGCGCTGAAGTGTTGTTGCACCCCACATCGGACCATGGAGCTGCTGATAAATGGGCCTGGGAGTCGGCTAAAAAGGTGAGGGCATCAGAGAACATGATGTACCTCATTTCAACAAATGCAACTGGCCAGATCGGCACCTTTATCCCAGAAGGCCAAACACTCGGCCATTCCAAGATTATCGACTTCCATGGTCGTATCTTGGCCGACGTTGGCGGACCAGGCGAAAGCACGGTCGCATCTGCTACGATTGATGTTGAAGCCTTGCGCCGGGAGCGGCGTATACCTGGCGCTGGTAATCGTTTGCTGCGTCAACGGATTGAAATGTATCGACCGCTTTACAACGAAACCTCTTTTTATCCGCCAAACGCATTTGCAGATGCACCGATGGACTCCAAAGCTAGGATAATGGAACTTCAACAGGAAGCTTTAGAGAAAATGGCGAAAGCCGGTGTCGTCAACTAGAGGGTTACTTTAGGGAAAGAAACGTGTTCAGCCCGTACTTTGCAGTGTGGGCTGTTCCGCTTCCTCTGCCGCGGTCATATCTAACAAACGCAGAATGATATCTGGTTCCTGCGCTCCAGAGATCGCCTTGCTTTCATTAAAGATGTAGCAAGGCACACCTGTTACCCCAAGCCGATGCATGCGTGCATTTTCATTGAATACTGAATTGAGGTCCCCATCACTGAGCATATGTGTCGTCGCAGCTTGCTTATCCAAGCCGATTTCAACAGCAAGCCGAATTAGAACTTCAGGGTCTCCAATATCTAGGCCACGCTCGAAGTAAGCCGCAAATATAGCATCTACAGCCTTGCCTTGTGCCCCGATGGTTTGGGCGAGACGCACGAGACGATGGGAATTGGCGGAGTTGGGTGTGCGGTCAATTTTTTCCAGCGCAAAGTCTATACCTTCGCCTTTGCCTGTATGCACTAAGGCCTCAACAACACGATCATACTGTTGTGAGGACCCAAACTTACGCTCTAGGAACTCACGCCGATTAACCCCGCCGGCGGGAAGATCTGGGTTGAGAAGAAACGAGCGATATTGAATCTCTGGAACAATATTGGGCCGCTGCGCTAAAGCCCGGTCAAACCGGCGCTTACCCACATAACACCATGGACAAACGGTGTCGAAAACAATGTCTATACGCATTGTGATGCTCCATCGTTGAGATCGCTCATACGCTTATAGCATATGGGCCGTTTAGCGCGATGATTTGAATTGTCACTCTGAGGCCGATACGAGTTGAAAGGACTTGCCATTGATATTTCGCAATCATCCTTAGAAGCCGAACCTATATGCTGGATTTTCACCAACAAGATAGCGATCTTTCGGGTAATATGTTGGAACGGCTATTGCGGAAGCGCTAACAGCACGTTTAGGCTGCGGCTATATTAGGATTGCAAGCGTTTGGGCAGGCACTCGTACAACCCAGGCGTTTGTACCAGGAGGAATAAATGAAATTTTCGGTGATACTTTGGGGCTTGGTACAGGCACTAAGAATAGCTACCCGCGTTTACCCTAAATTTGCAGCACGTGTGAAAGAGAAAAATATTATCGCGCAGTTCAAGTTGCAGGATAACTCGGCGGGCCGTTGGATCCAGTTTGACAACGGTAAAATTAAGTCTGGAAGTGGTATTCATGAGAACCCGGACGTTGCCATCTTCTTTCAGAATGCGGCTATCGCTGTAGAATTTTTAACCCCCCCATTCGACCAGTTAACGCGAATTGACGCTGCGAAAAACTTCAAAGTTGGGATGGAAGGGAAAGACGCACTCGTCGTGTGGTTTGCCTCAACACTGACTTATATGACGACCGTCGGCTGGAAAGCTGGCACCGATATGGGCAACGGTGTCATGCGGTACACCAACGGCACGAATGGTGGTCCGATCTTCGTCTACGTCAAGGACGGTAAAATTATAAGAATTACGCCTATGGAGTTTGATGACGATGATGCTGAGTCCTGGTCCATAGAAGCCCGAGGTAAGACGTTTACACCACCACGTAAAACAACTTTAGCGGCGCACGGCCTTGCTCTTAAATCGATGGTCTATTCCGAAGACCGTATTTTATCGCCCATGAAGCGTGTTGATTTTGACGTTGATGGCGAACGTAATATTCAAAACCGTGGGAAATCTGAGTTTGTCCCCATCAGCTGGGACGAAGCGCTCGATATCGTCGTTAAAGAAATAAAGCGCGCTAAGGCTAAGGGCCGCGGCGCGATCTTTGCCAATTCAGGGTCACATCACCAATGGGGAAACTTTGGGCATTATCTCAGTGCCTTTGGCCGCTTCACCAATCTCCTGGGCTGCACCAAGATGATGGGCAGTCCTGATAGTTGGGAAGGCTGGTTCTGGGGCGCAATGCACCATTGGGGTAATAGTATGCGCCTTGGGACACCAGAGTTTTACGGGACTGTAGAAGATTGCCTTAAAGAAACTGAGATGATGGTGTTCTGGTCGAGTGACCCAGATAAGACCTATGGGTATGAGGGCACCATCCGCCGCGCTTGGGCCAAAGAACTTGGCATCAAGATGGTGCATATTGATCCATATCTAAACCACACAGCTGCGCTTATGGGTGGAAAATGGTTTGCCCCTAAGCCCGGCACTGATGCGGCGTTCGCGCAAGCGTTATGCCATGTCTGGATCACGGAAGAGACATACGACAAGGAGTTTGTAGAAAAGAGAACTCAGGGTTTTGAGGAATGGAAAGATTACATCCTCGGCCTTTCGGATAACACACCGAAGTCCCCTGAGTGGCAAGAAACAGAGACTGGTATTCCCGCACGAGAAGTGCGGGCACTTGCCCGTGAATGGGGGCGAAAGAAGACGTATCTTGGTGCCGGTAGCTGGGGCTGTGGTCTTGGCGGTGCAGGGCGTGGCCCAATGGGCGCGCAGTGGGCACGGATGATGGCGATTCTCGGCGCGATGCAAGGATACGGTCGTCCGGGTGTGAATTTCGGGAACTTGCAGTTCGGGGCACCGTTGGATTTTTCCTTCTATTTCCCCGGTTATGCGGAAGGCGGCATGTCGGGCGAGCTTACACAGAGCGCGAATGCAGCGAACAACTATCAACGTATGCCGCATATCGTCACGATGAGTACAGTGCGCCAGGCAATTCCGCGCAAATTTATTCCTGAGGCTATTCTTGAGGGTAAGGCGTTTGGCCACTTGACCGACGTGTCTACAGTTCAAGGCCAGTTTATGAAGGTTGGTTACCCGGCGCCCGGGCACGCCAAAATTGAGATGATGTACAAATACGGCAGTTCATCCATGGGCACTCAGATGGACTCCAATAGATATGTAAAGATGTATCAGTCTGAAAAACTCCCCTTTGTCGTCAATCAATCGATCTGGTGGGAAGGGGAGACAAAGTACGCTGATATCATTTTGCCTGCCTGCACTGTATTTGAGCACGATGATATCGGAGAATGGTACAATGTGGGTGCCGGTTATGTGCATCATATGTATTCTATGAACAATCACCGCGTCATATCTATGCAGCACAAATGCATTGAGCCTCGGGGTGAGTCAAAATCTGATCACGACATCTTCCTTGAAATAATGAAGCGTCTCGACATGGGGGCGATGTACTCCGAAGGTGGAAATACCGAACTTGATTGGTGCAAGCGTGCTTTTGATTCCTCGGATATGTCAAAGCACATTACCTGGAAGCATTTCCTCAAGAAGGGCTATTATGTGGTACCACCTGTTTCCGAGGGTGCGCGAGCCAAAACAGGAAACCGCTGGTTCTACGAAGGTCGCAAGAAGGACACGCCGGAACCCTACCCACTCCCGGCGGATTACACGGGTAACTTTGGCGAAGGTTTGCAAACCCCGTCCGGTAAGTTCGAGTTTGTTGCCACAACTCTGAACAACATTGATGACTCTGGACGTCCACCACTCAATAGATACATGCCAACATATGAGAGTCATGAGAGAGACCCTCATCTGGCTGACTACCCCCTTCAGCTTCTCACACCTCACACCCGTTATCCGTTCCATATCATGGGGGATGAGAAGGGCTGCACTATTAGAGATATTAAAGATCACCGCGTCCGTGTGGATGGTCACGAGTATCTTGTCGCCGTAATCAGCGGATTAGATGCAGAAGAACGCGGTATTAAGAGCGATGATCTTATTCGCCTCTGGAACCACCGAGGCTCGGTTGTCTGCGCGGCTTATGTGACTGACCGGGTTCAGCCTGGTGTTGTTAGCGCGCCAACAGCCTCGGCTGAATATCGGCCCGTTGGCGAACCCGGGAACTCAACGGATCTGGGTGGATGCGTGAATATGCTCAATTCGAGTGACAATATGACAGAACAGACCCACAGCATTAAACCCAATACGACACTGATCCAGATGGAAAAATGGACGGGTGTTGATACCTGGCAGCGCGCGGAGGCCGTGTGATGAGTAAGAAATGGAATCTAATCGTCGATGTTGCGCGCTGTGATAATTGTCGAAACTGTTTTCTGGCGACAAAAGACGAGCACATCGGCAACGACTTTCCTGGCTATGCGGCACCTCAACCGGAGAAAGAACACAGTTGGGTTGATATTAAACATAAAGAACGTGGACATTATCCGATCGTAGAGGCCAACTTTATGCCAGTGATGTGTAATCACTGTGATGACGCGCCCTGCATGAAAGTCGCAACAGACGGCGCTATTACGAAACGTGAGGATGGCATTGTCATCATTGATCCAGAGAAATCCAAGGGGCAGAAAGAAATTGTCGACGCATGTCCCTACGGTGCTGTGTATTGGAACGAAAAACTTCAAATTCCACAGGCGTGGATTTTTGATGCTCATCTTCTTGATACCGGCTGGAATAAACCTCGTGTCGAGCAAAGTTGCCCGACTGACGTATTCCGGGCGCTGAAAATTGAAGATTCAGAAATGCAGCAGATGGTGGAAGACGAAGAGCTAGAGGTTTTAAACCCTGAGCTCGAAACAAAACCGCGCGTTTACTATAAAAATCTGCATTTGATGTCTACGTGTTTCGTGAGTGGATCAGTTGTGGAAATGATCAATGGAATTGATGAGTGCGCAGAAGGGGCCGATGTTGTTCTAAAGCAGGATGGCACCGAGCTTGCCCGCACCACAACAGATGTCTTCGGAGAGTTTAAAATAGATAAGCTTATGCCCGGGAGTGGGGCCTATGAAATCAGCATAAGCTCAACTCGCGGCGGAAGTTATGCAACGCAACTAACTGTTGAGGACGACAGCCTGTATCTTGGGGTGATGAACCTGACGAGCTAAAAGAATGGCGGATGGGGTGGGATTCGAACCCACGAGACGCTTTCACGCCTGCTGGTTTTCAAGACCAGTGCCTTCAACCGCTCGGCCACCCATCCGCATGAAGTGTAGCGATTTATGTCAGAGCACGCGGGATACTAGAGGGCACCCGATAGGTCAAGATAGCTTTCCGTGTTTTGAGGGCTGTGGCACACTTCTGCCTCACATTTAGGAGCAAAACATGGCGCATCCTGGGACTTCGCCTATCATTGGCATATTAGGTGGATCTGGCTTGTACGACATTGATGGCCTGACAGAAACGGCATGGACGTCAGTTGATACGCCGTTCGGAGCGCCTTCCGACGAGTTGCTGACAGGGATGCTTGAGGGGCAGAAAGTGGTTTTTCTCCCGCGCCATGGGCGCGGTCATAAGCTGTCTCCGACAGACATTAACTTTCGTGCCAACATCTACGCTCTTAAGTCCGTGGGTGTTACTGAAATTCTATCTCTTAGTGCATGCGGCTCTTTCAAAGAGAATCTTGCCCCGGGTACTTTCGTGCTGGTTGATCAGTTTATTGATCGCACGTTTGCTCGTAAAAAGTCGTTTTTTGGTGATGGCTTTGTCGCTCACGTCTCAATGGCTCATCCTACGTGTAACCGCCTTGCAGACGATTTGGAAACTGCGATAAAGAAACTTCACATACCCTATCAGCGTGGCGGTTGTTACCTCACCATGGAAGGGCCGCAGTTTTCGACCTTGGCAGAATCTAAGCTCTACCAATCTTGGGGCTGTGACATTATTGGCATGACCAACATGCCAGAGGCCAAGTTAGCTCGCGAAGCTGAGATGTGTTACGCGACGGTTGGCATGGTGACCGACTATGACTGCTGGCACCCTGACCATGACGCTGTCACTGTGGAACAGGTTATTCAGACGCTGATGTCAAACGCTGATAACGCGCGATCTCTGGTTAAGGCCGTCATCCCGCTGTTAAAGCACCGCCAGGAAAACTGCGCGGCGGGATGTCATACCGCACTTGAGCATTCCATTATTACATCACCCGATGCGCAAGACGCAGAGAAGATCAAAGCGCTTGGCCCAATACTTGAGCGGGTATTAGGATAAATCAGAAAGCGTAATTATGAACGTCGATGGCAAATCATACAGGTCAATTTGGACAGCCGAAGACGATCGAACAGTCCGTATTATTGATCAGACCAAACTGCCCTATGAATTTGCTATTGAAGAGCTAACGTCATTAGAAGACGCGGCAATAGCGATTAAAGACATGCTGGTGCGCGGGGCTCCTCTCATTGGTGCGACAGGAGCCTATGGTATGGCTTTGGCCATGCGACAAGACCCTCGCGATGCAAACATTGATCGAGCGTTTGATTGTCTTATCGCGACACGTCCCACGGCCAGTAATCTTGCCTGGGCTTTAAAGCAGATGGCAGCGGCGCTCAGAGCTCAAAGCAATTCAAACCGTGAAGCAATCGCGTATGCTTTAGCCGCGCAGATCTGTGAAGATGATGTAACAACGTGCCGTGCTATCGGGCAACATGGCGCCCAATTAATGTCGCAAATATGGCGGCAAAAGGGGAAACCTGACTGTTTTAATATACTAACACATTGCAATGCCGGGTGGCTCGCGACCGTCGATTGGGGAACGGCATTATCTGCGGTTTACGCGGCTCATAATGATGGAATACCAGTCCACGTGTGGGTTGATGAGACCCGACCCCGAAACCAAGGAGCGAGCTTAACGGCCTGGGAACTGAGTAAACATGGCGTCCCGCACACTCTCATCGTTGATAATGCTGGTGGTCATTTAATGCAGCATGGGCAAGTCGATATGTGCATTGTCGGAACAGACCGAACCACTGCAACTGGCGATGTTTGCAATAAGGTGGGAACCTATCTGAAAGCGCTGGCAGCTCTCGCCAACGACGTCCCATTTTATGTCGCATTACCGCACTCGACTATAGACTGGGAGGTCTCAAATGGGATTCAGGAGATTCCGATTGAAATACGTGCGTCGACCGAAGTAACTGAGATTAGAGGTGTGAATGCGACCGGTTTAGTCGAGACGGTGCGCATTGCTCCAGAGGAAACGAAAGCATTGAATGTCGCGTTTGATGTCACGCCAGCGCGCTATGTGACGGGACTCATTACAGAACGTGGCGTGTGCGAGGCATCGAAAGAGGGATTACTCGGCCTTTATCCAGAAAGAACGGCATGAGCAGTAATCATGAGTTGGAACTTCGGTGTGCTCTTATCGAAACCTGCCAAGAGATATCGAGAACAGGTTTATCTTTTGGCACATCGGGCAATGCCAGTGTCCGGCTTGATCAAAATTCTCTTCTCATCACACCAAGTGGTATGAATTACCACACGCTAAAACCTCAGGACATCGTGGCACTAAAATTTGACGGTTCCTACGCAGGGCAGAGTCTTCCCTCTTCTGAATGGCGTATTCATCGGGATATTCTCCAGGCGCGTTTAGACGTAAACGCTGTTGTCCATGTGCATTCACCATCGGCAACTGCGCTCGCTTGTCAGAACAGGTCAATCCCATCGTTTCATTACATGGTTGCGATTGTAGGAGGGAACTCAATTCGATGCGGGGCTTACGCAACGTTTGGAACCCAGGAATTGTCAGATGCCACGCTTATTGCATTAGAGGCTCGTCAAGCTTGTCTGATGGCAAACCATGGTCAAGTTGCACTCGGAAGTGACTTACGGTCAGCATTCAAATTAGCGGGAGAGGTTGAAAACCTGGCAGCTATGTATCTGTTAAGTTGCCAAGGGCAAGAGCCAAAACTTCTCAGCGATGATGAAATGGCTGTTGTGGTAGAGAAATTCAAAAGCTACGGACAGGGATAAAAAGCTAAGATGTGGTTTCTGCCTCGATTGCACTTTCATGCCAATGGCGCAGCAGGCGATAGGAAACCCAATTGAGAATCATATAAATTCCATAACCTGTAATGCTGAGTAAAACAAAACAGGCCAATGCCCGGGAAAGCTCAAGGCGATAACTGGCTTCTAGTAGGCGGGATGCTAAACCGGAACTTTCTCCGCTGGTCCCGGCCACCATTTCAGCAACAACCGTTCCAATGAGAGCAAGCCCCCCGCTGATTCTGAGACCTCCTAAGAAATAGGGGAGCGCTGTCGGGATAAGGAGGTACCGTAAAACCTGCCAGCGACTGGCATTATAAAGCTTGAAGAGGTCTTTTAGGTTCTTATCCGCGCTTTTCAGCCCCAACAGCGTGTTCGAAATGATCGGAAAAACTGCGGCCATCCATGCCAAAATCAATAGCACGATAAAAACACTATCGACCCAGATGATGATAAATGGCGCCACAGTCACAATGGGTGTGACTTGAAGAAATACGGCGTAGGGAAACACCATACGTTCAAGCATCGCCGACTGAGCCATCGCAACGGCTAAGCCAACGCCGGTGGCACAGGCTAACAAAAGCGCCAAAATGGTAACCTGCAGCGTGACAGCAAGAGCAGACAACAGGTCTGGCCCATCAAACCACAAGGAAAGTGCAATCGCGCGGGGGCCGGGCAGGATGTATTCGGGTATTTCCCTGAAGGTGACAGTGAGTTCCCAGAGTCCCAGTACAATGATGCCAAATAAAATTGGTAAAACGGCGCGGTTAAAAAAGCGGCTCATGTCTCTGCCGCCATGGCATGCCCCAGATAATTTGAAACGGATGCGCTGAAATCCGTAAAGTTATGCTGGTCGCGCAGCCCTGTATTTCGAGGATATGCAAAGGGTACATCAATATCTGCAACGACGCGGCCTGGACGAGGGGACATCACAATAACGCGCTCAGAGAGGAACGCCGCTTCGCGAATGCTGTGTGTAACAAAAACGGCTGTCCATTTCTGATCTTCCCATATCCTCAGCAAGTCTTCATTCAACTGCGCTCGCGTAAACTCGTCGAGCGCTGCAAAAGGCTCATCAAGCAGCAGAAGAGTTGGCTCGGTTACGAGAGCTCTTGCGATAGAAACCCTCATTTTCATTCCACCAGATAATTCGCGCGGGTATGTTTGGTGAAACTCTTCTAATCCGACCCAAGCCAAGACGGTCTCGATACGGTCATGATCATTTCGTGCTGATTCTTGAAGTCGCAAGGGTAGAGAAACATTTTCATAGACGTTGGCCCACGGCATTAGGGTCGCTTCCTGGAACACGAACCCAACATCTTTTTTTTGGTCATGGTGTTGATGGTCAATGTGCCCTGATGTTGGGGTAATCAGGCCAGACATGAGACGCAGCAGAGTCGATTTTCCGCAACCTGAGGGGCCCACCAATGAGACAAACTCGCCGTGCTGTATTTTTAGGGTCGTAGGCGCGAGTGCAACGGTTCCAGATCGGTATGTCTTTTCGACTAGGTTTAGATTGAGCGCAAATTGAGAATCTGAAGCCGACATAGAACGTTAGTCGGCACCTTGCCGAACAGCATCCATGCCAACTTGTCGACCAACAAAACTTGGCGAGTAGGCTTTGGTGTAATCCAAATCAGCTGGGTAGAGGTTGTCTTGAACCATTACGTCAAAAAAGCTCTTCCATCGTGTTGGTGTCATAGCGCCAATGCCATATTTTGCTGCGTCACCACTATCTACGAGACCATACCGTCTCAGCATTTCGTGTCCATAATTCAGTAACTCATCCGTCATATCTGGGTTATCTTTTTTGATAAGAGCGTAAGCGGGTGAGGGGTCTGAATACAAAAAGCTGTACCAACCTCGAATACTGGCATCGACAAAGCTTTGAACGAGGTCTGGATTAGTGTTCACCAACCTCCGTGAGGTTTGGATGATAGCCGCATAACTGGTGTAGCCTGAGTCAGCCAGTAAAAAAACATTCGGCTCGATGCCTGTTTCTCGAATGATGAACGGTTCACTTGTCAGATACCCCTGCTGAACAGCAGTTGGGTCTGCAAGAAAAGGAGCAACATTAAATGTATACGGCGCGATTTGCTGATCCTCAAAGCCGTAGCGCACTTTTAGAAAGCGCCAAAAGCCGATCCGCGTATCGGGAGAAATCATGATTTTCTCAGCGCGCAAATCCGCTAATGATTTATGACCCCGTGCCGCATGTGAAATAAGAACGGCAGGATCCTTTTGAAACATCGCCGCGACTGCAACCACAGGAATGTTTTGGTAGGCAAAGTTAAGAGGAATGAAGGAATTGGGCGCCATACCAAAGTCGAGCCTGCCAGCGGCAAGCAGTTGAGCATGATTAACCTGCGGGCCGCCTTGCCGGATGGTGACGTCAAGCCCAGCATCTTCGTATAGGCCGAGGGCCTGTGCTTGATAAAAGCCGCCATGCTCGGCCTGAGCCCGCCAATCTGTGCCAAAGCTAATCTGATCAGCAGCGTATATCGGCAGGGAAGGGAAAGAGGCGAGCAGTAAAGTCAACCCGATCAACGTCACTTTGGCGAGGGCCGACCGTCGCTCCCAAGTCATTATTATCTCGCCTTATCCGTTAAATCTTGAAGGTATTTCCACCGCCGCCCGTATTTCCACCACCCGCAGGGGCGTTGGCTTTTGTGCCGCCGCCACTGCTTCCACCAGCGCTCGGTGTTGAAGCCCCCTCAAGTGGGAAGACTTTAAACAACTCAGGCGGTTGAGCGATATTTTTCATGGGTAAACGCCCGACACTGACGAAGTGAGCTGGAACATTATTTTTTGCTTCTGACTGGATCGCATCGGAGACCATAATCCCATCCGCATCGGCCTTTGGCTCAATGCGGGCGGCAATATTCACACCATCACCAAACACATCGTTCCCGGTAACCATAACTTCCCCCATATGGCAACCGATACGAACATGGAACTGGTCATCAGGGGTTTTTGTTTTGTTGTAATCGCCAATCGCTTTCTGGATATCCATAGCGCACTGGACCGTATTATTGGCTGAGCGGAACTTCACCATGAAAGCGTCACCGATTGTCTTAATCACAGTGCCACGATTACGGACAATTTGATTTCGCACGATGTCGTTATGAATTTGCAGCTTTTTGTACATGCCAGCTTCATCGGCCCCCATGGCCTTACTGAAACCAACAATATCCGTCATCATAATCGCGGTCTTTTGTCGTTTTGGGTCTTTTGCCGTACCAACTCCAAACGCGTCGTCAATTTCTTCAAGTTCTGAGTCGCTTTTTCTAAGTAAATTCAGGAGTTTAAGCGGGTTTATGTAGGCCAAAGCTGAACCAAGACCGACGGTGAGCAAGGTGGTGTATATGGCTTGGAGTACCTTAGACATCCCCCAGACCAAGATCACCACGAACAAGAAGGCAAACCACATGGCCTTGCCCGTCATGAGCCAACCTTGCTCCGTTGTCTCAATCACATAAGCAGAGTCAGAGAACAAAGCATACGATTGAATAACGGAGTAAATGTACAGGCCGGCGACTGCGAGCGTTTTGATGGGATCATCAAAGTAGATACGAATGATAACCAAGCCAGCCAGAACACCAAGATACAGCAATAGGAACGTCGGTGATTGAATCTGAAGATCCATGGTCGCCGCGAACATATTGAAAAACCAATCGTTCAAGACCCCGCCGCTTTCAATGGTTTGAACAGCGATCTCTTCTTGACCTTCCATTAGACATCTTCCCCTTACCGCTCAAAAATCCGAAATAGAATTCAGACTGTGATTTCCGCTTTAAAACCCCTGTCATGGGCCGAGTTAACCCGCAACGTTCTGAAATAGAAGCGATTTTGCGCGACGACGCAACACTGAACAGTGTATCTCAGAGGTTAATTCAATGCCACGCGGAAGACCCCAGATGGGTAGGTTCTGGTGATGGCTGTTAAGATGAGAGATTTGAATGGCGAAACAAAAAATAAATCTAATCATTTCAGTGCTTTGGCTGTACTTTTCGCGGACCGTGCTTGTTTTTCTGATGCTCGGATTCAGTGCTTTTGCCTCCGCGCAAGAAATAGCCCCCGAGATTGAAAAGGAATCATTCGATGAATGGCTTCAAGCCGTCTCAAACGAAGCAAAGTCCTTAGGACTCAAAGACTCCGTTGTCGATGAAGCCCTCGAGGGTGTTGAGCCAGTGCCCAGAGTCATTGAATTGGACCGCCAACAGCCGGAATTTACTCAGAGTTTTTGGGCGTATCTCGATGGACGAGTTTCAGAAAACCGCATTTCAGAGGGAAAGAGACTGTTATCGGAGCATGCTAAGCTTCTGCGAGAAATTGAACTGAAACACGGTGTTCAACCTAGATTCCTAATCGCCTTTTGGGGACTTGAAACAAACTTTGGCAAGTTCCTTGGCGGTTTTTCCGTCATAGAGTCCCTTGCAACATTGGCCTATGACGATCGCAGGAGTGCATTTTTCAGGGCTGAATTGTTTGATGCGCTTCGAATTCTAAATGGGGGTCATATTGAGCGCGAAAATATGATGGGGTCATGGGCCGGAGCTATGGGACAGCCACAATTCATGCCGTCGACCTTTACCCGTCATGCGATTGATGAAAATGGTGATGGCCGCATCGATATATGGGGCTCGCTTCCGGACGTTTTTGGCTCAGCTGCCAACTACCTCAGTAACGTCGGCTGGAATAATGAATATACCTGGGGCAGGGAAGTAAGCTTGCCAGCAGATTTCGACCTGAACCTTGTGGATCTGAGTAAAAAGCGATCTTTGGCTGCATGGCAAGAGGCTGGTGTAAGACGGATTGATGGGCGAGATTTACCACAAGCCGATATTACGGGGGCTCTTGTTCTGCCTGCTGGGCATAAAGGTCCCGCTTTTCTGGTTTATGGTAATTTCGATGCCATCATGAATTGGAACAGGTCTTTACTTTACGCGATTTCTGTCGGTCATCTTGCTGATCGTCTCATAGGTATGGGCCCTCTAAAGTCGGCAAGGCACACTGAGCGCCCGCTTTCCCGTGACCAAGTACTTGAATTGCAGGCTATCCTAAATAGGTTAGGCCATGAGTCAGGTGAACCTGATGGTCAGGTCGGCCCCAGAACACGAAGTGCAATTCAAGCCTTCCAAAAAGAAAATGGTTTACCTGCCGATGGATATCCGGATGGCTTTGTCTTTGAAACCATTTTGTCTAAGTCTGATGTGCCCCCGTTGAACTAAGAGCAGTTGTTGCGAAGAGATGATTAGCCTCATAAAATGCGATATACTGTATTATTGGGTCGAGGAATATACCATATGCTGAGTTCAACTGGGCAAACGCGGCTTGTCGCCCTGACTATGATGAGTTTGCTGCTTGCTGGATGCGCCGGTCGACCGCAGCAGACTCAGAGCGTTGACCAAGATTTACCATCATATATGGAGCTTGGTCGCGATGCCCGCGGTAATCTGGTCACGAGCTACAAAATCGGTAATCCCTATCAGGTTGCTGGAACTTGGTACTATCCCGCTGAAGACTATGGGTATCGGGAGGAAGGCATTGCTTCGTGGTATGGCCCGGGCTTTAACGGCAAACGCACGGCCAACGGCGAAGTTTACGATATGAATGCCCTGACGGCAGCTCATAAAACTCTGCCGATACCAAGCGTCGTACAAGTCACGAACCTAGAAAATGGGCGAACGATAAAGCTCAGGATTAATGATCGCGGCCCTTTCGTTGAAGGACGAATTATCGACCTATCAAAGCGAGCAGCGCAATTGCTGGACGTTGAGCGGGCTGGCATAGCAAGGGTGCGTGTAGAACTTGTTCCGGAGGATTCTTTGACCCTGCGGAACATCGCCCTTGATGCAGGAGGCCAGCCAACTCTTTCAGAAATGCCTGGCGTGATAGCCTCTCCTCGTGTCGCTGTCGTTTCGGAAGCCTTAGCCCCACCCTCAGTATTGTCGGCACCACTATCGTCAGCACAAACACCTCCAACTGCAATTGCCTCAGCGGCTTTGCCGCCTCCAGTCAGTTCACAGCCAATTGGCACGGCCGGTATAGCAACCGCCAGAGCATTAGAGAGTGGCGTCTTCATACAAGCAGGCGCCTTTACGGATGTAAGCAACGCCCGCCGCCTTGAAGCACAGCTCTACAGTATGGGAGAGGTTAGCGTTGCCATGGCTGATATTGGAGGTAGCGTGTTCCATCGTGTGCGTATTGGTCCCTTGGCCAATCGCAGTGCTGCAGAACGGTTGCTTTCTGATATGTTAGATCAAGGATTTGAAGGTGCCCGTATTGTTGAAGACTAAGCGATTTTGCCATCTTTGTTCTTGCCATGCTTGGGCCGCATTGTGAGGCATACAATTGAATGATGACCCTAAATATGAAGAATTCTATCGCGAAACTCTTTGCTGTTTTTTTATGTATCGTTGTGTCTGCGCCAGCAGCCAATGCAATCGATATTGCAGCCCGCGAATTCATACTCGTTGATTTTCAAACGGGGACGGTGCTGAACAGTCAAAACAGTGATGAGGCTATGCCACCGTCGTCGATGTCCAAATTGATGACCGCCTATATGGTTTTTGAAGCCATCCATTCTGGCGCTTTGTCCTTAGATGACGAATTTATGGTCAGCGAGAACGCTTGGCGGCAGGGTGGTGCGGCTTCTGGTGGATCAACAATGTTTCTGGAGCCAAACTCTCGGGTACGAGTAGAAGACCTTCTGCGAGGGATAATCATTCAATCCGGTAATGACGCCTGCATTGTCGTGGCAGAAAATATGTCTGGTAGTGAAGAGGCTTTCGCTCAACAAATGACGGAGCGAGCCAAAGAACTGGGGATCACGGGCAGTAACTTTACCAACGCCACGGGATTACCAGACCCCAATCATTACATGACTGCAGATGACCTTGCTTTGCTAGCGCGACGCATCATCACTGACTTTCCGGAATATTACTCACTCTATGCAGAGACCGAGTTTAGCTACAACGACATCAAGCAATTTAACCGCAATCCCCTGCTTTATCGACCGGGTGGCGCAGATGGTCTCAAGACCGGCCATACGGATATTGCAGGCTACGGTTTAACAGCCTCTGCAATGCGTGATGGCCGCAGGCTTATTTTAGTCGCAAACGGAATGGCCAGCACTCAAGCTCGCTCCGAAGAGACGGCTAAGCTGATGGATTGGGGCTTCCGGAACTTCACAAATAAGGACCTTTTCCGTGCGGGAGAGCAGGTCTCAGATGCCGAGGTCTGGTTGGGCTTAGAGCTTACAGTTCCATTGATTATTGAACAGGACGTGACGGTAACAATACCGCGTCAGGCTTGGCGGACGCTTGAGGTGAAGGCCGTCTATGACGGACCGATCGCCGCACCAATTGAACAAGGCACGCAAATTGCGAAGCTTGTTATCAATGGTGAAGGTATGGATCCCATTGAATATAATCTCGTCTCGGGTGCTTCAGTCAAACAGCTCGGTTTTGCGGGTCGTATACAAGCTGCCGCTTCACAGATTCTGTTCGGCTTTTCCAGCGCAAATTAAAATCTGACTACGTCCAACAAGAAGGACACATCTGTGTCAGCAGGGTTATTTATTACGCTTGAAGGTGGCGAGGGGAGTGGTAAGTCGACCCAAGCGAAACATCTTAAGCTGCGCCTAGAACAAGCTGGGCATGCCGTCGTACAAACTCGTGAGCCCGGCGGCTCGGAAGGCGCTGAGGATATCAGAGCTTTAATTGTCACCGGCGAGCCTGACCGCTGGGATGGGATGACAGAAGCGCTGCTTCTATTTGCTGCGAGACATGACCATTTAGAGCGTATTATTAAACCAGCGCTAAAAGCCGGAAAAATTGTGCTCTGTGACCGCTTTACAGACTCAACCATGGCCTACCAAGGGTATGGTCATAACCTCGGGCGCGAGACGATCGAAAAGCTAAACGCAGTCGCACTCGATGGTTTTGGACCTGACCTGACTTTGATCCTTGATCTGCCTGTGGAGGCAGGGTTGTCACGGGCCATGTCTCGTGGCGATGGAGAACAGCGCTATGAAGATATGGATATCGCATTTCATCAGCGCTTGAGAGACGGCTTTCTTGATATCGCCAAACGTGAACCGGATCGATGCAAAGTGGTTGATGCCTCAGGGTCGGAAGAGGCTGTTGCCGAAAGAATTTCAGCCGTTGTAATGCCGTTGTTGGCCACAGGCAAAGCCTGTGGCTAAGAAACCGGCTAAAATCGAAGAAGAACTTGTCCCGCATCCGCGCGCGAATGCGTATTTCACCGGGCACGACGCAGCCGAAGCCTCGTTTCTGGAGGCATGGTCCTCAGGACGACTGGCTCACGCATGGATGATTTGTGGTCCGCGTGGCATCGGAAAAGCGACGTTTGCCTATCGTATGGCACGCTTTGCGCTATCCCAGCCGACCGCTGGAGCATCAGAAAGCAGTCTATTTGGCGATGCAGCGCCGACTGAGATGACCTTACAGATATCTAAGGAACATCCGGTCTTCAAGCGAATTGCGGCCTTGGGCCATGGCGATTTTCGCGCCATTGAGCGTGCATGGACGGACAACAAGCAAAGCAAAAAAAAGGCATCCATCACCGTTGGCGAGGTCCGCGGCATTGGCAGTTTCTTGAGGTTAACGCCGGCAGAGGGCGGGTGGCGTGTGGTGATTATCGATGCCGCCGACGAGATGAACCGTAATGCGGAGAATGCGGTTCTGAAGGTACTTGAGGAGCCGCCAGAAAAAGCTCTTATTTTCCTGGTCGCGCACAATCCGGCCAGGCTTTTGCCGACTATTCGTTCCCGCTGCCGCAAAATTGATTTATCGCCATTGCCCTCAAGCACCGTTTCGGCCTTGATTAATCGCTATCGGCCAGACATCGCAAACGCTGACATAAACGCCTTATCCGTCTTGGCGGATGGCTCTATTGGCCGGGCCATAGAATTGGCCGATGCTGGTGGATTAACATTATTCCGAAATCTTATCGGAGTGCTGGCATCCATGCCTAAAATGGATATTGGCATGGCCCACAACCTATCTGATGCGGCGTTTAAGGGGGAGGGATTCCGCACCATCGCTAACCTTTTGACCTGGTGGCTGGCGCGGATGGTGTCTGTGACAGCCCGCGAGGGTTGGGCCCAGACGGAAGAGATTATACCGGGGGAACATGCCATCGCGGATCGGCTGTGCGCCTCGGCTGGCCTTGATCAATGGGTGGAGGTATGGGAAAAGATCGCCCGCCTGTTCGAACGCGCTGATGCAGTGCATCTCGATAAAAAGCGGGCCGTTCTCAACGCGCTTCTTGCCATCGAACAACGGGCTGCAAGTTAGTCTTCAGATCCGAACAGTGGCATCGCGCCGGAGTTATTATGTCAGCCGGATCAGATAAGACCTATTACGTTACAACACCGATTTATTACGTTAATGACAAACCGCATACCGGGCACGCCTACACAACCATAGCCTGCGATGTGGTAGCGCGTTTCAAACGGCTGGACGGCTATGACGTTAAGTTCTTGACCGGAACCGATGAGCACGGGCAGAAGGTTGCAAAGGCAGCGGCAGAAAAGGGTGTGACCCCGCAGGCATTCACTGACGAAGTGTCTCAGACCTTTAATGATCTGACCGATACGCTTGATGTCACCAACGATGATTTTATTCGCACAACGGAAGAGCGCCATACAAAAGCCTGTCAGGCGTTGTGGACGCGGATTGCCGGAAAAACCGCCCCAGACGGCAAACCCTGGATTGTCCTGGATACCTATTCAGGTTGGTATTCCGTGCGTGACGAGGCCTATCATACGGAAGACGAGCTAACGTCAGGGCCGGACGGCACCAAGCTTGCCCCTAATGGCAACCCGGTCGAATGGGTGGAGGAAGAAAGCTACTTTTTCCGACTGTCCGCCGCCGCGCCACTGCTTTTAGACTATTACGACGCTCACCCTGATTTTATTGCCCCGAACAGTCGCCGTAACGAAGTGACCAGCTTTGTCAAAGGGGGGCTCAGGGACCTTTCCATCTCTCGCACAACGTTTGATTGGGGTGTGCCCGTTCCCGGTGATGATAAACATGTGATGTATGTGTGGATTGACGCGCTCACCAATTACCTGACAGCGACCGGCTATCCTGACGAAAACGCCAAGGAATACAAAGCCTTCTGGCCTGCCGATCTGCATATGATTGGCAAGGATATTATCCGCTTTCACTGCGTCTATTGGCCCGCGTTTCTGCTGGCGGCGGGTCTGCCACTGCCAAAGCGGATCTTTGCCCATGGGTGGTGGACCATTGAAGGCCAAAAAATGTCCAAGTCCCTGGGCAATGCCATTGATCCGAACGCTTTGATTGAAGATTACGGCTTGGATCAATTGCGTTACTTCCTGCTGCGCGAGGTTCCGTTTGGGAACGACGGCGATTTCTCCAAAGTCGCTTTGATCCAACGGGCAAATGGCGAATTGGCCAATGAATTTGGCAACTTATCCCAGCGTGTTCTGTCGATGATTCATAAGAACTGCGACGCAAAAGTCCCGAGCCCGGAAGAATTCAACGATGATGACGCTGAAATCCTAGTCATGGCAGCGGCTCTGTTGGAGCCTGTGCGTGATGCGATCGACCGTCAGGCATTTCATGAAGCGCTCGAGATCATCTGGACTGTTGTCCGAGCTGCCAACGCCTATGTCGATCATCAGGCGCCCTGGGTGCTGCGCAAGGAAAACCCCGCGCGTATGGCGACCGTGTTGTACGTGCTGACGGACGTGATCCGCATGATCTCGTTGATTATGCAGCCGTTCACACCGCATGCAGCCGAGGACATCCTCAATCAGCTGTCCATTCCGGACTCACAGCGGGACTTTGAGGCGTTTGCGCCAGGTCATGCGCCAGTGCCAGGCGAAGACCTACCAAAACCAGAGCCTGTGTTCCAAAAGCTGGAATTGCCTGAAGATCCTGTGCCAGAAACGGCAGCGGAGTAGGGGCATGCTGGTCGACAGCCATTGCCATTTGGACTTTCCTGACTTTCAAGATGAATTAGAGGGCGTGGTCGGCCGCGCCAGAGAGGCTGGCGTAGGGCACTTCCTCACCATCTGTACCCACATCACTAAGTTTGATCAGGTTCGCGCGGTTGCAGCACGTTTTGACGATATGCACTGCACCGTCGGCATTCATCCCCATGAAGCGGAACACGAGCCGGAGGTTGATCAGGCACGGCTTTTAGAGATCGCGGCAAATGACCCAAAAGTGGTGGCCTTTGGTGAAACCGGCTTAGACTTCTTTTACGATCATAGCCCGCGTGAGATTCAAGAACGGCAGTTCCGCACCCATATCGCGGCGGCCAGGGAGGCTCAACTGCCCATCGTCATTCACACCCGCAATGCGGACCCGGACATGGCCCGTATTCTGGAGGAGGAAATGGCCATCGGCGCGTTTCCCGGGGTTATTCATTGCTTTAGCTCTGGCCCGGAACTCGCTGAAAAAGCTGTAGAATTAGGGCTTTATATTTCCCTGTCCGGCATTGTGACCTTCAAAAAAGCGCAAGACCTGCGTGACACCGCAAAGCGTGTGCCTCTGGACAGGCTGCTGGTTGAGACGGACTCGCCGTATCTGGCCCCCGTGCCGAAACGCGGCAAACGCAACGAGCCGGCCTTTGTCGCCCATACGGCGGCCTGTGTGGCGGAGTTGCATGGCTTAACAGCCGAGGCGTTGGCCGCCAAAACCACCGAAAATTTCTTTACGTTGTTCAGCAAAGCAAAAGCCTGAGGCGGGGCTGCGTGTGCCGGACTTAAAAATAACGATATTGGGCTGTGGCGGAGCAGGGGGCGTGCCCACGGTTTCGCGCGGCTGGGGCGCTTGCGACCCGGACAACCCGCGCAACACCAGGCTGCGCGCGTCGGTGCTGGTTGAGCAGGGCGAGGCTCGCCTGCTTATTGATACCGCGCCGGATTTGCGCGCCCAATGCCTGGCCAATGGCATTACCAGACTGGATGGCGTTCTGTTTACCCATGGCCATGCGGATCATACCCACGGGCTTGACGATTTGCGGGAGATCAACCGCGTGCTGAATGGCCCGTTGGATATCTGGGCCGATCAAGACACCCTGGACGGCCTGATGCGCCATTATGGATATGCCTTTGAGGGCATTGCGGACGGGCAACCCATTTTCAGACCGTGGCTGACGCCGCACCTGATTATCGCGCCAAACCCGTTTGACTGCGCCGGAGTACGCATAACGCCGTTTGTTCAGGACCACGGGTTTATGGACACGCTGGGCTTTCGCATCGGCAACTTTGCCTATTCAACGGACGTGAAAGCCCTGCCGGACGCCGCCAAAGCCGCCTTGCAGGATTTAGACCTGTGGATCATCGGCGCGTTGACCAATAACGCCGCCCATCAAACCCATGTGAGCCTGGATACGGCCCTGGAATGGATTGAAGAGTTGAAACCAAAACGCGCGGTCATCACGCATATGGGGCCGGAGCTGGATTTCGAGGCGGTCAAAGCCAAATGCCCGGCTGGTGTTGCGCCCTCGTATGATGGGCTGATACTCACGCTTTGATGAGTTGGTTCATCACCTTTAGGGATCAGCTTTCTACTGATCATCCTGGGCGAACATGGCGAAAATCTCCGCTCCGGTCATGTTCTGCGTGTCGTTGGCAAAGCTGTAGTAGCCGGGCTTTTCATCGATAAAGACCTGGGTGGTAAAGGTGAGGGCGCCCTCGTCGCTGTCAAACAGTCCGGCCGGCATCATGTGGTCTTTGGTTTCTTTGATCCGATAAAACAAATGGGTGCCGCATTTTGCGCAGAATCCGCGCTCGGCCCAGTCGGATGAGCCAAAGACTGAAATATGCTCCTGTCCCTTAAAAGTGACGTCGCTGCCACAGTTGATTTCGACGTAGGGTCCGCCGCTCCAGCGCCGGCACATGCGGCAATGGCACGCGCCGACATGATTGCTTGCGGCCTTGGCGGTCACGCTGACAGCGCCACAGAGGCATTTGCCGTGTTTTTCTGAAACGTCTGACTCTGACATGGGGCGCTGGCTCCTTTATCGTTGAAGTGTAATTCCTGACGTGCCGTATGGTAGCGTGCATACCTCAAGGACGTAATTATAGAATTGTGACTTCAAGAATTATGATTCAAAACAACGCCTTAGAAGTGTCTTCTTGAGTCGAGAACTTAGGTCGATTGGCCATAGCTGACGTATGATCAGACTCTCAAACTTAAGCAGACCAAGAAATGAGACTTTCAGATAAAAGTTTCTGGGCATCATCTTGCCAACTACAGACAAACAGCGAAAATCCGTACATCTGAATAGCCCATAATATACATTATGCGACAAATTGGGTATGGGCTTACCGAGGTTGTCCGAGCGTGCTGTTCCCTCTGTTTCACTTCTACAACAGTTCGCTCAGCGGGTTTCTGTGGGTTGGTGATTTGTCATGATCAATAAGCCGATTAATCCCTACGGTCATGTCTGCCGTGTTGAGATTGATCTACCTTGGGAAATTGCAGAGTTATTAGTCGATCAAGGGCCTCGTCTGATCCTTGCAATCTCAGATGCGATTGGTGACCGAAAGCGTGATGCTGAACGGCAGGAAAATCGCACGGCCAAGATCAAGGCTGATTGTGACACGCGTAAAGCTGAAACGCTCAAAATAGGTGCCGAAGCTGAATCTGAGATTACCCGTCGTTCAAATGGCTCTGGACAGCGAAACCGGATTATTAAGCAACTTGCTTCCGAGTATGGCTACCCGGCCTATGAGCTTAATTCAATTATCCGCGCATATCGCAATGACCAAAAAGAACGCCGATTAAGAAAACAGCACCTGAGAGCCCTCACCCTACATCTACAGGGTTTTACTCATAAAGAAATTGGTCAAAAGTTAGATTTATCAGCCATGCAGATCGGAAACATCCTCTGCTCTAGCAGTCTTCTTGATTCCATCAAGAAGGCAATCTCTGATGTAAACGAAGAAAACTCAGGAGGTTCAAAATGAACCTCCGGTACAGATCAAAAACACTACCCTATCAACTGGGCACTTCTGACAGCCAGGTCAAAGAACCTTCGCAGGGACCCGCCTGCAGGCGCGCAGCGCCTCCTGCACCCCTGCCATGTGGCGAACAGGAGAGCGCGAGGGGAACCCCTCGCAAAACACTGTCAAACAAGTCGCAATGGAAGCTTAAATGCCACCCTGCTGATGGAAGAATTGGCTGTCTCAGAACCTAACTCAGCACCAACCTTAACAAAGGGCATGACTGCAAGTTTGCCCCCTGTAGCCGCCGTTTCGGTATCTGTCGCAGAGACAGCAATATCGAATTCCACTATCGCGGCATAGCTAGCGTTATCAAGACTGCTTCCATCGTACCTGCTGCCTTCATTGGAGACGGCACCCAAGAACAACAGACCCGAGTTCGAAATCAAAGTCTGCTTATTCGCAGAGTTGACTGCGTAGCCGGACATCTCAGGAGTAACAGTTGCGCCGTCGGCACCACTCCTTTCCATTTCAAACTCTTTAGCTGCATCCGTAATCTGCATGAGGGTCTCTTTGATAAAATCCTTAACCGTGAGCATTTTTATCCCTCCTCAAAAAATGGCTGCATTAGCTCACATATCGCTAAGCTGTACCTGCTTTTTATACGGCTCGGTCAGGTCGGGACCAAGAAACTGGTCGGTGGATCGATCGAGAACGTACATAAAAACCGAACCCATAAAAATTACACTAAGAATTATGCCGATGGCCTCCATTTTTCTGGCACCTTTGACCTGTTCTTTTTCGTCGCTAATCAAAGTAGCCGCGTAAGCAGTGATCGCTGCGCATGCAAAGCAAAACAGTCCGATGAGGTAAGAAGTGACCGTTATTATGGCGAGCACGAATATGACCCGATAACCGAATTCGCTCGACGCTTGATTTGCCAGCATAAAGGTAAAAGTAGACAGGCAAACACCCGACACTACGAAGTTAAGAATACCGAGTAGCGCAACTGGTCGTTTGACAACACTTATCTGATCCAAGCTTTCACTCCGATAGAGGTTTGTGAAGGGCAACATGAGCCCTCCCCTTGATAGACAAGCAAATAGTGCTTCACCTCAGAACAAAGGTAAATCTAACTCTCTTGAAAAATGCCGTTTTATGCTTGGCCCATGCCTGTAGTAGCCTTGCTTCAGTCACACCCAAATTGGAGTAACCCGCCATGACCCTAGGTGCCTTCTCGCTCAGCCTGTCGGTGAAAGACCTTGCTGCATCTAAAGACTTCTATGCCACGCTGGGCTTTGCGCCCTTTGGCGGTGACGAAGCCCAGGGCTGGCTGATCATGAAATCGGGCGGCTGTGTGATCGGGCTGTTTCAAGGCATGTTTGAGAAGAACATGCTGACGTTTAATCCGGGCTGGGACGAAAACGCGCAGCCTGTGGAGCGTTACACGGATGTGCGTGATCTTCAGAAGAAGCTCAAAGCGGCTGGCCTTGCGCTTCAAACCGAAGCCGATGAAACCACTTCCGGCCCGGCCAGTTTTGTGGTTCATGACCCTGACGGAAACCCCATATTGATCGACCAGCATGTTTAGGCGCGCGTCACGGCCCTGCTCCCGGGGCTAAATTTTCAAGCTCAGCTGGTTTTTATCGGCGGTTTTTGGGCGCTCGAACAGCGATTTTGCCACCGGCTGGGCGGTCAGATCATCGCCGTCATAGGGCTTACAGAGGGCGCGCAGGTCTGCACGGCCGGTGTTAAGGGATAGCCAGGTATCAACCCCCTCTTCCGTCAAAATCACGGGCATACGATCGTGAATTTCAGCGGCGATTTCATTGGGCTCTGTTGTGATCACCACAAACTGATACTGCCTGCTGGTCCGGTTGAACCTGTACAGACCCGCTATGGCGATGAAATTTGAGAGGCTTGAGTCTGTAATACCGGACTCAAAATTGCGAGACTCCGGATCGCTGTTTTGCCGGGAGAACCGCCACGGGGTGCGCGTGCCGTCCACCTCCCTCTTCCATGCGTAATAGCCTGATACGGGAACCACACACCGCTGTGTTTGGAACGCATCGCGAAACTTGGGCAAAACGTCGAGGGTTTCGCAGCGGGCGCTGGTGACAGGTGTGCTGCGGCCCTTGGCCCCGGGAAACCCCCACCGTGCCAGATCGAGTACCCGCGTATTCATGCGAGGCTCTGCGTTATCGACCGCGCGATCAACTCCTCGATCATTTAGGGCCGAGCGTATAATCGGATGAGCCGCCTTTGGCCGGATCACGGCAGAGGGCGTGAAGATCAGACCGGAGCCGGGCTGCGCGTTGGATTGCGCGCCGGGTTGTGCGCCAGGTTGTGCGACAGGCTCTGCGCCGGGTTGCAGGGTGTAATGGGCTAGCATCGCCTGCCAGGTGTGATGCGCCGCCAGTGCTACGCACATATCGCCCTCAAGGTGATTCGGTTCTGGTCGGAAAAGCGGCGCATAAGGTTAAGGCAGGAGATTAAGGCAGGAGATTACGGCAGGCAGGCCGCGCTCCAGCAAATCACCACCCGGCCTGGGGACCCGGCGGCATTGACCGCCCCGCCGGTCGCCGCTGTGCCACGATCTGTGTCGGCGTTGTTGGCCGGTACGCTGCTTGCCGCCGTTAAGGTGGAGGACGATGTCAGGTTGGTGGAGATGAAGCCGGACCCGCCGCCGCCACCGCCGACATTGTTCAGCGTGTTGTCATTCTTACCACCACCGCCGCCGCCGCGATATCCGCCGCCGCCACCACCGCCGCCTTGGGTGCCGTTTCTGGGGCCCGCTTTCGCGCCATTGCCGTAGCCCGTGCCGCCGTTACCGCCGAAGCCTGTGCCCGGGGAGCCCTCGCCAGCCCCGCCGTTAGCCGGTTCAACGCTGCCCCCTGCCGAGCCGCCGCAGCCCCCCGTGCCGCCCGCAACTTGGGTGCCAGATGTGGGGTCACAGGTGCCGACAGGTGGTGTGGTTCCGCCATTGCGGACTTCACCGGTTGATCCTCCCCCGCCGTAGCCAATGGTAGAATTCGCACGGTTGCCGCCGCCGCCGCCGCCGCCGCCTGCCACGGCGATGAGTGTCGTCGCGCCGTTGTCAAATTCCACCGCCGATCCACCGCCACCGCCGGCGCTTTGGTTGGTTTCGGTTCCGGTTTGCCCGGAGCCTCCGGCGCTGATAATCAGATCCTGCCCAATGATGCTGTTGCCCCCTACGGCGGACAACCGACCTGTTGAGTAACCACCACCGCCACCAACTTTACCGTTGCCGTTTTGGTTTTGTGCGCCGCCGCCGCCAGCCCCCCAGACCTTGATCAGCACTTCGGTGATGTCCAGCGGCAGGGTAATGGTGTCAGAGGTTTCAGTGCCTGCGGCTCCGCCATCCCAAACGCATTTGAAAGGATCTGTTGCATCTTCATTGCCCGGGCAGACATCTGCGGCCAGGCTTTTGAAGGGGGATTTAAAGCCGACAAAGCGGCCGCTGGTGACAGTGTAGTTTTCGGCAGGCGCATGAGAGTCAGCGGCTGTTGAACTGGCAAAGCCATCCTCAAGTCCAAGCTGCAGATCAAGGCCACCGGAGGTGCTGCTTACTCTTGAATTAAAATTATTGGCAATCGCCGAACTGCCCTGGGCTGCATCCCACAGGCGCAATTCCGACAGCAGAATCCGCCCCCCCGTATTGTTCACGATGGAAACGGTTTCGGTCGCCGTCGCAATGTCGGTGCCGGGAAGAATGTCGCAGGCGACGATGTCTGCCGCGCCGACCAGCGCACCGAAGGCGTAGAGGCTTCTGTCAGACCCTGAATTACAGTTAAAGGATTGATGCCGCCAAAACGTGGTGCCATAGGTCTGGCTGGTGGCAACTTTGCTGCCTGTCGAGGTGTCAAAATCCACAAAGGAAAACTCAAACTCTGAATTTATGACGTCGGCGCGTATGATGGATTCACTCGATGATAAGCTGTCCTCGACGGCAAACAGCGAGACGGTTCCCTCGGTTATTGTATCCCGCACATACAGCCAGCCTTCGCCGGTGAAGCTGGTTTCGCTGGCAAAATTTGCGAGCGGCGTTGTGGCGTTGGCCAACTGGCCGCCGTTGTCCAGTTCCAGTGCAATACCGCCCTTGGCGACAAGCAAATTATCAAGCCTACTGACCGCGCCGGCTGTTGCCGTGTGGAGAAAGATGACCTGGTTGGGCGTCGAGAGATCAGACGTATCTGTCGTAAAGGCTGTTGCTTGATTAGACGTATCTCCAACTTCCGTGATGCGGGCCCACAAATTGTCGCCGTCGTCAAAGCATTCCAGCTCATACGTTTCACCCAGCGTAAGTGTATAGGTGCCCGCACTTGTCGCCAGGGTGCCAGAGCTATCATTGATTTCTATGGTTTGCGGGTTCGCGGGCAAACCGTCATCGAAGAATTCACAGGTGATGCCATCAGTATAGTTGGTTGTGCTGCCGGCCCGCGTGGTTCGGTCTGCCCGGGTGATTATCGAGAAGCCGGTGCTTGTTGCAGCCGCTGTGGGCGTCCACTCAATTCTGTTGTAGAGCGGCGTCACATCCGGTGTAAATATCGTCGATGAGGTGGAGAGCTCAACATCGGCGGTGACGGTTAAGGTTCCACCGCCGAGCGAGGATGACCCGCCGCCGCCTCCACCGTTATTCGTAACAACCAAATCAGAGGTGACCGAGGTGCCGCCAAAGCCTTCTTCAACGAACTCGAGTTCACTTTTTTCATTTTCTGCAAAACGCTCGCATTCGGTCTGAAAGTCAGCGGATGAAGATAATAATACTTTATCATCGAAATGGCTCGTCCCGCCGCCATCATCTTCAAAGGGTCCGGTATCAATAAAATTTGCAGTCGGAATTGTGCAGCCAGCGCCGTTGGCGCAGTTGTCACTTTCTTCTGTGCTCGTTGGGTTACTTTTAACATTGCCGTTTCTGTCAAAAGCACCGAGCCCATTTTGGCCCTGACTCACAAGCGCATAAAGATATGTTGTGCCTGGCGTTGTCTCACCTGCAAACAATGTGCCCGCATTTACGGATCCGGTGGGAACACCGTCTAGTTCATGGCACGCGCTGATAGGACCCGCACTCACCGCATATACAATCTGATTGCCATAAGGGTCGGTCGCGTCGTCTTCACTCAGCCCAAGGGTCTGCCACGGCACAGTGCCGATATTGTTTGTGGTATTGTTGCATGCACCAATCGAAACACCGTCCCCCGCTGCGCCAGAGGCCGGGCACGGCAACAGATAATTCGCGTCCTGAATAGCGTGCAGGACGATTGCATCCCGTATTTTTTGGAGTTTGGTGCTGTTTCCCTGAATGTTCCGGATTTCTGGTCGCGGGCCAATCACATCAAGGACCAGGGCACCGGCCACGGCTGCCGCCAGCGCCGCCGTTGCGACGACCGTAATCAAAAGAATGACGCCGGACTCGTCGTCTCGCGCACCTCTGAAAATATTGATTAGATACTTCTGCAAGCGGCCAAACACAAAAGTCATCCCCCGTTGCCAATTGCAACTATGGTATTAGCCTGTGCATATCAGCTTAAAATATAACACTGTCAGATTATCTAAAATCTTCCGAGCCTCACATACCGATACGTTACTACTGATAGACGGGGAACGCTATAATCTAGCGTTGAGCGGATAAGTCTTTGCTTATCCATGGTTTTTACACAATTTATTGATCCCGATGCCTGCACAAGGTAAGTCCTTAGCTATGGAAAAACGTCCTTCGGTTAGCGATTTACTCGATATAATGGCCCAACTCAGGCACCCCGAAACCGGCTGTCCATGGGATGTTGAGCAGGATTTTAAATCTATAGCGCCCTACACCATCGAAGAAGCTTACGAGGTGGCCGACGCGATTGCGCGTGGCGACATGCCCGCATTGAAAGATGAACTGGGCGATTTGCTGTTCCAGGCCGTGTTTCATGCTCGTATGGCCGAAGAGCAGAAACTCTTTGATTTCGGCGATGTTGTCGAGGCGGTGTGTCGCAAGATGATCCGACGGCACCCCCATGTCTTCGCGGATGCGGTGATAGCAGATTCAAGCGCCCAGACGGAGTCCTGGGAAGCGATAAAAGCGAAAGAGCGGGCCGACAAAAAAGCGGCTGATTCTGGTCACAGTACGCCAAGCATTCTCGACGATGTGCCGACGGCCCTGCCCGCACTGAAGCGGGCGGAAAAACTTCAGAAACGCGCTGCGCGGGTTGGGTTTGATTGGCCCGATGCCACGCCTGTGTTTGATAAAATCAGAGAAGAAATCGACGAACTCGAAGCTGAAGTGAAGGCCGGAGCAACGCCACAGCGTGTTGAGGATGAATTAGGTGACCTGCTATTTGCTGTGGTCAATCTTGCACGCAAGGTAAAAGTTGAGCCCGGCTCTGCATTGCGACAGACCAACCTGAAATTCGAACGGCGTTTTCGCTTTATTGAAGGCATGCTAGCCGAACAGGGCAAAATGCCTCAAGATGCGACCTTGGATGAAATGGAAGCCCTCTGGCAGCGCGCCAAAACGGAAGCGATTAAATGACGGTGTTTGTAAAAAACGTGAAGCGCTTTATTGCAGTGGTGATGCTGCTCCCTCTGGCATCCTGCTTCGTGCCTGATGAATACAGCGCCGAAATTCGCCTTACTAAAAATGGCGGCTATGGCATTTCCTATGTCGGCCAACTCACCTGGGCTCCTCTTTATGGCCAATTGACCCGCGGTGAGATCGACAGAGAGGCCGCCTCGGAACAGGCTGCGGCGTTCCTGGCTGGATTAAAAGCGGATGGCTATTTTGAGTCGGTTGTGAGCCTTGGCTCCGGCCGCTATCAAGTGCGGTATGATCGTCAGGGTCAATTCACAGAAACACAGCTATTAAGTTTTGTGCGACGAAACGCCCGCATTTTCCAAATTCGCGCAGCAGAAGATGGCACAGTTAACTTTTTTGGTACGGGGGCTGGGAAAAACCAGGCGGACCAACTTGAGGCCATTGGATTAAGAACAAAAGGTCTTGTCCGCGTCGTCACTGATGCTGAGGTTTTGAGTCATAACGCTATGTCGGTCCGGCGAGCACCGACGCCTGGATATACAATCTATGACTGGAATATGACCTCGTTCCGTCAGCCGGTGCCTAAGCTAACTTTACAACTGACGGCCAAAAGTTTGCCAACATCGCCCGGCGTCTAATCATTTTAAACTAAGTTTTATCCTAAGTTTTAGTCTCATCGGCTAAAGCCCGCACGGCTTTCCAAATCTCTCGTGTCGGTGCACTGAGAACACCTCGATGTTTCCATTCTGTTGGCTTGTAGGCTGTACCATCTAGCAGGGCTGAATGACCACCCGCCTCCTGATGGATAAGAACGCCAGCCGCGTGATCCCACGGCATCAACCGACTGAAACTCGAGACATGCGTCGTGCCGGTGGCAACGCCCCAGTATACGTGAGCCGCACTGCCAATCAGCGTTGTTGAGCCAAAGCCGGAGACAGCGGATCGAAAGGCTCGGTGGTACAACGCTGCTGTCATCGACGACACGTCAACCGGCGACTCCGCCGTCGCAACGGTTACGTTCTGAGAGTCCACCCAAGCGCCCTGCCCTTGCGCGGCCCAAAGGGTTTTAGATTCAAGTGGATTATGAATCCAGCCCATGACGGTGTCACCATTCTGCACTAGGGCTATGATCACACCAAATCCAGGCTTACCTGCAACAAAGTTTGCGGTGCCATCAATTGGGTCAATGACCCAGGTCAGTCCTGGGCGGGTTAAGCGCTCTAACACAGAGGGGTCAGCCGCAACGGCTTCTTCACCAACTACGGCAGACCCTGGCAACAATTCTTTTAAACCCGCTGTCAGATGCAGCTCAGCTTCTTCATCAGCAATGGTGACCAAATCACCTGGACTGGATTTGGTTTTAATCTGATCTTCGGAAAGAGTCTGGTAACGTGGCAGAATTGTAGTTTCAGAAACCGATCTCAGCAGTTCATCAACGGCGTTTCGATGATGAAGAAGGTCTACTACATCTGTCACAGAACTCGCACAGCGTTGTTGGCCGATAGCCGGTCCGCATCTGCGTGATCAAGAAGAACCGTTAAAGTTGTTTCATCATCACCGTCTTTACGAGCGATAACTTCTCCTTTGCGATACAGCCAGGCGAGGGTTTTACCATCAGCGACGGGTACCGCAACGCCAAGCTCACGACGCCCGCTCGATATAATGCGATCAATCGCGGCCAATACATCATTCGTCCCCTCACCGGTTAAACCAGACACAAACAACGGTGCAGACGTGCTTTTTTCTTCGGTTTCGATCAGGCTGCGGGCTGAAGCATTAACTAAGTCAACCTTATTCAAAACTTCAAGAATGGGGTGATCATCGCTCGATACAATATCCATGCGGGACAAGACCTCTTCCACATCCCGCTTTTGATCTTCGCTTTCCGCATGAGAGATATCGCGTACATGCACAATAACATCTGCCTCAGTAACTTCTTCTAGGGTCGCCCTAAACGCAGCGACCAACTCGTGGGGCAGATCAGAAACAAATCCGACCGTGTCAGACAAAATCACACGACGACCTGAGGGTAAGACAACGGCGCGCATGGTTGGGTCCAATGTCGCAAACAGTTGATCTTTGGCGTAGACTTGAGCATTTGTGAGTGTGTTGAAAAGTGTCGATTTACCAGCGTTGGTGTACCCAACCAAGGCAACAATGGGATACGGCACCCGCTTACGCGCTGCCCGGTGCAGGTCACGCGTGCGCACAACTTTCTCGAGTTCTTTTTTCAGACGCGTGATCCGGTCCCCAATAAGTCGCCGGTCAATTTCGATTTGGGTTTCACCAGGGCCACCAAGAAACCCAGAACCACCACGCTGGCGCTCCAAGTGAGTCCAACTACGGACCAGGCGGCTTTTCTGATAGGTCAGATGCGCCAGTTCCACCTGCAGTTGACCCTCGCGTGTTCTCGCGCGTTCGCCAAAGATCTCCAAGATCAGTCCAGTCCGATCAATAACTTTGGTTTTCCAGGCGCGCTCTAGGTTACGTTGTTGACCCGGCGACAGGCTGTGGTCAGCAATAACAAGGTCAACTTCCAAACCTTCTATTAGATCAGCAAAGCGCTCAACCACGCCTTTGCCGAACAGTGTCGAAGGGCGTGGTTTTGAGACAACCAAGTGTTCGGCGTGGACAATATCTAAGTTAATTGCGAGCGCGAGGCCGCAAGCTTCGTCCAGACGCGCCCGAGCATCCTCAGACCCCGAGCCAGCAGGAAATTCTGGATGGAGGACGATGGTCCGTGTTTTGGCAATCTCAGTTGAGTAGGTGTCTGACTTTTGGTCTTTTGTGGTCACTAAAATGTGCAAGCCTATTCGGCTGCCTCTTCTGACTTGCCGGTCTCGTCGTCGGTCTCAGGTTCAAACAATTGAAGCGGGCCAGACGGCATTACGGTCGATATGGCGTGTTTATAAACAAGTTGGGTGTGTCCATCTCGTCGCAGAAGCATCGAGAAGTTATCAAACCATGTAACAATTCCCTGAAGTTTGACGCCATTAATCAAAAATACAGTGACTGGGATCTTATTCTTGCGAATTGTATTGAGAAAGACGTCCTGAACGTTTTGTGATTTTTCGCCAGACATTGTTAAGCCCTTGTTTTAATTTATTTATTGTCCAGTGGCGTTGTCGCTGCACGGACTTGCCCCCGTATCTAGAAGGTTTCGCGCGATCGGGTCAACCACAGTTGGAACCGAAGTATACTCTACCTTGGGTTAAGAGCGCTGAGAATCAAGCCCCTCAAGGCTTTTAAGTCGGCAACGCGGTGGTCTGGAGATGAGTCTGGATAGCCATCTCCAACCAATATTGTCGTGCAATTTGCAGCACGACCACAGGCCACATCGATATCATTATCGCCGATAAACCAGATGTTTGGATTTGGCCTGAGGTTTGCTGGCCGCAGGGCATCATAGACCGGGTCCGTTGCCGGTTTATCCTGGGCGCTATCGCCGGAACCAATCACAGCTCCAAAGTTGTTTTGCCAGCCGAAATGGTTGACCTCAGTTCTTAGGTAGTGCCCCGTCTTGTTGCTAACCAAAGCCATATAGACAGGCTGAAGGCTTAACGAGAGCAGTAATTCTTCAGCGCAATCCTTTTCTTTGATGCGCTGAAGGTGCAGCGTGCCATAGGATTTAAGATAAATGTCCCGCGCTGCTTCCCAGTTGTCACCAAACTCTTTCGGAAAGGCATCTCGCGCAGACAGTCCTAACCAGTTTTCCCATTGTTCATAGGTCCAAGGAGTTCGGCCAAAGGCTTCAAGCGTATGGTTCATAGCCGCCGCTAATACCGGGTGCGTATCAACCAGCGTGCCGTCCCAATCGAACAATAATGCTGCGGGTTTGGGTAAGGTTTTGGGTGAAGGCAGCACGTTTACTTTAAACACCCGACCAACTGGTAACGCGATCCAATGTACATAAAAAAGACTGATAGCGATCTCGCAGGTCGCGGGCGATTTCACCTGGATGACCATTGGCCACGATGCTGTCATCAATTTGAACCACAGGGAGCACGAAGGTGGTCGTCCCTGTTAAGAAAACCTCTCTTGCTTCAAGGACGTCTGTAAGTGTGAAGACAGCTTCTTTGACGGGATAGCCGGCTGCTTCGGCCAGTTGCATGACGCGCAATCTGGTTATCCCACCCAGAATCTCGGGCCCAAGGGGGCGTGTCACTAAAACGCCCTCCTTATCGACGATCCACACATTGGCAGCACTGGCTTCCGTAACCGTGCCATCTGGGTCAATCAAAAGCGCCTCAAACGCTTTGGCCTGTTTTGCCGCTTGTTTTGTGAGCACATTGGGCAACAGACCGACTGACTTGATATCCCGCCTTTTCCATCGCAGGTCATCTTGAACCGTAAGTGAGACCCCCTGCTCTGCCTGTGCATTACTTGGCCCCAGGCCAGGACGAACGGTCATCACAACTGAGCATTTTACGTCGTTACCCGGAAATGGGTGATTGCGGGGTGCCGTTCCACGATTGATCTGTATGTAAAGTATGCCATTCGTCACTTTATTGCGCCGCAGGATTTCCCGGCTAACAACAGTCAGTGCCCGTGCAGAAGGAGGGTTCGGAAAGCTAAGTTCTGCCATAGACCGTTCCAGACGGTCCATATGTGGTTTGAAATCAACAGCGCAGCCGTTCCATATGGCGACAACTTCATACACGCCATCAGCGAATTGGAAACCACGATCTTCAATGGAGACGGACGCGCTAATTTGCGGTTCGTATCTTCCGTTTACATAAGCGAGACGAGTCATAGCGTTCTAAAAATATTCCAGCTGAACGGAAAATAGTTTCTCGATCCTTCTAACAGCTTCAGTCGCCGCAAAGAGAATGATGCGATCACCACCTTCGACCACTGTTTGCGGGCGTGGCACGATGATTTGACCATCCCGAATAATGGCACCAAACCTCGCCTTGCCAGGAAGGTCAACGTCCTTCAGCGGCTTACCAACAAGCGTGGATGTTTCCATAGCGTCAGCGACGATAAGTTCGCCAAAGTTTTCCTGTACGGAATACGCCGCATGCACCCGCCCCCGCCGCACGTGAGACAAGATTTGAGAGACAGTAATTGAGCGAGGATTTACCACAACATCAATGCCGAGCGGCCCCATTAAGGGGTTATAAGTAGACTTATTCACCAATGTAATAACGCGCTGTGCGCCGAATTTTTTAGCCAGAAGCGAAGACAATACGTTTGTCTCGTCATCCTCAGTAACGGCAATAACGGTTTCCGCCTTATCGACACCCGCCTCGTAAAGAATCTCAGGTTCCAGAATACTACCGTTCAACACGACAGTATCCTTAAGGTGAGAGGAAATAACCGATGCTCTATTTTTATTTAACTCAATAATTTTGAGATTGATTTCGGGGTGGGCACGCTCCAATTCCTGAGCCAGAAAAAGGCCAATGTTACCGCCGCCAAAGATAACTGCGCGTCTTGTTTCTGGCTCCTCATGACCAAAAGCAGCCATAGCGCGCTCACATTGATCAGATGCAACCACAAAATACACATCATCGCCGGGGAACATTTCGTCCTCGGCGTGCGGAATGATTGATGTATCGCCTCGCTTAATACCCACAACAATGATTTGCATTTCAGGAAATAAACTTGTGAGTTGTCGGAGCGGTGTGTTGATCAGCGGGGTGTCTTCGGTCATGCGCACACCGATCAGCCGCACTTTATCGTCGGCTAAGGGAATAACGTCCATAGCGCCAGGAACTTCCAGGCGGCGTGTAACGGCTCGTGCAATCTCAATTTCAGGGGAAATCACAACATCGATTGGTAGGTTGTCCCGAGAAAAGAGGCTGGACCACATCGGCGCGAGATAACTTTGACTGCGAATACGCGCAATCTTTGTCGGCACTTCGAACAAAGAGTGGGCCACCTGGCAGGCGACCATATTCACTTCATCCATCAGGGTGACAGCAATAATCATATCCGCATCCTTGATACCGGCTCGTTCCAGAACATCTGGATGAGCGGCATGGCCAACCAAGCCCTTCACATCAAGAGATTCTGATAACTGTCGAATGAGTTCGGGGCTGCGGTCTACGACCGTAACATCGTTTGCTTCAGTTGCGAGATAACGGGCAATGTTAGAGCCAACTTCACCGGCACCACAGATGACCACTTTCATTGGTTGTCTCCGTCCTTGTGCTGGGTGGCACCTGACTCAGCTTCGGCGACGTTCACATCCCGGCGGAGGCGCACCTCGGTCGTAACCCCAAGAGACTTAAGTTTGCGGTGTAAAGCGGAGCGCTCCATGCCAACGAATTCCGCGGTCCTGGATATATTGCCACCATACCGGATGACTTGCGCCATAAGGTATTCCCGTTCAAACATTTCTCGCGCTTCTCTTAACGGCAACATCATGATTTCGTCGGAGCGTTCTAAGCGCAGCATTTGTGGCGCGTCTGTTGACAGATCAGCCGGCAACATATCTGCACGAATGGCATCGTCCGATGTCCCTGGAGCCATAATAAGCAACCAGTCAATGACGTTGCGAAGCTGGCGTGCATTTCCGGGCCACGGGTGCGTTTGCAAAGCGGCAATCGCGTCTTCCGCCAAGCTGCGAGGAGGAATACCTGCCGTGTGAGCGCCTTTCTCCATGAAATATCGGGCCAGCGCGGGAATATCTTCTCTTCTGTCCGATAACGACGGGACTTCAATGGGGACGACAGCTAATCGATAAAAGAGTTCTTCGCGAAACCGTCCTTCTTTAATTTCGCGTTTTAGATCTCTGTTCGTGGTGGCAATAACCCGCACATCGACTTCAACTGCCCCTTGCCCATTCCCGCGCTCTAAGCGTTGGTCTTGTAAAATTCTTATAATTCGGCTTTGGGTTTCAAGCGGCATATCCGCGACTTCATCAAGAAGAAGTGTCCCGCCGTCTGCTTGATCAAACAGTCCGCCACCGGTGTCACCCGCTCCAGTACCAAACAGAAACTCGTTCAGGCGATCAGGTTGCAAAGACGCACAATTGACAACAACGAACGGAGCCTCAGACCTCTTTGAGTTTCTATGGATGAGTCGCGCTACAATTTCTTTGCCTGCGCCTGCGGCGCCGGTGATTAAGACTCGCGATCCCGTCGGACCAACGCGCTCTATTGTGCGACTAAGATGAGCGATTGCATTGCATTTACCAATAAGGTCTTCGGGTTTTCCAGCCCGCGTTTTCAGTTCAATGTTTTCGCGGCGAAGTTTGGCTGACTCTATGGCACGTTCAACGAACAGCAAAAGCCGGTCAGACTGGAATGGTTTTTCAATAAACTCATAAGCACCGAATTTCATGGCTTTAACTGCCGTTTCAATGGTGCCGTGTCCACTAATCATAATCACTTGAGTTTGTGGGCGGAGCGTTTTTATAGCTTTGAGCAAATCCATTCCATCCATGGAGCTGCCTTCCAACCATATATCCAGCAATACGACTGCGGGAGACCGTGAGCGTACTTCTGACAAGGCTTGATCAGCAGTGCTAGCCTGGCGGGTCGCATACCCTTCATCTTCAAGTATGCCCGATATCATGACCCGGATATCAGGCTCATCATCAACTATGAGAATATCTGCTGACATATTTACTTAAGCACTTTCTGCAATTGAGGCTGAACTAGAGATAGGTGGACTCACCTTTTCATCTATTCGATTTTTCTTGCCCCTGTTTGCGGTGTCTATGACCAGCGGAAAGTTGAACACAATCCTGGCGCCACCATTGGCCGCATCTTCCATTAACAACCGTCCCTTGTGATCCTCTACGATTTTCCAAACAATCGCCAAACCAAGTCCGGTGCCTTTCGCGCGGGTCGTGATGTATGGCTCGGTCAATCTCTGGCGGACCTCATCTTTAGGCAAACCGACACCGTTATCAGTAATCTCAATGAAGCACGTATTATCATCAACCCCTATAGACACATCGATCGTGCCTGACCCCTTATCCCGTCTCCCGCCGGTTTTTGCGTCAATGGCTTCAACAGCATTCTTTAACACGTTAGAGAGCGCCTGCCGGATTTGCGCGGCATCACAGTTAATCATTACAGGGTTTTTAGAAACCGCATAATTTATCGTGATGTGGGGATAGGCTGTCTTGGGCAACACAATTGCACCTGAAGTCAGTTCAACCAGATTTGTAACGGCCATGTTTGGCTGCGGCATACGTGCAAAGGATGAAAATTCATCTACCATTTGTCCGATGTCGCTGACGTGACGGATAATCGTATCCGTACAAAGTTCAAAAGCGCCGGTATCATCTCCCACTTTAGAGAGATAACGCTTTTTCAATCGCTCAGCGGAGAGTTGTATAGGTGTGAGAGGGTTTTTAATTTCATGCGCAATGCGTCGCGCCACATCTGCCCAAGCCGCTTTGCGCTGTGCGGTCTGAAGCTCGGTGATGTCGTCAAAGGTGAATACAAATCCGAGTATTTCACCCTCATTTTGTTCTGCTGTTAGGCGTACCAGAAAAACGCGACTGTGCCCTTTAGCCTTGACCCTGGTTTCTTGCTCTATGGTCCGGTCCGGATACGATTTAACTTCCTCTATTAACGGGGCAAACTCTGGCACGTAATTTATCAATGGCTTGCCAACACTGTCTAACAAGGCGACGTTCAAAAGGTCGGAAGCTGCGCGATTTGGGAGTGTTATGTTTCCATCTGGATCTAAACCGATAACGCCTGCAGTTACTCCAGATAAAACGGCTTCCGTAAACCGTCGACGTTCATCCAATTGCGCATTTGCTTCCACGAGAGCCTCGCGCTGCGTGGCCAAACGACTGGTCATACGGTTAAAAGCGCGGCCCAAAGAGGCCACTTCATCACTCGCCGCTTTTTCCTCAACACGAACGGTAAAGTCTCCCTGACGCACCCGCTCAGAGGCAGAAATCAAATCCACAATGGGTTTTGCTAAACGTGTTGCGAGGGTCAATCCGAACCACACCGATGTCATCAGAAGCAGCAATGCCACAACAATAAAGAGCAGTGTAAAGCTAATCTCGATCTCAGAGCGGCGGCCTTCTAGCATCAGATATTCATCTACCGCGTCTTGCGTACGGGAAACGCGGTTTAAAACCTTGGCATCTATGAAGCGCCCGACATATAGGTAACTACCAGGTAAGCCTTCGAGCCTCACCAAAGCGCGGACACGGTCACCAGCCTCGCCCGTGACCACGCCGACCTCACCCATGTTTGCCTGGGCGATAACGCGCATCGGAATTTGTTCACCGGACTGCAGAGCAAAAGTGTATCCCGCTTTCGCAATCACCTGCATGTCTTCACGGAAGATAACCGCCTCTGTTAGCCCCCTCAGTGCCGCTTGAGTTGATAAAAAGCGATCTAAAACACCTTCCGATCGGTTGAGTTGTGGCCATTGGCGATTGATATCACTGGCCACGGATAAAGCATCTGCGCGGATAACCTGGATGTGTTCAGCAAGGTAAGCTTCTGCGACTTCCGTTGATTCTACCAACGCGGTTCTCACGCGCTCACTGAACCAGCTTTCAACACCCAATGTGAACAATAGTGCGGCGAAAATCATCATCACAATGGCAGGCGTTATAGCAACGACGCCAAACAGCAACGCCAATCTCACATGAAGACGGCTTCCGCTGACTCCGGACCGGCGGTTACTCCATAACTTGGCTACGTGACGCGTAATTAAAACGCCAAGCGCTAATAATAAGAACAGGTCGATGTTCAGAAGAATCAGAACCGTATTTGCACTTGGTCCGCTCTCGCCCCAGGATGAGAGAGCTGCAAACGTCGCAACCCCAGAGACAATCGCCGCGAGCGATAAAATCATCACTAACGCGTTCACCAGTCTCATACGGCGCGCCCACACAAAGAAACGAAGCGTAAGCCGCCGCAAAGACAATGGGCGATGCACTATATCCATATGCCCTCGACCGCATGCAACACCGGTAAAATTAACGACAATTCTGCCGGTTGATTAACGAAGGCCACGGACAACATTGATATCCAATTCCTTGATTTTCTTCCGCAACGTGTTGCGGTTCAGTCCTAGGACCCTCGCGGCCTTGAGTTGGTTACCCGCGGTCGCGTTTAAGGTCAAAGAGACCAATGGGCGTTCCATCTCATGGAGCATGCGATCATAAAGGCCCTCCGGAGGCAGCGACCCGCCGTGCTGTGAGAAGTAACGCAGGAGATGTTTTTCAATCGCCTCACTAAGGTTTTCCGTAGCATCTTCATTATGAATAGCTTCAGTCGAAACCGTATTCAGTTCCATTTCCACGGCTTCTTCACCTATTGACTCTTCAGCATAGAGGGCGGCCAACCTTTTGACCAAGTTTTCAAGCTCTCTCACATTACCGGGCCAGCGGTAAGTTTTCATCTTGTCGATCGCAGCGGGCTCTATCCTTTTCTCTGGCAGTCCCTCTTCTACAGCTTGATCGAGAAAATGCTGAACCAATTCCGGAATATCTTCCACGCGCTGCCGTAAAGCTGGAAGCCTGACCGGCACAACGTTCAACCGGTAGTATAGGTCTTCTCGAAAAAGGCCCATTTTTATCATGTCGGCCAAGTTTCTATGAGTTGCCGCGATGATTCTCACATTTGCTTTAACAGAGGTTTGACCTCCAACACTGGTGTACTCGCCTTCCTGTAAGACGCGCAGCAGTCGTGTCTGTGCTTCTGCGGGCATATCGCCAATCTCATCAAGAAACAAAGTGCCGTCCGCCGCCTGTTCAAATTTTCCTGATGTTCTTTGGGAAGCTCCTGTGAATGCCCCCTTTTCATGTCCAAAGAGTTCGCTTTCAATCAACTCTCTAGGAATAGCCGCCATGTTAACGGCGACAAAGGGGCCAGAGCGCCGCTGTCCATAATCATGCAATGCGCGGGCAACCAGTTCTTTTCCAGTTCCAGACTCCCCCGTGATCATCACAGTCAGGTCAGATTTAATCAATCGGGCGACTGAACGGTAGACTTCTTGCATGGCCGGAGAGCGGCCAATAAGGGGCAGGTCTTCTTGATCAGGCGTAGCCGTTCTTGTTTGTGCGCCAACTGAAGTTTTATCGAGGGCGCGCTTTACAACGGACACCAATTCGTCAAGATCGAAAGGCTTGGGTAGATATTCAAAGGCACCTCGCTCAGCAGCCTTCACGGCCGTTAATAAAGTGTTCTGAGCACTCATCACAATAATGCGCAGGTCGGGACGCTTTTTTCTGATGCGGGGGATTAAGTCCAGCCCATTTTCATCTGGCATAACGACATCTGTGATCACGAGATCACCATCGCCGGCCTCAATCCAATTCCACAGCGTTGAGGCGTTGCCGGTCGCGCGAACAGTATAGCCTGCACGTCCCAAAGCCTGATTAAGGACAGTGCGGATGCCTGTGTCGTCGTCAGCGATAAGAATAGAGGCTTCGGCCATCAGTCCTCCCCTTCGCTGAGTATTGGTAGCATAATACGAAAGACCGTGCCGCGCCGATCAGACTCAAACTCTATAACACCGCCATGGTCTGAAACAATTTTAGACACCAGCGCTAATCCTAAGCCAGTGCCATGTAATTTCGTTGTGACAAAAGGGTCAAAAAGGTGCGCTTTTAAGTCTTCGGGCACACCTGAACCGTTATCGGCAACAGAGACAACGAGTGGCAGTTGAAGTCGCTTGTTAGACCCAGCGACTTTCAATCTCACGCCCGGTTGGTAGGATGTCGAGAGAGTGATCTCGCCACCCTGCTCAGGAGATGCTTCTGCCGCATTTTTTATCAGATTAAGCAAAACCTGAATCAACTGATCTTTATTTCCAAAAACCGGCGGCAAAGAAGGATCATATTTTTCAACGTACTTGATCCCCTTCCCGAACCCATTCTCAGAAATGCGTCGGACATGTTCGAGAATCGTATGAATATTAACACCTTCGCGCGCAAGCGGACGGTCATCTGAAAAGACTTCCATGCGATCGACCAAGGCAACAATGCGGTCCGCCTCTGCACAAATCAGTTTTGTTAAAGTGACGTCATCCGGGTCAGCATTTTGCTCTAATAATTGTGCGGCACCGCGAATACCCGATAACGGATTTTTGATCTCATGGGCCAGCAATGCCGCCATAGCTGTTACAGAACGCACGCTGTTGCGATTTTCTAACTGCTGGCCAATTTTTAGCGCGCGTGTGTGCTCTTGCAGTGACACGACAACCACATCTTCCCGGTCAATCAAGGGGGCTCCGTACGCCGACATCATGCGTATTCCGGTCTTCGGCGTGTCCAAAGTGAGTCCATACTCAGAAACAGGAGCGCCATCTCTCAAGACCTGGGCAATGAGGGCGAAAACAGCCCCATCAATAGGCAAAACTTCAGCGAGATCATGTCCGATAAGGCCACTTGAACTGGTTTGAAAAAGCTGTTCAGCAGCACCATTCGCATAACGAATTTGATAGGTGCGGTCGACCACAAGCGTTGCCGCTGCCAGCGCAGACAATACTTCGTCAGGTTGTATTGGGTACTCTAGCTTAATGACCGAGGAGAATTGCGCCATCAGGCTGCTTCCGCGATGGTTAAATTATCCGCCTCAAACAGCACAGTGATCAGTTTGATAACGCGATCAGGATCAGACTCTGTATTGATGGCTGTCCGGAATTGATTTGCGCCATCCAGACCGTAAGCAGACCAAGCCAAATGTTTACGCGCTACGCGAACGCCTTTACCAGAACCGTAATGATTTAAGAGAGAGTCATAGTGAGACAACAAAGCCTCTCTGCGTTCCTCTCGTGTCGGATCGGAAAGCTTTGATCCGGTTGCCAGGAAATGTGCGACTTGCGACGGAAACCAAGGCTTGCCGTAACAGCCTCGTCCTACCATCACACCATCCGCCCCAGACTTTTTAAGCGCAACGACCGCGTCCTCTTCTGATGTAATGTCACCATTAACTATGACAGGCACAGTGACAGCATCTTTAACCGGTGCAACGGCACCCCAATCCGCCGATCCGTTATACATTTGCATACGCGTGCGACCATGCACTGTAATCAGTTGAATTCCAGCGGCTTCAGCTTTACGGGCAAGCGATGGCGCATTTAGGTTGTCGTGATCCCACCCAAGGCGCATCTTCAGTGTGACAGGAACATCGACAGCCTCAACCACAGCTTCGATAATGCGTAAAGCGTGATCTTCGTCCCTCATGAGGGCGGACCCTGCCCAGCCTTTAACAACTTTTTTTACGGGGCAGCCCATATTGATATCGATGAGCATTGCGCCACGTTGCTGATTCAGCAGAGCCGCTTCGGCCATCACATCTGGATCACAACCTGCAAGTTGCACAGCCATAGGGCCTTCGTCGTCACAAGAAGTGCTCATGCGTAAAGTATCGCGATGAGCGCGAACCATTTGCTGACTGGCAATCATTTCAGAGAAGACTAACCCAGCGCCGAACCGGCGCACCAAAGCCCGAAACGGTTGGTCTGACACTCCTGACATGGGGGCCAGAAGTACAGGGCTATCAAAAACAATGCCGCCGATGGCGATGGCCATGAGAATCCGATAATCAGAGGTGCCTAATTCTTAGGCATTTGCGACTCAAAAAGCTTATAAATCAAGATGTTTTATTACTGAAAAACACCACTAAATCACCTACCCCCATGAAATCTGCCATTTTGCAAGAACACGCTGTGATGCAAAAGGGCAACTCTGGTTGCTCATAATACCACATGCTATGGCAGGTCTGACGAAATGAATCTTGCCGAACGGAATCTCAGCCAAGCTATGACAACGATTGCAGCCCTTATTATCGCCGCTGGCCGCGGCACACGGTTTGGATCAGTTTTACCCAAGCAGTACGCAATGTTGGCTGGAAAGCCTGTGATACGGCACGCGGTTGATGCGTTTAAAGCCAATTCTCAAATAGACTGCGTGTTGGCTGTTATTCACCCTGATGATCATCTCGAATATGCAACAGCGACCGTCGGAGCTGAGATACTTCCCCCTGTTCATGGGGGAGCGACCCGCCAAGAGTCCGTCAAGCGAGGACTAGAAGCGCTTGCCGAACTCAAACCCGATTTTGTTCTGGTCCACGATGGGGCGCGACCCATCGTGAGCAATGAGATTATTGAGCGGGTCATCGGCGCGCTTCTCAATAGTGCAGATGGTGTTTTACCTGTGCTGCCGATTGCTGAGACTTTGAAACGTATAGATGAAACGGGTCATGTCACAAATACCATTGATCGAACAAATGTAACTCGCGCTCAAACTCCTCAAGGGTTCAATTTTCAAAAGCTTTTCGACGCGCACCAGAAATACCAAGGCCAATCTCTGACCGATGATGCCGCCGTCTTAGAACAGGCTGGACTTCGCATCGCCACAGTGACGGGTGATCCAGAGAACATCAAAATCACGGAGCAACACGACTTGTACGCAACAGCGCAATACCTCATGGAAACGCGCATAGGTTCAGGTTTCGATGTTCACCGCTTTGGCGAGGGTGATGGCGTGACCCTAGGCGGTGTTTTAATTCCAATGGATAAGTCGTTACTCGGTCATTCAGATGCCGATGTTGTACTTCATGCGGCGACAGACGCCATATTAGGAGCCTTAAGTGATGGCGATATTGGCGTTCATTTTCCACCTACGAATATTGCATACAAAGATGCCTCTTCCGACCGCTTTTTAGCGTTTGCTATAGATCGTTTGGAGCAGCGTGGTGGTTCCCTCGTCCATCTCGACATAACCGTCATCTGTGAAATCCCAAAGCTCTCCCCCCATCGCGATAAACTTCAGAAGTCCATTGCCGCCATTGCACGTGTGCCCGTGACACGGGTCAGCATTAAAGCCACAACAACTGAAGGGCTGGGATTTACCGGTCGCAAAGAGGGCATTGCCTGTCAGGCAACCGCGACACTCAAAGTGCCTGCAACTTGATCTTTGATTACTGCGTTTGTTCGACAATCCAACTTAAATAAGCGGGTAACCCTCCCGACATATCGTAAGACACAACACATGGGGTTTCATAGGAATGACAGTCCTTGAGGCGTGACATTGCTGCATCCCGCTGTCCAAGGGTCGTCTTAGCGATCAAAATAGTCTCTTTCGCTGACTCTATCTTGTCATTCCATCGATAAACTGATGTTGCGTTTTGAATGATATTTACACACGCGACGAGCCGTTCTCTAACAAGTGTTTCAGCCAAGGTCTTGGCTTCTGCCTCATCACTTGCTGTCGCGTAAATCATGCAGGTTTCCATGCGTTTTAACCTCTCAACAACGGTGCTATGGATTTGTTAACCAGGACCCTGCATTATAATTGAAAAAATAAGTCCAATGGACTGGGGATATCCCATGGACGCTAAGTTACCAAAAGCACAACGCCTTTCTTTGGCGCAACGTAAGTGGCTTAACCGCGGGTTAACCCAACCGGGCGGAAAACTGCCGTTGTTTGACGAAAACGGCAAGAAAATCAGCCCGCAAGTTGTAAAAAAATGTGTCGAAGCGGGATGGGCTGAGCCATGGTTCTCAAACCAGCTTAAGCCCAACTGGCTGGTGTGTAAGCTCACGCCCGATGGACGCAGCATTTTAAATCAATCGGACACTTAATAAATTAGGCTTGGAGTTCCAGCGTTTCACCGCGACTGGCAAGAACGTTTGAAGCAGCTACGGCCAGTTCCGCGTAGCGGGAAGTGGCTGTCACAAAGTCTTGGGGAAGTGGTGTCACGCGAACGGACTCAGTCTTGTTTTGAGCCGCTTCAGCATTTCGCCGACTTGTGGCGAGATATGCAAAATTCGCGTCTGAATGGGCGATAACCGATGCTGACTGACGGTCTGGCGTTTTTTCAAGGCGAACAAATTGTTCCACGCTAACTGCCGCCGGAGTTTCAGACAGCGTTGCAGCAGGCTTAAATGGTTTAGAATTTGCCTGGTTTAGACCAGCAAGCGTGCTTTCCGAAAGCAAAGTCTTAAAAAGAGACTTGGTCTCTCTTTGAGACGCTTGACTGTTTTGCTGCTGGCGCTGATCGTCTTGTTGGCGTTCGGCCTGACGTGCTGGAGCCACGGCAGGTTTCTTGGTCACGGCCCCTATAGGGGGCAGACCAATCTGCTGTATGCCAGAATAATCAGCTTGCACGAACACGGCGTTGCGTACTTTCTCAGCCAAAAAGAATATTTACACTTTATAAACTTTTTGGGCGCCCGGCAACACCAACTGAATATCACCTCATAAAACACATGAGTGAAAAGACCTAACTTACTGTTTTTATTGAAAAATGGTCGGAGCGGCGGGATTCGAACCCACGACCCCCACACCCCCAGTATGGTGCGCTACCTGACTGCGCTACGCTCCGACCGGCATAGCCTGGGTGAGTTTTGTTTGGGGTGCCCCAGGCTAAGAGGCGCGGACTATAACGGCGCGCTTCGTTCAACACAATGAACAAGAATTAGGAATTAGACCAGCCGTATTATCTGGCTGCCAGGGCCGTTCTTAACATATCGCGAAGGCATTTTAGCTCTGATAAAACGGCAGAGAGATCAATGGAAGACGACCCAGAGCTATTCGTTTCCCCCGCAGTCTTATCAGCCGGTGTCACCGGTCCGCCTTCTCCTTCAAGAACGGTCTTAAGACCATGGTCCTTGAATAGTTTTTGAACGCCCTTAATCGTCAGTCCGTCGTCATATAACAGAGCCCGAATCCGTTTGAGAAGAACGATGTCCTCCGGGCGGTAGTAGCGCCGCCCTCCGCCCCGCTTGAGTGGGCGAACTTGGCTAAATTTTGATTCCCAAAATCGAAGAACGTGCTGTGGCACGTCCAGTTCCGAAGCCACTTCACTAATGGTTCTGAATGCGGCTTCTGACTTGCCCGACCGAGAGGCTACTGCATCATTCATGTCTCTGAGGAGCTAAACCCGGCGGGGCCAACAGGCGGCTGTTGCAGTGCAGGTGCGTCTTCGTCTTCGTCCGTCATCCCGGAGACGTCTTCACCACGAATACGCGCCTTGAGTAATTGCGATGGCCGGAACACAAGAACTTTGCGCGGTAAAATGGGAACCTCGTCGCCCGTCTTCGGGTTGCGCCCGATCCGCTCACCTTTTTGACGAACAGAAAAACTACCAAACGAAGAAATTTTAACTGTTTCCGAATGGACAAGGGCTGTTGAAATTTCTGCGAGAACCATTTCGAGAAGTTCAGCTGACTCGTTACGGGACAAGCCAACTTCTTGGTAGATTGATTCGCTCAATTGAGCGCGGGTCATGGTGCGGGTCATGTCGCACTGTCCCCCTGTTCTGCGGTGCGCTGATCCATGACGTTAGCCCGGTTTTCGTAACCAGGTCAATACAGGTTTCTATTCAATTGCAATGCGTTAGAGGCTGTTTCGGAGAGGCTATCAAAGCCTGACGAGCGCGGACCCCCAGGTAAAGCCGCCGCCCATAGCCTCCATTAAAACCAGATGTCCTGGTTTGATCCGTCCATCATCGACCCCATCTGCCAACGCCAGCGGTATGGAGGCCGCAGAGGTATTGGCATGGCGATCAACGGTCACAATGACTTTATCACTCGAGATCTTCAGCTTCTTCGCTGTTGAATCGAGAATCCGGCGGTTGGCTTGGTGGGGCACTAACCAATCCACTTCATCTATACTGATTTCATTTGCGGATAAGGCTTCCTTCACGGCATCTGCCAGGTTGACGACCGCGTGGCGGAAGACTTCCCGCCCTTCCATCCGGACATGCCCGGTGGTTTGGGTGCTGGATGCACCACCATCCACATATAACAGGTCGTGGTGACGACCATCAGAATGTAAATGAGTTGAGAGCACGCCCTGATCCTCGATGGTTCCCTGCCCCCTTTCCGCCGTCAGTGCGATCGCGCCCGCCCCATCGCCAAACAGCACGCAGGTGGCGCGGTCATTCCAATCCAGGATACGAGAAAAGGTCTCCGCACCAATAAACAGGGCAGAATTAACCTGTCCACATTTCATAAAATTATCGACGGTTGCGAGGCCATAAACAAAGCCGGAACAGACCGCTTGAATATCGAAAGAAGGCACACCAGGCCGCCCCAGCGCCGCCTGGACCTTAGCGGCAGTTGCTGGAAAGGTGTTATCGGGCGTGGCCGTGGCAACGACGAAAAGATCGATGTCCTCGCCCTTCAAACCGGCGCGTTCCAAAGCCTGACGACCGGCGGCAATTGCTAAGTCCGAGGTGTTTTCACCTTCGGCTGCAACATGCCGCTGTTTGATGCCTGTTCTTTCCTGAATCCATTCGTCGGATGTATCTACTTTTTTGGCCAACTCATCGTTGGTAACGACGTTTGACGGCAGATAGGATCCTACGCCTCTGATCACGGATCTGATGGTCATAGGGTCGTCGCTACCTGTTCAGGTTCAACAACGTCGAAATTTAGGTGCGTCAGTTGCTCACCGATACTGCTGTTCAGATCGCGATCAACCATATCGACGGCTACGCCAATGGCATTGGCAAATCCAAGAGCGTCAGTCCCACCATGGCTTTTCACAGCCACCCCATTGAGACCTACAAATAAAGCGCCATTGTATTTTCGTGGATCCGTGCGGGCCATCACTTGGCTGAGTACAGGCTTTATAAGCAAATAACCAAGCTTCGCCATCATCGAACTCTTGAATGCCGACTTAAGAAACTGCGTGTAAAGCTTAGCCGTTCCCTCAGCGGTTTTTAAGGAAACGTTGCCGGTAAAACCGTCTGTGACCACCACATCAACCGTCCCAAGAGTAATATCGTCGCCCTCAACAAATCCTATAAAGTCCATATCCAGGTCAGACTCTCTTAGGAGTGCGGCCGCTTCCCGCAATACATCGGTGCCCTTCAAATCCTCGGACCCAATATTGAGCAAACCAACCCTAGGAATCTCTAATCCTGTGATTGCACGGGTGAAGCAGGCCCCCATCACGGCGAACTCGACCAAGTTGCGCACATCACATTGCGCATTGGCACCAAGATCCAACATCACAGTCTCGCCAACCTGGTTGGGAAATAGTGAGCAAATGGCCGGCCGATCTATGCCTGGGAGTGTGCGCATGCTCAATTTCGCCATGGCCATCAGCGCGCCTGTATTGCCAGCAGAGACAATGCCATCAGCTTCACCGGTCTTCACAGCGTTTATCGCGTTCCACATGCTCGAATTACGGCCCTGGCGTATGGCCTGCGAGACCTTCTGCTCACCAGTAACAACATCATCGCAATGGCGAATGTCGCAGCAGTCTTGAAGGAGTGTGTTTTCGTCGAGGTATGGCTGAATTTCGTCGCTGCGGCCAAAGAGGAGATAACGGGTGTTTGGATATCGCAGACGCGCTTCTGCTATGCCATTCATAACAATGGCGGGGGCGGCATCGCCACCCATAGCGTCCACAGATAAGGTGATTTCTTTTGTCACCAACAGCCCCCGATCCCTTCACGGACGGCGCAAACAGCCCCACTTTGTGCGGGAAACGGGTTTATCCCGTTCAGCCATTAAGCCTGTAAATGCGCCTTTATTTGGCGCAAAGACCTTATAATACGGCGTCTGCGGGTTCTACCACATCACGGTCATTATAGGATCCACAAGCCTGACAGACATGGTGAGGACGCTTCAGTTCCCCACAATTCGGGCATTCCTGATGAACGCTGACACTCAGCGCATCATGGGCGCGGCGCATATTCCGCTTGGATTTTGAGGTTTTCTTCTTAGGTACGGCCATTGTTCTTACTTTCTAGGAATCTCGGGGTTTGGATCGCTCCGAGTAACCGGGCACCAAACGACGGCGTGTACATACCCAATACAAGGCCCCGGGGCAAGACCTGAGAGCATTAGTCTCAAGTCTTCATTTGCCCTTTTTGAGACGAGATAAGGCGGCAAATGGGTTGGCTGGTGCTAAGTCCTGATCATCGGAGCTGTTATCAGACCATTCTTGCTCATTAAAACTGGCTCCATCTGCTCTCGGATAAGGATTCAGATTTAGAATGAGGTATTCCGCAACCAAAGCGCCAAAGTCGATCTGCCCGTCCTCGATAGGCTCTGGAAGATCCTCATCATCCAGGGCGAGATCTATTTCTTTACCTAAATCCGAAGGTTTTAAAGTGTATGTTAGCGCAATATCTGCCTCAACGGACTCGGTCACTGGATCTAACGTTACACTGCAGGCTTGGCTCACATCAGCCGATATCTGTCCCTGAACCGCGATGAGTGCACCGGCGCCTTTGGTGACATAGAAGGACGCTTCTAAACGGCTGATGCTTAGAATGCCGGCTTGTTCTGATAGCGCCGCCTTCTCTGCATCGGTTGCGATAATTCGAACTTCCCTACCTTTACCCGACAGGGAAGCAACTGGAAGCAGATGAGATAGGGTCGGCATCGAAATTAAGCCGCGGGAGCCTGCAGTTCTGCCACCGTAAAGCTGATCTCGCCCATCAAAAGGCGGTCAACGTCCTGTGCATTCAGAGCTTGATCTAAGGTCAACGCATAATCTGCCAAACGTGAAACCTGCTCAGAGGACTGTTCAACAGAGCGATATACTGTCTCTTCAAAGGCGCTCATCAGTTGAACTCGGCCAGAGTCCATGCCCTCTTCCCAGGACTCAGACCGCCCATAAAATGCTTTTGCCATTTTCTTCACTTGTTTACCGACGCTTAAATCCCCGACCCCCATCTCACGGAGGTTCCGATCCATGTCAGAGAACATATGATTCAGAACAGATTGGCTCATCTCCCCTGCCAGTTTACCGTTGCCGCGCAATCGACGTATCAATAGCATGATATGGAGTATAATGAGATCGAAGCGCCCATCGACTGTATCAGGAACGCCAAATTGGGTAAAAAAAGCGGGGCTGCGGGCTTGTTCAACAGCTTGAACATAGAGTCTATTTGAAACATCGTTGGCGCGACGCGCCTCCCGAAATCTGTCGAATAATCCCATAATTCTGCCACTCTTCTCTGCAATGTCTGCCAAGGTGTTATTTGGCCCGGATAATGTTTGAAGTCAACGTGACACCCCACCAGTTCATATCGCGTCTACCACCCTTCAAACTGTTCTGATATATATCCGGCCATGATGAAATTCAAAACACACCCCTTAGCTCTCAAGTCAGCCTTGGCCCTTGCTGTGTGCACGATTGCTATGGCACTTGGCGGCTGCGCTAAAGACATCAACGCCAGAGGTAATCTGCCGCCAGAAGAGGCCCTCGCCCAGCTGATTCCGGGTCAGCAGACCCGGCAAGATGTGCAACTGATTCTCGGCACCCCCTCTACAGTGTCTTTGGCTGGAGAAGAAACCTGGTATTACATCAGCGCGCTGACCACGCAGTATGCCTTTTACTCCGTTGAAGAACTTGAGCGGGATATCTACGCGCTCAAGTTCGATGAACGCGGTATTTTGCAAGAGGTTGGCAAGCTCGGACTTCTAGATGGTGAAGACCTGCAGATTGTTCAGCGGGAAACGCCAACCATGGGACGTGATTTCAGCCTCATAGAACAGCTCATTGGTAACCTTGGACGCTTCGACCGTGGCGCGCCTGAAGCCGGTCCGTAACACTAATTTACGCTCTTTTTTTAAGAATTGATCTTGGCGCGCTCAATCGCTTCACTAATGCTCTTACGCGCGGCGTCAGCGTCCATCCAATCGCCAATCTTAACCCACTTCCCCGGCTCTAAGTCTTTATAGTGCTCAAAAAAGTGGGCAATCTGCTTCAGTGTGATATCAGGCAAATGCTTATAGTTCGTCACACCATCATATCGCTGTGTAAGATGAGCAGAGGGTACAGCGATCACCTTCTCATCAATACCTGAGTCATCTTCCATCATCAGCACACCAACGGGACGCACGTTGATGACACATCCAGGAACCAGCTGCCGCGTGTTGCAGACCAAAACGTCAATGGGGTCACCGTCTTCCGACAAGGTGTGCGGTACGAAGCCATAATTCCCTGGGTACGTCATCGGGGTATGAAGAAAGCGATCAACCACCAAAGTTCCGGCGTCTTTATCCAGTTCATATTTGATAGGTTGGGCTCCAACTGAAACCTCAATGATAACGTTCACGTCCTCTGGTGGGTGATCACCAATGGATATGGCTTCGATGCGCATTCAGAATTTCCTTGAGCAAAGATCAAATATTTATTGAGGATATAAAAAAGCCCCGGCTTGGTGCCGGGGCTTTTCTAGATGTATGCCTCACTGATTATCCGGCAAGCATAGCCAGCAGCAAAATAGCAACAATGTTGGCAATTTTGATCATCGGGTTGATGGCTGGTCCAGCAGTATCTTTGTAGGGGTCACCAACGGTATCGCCAGTCACAGCCGCTTTGTGCGCTTCTGACCCTTTGCCACCGTGGTTGCCGTCTTCAATGTACTTCTTGGCATTGTCCCACGCACCGCCACCGGAAGTCATTGAGATGGCCACAAACAGACCCGTCACAATGGTCCCGAGCAACATGGCCCCGAGTGCGATGAAGCCCTGTGCTTGGCCGGCTGTGAGAGCGACCACAAAGTACAACGCGATAGGCGCCAGGATCGGCAGCAAGGACGGAAGAACCATTTCTTTAATGGCGGCCTTGGTCAGCATGTCCACAAGAACACCGTATTCAGGCTTTTCCGTGCCCTGCATGATGCCTGGTTTTTCTTTGAACTGACGGCGCACTTCAACCACAACAGCGCCCCCAGCACGACCTACAGCTTGCATGCCCATGGACCCGAACAGGTATGGCAGCATGCCACCGATGAACAAGCCGATCACCACGTAGGGATCTTTCAAAGAGAAAGCGATCCCTGCAAGTTCTGGGAAGTAGAACTCAAGATCAGACGTGTAGGCTGCGAACAGCACTAAAGAGGCCAAACCGGCTGATCCAATGGCATAGCCTTTGGTCACGGCTTTTGTGGTGTTACCCACGGCATCCAGAGTATCTGTGATGTTTCGCACTTCTTCAGGCAACTCAGCCATTTCAGCGATGCCACCGGCGTTATCGGTAACCGGACCATAGGCATCCAGGGCGACAACCATGCCGGCCAAAGCCAGCATCGTCGTTGCTGAAATCGCGATACCAAACAGGCCAGCTTGGATAAACGCAGCAATAATGGCTGCGGAGATCAAAAGCACAGGAAGCGCTGTCGCTTCCATTGAAACCGCCAAGCCTTGAATGACGTTTGTGCCATGACCTGTTGTCGAGGCTGCGGCAACGCTCTTCACGGGGCGATAGTCAGTTCCAGTGTAGTACTCCGTAATCCAGATGATCACGCCGGTCACGATCAAGCCGATAAAGGCACACACAATCATCTGGGTACCCGTGATCACGCGCCCATCGGTCATCACAATATCTTCAGCAAACATGACGTTCGTGATGACAACGATCAGGACTGCAGAAATCACAGCACAGACGATAAAGCCGCGATATAGCGCGGCCATCACTTTGCCGCCGTCCTTAACGCCGGCAAAGAACATGCCGACGATGGAACCGGCGATACAAACGCCACCGATAACCAAAGGATAGAGCATTGCCGTTGTTTGCGCTGCCCCATCAAAGAAGATGGTACCGAGCAGCATGGTTGCGACAACTGTGACGGCATAGGTTTCGAACAAGTCAGCAGCCATACCCGCGCAGTCGCCGACGTTGTCACCGACGTTGTCAGCAATGGTCGCCGGGTTACGCGGATCATCTTCAGGAATACCAGCTTCAACCTTACCGACCAGATCGGCTCCCACGTCTGCACCTTTGGTAAAGATGCCGCCGCCGAGACGGGCAAAGATAGAGATCAGAGATGCCCCGAAGGACAAGGCGATCAGCGCTTCAATGAGGTGGCGTTCCCCAACACCCATGGCTTGAAGTGTGAAGTAATACCCGGCAACTGCAAGAAGGCCGAGACCAACTACGAGCATGCCAGTCACACCGCCTGATTTAAAAGCAACATCGTGTGCGGCACTCATGCCTTTAGACCGCGCTGCTTCTGCAGTTCGCACATTCGCGCGGACCGAGACGTTCATGCCAACATATCCCGCAATGCCCGAGCAAACCGCTCCGATGACAAAACCGATGGCGGATAATGCGCCAAGTGTTAAAGCCAGAATGATCGTTACGATCACGCCCACAATTGCGACCGTCTTATATTGACGATTGAGGTAAGCTGCGGCGCCTTCCTGAATTGCTGTGGCAATCTCGACCATGCGGTCCGTGCCAGTGCCAGTCTTCATAAGGCTTTGGATAGCGAAAATCCCATAAGCGATGGCGATAACGCCGCTGCCCAGGACAATGTATTCGAGAGTGCTCATACCCGTTCCATTCGATTCGTTGATAAGACCCTATTTCAGGGCCACCCAACCGGCAAAAAAGTATTGCAGGTCAATGAGATACGTCTTTTCAGCGCTCCCCCGCCCGGGAAAGCGAACGGAAGGTGCCAGAATGGGCCTTGTCGTGCAACAACAGAGTCACAAAGAGTGAGGTAAACTGTGGGATTTAGCCTTCAGACAGGCGGTCTTTCTACTGCTCAAATACAGTGATGAGCAAAACATCTGAGACCATTTCGCCATAAACCTGCTGCGCCGCAGTCACCATTTCACGCTTAATACCTCGCAAGTCTGGACGTCGATATCGGGCAAAATGGTTTTGGAAGTAGACGATAAGGCGCTCATTCAAAGCGCTTTCCATACGCGGCATCCCATTTTCAACGGCCGAACGATTCCCTTGAGCAATCTCTATGCGTGCCGTGATGTAAATGCGTTTAGCAATTCGAGCGTCTAAAATGACAGGTATAACCAGGTCTTCCAATGGATAGAGGATGGGTGCTCTTTCCGGTGGGATAAACCCAGAATTGCCTTGAGACTCTTTGTCATCCGCCTCGCCTTCGGCCATCTCCTCGGCTTCAGCAAAGGGATTAGGCACAATATCGAGCACCATGAGCCCAGAGATCGCACTTCCGGCCACCAACAGCATGATCGTAACAATGACAATAACGCGCTTCATAAGTAATAGCCTGCACCTAAATTATAGTTGGGTAAACAGCCCATACGTCGCTCTAACTGTGCTGATACCCCTGACGATGGAACTCTAAAGCTATACCGTCGTCATCGACCACATGAACACCAGTCCCTGTGGTGAACTCACCAATGCGGCACACATTGACGCCAGCCTGCTTTGTCATAGCTAGAATTGTATCTTCTGCGTCTGACGGCGCGGCAAACAGTAATTCGTAATCATCACCGCCTGTGAGTATCGTTTCTATATGTTGGGAGTTGGTTTGTAAGTCAGCCCGAGCAGCAGACGAAAGCGGAACAGCGGATTGCAGAATATGACAGGCTAAACCAGAAGCGTGCGCAAGATGCGCGGCATCTGAAATCAATCCATCGGAGACATCGATACAAGCACTCGCAACACCAACAAGCGCCTTGCCAAGTGCCAGTCTTGGTTCAGGCACGCGATACCGGGCGATAATATGGCTTTGTTCCTTAGTGGATAAATTCTCCAGCTCGCCGCGCGCTGCTAATAAACCAAGGGCTCCATCACCAATTGTGCCTGACACCCAAAGGTGATGACCGGCTTCTGCCCCATTTCGGCGCAAGACGCTTCCATCTCTCACTTTGCCAACGGCTGTTATACTGACGATGAATGGCCCTGGATGACGGATGATATCGCCCCCCATGAGGGGCACATCAAAATGCTCAACGTCGACCGTTAAACCTTCGACAAAGTCTCTTACAAACCCCTCAGACGTCTCCTGCCCTAAACATAACGCCATAAAAAAGCCGACCGGTTCAGCCCCCATTGCCGCCAGGTCTGAGAGGTTGGTGCGTAGAGCTTTGCGCGCCATATCTCCCGGCGGATCATCTGATAAAAAATGTACGCCCGCAGCCAAAGCATCTTTGGTAATAACCAAAACTTCGCCCAAAGATACAGCGGGCAGAACGGCCGCATCATCCGTCAGCGCGAATGCGCCAGGCGCGTTGCCCGCGAGCGGCTTTAACAGTGTATCAATCAGCGCGAATTCAGAGAGACCGGACATTACAAACTCCGGGCATGGGTTATGAAGTAAGTTATAACTTGGGTCAGGATGCCGCCAAGTCTTGGCCATGCAAAGCCCGAGCAATTTTATCTAGAACGGCATTCACCATTTTAGGTTCCGTTCCACTATAAAATGCGTGTGTAATATCAACATATTCTGAGATCGTGACTTTCGCTGGCACCTCAATCGCCCCCAGCAGTTCTGCAATCGCGGCACGCAAAATAGAACGCACAATCAATTCCAAACGCTCTTTCGGCCAGCCCGCACTCAAATTGGCGTCAATCATATCATCGATGTCGTCTTGCCGGGCAATCGCTTCTGAGACAACACTTGTGAATGTCGCTTGATGCATTTCTGCAAGCTTAACAGGTGTTTCAACTTCAGTGTCCGGATCTTCCGAAATCGCAACTCCGCCCAACCGGCCATGCAAAAAGTCGCGCACCACTTTGGTATAATCCGCCTCACTTGACGCAACCTGATACAGGGCCTGGACCGCAGCTAATCGCGCGGCGCTGCGCTCCTGTTTCAGATTGCCGGTGCGTTGATCTCTGGTCCGATCAGATGTGGTCACGCTTCCACCCCGAGTTGTGCGCGAACATCAATCAATCGAAGACAGGCTTCGGCGGCCTTTCCACCGAAGTTTTTTCGCGTTACGTCTGCACGCTCTTCAGCCAGGGGCCGAGTCGGACATGTCAAGATACCGTTGCCAACCGGAAAACCATGCGCCAATGCAACATCTTGGGTTCCGCGCATGGATTCCGTGCACACATGCTCGTAGTGGTCGGTCTCGCCTTTAATGGCGCACCCTAAAACAACGCCACCGTCAAACATGCGGCCCGTGTCCGGATTACCTTTACCTTCAATTGCAAATTGCAGGGTCGCTGGAATCTCCAGGATGCCAGGAACAACAATACGATGAACCACACCGCCAGCGGCTTCAATGACAGCGATTGCGCCTTGTGCAAGCTGATCAGAGATATCTTCGTAAAAGCGGGCTTCGATCAGCACAATATTTGGTGTGTCAGTCATATCTATAATGTTCAGTCTTCTAGAGGAATGGCGCGTTGCTCGGTTACTTTCAGTCCATAACCTTCAAGTCCGATAATTGTGCGCGGCGTATTGCTGAGTAGGACCATGTCTTTGATTCCAAGATCAACAAGTATTTGTGCCCCAACACCATAATCGATAAGCCGCGCTGGTGGCTCATCGCCATTCACCTGCGCTTTGATCCGTTCAGACACGTCTGGAGATCCCATTTCTCTTAAAACAACCACCGCGCCATGACCATGAGCCGCCACGGCAGACATTGCCCGGTGCAACTCACCCGTTTTGGTGCTGTCCGCATCCCAAAACATATCACTGAGAACATTGACCTGATGCATCCGCACCAGAACAGGGTCTGGTCCGCTCAGATTGCCTTTTATCAACGCAAGGTGCTCAACCCCAGACAGCAGGTTTTTATAAATACGTAGCGTCCAACCGCTGCCAAACTTGGAATTAAATAGCCGCTCAGCCGTCATCTCAACGTACTTTTCCGTGCGGCGGCGATAAGCAATCAAATCAGCAATGGTCGCAATCTTAAGGCCATGTTTCTGTGCGAAGGGAATTAAGTCTGGCATACGCGCCATATTGCCATCGTCGTTCATGATCTCGCAGATCACACCTGAGGCCGTTAATCCCGCCATGCGGCTGATATCAACTGCGGCTTCCGTATGACCTGCCCGCACCAGCACACCGCCATCACGCGCCATCAAGGGGAAAACATGTCCCGGTGTTGCCAAGTCAGATTTGCCTTTCGTCGGATCAATAGCGACTGAAATCGTATGGGCACGGTCCGAGGCCGATATGCCCGTCGTCACCCCTTCCCGTGCCTCAATGCTAACCGTAAAAGCCGTCGCCAACCGAGATTGGTTGTGCGCTTCCATCAACGGTAAATTGAGCTCTTCACAGCGTTGTTGCGACAACGCCAGACAAATCAAACCCCGACCGAACTTTGCCATAAAATTAACGGCATCCGGCGTGGCCATCTGTGCTGGGATAATGAGATCACCCTCATTTTCACGATCTTCATCATCCACCAAGATGAACATCCGACCGTTTCGGGCATCTTCAATGATGTCCTCAATTGGCGATAAATATTTGGAATGTGGCACGGACGCTCTCAGGTTTGGTTTAGAAGGCGCGCAACATACCGCGCGAGCATATCGATTTCTATGTTCACGATATCGCCAGGTCTCAGTCCCCCAAAAGTCGTAACAGCACAGGTATGGGGAATGATGTTTACACCAAAGCTGTCTGGCCCCACTTCATTGACCGTTAATGAGACACCATCGACAGCGACCGAGCCTTTTTCAGCGATAAATCGGGCGAAATCCTTGGGAACTCTAAAAGTGAACCTTACAGAGTCTCCGTCTTCGCGCCTCTCAGTCACCTCGGCAACGCAATCAACATGGCCGGACACCAAGTGCCCGCCCAGTTCATCCCCCAATTTGAGGGACCGCTCAAGATTGATCCGTCGGCCAACCGACCACTGGCCCAGGGTCGTGCGATCCAAGCTCTCGCGTGAAACATCCACCAAGAACATGTTGGCATCCATTTCTACCGCCGTAAGGCAACATCCATTGCAGGCTATAGAAGCTCCAATGTCGACCGTTTTCAGATCATAGCTAGTCTTTATTTTGAGGCGAGCGCCACCGTGATGCGCATCAACAGCAGCAACCTCACCCAAATCGGTAATGAGTCCTGTAAACATGATTAAACAGTGGGCTCGCGATCAAGAATTTCAAGAATATCCGGGCCAAAATAACGCGTTTCAACCCGCTGAAAACGTGGCGCATCCGACAGCTGGCCCAGTTCTAACCCAGCCATCGCTGGCTTGCCATCCCCGCCAATAATCATCGGGGCTCTGATCGCATAAATGCGGTCAATCAAACCATCATGTAAAAATGAGGCCGCAATTTGCCCCCCGCCCTCCACCAGCACTCGGGTCAAACCCCGTTCTGCCAATACGGATGCTGCCGCGCGGGCAAAAGCATAATCGCTTGGGTCAGCAGCCGTCAGGACCAAAACGCCATAGCTCTCTAGCGTTCCGACCTTATCCGCATCAGCAGCTGTACTGGTCACCACCCATGTTGGTGTCTCGTGTGCTGTCTGAGCCAGCGTGCATTCTGGATCTATGCGTAAACGCCGGTCCAGAACAACGCGAACAGGCTGTAAACGCGCCTGGTCTTCATACCCTGGTAAACGACAGGTCAAACTCGGATTGTCCGCAACAACTGTGCCGGACCCGACAACAATCGCATCATGAGTTGCGCGCAGATAATGGCCATAGCGACGTGCCGCTTCCCCAGAAATCCACTGACTTTCGCCACTCTTTAAGGCAATACGGCCATCCAGACTGGTTGCCGACTTTAGCGCAATGAACGGCAGTCCGTGGCGCTTGGCTTTAAAAAATCCAGCATTACTGATCCGCGCCTTAGCTTCTAAAACGCCGGTAATAACCTCTATGCCAGCGTCCTCAAGAGCAGCGAGTCCGCCCCCATCAACCCGGTCGTCAGGATCAGACGTTGCGACGACGACCCGTGCAACACCGGCTGCAATCAATGCGTCTGTGCAAGGTGGCGTTTTACCGTGATGACAGCAGGGCTCCAAAGTCACATAGGCTGTCGCGCCTCTGGCAGACTCGCCAGCGACAGATAAGGCCGCAGTCTCCGCATGTGGCCTGCCGCCCGGTTGAGTCCAGCCCCGGCCAATAACAACGTCATTATTAACCAGGATGCACCCAACGCTTGGATTAGGGGCTGTCGTGCCCAAACCTCGCGAGGCTAATTCGAGGGCATTTTGCATGAACGCCAAATCTTGCGCCGTAATGGCCGTCATGTGTCTCCGTCCGCGACAGCGGTCATGTCTCTAAACCCGCGGCAGCGGTCATTCGTGTAGATCTGGATCATCAGAAATAGTCTCAACAAAGCTCTCAAAGTCTTTGGTTTCACGGAAATTTTTGTAAACCGAGGCAAATCGGATATAGGCCACTTTATCAAGACCTTCCAAAGCCTCCATGACCATTTCCCCGATAACATCTGAGGGGATTTCGCTCTCCCCCATACTCTCCAAACGGCGCTGAATGCCGTTGACCACCCGTTCTATCCGTTCTTCTTCAACCGGTCGTTTGCGACAGGCGATATGAAGCGACCGCGCCAATTTATCGCGATCAAACGGGACCTTTTGACCATCCTTTTTGGTGATGACCAAGTCTCTCAACTGAACCCGCTCAAATGTCGTGAAACGCGCGGCGCAGGCCGGACAAAAACGACGTCGGCGAATAGCCGCGTTATCTTCAGTCGGCCGTGAGTCTTTAACTTGGGTATCAACACCCCCGCAGTAGGGACAGCGCATGGTTCCCCTCCTCTAAGCCGTCATGAATAAATCGGGAATTTGCGGCACAGTGCTTCCGCGCGTCCCCTCACATCTGCTTCAACTGCAGCTGTATCGTCAGGATTGGCCGCCATGGCGTCCAAAACTTCACAAATCAGCTCGCCAACATGACGAAACTCATTAACCCCAAATCCACGAGTGGTGCCAGCCGGCGTGCCTAAACGAACGCCTGAAGTGACCATAGGTTTTTCACTGTCAAAAGGGATGCCGTTCTTGTTGCAGGTGATCCCGGCACGTTCTAGGGCCTTCTCAACCGCATTGCCCTTCAAACCTTTGGGGCGAAGATCCACGAGCATGAGGTGCGTATCGGTGCCGCCAGACACAATATCCACGCCACCTTTAACCAAGGTCTCAGCTAAAGCTTTTGCATTTTCAACAACTTGGGTGGCATAGGCTTTAAATTCCGGCTTGAGGGCTTCACCGAAGGCAACCGCTTTACCGGCGATCACATGCATCAGTGGGCCACCTTGCAATCCGGGGAAAATGGCCGAATTCAGCTTTTTAGCCAGATCTTCGTTGTTGGATAAAATCATACCGCCGCGTGGGCCGCGCAGCGTTTTATGGGTTGTTGTTGTGACCACGTCAGCAAGGGGCAAGGGGCTTGGGTGAATCCCCGCTGCGACCAAACCAGCAAAGTGGGCCATATCCACCATCAGATAGGCACCAACACTATCGGCAATCTTGCGGAACTTTTCGAAGTCTATAATCCGGGGATACGCAGATCCCCCCGCCACGATCAACTTTGGTTTATGCGCTTTGGCCAGACTCTCGATCTCATCGAAGTCCAGCCGGTAGTCTTGCCGGCGCACCCCATACTGAACAGCGTTAAACCACTTACCGGACATGTTAGGCGGCGCCCCATGGGTCAAATGACCACCTGCGTCCAAGGACATCCCCATAATGGTATCGCCGGGCTTAATGAGAGCGAGGAAGACGGCCTCATTAGCCTGCGCCCCGGCATGGGGCTGAACATTGGCGTAACGGCAGTTAAATAAGGTTTTTGCCCGGTCTATCGCCAAGTTTTCAGCAATATCAACAGCTTCACAGCCGCCGTAATAACGTTTTCCCGGATATCCCTCGGCATATTTGTTGGTCAGAACCGTACCGACAGCTTCCAGGACCGCCTTAGAAACAATGTTCTCAGAGGCAATAAGCTCAATTTGATCTTGTTGCCGCTTAAGTTCCTGGTTGATGGCGTCCATAACATCAGGATCGCTCTGGTTTAGAGACTCTCCAAAAAAGGACGGCTGGACGGCGTAGTTCATCGCTCAATAACCTTTCTCATGCGTATCCCTGGGGTTTTATCCCAGATTAAAAGGGCCTTTGTTTGCCCCTGATTTAGACAAGCCCCAACTTCTCAACACGCCGGGTGTGACGCCCCTCTGCAAACGGAGTGGCAAAAAACGTCCTTAAACAGGCTCGAGCTGTGCCCTCGTCCACAACGCGCGCGCCAATGGCCATGACATTGGCATTGTTATGCTCCCGCGCCATCTCAGCTGTCATTTCATTATGGACCAAAGCCGCTCTGACGCTCGGGATGCGATTTGCGGCGATGCTAATACCGATGCCGGTGCCACAGACCAGCACACCTGCTTTAGCCTTACCGCTATCAACCACCTCAGCCAGCGCGCGCCCGAAATCCGGGTAATCTACAGAATTCTCGTTATCGGTTCCCAAATCAACGACGTGGAATCCCATATCCTTGAGATCATTTTTAAGGACTGTTTTAAGCGCAAATCCGGCGTGATCGCTTGCGATAGCGACACTTTCGCCCTTTGCTACAAAAGAACTGTCCGGCATTTGGAATCCGCCCAGGAATAGGTCTGCGTACGGCGCAAACTTTGCTACTCAATTAATCCGTCTCGGATACCACATATGGCAGAGCCTTGCCAATGGACCACAAGCCCTTTGGTTGAGCTTAGCGCGATGTGAAATGCGCTATTTACCCTTAAGCGTTGCCAAAACGGGCGTATTGAGATCCAAGACCTCAAAAGCAGCTGCGCTGTGGGGCGGTGCACTCAGAAAAATAGCCGGATCATTTGAGATTCCATAGGGTTCAGACGGCAGGCCAAGAAAGTTCTTGTCAAAGTCACCGTCCATATCCTTGTCGTGATAAATCGCGATCGCATAAACGCCTGGGTGCTCAATGGGGATGCAGATGTTGGTGATCTCAGCTTCCGCAGGAGCGCGAACGCGCCCAATGCGTCCCAGCCTTTTGAGAAAACCATCTGGATTATCATCATGCAGATCGACCGTGATTTGGCCCCGGGACTTCCTTACATTATGGACCTCAAGCGCGATTGAATACGTTTCGTTGCCATCGCACACCGCAATAATCGGCGTGGGCGTGCCCTCCCTTGACTGTGGATCGGTATCGGCCATGGCGACTTGACCGAACAGCAACAGCACAAGACCACTGAAAACACTTGTCACTTTCAGATTTCGCACGTCCATCTTCTCCCCATCCGCATTGAAACGTTTATCATCACAGATACGTACAAAAGAGACGTCAACAAAAAGCCCCGTCTCCAATACGCAAATATAGTATCAGCAAAAAGTTAACACGGCCTGTTACCGTTATTTGGCAGATCCTTGCACCTCATCGATCAACACGCTCGGTTGCGTTTCACCCCTATCCCTTGCCGGACGTGTGGCGCAGCGCGTGCAAATCACTGACTCTCCTGAAGGAGAAACAGAATCCAATGGGAACTTTACTGGTGTCAAAGCCTTGGCAGAAGGCCGCGCTCTGGACCTCCTGAACACCTGCTTGCCCTGACGTTAAATGAAAAATGAGGCTGCTCAAACTCGACAACGTCTCCCTGCTAGAAGCGCCCTATTTCAAGCAAAGAGGTGCAACATAAAGAGTTCCTCTCTGGTGCGATATCAGCTGACTTGGGTATCGGATTCTGCGCGTAAGACTCTTGCCACGCCCATAAACCAAAACGACTAGCTCATTCCCGCTTCAGCAAGGCGTTAAAATCGAAATCACGAAAACGCCGCCGCAGCACGGTTTCGAATTCCTGAAACGGCGTTTGACCGGAAGCTTGATCGGTCTTGATAAAAAGAAAGACAGAAAGTCCGAAAAAAATCGCGTAACTGCCCCATAAAAAAAGGCCGGCTGGTAACTGAGAGACAGCCGCGACTTTCGTCCCGAACTCGATTGTTTTTTGATAGGCAAGAATGCCAATCAAGCCGAGTACAAGCCCCACGTATTTGTTTGAACGTGGCGACCCGATCGCCAGAGGGATTGCCAAGAAGGGCATGACCAATATTGAAAGCGCATAAATAACGCGACCATGAAATTCGGCGGCCAAAGCCGAAAAAGGAATGGTATCGGCCAAAATTAAAACCGCAGACTCAACCTCTCCCGGATCAAAACCCATGGAACGCATCACCCCCCGTCCATAGGCGATCATCAATTCGTGCAATGTGAGTTCTAACGCTTCACTGCCTCGGTCCGGGTATGGAAGGCTGCCATTGATTTCCAGCGGCAATTCTAGCTTTGTAAAACCAACGCTGACTCTCTGGGCGCGCTGATCTTCCCATGACACCTGCTCCCCATCGAACAAAACGACTTTACGGTCGCCACCAGCTGTCACCTCCATGATTTCGCCTCGACGCGCGGTAAGTGTTTCGACTTTGCCATCATTGCGTTCGCGGTAACCAAAAAAACCGTAAAATTCCATGCCAGCATTGACGGACCGATCCACACGCACCGTAAAACCGCTCGGTGTATCTATAAAAATGCCCTCGCCGATCCCCGCTTCAATTACGCCGTTTGTCACCTGATGATGAAGCGTATGATAGACGTATCGCCCCAGAGGTTCGATATATCCGGTAAGCCCTAACCCCATAATAGTTACGGTTATGGCTAACATGCGCGCCGGAGCTGCAAGGCGAAACAAACTAAACCCACCGGAGAAAAAAGCATGCAGCTCTGATTGTGTTGAAAGCCGCCGGAAGGTAATAAATACGCCAAGAAACAGCCCTAGCGGCAAAACGAGCCGTATATAATTAGGAAATAGGCTGACAATCATCTGCAAAATAACAAAGGACGACACCCCAGAGCCCACGGTTAGGTTGAGGAGCTGCAGCATTTTTTCAAGCAGAAGCACAACAACGCTGATAAACAGCGTAATCAACATAATTGGCACAATCTGCTTTAAAATGTAGAGGTCTATGCGTCCCATGACGTCATCCTAGTGAAACCGGCTTCGTGGGGAAGACGGCGCAAAAACGAGGAACCCTCTATCAAGCCTTTCTAGTTTGCACATGCGACAATCACATTTCTGGCAAAGGTTTGCTGGTTTAAAACACGCCACTGTGAGATATTCGGCGCCTGGGGGGAACAAATGAATATGATTAAAGAAGTAAGAAGCGAAGAAATTCGCGTCGCTGTTATTGGCGTTGGAAACTGTGCGAGTTCTCTGATCCAGGGCATACATTACTATAAAGACCGTCCCCTAGATGACTGCTCCGGCGTCCTCCATGAAAAAATTGGACCCTACAGCATTTCAGATATCAAAATCGTTGCGGCGTTTGATATCGACGACCGCAAGGTGGGTCAGGATGTCACAACAGCAATCTTTGCACCACCTAATTGCACAACAGTATTTGCCCCAGACCTCCCGCCCAGTGGAGTTAAAGTCAGCATGGGGCGTCTGCTAGATGGTGTCGCTGATCATATGGCCGAGTATCAACCCGCCAGAACCTTTGTTCCAGCTGACCGGCCCGAGCCAACTGAAGCGGATGTCGTTGCACTATTAAAATCCTCACGAACACAGGTCTTGATCAACTATCTTCCAGTTGGGTCTCAAGACGCCACAGAGTTCTATGCCCAATGCGCCATAAAGGCTGGTGTTGGTTTCGTGAATTGTATTCCAGTCTTTATTGCGAGTAATCCTGAGTGGCGTGCCAAATTTGAAGCCCGCAAACTCCCGATCATCGGCGATGACATTAAGGCCCAAGTTGGTGCCACTATTGTACATCGTGTGCTGACCAATCTGTTTCACAAGCGCGGCGTCAAACTCGACCGCACCTATCAAATTAACACCGGCGGCAATACAGACTTCTTGAATATGCTTAATCGCACGCGTCTGGCCTCAAAGAAGGTTTCCAAAACAGAGGCCGTTCAGTCAGTTGCCGGCACGCGTCTGGATGAAGACAATATTCATATTGGCCCGAGTGACTATGTGGCCTGGCAGAACGACAACAAAGTCTGTTTCTTACGCGCCGAGGGCCGTCTGTTCGGCGACGTCCCAATGAACATCGAGCTCCGCCTCTCTGTTGAAGATTCCCCCAACTCTGCCGGTGTGGCCATCGATATGATTCGCTGTTGTAAGGTCGCCTTAGATTGCGGCGTCGGCGGTGTCTTGGAAGGCCCCTCGGCCTACTTCTGCAAGCACCCCCCCAACCAGCACGAAGACGATATTGCCTATGAGATGACGGAAACGTTTATTGCAGATATGAAGCTGCAAGGCGTCGCTTAATGAGAGCCATCATTCTGGCTGCCGGCCAAGGCACCAGAATGCGCGCCATCGGCCCCAGCAAACCAATGGTCTCTGTTGAAGGCACTGCCCTCCTGGAACGTGTGATTTTCAATGCGATGCACGGTGGCGTCAGTCATTTTACAATCGTCACCGGCTACAATAGCGCCCCCTTACAGCGTTACATTCACAACCTTGCCCCACAATTAGACTGCACGATTGAATGTGTTGAAAATAGCGAGTGGCATCTTGGTAATGGACGCTCCGTGCTTGCGACCAAGCCATTGATCGACGAACCGTTCCACATTCTCATGGCGGATCACTTGGTCGACCCGCAAATTCTTCCCATCGTCCGTCATGACGCCCTACCCAAAAACGGGGCGCGATTGGGCTTGGATTTGCGATTACAAAACCCCCATGTCGATATTGACGATGTCACCAAGGTGTTCGTGAAAGACGGCCTCATTACCGACATCGGAAAAACAATCACGGGTTTCAATGCATTCGATACGGGTGTGTTCTGGAGCACACCAGGGTTATTTGACGCCTTGGAAAAAAGCATTGCCGAAAATCATGACGACTCTCTCTCCGGCGGGATTCGCGTTCTGGCGGCCGCAGGGCTCATGACGGGCTGCGATATCGGCAACCGCACCTGGATTGATGTCGATACGCCCGCGTTACTCTCACTCGCCCAAGAATCTATGGTCGAGAAACGCCCTACGGCGCGATAACAGAAAATGCCGCCCCACCAGTCACACAAAGCATCCTATGACTGAAACACCTGAAGCAACGGCTGCAAACGCACTCCGAAAGTTAGACATCGAAGAGGCCACCAACCGGCTGTTTATCCACCGCATCAGCATGGCGCTGATCCCCTTTTTTATTCATTTGGGCATCACCCCCAACACGGTCTCGATTATGGGCGCGCTCTCGGGGGTCACCGCAGCCTGGTTTTATTTCGAGTACCAAAGCACCCTCGCCTGTATTCTCGGCTTTGTCTGCATGATTGGGTGGCATATTTTTGATGGCGCAGATGGGCAACTGGCCCGGCAAACAGGGCAAGTCTCTGCCGCTGGTTTTGTTATTGATGGCGTGTGCGACTACGTCACATTCGTTTGCGTTTACGTGGCTCTCGGAATCGCCCTCAGCACCTCTTTTGGCAATGAAGTTTGGTTCGCGGTATTTGGAGCGGGTGCATGCCACGCCGTTCAAGCCGCGGCATTTGAGATGCAACGCGAATTTTACATCCGCTGGACTCGCGAAGGTGGTGTTGTGGCACGCGCCCAAATTTTAGAGTCAAAGGCTGACGCGTTAAACCAACCAGGTATCGCGGGTCTTGTCGCCCGTGGGTATAAAGCCGTCCAGGAACCGTTCCGCCCGATCCCCTATGCGTTGGAGCGCGAACTTATTGTCGAGCATACCGAGCAAGTCGCCTCTGGTTCTGTATCCCGCGCCTATCGTGCCCACTTTCGTAGCCTCGTTCTGAAGTGGTCGATCCTCAGCGCCAATAACCGCACCATTGGCATTTTCATCTTCTGTCTTTTGGGCGCTCCCCTCGCCTATTTTATGTACGAGATCATTGTCCTTAATCTTGTCCTGTTCTGGCTCTTAAAGCGCAATCGCAGTGCTGCGATGGCTTTCAAAACACAAATCAAAGCATAAGCTGTGCTGCCGTTCAGCATACGAGTTCACCAATGACCCAGTGTGATGATACCCCGGTGCCATCTGCTTTAGAGCGTCTTGACCAGGACAAAAAAGACATCAAACGCGGCTCGACCCTCAGTATTCTCGGGTTTCTTGTCAGGCTGTCGGCACGCATCCCTTTTCTTTTGATCGCAGGACGCCTCTACGGCACGTCCACCTATGGCGAGTATGTTCTGCTGACAGCCATCGTTGAAACCGTCGCGCTGTTATCGACCTTTGGTCTTAAAAGAACAATTTTTCATTTCATGTCAGAAGGTGACGACCAAAACAGCAATGCAATAAAAAAAAATGCAGTAATTGTGCGCCACGCTCTGATTCTCGGCTTCGGACTCTCCCTAACCCTGGTGGCTGTGGTGCAAATATTTGCGCTTCCTATTCTGTCTTTCTTTGATGCTGAAGATCTTCTCTCAAACCTGATCCTCTTATCTTGGGCCATCCCGTTCATTTCGTTGACCGACATCTGCCTCTCGTCAACCTTGTCCAAGAGACTGATGCGTTACGAAATAATTGTGCGTAGTTTTGTTGAACCCATCGCGCTCACGGTTCTCAGCCTCGCCTTTTTCTATGCCGGATTTAAAGAAGCAGGTCTGGTCTACGCGTTCTTTTGTGCGTTCGGATTGGCCGCGCTTTGTTCGCTCACGTTTTGCCATTTTGTGTTTACCTGGCGCAGCATCGTTCTTGGCCCCATCGCCCTCTCTCGCCTTATCATGATGGCTAAAAGTTCGGCTTATACCTGTCTCCATGATCTGGTCCGCGTTTTGGTCAGTCGCATTGATACGTTTGCGGTTGGGTATTTCTTTTCAACCTCTGCCGTCGGAATTTACGGTATGGCGCAACAATTCCTCACCATCGTCGAGAAGATTGCGCTCAGCTTCTACCCCATGCTCATGCCCGTTGTTGCGTCAGCTGTCCGTGACGGCGACAGACACAGATTGCTGCAACAACTGTGGTCTGCAGCCAAACGCCTGATCATGCTTCAACTGCCCATCGTCGCGCTCTTTTTCTTATTAGGAAAAGAGATCTTGGCGCTCATCGAGCCGGAGTTTGTGAGTGCATGGCCTGTCCTGATGATTTTATCAATGGGGTGCTTGACCAACACCCTATTGCAATTGGTTGAGGTCCCGTTGACCTACATGCGCCCCCACATCAATGTCATCGCAGGTGTTGGAGGAATCATCCTCTACCTTCTGGCAATCACAAAGATGCAAACGGCCTTTGGGGTACAAGGCGTCGCCTTAACGTCCGTCACTGCCACGTTTGTGGCAAATATAGGATTGATGATCTTGTTCGCGCGATCGCGCTTGAAAGAAAAAAACGAGCCCTAAGAGAAAAGCTCAGCTCAGCTTATGCCCAGTTTGAATGCGACGCTTTGTATTCTTTTTCTTTTTTGGCGATGACGTACTTCAGTTTGCGAACCGCATTCATCTTGAGCGAAAACAAACTCATTTGCGGCGACCCCACCACAACAATCTCTATGCCAGTGTAGGGATCAATAACGGTAACCCGCATGATGTTACCCACTTCGCGAATCTCGAAGAGGTATTCCTCGACATCGCGTCCGTCATCGATTTCATTTTTCATGGATGGAGTCTCTTCATTCACAACAGTGTCACGATATTATGGGGTAAAGCGGCTTAAGAAATCCTATATAGGAACGCTTTTCTGGCGCAAGGACACAAAATAATTATGATCTGGCTGAAGCGCATAACCCTACTTTTTATATGCCTGGTTGTCCTTGTCATCGGATCAGCCTCCTGGCTGACGTGGCAATCCCTTCCCCGTGTTTCGGGCGACATCACACTTCCCGGGCCCGAGGCCAACATAGACATCACGCGCGATCACAATGGAATTCCTTACATTCAGGCCCAGAATGAAGGGGATGCCTATTTTGCAGTGGGGTACGTTCATGCCCAAGATCGTCTGTTTCAAATGGAGTTCATGCGCCGACTTGGGGCCGGCCGTCTTGCTGAAATACTGGGGAAGCAGGCCCTTGGCTCGGATCAATTCATGCGAACCCTTGGCTTATATGGATATGCTGAACAAAACGTCACAGCCCTGTCCCCTGAAACACGCATGGTCCTTGAACGCTATGCGGCGGGCGTAAATGCATGGCTCGCAACACGCCAGCAACCGCTACCGCCAGAGTTTCAGCTGTTGCAGTTCACGCCCGAGCCGTGGCGTCCCGCAGACAGCATGGTTTGGCAGAAACTCATGAGCCTTTCCTTGGCGGGAAACTGGCGTGATGAATTACTCCGCGCCAAATTGCTAAAACTCCTGCCTCCGCAACGGGTGGCAGAACTGTGGCCGGATTTGGTGGCAGGCTCTCCAACCACCCTTGCCGCTCACGATTTTAATCCGGCGCAGGTTGCCGGCACTTTAATCGAACTTATTGATGCCTATGCCCCGCCCACTTTAGCCTCAAACATCTGGGCGTTGAGTGGCGAACATACAAACAGCGGAAAACCGTTGCTCGCCAGCGATCCGCACCTTGGCTATCAGGCCCCAATCATTTGGTACTTGGCCCGTTTGGAGTGGCCCGGCCAGTTCAGGGGTGAGCTTGGGAGCGAGGTCAGAAGTGGTGCCACAACACCAGGTGTTCCGTTTACGATTATCGGTCACAACATGTATACGGCTTGGGGCATGACCACCACCCATGCTGATCTACAAGATCTGTTTATAGAAAAACTCACAGCCGATGGCGGATATGAAACCCCTTCCGGCAGCGCTATGTTTGAGGAACGAACTGAAGTCATAAACGTGAGGTTCTCAGATCCGGTGACTCTTCGCGTCAGACGCACCCGTCACGGCCCCGTTGTGAGCGATCTCGCCGCCTTTCAAAACGGTGACAGCCCGCAAGACACAGTGCTCGCCCTGGCGGCAACCATGCTTAGAGACGACGACCGCACCGCCAACGCTGTCTATGACATGTCGAAAAGCAGGTCTGTTGGCGACACCAAAGAGGCCCTGAGCCAATTCGAAGGCCCACAACAGAACTTCATGTATGCTGATCGCTTTGGCGGGATCGGCTTCAGCGCTCCTGCCCTCGTCCCCATCCGCGCCTCAGGAGACGGCACCGTGCCGGTTCCTGGCTGGTCAGGAGAGTATGATTGGCAAGGCTGGGTGCCTTATGAAGAACTGCCCCATAGCATGAACCCAGCCTCTGGGCGTTTGGTCAACGCCAATAATCGCCCTGTGCCTGAAGACTATCCCTATTTAATTGCCGCAAGCTTTCCGGCGGGTTATCGCGCCGAGCGCATTGACTGGCGATTGAATGAACTCGCTCAAAAACAAGCCAAATGGCAGGATATGCTTTCTATTCAAACCGATGCCGTATCCACCGCGGTTCACGATATTCTACCGCGTCTGCTAAATGTAACGCGTTCAGAAAACCAAACCACAAACGCTGTTCTTACGGCCCTTCACGCCTGGGACGGCGCCATGGATCGTGCCCGGCCTGAGCCATTGATCTTCTTAAGCTGGATCGATTTCCTCAAAGAAGGATTGCTCAAAGACGACCTCGGCGAAGCCTATGCGTCTTTGAGAGGTGTAAATCCTGTTCTCTTGCGCAACATCCTAACAGGGCAATCAAACTGGTGTGACAATGTCTTGTCGGCACCAAAGGAAGACTGCGGACAGATTGCGTCTCAAGCACTGGAAAAGGCGCTCAAGTGGCTGTCTGAGAGAGACGAAACAACAGGCGCTGATCCGCTCACTTGGCGTTGGGGCGACTTTCACCGGGCTCAGTTTGCTCACCCGCTCTTTGGCATGGTGCCCGGACTCTCCGCGCTCACCACCGTCGAAATTGAGGCCGATGGGTCTGATAATACGGTCAATCGTGGCGGTTACCGGTCTGCCCGTGGTCGTGCACCGTTTCTCAACACCCATGGTGCCGGGTTGCGCGCCATATTTGACCTGGAAAATCTGGATCAATCCCGGTTCATCACGGCGGTCGGGCAATCTGGGCATCCGGCGTCTCCCCACTATGATGATTTGAATGAATCCTGGCGCGATGGGGGCATGCTGACCTTACCTCCGGCACACACCCTGACCAACGCAGAAAAGCTAACATTGTTGCCACTGGCCAAAGCAATTGAATAACCTTAGTATTCAAGCTCTTAGTTAAGAGTTGAAGGCACTTTATACTCCATGTCAGATCGCCCGGAGTTCGGCTCGGGTGGTGGTGGCGCCGGCGGCGGCAATATCATCATCGTTAAGCGCATCAAGAAAGGTGGCCATGGCCACCATGGTGGCGCGTGGAAGGTGGCCTACGCTGACTTTGTAACGGCCATGATGGCCTTTTTTCTTCTGCTCTGGCTGCTCAATTCTGTGTCTGAAGACACCTTGAGCGGCATTTCAAATTACTTCACGCCCATTGCAGCCTCCAGCAACAGCAGTGGTGCAGGCGGTATGCTTGGCGGGTTGACCATTGGCGAAGGCTCCCAGCAAAGCCAATCCGGCAGTGTTGCTGTCGTCCCGCTTCCCCCGCCCACTGTTGGCGCGGGCGGCCAAGACCTCACGGATCCCGGCGAAGGTCCCTCACGCGACCCGACGGAAGAAGATATTGATGAAGCTTTGAGGGAACGCCAGGAAGCACAATTTGAACAAGCCGCTGATGAACTTGAGCAACTCATTCAAGGCATCCCTGAATTGGCGGAGCTCTCAGAGAGCCTATTGATTGATTACACACCCGAAGGTCTGCGCATCCAGATCGTCGATCAAGATGGCCTGCCCTTGTTCCCGTCGGGCAGTGCGGCGATGTATGGGTACACCCGGCAGATCATCAGTCTGGTGGCCCGTGTTGTGGCAAAGCTGCCGAACGAACTGAGCATCACCGGGCACACCGATGCCACACCGTTCAGCGATCCGTCTGGCTACAGTAACTGGGAACTCAGTGCTGACCGTGCCCTTGCTACGCGCCGGGTATTGGAAGACTTTGGCGTGGTCGAACAACGGGTTGCGAAGGTCACCGGTCAAGCCGCCAATGAGCCACTGTTAGAAGACGATCCCACAGCCCCGCAAAACCGCCGCATCAGCATTGTGCTGCTGCGCGACGATGGTTCTGCGGCAGAAGCCTTTGATCGTTTGCCTGACTTTCTCCAGCCGCGTGCACCAAACTAGTTCAATCCGCCTGCGCCCTCACCGCCACACACCGCGCAAATTATAGCTTTTCCAAAGATTCACCCCTTGCTAACCCTCTCTGGGCTATGCAATGTGGAGCATAATCCTGTTACACAAGATTTAGTGGTTCATGGAATATACAGCCCTTACGCGTCCGCAATTCTTCTTCACCACCGCTCCCTTGCCGTGTCCCTATCTGCCTGACCGGTTAGAGCGTAAAATTGTCACCGAATTAAACGGCCCAAAATCAGACACCCTTCACGAAATGCTGGCCAAGGGCGGTTTCCGTCGCAGTCATTCCATTGCCTATGCGCCCGCCTGCCCTGGCTGTAAGGCTTGCGTGCCGGTCCGGGTGAACGTTGCGGATTTCAAATTGCGCCGTAGTCTCGCCCGCACCTGGAAAGCCAATGCAGACATCACCGCCCATGTGGTTCCTGCCCAGGCCACCACAGAACAATTCGAACTGTTCAACCACTATCAGCGCTCCCGGCATGCGTCCAGCGATATGGCACACATGGGGTTTTACGAATACAGCGCGATGATCGAAGACAGCCCTATTGAGACCTATCTGGTAGAGTTCAGAACACCAGAGAGTGAATTGATCGCCGTCTGTCTGACCGATCAAACCAAGGACGGCTTGTCAGCGGTCTACAGTTTCTTCTCGGCAGAACCAGACTATTCCGGCCTCGGCAACTTCGTGGTCCTATGGCTGATCGAGCATGCGCGCGCCCTCAGTCTGCCCTATGTCTATTTAGGCTATTGGATCGAACAGAGCCCCAAGATGGCCTATAAGAAGCGCTTCAAGCCATTAGAAATTCTTGGCCCAAATGGCTGGGAAGCGCTCACTTAACAGCACCGGCCTAAACGTCATAATCGAAATGTCCCGTTGCGCGTCCTAAAACTTTAAGATGCCGACAAAATAAAGCCCCGCCGAAGCGGGGCTTTTTCTATTTCGGTCTAAGACCTCAGACTACATGCTGTACTTCAAAGTCAGCTTATAGGTCTGTGGCGGACGGGCCACGAAACCACCCAATCCACGTGAGCCAGTTGCAAACAGTTCGTTGTCTTCCAGATTGGAAACCGAGAAGCGCGCGGCCCAGGTTTGATTGTATTCAATCTCAGCATAGGCATTGATGCGATCATAGGACGCCGACAGCACTTCGTTGGTCGCCGAAGTGATGAAGTCATCGGTGTAGTACATATCTGCCCCCACCTTGATCGCGGCATCAACACCACCCATGACGAAATCACGCGTGTAATCAAAGCCAATCGCAAAGGCATAATCAGCCGTTTGCGGTGTCTGTGCTACGACTCCAAAAGCCGTCAGCGAATTTGCCGGCGCTGATGTTGGATCCAAATCACGGAACTTGCCGTCCAGAAGCGTGACGGTTGTGAACGCATTGAAGCCTTCAAACAACGCGGCGTTGGCTTCAATTTCGATCCCTTGAATGGTGGCCGAGCCAGCATTCTGCACGGGGAACGTCAGGTTGCCGTTCACCAGCACTTGGGCGTTGAGCGTCAGGTCGCTGATCCGGTTGTGGAAGTAGTTGGCGTTGAAGCGTAAGCGGTTATCGAACAACTCGCTTTTAATACCGGCTTCATAGGTCCAGTTGGTTTCAGCCCCGTAGTTGGATTGCGCAACGCTGGTATCGAAGATGTTGATGCCGTTAAAGCCACCCGCCTTGAAGCCCTTGGCGGCTGAAACAAACAGCATCACGTCGTCATTGACGGCATAATCCAGGCCGACCTTAGGCGTCCAGGAATTCTCTTCAATTGCATCGACAATGTTTTCAGAGGGGACTGGGGCAAAGAAATAATCAATGTTGAAGTCCCAGTCTTTTTCGTCGCGGGTCCAGCGCAGACCAGCGGTCATGCTCAATTGATCCGTAATCGCATAATCAGCCTGACCGAACACTGAATAGGAGTCTGTGCCTGTGTCATAGCCACTGCGTGAGGTGGGGCCAAAGAAGTACCAGTTAATATCCTGAGTGGCCCGCTCATTCAGGTAAAAAGCGCCAACGATATAGTTCAGCTTGTCATCAAAGCCCGTACCCGTCAGTTGAAGTTCCTGTGTCCACTGATCCGAGTCTGTTTCAATGGCCCCAACAATCAGGCCGGCACCCGAGAAGTCCGTGGTAAAATAGTCTTTGGTGTTCACAAAGGCGGTAATGGATTTCAACGTTGCCTGGTCGAAGTCATAGGACATGGTCCAAGAGGCAATAAGCTGCTCGGTATCGCCGCGCGGCTGATCCGTAATGTTCAGCAGTCCGCCGCCGCTGTAGTCCTGGTTTGGTACATTGTTGTCGTAGAGTCCGCCAAAGGTCGGCACCAGGTCTTTGGTTGTGTATTGCGCGTTGTTCGGAATGCCAGGTGTTGTTGCATTGACCATGACGTTGGAATCGTTGCGGCTGTCTGCGTAAGACACATGGGCAATGGCATCGAAGTTTTCACCGCCGGTGTAGCGCAACTTGACGCGACCGGCCCAGTTCTCTTCTTCACCGATGTTTTCGCCGGTGGCGAGATTTGTGCCGTATCCATCGCGGCCGTTTAACTGCAACGCCACAGAGCCTGAAATCGTATCGCTCAGCGGTCCACCGGTGCTCACGGATGCTTCATAGGCATCGTAATTGCCATAACCGACGGAGCCGTCCAGCCACATTTCATCGCCAGGAGTCTTACTGATGAACTTCAAAGCACCCGCAAGAGTGTTACGACCGTACAGTGTGCCTTGGGGACCACGCAGGACTTCGATGCGCTCGACGTCAGCCAAGCGTGTGTTGTTACCATTCAAGCGACCCACATAAACGTCATCCACGTAAATCCCGAACGGAGACTCAGCCACCGCCAAAGACGCATCCTGCTGCAACGAGCCGCGCATGGATGGCGACAAGTTGGTCGGCTGGGTGATGTTGTTGGTCATTTTCAGGCTCGGAACATAACGCTCTAGATCTTGGCCTTCAGAAATCTGACGATTTTCGAGCTGCTCAACGCTGAACGCGGAAACCGGAACGGGAACCGTCTGCAGGTCCTGCTCGCGGCGCTGTGCCGTTACAACAATTTCTTCGAGGGTAATGTTTTGGGCCAACACATCATTGGCGGACATCAGACCAACCACCATCCCAGAGGCGATGATTGACGTTGTGTAAAGCGTGCGCTTCAGCATGAACTCTCTCTCCAGATATCTAATTAATAGATTTTGCCGACTTGATTAAGGATCAAGCCATCCCCTTGTAATTCCAACGGAATATAAGTGTCACAGAGCTGACAACAAGCGAAATCGGTACTAAAACAGTCTGAGATAGAATTTTAGTCGAAAAGTGATGCACCGCTGCATCACCCACTCCATAAAAACACAGACAAAAAATGGGATTTGTCCGTTAAGGCCGACACGCTTTGGTCTGAAAACTATGGCGTGTTGATGTTGGGATTATGATTGCGTGGCGCATAGCCGAAGATATTATTTTCCCAGTCAGCTATGTAATAGATTGAGACATCCGCCTGAGACGCCGTCCATTTCTCAATAAGCGGGCTATTTGCCTCACGTGCGCGTCGCACCACGTCTTCCAGGTTCGTGGTTTCAAAAATTGCGACCACCCCCTGTTGCGTGCGAGAGGTCTTCGGGCCACCGGGCTGTGTGTTCGCATCCATGCGGACAATCTCAAGGGAACCGCCGCCATCCTCATGATAAAAGATCACGCTGCCACGGGAATTGACACGATTCACTTTCATGCCAAGGGCAATGTAAAACTCCGATAACTTGCCCGGGTCTGGGGTGCGCAGCAGAATTGTCGGCGTTGCCGTAAAGAGCGGCGCTGTGGTGTTTTCTTCCGCCCGAACGGGCATAGATGTTGCAACCCCGCAGGCAATCGCCAGTCCTGTAAGTCCGTGTAAGAGTCGCATCTTCACCTCCTAAGGCACGTTGACGTTTGGGTTGTGATAACGTGGGGCATACCCGAAAATATTATTTTCCCAATCCCCCACATAATAGATCGAGTGGCCGCGCTGAGACGATGTCCAGCGCTCAATCAGCGTCGCCCCCGCTTCCTTTGCCCGCCGCACCAACTCCGCTTGATCGGTCACTTCAAAAATTGCCACCACACCCTGTTGCGTGCGCGTGGTTTTCGGGCCACCAGGTTTCGTATCCGGGTCCATTTTGAGAATCTCCAAAGATCCCTGCCCGTTTTCCAGGTAGATGAACGTGCCATTTTCACTGCGACGCGCCACCTTCATCCCAAGCGCTTCATAAAACTTGGTCAGATTTTCAGGATCGGGTGTGCGCAACAAAATCGTCGGCGTCGCCGTAAATAAGGGCGGCGCTGTGTTTTCCTCGGCGCGCACCACAGAGTGGCTCGCCCCACCAACAGAAACGCCCGTTGCCAATAGCGTCAGCACCAATAGTTTTTTCAGCATCTTTATGCGCCCTCTCCTCATCAACACCGATTTCCTATGATGACTGTGACCTATTCTTTGCGTTTAAAAAAGCCTTCCGCGCACATCTTCCGGGGTCATGTTCGCCTGACGCATGGCCCGCAGCGACAACGCTCCATCGCGTTTTGACAGCCGTTCGCCCTGGTCATTCACAATCAACTTATGATGCTGATAGACCGGCGGCTCCAAATCGAACAGCGCATAGAGCACCGCATGCAGTCCTGCCGCCTCGCGCAGGTCGTCCCCCCGAATGACATGTGTTACGCCTTGGGCTGCATCATCCAGAACCGATGACAAATGATAACTGGTACCGATGTCTTTGCGGCCCAACACCACATCCCCAAAGTCTGCGGCGTGTGCGGGACGGTCCTGCACCCCCTCGTCAGCCACCTCTTGATAAGTCAGCGCCTTGAAATCCGCGCCAAGTTCTTGCTCAACCGCGTCCAAAGATAAGCGCCAGGCAAAGGGTTTCCCGTCCGCCAAATTATCCCGTTCTTCCACCGCCGCAAGTGGACCACTGCGAAAGACGGGCGCGCCTGACTCTGGGGTCGCATGCGGTGCGCTCATCGCTTCTTCGATGTCTTTGCGCGTTTTAAAACAGCGATAGACCAAACCGCGGTCCGCTAAACGCTGCAAGTGCTCAGCATAAACATCAAAGCGGTCCGACTGCCGCCAAACATCTTCGTCCCAACTTAATCCCAACCACGTTAAGTCTTCGTAGATTGCGGACTCAAACTCCGGCTTACAGCGCGTCACATCAATGTCTTCGATGCGTAAAAGAAAGCGCCCCCTCGCCTTTACAGCAGCGTCAAAATTCAGGAGTGCCGAATAGGCATGACCAAGATGAAGCAGCCCCGTGGGTGACGGCGCAAACCGTGTGATGAGCGTGGACTTGGCAGATATAGACTTGGCAGATGGTGTGAGCATGGCGCAAAGATAACGCATTTAGGCAAAGCATACGTATTCAAATTCACACTGTGCATGCGTCACAAAAAAACTTACTTCATTTTTTGATACCCATCATCATTTGCCTCTTTAAACCGCAACGTCACCCCAAACGCGAATACAATGTCAAAAAGACAATCGCACCAAGCTTAAACAATAACCTTTCGGTAAAGGTGCCATGTTGCATGGGCCAACACAGGCATCACCACGACCAGACCAACCAAAGCCATCAGCGCGCCAACCATCATGCTCCCGACCACAATCAAACCCCAGACCGACATCGTTACGGGGTTTTTCCGAACGGCCTCGACGGATGAGGCAACGGCCTTGCCCGTGCTCACGTGTCGGTCCAGCAACATGGGAAATGAGACAACGCTGATCGATAAAACAACGACAGCAAAAATAAAACCAATCCCATTCCCGGCCACAATCATGGTCCAGCCCGCTTTGGTGGTAAACACGCGGTCTATGAAATCGCCGAGCGATAAAATCGGCTCACTACCGACCGTCAATAAAAACAGAATCGCGGCAGCGCTCATCCACAGCAGGAACAGAGCCAAGAGTATCCCACCTAATTTCAAAATTTCCGACCAGGCCGGTGAGGCCGTAACGGCAAAGGCATCACGCCAAGAAATATCTTCCCCTAATTCACGCTTACGGCTCAATTCGTATAAACCAATCGCGACGAACGGGCCAAGCAAGGCAAAACCGGACACTAAGGGGAATGCAAACGGCAACAGCGTTTCATTCAATGTCACACCCAGCGCCAGCAGCATTGCAAAAGGGTAAATCAATCCAACAAAAAGTGGATGGCTCGGTTTTGCATTAAAGTCTTCAAGACCTTTGGCTATGGCTTCGGTCAGGTCTGTAAAATTGATGTACCGGACATTCGGTCCAAGAGACGCCCGCTCTCTTGCCGCGCCTTCACCAGACACTGAAAAGGTAGCGTTTGTAGCTTCATGTTGCATGGTCGGTCCCTCACGTTGGGGCCAGCCGCCGCAGTTCAACGTTTCTCAAACATATCTGGCAACACACATGAGCGGTGGCCGACGAATGATTCGAAACACCTCAATAATACACTTTTAACCCGCGGATATCCATGCCGCCCCGGCGCAGTGTCAATAACTCCCCCCGCTAGGGTCACCCTCAGATTTAGTCCGAGGCTACAGGGCTACTGGCAAAACGAGGGCTATGGACCTGGATGCTCGGGATAAACTCGAGCATGACGGAATGAGTTTTATCGAAGATAGCTAGTACTTACCGAAACGCATGTGTCAGCGTTACGGCTCCTGACACTGTCCTCGGAGGCAAGCAAACACCAAATGTCTAACCTCCTCCCACATGTCACCCTCGGATTTAGTCCGAGGGTCCAGGGTTACTTTAGCCGGAAATGGTTCCGAATGCCGAGCAGGATAAGGAATAGAAGAATGGCGGAAAGCAACCCTTGTCCAACACTGAATGCGTAAACGAGAGCATAGCTATCTTGAGAAAATGATTTCAAAGCTACATCTGCGATCAGTCTCGACTGACCAACAAAGGGTATCGTATTGGAAAAGCTAATGCTTGCAGCAGAAATAGCTGACGGCGATTTCATAAATAAGTAATAGAAAAAGGATGACGTAGCCCAAACGGCTAGCAAGATATATGCGGGGCGTCGAATCAGCGTCCCAAATCCACAGAGCCAACTGTAACAAGCCACCATCCAAACAAAAATAGTGTTAGCTTCACTCCTGGCTCGAGCATCTAATTCTCTGGCAAAGAAATTCAACTCTTCCTGATATGACTGAAAAGAGTGCATCTTTTGCTTAAGCGTCCGCCACGCGCGTGCCCTACCATTCCAAAGTCGGAGTGAGTCCGATTTAGAAAGGTTAAACGTTGCTCCATAAAAGGATGTGTTCTGCGGAAGACTTGCGTCATGAAACTCCGGCGCTTCTCGGAAAGAAACACCAGAAAAGCTAACTAAAGATGAGAATTTTGTACTATTAAAGATCGCTTTTTCTTCGAAAAGAGAATCAGTGAAGTCTGCCGGACCCTGAAAGTCAGCACGCCAAAAAAAAGCGCTTGAGTTGAAGACTACATCATTAAAGTTTACTTCTGACGTATATACATCACCAAAAGAAAATATTCGGTTAAACTTACACTCGTCAAAATCTACTCCAGCAAAGAACTTTGCCCGTAAAAAATTAACTGAGCGCTCAAAAGAGCACTTACCAAATCCTACCGCATCAAGAAAAACAGAATCTCGAAAATATACAACGCTTTCGAAAACTACTTTATCAAAGTAGACCTCAATAAAAACGTATCCACTAAACCTTACAGGATCGGTGAATTTCAAATTCTCAAAATAGGCATCTGCTGGATTCGGTAGGTCTATGACATCTAATTTTGCCGCCAACTCAGCTTTTTCATTTTCTGTCAAATTGTCCAAATGGGATAAGCCAGAATCATCAATTTGTTCACTAGTTAGATACTCACGCACCCACCTGTTCCAGGTATCCTTACCTTGCTTAGCTATCTTGTAGTAATCGTTTTCTTCAGCAGGCGTAAGTTCTGATGTATCCGGTTCAGCCATTTCACATCCCCTTCAAAACACCCGAGACAAAATCACCTAAACGTATTGGTGGCTGAAAACCCGCGCGGCGCGATGCGCCCGGCTTGCGCCCGCTTGCCAACCCAGGCCCGCAGGTCGTCCTCGGTGCGCTGGCGGCCGCCGGTCATCCAGGTCAAACCGTCTTTCAAGACAAAGGTTTTCACGTCCGACAATCCCCCATCTTTGTAGCGCTGCAAGAACACACCACGGCCGCGGGTCATCTCCGGCACTTCATCGAGCGGGAAAATAATCAGCTTGCGGTTCTTGCCCACCACAGCCACGTGATCATCGTTTTCTTCCACAATAAAGCAGGCCGCCCCCTTTTCGCCTTTGCCCAGATTCAGCACTTGTTTGCCGTTTTTGGTTTGGCCCATCACGTGTTCTTCCGGCACAACAAAGCCGCGCCCGGCACTGGACGCCACCAGCAACTTGCCTTCTTTCTCCCACACTTTCATCTCAAGCACGGTGGCATCATTGGGAAGATCGACAATTAACCGCAGCGGTTCGCCAAAACCGCGCCCCTGCGGCAGACGGTCTCCGGCAATGGTATAAAATCGCCCATCCGAGCCAAAGAACAACAGCTTGTCGACAGTAGTGGCCTGTAAGGAAAACGCCCAGTCATCGCCGTCTTTGAACTTCAAATCAGAAATGTCTTCGCGGTGCCCTTTGAGGGCCCGGATCCAGCCTTTGTTAGACAGCACCACCGTGATGGGTTCTTTCTCAACCAGGGCCTCAATGGGCACAATCACGGCAGATGGCGCATCGCCCAATTCGGTACGGCGTTTGCCCAAAGGCGTGCCTTGGCCGAATTCCTTTTTGGCCGCGCGCAATTGCTCGCCGACACTGGCCCATTGTTTGGACTCATCTTTGAGCAAGGCGGTCAGCCCTTTCTTTTCCGTGCTCAGCGCATCGTGCTCTCCTTTGAGCTGCATTTCTTCCAGCTTGCGCAACGACCGCAGGCGCATGTTCAAGATGGCTTCCGCCTGCACATCCGTCAGCTTAAAGCGTTTCATCAAAACCGGTTTAGGCTCATCTTCTTCCCGGATAATCCTGATCACCTCATCCAGGTTCAGAAAGGCGATCAAATAACCTTCCAGCACCTCTAGCCGGTGATTGATTTTCTCAAGACGATGATTAGAGCGGCGTACCAGAACACTTTGACGATGATCCAAATAGGCTTGCAACACCTCGCGCAGGTTTTGCACCCGTGGCACACCATCGGCGCACAGCACATTCAGGTTGAGGCCAAAACGCACTTCCAAATCGGTTTGCTTGAACAACTGCTCCATCAGCATTTCAGGATCAACCGTGCGGCTTTTCGGCTCCAGCACCAGGCGCACATCTTCCGCGGACTCATCGCGCACATCCGCCAGGAAGGGCAGTTTGCGCGCTTCCATCAGCTCGGCAATACGCTCAATCAGTTTTGCCTTCTGCACCTGGTAGGGCATTTCGGTGACAATGATATCGAACTGCCCACGTCCCTGCTCCTCGACTTCCCAGCGCGCCCGCACCCGGAAGCTGCCCCGGCCGGTGCGATAGGCTTCCGCAATGGACTCTTTGTTCTCGGCCAGAATCCCGCCCGTGGGGAAATCTGGTCCCGGAATATATTTCAGCAGCGTGGCGTCCAGAATTTCAGGCCGTCCGCCCTCTTGCTTGGCCTTACTGGGGTCCTTCTTGCGCACATCGCACATGTGGATTAGGGCGTCGCATAGTTCGCCCACATTATGCGGCGGAATGTTGGTGGCCATGCCCACCGCAATCCCCGACGAGCCATTGGCCAGCAGATTGGGCACCGCCGCTGGCATCACAATGGGCTCGTGTTCTTCTCCGTCATAGGTGGGGCGGAAGTCAGACGCATCTTCATCCAGCCCTTCCATCAGGGCGATGGCGTATTTGGTCAGCCGGGCTTCCGTGTAGCGCATCGCCGCCGCATTATCGCCGTCGATGTTCCCGAAGTTGCCCTGCCCCTCGACCAACGGATAGCGTACGGCAAAATCCTGGGCCAGCCGGACCATGGCGTCATACACCGCCACATCCCCATGCGGGTGATATTTACCGATAACATCGCCAACCACGCGGGCGCATTTTTTAAAGCCCTGATCCGGATTCAACTTCAGCTCGCGCATGGCAAACAACAAGCGCCGGTGCACTGGTTTCAGGCCATCGCGTATGTCTGGCAGCGAGCGCGACACAATGGTCGACATGGCATAGGCCAGATACCGCTGTGACAAAGCTTCCCCAAAGGGTGCCTCGACAATGGTCTCCACAACATTGGATTTTTTCGGGGTACGGGATCGGGCCATAGGTGTTTTTTAACCAGGAAGCTTAGGGTGCGGCACGCCGCGAAAAAGGGTGCAGCGCAAGACGCTACGACCTCGCAAGATGCAGCGTGTTGGTGCCCCTGTAAACCCCAATATGTGGTGTTTTGAGGCCAAAATTCCCGCTTTGAGCCTGAGAAGACACTCGTTCCGCGAGGGAGAAAAAAGCCTGGTCCATGGGCTCGTTCCGCCGATCATACGTCCATGGGCTCGTTTGAGCGGAACCAGTCGTGCATGGGCTCGTTCCAAGAGGAGAGCCCCAACAGAAAATCTCGTTCCAAGGGGGGACCCCCAACAGAAAATCTCAATCCGGCATTTTTATCAATAAATGCCTTCTTTTTTTTCAAATCAGACTCTTCTCTGTCCCGCGGAAAATCTGGAACTCAGCACGCAAAAAGCGAGATTACAGTTCTATTTACAACGCAACCACAACCTATCTTGTCGCGTTCTTCCTGTGCAGGGTCGGATCAAGAAAAGCCGCTTTTGCCTATCGCTGCGTGCGCTAATCCGAGCAGAGCAGCAGCGTGAGGACGTGTCCCGTTTTTTCCCTTGCCCGGGAGCGGGGCACGTCCAACGCGCCTTCAGCTCTCAATTCTGCACCAGCGCCCTCAGTCTTTGCCGGGCATCAGGAAGTGTTTTTTGATGCGGCGTAAAAACGTATTGCTCCAGAAAGTAGCCGGTCAGGTCGAGCCCCGCAGCCACATCATTGTTTCCTGGCTGAGGGGTATCATCCGCTTTCAGGAACGAGGGCAACACCAGCAGTTTGCCTTTGTAGGGCAGCCCAGCGTCACGACTGACCGCCCGCCCGCTTTTCGGCGACACGTAAATCAGGTCTTCGGTGACCCCCGTCGCAGCGCAAGACGTGAGATCCAACCCAAACCCGAGATCGTTCAGCAGATGCATTTCCCACAGCACATAGTCCGCCGCCCAATGAGGTTCACCGAGCGTCCCGAGCAGGTGACAGGCTTGCTCGTAGGCCAAGGGGTGCGCTTCCCGTTCCGGCAGCACAGCTTCAGCCATGGCACACAAGGCGGTCATTGCGATCAGCATATTACGATCATGCAAAGCACCTGCGGCAAACATGCGGTCCGGTTCACAAACAAAGGTTCCCAGCTGATCCGCGAGCCTGGCCCGCCAGCGCATGTGCAGGCGGTTTCCGGGCTGATACAGCCCCCGGCCCTTGCGGCCGCCGCCGCCTTTGACCACGCCCGCATGATGTCCATGCTGCTCGGTCAGAGCATGCAATATGACATCGTGCTCTCCGTACTTTCGCACGGAGAGGACCAAACCGAGATCGGTCCATTCAACAGCCATGGAAAAGGTTTACCTGAAGTCGGGCAGAAAGATGAGAGCCAATCCGGCAATCATGGCGGCAATGCCGCTGAACAACAGCACATGATCGGGCCAATGCCGCCGCCTGTTGGTTCCACGCCGCCAAACGACAACGAAGAGCGCCATGGCGCCCCCCCAAAACAGAACCACACCCCAACGGTCTAAGTCCAAACCAAGAACCTCGCCTAATACGCGAATTTGATGCTAATAAAGCTTACTCAGGCGTCGAAGTCGAGCCCCCAAGCGGTATAATTTGAGCGGCGCTCACGCCATTTGGGCTCTACTTTGACGTGTAGAAATAAATGCAGGCGGCGCGCGAGGAGATTTTCCAGCTCGCGCCGGGCCTGTTCACCGACCGATTTTATTCCGGCGCCCTTTTTTCCCAAAACAATCGGTTTCTGACTGTCACGGGTAACATAGATCGTCTGATCAACTCGGGCACTGCCGTCTTTATTTTCTTTCCAAGACTCGGTCGCGACCATGCAGTCATAGGGCAGCTCCTGACGCAGGGCCATGAACAGCTTTTCCCGGGTGATTTCTGCGGCCAGCAAACGCTGCGGCATGTCAGAGACATCATCCTCCGGAAACAACCACGGGCTTAACGGCATGATGCCCGCCAGGATATCCAAAATGCGATCCGTGCCGTCGCTGGTGAGGGCAGAGACCATAAAAGTGTCTGTGAATTTAACCACGTCATTGAGATTGGTGGTCAGGCTCAGCAATTGTTCCTTATCGGCCACATCCACTTTATTCACCACCAGCATCACCGGCGTTGACCTGGTTTCCTGACGCTTCGCCAAGGACTTTAAGAGTGCTCTGGTATCGGTCTCCAAACTGCGCGCGCCATCCACCACCAGAAGCACCGCATCCGCGTCTTCCGCACCGGACCACGCCACCGATATCATGGCCCGCTCTAGGCGCCGCTTTGCCCCTTCAAAGATTCCAGGTGTGTCGACGAACACGATCTGACTCTCATCTTTCAAAGCGATCCCACGCACGATGGTTCGAGTTGTCTGTACTTTTGGCGACACAATCGAGACTTTGGTGCCCACCAAAGCATTGACCAGAGTCGACTTCCCAGCATTGGGTGCCCCGAGCACAGCAACAAAACCGCACCGCGTGTTTTCAGCTTCAGAATATAAATCTGTCATGCACTGACCTTTAGCCCTGTCATAAAATGACCCTAAGCATAGCTTCTGCAGCCGCTTGGGTGGCAATGCGCTTCGACGCGCCGATGCCTTGCACCCTATCATACCCCTCAACGTATACTGTCATTGTAAACTCGGGCGCATGTGCCGGCCCAGTGCGCTCCAGCAGCGTGTAAACCGGCAACGGCAACCCCTGGCCTTGCACCAGTTCTTGCAGGGTCGTTTTTGCATCTTTAGGGGCTGTGACAGCCGCCTCCATATGCGCCTGCCAATGATGCACAACAACGCGCTTAGCCACATCGAACCCGGCATCTAAGTAAATTGCCCCAATCAGAGCTTCACAGGCGTTTGCAGCAATACTATCTGTTTTTTGAGCCTGGTCCTCGCCCCCACCGCCAACTTCTATGTAGTCTTGCAGATTGAGCGAGTCTGCCACTTTGGCCAAAGTCTCCCGGCTGACCAGGGTGGCAAGCCTGCGGGCTAAATTGCCTTCTGGCTCATGCGGAAAGTTTGTGTAGAGCAAATCAGCAACGGAAAGCCCTAAAACACGATCTCCCAAAAACTCAAGGCGCTCGTTCGTGACTTCAGGGACAACAGCCGCGCTATCGACTGTCGCACTACGATGAGTCAACGCGAGATCTCTCAGTGCGGGGGTCCGAAAATGATGCGGGAGACTGTCGTCTAACGGACTGCGGTCTTTCATGAGAAGACTCAACGTAGAGAGTCTAACAGCCGACTAAAACGAATGGCCGTCGGCCACTTCCAAAATTCAAAAATAGAAGCCGTGCCGTCAGTCGAGAAAAACAGCACTTCTGCACGACCCACCAAATTCTCAGCTGGCACAAAACCTACTTGGCTGCGGCTATCCTCTGAATTATCGCGATTATCCCCCATCATAAAATAGTGGCCGTCGGGAACTTTGAATTCTCGCGTGTTATCAAAACGACGGTTATCGCCCTCTTCAAGTATGAAGTGCTGTTTACCACCTGGCAGCGTTTCAATGAATTGCGCCACTCTGACTTGGCTGCCATAGGGTGTGCTGTAGGTGAAGTCGTCAATACGTTCCCGTGGCACCAGCTCACCATTGATGAATAATCGGCCATCTTGAACCTGGATGCTGTCTCCAGGGAGCCCAATCACGCGCTTGATATAATCAGTCTTATTGTCACGGGGCAGCTTAAAGACGGCAACATCCCCTCGCTCTGGTGGATCAAACATCATCCGACCGGAAAAAGGCATAAAGCTTAATGGAAAAGAATGCCGACTGTAGCCATAGGAAAACTTGGATACGAAAAGATAATCACCAATTAACAGAGTCGGGCGCATAGACCCGGATGGAATGTTGAACGGCTCAAAAGCAAAGGTTCGAATAACCAGGGCGACCAGAATGGCGTAGAAAACTGTACGAATGGTTTCCCAGAACCCATCGTTTTTCTTTTTTGACACGGTTCCAGTATTTTCTAGCACGATGGTCCGCCTAAGCAATTTCAACAAAAAGAACCGGTTATACCAGGAAGGCGCGACCGAATGCGGGGATAAAACCGGGCCGCTTCCCCGCTGTCAACCTACAGACCTGTAAGATTAACCAGAAACATCGACTTTGGGTACTGCGGTTATAATCACCATAGCCTCGGCAATCGGATATTCATCCGTAATCGTGAGATCAACGCGGGCTTCCATACCCGCAGGAACCATGGCGTTTAAACGCTCTGAAGCCCCACCGGTCATTATTACGGTCGGCTGCCCAGACGACAGATTTACGACGCCAAGATCACGCCAATAAACCCCCCTTCGAAACCCCGTCCCCAAGGCTTTTGAAGCTGCTTCTTTTGCAGCGTAACGCTTGGCATATGTCGCAGCATAGGCAGAGCCAGCACCTTTACGGCGCTCAGCTTTAGCCACTTCAATATCTGTAAAAATACGATCAATGAAGCGCTCACCAAACCGCGCCAGGGTCTTTTCAATGCGACGAATATCAATAAGGTCTGTACCGATCCCTAAAATCATGCAGAAGCCCTCGGCGCAATCCCTCTTGGCACAATGCCTTGCTCACCATGGCCGCGAGCTTGATCCATGAGCTGCCGCATGTGTTGAATAGAATTGGCAAAACCCGAGAAAATCGCCTCCCCGACCAAAAAGTGTCCAATGTTTAACTCTTTTAGGGTTGGAATAGCCGCTATAGGACCAACCGTGTCAAAAGTAATTCCGTGACCCGCGTGACATTCTAATCCGATTTTTTCTGCGTGGGCAGCAGCAGCAATGATCCTGTTGTAGTGATGCTGTCTTTCATCCTCATTGCTTGCCTCACAATAGGCTCCAACATGCAATTCAATGACTGGTGCTCCCAGTTGGGCAGCCGCGTCAACTTGCCGCAAGTCTGGTTCGACAAATAACGAGACACGAATATCAGCACTCCCCATTTCACGCACAAATCGCGCCAAGTGATTATGACCGCCTGCTGCATCCAACCCCCCTTCTGTTGTGCGTTCTTCTCGCTTCTCTGGAACGATACAAGCCGCAAAAGGGCGATGACGTAATGCTATGGCTAGCATCTCATCTGTTGCCGCCATCTCAAGGTTTACAGGCAAATCAATTTCGCGTGCCAATCGTTCGATATCAGAATCCGATATATGTCTGCGGTCTTCGCGCAGGTGAGCGGTGATGCCATCAGCACCAGCCTCAGCCGCCATCACTGCAGCACGGATCGGATCCGGATGCAGCCCCCCTCGCGCGTTTCTGATCGTAGCCACGTGATCGATATTCACCCCGAGGCGTAGAGCATTTGCCATAGTTATACCTGTTCAGCCGAATCAGAAGTCGCACTCAACTTTGTTTTAGTGGCATTTGCAATCGCAAGCGCTTTAGCCAGTCTGCGCATATTCCGGCGGCGTTGGTAGACCTCAACTAAGCGATAGAACACGCCATAAACTAAGGCCCAGGTGAGTAATGCCGACGGAATGCTGCCAACGATCATTGGCCACAATACGGGCCAGACGCGATCTATAAACAATGCTCCATCCATTTCGATCATGGATTTAACCAGACCACCGAACATATCGCTAAAATTTAGAACGGTTTCACCTGTCGGCATTCCGTTTCCAATGAGAACATTCCCAATATAGTATGTGGTGATCCAAATCACTGGGAACGTCCAAGGATTGCCAACAAGCGTACCGAACGTTGAGGCAAGAACGTTGCCGCCTATAAGCCAAGACAAGGCACCAGCAATAAAAAAATGTGTGCCGATAAAAGGCGTAACAGACGCTGCCGCTCCGCTGGCCAACCCGGCCGCAATCGAGTGCGGCGTACCAGGAAGCCGGTTCAATCTATGCCAGAAGTAATGACCTGCCCGGCTCCAGCCGGACTTAGGCCACAAAAATATTTTGATCAGGGCAAGTGTGCTGGGACGGACGCGACGGCGAAACATCTATTAGCTGCTCTTTAGCCGCGCGCGCGCTCAACGGAATTAACCGCTGACGACGCCCGCAGCGCAGCAATGATATTCGTCAAGTGCTTCACGCTCGTCACTTCAATATCAAGGTCCATCTCAAAAAAGTCATTAGAGCGGTTCACCATCTTTAAGTTCGAAATATTTCCTTTGTTCTGTGCAATCACCATAGAGAGTGCACCAAGACTGCCAGGTTCATTGAGGACAATAAGATTAATGCGCCCCAAATGCATTTCTTCCACGCCACCAGAATCCCATGCGATATCAAGCCAACGGTCAGGCGCATCAGTGAGCTCGATAAGCGCTTCACAGTCTATTGTATGGACATCAACGCCTTTGCCTTGTTGAAGTATTCCAACGATACGATCCCCAGGCAAAGGGTGGCAACATTCCGACAAGTGAACAGCTAATCCTGGTGTTAGACCTTTAATTAAGATTGCACTGTCTTGCTGTCCTGATGCTTTTTCCCGAGCACGAGAAATATTCACCACTTTGGAATCAAATTCAGTCTTTACACCCGGGTAAATTGCTTCGAGCACTTGTCGTGCCGCAAGGCGCCCTTCGCCGATTGCGGCTTTCACATCCGCAGAATCTTCAAATCCCAGCTTTTCGCAAGCTTCGTGTAGTCCTTCAGGTGTAAGGTCATAGCCTTCTTTGGTAAACATTTTAGCTAAAATCTCGCCGCCCAGCTTGGCATATTCCGCGTGGGCCTCAGATCGGATGCGTCGACGAATATGGGCCCGAGCCTTACCCGTAGTAACAAAGCCCTCCCATTCAGGGGATGGTTTCTGAGCCTTAGACACAACAATCTCAACCTGATCTCCCGTCTGCAGTTCGACGCGTAACGGAACAATCCGCCCATTTACTTTCGCTCCAACACAAGTATTTCCAATCTCGGTATGCACCGCGTAAGCAAAATCGACCGGGCTCGCTCCTTTCGGGAGGGGAACCAATTCCCCTTTCGGGGTAAAGCAAAACACCTGATCTTGGAACATTTCCAATTTGGTGTGCTCAAGGAATTCTTCAGGTGACTGTGCGTGCTCCATGATATCCAAGAGTTCTCTGAGCCAGTTGTAATGGCTATCTGCCATGTCGCCCAACTCGCCCTTATAATGCCAATGGGCGGCGACACCGAGTTCAGCAATATCGTGCATTTTCTGTGTGCGAATCTGGACCTCGATGCGGTGCTTTGCAGGTCCGATCACGCTGGTATGAATAGACTGATACCCATTGCGCTTGGGGGTCGAGATGTAGTCTTTAAAGCGCTCGGGCACCATACGGTATTTACCATGTATGATCCCCAACGCCCGATAACAGTCTTCCGGCTGATCGACCATAATCCGGAACGCCATAATGTCAGAAAGCTGTTCGAAACTAACGTTCTTCCGCTGCATTTTATACCAAATCGAATACGGTGTTTTCTCACGACCAGACACGTACCCTTTCAAGTCAGCATCTTTAAGGGTTTGGTCTAATTCATCCATGATTCGACCGACCAAATCTCCGCCTTCGCGTTCCAAAAACCGAAGGCGCATTAAAATCGATGCTCTGGCTTCAGGATGAAGCTCAGCAAACGACAGGTCTTCAAGTTCGGTCTTGATTTCTTGCATGCCCAGACGCTCTGCCAGAGGCGCATAAATCTCCATAGTTTCCAGGGCAATGCGTTTGCGCTTTTCAGGCTTAGGAACATAATTCAGCGTGCGCATGTTATGAAGACGGTCTGCGAGTTTCACCAACAGAACGCGAATGTCTTCCGACATGGCCAGAACTAACTTACGGAAATTTTCTGCTTGCTTGGATTCAACATTCTGGACTTGAATCCGAGTCAGCTTTGTCACGCCATCGACAAGCTTACCGACTTCATCTCCAAACAGGCTCGTGATCTCTGCAATCGTTGCACCGGTATCTTCAACAGTGTCGTGAAGCAAAGCGGTCACGATAGACGCCGTGTCTAACCGGTAGTTTGTAAGAATGCCGGCGACTTCAATAGGATGCGAAAAGTAAGGATCACCCGACGCTCGCATTTGCGAGCCATGCATCTTCATGGCGTACACGTAGGCGCGATTGATGGCCTCTTCGTCCGCATTCGGATCGTAAGATCTTACCCGTTCAACCAATTCAAATTGGCGAAGCATCGCGCAAACCGTCTCCTATGTTACGTAACACATAGTACCATAAGGCGATTACGAAAAGGGCGTGTTGAAAACAAAAACCGCGCCTCAAGAGATCCTGGGCGCGGTTTAATACTGTCGTCTCTCTAAATTTTTGAAACTAGCTGCCCTTTTGAAACACACCAGCTTCTTCGCTGGTGACGTCTTCATAGCTGACCTGTGGGTGCGGGTCATCATCATCGCTGCTTTCAATACTCATGCCTGAAGCAGCGGCAACTTCGTCGGTATACTCTTGACCATCGCCGGAAAGATTGCGGCCATCAGCAATAGCATCAAAGCCATCTTCTTCAGGCTCATCCACTTCAACGTGGCGCTGCATCCCCTGGATAACGCTGTTTACAAGTTCATCGGCCACGACTTTTTCTTCAGCGATTTCCCGCAAGGCCACCACCGGATTTTTGTCATTATCCCGGTCAAGCAGAGGTTCTCCGCCAGCAGAGATTTCCCGAGACCGTTGAGATGCCACAACCACCAACTCGAAGCGGTTACGGACCTTATCAATGCAATCTTCAACAGTGACGCGTGCCATAGTGAATTCCTGTACTTTTAAAGCTGACGAAGGGCACTTTAGAAACGCAAAATGCTGTTATCGTCACAGAGTGTGATTCGGTTGAGAGTGTATTTAGTGAGGAAAGGACTGAAAAACAAGGTTTTTCCTCGCGCGCGTTGCTTCTCTTTCGTGAATTTTACGCCAATTCCTCGGTTATCTTCTTAACCGTCGAGACATCCGCAACAGCGGAAATGAGATCATCAACCCCCCGCCCCGTCACAGGATGACGCCACTTTGGCGCCACATCACGCAAAGGCAGAAGAACAAAACCGCGATCCTGAAGCCTGGGATGCGGCAAAACTGGGCTATATTCAGAAACTTCACCGTTAAAATCCAGGATATCAAGATCCAGAGTTCTCGCCGCATTTCTCTCAAGTCGTTCGCGACCAAACTCATCTTCAATAGATAGCAAGGTATATAGAAGGCTAGCGGGGTCTTGTTGGGTTGAAACCAGCGCCACAGCGTTAACGTAATGCGGTTGATCTGAAACAGGCACAGGGGTCGTCTCATACCAATTGGAGAGCGCCTCGACTTTAATCCCTTTTATCGGAAAACGTTCAAGCGCTTTATTCAACGTCATCAGCGGTTCGCCGACATGACTTGGCAGATTTGCGCCTAGAGCAATGTAAATCACCCGCTCAACGCCACTGTTAAATCCCATTTTGCTATGGTCATAATGATTATCTTTATATGACTAATAATAGGCATAAATCACTCGCGTTGCATTACAACGCATCCCAAATTCTAACTTTTACACAAAATCCATTTTCCAGGAGACCAGCATGTTATTTTATCCTCATGAACGTATGGCGTTATTTATTGATGGTGCAAATCTTTATGCCGCAGCAAAAGCGTTGGGGTTCGACATTGATTACAGGCGCTTGCTAGAGCTTTTCATAGACAAGGGCCAATTGGTTCGCGCACTTTACTATACAGCACTCATGGAGGATCAAGATTATTCCCCCATACGCCCCCTGGTCGATTGGCTAGACTACAATGGCTTTACCATGGTCACAAAACCCGCAAAGGAGTTTGCAGACCCACAAGGCCGCAGAAAAATTAAAGGCAATATGGACATTGAGCTTGCCGTTGATGTGATGGAAATGGCTGACCATGTTCAACACGTTGTTATTTTTTCTGGAGATGGTGATTTTCGAAGCTTAATCGAAGCCGTTCAGAGGAAGGGAGTCCGGGTCTCAATTGTGAGTACCACCAAATCACAACCGCCTATGGTGGCAGACGAACTGCGTCGACAAGCTGATAATTTTATCGAACTTGCCACGCTGAAAGACGTGATCGCGCGCAAGTTTCAGCATTCATCAGACAGTGATTCCCCTCCAACCAGCGGTTATGATGATGACTTTGATGAAGACAGCAACTGATTATGACATTCGAATTTGTTGACCCACCCCACGATTGTAACAAATGCCCCAGACTGACGGATTTTCGCACTGCCAACAGAAAGGCTCACCCTGATTGGTTCAACGGACCCGTGCCCGCGTTCGGACCAATTGATTGTAAATTGCTGGTTGTCGGACTTGCGCCGGGGCTCCAGGGTGCAAATCGCACAGGTCGGCCTTTTACAGGCGATCATGCCGGCGATCTTCTCTATCCCACACTTATTAAATTTGGATGGGCTAAGGGCGTCTATGGTCAATCCATAGATGACGGACTATCTCTAAATGGGTGTAGAATAACCAATGCCGTTCGGTGCGTGCCACCGCAAAACAAGCCTGTCGGCGCAGAACAAAAAGCCTGCCGGTCTTTTCTAGTTGATGAACTGAATAACTTGCCCGAGTTAACAACCCTCCTTGCCCTTGGCCGTATTGCGCACGAGGCTGTGCTGACGACTTTAGGATTCAAAAAATCTGCATACGCTTTCGCTCATGCCGCACATCATGATCTTGGTGATGGACTTACTTTGGTCGATAGTTATCACTGTTCCAGATACAACCTGAACACGCGTCGACTTACCCCCAAGATGTTTGAGGACGTGTTCAGGTCAATCAGTTAAAGCCGATTCTGTTGAAGCGATTAGTTGCGGAGTGCAGCTTCGACCGCTCCAACCAACTCTTTGCTCATAGGCTCGACACGACTTGGAAACGCCTCCACCAAAGTCCCGTCCGGTCCGATAAGATACTTATGAAAATTCCAGCGTGGTGCATTTTCATCACCCTTTACGTCTGCGGCCCACTTGTAAAATGCGTGCGCATCACTGCCTTTAACGACTTCTTTTGCAGCCAAGGGAAAGTCGACATCAAAATTGGTCTCACAGAAATCTTTAATTTCTTCCGCAGTGCCAGGTTCTTGTGCACCAAAGTCATTAGACGGCACGCCAAGCACAACCAGCCCCTTGTCTTTATATTCACTCCACAACGACTGCAGCCCCTCATACTGTGGCGTATATCCGCAAAATGAGGCTGTGTTAACGATCAGAACCGCTTTGCCTTTGTAGTCAGACAGCGGCAAGGCTCCGCCATCGATAGATGAAAAAGAAAAATCATGTGCTGTCTCAGCCATCGCTGCGACACTCCCAAGTACTGTAAAAAATGAAGTCACAATTGCTGCAAGTGAGATTTTCTTCATGGCTGCCCTGCTCCGTTTCTAATCTGCTGAGTTGTTCGTCTATGATGTTCTTCAATATCGCGGTTTTAGAATTAGATACACACTACGTCAGTATGGTCTATCCTGGTTACGGAAAAAAGAGTGGGAGTAGATCACACGATGGATGTTCAAGCTGCTCAATCGATAATCTTGCGCATCACGGGTCAAATTCTCCCGGCACGCTGTATTGCAATCGCAGCAGAACTGGGCATTTCAGACAAATTAGCACAAAAGCCCATGACGGCAGAAGAACTAGCCAATGCATGCGACGTGCACGCTCCCTCGCTGTTTAGATTGCTCAGATTTCTTGCCTCAATTGAAATTTATCACCAAGACACAACGGGCCATTTTCGAAATACCGATGCTTCTGAAGTGCTGCGGGACGATGTGGCTGGCTCTGTGAGATCTATGGTTAGAACGGCATGGCAAGATGTCATATGGGAGACCTATAAAGAATTGCCAAAGGCCATGAAAACGGGCCAGACCGCCTTCACGCTTGCACATGGCTCAGCCTTTTTCGATAAGCTAGCCGCCGAGCCAGATTTAGGAACATTGTTTGATGCGTCTATGGCACTCATGTCGAACGCGGAAAATACCATCATCGCGAGTGCTTATCCCTTTGGCGAGGCAACAGATGTGATCGACATCGGGGGTGGACGTGGCGGACTGCTTGCTGAAATTCTCAAACTACACACCAACCTTAAAGGCATCCTGTTTGATCAAAGTCATGTTCTATCTGACCCACAGTTTCTCAAAGACGCAAATTTGATGGACCGCTGTGCTCTAGTCGCTGGGAATTTTTTTAGTGACGTTCCTGCCCACCATGACATTTATCTACTTAAACGGATTTTGCACGACTGGAGTGACAAAGATGCTGTGCGAATTCTGAAGAACGTAAAAGCCGCGCTTAAACCTGAATCGCGTATCGCTGTAATTGATGCCGTCATTCAGCCCGGAAATGCGTCAGATCCAAATAAATATTTGGACGTCGGTATTATGGCATTGCTTGACGGTCGGGAACGAACGGCTGAAGATTTTGAATCTTTGTTTACGCAGGCAGGTTTGCAGATTCTTAGAATTCTTCCCCCAGTTTCACCATCAACGATGTCTATTGTTGAGGGGGCGTTGGCTTAAGCGTAACGCTCTTCTTTCCAGGGGTCTCCCACATCGTGATAGCCCCGTGCTTCCCAATAGCCTGGGGCATCTTTATCCATAAAGGTCAGATGCCGAAGCCATTTGGCTGACTTCCAAAAATAAAGTTGGGGAATCACCAACCGAACAGGGCCGCCATGCTCTCGGCTTAACGGGGCTCCATTCCAGGTGTGCGCCAGTAAAACGTCGTCATGATCTAGCCAGTTTAAAGGAACATTTGTGGCATACCCGTCATAACTTCTAATCATCACAAAAGCTGCTGTCGCACGCGGTTCAATCTCGGCCAGCAAATGCTTTACACTCACGCCCTTCCATCTGTTGTCATATCTAGACCAAGTGGTGACACAGTGAATGTCAGACGTAAATTCCACCTGAGGCTGCTTCATTAAATCATCGAAGGTCCATTTAATGGGTCGATCAACCTGCCCCGCAACGGTGAACGACCAATCTTTAGGCAGCATGTTTGGTTGCGAACCAAGATCAAGGACCGGAAAGTCTTTAACCAATCTTTGTCCTGGCGGTAGTCGGTCTTGTTTTGGGCTAGAAACTGTGCCTGTTAACGCCCGTTCGTCACGCGCCCATTGCTCTTTGGTGCGGATCAATTTTTCGTTTTTGGAAGACCTATCCGACACTTTAGCCCCGGTCTCGAAGCACACGCGACTTCTGGCGATTCCAATCACGTTCCTTAATAGTCTGGCGTCGATCTATATCGGTCTTCCCTTTGGCTAGACCAAGTTTAAGTTTCGCGATTCCACGGTCATTAAAATATACCGAAAGCGGAACCAACGTCATGCCCTTGCGCGAAACGCCTGCTGTCAGCTTGTCAATCTCACGCGCATGCAACAACAACTTCCGTTTCCGACGGGCTTCGTGGCCAAAATGCTTGGCACCTTCATACTCCGGAATATAGGAATTTATCAGATAGACGCCACCGTCCTCAACTGAGGCATAAGACTCTTGGATGTTGCCTCTTCCCAGACGCAAGGATTTAACCTCAGTCCCCATGAGCATCATTCCCGCTTCAAAAGTTTCCTCGATTTGATAATCGTGGCGTGCCTTGCGGTTTTGGGCAACTGTGCCCGTGGAGATCCAGCCCAACTTTGTCATGAAGCTTTCTATCTATTCAAAAAGACCCGCATCGCGCATGGCTTCTTCAACGCGAGCCCCCCCTTTGGGCGAAAGCGGCACCATAGGAAGACGAACATCGGGGAGACATTTACCAATCAAGCTGCAGCCATACTTAACAGGCACTGGATTGGGTTCACAAAAAATGGCTTCGTTTAAAGGATATAGAATATCGCGGATGCGCCAGACATCCTCATACTTTTCATTGCGCCATGCGTCGTGCATCTCGGCATTCAGACGCGGTGCAACGTTGGAAGAAACCGAAATACAACCAAAACCACCCTGGGCTAAATAGGCAACGGCCGATCCATCATCACCAGACAACAAGCAGAATTCTCGCCCTATTTCTATGCGCGTCGCGAGCGGACGGCCCAGATCACCGGTGGCGTCTTTAACCCCGACGATATTAGGATGCTCTGCCAGCTTAGCCATGGTTTCGACGGTCATGTCGACAACACTCCGTGGCGGAATATTGTAAATAATGATTGGCAGGTCTGCGGAATCTGCAACCGCCTGAAAATGCGCTAACATGCCCGCTTGACTGGGTTTATTATAATACGGCGTCACCACCAAAGCGGCATCAGCCCCCGCTGACGCGGCATGTCTTGTCAGGGCAATCGCCTCTTCGGTCGAATTCGACCCGCTGCCAGCAATAACGGGGATTTTCTCTTTGGCAACTTCGATGCACAGTTCAACCACCCTCTTATGCTCTTCATGACTTAAAGTTGGCGATTCACCTGTGGTTCCGCACGGAACAACCGCATGAGTTCCCTCATCAATTTGCCATTGAACAAAGTCCTGAAACGCCTTCTCATCAATACCACCATCTCTAAATGGGGTAATGAGTGCGGTGATCGAACCAGTAAACATGAAAGCGTACTCCAAGGATGCACGGGACTGGGGCCATATCGTTTATGGTATGCATCAGGCCATCATTAAGTGTGGGAACATACCGCCGACATGCAATAGCGGCAAGCAAAGGACTTTAGTTCCGGGACAAGACTTGATAAATTATTGTTTTACAGTCGTTTATGGTGTTTTACGCTAATGACTCTGGTGCTCTATCGTCACATCGCTTTGGCCGCTGGAATGCTCGTCGCTTTAGCCGTGCCCTCTGCCAATTCCTCAAATGCCACCCCTGTTCTCCCGGAGGTCAAGCCGCTTGTTGTAAAACTTACGACATCCGGCCCCCCAACCGTCCTACCAACGCGAAAACCCCGTTATTATGGTCCATTCGGTAATGACTATGCGTATCTTCTAAGTCTTGAAGACCGGTCATTATTTGCTCAAGCCCTGTCAGCCGCAAAGTCCCGGCGATGGTCAGAAGCAGTCGATTTTGCCAAAAAAATTAAGGAGCCACTCGCTGAGAGCGTCGTAGCCTGGCTGTATTTGCGCCAAACGGGCGCTCGCACTCCGTTCAAGGCACGAACAGAATTCATTCGTCAGAATTATAATTGGCCGCAAATCGAGAGTATTCGCAGGCGAGCTGAAGAGGTCGCAGACGACGAATCATTATCCACGGCGGAAATCATTAAATGGTTTGAAGAGTTTCCGGCTCAAACCGGACCAGGGCTAGCGACTCTCGCCACAGCTTACCGAAATGCTGGGCAAGAAGAAAAAGCGATCGAAACCGCCCGCCAAGCATGGCTGACGGGCACCTTCAATCGGTCGCAAGAACGCACTTTTCTGTCAGAATTTGAAGACCTCTTTACGCAAGAAGATCATGCCGCGCGATTGGAACGCCTCCTGTGGGATGGTCACACTAATGGCGCACAGCGCATGCTTAGGCGTGTGGGTTCAGATTATAGAAGGCTGGCAGAAGCGCGTATCGCACTCATCGACGATTCGTATGGTGTTGATTCATTTATTGCAAAAGTCCCGGCCGCGCTTCGTGATAACCCAGGGCTCATCTATGACCGCTTGAAATGGCGCCGAAACCGTGGACGTTACGAAAGCGCAGCCGAGCTAATTCATGAGCCGCATCAAGATGCAGAGCGCCCAGAGTTATGGTGGAAGGAACGCCACATTCTGGCGCGAGAAGCCCTATCAAATGGTGATGTTACCGAAGCTTATAAAATCGCATCAGAGCACAAGGCGAGTGATGCTCTCTCAGTGTTTGAGGCGGAATGGCTGGCAGGTTGGATTCAACTCCAGTTTTTAAAAAACCCTGAAGCCGCACTGCCGCACTTTTATCGGGTCTACGACGCTGTCGCTTTTCCTGTCAGTCTGTCACGCGGCGCCTATTGGGTTGGCCGTGCCTTAGAAGATGGCGGGGATATAGAATTAGCAAAAACCTGGTACCAAAAAGCAGCTCTCCATATAACCACCTATTATGGTCAGTTGGCATTAGCAAAACTAACTGGCGACACCTTGCCTCAATTGCCGCTTGACCCTCTTCCAACAACCAGCGAGCGCAATTCTTTCCACGAGAGTCGATTGGCGCGTGTTGTCCGGATGATGGCGGAAGTAGATAATCTTGATTATCTGAGAACATTTGTCCTCGCGGCTGCCAGCTCATCAAACTTTGCCACGGAGCGCCATTTGGCAGCCGAAATGGCCAGCAAATTCAATCGTGAAGACTATGGGGTCTGGATAGCCAGACGCGCAGCCCAGGATCATATCACCCTGGTTAAATATGGTTTCCCCGTTCCTAGATTCGAATATCCCAACGTTCCGGAGAAACCCCTACTATTGGCCATCAGTCGGCAAGAGAGTAACTTCGATGTTTCGGCGCAAAGCCACGCTGGTGCTCGTGGTTTAATGCAACTCATGCCGGCGACTGCGCGTGCGGTTTCTCGGCAAATCCGTGCGCCTTATGACCGCGATGCACTCACGATTAATCCGGCCTACAATATCGCTTTGGGATCTAAGTATTTGGGGGATCTCATCGATGATTTTGAAGGCTCTTATATTATGGCTATTGCTGGCTATAACGCAGGCCCTAATAGGGTGAAACGTTGGGTCAGAGAGTTCGGAGACCCTCGCACAGGAGAAGTGGATCCAATCGATTGGATTGAACAGATCCCCTTTAATGAAACACGCAATTACGTTCAGCGTGTTATGGAAAACTTGCAAGTTTATCGCGCCGTTCTAGCCAATCAGCAGCAACTGGCACAAACTCTTCCTGATGACCTCAGCCGCTCAGAAAATTAGAACGAAATAAACCTCACCAAAATAAAAAAGGCAGCGTTTTCTCTGCCCGAATTATTTCGCAATAACTACAGCGCCTTAATCATATCTCAGCAGTTTAATGAATTATGAGGCCGCAGCCTGGGGTACGATCTCTGCATCATGACTTGAGCCATTGGCAGACGTTTTAACAGCGACGGGTTCTGGCTTAGTCGCAGGAGACGGGTCTGCAACGGTTCGCTTGCAGTGCCCCTCCATGAAAGCGCCAGGTTCAATAGCCAAACTCTCGTGCTCGATGTCTCCAGACATCTGCGCGGTTGACGCCAAAAACACTGACTTCGCTTTCACTTGGCCTTTAATGGCCCCGTGAATACGAACTGTTTGCGCGGTTACCTCGCCACTGACAGACCCCTTAGTGCCAACAATCAGCGCTTTGCAATTGATGTCACCTTCGACATTTCCATCCACTTGTATCTCTCCATTGCTAGAGAGGTTTCCGTGAACATTAAGGTCGATGCTGATGATCGACGGTACAGATTTCACCTGGCCTTCAGTCATACGCGCGACCTGCCCTTGGGGTTGTCCGTTATTCTTGCTCGAGAACATCGCTTCCCGCTCTCATAAATTTTAACGGGTTCAACTGCTTACCGTTGTGTAGAACCTCCAAGTGCAAATGAGGTCCCGTGCTACGTCCACTGTTGCCGAGAAGGCCGATCTCGGTCCCACGACCGATATACTCACCCTTCTCTACCGATATTTTTGCCATATGACCAAAGCGAGACGTGAGCCCCATTCCATGATCAATCTCTACAAACCGACCATAGCGCCCTCGCCAGCCAGCGTAAACAACCTTTCCTTCACCAGGACTGTAGACGGGTGATTTATAAGGTGCCCCAAAATCGAGGCCCAAATGGCGTGCATACGTCCCCGTAAACGGGTCCTTACGGACCCCAAAACCACTGGTAATCCGGTACTTTTTGAGAGGTTTATCCAGCGGCATAACGTCCGTTAAGTTTTGAAGCTCGGTCAAACGCTCCACTTGAAGATTTAATGACACCAAAGAATCATGGAGTGGCCCTTCATCTCCGGCTACTGAATTCAAAGGAATGAACGGTCCACCACTACCAGATTCAGTACGCCGAAACGCCAAGAGTTCTTCCACATCAAGGCCCGTGCTGGAAAGCGATGTTTGAATATGATCGATTTTTTCATCAGCCACTTCAGCAAACCGATGGAAAAGAAGAAGCTGCGTGCTCTCCATTTCACTCAATTGATCTTCCAATTCAGAAACACGATTTAATAGTCCATCTCGCTCAACAGAAGCCAAATCGCGCTCTATGACCAATTGCCGCAGTTCTAAACTCTTTGGATCAATAAAATCCGTATTCTGGTGAACCTCAGTAACATCTGTCATATCGGACTTGAGATTATCTAACTGATTATGCAGCTCAGTCCGCGCTTCAGCGACACGATGGCGTTCGAGCTCAATGCGTCCGATCGCAACTTCAATTTGCTCTGGATCAGAGGCGAGCCTTTGCTCCTGGCGAGAGAGTTCAGCGTCGGGTTTGCGCTGACGAGCAGCAGAGGCCAAAGCGCCTTCTGGCGTTTTCAGATCAACGAGCGAAACCTGACGGTCAGCAAGCCCAATCATACGTTCTGTATTTTCGTTCAGTTCATCAGTGATTTCATCTATGCGACGCTTGTACACCGTCAACTGCGCCAGAAGCTGTTCGTAGCCTGAGCGCGCATCTGTAACTTCAATATTCTTGGCGCGAATGCGATCACTATGGCTAACAACAAGGCCAGAACTGACCAGAAGCCATCCACCAACGACTGTAATTAACGAGGCCGTAACAGCCTGACGCATCGTCGTGAGGCGCAGCGTCCGCATGCGCTCTTCAGTACGCAAAATAATTTGACGTTCCGGAAAAAAGCGCTGCAGCCACCTTTGGGCTTTCGAAAGACTTCGATCATGCGGATCAAACTTTGACATGTGCTTCCCCGAGACACGAAAAAAATTACGCAGGCCCGACCCCAAGCTCACCGGCCCCGCGCATTTAAGACAAACAATCTCTTAGCCAATACCTGGTTTGCCGCAGGTTTTATATCGGCTTTTCATTAACTCACTATACGTTTAGTCATAACCGTCTGGTCAAAAAAATCTCAACCAAACAGCGTAGAAGTAATACCAAATTGGATTGTGGCGATTTTTTATAGGTTTTTCAAACAGAAAGACGCCTTTTAACCTCAAAAGAACAGTTTGACTCTCAGCTGAGTTTTAAGCTTTCTGGTCATTCTCGCGATGTTAAAAGCTGAAATAACCTCGCCAAATGAACCTAAAACTCGAACAGCATCTACATTTAGGCGACCAAGAATGAGAAATATCAACTTAGCGTTGCTATCTTGGTTTGGTTCAGGATACAGCCCAAAAGCTCCAGGAACGGCGGGGTCCTTGGCCGCACTGCCCTTCGCGTGGGTTATTTCATCATACTTCGGTGCGACGGGGCTGGTGATCGCAGCCATTTTGATAACCCTGGTTGGCTGGGCTGCCGCCGCGGCCACAGAAGAAGCTAAAAAGGATCCTGGCTGGGTTGTCATTGACGAAGTTGCTGGCCAATGGCTGACTCTCTCGGTCGTGCCACCTGATTTAATGCTTTATAGCATTGGATTTTTAGCATTTCGGTTTTTTGACATTTTAAAACCTTGGCCTATTCGTACCCTGGAACAGCGTATTCCTGGCGCATTAGGCGTCATGGTAGATGATATCGCTGCCGCGGTTTACGCTGGTATGGTTTTGTATGCAGCGGCTCAGTTAATAGGTGCATCATGACGGCTACGCTGCCCGACGACCTAACCTCGCTTGCAAAAACTGTAATTCAGGAAGCCATTGCTCAAGGTAAAACACTTGCAACAGCAGAATCATGCACAGGTGGACTGATCTCCAGTTGCCTGACGGCGTCTTCAGGATCATCTGCCGCGTTTCTCGCCGGCTTTGTAACCTATGCCGATGAGTCTAAATCAAAACTGTTAGGCGTTCCTGCGGATGCAATTAATGAATTCGGAGCTGTCAGTGACGTGGTAGCGGCTGCGATGGCTGAAGGCGCAATCGCGTATACAGATGCTGATCTCGCCGTCGCCGTCACCGGTATTGCAGGCCCGGGTGGTGGCAGTAAGGAAAAACCAGTTGGATTAGTGTTCTTATCACTCGCGGAGCGCGGCCAAGATGCTGTAATCAAACGGTATGTATTTGCAGGAACTCGCGATGACGTCCGGCGATCTACAATCGGTGCTGCCCTCGAATTGGTTTTAAGCCGACTGCGAGAGATTGAGGAAAAAGCGCCTCCTGACTCAGCAAACTAAAACCGCAAATTAGCGCTTACTTTTTGCTGTAGAGGTCTTCAGCACGTGATTCGAACGCAGATACCATGCGACGAACCGCCTCCTCGAACAAAACACCAATGATTTTTTGTAGCATTAGAGAGCGGAATTCAAAGTCGAGATAAAAGTCGACCACGCATCCTTTACCGTCGTCGGTCGCACTAAAAGTCCACGAATTTGACAAGTGTTTGAACGGCCCATCCTTATAAACAACTTCAACTTTATCTATTGGATATAACACCACCCGCGATGAAAACTTTTCGCGGACCATTTTAAATCCAATGGCGAGATCGGCATCGAAACCGTTCTCATAAGTTTGCGTTTTTCGACAGGCCACACACCATGGCAAAAATTCAGGGTAACGTTCTACATCCGCAACAAGCTTATAAACCTGCTCAGGTGAATAAGGCAGTATACGTTTTTCGGTATGAACGGGCATGGCGAAACGGTGCGTCCAAGCCTTAAACGGCTCGTGCGAGCTTCTTTTCACGAGCCTCGCGCAGACGCTCAAAATCAGCATCCGCATGATAGGAAGAGCGCGTGAGTGGACTCGCCGATACCATCAAGAAGCCCTTGGCCCTCGCCATTCTCTCATAGTCGGCAAATTCATCAGGGGTTACAAATCGATCGACGGCAGCATGTCTTGGGGTTGGCTGCAGATACTGGCCAATGGTCAGAAAATCAACGTCAGCCGCGCGCAAGTCATCCATCACCTGGAGTACTTCTTCTTTCGCCTCACCCAAGCCAACCATAATACCCGACTTTGTAAAGACGGTCGGCACGACTTCCTTTACACGCTCTAGCAACCGTAAGCTGGTGAAGTATCGTGCCCCAGGCCGAATGGTCCGGTATAACCGCGGCACTGTCTCGAGATTATGATTGAAAACGTCAGGATGCGCTTTCGCCACCAAATCAGTTGAACCAAGTTTCTTGCGGAAGTCCGGTGTTAAAACTTCAATGGTTGTTTCCGGGCAAGCTGATTTAATTGCTTCAATAACAGCGACCCAGTGCCCAGCCCCTCCGTCTTCAAGGTCATCACGGTCAACAGACGTAATCACAACATGACGTAGTCCTAATTTGGCGACAGCCTCACCCACGTGCGCCGGTTCATCGGCATCAATCTTGCCGGGCTTGCCAGTCTTAATATTGCAGAAGGCACAGGCCCGCGTGCAAATATCGCCAAGGATCATCATGGTCGCATGTTTTTGCGTCCAGCACTCCCCTATATTGGGACAGGCGGCTTCTTCACAAACGGTGTTTAACTTCAAATCGCGCATCAGTTTGCGTGTCTCGGCATAGGCCCGAGACGTCGGGGCCTTTACCCGCAACCACTCTGGTTTTGGGACTCTGGCAGGCTGTGCCTTAAGGGGGGTAATCTTGGTCATAACTTAGATATGGATAACCCGATCGTAAGCATCAAGAACTGATTCATGCATCATCTCAGAAAGAGTCGGATGCGGGAATACGGTTTCCATAAGCTCTTTCTCAGTCGTCTCCAAGGTTTTTGCAATCGCATATCCCTGAATCAGCTCGGTCACTTCAGCGCCAATCATATGCGCTCCAAGCAGTTCGCCCGTGTCCGCATCAAACACCGTTTTAATAAGGCCCTGGTCATCACCCAGGGCAATGGCTTTACCATTCCCGACAAAGGGGAATCGGCCGACACAAACCTTGTGTCCCGCCTCTTTGGCGTTCGCCTCGGTCAGACCTACGCTGGCCACTTGCGGATGACAGTACGTACAGCCCGGAATGCGCGATGTATCAAGCGGGTGCGGAGACATCCCAGCGATTTTCTCAACACAGATCACACCTTCATGACTGGCTTTATGCGCCAACCAGGGCGGCCCGGTAAGATCGCCGATGGCATAGACACCTGGCTCATCCGTCTCGCTGTATGGACCGGTCACCACATGCGTTTTTTCAACTTTGACGTTTGATTTCTCCAAGCCAAGGTCTTCAACATTACCGACAATACCAACGGCTAAAATCACGCGATCAACCGTCAGAGACTCCGTTTTGCCACCAGCTTCAATACTGGCGGTCACGTTGTCTTTCCCTGTCTTGAGGCTCTTAACCGATGCGCTGGTCATGATCTTCATGCCCTGCTTTTTAAACGCCTTAAGCGCAAACGCTGAAATCTCTTCGTCTTCCACCGGCAGCACCCGGTCCATGACTTCAACCACAGTCACCTCGACACCCAAAGTGCGATAGAAACTGGCGAATTCAATGCCAATAGCGCCAGAGCCAATCACCAACATTGACTTTGGCATACTCTCAGGAACCATTGCCTCCTTATAAGTCCAAATCAGTTTCCCGTCCGGCTCTAATCCCGGCAATGTCCGCGCGCGTGCGCCGGTTGCCAGCACGATATGCTTTGCGCTCAAAGTTGCGGAGAGCTTGCCGTCTTTCGTCACGCTGACTTTGCCTTTTCCAGCCAAGGCACCTTGCCCGTCAAAGACCTCTATCTTATTCTTCTTCATCAGCATACCGACGCCACCGGATAGCTTGCCGGCCACTTTACGTGAACGTTCGACGATCTTTTTTACGTCGAAACTCACATCTTTGACCGAAAGGCCAAAATCCTCAGCATGCTTGATCAGATGATAAACCTCTGAGGTCCGCAACAACGCCTTTGTTGGAATACAACCCCAATTAAGGCAAATGCCACCAAGGTGCTCGCGTTCAATGACAGCGGTCTTCAGGCCAAGTTGTGCACCACGAATTGCCGTGACATAACCACCAGGGCCACCACCAACGACAACCAGATCAAAGTTTTTATCAGCCATTCAATCGCCCTCTACAGCAACAGTTTCAGGGGGTCTTCGATTAGCGGCTTAAAGGCTGCGAGAAACTCAGCACCAACCGCGCCATCAACAATGCGATGATCGCAAGAGAGAGTGCACGACATAACAGTTGCCACCGCCAACGCACCATCTTTAACAACCGGGCGCTGCTCTCCGGCCCCAACAGCCAGGATTGCGCTTTGTGGTGGATTTATAATCGCCGAAAACTCTTTGATGCCATACATGCCGAGGTTAGAGATCGAGAATCCCCCACCTTGGAATTCTTCAGGCTTGAGCTTGTTATCACGTGCCCGGACTGCCAAGTCCTTCATTTCGTTGGATAAAGTTGACAAGCCTTTTTGATCTGCATTGCGGATGATGGGCGTGATCAAACCGCCATCAGTGGCAACAGCGACAGACACATCAACGTTATCGTAGAGACGGATAGCTTCATCTGTCCACGTACCATTCACCATCGGTACTTTGCGCATGGCCAGCGCGCTTGCTTTGATCACAAAGTCGTTCACCGACAGCTTATAATCTGCGCCATCGCGTCCATTCAGGTCTTTACGCAAGGCCAACAGGTCATCAATGATGCAATCAATCGTCAGATAGAAATGCGGAACCGATTGCTTGGACTGAAGCAGACGCTTGGCAATGATCTTGCGAACTGATGAATTTTCTTTGGTCGTGTAGGATTGACCGTAATCAGGCACGTCGCCAGCTGCAGAAGAAACACTGGTTGGCGCAGCTGGGGCTTTGGAACCCGATTTTTCTGCTCCGCCGGACATAGCTTTCTCAACATCCGTCTTCACAATACGCCCGTTTGGACCACTCCCGGAAATTGACGACAGTTCGATGCCTGCATTTTCTGCAATACGCTTGGCCAACGGACTCGCGAACACCCTGTCGCCCGATTTTTCATTATCCGACTTTGGTTTTTTCGACGGAACCTCAGATTTGGCTGACTGTTTGCTCTCTTTTGGTTCTGAGTCTTTTTCCTCTGACTCTTTCCTGGCAGGTTTAGAAGAGGAGTCCGACGATTTATCCGACGACTTAGAGGATGCATCAGACGAAGCATCATCCATGTCACTTTCAGATTCACCCTCTTCCAGAAGAATACCAATAGGTTTGTTGACTTCGACGTTTTCGGCGCCAGCCTCTACAAGGATTTTACCAATCCTACCCTCGTCGACGGCTTCGAGCTCCATCGTTGCTTTGTCTGTTTCAATCTCAGCGATGATGTCACCGGATGAAACTTCGTCGCCTTCCTTGACCAACCATTTGGCAAGCTTGCCCTCGGTCATTGTTGGCGACAAAGCAGGCATTAAAATCTGAATAGGCATATCTTATGTCCTCTTTCGCGCTACGTTACTTCTAGTCGCGATAACATGCGGCTTTCGCCGCTTCTACAATGTGCTCAACTTGTGGCAGGGCGAGCTTTTCCAAATTGGCAGCATAGGGCATCGGCACATCGACACCTGTGACACGCGCCACAGGTGCATCCAACCAGTCGAAAGCTTGCTCCATAATCTGCGCTGAAATCTCCGCACCAATTCCTGAAAACGGGAAGCCTTCTTCACAAGACACACAGCGATTCGTTTTCTGGACCGACTTAATAATCGCCTCCGTATCAAGTGGCCGCAGACTACGTAAATTAATTACTTCAGCAGAAATACCATCTGCCGCGAGTTGTTCCGCCGCTTCCAAAGCTTTGCCAACCATAATGCTAAACGCAGTGATCGTGACATCAGAACCTTCACGTTCAATTTTCGCTTTGCCAATTGGCAGTACATAATCATCGCTGGTCGGCACGTCGAATTTCGTTCCGTATAGTAGTTCATTTTCGAGCACAATGACTGGGTTTGGATCTCGAATTGCAGATTTCAACAAGCCCTTCGCATCTGCGCCAGACCAAGGGGCAACAACCTTATGGCCTGGAATATGCGAGTACCAAGCGCCATAACACTGGGAGTGCTGGGCTCCAACTCTTGAGGCTGCTCCGTTGGGTCCACGGAAAACTATCGAGCATCCCATCTGACCACCAGACATATACAGCGTCTTAGCAGCAGAGTTGATAATTTGGTCAATTGCCTGCATGGCAAAGTTGAAGGTCATGAACTCAATTATGGGCTTGAGCTTACCAAAGGCGGCGCCCACTCCAAGCCCTGCGAAACCTTGCTCCGTAATTGGCGTATCAATGACGCGCTTGCTGCTGAACTCTTCCAGCAACCCTTGGCTGACCTTATATGCTCCCTGATATTCAGCGACCTCTTCACCCATTAAGAAAACACTTTTGTCTTTGCGCATTTCTTCAGCCATGGCGTCGCGCAGCGCTTCTCTGACGGTAATTTCTGCTGTTTCACCAAGCTCTGGCTCGTCTACATCGACCACAGCTCGTGGTTGGGCAGGACGAACTCGCTTAGACGCTTCATCATCAGATTCATTATTGGACGAGGTGGACTCATCATCGGCTTCTTGCGTCGATGTATCGTCAGTTTCCGGCTCTTCAGACGGCGGGGATTCTGCGATGTCGTCTGCGCGTTCCCCCTCTTCCATGATCACAGCGATAGGTTTGTTGACCTTAACACCTTCCGTGCCGGCGCTAACGAGTATCTTGCCCACCGTGCCTTCATCCACGGCTTCAAGTTCCATGGTCGCTTTATCTGTTTCAATTTCAGCGATGATATCACCGGCTGAAACCTTATCGCCCTCTTTGACCAACCACTTCGACAGAGTGCCCTCTGTCATAGTTGGCGAAAGCGCAGGCATTAGAACTTTCGTTGACAAGGATAGAGTCTCCCTAAATTGTCCCGTTGCCGGGCCTCGCGATGTCAGGCATGACAACCATGCGAGACACTTGGATTATTAATTCGCAAATTATGAATTACGCAACGTCGCGAAGGACGTCTGTATATAGCTCGCTTGGATCTGGTTCAGGTGACTCCTGGGCAAACTCAGCAGCTTCGGTGACCCGCGCCTTAATCGCCTTATCCATATCTTTAAAACCGTCTTCATCGAGCACGCCGTCTTCGATTAACTTATGGCGCAGACGATCAATAGGGTCATGTTCACCGCGCATTTTCGCTAATTCTTCTTTGGATCGATATTTAGCCGGGTCAGACATGGAGTGACCGCGATAACGATAGGTTTTCATTTCTAAAATAATCGGACCTTTACCACCGCGCACATGGGCAACAGCGTCTTGTCCAGCCTGATAAACTGCGTTCACATCCATGCCATCTACGACTGTACCGGGAATGCCATAAGCTTCGCCTCGGCGATATAAATCAGCTGAAGCCGAGGCCCGCTCGACAGATGTTCCCATGCCGTACTTATTGTTTTCGATGACGTAGATAACAGGGAGCTTCCAAAGCGCAGCCATATTGAAAGCCTCATACACCTGGCCTTGATTGGCGGCACCATCGCCGAAGTAACAGAAGTTTACGCCGCCATCCTCATTGTACTTATGAGAAAAGGCTAAGCCTGTTCCGATGGGGACAGAGGCACCAACAATACCGTGGCCGCCGAAAAACCCTTTTTCTCGACTAAACATATGCATTGAGCCGCCCTTGCCGCGGGAATATCCATCAATACGGCCCGTCAATTCAGCCATCACCCCTTTTGGATCCATGCCACAGGCGAGCATATGGCCGTGATCCCGATATGTTGTGATCACCGTATCAGCCTCAATCATATTGCCCTGGAGACCGACGACGACAGCTTCCTGTCCAATATAAAGATGACAAAAACCGCCGATCAGCCCCATGCCATAAAGCTGACCCGCGCGTTCTTCGAAGCGACGGATCAAAAGCATGTCTTTATAAAATTGAACCTGTTGCTCTGTGCTTGGAGGCTTGGCGTTAGATGATTTCTTTTGAGCCGATTTGGCTGAAGATGATTTAGCGGTGGCAGACTTCCGAGCAGCCATGCGAGATCCCCATTCATAAGTTCTGTGCCATTTATAAAGATGGCTTATCCGGTCTATCTATAGACTGAGTTATCGCAGCGACGCGAAAATGACGCAAGTGAAACAACAGTTAAGCCTTTGTTTGCACTGCACAAATTATTGATAAACTGAAAAGCAGTTAAACCTCTGAAAGCAAGCCATTTGCCCGCAATGCTCTTTCGTAAAACCGGCTTATTATTTCAAAATATAAGTCATTTACGATATATTTATGAAATCAAGGTCACAAAAAAGACGTTTCATTAGCGCCAGTTAAAACGCCAAAACATCAGTAATACTCTGATATATTGATCATATTGAGGGCTGATCAGGCTGTCGCCTAGTTGGCCGGAATAATCAGCAGCTCATTGGGTTGTACAAATGCAAGCACGCGCCGTGTCTGTTCGTCCAGCATATCGCGGTCCAAGCTACCGGGCTGGAGAAGCGATATTTTATGTTCAATTTTGGCCCGTTCGCTCTGAATGACTGCCAAATCAGTCTGCGCTGCTTCCAATTGATGCCGAAGTTGCCACCAAGCAAGTAATCCGCGATCACCCTGAACGGCGTGGTAGGCAAAATACGTCACCAAAGCGGCACCTAAGAGTGGCGCAAGGATTTGTTTTGCCTTCTTGCTATGTTCTGAACCTCTCTTCATAAACCGATGGAATCACGCCCGAGTCTTATGGTCAAGCCTTCCAAACGAGATTCCTTCAATAGATTCAAGGATGTGGCAAATCCGACTCACTTTGATTCGGCTCGAAGCATTAGCCAATAGCAAAATATGAAAAATGTGATGGATGCCTTTATAGTGGGCCTTTGTCCGCCAGGAAGTCCGCAGCGACCTCCTGGTTTACGGCTTGCACCAACATCAGGCACTGTTCCATCCGATGAAACGCTAGATGAAGGTCGAAACCAATGATCACAATTGGGTATCTGATAATCGCCGCAGCTGCATTTACCTGCCTGATCTGGTGTTTAAGGGCATATATGGAGCAAAAGACAACCGTGCTTTTGCTCACGCTAATCCCGTTGTTATTCTTGTGGTTTGACTCTTTTGCAGTCGCAACCGGTCGTTTTATAGGTGAAGGTCCGATTATGCTGGGCGTCACATACCTGCGGTATGCGTGGCATTGGGGCACCCTGCCCCTACTGATCATAGTTGCCGGCATACTGTTGAGACGCGCGGGCTTTCAGTTTGCCCAGAACAAAATCGTCATGGGCCTGTTTTGTGCACTCGCTGTATTCTTTATCGTGTATGATTTCAGATACATATTTATCGTGGATTTCTATCCGGCCTGTTTCGCTGAAACGCTGCGCTACGTCACCAAAGTTTCTGAAACACAAGCTTGCTCACCTGACATGGCTGGTGTCGGCATGAGCGTTTCCCCGGCTGCAGCTATTCTTACAAACCTCATTCTTATGGCCGTCGGCATTGCCATCTGGGTCCGGCATAAATGGCCCTGGCTGGCCATTGGCTGCATGATCATGTTTGCGGCGGCCGCCGTTCCTCAGAGCCTCGTCGGCCCGATCGTTGGAAATATGGGTGAACCCATCTTTAACTTTGCCGTTGTTGCTGCCGCTATTCGCTATGGGGGGCGCAAGCAACAAGACTCCCGTGAGCAGGAAAGTATAGCCGCCTAACGCTTAGGAGCAGAGATCGGTCGCAGATGATCACAAGCGGGGCCAAGTTCAGCGAGCGGGGCAAATCTGCGGCAGCGCCAATGGCTATACTCAGGCCAAAGCGTGTCATCTGTCGCATGATAAATCTTGCCGTAGCAGCCACTGGTGCCAACACAGCGAGTCATCAAGATGGCGAGGTCGTCATAGGTAATGGGTCCAGTCACATCCTGATTCTCAGTGAAGTACCCCCGGCCAGTACCCGGCGGCGGCTCCCGTCCAAATTCGACCAAAATCGAACCACTGCGAATGATCGTGTAATTGAGTGTGCTGCTGCGCAGCGCCGTTTCAACGCGGGCCTTCTCCACCAACCCCTCAGCAAATAGATCAAAATTGATATCTGGATAACGCGTCCGCTGAGCCACAGTATCCGGTCCTGCACCGACTGAACTGAGATAGATGAATTGAGACACCCCGCTTTGTTCAGCCAATTTTACAATTGCCACTTCGGGCTCACCATGTGGGCTGGGTTGCCCCCGGCGGCTTTGCAAAACGGCAACAACAACATCTGGCTTAGATTGTTCAAATGCAGCTTCCACGCTCTCAAAATCAAGCACGTCTCCTAAGGCATATTGTAAATCAACACCTGTCAGCCTCTCGCGCTTAGAGGACGGACGCACAAAGGCGGTCACCTGATGTCCCTCAGCAGCCAATATTTTGCTGATACGTGACCCAGTATGACCCGTCGCACCGAACACAAGCACGCTCTCCGCTTGAGCCTCAATTGACAGACTAAACGCCAAAGCAACTGTAAATAATGCGTGAAACGCCTTCATTACGCCCCCTTTCTCGTCTCTTAGAAATGCACCGAAGCCCCCTATCATGAGGCATATTCGCCAAAATCAGCATTTAAAATGACCAACTGGCGGGAGGGGTTGATTATTCCCCTCGTCCACGGTCATGCTGACTTTTATACCAGAGGTTGGGTCGAATTTAGTAAGGGGAACGTCATGTCCGCACTGATAAAGGGCTTGGCCGTGTTGGTCATTATTACTGCTGGTGGATTTGGCATCTGGCTTTGGATGCTCACATCTGGTGGATTTGACATTTCACTGGAAGACCTCCGTGCCAAATACGAAATTCCTGAATCTAAATACATCATGCTTGATGGCATCGAAGTCCATTATACAGATGAAGGCACTGGACCTGTTGTTGTTCTGTCTCATGCTTCCTTTCACAGCTTGCGAGCATGGGACGGGATGGTCGAAGACCTAAAGAAAGACTTCCGCATCATCCGGTTCGACTTTCCAAATGCGGGGCTAACCGGTTTCGATCCTCAGCAACGCTATTCCGTAGAGCAAAATCAAGAGATGATCACGCTGCTCACAGAAGCGCTAGGCGTCGACCGATTCCATCTCATCGGCACATCCTCAGGCGGCACAGTGGCGTTCAGATACGCGGCCAACTACCCTGAAAAACTTGACCGCCTCATTCTTATTAATTCGGCTGGTATGCCCAGAACAGCACTTACCAACCCGAACCGGGAACGAGGCACAGCTTTTGGTCGGTGGGTACGATCTTACCATCAATCTAAAGATTGGTGGCGGCAATCTCTCACACTAAACGTCACTTCAAAGCCTCCTTCTGAAGCGCATATCGAAATGAACTACGATATGAATCGCCGCGCAGACCGGGCTGAACCAGCACGGATATTCAGACGGAATTATATTACAGGCGATCCGTCTGTGGTTCTTGATGACATCAAAGCGCCGACGCTGATTTTGTGGGGCATGGAAAATCCGACCGTCATGCACTTGGAAGCAAACGTCATGCAGTTGTGGATGACCGGCGCGCCGACCATTGTTAAAAAGTATGACCGCCTTGGTCATTATCCGTACATTGAAGAGCCGAAACTGGTTGCAGACGATGTGCGCGCGTTTTTATCGGGTGAGTGGGACGATCAGCTTCGGCAAACGCAGCGGGTCAAACCGGAGGATCTCGTTTTGTTAAAAAAGAACTGAGATAAACACCTAAGCGTTCTCACCATTAAGACGTTTGCGATTCACCCGCACCAAACGCTTGCCAATGTTCGTGCCTGCGAATAGCCCGATAAAAGCCTCAGGCGCGTTTTCTAAACCGTCGATAATGTCGTCACGGTATTGCAGTTTGCCATCGTTCATCCAGGCGCTCATCGCGGTGCGTCCAGCGTCGTACTCTTCGATATAGTCGTGAATAATGAACATGGGCTTATCCATCTTCCACGTCCACGGCGTACCATCCTCTTCCAGCGTATTATATTGCTCAGTTGACCCCACATAGGTGACTCGCCCGCCCGGATTTAACTGAGTCAAAATCGCCTCGGCCATCGGGCCGCCGACGTTATCGTAATAGATATCTACACCGTTTGGACACGCGCGCTTCACGGCCGCTTTAATGTCATTCACTGCCTTATAGTTAAGGCCTGCGTCAAACCCCATCTCTTCAGTAAGGAAGCTAATTTTTTCTTCCGATGAGGTAATACCAATAACGGTGGCCCCGTGAATCTTGCCGATCTGTCCGGCCAAATGCCCCACCGCTCCGGCGGCGGTAGACACCACCATCACGTCGCCTGGTTTGGGCATACACTCGCGCATCACAGAGAAATACGCAGTCATACCAGGGCGCCCCAAAACACTTGCAGCTGTATTGAGAGGACCAAGACTTTCATCAACAACCCGCAAGCCAGAGCGGTTGTGAATGTAATGCCCCGCCCCTCTGGTCAGGGCATAATTTTGCCAGCCCAAAACACCATTCACCACATCGCCATCTTTAAAATCTGGATGATGTGATTTTACAACCTCTCCAACAATGTCGCCCAGCATCACGCCATATAACGGCACGACTTCAACATTACGCGGCGTCGCATTCATAATTAGGCGTTGAAAGGGATCAACAGACAGATAGAGGCTACGCACCAGCAATTGACCTGGCGCAGGGGCAGGCACGACATCTTCAACCATCATGAAATCATCAACCGATGGCGCGCCACTTGGGTGATTGGCCAACAACCATCGCTGATGCGTTTCTTCCGTCTCGGGTTGCCACCCCTTAACGATGACATCACTAACCGGCTTTTGCATGATTACTCCCTAAACCTTTTGAGGTGAGACTCTTGCCGCACCAGTAACAACTGGCAACCCTCTGGGATAAAAAAACGCCGGCCAATTAAGGCCAGCGTTTTGTTAAGTCAGTGTTTATTAGTTTTAAATTGGGTTACTCGGCAGCTTCTCTCACCGGCTCGGCCTCCGGCAGTGCCCGATAGACTGGTGCGGGATCAAGCACCCAGGCTTTGCTGTCGCGACGATAAGGACAAGGTATCGCTGTTACAACATCACCCTTCGCTGTCAGCGCATTGATCGCTTCATGATCCAGGCGCCAGCCTTTTTGTTCCCATTCTTTGAGTTTGCCGCGGTACTGAACAACCACGCGGTCATGGGGCATAAGCACTTCTTTAGTCGTGGTTGGTGGAGTCATTTTTGGCTCCAGCTTTTCAACAACAACGATGTCTTCACTGGCCACAAACATATTTCGTTCTTTGATTTTCTTATCAAGAAACTTGTTCAGCCATTCACGCTTGGTGATCGCCATGTTGCGCAGGTTGACCAAGAAGATACGGGTTTTTGCCTCATCAATGGGGGCTTCAAACATGTACTGATGCATGTGCATTTTTTCAGACAGGTGGATATACGTCCACATGTGGTTCGGCCCGTAAGTGCCAGAGCCCGCCTGCATTTTTCCGCCTTCTTTGCGGAACCGTTTCATCAACCAGTTCTTCAAAGGCGGCGCGTCAAAGGTGTGCATGAACCCAAAACCCCAGTCGTTGTTCTTGTAGGGTTCCAGCTCGTTGACTTTGTACTCTTCCTCTCTCTCGCCCTTGTAACCGTGGGTGGAGTGCACATACTCGTTGTGGGCTGGGTCTAAGCCGTTCTCAATGGACCGCTCGTAGTTGTAATCAACATCAAAAGTTTGAATGGTCGCGCGCCAGCCGTCGGTGCCGTATTCATCAATCGGCATGATAGGCGGACGCTCCGCTTCAGGAAGATCACCAATAAAGGCAAAAACCAATCCGTACTTATCTACTGTGGGATAGGCATCAACACGCGCCCGGGCAGGAATTTTACCGTTAATTCCCAGCGATGGGATGCGTGTGCACACACCATCTTTGGTGAAGCGCCAGCCATGATAGGGGCATTGCACGGTGCCGTCTTCTTTACAGTTGCCGCCCGAGAGCGCACCGCCACGATGCACACAGGTATCCGACAACAAAGCCGGGTTTCCCTCGTTATCGCGAAAAGCCACAAAATTGTGTTTCAAAATTCGAACGCGGACGGGCTTGTCTGTCAGGTCATCGCTCACACAAACCGGATACCAGAAATTCACATACATGCCTTTTGTCTCCCACTCTCGCTGCTGGCCAATCACAGACTATTCAATAATTATACGCCATCTATGAGACGATTGGATGTTTTCCGGTTTGATCCGGATCAATTTTATCTCAGTTTATTGTTGGCAGAGTGAATAACCGCAGTATATTTTATAACCGACTGTTTTTAAAAGGTTTTCAGCTGTAATTAGACGCCCATCACCTAAACCGAAACCACACCTTTTGAGAAGAAAGTCAACTCGCCCGTCATCTCATAAACGAGCAGAAGGCCGCAAGTAATCGCTGTTTTCTGTCTGTTTTCCTTTACATAGGCAGTCATCAGCACTCACAACACGCCGGTGGCCATTCTACGGTCAGCAAAAGCCATCCCCCCCGAATTGGTGATCGAACCTACTTATTAAAACCGTAAGCATAACGTTACCGCTACAGAAAGTTTTTCGAATGACAGAGACAACCAGCCCAGTCACACCTGCTGTTCCTCCATCAGCGACATTACCCAGAATCACTGGCTTGGTCCTCGCCTATGGCATGCTGATCAGCGCGATCGGTAACAACTTTCTCATCACCATCCTGCCTCCTTTGGGCCGAGATATGGGCTTCTTGGAATGGCAAGTTGGCGTGATTCTCGCCGTCGGTGGCGCTTTCATGCTGATTACCGGGCCGGTGTGGGGCCGCATCAGCGAAGACTGGGGACGCAAAAATGTGATTCTGGTTGGCGCTGTGGGCTACGTCATTATGACGGCAGCCTTCGCCTTCACAATTGACCTACGCCTTGCAGGAACAATGAGCGCATTCACATGCTTCCTTCTCCTGGTCGCTGTGCGTGGCTTGTACACGTTGTCGTCTGGCGCAATCTACCCGGCCACAATGGCCATGGTTGCAGATATGACCAGCAAGGAGAACCGTGCCGGTGGCTTGGCCATGATCACCGCGGCTTGGGGTTTTGGGTCTGTTGTCGGCCCCGCTATTGCAGCCATGTTTTCATCTCTGTCGCCAACCGCCCCCTTTTATATTGTAACCGTGATGGGCTTCGCGGCTGTCGCGCTATACATCTACTGCCTGCATGAGCCAGAACGCCACAAGCGATCGGACAAAGTCGGTTTCCGCCACATTATGACCCCAGCGGTGCTCAGCATCGCCGGGGGATTTATGGTCCTCATTCTCGGTAACGTGACCATGGTTGTTATCCTCGGCTTTCACTTCCAGGACACATTCGGACTCACCACGGCAGACACAGCGCGTGGCGTTGGCATTGCCCTCTTTGTCTCGGCCATTGCACAGATCATCATTCAAATTGGAGTTATTCCGCGTCTAAAATGGTCGCCGCGCCGGATGATAAATGTCGGCATGCCAGTCGCTTTTATTGCGGTTCTACTCATTATGGTCGCTCCTAGCTATTGGGCCCTCATTGGTGCGATGGGCCTCTTCGGATTGGGCGGCGGCGTTGGTTGGCCGGCTTACATGACAGCGGCTTCACTAGCGGCTGGGCCAGAGAATCAGGGCAGTATGGCCGGTCTGACCGGGGCCTTCCAAGCGGTAGGCTTTATGATCGGACCTATTGTTGGTACCATCGCCTATCAAATCGACCCAGCGTCCCCCTTTATTATTTGTGCATCGTTGCTGGTTATCTCAGTATTGATGGCCAATTTCTTACCAATGCCCGCACCGCATGAAGATTAGCTGACACAGGACTGCACCCTATGAACCGCTCAGGTCTTTTTTCCATATCGCTGTTTGGTCTTCTCGTTTGTCTAACGGACGCCCATGCGGCGAATGGCCAAACCGAAATTACCGATACCTTCTGCACTACGGTTCAGACCACGATCATGAGCAACACCATTCCAGCGCAAACAATGGTGCACCCGGACTTTGACGCCTTTGTTCTGTCTAAGGCGTCCGTCGATCCGCTCCGCAATGAGCAGTTCACCACCACGGGACCAGATGGCGCACCTCGCATGGTCTCGTGCAAAATGAAGACGCCGGATCACATTGCCGAAGTCTATGGTGAAGACAAAGTGAACCCAGAGGCACTTTCCTGTGAAGCCATTAACCGGGCCAATGTGTCAGCTGTTATTGCTGCGCTGACGCCAGAAGAAGCAGCCAACCGCGTCTTGTCAGATGCGCAAATTATATTTGATGAAGATATCTCGGTTATGATGGGCACATCCTGGACCAAACCCTTTGATTTCGCCTATCGCGGCAAGTCAGGCGCGCTGCATATACAAAGCAAACGCATGCAAATCGATTGGACCAGTCTGCTGTTTAAAATGGCGCCCGACCGTTTCAAAGGGGCATTGTATTGTCACCTCATCGCACCGGAATACGCGAAGGCATTAATCCTCGGAACGGAAGACATTCCAGTTCAAACAGAGGACTAAATAAAAGAGCCCCGTACTTTGGCGGGGCTCCTTCGTTATCTCATAAAACCAATACTATTTTACGCAGGTTTGGTCGCCATAATTGCACCATGACCGCGCCGCGCCGGACGAATACTTTCATCTACGTCAAAACCGTGGGCCCTAATAACATCGCCAAAATCACGCGAGGCATATTCAACACGCCACGGCTCGCCGTTAAATTTATGGTCCTGCCAAATTGAGAACGAGCGGTACACATTGCTCTTCGGAGCCTGCTTACCGGTTTGGAAATCCATGGGGAAGAACACACCGCCAGGCCGCAGAATACGTTTCGCTTCAGCGATAATTTTATCCTGTGCTTCCGATGTGACCTCATGGAACATGATGTACGCGGTGATCAGATCAAAGTGATTGTCCGGGAACTTGGTATCTTCCGCTAAGCGCTGCACATAGTGCACGTCTTTGCCCAAGTCCACGCCACGGGTGTGCGCAAAGCGCACCATCGGCCCGCCAACATCCAGGCCCCAAACTTCGGCCTCAGGGAAACGATCCTTCATGGCAAAGGTCAACCGACCAGTGGCGCAGCCAAGGTCGAGAATACGCTCAACCTTCTTGCCATCTCGCGGAGTCTGCACACGCTCCGCAATAGCGGCCTGGACTTCATCGTCGTAATTACTGCCGCCGTAAAAATTGTTTACACCGTAATAATTGATGTACCCGGCAAACGGATCACCGACATAGCCACCGGGCTGAATGTGTATTTCATGCTTGGTGTACTCAGGTATATCCAGATCAGGATTTAGCTCCAATGATCCAGGTCCGATGTTGTCCGCCGATTCCATTTCTGCCAGATACAAATCCGCGTTGGCATGAAAGTGGTCCTGCACTTGCTTCCAAGTCAGTTGCTGATTGGAAACCCAGCCCCGCACACTGCCCATGATGATGTGATCATCTTCAACCATCTCCAAAATCTCTGACATCGGCAGATCATCGTCCGCCGTCAGGCCGCGTTCTTCCATCAGAACGGCAAAGCGCTTTTGCGCAGCTTGGCGCATGTCGCGATTTACGAAGTTGCGAAAGCCGGTCAGAAAATCCTGGCTGCTCTCAAGGTCCAGTTCGGGAAGGCGCTCTAAGCGTCCGCGTGTACCGCGCCACTCAACGTCCTGAAATGCTCCGTCAGAGGATGTTTTGGCTTGAGCCGAACGCCCCTTCACCAATGACGACAAAAAAGCTGTTGTCGCGGCTGTGGCACCAAATAAAGTACGGCGGTCAATCATGTGAGGCCCCCCAGGAGGTTGGTCAAAGGTATTACACGTATGACCTTATGATGAACCCATGGGAGCAAAAAATCAAAGGCTTTGCAGATTTTGGATGCTAAGCGAACGGCAGAAATTTGTCGAAAAAACCTAGACCGGTTTGATTCCCATAAGGTTTTTTCGGCCAATCCAGGCCGCCGGGCCATCTTTCGTGGCTTCAAAACCGGCGGTTTCCATGACCCCGAAGAGGTCGAGGTCATCATATTCATCCCACCAGACTTCGTTGTTCCAGCGATGATCCCACCAATGGCGGAACTTTTGACTGGCGCTGGGGCTGGGCTTGTTTTCCCCAGTGTAGAAGTCAATCGGGAAGAACACGCCGCCCGGCCTTAAAACACGGAACGTCTCAGCCACGGTCTGCTTGGAAATTTCAGCAGGCATCTCGTGATGCAAAATATAGGACGTGACGATATCAAAGTAGCCGTCCTCAAACTTAGTATCTTCCGCCAGACGTTGGGCAAAGTTCACATCAACGCCCAAATCAACCGCACGCATATGGGCATAGCGCAGCATCGGTGCACCGGCATCAATGCCCCACACTTCGGCATCGGGGAACCGTTCTTTCAGCGCGATAGAGTACTGGCCGGTGGTGCACCCTACTTCCAGAATGCGAAGTGGCCGTCCACCGGGCTGTGGTGAGGTTGGGACCGGCACTCTGCTGGCAAAATCAACCTGCACCTCATCCTGATCATTGCGACCGCCGTAAAAATTATTGTTGCCGTAGTGATAAACATAACCACCCAGGGGGTCGCCAACATAACCGCCCGGCATGATGTGAATTTCATGCTTTACGTGATCCGGCAGCACCATATCCGGGTTTAATTCCAGAGTACCGGGTCCGGCAGAGTCAGCGGCTTCCAGTTCCGCCAGATATTTATCGGCGTCCTGATACAAGTGGGATTGAATGGTCCCCCACGTCATTTGCTGAAGACTGACCCATGTGCGGCAATGCATGCCCAACACCGGATCGTTCTCAGCAATTTCCAGGATGGTTTCCATGGGCGGATCGCCATGAGGGTCCAGGCCCCTCGCTTCAAACAACTTAGCCATGCGCTGCGCGGACGCGCGGCGAAAGCCCTGCCCGGTGAAGGTTCGGAATCCAGTCAGAAAATCCTGCTGACTTTCCAGATCCAGGTTCGGCAGACGCTCTAGTCGTCCGATGGTTCCACGCAGATCAAGGTCGCCTTTAAAGCTCGGCGTTGCCGCCGCAGCCTTACGACCACCCAGAAAGGCCCCGACTGCAGCTCCAAGTCCGGTTAAAGCAGGAAAAAAGGTTCTGCGATCAAGCATGGCGAAGCTCCACTCAATACGGTCGTTAAAGCTATTAAGGCCCGTGTTAGGCGGGTTTGATTCCTAACAGATTTTTCCGCCCAATCCATGCGGCTGGGCCATCTTCGGTGGTCTCAAAACCCGCAGCTTTCATTTCCCCGAAGAGATCCAAATCATCATATTCGTCCCACCAGACTTCGTTGTTCCAGCGGTGATCCCACCAGTGACGGAACTTCTGCCCAGCACTGACGCTTGGTTTGTTTTCACCGGTATAAAAATCAATCGGGAAGAACACCCCACCGGGGCGCAGAATACGGAACGTTTCTCTCACGGTCTGCTTGGAAATCTCAGCGGGCATCTCGTGATGCAAAATGTAGGACGTAACGATATCAAAATAGCCGTCCTCAAACTTGGTATCTTCGGCCAAGCGTTGGGCAAAGTTCACATCAACGCCAAGGTCGACGGCGCGCATGTGGCCATATCGGACCATTGGGCCGCCAGCATCGATGCCCCAAACCTCAGCCTCCGGAAAACGCTCTTTCAGGGCGACTGTCATCTGTCCAATGGTGCAGCCCATTTCCAATATACGCAGAGGGCGACCGCCCGGCTGTGGTGTCGTGGGCACCGGTACGGAATCCGCGTAGGAAATATGCAGTTCGTCCTGATGATTGTTGCCGCCATAAAAATTGTTGGTGCCGTAATGGAAAACATATCCGCCAAGAGGATCCCCCACATACCCACCCGGCATGATGTGAATTTCATGCTTCACATGATCGGGCAGATCCATATCCGGATTCAGTTCCAACGTTCCTGGTCCAGCTTTATCAGCGGCTTCCAACTCGGCGAGATACTTGTCAGGATCGCGATAAACCAGTTCTTGCACCGTGCTCCAGGTCAGCTGCTGCATGCTGACCCAACTGCGGCAATGCATGCCCAGAACCGGGTCATCACCAGCAACTTCAAGCACTGTCTCGATTGATGGGTCGCCATGCGGGTCCAAACCCTTGGCTTCGAACAATTCAGCCAAACGCTTCGACGCGATGCGATTGAAGCCGCGCCCCGTGAACCGCCGAAACCCCGTCAGGAAGTCCTGCTGGCTCTCAAGATCAAGCTCAGGAATGCGTTCTAATCGACCTTGTGTACCGCGTGGTTCAAGATCACCGACAAAGCCGCCTTTGGTGTTTGTCGCGGCCGTGGCCTTGCGTCCACCAAAGAGAGCGCTGGCGGCTCCTCCAAGAGCTGTGAGAGCGGGAAACAACGTGCGGCGATCAATCATCTTTCAAACCTCTCAAATTCACAGCAACGATACTGTCACCGTGATTGGTTAATCAGATAGCTATAACTTATATATAGACTATCTGGCGTATGGGCTCGTCGTCCAATACCGCGGATGACACCAACAATAAATTTTACTTATACCTATGTGGTCTTTTTTGAACCTCAGAGTAAGCTCAGGCTTGCTTCACGCCCATCATACTTCCTCTGAAAGCTCCATGCTCCTGGGGTGTTTTGTCGTCAACCTCAAAACCCGCCTCTGCCAGCAACTTAGGATAATTGTTGCTGCGATGGTCTTTCTGCCAGACCTCATGATTCCAGCGCCAAATCCAAAACCTCTGATACTGCTGAAACGGGGTTTGTTTGGGCATCTTATCCCAGTCCAACTGATCCCGCGCAAAGAACACCCCACCCGGGCGCAGCACACGGTGACCCTCGGCGATAATCTGCGCGGCGGCCTCAGCACTCACCTCATGGAACAGCAGGAAGGAGGTCACCAAATCAAAGTGACCGTCCGGGAATTTGGTATCCTCGGCCAAGCGCTGCGCGAAATGAACGTCTATGCCCAAGTCCACAGCGCGCATATGCGCATAGCGGACCATGGGTCCGCCGACATCGATGCCCCAAATCTCGGCATCCGGATATTTCTCTTTCAGGCGTAAGGTTAACTGCCCAGCGCTGCATCCCATATGCAAGATGCGCTTAATCTTACCGTCCCTGGGGGTTGGGATAGTGTCCACCAGCTTGGCGTGCATTTCATCCTGGTAGTTACGACCCTCCCAGAAGTTATTTGTACCATAGTGATACATATGGCCTGCAAAAGCGTCTCCCACATAGCCGCCCGGCTGCATGTGGATTTCGTGTTTGGTATATTTTGGTAACACCATATCTGGGTTGAGTTCCAAGGTGCCCGGCCCCGCATGATCTGCGGCTTCCATTTCGGCCAAATACGCCTCGGCGTTGCCATGAAATTCGTCGTACAGATTTTTCCACATGATTTGCTGAGCGCTGATCCACGCCCGGCCGCTAAGACCAACAATATGATCGCCGCCAATCAGTTCAATGGCCTCTTCGTCAGACATCTGGGCGCGCTTATCAAGCCCGGCGGCCTCTAAAATCCGATCCGCGCGTTGCGCCCCAGCGCGGCGGACATCGCGGTTTACCCAAATCCGGAATTGGGTCAGAAAGTCTTCGCGGCTTTCAACATCCAGCTTCGGCAAACGCTCTAGGCGACGATCCGTCCCACGTGGCTCAACATCAACGCTTTTCGGCAATTTGGCTTGGGCTGCGCGCCCACCGACAAGGGACGAAAGAGCAGCACCGATCGCTGTCGTCGCTTTGAACACCGTTCTACGATCCAACATCACTGTCCCTCCCCAGAATTTCAGATGACTTGCTATAGTGAGCCGACCTTAACAGCCTGGCAACAGCAACCCGATTAGCGGTCGCGATGCGGGCATACCTCTTAAAATACAGAAAAACCGCGCTAGGCTAAGCGCCTCGGGTGCGTTAATGTTTCAAAAAATCGATGCTCAGGGAGGTCTTAATGACCAGGAAAACCAAGTTTCACAGCCCATTATCACAGAACATCAGCAAGCGGCAGTTCTTGTCCGCCGCAGGCGCCGCAGCCGCCAGCGCGACGCTAACCACTTCGCAACAAAGCAAAGCCGCAGACGATGCCTGGGATGCTATCATCATCGGCGGCGGAACGGCTGGCCTTCCCACAGCCATCTTTGCTGGGCAACGCGGCGCGAAAGTTCTGATTATTGAAGCCGCGCCGGTGATTGGCGGCACCATGTTCCTGTCGTCTGGTCAAATGAGCGCCGCCGGAACCAAGCTGCAGAAATCAAAAGGCATTACCGGCGATAGCCCGCAATCCCATTACGACGACGTTATGCGCATCAGCAACAACACAGCCGATCCCTACATCCTGCGTCTAGCCACTGAAAACGCCGCGCCCGCTTTTGACTGGCTCACAGATAATGGCTTTGAGGTCTATCCTCATCATCCCGTGACCGGCACCACGCACGAGCCCTACAGCCACGCGCGCTACGCCTGGCACAAGGAAGGGGCGATGGGCATTCTTGCGGTTTTCGAGAAGCTTCTTGAGCCTCTCACCGCGTCCGGTGCCGTCACCATCATGACCAGCACCGAAGCTTCAGAGCTTATTCAAGACGATAATGGCAACGTGATCGGCGTCGTCACCGTCAATGCCGATGGAAAGACAGCACGCTATATGGGTAAGAATGTGGTTCTCACCAGTGGCGGCTATGCGTCCAACCCAGAAATGTTTGAAGAACTCGAGGGCGCACCAGATTATTCTGACGTGTCTTATCCCTATAGCCAGGGCGCGGGCATCACCCTCGGCACCTCTGTGGGCGGATATGTCCGCTACGGCGAACATCACTTGCCGCTGTTCGGTGCCATTCTTGGCGATGAAGACTACCCCTCACCCATGGTGGCCGTCGCCCGTCACTTCCCGGGGGACAGACCCCCGTGGGAAATCATAGTGGACGCACAAGGAAAACGATTCCTGCAGGAAGACGTTTTAAGTCACGCGGCATATGAAGAAGCCCTGGTCGAACAACCCGGCGAACAGTGTTGGATGGTTTGGGATCATGAAATTCATACCAAGGCGCCAAGGCTGATTTCAGGCGGCTTCATGGGCATGATGGAACCAGACGACATCGCTGAAGCCTTTAACGAAGGCTATCACAACTTCTTCAAGGCCGACTCACTTGAAGAACTGGCCGAAAAAATGGGCATCGACAAAACCGGCCTCGGTAAAACTGTGGCCAGTTATAACAAGGCCCAGACCGGCGAGATGAAAGACCCGCTGGGCCGCAGTCACATGCCACTGCCCATCGCAAAAGGCCCGTTTTACGGTGTCCGCCTGCAAAGCTGGTTCCTGACCACCTTCGCAGGATTGGCCGTTGGTGAAAACCTACAGGCTATTCGCCAAGATGGGTCGAAGATTGGCGGGCTTTACGCCGCCGGCGAAATCCTCGGGACAGGCGCCACCAGTGGCCGCGCCATCTGCGGCGGCATGCTCGTGACGCCGGCCATTGCCTTTGGTAAATTGCTAGGCGAGCAATTCCTGCAATTTGACGCCTAAGCGCTGCTAACGGACATCCTCGATCTGGGCTTCCAGGTCGAGGAACGTCTGCTGGCTGACCTGAAACAAGCCGCGTCGCGGGCGATCCAGGTCGGTGATAAGAATGATCACAACTGAAATGAGTACGATCATCACCAGCGTTGGAATAAAATTGCGCTTTTTTGCCAGGCCACAGCCATAACCGATCAGGCTAAATGCAAAAATAGCGACGATGTACAGCACAAGAAAAACGATCTCAGGAATACGGTGCTCTAGCGCAGCTTTACGTGTGGCTTGAAGGTCAATCACCTCGTTTAAACTCTGAACAAACAGGCTCATTGTCACCGTCGGTTGCAGGGTTCGGGTCATATCAGCCGTGAGCGCCCAAAGAGCATTTTGAAGATCGACAGAATTTTGATCAGATTGCCGCAAGGCATTTTCATCTATACCCGCGTCCTGAAAGGCGACCCGCGCACGAACGTATTGTTTAAGAAGCTCTTCTGCCTCATCCGCATAGGGCGGTGGCAGCAACTGGGCGCGTAATAACGCCGTGCCGATGGCGTTTGTCTCCTGAACCACCAAATCACGGCGCTCATCAAACCGGCCAGCCGCCATCGAAAACGTAAAGCCCAGCAACAACGCGAGCATACCTAGAGAGGCCGCCTGAAACGATGTAACCTGAGAAAATCCGTGCTCCTGCTCATCATCCGGGTAGCGCACACCAAAGCGGAAGGCGAGCGCGTTGATCGCGATGAGCATCAGAACCAGGGCAATAAATATCTGCCATTCGGCTATCGTATAGAGAAAAGTTTGGCTGAGCATAACGATGTATTCGCTGATCATATTGAGTTTAGCAGACTTAACAGAAATGGCCCGACAGCTCGGCACAGGCTAGACAACTTGGCACAAACACCGTGGCGCAGGCAAAAGGTCGCGGTGTATACGCCCAATACTGTTCGACGAAAAGTGTTTTTACGCCCAGGAATTACACTACTCTAGCATTAGACTTTTTTCTTTAGCCTCAAGCCCACAAACAAGGAACTTCGGTATGCCCCGCCTGATCAGAGGCAAAGTCCGTTATTGCCATAATCCAGCCGGAAAACAGATTACAGAATTTGGCCGTGAATACTTCAGTGTCAGTGTCCAGGCCAATGGCCTGCGCACGTTGCGCGCCCATTGTGAATTTGACGATCTCGGTCTCACCCGCGATGTCACCTACACCGTGGGGCCAGATTGGCGACCGCTTGAGTGCTACGTGCGTATTGCTGAAGAAGATAAAGCGCTCGGCAGCGGCTGGTTCCGCTTCAGCCCCTCTCTCGCAGAAGGTGAATCCCAAACCGTCAACGAGGGTCGCATCAGCCAGCGGATTGCCTTGGATGCGCCGCTGAATGCTGTTGGCACTCACCCCATCTGTTGCGATATCTGGAAACTGGCTCATATGAAACGCCAGCGCACAGACAGCCCTCAGATTTTAGAGAATTGTTTGAATTCATCCCCCCTGCCTGCTGGGGAGTCAGGTCCCATTATGGCGCGCCGCACGTACAGCTATATCTACCAGGGTGCGGAAGACCTCACAGTGGAAGCCGGAACCTTTGCCTGCCACCGATTTGATTGGCCCGTGCGCGACGGCAAAACGCTGTGCATGTGGACCACAGAAGACGACTTTCTCCCTGTCCGCATGACCTTTCCGGAAGGAGACAAAATCTATGACTTGGTGGACCTTGAGATCAGAGAGTAACGCAAGCCTGATCCATATGAATCCTATATGCAAAATCAGAAGATAGCTGTATAGGCGCTGAAAAAAAGCACTGTGCAGAAACAACCGCCAGGATGAGGCATCGGCTTAAGGCGATGGTGTCCCTTGCGTTTTGGGTCAATCGTCAAACTATTGAAAATCATTATAGAAAATAAGGTCCGGCCATTTGGCAGACTCAGTACATACTCAAACTCAAGAACGCTATATCAAGCACCTGCAAGCGTTTCGCGGCTTTGCAATCATCAACATTGTTGCGATCCATTGCTGGGGTAACGTTATTCACTTCACTGGGCTTAACCCATGGTCACCGTCAGACAACTATGTAGATGCGCTGAACGAGGTCATTTTTCATGATTCAACGCTCTATTTCACGTTAATCTCGGGACTCTTGTTTTCCGTTATCCAGACCGGCCGGTCTTGGACCAACTTCTTTCAACGGAAACTCAGCAATGTGGTCGTCCCCTACCTCGTCATTACCATTCTTTTTTCGCTGTTTTTCCAGCGCTTTGGGCTGTTCGATACCGACCGTCTTTTGTCCGGCAGGGTCATGGAGTTCACCGACCGCCTGGTCTCTAATGTCCTGCACGGCAGCGCGATGTATCACTTGTGGTACATCCCTGTCCTGGCATTGCTTTTCCTAGCCACACCTTTCATCGTCCTTATGCTTAAGTCACCGAAGACACGCTGGCTTATCATCCCCCTTATATTGGCTCCATTGATCTCGCCACGTGCATGGCCGGAGTTTAGTTGGAACACGGTGATATACTTTCTCGGGGCCTACAGCGCCGGCATTTACCTCGGCCAGGACTACCATCAAAAACTGCGCCAGATCGCCGCGTGGACGATCCCCTTAAGCGCAGCCGTTGCGATCACCACCGCCATTCTCATCTATGCGTATATAACAGAGACCGGAAGAGTGGCAGGACTGCCCTTCCGTGAAACACTGTTTTACATCCAAAAAATGTGCTTCGCCCTGCTCGTTCTGCTTGTTCTAAAAGCCAAAGAAGCCAGTCTGCCGCGCTGGCTTGACCCCTTGGCGACCTATGCGCTGACCATCTATTTCCTGCATGCTGCGGTGCTAATTGCTCTCATTTCCGCGTTTAACGCATTGGCTGTGCCAGCCCCAAGCGCACTAGGAACAGTTGCCCTCGGCAGCTTATTTCTCATTATTGCCATCGGCGTAAGCCTCGGCATCGGTATCGCCGTTAAACGGCTGACAGGTAAAGGGTCACGCTTCCTTATTGGGACATAAAAATGGGCCAGTTCATCTTTGAGCCGGCCCATTAACTTTGGCGTATATCAGCGCAATTACGACATCTTGCCCAGAATACGTTCGACCTCAGCCATCACGTCTTCAAGCGGTGGCCGGTCACGATAACCTTCTAGGGCCAGTTTACCCTGAACGGTTCCAGCAGGATCAATAATGAAGATCACAGGTTGCGGCACGCCGTAGGCCATTGAGTCTTCACCGTACTGTGGGTCACGGACGTCAAAAGCATCAATAACCTTGGAGCCCTCGTCAGACAGTAGGGTGTAGGAAATGCCCTGCTTTTTGGCGAATTGATCCAGCACCTTCGGCGCGTCATAGCTCAGAACGGCCAGCTCGTAGCCCTTCTCTTTCAAGTCAGCGGCGATGTTTTGAAGGTCTTTCATTTGCGACTGGCAAAACGGACACCAGCTTGCAGATCGGACAAAGGCCAAAACCAGGCCCTGCTCGCCCGCAACGTCGGTGTAAGTTAACGCCGTTCCGTTGGCATCGCGCACATTAAAGGCGTCTGGAATGCTTGAGCCGACCGCCGGACCGACATCAATGGTTTCCGCCGCAGAGGCAGCGGAGCCCAGACCAAACAAAATTACTAAACTAGATAAAATGGCGCGCACTGCGGCCTCCTCACTGATTGTAAGTGCCGCAGAGTATCATGTTGCAAGGTGGGGTTAAGCCCACAAGTGATCACATCACCGCGAGAACCACAGGTAATCACATCACCGCGAAACTATACTCACGTCAGTTTAAGTTTAGCTCGTCGGTTTACAGGTGTTAATGCCCAACATGTTGTAGACCCAGCAATACGCAAGTACGCCGGATGCAACCAGTGAGAGGCCCAACAAGCCCGCCACAATTTCCATCAATTGCCTGACCCAATCGCCATTTGTGGGGATGGTAAAGGGAATGGCGACCAATGCGGCCCCAACAAGAATGCGGATGACGCGGTCAATTACACTGACATTCGGTTCCATACTAATGATCTCCTTAAACTCGCTGATAACAAGGGATTTGTTATGTATACGTGGCATTACCCTAAATCGTATCACTCAAAGTAAGGCGATTACAGACGAGAATAAAAACCGGGCCCCAATCACCGCTTTACGTTGACCCTACCGACCTGCAGTTCTAGTGTGATTTTACCAAAGGGGAGCCCCGCCATACGGGGTTGAGAGGTTAAAGAGCGCTGATCGAACGTAGTCGGTTAGCGCGGCTTAACGACCCTAAGAACCTGATCCAGCTTGTACTGGCGTAGGGAATGGTACCCGGCCTGAACGCCGCACCCCCTCCCAAAAGAACCGTCAGACGCAGGATCATCATAATTCACGCGCCTTAGCGTGTGTAGGAAAGGCCGCCATGAACCACGTCAGCCCCTCAGCAAAACCTAAAGTCAGCACTGGCCCGCTCCCGGCCTCAAAAAAGGTTTACAAACCTGGGGTTCTGCATCCCGAGATTCGGGTGCCAATGCGGGAAATCGGGTTACATCCAACCGCGAATGAGCCGCCGGTTACGGTTTACGACTGCTCTGGCCCTTACACGGACCCAGCGGTCAAAACAGACATCTCCGCCGGACTGCCGCGCCTGCGCGAGCCCTGGATCACCGCGCGCGGCGACGTCGAACAGTATGATGGCCGCCCTGTGACGCCTGCCGACAATGGCTTTGTCTCAAAAGATAAAATGGCGCCAGAATTTCCGAATTTGAACCGTCCCTATCGAGCCAAAGACGGTAAAGCCGTCACCCAAATCGCTTATGCGCGCGCCGGTATCATTACCCCGGAAATGGAATTCATTGCCATCCGCGAAAACCAGGGCCGGACTCAAGCCGCCGAAGCTTTGGCCCGTGATGGTGAAGACTTCGGCGCCGAGATTCCCGATTACTGCACACCAGAATTCGTCCGTGACGAAATCGCTCGCGGCCGCGCCATCATTCCGTCCAATATCAATCACCCAGAAGCCGAGCCTATGATTATTGGCCGAAACTTCCTGGTCAAAATAAACGCCAATATTGGCAATTCCGCCGTCACGTCGTCGATGGAGGAAGAAGTTGAAAAGCTGGTCTGGGCCACGCGGTGGGGGGCCGATAATGTTATGGACCTCTCAACTGGCCGCAACATTCACAATATTCGCGAATGGATCATTCGCAACAGCCCCGTCCCCATCGGCACCGTGCCGATTTACCAGGCTTTAGAAAAGGTCAACGGCGTCGCTGAAGACCTCAACTGGGACGTCTTCCGTGAAACCCTCATCGAACAAGCTGAACAAGGTGTTGATTACTTTACCATTCACGCGGGTGTGCGCCTGCCCTATGTGCCTCTGACGGCAGAACGCACCACAGGGATCGTCTCGCGTGGCGGATCCATCATGGCCAAATGGTGTCTGGCCCATCACAAAGAGTCCTTCCTTTATGAGCACTTCGAAGACATCTGCGACATCATGCGCATGTATGATGTCAGCTTCTCGCTCGGCGATGGTCTGCGCCCCGGCTCCATTGCAGATGCCAACGACAAGGCCCAATTCGCTGAACTGGAAACCCTTGGCGAGTTAACTGAAGTTGCCTGGAAAAAAGACTGTCAGGTGATGATCGAAGGCCCCGGCCATGTGCCGATGCACAAGATCAAAGTCAACATGGAGAAGCAGCTCAAGGAATGCGGCGAAGCGCCGTTCTACACGCTTGGTCCGCTGACCACTGATATCGCCCCAGGATACGATCATATCACCTCTGGAATCGGGGCCGCCATGATCGGCTGGTTCGGCACGGCCATGCTCTGTTACGTCACTCCGAAAGAGCATCTCGGCCTGCCAGATCGTGAAGACGTCAAGGTCGGCGTGATCACCTACAAAATAGCCGCCCATGCCGCTGATCTCGCCAAAGGGCACCCCGGTGCCCAAGACCGCGATGATGCCTTATCACGTGCCCGGTTTGAGTTCCGCTGGGAAGACCAGTTCAACCTCTCCCTCGATCCGGAAACAGCCCGCCTGTATCACGATCAGACCCTGCCCAAAGAGGCCCACAAGGTGGCGCACTTCTGCTCCATGTGCGGGCCCAAGTTCTGTTCCATGAAAATCTCTCAGGATATCCGGGATGAAGCGGCCAAAGGTGGCTTTGGTGATGCTGAGAAGGGTATGGCTGAAATGGCTGAAAAATACCGCGCTGGCGGCTCGCTCTACATGCCAGCAGATGAGATTAAAGAAAAGATCAAAGAAGAGGTCAAGGTCGAAGCGGCTGAGTAACTTAACCGCCCCTCTTTGCGGGGGATGGATAAACTGGTGTACCCTCGGACTCATGTTAACCCCATGACTGTCCGAGGGACCAGACTATGATTAAACATCTCATTATTGCCGCCGCCTTAATCACGGCACCAATCGCAGCACATGCCATCGATCTCAACGGCGGCACAGAAGCCCAGTATGCCGCTGTACAAAAATTCCACGACGATACGGTGGCACGCTTTAATGCCGTAGACCTGGAAGGTTCGGTCAATGACTATCTTGAGCGTCTGGTTGTCGCCCACACCAAACGCATGGAACTTACTGGCCGGGATGACTTGGAAGAAAGTTGGGGCAAAGCTTTCGCGTCCTCTAGCAAACCCTATCTGGTGTCTGAGATTATCGCCATGGAAGTCAACGGCGATGACATCGGCGACTGGTCTTACATCATCTGCGACTACGCCTCTGTGGTTGTCGATACAGAAACTGGCACGCAGGTCGGCGAGGGCTCCAATGGCCGCTACATCGCGCTGCTGGAAATGACAGCAGATGGCTGGAAGGTCTTGCTGGACATCGACAACGGTGCCGAAGGTGCAGCCCCGCATCTGGAAGAACAACTCCTTAAGCAGTTGAACCTCTGATGCGCACGGCAGCCCCCCTCGCTCTGCTGCTCACTCTGGCGGGCTGCGCCTCAGGCCCGCCCCAGATTGGTGATAGTTTCAAAGACTGCAAAGACTGCCCGGAGATGGTTGTTATTCCGGCCGGCCAGTTTGAGATGGGCTCGCCAACCGACGAGCAAAACCGTGACAGCGATGAAGGCCCGGTGCGCACCGTCACGCATGCCAAACCATTTGCCATTGGCAAATACGAAATCACCCGCAAACAGTTTGCCGCCTTCGTTAATGACACGGGCCATTGGGGCAACGCCCGCTGTCTGATCTGGAACGGCACACAGCTCGCATTCCAAGACGCCAACTCCTGGCTCGACCCCGACTATACTGTGAGCGACGATCACCCCATGGTGTGTGTCTCGTGGTGGGATGCCGTCGCCTATGCCGACTGGCTCACGGAAACCACCGGCTACACCTATCGTCTTCCGTCTGAAGCCGAGTGGGAATACGCCGTGCGCGGTGGCACGCAAACCGCCTACTCATTTCCCGGAGGTCCAGATGATGCCTGCACCTATGCCAATGTGTCTGATCTCAGCGCGAAGGCCGACGTGCCGACGTGGAATGCGGTGAATTGTGAGGATGGTGTCGGCTTTGGCACCGCTCCTGTCGGCTCTTACCTGCCGAACGGTTTTGGCCTGCATGACACCATCGGAAATGTCTGGGAGTGGCAAGCCGATTGTTACCGGGACTCTTTTGAAGGCGCACCAACAGACGGATCAGCCTGGGGTAATGGTGGCCTGTGCAACGCGGTGCTCGATCGCGGGGGCGGCTTCAGCAACATCTTCCCGGGACACCTCCGCGCGGCCAACCGCAGCAAAGCGCCCTCACCGCACATCGCGGTGTATTCTCTCGGATTCAGACTGGTGCGTGAGTTAGAGGTGGCCGAATAATCTCGACCGGGACTACAGCCCCCAGCGTTGCTTCAACCCTGGCCCAGCATAGCGCGCCGACTGATCAAGACCTTCCGCAATACGGATCAACTGGTTGTACTTGGCCAGCCGGTCAGAACGCGACAGCGACCCTGTTTTGATCTGTCCACAGTTGGTGGCCACCGCAAGGTCTGCAATGGTTGAATCTTCCGTCTCACCCGAGCGGTGCGACATCACCGCCGTGTAACTCGCTTTATGGGCCATCTCAACGGCTTCCAGGGTTTCCGTCAGTGTGCCGATCTGATTGACCTTCACCAGGATGGAGTTGGCCACACCCTTCGCAATCCCGTCTCTCAAGCGATCAGGATTGGTGACAAACAAATCATCACCCACCAACTGCACCCGACCACCAATCGCATCGGTCAATGCTTTCCAGCCGTCCCAGTCATCTTCGGCCATGCCGTCTTCAATCGAGACAATGGGATAGCGTGAGGTCAGATCTTCATAGAATTTCACCATGCCACCGGCATCAAGCTTCTTGCCTTCACCGGCCATGTTGTAAACGCCGTCTTTGTAGAATTCCGTAGACGCGGAATCCAAAGCCAGCACAACATCTTGGCCGGGTTTGTACCCTGCAGACTCAATGGCTTTCATAATAAAACCGAGAGCAGAGTCCGCGCTGTCGATGTTCGGCGCAAAACCGCCTTCGTCCCCCACGTTGGTGTTATGTCCTGCTTCAGCCAGTTGTTTCTTCAAGGCGTGGAAAATTTCCGCACCAATGCGAATGGCCTCAACGCCATCATCCGCGCCAACCGGCATCACCATAAATTCCTGAATATCGATAGGATTATCCGCGTGCTCTCCACCGTTGATGATATTCATCATCGGCACGGGTAAAACATGCGCCGCTGCGCCCCCCACATAACGATACAAATCCAGGCCCGCATCATCAGCGGCCGCTTTGGCCACTGCCAACGAAACACCCAGGATCGCATTAGCACCGAGACGCGCCTTGTTGGGCGTGCCATCCAGATCAATCAGTGTCTGATCGATATGGCGCTGTTCATCGGCATCGAAACCAGACAGCGCCTGGAAAATTTCACCGTTCACCGCTTCAACAGCTTTCAGAACACCCTTACCGTTATAGCGCGTTTTATCGCTATCGCGCAGTTCAACCGCTTCATGCGCGCCAGTTGAGGCCCCAGACGGCACAGCGGCTCGGCCACTCGCCCCCGTGTCGAGAATAACATCCACCTCAACGGTTGGATTGCCCCGGCTATCCAAAATTTCCCGGGCCGCAATATCAATAATCGAACTCATGAAAATCCTCTTCGTACAGAGCTAATTTAAATAACGACGGGTCTGGCCTTGGCGATTTCATCAAGCGCTTTCAAGGTCGCCAAAATCTCAGGCATGTCGTGTAGGTGAATCATATTTGGCCCGTCAGACGGGGCATTGTCTGGGTCCGCATGTGTTTCCATAAACACCGCTGCGACCCCAACCGCGACAGCAGCTCGGGCAATCACCGGCGCAAACTCGCGTTTGCCGCCCGAGCTTGTGCCCTGACCACCAGGCTGCTGTACCGAATGTGTGGCATCAATCACCACGGGGTAGCCGGTTTGTGCCATCTGCGGCAATGCGCGCATGTCGGTTACTAACGTATTGTAGCCAAAGGATACGCCGCGTTCAGTGAGGAGAATTTTCTCGTTACCTGTTGAGGCCACTTTGGCGGCCACGTTTTTCATGTCCCACGGCGCCAAAAACTGCCCTTTTTTGACGTTGATCACAGCACCCGTTTCACCCGCCGCGATCAGCAAGTCTGTCTGACGGCAGAGGAACGCCGGAATCTGCAACACGTCAGCGACCTCCGCCACAAGGGCGCAATGGTCTTTTTCATGCACGTCTGTCAGTGTTGGCAATCCCGTTGCTTCACGTACATCCGCAAAAACCTGTAAGGATTTTTCAAGTCCTAAGCCGCGCTGACCAGCAACGCTGGTGCGATTGGCTTTGTCGTAAGAGCTTTTGTAGATGATTGGCACGCCCGCTTTTTCACCCATCTCTTTGAGCGCACTGGCGGTTTCCAAGGCATGGTCCCGGCTCTCGATCTGGCATGGCCCGGCAATCACCACAAACGGCAAATTATTCCCGACAAAATACGAGCCAACGGCAACATGTTTCGGGGGGAAAGCGGATTGGTTCATGACAACACGACTCTTCCGGTGAGCGGCTAAACCAGCCGCGATTGGGCCACAGCGGCAGCGATGAACGAGGTAAACAAAGGATGTGGGTCAAAGGGCTTGGATTTCAATTCCGGATGGAACTGTACGCCGATGAACCACGGATGATTTTCATACTCAACGATCTCAGGCAAAACACCGTCTGGTGACAACCCTGAGAACGTCAAGCCCGCCGCCTCTAGTTTTTCTCGATAGGTAATGTTCACTTCATAACGATGACGATGGCGCTCTGAAATGGTGGCCGAGCGGTAAATGTCAGCAACGCGTGTGCCCGGCACCAAATCACAGGGATACGCTCCCAGTCTCATGGTGCCACCCAGATCATCCTCCTCACCACGCTGCACAACTGAGTTGCCTTTGGCCCATTCCGTCATCAGACCAACCACCGGCTCTTTGGCATGACCAAATTCCGTTGAGGTTGCGCCAGTAAGGCCGGCAATATTGCGTGCGGCTTCAATCACCGCCATCTGCATGCCAAAGCAGATCCCAAAATACGGCACATCACGTTCACGGGCGAACTGCGCCGATTTGATTTTGCCCTCAGCGCCGCGCTCGCCAAAACCACCCGGCACCAAAATACCATGGACATGTTCCAGGTGCTGCACCACATCTTCGCGTTCAAAGATTTCAGCATCAATCCAGTCCAGTTTGACGCTCACATTGTTGGCGATGCCACCATGGGTCAGAGCCTCTGATAGAGACTTATAGGCATCCGGCAACTGTACATATTTTCCAACCACCGCAATGGTGACTTCGCCCTCGGGGCGTCGCACAGCACTGACGATATCGTTCCAGATGGCCAGGCTTGGTTTCTTATCAATTGGCAAGCGGAAATGACGGCAGACGACCGTATCCAAGCCCTGCTCGTGATAAGCCATAGGCACCGCATAAATGGAATCAACGTCCATCGCCGGAATGACGCAGTCTTTTCTGACGTTACAAAACAACGAGATTTTGCGCCGTTCCGCATCGGGCATTGGCTGTTCCATCCGGCAGATCAGCACTTGCGGTTGAATCCCGAGGCCCAGAAGTTCTTTCACCGAATGCTGCGTTGGTTTGGTTTTTAACTCACCTGCGGCCGCGATATAGGGCACCAAGGTCAGATGCAGAAACATCGACCGCTCAGGCCCCAATTCATTGCCCAATTGACGAATGGCCTCCAAAAACGGAAGGCTCTCGATGTCACCCACTGTGCCGCCAATCTCGCACAGCACAAAGTCCTCACCGCTCAAATCAGCTTGCACAAACTCTTTAATGGCATCGGTGACGTGCGGAATAACTTGAACGGTTGCGCCCAGATAGTCGCCGCGACGTTCCTTGGCGATCACATCAGAGTACAGCCGTCCGGTCGTTACGTTATCGCTCTGGCGCGATGGCACCCCGGTAAAGCGCTCATAGTGGCCAAGATCCAAGTCGGTCTCAGCGCCATCATCCGTGACATACACTTCACCGTGCTGAAACGGGCTCATCGTCCCGGGATCAACATTCAAATAGGGGTCTAGTTTGCGCAGCCGGACGGAATAGCCGCGCGCCTGCAACAGTGCTCCAAGAGCAGCGGATGCGAGACCTTTTCCAAGGGAAGAAACCACGCCGCCGGTAATAAATATAAACCGCGTCATGGACCGCTAATGTATCTAGATTTTCCTGCGCTGCAAGCACAGAGGTCGCTGTTCCGGCTATTTATCATAGTCCGGTCAGTCCTGTGGACATCCATGATGCAAAATACGCTAGTTTTCGTTGGGAACAGATGGAACGGAGGGAACGCTCGGCACACTTGGCACCATAGGCACTTGGGCACCGCCCTCTTGTACCGGTGCGGTCTCAAAGATGGAGGTTGGCGCATCTTGAGGCTTGGCCAACAGCGCGAGACCCAGGCTCGTGCCAAAGAAAATAATACCCAAAATTGTCGTCCCGCGAGTCAGAGGGGTCGCACGAGACCGCGCCTGGCTCATACCCGTCACAGAGGCGCCGCCGGTCAAGCCACCACCCATGGCACCGCCTTCGCTCTTTTGCAGCAAAATCATGCCAATCATAACAATGGCAATAATCAAATGTATGACGAGAAGTACAGTAGCCATGGAATCTCTGATCTTTATGAATGATGGAGCAGACTTAAAACCAATCGTCTACCCCGTTCTATTGAAGGGGGTTTTAGTCATCTTTGCGGCCTTTCGCTAGGGGCAACTTGTAATAATTCCCCAGAAGTCACTCACGGTCAGACTTGCGCCGCCCACCAGGGCCCCATCGACACCGTCAATCGCTAGGATATCCGCCGCATTGCCAGGCTTAACCGACCCCCCATAGAGAATTTTAAGCTCATTCCCTAATCTATGGCTGGCCTTGGCTCTGGCCCGAATAAAGCCATGAATATCTGCAATATCCTCTAAAGATGGGGTTTTTCCGGTACCAATCGCCCAGACCGGCTCGTAAGCAATCACCACGCTCTCAGGAGAACCACCCGGTGGCAGAGAGGCATCAATTTGCGCCCCCACAATAACCTCAGTCTGCCCAGCATCGCGCTCAGCCTCAGTCTCACCCACACAAACAATAGCGGTCAGTCCAGCCGCCAAAGCCGCACGCGCTTTGGCCTGAACCTGGGCATCGGTCTCGCCATGGTCCGCGCGACGCTCGGAATGCCCGACAATAACGTAGTGGCAACCAAGGTCAGCGAGTAAGGCCGCACTCACGTCTCCTGTGTGAGCGCCGGACTCCTGGGCATGACAATCCTGCCCGCCGACGCTAATGCCACGCGCTCTAACGGCCTCAAGAACAATCGGAATCAAAGGCGCGGGCGGGCAAATCGCGACATCTACCAAGCCCTGATGCGAAGCCACCTTATCGGCAAGCTCATCGGCAAACGCAATTGCCCCATCCCTGAGCCCGTTCATTTTCCAATTGCCTGCTATGAGTTTGCTCATATGTGCCTCGATTATTCACCGCTGAACCAGACAGCTTAGCTAACATAGGCCAGAGGGGGTTTCCAGGCAGACTCGCCCACCCCATATTCCCTTAAGCGTTTCCTTAGGTGGGTCCCAAGCAAGCCACAGTTAAGTCACGCTTAAATCACGGGTAGATCCGTGTCAAAGGCTTGCCCGCCTTGGGTTTGACGCGTAAAACGCGCACAAGATATCCATGCGTGAAACGCGCAAACGATATGCAAACAATATACAAACGTGGCTGACCGCCCGAAAACCGAGGTTATGAGATGATTCAAGGACTAACCAACGCCATCAAAGAGAGCTGGATTCTGAAAGGCTTCCTCGGAGTCCTGATGATGAGCTTTGCTGTCTGGGGCGTTGGCGATGCCATTAATCCAGCCGTTGATCCCAACGTGGTGATTAAGGTGGATCAGGTTGAAATCAGCACCAATGAGTTGCAGCGTCGCTTCACATCAGAAGTCGATAAATTGCGTAACGCTGTCGGGCCTGACTTCACGGCGCGCGATGCTGTTGATCTGGGCATCATGGAAAATCTGGTGGCCCAACTCAGCCAGCAAGCCGCTCTTGATATGGCGGCGCGTGAAATGGGCGTCTCGATTCCCGACGAGACCTTGCGCCGGGCAGTACTCGAACAAGATTCCTTTAAAGATGAAACCGGCAATTTCAGCCGGATGATGCTGAATTCAGTCTTGGCCAGCAACAATCTGACAGAACAAGGTTTTGTTGATCTTTTGCGCAGTGACGTGACGCGTCAGTTCCTGCTCCGTCCGATCGCCACCAGTTCCGGTGCGCCTGATATTATGGTCGATGCGCTGTTTAAATATCGCGCCGAACAGCGGATCGCAGATGTTCTTTACATTGCCGATGAAACGGTTGAACTGACCGAGGAACCAACAGAAGCGCAACTTCGCAGCGTTTATGACGAGAACATAGATCGCTTTACGGCCCCTGAATCCCGCAGTGTCGAAGCCATCGTCATCCGGCCAAGAGACCTCGTCCCAGAGGACAGCATTACTGACGCAGAAATTCAGACCTTCTACGACCAAAATATAGACCGTTACCGCACTCAGGCCACCCGCACCGTTCGGCAGATTATTTTCCCCACAGAACTGGATGCGCGATCTGCTTACGACTCCCTTGAAGGGTCAGATTCTCTTGTTGAACTGGGTGAGCGCACAGGCATGGGCGCCCCGATCGACTTGGGAGAACTCAAGGCCAATGATAACTTAGGTTTTGATCTTTCAGCCATTTTTAACCTCACCCAGAAAGGCATTACTGAACCTGTACAGTCTGATTTTGGCTGGCACTTGTTTGAAGTCACAGACCTGACTGTCGGCAGCATCAGCGCCCTTCCTGTCGTGCGAGACGACATTATCGAATTTATCATCTCTGACCGGGCCTTCGACGAAATCTACGAAGCGACCATCTTTCTTGAAGATCAGCTTGCGGGCGGTATTTCCATGGAAGAGATCGCTCAGACACCAGGATACACACGGATCTACTTTGAAAACGTTGATCGCGATGGACGCGACAGCAATGGGTCTCGTTTAACGTTCCCTGTCGAGCGCGAACGCTTCCTGCGGCTGGCCTTTGCCACTCAGCCAGGTTTGGAATCTCAACTCGTTGAAACCAACGACTACGCTTATATCCTGCGTGTCATCTCAATCACCGAGCCTGCACCCAAGCCTTACGCCCTGGTTGAAGCGGATGTGCGTGCGCTGTGGGAAACACAAACCCGCGCGGCGGCCACTCAAGCCAAAGCGCTGGAACTGATCAACGACATCGGCCCTGGCAGTGATTTTCCAGCGATTGCAGAAACCTCAAGCGATGTCGAGTTCGCAAACCTCGGTCCAGTCACCCGCTTCGGAAACAGCCTGCGGATCGACAATATTATCGCGGCGCGTCTGGTGAGCCCAGCCCTGATGGACCTGATGTTCCAGGCCAATATTGGCGACGTTGTCGAAGCCCGGGTTGCGGCTGGCTATGTGATAGCCCGTTTAAAAGAAATTCTGCCGCCGGATGAAACCGACTTGGCAGAAGTCAGACAGCAGGTGGTCACAGCCGTCAAAAATGCGCTCGCGGATGATCTGATTGCAGGCTTCACAGAATCCATTACCCGGGAGTTTGATGTTGTCCTCAACCGCGAGGCCGTCAATCAACTCACCCCCGAGCAATAAGGGTGTGAACCGGTAACTGTGCCATGGATGTTTTTCCACCTCTTCCAGCCTTTAGCCAAACCTATGCTTCAGGCAAAGCCCAAGTTGCCTGGACCTCGCTGGTCGCTGACCTAGACACGCCGGTCTCTGCCGCCATTAAACTCGGCACAGAAGAGAACTTTGTATCCCTGCTTGAGTCCGTCGAGGGCGGCGCTACCCGCGGGCGCTATTCCTTTATTTCCTTGAAACCAGACCTGGTCTGGCGCTGTAACGGCCAGACCGCTGAGATCAGTCGTGATCCAACCGGCGCACATACGGCCTATGAAACAGCAGACACACAGACGCTCGACTCTCTGCGCGCTCTGGTCGCCGAATCACGCATCGACTTACCGCCAGAGCTTCCGCCCATGGCCGCTGGTCTCATTGGGTATATGGGGTATGACACCATTCGTTTGATCGAAGACATTCCTGATGACAATCCTGATACGATTGGCATTCCGGAAGGTCTATTCATGCGGCCAACAGCAATGGTCATTTTCGACAACATCGCCGACACGATGACAATTGTCACCCCCGTCCGCCCGGCCGCAGACATCTCCGCCGCACAGGCATACGTTGCCGCCCAGAACAGATTAAAATCCGTAATAGACGCGCTCGATCGCCCCCTGCCCCGGCGTCCAATTTCCGCGGCCAGTCAGGCCGATGATGTGGTTGAAGCGGTCTCCAACGTCGGTCGTGCGGGCTATCATAAGATGGTCGAGAAAGCCAAAGAGTACATCCTGGCCGGTGACATTTTTCAGGTGGTGCCGTCACAACGTTTACGCCGCCCCTTCGCGCACCCGGCTTTTTCTTTGTACCGGGCGTTGCGACGCCTGAACCCGTCACCGTTTCTGTTCTATTTAAACTTTGATGGCTTTGCCATCGTCGGTTCCAGTCCGGAAATTCTGGTCCGTGTGCGTGATGGCAAAGTGACTATCCGGCCCATCGCCGGCACACGTCCGCGCGGCGCGACCAAAGCTGAGGATGAACAACATGCCCGCGATTTGCTGCACGACCCCAAGGAGCTGTCCGAGCACCTGATGCTGCTGGACCTCGGCCGCAACGATGTCGGTCGCGTCACCAAAACCGGTACCGTTGAAGTGACCGAACAAATGGTCATCGAATACTACAGCCATGTCATGCATATCGTGTCCAACGTGGATGGGTCTTTGAGCCCGCACTATGACGCCATGGATGCGCTTATGGCGGGCTTCCCAGCGGGCACGGTCTCTGGCGCGCCCAAGGTCCGTGCCATGGAAATCATTGATGAATTAGAACCGGAACGCCGCAGCTTTTACGGCGGGGCCATCGGCTACATTGCCGCCAATGGCGACCTCGACACCTGCATCGCCCTGCGCACAGCCTTGGTCAAAGATGGAGAACTCATTGCCCAGGCTGGCGGGGGCATCGTCGCAGACTCAGACCCGGAATATGAATTCCAGGAAAGCCAGAACAAAGCCATGGCGCTGCTGCGGGCCGCCGACGAAGCCGGTCGCTATGGTGGCAACGGATAACGACGCAACCAAAGTCGAGTGCCTTTATCCCCGTCCGGCAAGTCTATTTTTTGCAGCTTGACGTCGCAGCACTTCCGTAATCGGCACCAGCCCAATTTGCTTTGCCTCTAACGTGGCCAGCCATGCCTCAAGCGCTTGGCGCGTTGCGTCTCTGGGATGGCCAATGGCAATCGCATAACCCTGGCGGCGCGCCACCGCTTCAACCTCAGACAGTTGCTTGGCAATCGCTGTCACATCGTCTTCATTGTCTAAAAATACATCACGGCCAAGATGGGGCACACCCATGGCGGCAGCTGACTCTTCGCCAACAGTGGTGGCAACGGTGCGGGAATCCAGCCACATTAACCCGCGTTCTTTGAGTTCTAGCATCACCACGTCCATAGCCGCGCGGTTTGCCGTCAGCTTGCTGCCCATATGATTGTTGATGCCGACATATCCGGTCCACCCGTTGAGGAACCGGTCCAACTGTTCGCGCAAATCTGCGGGACTGGCGTCAGTCATCAGCGCCCCCGGCCCAGGATCGGCAGCGCCCACGGGCTCCATAGGAATATGCGCCATCACTTCATGACCCGCGTCGATAGCGTCCTGCGCTTGACCATTCAGATCATCCGCATAGGTCAGATAAGACAACGTCAGGGGCCCAACTGTGGCAACCATCTTTTCTGACCGCGCTTTGTCCAGCCCCATGTCATCAATCACGATTGCAACCACAGGCCAATCCAACGGCACGTCAACCGGGGCCGCATTCAGTGCAAGCGGCGCTAAAGCTGCTACGGAGTCCATACCTACAGTTTCCGCTTCAGAACGCGCGTCTTCCTCTGGGCGATCAAAGAAGGACTGTTGCTTGGGCACGTCGATGCGTGGTGGTGCAACATTCGGGTCTGGCCGCGCAGGCACTTGTGGCTGTGTTTGAACTGGAACGGGGTCAGGACGACTGACCACATCAATCACGACACCAACGGTAAGCCCCAGCATCAATAACACAATACCAATGATAATCAGCACCGCAGGTCGTGGAATCGAGGACGTTTCCTCAATTGGCGCATCAACCGTCTGGGTTGGCGTTCTCGAGCTTGCACTCTTCTGTTTACGGGGCTTTTTGGCCATTCGTGTGATACCTAAGAGTTGATAGTTGATGCAGGGCGTTTACCGCGCCCCTGGCAATAGATCAACACATAGTGGTTAAAGTGAGGTGGTCATGGCGTGGCGGTCAACAGCCGCGATCACTTCACCCGTTTTGAGACGTCCAGCATCCGCTCACTCAGAAACTCAATCCAGAATTTCAGAAACGGGTCCGCAGCTTCCAGCTTTTCCTTCAGCACCGCTTGGCTGATAATCAGCACTTCGCAGCCCTCTTTGGTCAATGCATGAGCCGAGCGACGGTCTCCGTTGAGCAAGCTCATCTCGCCGAACAACTCGCCTTCCTTGAGTTCCCGGAGCTTCTTGTACTTTCCATCGACGGTTTTGGTGACGATATCGACTTTGCCGCGGGTGATCACATAAGCCTTGTTGCCATGATCGCCCTCTTTAAAAATGACCGAATCAGGCCCAAAAGACTCACGATTCAAAACCTTTTGATAGGCTTTGCCCGACAACATGCCCGATGTGCTCATACTGAAATACTCATGCCGAGATGTTCATGGTGATGACGTCACGGCCACTCGTTCCGTGTCGCTACAGTCCAAAAAAGGTATCAGATTACCTATCTACCTCAAACACAAATTGCAGTCATAGCTTGGCCGTGCAGCCGTTAATCGCCCTCAGCGCTCAGCTTCAATCTGGCCCTCTTGAATGTGGCCTGCCATAACGGCGTTAATCCAACTCTTTCACCAAACGCACACCCAACGTCGTCGCACGGTAATCGGGATATTCCCGGCTGCGGCCCGCCGGACGCATAAACCAGTTGCGGGCGTACCATCCGCCGCCGCGCACGATCAGCCGGTCACAATTATTGGCGTCATACCGCGCTGAGCCATCGGTCGGCGCCCCCTCATACCCGACAATGAAGCAGTCCTCGACCCATTCCCAGATGTTGCCGACCATATCGTGCAAACCATAGGCATTGGGCGGAAACGCGCCCACGGGCGACGTGTACACAAAACCATCCCGGCAGTTAAAATAACGCGTCGGGTTCTCGATAAAACCGCCATGCACGTCCGCCCGGGTCAGGTCAGATGTGTTGGTAAAGCGGCACATATCCTCCATGGTATTGCCCCAGGTATTCAGCGTGGCCGTGCCACCGCGCGCGGCATATTCCCACTCGGCCTCGGTGGGCAAGCGGTAGCGATCGCCGGTCAGCTCGGATAGCCATGCGCTGTAGTCACGCACATCCTGCAAGTCCAAACAGCCTGCGGGGTGATCTTCACCCTGATAGAACCCCGCATTTTGCCAGGACGCGCCTTCAACCACACCCCAGGTGTTGGTGGATTCCGTCCAGGTCGTGCAACTCTCCGGGTCCGGGCGATTGGTCGCTTCCACAAACGCACGCCACTCGCCAATGGTGACCTCGTATTTCCCAATCGCAAACGGTTGAGACAGTGTCACCGTGCGCTGGGGCCATTCCCGCCCGGCATCCTGATGCCGCACCTTGGCCATGGTCGTCTCATCCGGGCTCGAGCCCATCACAAAAGACCCTGCGGGGAGAACCACCATCTCTGGGCAGTGCTCACAGTCTTTAAAATTCGTGCCGGGGTGCACGGCGTCATCTGCTGCAATCGCGCCCCCCGCACCAAACATCGCTGCAAAAAGCACACCGCATGTTGTTCTGAGCATTTTGAAAGCCATAAAGTCTCTCCCTAAAAATCATCTGCAGGCAGTCTAATGCTTCAGCCCGCCTGAAACAAAGACACAGCTGCTCCCGATACTCGATGAGCGCTGACACGTCCATTCGGCGACTATGCGCCTCACTCAGGCATAGGCGCTGCAGCCGTTTCTGCGCTAGGCTCCAGAACAATAATTGATCGGGGGATTTCCTATGACTCGTCTCATCATCGCTTTGTTGTTTTTGATGCCATCTCTGGCGTTCGCCCAATCCCTGGCGCCCGGCGCTGAATTTTCAGACTGCCCCACCTGTCCCCAAATGGTGGTTATTCCGCCCGGCACGTTCCAGATGGGCTCAGACGAAATTGACATCATGCGCGGCGACATTCCGCGCACCCGCGGCCCCGTTCGCACCGTCACCATTGCCGAGCCCTTCGCCGCTGGCAAATACGAGGTCACCACCGCCGAGTGGCGCGCCTTCGTCAACGCCACCGGTCACGAGGCTTCCGATTGCCGCGCCTGGGGCGGCGAACGTCGCCAGATGGGCTTCACCTGGGAAGACCCGGACTACGGTCGTCCGGTGGCCGACAACGACCCCGTAGTTTGCGTCTACTGGACCGAAGCCCTCGCCTATGTGGACTGGCTCAGTGCGGAAACCGGCGAGACCTATCGTCTGCTGTCCGAAGCGGAATGGGAATATGTCGCCCGGGGCGGCGTCACCAGCACGTGGTTCTGGGGCGAAGACGAAAGCAAAATCTGTGAATACGGCAACGTGCTGGATCAAACCGCCGCCGCCGACCCCGCTCTCATCGCGGGCAGCGGCACCGAAATGTCCATGGCGGCAAGCTGTTCAGACGGCTATGCCCTGGTCGCCCCGGTCGGGCAATACAAGCCCAATGGATTTGGCCTCTACGATACCATCGGCAATGTCTGGGAATGGGTGCAGGATTGCTCGCTCGAAGATTACCCCGCAACGCCGGTGGATGGCCGTGCGGTCGAAGTGGATGGCCCGTGCGAAAAACGCGCGGTGCGCAGCGGCAGTTGGCGCAGCCGCGTCATACGCCAGGATCCCAGCTTCCGGGGCCGCGACCCAGAGGCCACCTCCTACCACCTGTTCGGCTTCCGCGTGGCGCGGGAGATGGATTAAGCCTCTAACAAAGCGCTAGCAGCGACCCACACACTATTCTCCTACCGCTTTTTGGTAGGGGGCGACACGGATCTCATCGGCGCGGGACCGCATGGCATGACTGTCAAACAGGGCCTGCATCCGCAACATGGTCTCCATGTTCAGGCCAAAGGCTTTTTCTAACCGCAATGCCATTTCAGGCGAGAGCGCTGCTTTCTCATTCACCAAATCCGATACCGTCGCCCGTCTCACACCCAGAACTTCAGAAATTTTCGCGATGGACAAATTGAGTTCGTCTAAGATCTCAGCGCGAATAAATTCGCCGGGATGACTGGGCCGCATGCCTATTCTGCTAGGTGTTATATTCATCAATCAAAAACCAAATAACTCTACTCTTCCCTCTTCTTTAACACCGGCAGCATGCGATGCAGAACATCGTCTTTGACAACAAAGTGATGATACAGCGCGGCGAGCACATGCAGGCCGAGAACAAAGCCGCCCACATACCAGCAGTAAATGTGAATGTCGCGGTACAAACGGAAGGTGTTAAACGGCGGGTCGAGGGAGCGCAAAAAATCCAACCCGATCATTTCCAGGCCAAAGAAGTTGATGGGCACGGGAAACTGCTCGCTGCCGATTAAACTTGAGCCGGCCCACCCCGAGAGCGGAAACACAAACATCAGAACGTACAAGGTGATGTGCGTCAGATGCGCCAGGGCTTTTTGATAAGCCGGTACCGGTGGCGCCTCCGGGCTCACATGCGACAGCCGCCACGACATACGCACCGCCGCCACGAACAAAATCACAAAGCCCATGCTGTGATGGATTTGTTCCAACCACAGCAACAGGGTTTCATCGCCAGTGATGCGCGCTTGTGGCGCGGCGCGGGACAGCCAGAACCCGATGGGCACTTGCACCGCCACCAGAGCAGCGAACATCCAGTGCAGGGTGATGGAGACAGTGCCCCATCTTGTTTTTGTGTTATCCCTCATCACAAAAAATCAGCGGCGGCGCACGTTAACCGCCCGCCTGCTCTTTGTAATACGCATTCATGGCCTGGAACTGCGCCAGCGTTGCCGCATCATGTTCGCCGCCACTGGCCAGCCGATTGACAAAAATGCCGAAAATGCGCTTGCCATCTTTGTCGTAAAACGCCACTTGGCGACTGACACCGCCCTCGCGGGATGGCTCCTCAATAATGTAAATGGCACCCATGTTCTTGGGCTGCAAATGGCCGCTCAGGCCATCCATGCTGTTGAGGTTATAAAACCCTTGCGCGTATTCCCCCATGGGAATTTTAGAATGCACTTCAATCACCGTTCCCGAAACGATGGTGATGAACAGCGGGTTTTCCCACTCGGTCAGTTTGGCCCAGACTTCATCAAATTTGTCGGCATCAATCGGCACCCGATAGTTGGCGAGCAAGGCCGCCGTCACTTCGTCCTCTGAAACGCCGGTGGCCTCAGACAGCCATTCAACAGAGCGGCCGCCGTGTTTTTTGACCGCCTCCTCCAGGCTCAGATCTTGCGCCGTGGCGCTGAATGACAGGGCCAACACAGTGAACAGTGAGAGGGAAGCAAAGAGGGTGCGCATGATTCGTCTCCAGTATCAGGAAAGCTGCATCACAGTGATGCCCCTTAAAATATCATGGGTTTAGTTTAGTGTGGCCCAACGGCTTTGAAAAGCACTTCAGGCCCTCAACTCACTTCGGGGGGACTGGCACCCCGGACCCAACATCAATCCATCGTACAAGCGTGAGATCACCAATCTGTGCATTGTCTTCATCGTATCTTTCGGGAACCTCAATCTGATTCAGCCACACGATGCACTGCGCGTCCGGCTGATTCCGTCTGAGCGGGAATCCGATACTGCGCGACCGCATCACGGCCCCATCCGCCGAGACAATTTGACCGATCATCTCAACGCCGCAGGGCTGTGCAATCATCCGAATCACCATATCAGACAAAAGTTTGCCATCTGCCTCCGACATGTAATCAAGAATGTTTTCCCCGGTCGGGTCTACACCGAATTTTTCAGCCAGGGCCGTGCCGACAAGACGGGTTCTGATGTCTGTCGGTGAAACCGCGTCGACAATATTGACGTGTGGTTGCAGTGCCGCAATCGGCCGGTTCAAAAATGTCGACAGCCTTGGAACAAGCTTGTCCACCTGCATCAGCCGCCAATGATCTTCAAACGTCTTGAACAGATTACGCGGCGCGACCACCTCAATTTGCTCATCGAAGGGTTTTGGGGCCATTTCTATGGCCGGAACCCCGGCCCCAATATCAATCCAACTGCTCTCCGCATATCCAGTAATTTGATAGACATAATCGTCGGCACCTAACGCATCAATGCATCGATGAAACCCAACAATGCACGGTCGCGCGCTGCTTCCTGACTTCAGCGGAAGAGATATAGATTCAATGCGCAGGGCTTTACCGCTCGCGGCCGAAGCCGTCTTCAGGTTGAAGGTTCCACATGGGTGCGTCAGCAGCAGCTTTGTGAGCTCCAGGAAGCTCCTTGTGCTTCGCGGAGTGGTAAACGCCTGTAAAACATCATTACCGGTCTGGTCGGATCGAAACAGATCGACCAGGGCCGTGCCAAACAACCGGATCGGCATACGCGACGATCCAACAATATCGGTCATCATCACGTTGGGCTGAAACTCTGGGGCCGGGTTCTCCAGAAAGGCTTGAATGCTTGGCAACAGGCCCCCGTCGCGCAGAGACTCCCAATGCTTAAGAAAGGCGCGACAGCGTTCAGATGTGACTTTGGACATGCGGTACCCAAACAGCAAGAGAAGAAAATCGCCAAAAGTTCTGCGGATCATAGTCCTTCCCGGCCCGCCTGTGTCGCAGGAATTAAAGGACTTTAATTTCTATCTTAGGTAGCAATATCTATTGGATGGCAATACCTAATAGTGCAAAACGCACTAAATAAGATGAGTATGATAACAATTTAATTTGTATTCGTCAATCTAAACAGAGGCGTTAAGCCTTTTCAGACTCAGAAGACCTTGCATGCATGGGCTCGTTCCAAGGGGGGGCGCCGAGGCGGTTCCATGGGCTCGTTCCACCGATCATACGTCCATGGGCTCGAATGGATGGAACCAGTCGTGCATGGGCTCGTTCCAAGGGGAAGAGCCCCAACATAAAATCTCGTTCCAAGGGAGAGAGCCCTAGTAGAAAATCTCGAACCAAAATGCACGCTGGCCAAAAAGCGAGTCTGGGGACCTTGACGCCCCCGGCGTTCTCTAGCCAACATCCATAGATCACGTGGAGAAACTTATGTTCCGGTCGCTTCTGGCTCTGTGCCTTTTTACAATGCTTTCCGGTGGGGCGTTTGATGCTGTTAACGCTCAATCTGAGTCCGGGACGGTATTTCGTGACTGTGCCTACTGTCCCGAGATGATCGTTATCCCTCCCGGCAGTTATACCAAAGGCTCGCCTCCCGGCCAGGCGGTCAGCGTCGGCACACCCGAGCGCGACGCCCGTAACGAAACGCCTCAAGAAGAAGTGACGGTAACCAAAGCCTTCGCGGTCTCAATTCATGAAGTCACCCGCGCGCAGTTCGCAGCCTTTGTTGCGGATGCCGGTTATGACCCAGACTGGGAATGCATCACCTGGAACTTCGCAGACAACGTCTGGGGCGCCCGAGACACGATTTGGTCCTGGGATAGTCCCGGTTTTGAACAAGGCTCTGATCATCCCGTTGTGTGTGTCAGCTTCACCGATGCCAGTGCCTATGTTGACTGGCTTTCACAGCAAACCGGACAGTCCTATCGCCTGCTAACCGATATTGAATGGGAACTGATCGCCCGTGACTCCACTCAAAGCATGCGCCCCTGGCCCAACGGTGAAGATGCTAGCGCGGCCTGCGCCTATGCCAACGTCACCGATTTAGACGCCGCAGACATTTTGAAAATCGATGCCGGCGATCCGGAAAAGTATGTCTTTCCTTGCCGCGATGGTTTTGCCCTGACAGCACCAGTCGGCAGCTTTCCGGCCAACGGGTATGGTGTCCACGACATCATTGGCAACGCTTGGGAATGGGTCGAAGGCTGCATGTACACGGTTCCAGAGGATGGCAGTGAAGCTTTTGAAAACTGTGATGAACGACTCATCCGGGGTGGAGCCTGGCAAGCCAAATCCTGGTATGTACGCTCCGCAAAACGCGACTGGGCACCCTTCTGGCTGCGCAGCGCCAGAGTGGGACTGCGCATCGCCCGAGACCTCTCGCCGCTTTAACGGTTTTGTTGCACCGCCTGTTTCATGTTTTTGTGCACTGCACAGTCATTCATTGACTTTCATGCGGAAACCACTCATATACCTGTCATCCTTCCAGTCGGCTTGTTTTTGCCAGCGTTGGTCCCACACTTGGTTGACCCGCACTATCACCACAATCCGATAGAAGATGACGCTGTTTTTATAGCGCTCACCTTGATGCCCGGCTTCGCCGGTGTTTTTGCGTGTGCGCGCGATTCAAATCAGGTCGCCTATCACTTAATGGTCTGTCCGGCGGAAGGCGGTACGGGCCAAAACACAAAGAAAGTTATTGTTTTGACATCACCTATTAAATCGTTTTCCGATCTTCCGTTAGTTGAGCCGTTACAACGCGCCATCGCGGCGGACGGCTACACAACTCCAACCCCTATTCAGGCTCAAGCCATCCCAATGCTGCTGCAAGGCCGCGATCTAATTGGCTGCGCCCAAACCGGCACCGGCAAAACCGCAGCCTTTGCGCTGCCGCTGCTCCAGCGTCTGTATGACAACCCGGCCGCCGTTTCCTCCAAATGCGCACGCATTCTGGTGCTCAGCCCCACCCGGGAACTGGCGACCCAAATTCATGAGTCCTTTGGCTCCTATGGCCGTTTTCTGAACCTGCGCCGCACCACAATCTTTGGCGGTGTTAGTTCTCAAGGCCAGATCAAAGCCATGGCACGCGGTGTTGATGTGCTTGTCGCCACCCCTGGCCGTTTGCTCGACCTGATGAACCAGGGCCGCGTCTGCCTCGATGAAGTCGAAGCCTTCGTGCTCGATGAAGCCGACCGCATGCTCGATATGGGCTTTATCCCAGACATTCGTAAAATTGCGGCCAAAGTGCCGGAAATCCGCCAAACGCTGATGTTCTCCGCGACCATGGAACCCCGCATTGCCAAGCTGGCCAAATCGTTATTGCGTAATCCAGCCCGTGTCGATGTCGCCCCTGAGTCCACGACAGCGGAAACCGTTGAGCAAAAAATCATGTTCGTCGACCGGGCCAACAAAGTTGGCACGCTGCTCGAGCTGCTCGACAACGGCATCTACAAAGCCATGGTGTTTACCCGAACGAAACACGGAGCCAACCGGCTTGATGCGCAACTGCACAAAAGTGGCGTTAAAGCCATGGCCATCCACGGCAACAAATCCATGAATGCCCGTAAGAAGGCTCTGGAAGCGTTCCAGAAGGGTCATTTGCAAGTGCTCGTGGCAACAGACGTTGCCGCACGTGGCCTCGATATCGACGATGTGACCCATGTCATCAACTACGATATGCCGGATCAACCTGATGCCTATGTACACCGCATTGGCCGGACCGGGCGCGCCGGTGCTGATGGCATCGCCATCTCCCTTGTAGATGGCAGTGAACGGCATTTGCTGCGCGCGATTGAGCGCACCATTAACCAGAAACTTTCTAGCGAAGTTGCACCTACTCCGAAGCAACGGCCCAAGCCACAACATATTGAGCCCCGTGACGTGAGCCCGGAAGACGACATCGTTCAGAACCAAAGATCAAACGGTCAAAGAGACGGAAAACCGTTTCACGCCAAGAAAAAGCCCCATCGTGGGCCTAAGGGACCGAACGGTCGTCGCCCCGATGAGCAAAAATCCGGTGACCGGAAGCCTCATGGCGATAAAAAGCCATGGCATGCCGCTAGTAAGGGTGATGGCAAAAGTGATGGTTTCAATAAGGGAAAAAGCGACGGCGCTGATCAACAAAAGCGTCACCGCAAGCGCCGCAGAAAACCCACAACTCAGCCAGAGTTACGTCGGGCTGCAGCTTAACCAATACCTCGCGTGAGCAACCAAGCGGACCCTGAAAGGGGTCCGCTTTTGCACGTTTGAATTAGTCTTCTAAGTCGAGATCAAGGTCTAAGTCGAGATCGACTGGCCGACCCAGTGCATAGTTGAAATCTTCAGCTTCAAGTTTGATCTCATCGTCAAAATCAAAGCTATCCAAGGTGGCGTCAATATCGACGTATGCCCGTCCCGGGCCATCTTCGCTGTTGAAACGATCCAACATGACTTTAGCTCCCAAAAGAAAAACGATACCTCACGTTCAGGAGCCTGCGTGGCGAAAGTAAACAGTCCGTTAACACCGCCTATAATTATATTTCAAAATTCAATTGTCTGATCTCACCTAACGGTCGAAAGCTTCGGGCGGTTCTTCCAAGCGGGCTATAAAGTCTTTCGCGACCGCAGGATGATTTGCCTTCAAGAGCGACAATATACGCGGGTGAATATCGTCGACATCAAAGCACTTCGCCCCACTGATCCGGGTGATCAATGTGCCTTCCCGGTCCCCCATGTTCATCCACGGGTGCCAGCTTTGAACGATGTGAACCGTAATTGTGGCCCGCGCACTCACCACGTCAGGATTTAAAACGTCCGAGACCTTGCCGTGATAAGTAGAAAGATCATTTGCTCTAAACTGTTGCTGCCCCGGGCGATCAACGAGCACATGTGAATCAGACAAGAGCCAGACATCGTCGCCCGCAACCTCTGCAGGCCCTAAAGCCCCTCTTCTTTGAATTTCCGCCCCGGGTAAAGCAGACTGACTGACAGCACCTTCATCAGTAAACCGGCGGGTCAGAGGCCCCATAATCAGAGGCTCCTCCTCATAGACCTCACCATTGTAGGGGTTACGCCAAGTCGTTAAAGGCTCATCCGTTTCAACATCAGTCTTGTAAACAACTTCCATAGACTTGGCATCGAAACTGCCTTCTTGGTTATGCTTCACAGATTTAAACAGAATGACATTCAGCGTCCACAAAGGCGTTAACTCACCATTGATCGACCCATACTTATTGCCACGGATCCACCAAATCAGGGGGCGGTCATCCATCGCATAAATGAGCTTTTTCTGGAGTAACCCAAGATGAGATCGATCCGTTGGATTTAACTTTATTGGTAGCACTTCCGAGGCTCTGGACGGTTCAATAAGGCTCGCTGACACAGCAGTTGCCGCTAGTCCGCTAAGTAGCGTGCGTCTCATCATCATCGCTCTCCCACCTAATTATAGTTAGTGCTGATCAACTGCCCCAAAGATCATAACCTTCAAGGGCTTGACCTTTGGACGGCGGATTGAGAATGCCGTCATCGACTTTCTTTTTGATAACCTCAATCAGCGCATCCTGAATGCGTTGCTTGGAGTCCATGGGTTTGTCGGCCCACAAATTGACCGGATAAAACGCTGCCTCATTAAACACAGGCGCATACGCCTCCGCTCTGAGACGTGCGAGGCGGTTCACGCCGAATGGGCCTGTCGGCGTACAGCGTGCCCGGCGCAGAGCATCCATATCAATCACCGCCGAGGCATTTATGCTCTCGCCCGCGACACCGCTTTCGACCATCACCTGGCCTTGGAAATCGATAATTTTCGAATTACCGGCGTGGGTATCATTTGGCGGCGAGCCGATAATCTTGCCCGCATTGGCGGACACGAAATAGACCATGTTTTCGGCGGCCCTCACCCGTTTGGAGGACTCCCAGGCCATTTTATCGGAGCATCCATGATCAGAGGTCGGATGCAAAATCACTTCAGCCCCGCGCAGCATGAGGCAGCGCGCTGTTTCAGGCCACAGAATTTCCCCACAGGGCATCATCGCAATATTGCCGATTTCGGTCTTGGCGACAGGCCATAAGCCTTCAATCCCGTGTTTATCGAGATATTCGTCGAGTACATCGTGAGGTGATGCAGCCTGAGCCGTTGAGACACGTCTATACTTCAGAACAACCTCACCGGAGGGGTCAATCAAAAAGGAGCAATTGAAATAGCGGCCGGGCCACTCTGGCGGCGCTTCATACGCATTCGCTCCGAGATAGATTCCGTATTTCTGGGCAATTTTTTGCAAGCGTTCCACAGGGGCGCAGCCTGGGATTTGAAAACAGGCTTTTTCTATCCATTCATCTGCCGTTTCGCCCAAAGGAAACCCTTGCAAATTAAACTCAGGGAAAACGACCAGGTTTTTCATGCCACCACCACGCCCCGCGGCCCACATGATCAGCTCTTCCCAACGATCAATGCTCTTATTCACAATCGCCATCGCGTCTTCACGGGTTTTAGCCGCGTTAACGATCACGTTATTTGTCTGCATAGCAGTCGCTTTCCAAAGCAGAGCCATCGCGGGTATCCTTCCTCTTCTCAAAACAGATTGATCATTGCACTATAAGGGTGGGAGGAGGACTGAGCCATGACCTGTTGGACACGTACGATCACAGCTTGGACGTTTGCAGCGTCTCTGTTTTTATATTCACCGGCCTCCATCGCCGTTGCTCAACAACCCTCAGACCCTCTGGCCACACCAGATTGGGGGGATTACCCTCTCCTGATGAGCCAGTTTGGCGAACTATGCACCATGTGCGAAGCCTATGTTCGTTGCACTCCCAATGCAGACCAAGAAATAAGCTCGAAGCTCTACTATTTCAAAAACAAGACCTTCTGGGGACAGATCGCGACCATCTGGTTCTATTTTGCAAAATGGTTTGCGCCGATTACAAACGAAGGCAGGCCCGCAGCCATTTACACCTTTAGCCCTGATGGTTCCGCAGAGAGCATGATGCCTGCAGAGGCTTACCTGGATGTCGCAGAGTCCAAGATAGAAATTGGTGGCACTTGGATTGACCGCGACACAAACACCTGGTTCGCTCTGGACAATACGACACTGGGGCAATGTGTTCGCCTAGGCATCCCCGAATCCATGAAAGCAATCGAAGATGCCGCCCCTTGGCAAATAAAAGCAAAAATGGCGGATGCAACCCAATGACAGATGAAGTGATTAAAACCCAGAAAGAGTTTTCTTGGTCGGGGGCCTGGATCAAACAAAACCCTCTAAGGTTTACCGGCATTATCTTGAACATTCTTTTCCGTTTTCTATTCGGCCTCTTCTTCCTGCTCGCGGGTGTAAATAAAATTATCAAGGGCTGGCTCACCACAGACCTTCTTGAAGCGGTTTTTTTACAACGACTGACAGAGTTAAACCCCGCCTCTTTTGCATATAGCTACTTAATCGAATTCGCCCTGCCGCTTTATCCACTGATATCTTGGATTGTCACGGTGGGTGAAGTTGTCGTCGGCCTAGGCTTAATTCTTGGCATCGCAACCCGCCTCTCAAGTATCGGTGGATTTTTCATTCTGTTTAATCTCGCCATTGGTGGTTATTACGATGCATCGCTTCTGCCGTTCTTCATTCTCAATATTATTTTCATCATCTACCCATCAGGACACTGGCTTGGGTTCGATGGCCTTCTGAAACTCCGTTATCCACAGCATGGTTGGGCACTCAGCTAAGGAGTAACTCTTAGGTGCTGATAAACTGGCTGCACAGCTTTTTAGGACTCGGCGGCCTGATAGCGCTCGCCTGGCTATTCAGTGAAGACCGCAAGGGTGTCGCCTGGAAATGGGTCTTCACAGCCCTCGCCATACAAATCGGGCTCGCTCTGATCATTCTCAACGTCCCGATCATATGGTCTGCGCTTGGCTTTCTCAGCAAAGGCGTCGCAGCCCTGGAACAGGCCGCACGCGATGGCTCAGCCTTCGTGTTTGGCTACGTGGGTGGTGGCCCCGCGCCTTTCCCGCTCCCGGGCGATGGCACCTCTGTTGTGGTCGCCTTTCAAATTCTTCCCATCGTGATCGTGACTTCAGCTTTGGCCGCCTTGCTCTGGCATTGGAAGGTGTTGCCCACCCTCATTCACTGGTTGTCTGCGGCACTGCGCAAAAGCCTTGGCATCAGCGGTGGGGCAGGCTTAGGCGCAGCCTCAAACTTATTTTTTGGCGTAGTCGAAGCGCCGCTTTTCATTCGGGGCGTTTTGAAATCCTTGAGCCGCGCGGATTTGTTCATGGTCATGACCGCGGGATTAGCCACAGTCTCAGGCGTCGTGTTGGTCCTTTACGCAACAATCTTGGAGCCAATTGTACCAGGCGCCACAAGCCATATTATCACCGCCTCTGTGATCTCGCTCCCCGCCGCGCTACTGATCGCACGTGTGATGGTTCCAGGTGTTGCGTCTGATGAGACTCTAAATGATGACATGTCGAGGCTGTCCTATGACAGCAGTATGGATGCAATTGTTCAGGGTACAATGGACGGTCTAAAACTGTTTCTGGCCATCATAGCCATTCTCATTGTGGTATTTGCTTTTGTCTCGCTGGCCAATCAGATGCTAGGCGTTTTTCCAGAGTTTGGCGGCACAACGCTGACGGTTGATCGCATCTTTGGTTGGGTCTTCTCTCCCCTTGTTATCCTGTTCGGCATTCCGCCAAGCGAGGCACTCGTCGCAGGGCAGTTGATGGGCACCAAAGCTGTTCTCAATGAGTTTGTCGCTTACCAAGCCCTCGCAGGCTTGGAGCCCGAACTCCTTTCGACCCGCTCAACGTTGATCATGACTTACGCGCTGTGCGGATTTGCCAACCTCGCCAGCGTTGGGATGCTGGTTTCCGTCATTGCCACACTTGCTCCAGATCGAAAGAACGACGCCTTGGCGCTTGGCATGAAGGCGTGGCTTGCTGGCAACCTGGCGACAGGCATGACAGGCGCGGTCATTGGTCTGATAAGCTGATTGCGCTAAAGGTCTCGCGCCACCCGAAATCCGTAATAGGGCAAGCCAACGTCTATGGGGCCTTTGTCTCTGTTGGCGGGGCGAATCATCTTGGGGGTGCTCGACCAGGAGCCACCGCGCAGCACCCGCAAATCACAATTGCCGTCGACTCTGGCCGCCCCATTGACTGGCGCATTCGTATAATCCTCACTCCAGCAATCAGCCACCCACTCTTGAACATTGCCTGCCATATCGAAGAGTCCAAATGGGTTCATGGTGAGAGAACCCACTGGGCCGGTCTCCGACCACAGGTCAAAACCTTCAGCAGCTCCGCCGCAACACTCCTCTGCTCCATAGTTTGAGTGCTGACGTTGCGGCGTATCGCCCCAGGAGTAGCGTAAGGTTGCCCCTGCGCGCGCTGCATATTCATATTCAGATTCCGTCGGTAAGCGGTAACTCTGACGACTGATTTCGGATAGCCAGGTCACAAATTCTTGGGCTTCTAACCAACTGACATTTTGAACGGGGTGCTGTGATCGCGTTTCAGCAGGCAAATCTGCTTCTGACAGGCTTGTACACTTCTCAGCCAATACACACTGATCCCAAAGAGCGTACGTGATCTCGTGGCGGGATAAAGCAAACGGCCGGGAAAACACGACCGTGCGAACTGGGTGCTCATCGGCATCACCCGCGCCGGTCAGATCGCCCTGCCTGAACTGGCCGGTTGGCACCACCACCATTTCTGGACAGGTCTCACAATCTTTAAAATATCGAGACTCAGCCGGATCACCACCCTGAATAGAGACTGAGATCAAAACGACAAAAGCCATGAAAACAGCCGCTGGAAAGCACAGCGTTAGTCTTGTGGGCATCCTATTGTGCGGGCTTTATGTCTCTGTCCAATTCTTGCGAATATCATACCGCACCAACGCATTGTCGACAGACTTGGCCGTAATGCCGCGCCAAAACCCTAAGGCTTCCCATTTTTCAAAGGGCCCAAAAACTTCTAAGTCTTGACCAAGTGCCAGATCCTCAAACTTCGTGTCGGCATATTCTCCACCCACAACCCAATAGACCTTGCCGTTGATTTCATCCTCGGCTTTAAGGACATATCGGACCATCGCATTATCGATCGTCTTGCCCGTAATAGAACGCCAAAACTCCTTAGCCTGCCGCTCTGGAAATGGGCCATGGACTTCTGGCTCACCGCCGCCGACAATCTGCTCAAAGGACGTATCGGCATACTCCCCGCCAACCACATAAAAATTCTGATCTGACATTTCTAATCCTTCACAATGCGCCCGTACATAGTAACACCCGAGTCCTCGACTGTTGAGTACTATTGAAGACTCTGGACAGACGTCCCGGACCCCGCTATCCCCCACAGCATGTTAGAAAACCCAAAACCGATTCATATTGTTGGCGGCGGTCTCGCAGGCTCTGAAGCCGCTTGGCAGATCGCACAAGCCGGCATTCCGGTTGTCCTGCACGAAATGCGGCCTGTACGCATGACCGATGCTCATTCGTCAGATCGCCTGGCAGAATTGGTCTGCTCCAATTCATTTCGATCAGACGACTCTGTCTTCAACGCGGTGGGACTGCTCCACCACGAAATGCGGGCACTCGAGTCCTTGATTTTGAAGTGCGGAGATACCCATAAAGTCCCGGCAGGCTCTGCCCTTGCGGTTGATCGTGACGGCTTTTCTCAGGCCGTGCACCGGGCGATTGAGAATACCCCCCTGATCACTATCGCCAGAGAAGAGATTGCCGGTCTCCCGCCTGAAGACTGGGACAGTGTTATTATCGCCACCGGCCCCCTCACCTCACCAGCCTTAAGTGAGGCGATCTGTGGTCTGACCGGGGAAGACTCTCTCGCCTTTTTCGATGCCATCGCACCCATCGTCACCAAGGATAGCATCGACTTTGACAAAGCTTGGTTTCAATCCCGCTACGATAAAGGCGAAGGCTCTGATTACATCAACTGTCCGATGGATCAGGCGCAATACAACACTTTCCTCGACGCTCTGATCGAAGGTGAAAAGACCGAATTTAAAGAATGGGAAAAAAACACACCCTACTTTGAAGGCTGCCTGCCCATTGAAGTCATGGCGGAGCGAGGCCGTGAAACGCTGCGCTATGGCCCGATGAAGCCAGTGGGCCTGACCAATCCGCACCAACCCGATGTAAAAGCCTGGGCCGTCGTTCAACTGCGTCAGGATAATGCCCTCGGCACCCTCTATAACATGGTCGGCTTCCAGACGAAGTTGAAGTATGGCGCACAGAAAGAGGTTTTCCAGTCTATCCCTGGGTTAGAGAAAGCTGAGTTTGTCCGTCTGGGTGGCATCCACCGCAACACCTTCCTCAATGCGCCACGCCTACTGGACGACACCTTCCGTCTCAAGGCCATGCCCCGTATTCGTTTTGCTGGCCAAATCACAGGGTGCGAAGGATATATCGAGAGTGCGGCAGTCGGTCTTTTGGTCGGGCGCTTTGCCGCCGCCGAACGGTTAGGGCAAACCTTTACCCCTCCGCCCCTGACAACCGCGCTTGGGGCTCTAAAAGGGCATATCACAGGCGGTGCTTTGGAAGAGACGTACCAACCCATGAACATCAATTTTGGTTTGTTCCCCGATCTTGAAGGAACCGAAGGACTAAAAGAAAACGGACGCAAACTCAAAGGGCGGGATCGTAAGGGTGCTTATGCCGCCCGTGGGAAAAGAGATCTGCAATCCTGGCTAAACATACCAGCAGAAGCTGCCGAATAACGCTCAGTAGGTTTTTCGCCACGCATTCCACCACAACCGGGCAACCGGCGCCTTTTGTAATGCCACGCGAGGATCGGCAATCTTGTATTCCGCCTCTTTCAAGGTCTTCAGATAAGCCGTTGAAATCGTCGCGGGTAATAAAACCGGCAGACCGCGCAAATCAATCGCCCGTCTATTCTCACGCGCGATCTGCAGGTGATGATGGGCCAGTGCGCAAATATCACGAATGATACCCTGAGCCGGGCCAATGGTCTTCGGGTCTTGCAGGTCCTGGATGGCCAAACCATGCGCTGTTAAAGCTTCTCCTGGTAAAAAGGTCCGTCCCGCCGCCGCATAAAAATGAACGGCGCGCGCTATGCCCGTTAGCGCCCAGGCAATACCAACATTTTCTGCCGCAAAGTGGGTTTTTTCATCCTTCACATCCAGCGCTTCCAACGCCAAGTGGGACAGAGTTGCAGACGTTCCCCGGCAATACTCCACCAGATCATCGAGGGTGCCGGGCGGCTCATCCTCCATATCCTGTTCGCGGGCTGCCAATAAATCATGAAAGTAAGTGGCAGAGAGCTTCATCCCCTCAACTAAGTCCGCCAAGGATTCCGCGACAGGGTGCCCCTTTGGCGGCCCTTTTCCCTCTGAAATGGCCGTCAGGGTGTCCCGCCACCACTGCAGACGCATCTGGCCGATCATGGGCTCGGTCACGGTTTCGCGGATGCGCGCTATTTCCACATTGAAGGCATAGAGTGTCATTAAGCGCTCCCGCACCGCGACCGGAGCAAATAAGGCCGTCAGAAATCTATCGCGGTTATGGCGCTCTACCAGGCTCGCACAGTAAGAAAGTGTCTTGGTCGCTGGCATCAATCCCTATTCCCTGCTCATATCCTCGCCTACACTACAGGCTCACCTTCGTCTACAACGCATCCATGACCCAAACAAAAACACGACAGACAGAGAACTTCCCGGTCGGCAGCCTGCTCATCCCCAAAGACCTGAGAACAGACGTGCACGCCTATTATCGTTTCGCTCGCCGGGCGGATGATATTGCTGACTCCCCGATCATTGAGGCCACAGAAAAAATGGCCCGTTTGACTGGAATGGAACAGGTGTTTCGAAGCAAAGCCAATCCATCAAAAGCACCCACCACTGCTCTGCAAGAAGATCTCGACAGCGCAAATCATCTAAAAGATCACATAGAAAGCCGTGGCCTGGACTTCAACCTAGCGACTGATTTGTTAGAGGCTTTCAAACACGATGCGCTAAACAAGCCCTGCCGCACCTGGGGTGACTTGCTAAACTATTGCCGGTTTTCGGCTTGCCCTGTCGGTCGGTTCCTCATCGCGTTGCATGGCGAAGAGATCGATACAGCCAGCAGTGATGCACTGTGTAGTGCCCTGCAAATCACCAATCATATCCAAGATGCAAAGCAAGATTGGGTCAGTCTCAAGCGCCTTTATATTCCGAACGATTGGATGACAAAAGACGGCACCTCAGCAAATGATCTTAAAAAGCCGTCCATAACTGCTGGACTGCGGACCACACTGGACCGCATGCTCGATCACACCGACATTCTGCTCGAACGCGCGCTGAAACTGCCCACCGTTCTGCGCCATAGGGGACTGGCAACCGAAGCCGCCATATGCATTAAACTTGCACGCCAACTGTCATATCGTCTCCGGCATAACGACCCTATAAGCACTAAGGTGTCCCTCACCAAGAGAGACTGGATGCTGGCTGGTGGCGCTGGCATAAAAAGGTTTCTGCGACTGTGAATTTAGACTTGGCCCATGCAGAAATTGCCAAACGCGTCCGCGCGGCCAGAAGTTCGTTCTATTGGCCCATGCTGCTGCAGTCTAAATTTCGTCGCCAAGCGTTATTCGCACTTTATGCTTATAGCAAAGCCCTCGATGACATTGCCGATGGAGGTTTAAGCAAATCTGCCAAACTTTCTGCCCTGGATGAGTGGCGGATGATTGTCGAGAAAAGCTTCAGCAAGGAGCAGGATATGCGCCCCCTAACTGACCCCCTCGCCCTTGGGTTAAGGGACGTAATCCAGCACTGCAACCTCCCCAAGGATTCTCTTATTGCGTTAATCCAGGGTATGGAAGCCGACGCAAACGGACCTATAGTCGCGCCAACATGGGCAGAACTGACGGCCTATGCAGATCAAGTCGCAACGGCGGTAGGTGTGCTCTGCTTAGAGATTTGGGGATGGCGTGGACCAGAGTCTGCCGCCTTCGCCCATGCCACTGGGCAAGCGCTGCAATTAACCAATATTCTGAGAGATCTGCAAGAAGATGCGGAAAATGGACGCCTTTACGTTCCGAATGAGGCTTTAGTCGCTACGGGCATCACTGAGCGAAAGCCTATGGACGTGATCCGGCATCCCAGTTTTCCAGCGGCTTGCAATCATATTGCAGCGCGCATTCAAAATCACTTCACCACAGCCAAGAAACTTTGGTCTAGCAATCCACCAAAGTCAGCGCGCCCAGCATGGATTATGCTTCGATCCTATGAAGCCCTGTTCGATAAAATTCTTCGCTATGGCCTAGGAAGACAGGGATCGCGCATTCGACTAACGCGCATACAAAAAGTCACAACACTCTGCCGTGCATATCTGAGTGCGTGATGACGAGCACAACGCATATTGTTGGCGCTGGGCTCGCCGGGTTGGCGGCGGCGGTCTCGCTGGCAACAGCCGGAAAGAAAGTCGTCGTCTATGAAGCGACGAAGCACGCCGGTGGACGGTGCCGATCTTTCTTTGACGCATCCCTTGATCAAACAATCGACAACGGCAGCCACGCCGTGCTCGGCGGAAATCCGAATGTGTTTAAATATCTTGAACTTATTGATGCGGAAGATGAATTGGTGCCTGTCGATATGTCAGGCCATATTCCATTTGTTGATCTAATAACTAATGATCGGTGGACACTTCAGCCAGGCGCAAATCGCTTGCCCAATTGGATTTTTAGTCCGTCACGCAGAGCGCGTGACACCACAGTCTGGGACTATCTGCGCGGCCTTATTTTAATATTTGCAGGACCGGCCAAAAGCGTTGCTGACTGCCTGCCTCAGACTGGAAATGGATGGCGTAACTTCTGGGAGCCCTTGTCGACCGCAGTTATGAATACGCCGTCTTCATTGGCATCCGCCCATCTCCTCGGTCGTTCGCTAAGCAATATACTGTTGTCACCAACTGGTGGATTGCGCACCTATATCCCGAGATCGACCTTAGGCCAGACCTTCGTCAGTCCCGCCCTAAGCCGTCTCGAAAAGCTGGGAATGGCAGTCTTGTTCGGGTCCCCCCTCCTCACGGTGAGAGGCCGGACTCGGGCAGAACATCTTGAATTTCGAGGATTAGCAGTCAGCCTGAAGCCCGAAGACACAGTCATCCTTGCCATCACACCCTGGTCACCCGCCGTTCAAAGCTTTCTGCCACAACGTTTTTCACCTTCACCGTCTCCCATCGTGAACGCCCATTTTCACTTTGATACAGGGGAAAAAGCTACAAGTATGACCGGAGTCATCCGGGGGTGTGCACAATGGGTTTTCACTCGGCCAAATTTGGTAAGTGTCACGGTGAGTGGCGATACCGCACTCGCCGCTCAATCACAGGACGACATTGCTGAGGCCCTGTGGGCAGACGTACAAAAGTCCTTAAACATCGCAAATGAACCTCTCCCCCTGGCGCGCATCATTATCGAACGGCGCGCAACACCAATTCAGGATGCCACCTTCGTCAAACATCGGCCAGGCCCAGAAACCAGTCTTAACAACGTCTTTCTCGCTGGAGACTGGGTCAATACCGGGCTGCCGTGCACGTTAGAGAGTGCAATTAAGAGTGGATTTAAGGCCGCGGAGCTAGCCGCTAAGAACCACTAAACCCTTGATTCGCTTTCTGTCTTCGTTGCGGAGATGGCAAAAATCAGTAAGATATGCTTGGACGACAAATCTGTAGGACGGTTGCGTCCGTCTATCACAACACAAGGGGAGACAGATGGCTTCTATTCTTCAATCATTGCCCAAGACAATTATTGCCGGTTTCATACTGACAATCTTGGTCTTTCTACTCAACGGATACACCACGCCAGATATTATCTTCTGGCAATTCCTTTTCCGCTGGCTCCACGTTTTGAGTGGCATCATGTGGATCGGCTTACTTTGGTATTTCAACTTCGTTCAAATTCCGAATATGCCGAACATTCCAGATGAGCAAAAACCAGCCATTGGCAAGGTAATTGCTCCAGCTGCCCTATTCTGGTTCCGCTGGGGTGCAATGGCCACCATCATTACCGGCCTCATCCTGGCCATGATCAGTGGCTACCTCATTGACGCGATTATGGTAAGTGGTGAGTCAACAATCATCGGAATTGGCATGTGGCTTGGAGCCATCATGTGGTTCAACGTTTGGTTTGTGATTTGGCCAAACCAAAAGAAAGCTCTTGGTATGGTTGAAGTTGATGCAGAAACCAAAGCAAAGGCCGCACGGACGGCAATGCTGTTCTCACGGACCAACACATTGCTTTCAGTCCCAATGTTGTTCTGCATGGTTGCCGCACAGAACTTCGTGTTCTAGCAACACTTACATATTTTGAGAAAAGGGACCGGCTTGCCGGTCCCTTTTTTTATCTGGAATAAGCCGCTGACTTAGGCGGAATCAAAGCCGCCATAACCGCTCGTCCTTCGGCCAGTAGCACATTAAAGGTGCGGCAAGCGGCCCCCGTATCCATAGGTTCAATGCCGATCCCCAGCCTACGAACAGCGTCCCGTATATTCGCTGGCACCATGGCCATACGGTCTCCACAGCCCAGCAAACAGAGATCAATTTGACCAGAGTGAGCCATGATCGGCTCAAAGTCACCGAGTGTCAGAGTATTGAAGGAGGTGACAGGCCAGCTTAGAGATTCTTGAGAGAACACCAAGACAGCGCCAGGAAACACAACACCAGAAACGGTAAAACCATCAGCGCTGTACTTCTGAATATGCTGACGGTCCGTCGGCTCCATGCGTGTTAGGTCCATGACAGCGCTCGGGCCTAAAACAGCATTAAAGTTTAGGCCCGTTCGCTTTCTGGCACCTGGGACAGATTGCGGTCTGTACTGCCATCAAGGTCTTCATGACGCAGATCAAAGTAGATCAACACAGGCATGGCGACATAAATCGACGAATAGGTTCCGATAATAACCCCCCACATCAAAGCGGTACTGAAGCCCCGCAGAACTTCGCCTCCGAATATGGATAACGCTGTTACAGCTAGGAGAGTCGTGAAACTTGTCATCAAGGTACGCGACAATACTTTATTGAGCGCCAAATTAACCAGATCTGGCAAGGCCAACTTCTTATACTTCCTCAGCTTTTCTCGGACACGGTCATAAGCCACCACAGTATCATTGATGGAATACCCAGCTATGGTCAGCACAGCCGCAACAGTGGTCAGATTAAAGTCCAACTGGAAGATCGAAAACAAACCAAGCGTAGCAATAACGTCGTGGGTCAAAGCCAATGTGGCACCCACAGCAAACTGCCACTCAAATCGCAACCAGATATAAACGCAGATCGCGAGCAGCGCCAAGCCAACAGCTAACGCACCATCAACCACCAGTTCTTGACCGACTTTCGGTCCAACCAGTTCTGTGCGTCGATACTCATATCCGTCGCCTAATGTTTCCTGAACCAAGGCAAGCGCAGCCGTCTGAGCATCCTCTTCTCCATCTTGACGCTGAATACGGATCAACAGGTCACGTCCCTCATCCCCGAATGTGGTGATAGACACATCACCAAGCCCCAGCCCGCCAACCTGGTTGCGCACAGTGCTCACTTCAACAGGCTGCTCAGCTCGGACTTCCATCAAGATACCGCCAGCAAAATCGATGCCGAAATTCAGTTTCTGAGTCGCCAATGAACCAAGCGAAGCAAGAATCAGGAGTGCTGAAAACGCGATTGCAATCGAACGCTTGCCAATGAAGTCGAAGCTAAATTCCTGCGGCATAGACAAAATTAACGGCTTGAACGGGCCCGTTTTGGCATGCTCACCGGGAGACATTGGTAAGGTGGTTGGTTTCTTGCGTCTCACCCACAACACAATGATAAGCCTTGAAACCATTGTCGCCGTAAACAGCGTCGACAAAATGCCCAGACCGAGCGTTACAGCAAAGCCCTTCACCGGACCACTGCCGAACCAGAACAGCAGCATCGCCGCGATCAGTGTTGTTAAGTTTGAGTCGATAATGGTCTTGAATGCTTGTTTAAAGCCAGAATCTAGAGCATTGAACAGTGTGCGGCCGGTCTTAATCTCCTCGCGCATCCGTTCATAGATCAACACATTGGCATCGACCGCCATACCAACGGTCAAAACGATTCCTGCGATACCTGGCAAGGTCAGTGTCGCTCCAATTGCACTCAGCGCCCCTAAAATGAGCAGGAGGTTCGCCCCCAGTGCAATGACCGAAAATGCGCCGAACATGCCGTAGACCATCACCATGAAGATGGCGACCAGGATAAGCCCTAGTACACTTGCAAATTCACCAGCTTCGATAGAGTCAGCACCAAGTCCTGGCCCAATAGTGCGCTCTTCCAGAATGGTAAGCGGTGCAGGTAAAGCACCAGCGCGCAGCAGCAACGCTAAGTCTTGCGCACCTTGAACGGTAAAGCCCCCCTCAATAATGCCGCTCCCACCCGGAATCGCGCTTCTAATGTTTGGCGCGCTGATCACTTCGTCATCAAGCAGAATTGCCAGGTTTTGCCCTACATTCTGAGATGTGATGGCCCCAAAGCGTCGACCACCCTGGGTGTTGAATCTAAATGAAACAACGGGTTGTCCGTCTTGGAAACTAGGTTGGGAATCAACCAGCATCTCTCCTGGGACGGACACCCGGCGCTGAACCACATAAACACCGCCAGACCCTGCAGCGTCAGGTACGGCCATAGCACCTGCCGGAATATCAGTGGCTGATGGGACCGGGCCGGAATATCCAGGTGCCATGAGATGGAAATTTAACTTGGCTGTCCGACCAATGATGTCTTTGACCCGCTCTGGATTATCAATACCCGGCAGTTCAATAATAATGCGGTCCTGACCCTGACGTTGAATGCTTGCTTCAGAGGTTCCAAACTCATCAACCCGCCGACGCACAATCTCGATGGATTGAGTCACAGCCGCCAATTGGCGGTCCAACAGCACTTGGTCCGATAACGTGATGCGAAGACGCCCGCCTTCTTGGTTTTCGAACTCGACATCCTCAGAACCTGCCGCAATGGCCCGTCGCGCATCGGCTATGCGGCTAGGGTCTGGCAAGGCTACTGTCACGGCGTCTTCCCGAACCGCCAGATTACGATACCCAATCTTGGCGTCTCTCAGAGCTTGCCGCGTGGCTTCTTGCAGGTCGGTAAACTGCTCTTCACGGACCGCGTTGATATCCACTTCCATCAACAGGTATGACCCGCCACGCAGATCAAGACCTAAGTTGACCGGCTGCCACCAGCTCGGCAGGTCTTCTTTCAGATCACCCTGCAGCACGTTGGGTACTGCAAAGAAGGCACCCAAGAGCACCACAAAAATGATGGTTATGATTTTACCGCGGCCAAAATCCAGCATGCGAGTTTTTCAAGAGGGGTAGCGTTTAAATTGCCACCCTGCCTCCTGACCTTTTCAGTGTTTGAAGTGACTAGTCTTTATCTTTGTCGTCATTAGCGGGAACCGGGTCTGTCTTGCTGACAACGCTCGACAGCATGTCTTGCTTGACACGGATCCGAACATTTTCTGCGATCTCAACTTGCAATTCACGCTCCTCTGTCAGCACCTTCGTCACCGTGCCAACGATGCCGCCGTTGGTCACAACTTTATCACCGCGACGCACAGCATTCAGCATGGCCTGATGATCTTTCATCCGCTTCTGTTGAGGGCGAATAAGCAGAAAATAAAAGACCACAAAAATCAGGATAATTGGAATGAAAGCCGTAAAAGCACTTCCGGCACCGGCTGCACCGGCGGCCTGAGCGTAGGCTGGAGTAATAAACATGCAGAAATCCCTCGGTTTTGATTGAATTGTCGGGACTATACCCACGCCCAACAGGGATGCAAATGATCTTCGACCCTTGCAGGCTTGAAATGAGTTGGTAACGTTTTCACGAGAAACAAGATTCTCTCAGCAGATCAGGTAAAAAATATGACAGATGACGCGCTTTTGGCCCAAATCACCCGCCTTGCCGATGCCCTAGACCGCCTCTCGCCGCCCAAAAAAGAAAGTAAAAGCTTGCAAGACGGCGACGCCTTTGTTTGGGAGCCAACCAATGGGACTCTCAAACCTGTTGCAAAGGTGAATCGGTTGCCGCTAGCGCTGCTGCAGGGCATCGACTCCCAGCGGGAGACACTATTAAAAAATACTCACAATCACGCTGCGGGGCTTCCCTCCAATAACGCGCTACTATGGGGCGCGCGCGGCACCGGCAAGAGTTCCATCGTCAAAGCCATACATGCCCAAGTAAACAGCCTGCTATCCAAAAATAATGCTTTGGTACTGATCGAAATCCACCGGGAAGATATTCCGACGCTTCCGAAATTGTTGGATATCGTGCGCCTGCAAGACCGGCGTTGTATCGTTTTTTGCGATGATCTGACGTTTGAGGGCCTGGACGACGGATACAAGGCGCTCAAAGCCGTTCTCGAGGGCGGATTAGAAGGACGACCAGATAATGTGGTCTTCTACGCCACATCCAACCGTCGCCATATGATGGCCCGCGACATGATTGAAAATGAAAGGGCTGTCTCCATCCATCGCGGAGAAGCTGTTGAGGAAAAGGTTTCTCTCTCAGACCGTTTTGGTCTCTGGCTCGGCTTTCACCACCTGGACCAGGACACTTATTTCAAAATCGTATCGGGATACGCAAACGCTGTTGGCATCACCATCACAACGGACGACTTAATCGCCCAGGCAAAAGAATGGAGCGTCACGCGGGGTTCCCGCTCCGGCCGGGTCGCCTGGCAGTTTATTCAGCATTTGGCTGGCGAGCACGGTATCGCCATCGCGCTCCCAGATTAGGTTTTGAGCGGGATCATGCTTTGCCCGAGCAAACGCCCAAAGGTCAGCGCAGGGGTAACCCCCATGCCGTTGGTTAACGCATTTCCTGCAGTTGTGGCGTTTCCGGTCACCTCACCTGCAGCGTAAAGATTTGGAATCGGCGTACCGTCCTCGCGCGTTACTCTGAGCTGGGCATCAACACCCAATCCTGCATAGGACATCACGTTCCAGCCCTGCAGACGAATGGCGTAATACGGCGCTGTGCCAACGGCCATCGGCCGGTGTTCACGTCCCATGGGATCGGTCGTCCCCGCCGACAGGCTCGCATTATAGGCTTCAATGTCACGCTTAAGGTTGTGCGGATTAATCCCAGCCTTGACGCCCAATTCGCCCAAGGTTTCTGCCTTGGCGAACATCGGGTGATCAATAAAAGCATCATTGAGTTGCTCGCGGGACCAGCTTGGGATAAGCGGCGGCGCCGTATCAAGAATTTGCTGATCAAAAATAGCCCAGTGGCGATGCCCAGGCTGCTGACCCAGAACATACTCGCGATGTGCGATACTGGGATGATCTTCCCTGACAAACCGCTCCCCGTACACATTGACAAAAACTTCCCAGGGCGGCCGGCGTGTGACACCGAGCGCAGCCCCGGCCGAAGCCGGTGCCGGGTAATAATCACTCTCTAAAATCGTCCCAAAAAGCGTTGCGTATTTGTCGCCACCGCGCACATAACCGCCAGCGCCAAGACCTAGCGTAATACCCTGTCCCTGGCTGTAAGGATAGGCAATCTCGCGGAACAACGGCACGCCATGAAGATCCTGGAACATCCGGGGGTTGGCCATGCAGCCCCCACTGGTCAGCAAGACAAACTTGGCGCGGTAATCAACCCGTTCACCGGTATCATTCTCGGTGACGACGCCGCGCACCGCGCCCGTTTCGTCTTGAATCAAATCCACAGCGCCGGTGTCCAGCAGCACTTTGAGACCCTTTGACGCCTGGGCCTCAACGATCATCGGGTCCATGATGTTTTGAAAGGCTTTCGCACGATCCTTGCTCCACTGATAACGGCGCACAGTGAATGGCTCATGACCGCCGCCCATCACCGGGTGATTGTCCATGATCGTATAGCCCCGAGCCGCGAACCAATTGAGGGTATCGCCTGCATGGTCGACCAAAAGCCTTGTGAGGGCCGGGTCTGAGGTATTGCGGTTGATGCGCATGACATCATCGTAATGAGCGTCCGGGGAATCTTCGATCCCCTGTTCTTTTTGCCAGACGGTTCCCGATGCTGCGACCTGACCGGTTGAACGATCCATGGTGCCACCGAGTTGTGGCGCCTTGTCGATCACCAAAACCTTGGCTCCGCGATCTGCAGCAAACAGTGCAGCTGGCATACCAGCGGTTCCACCACCAACAATGATCAGATCCCACTCGCTATTTTGCGCCATGGCACTGCGTATTCCAAAAGTCTGGGTGCTTAAAGCCGCGATTGCTGCCGTGCCGGCCAAAAATGTCCGCTTGGATATGCTTTTATTAAACATCACACCTTCTGAACCACTGCCCATGAGAAGCCTCCTCTCCAAAATTTCTATGTTGCCACCGTGACACTAAAACATCTGAAAGTCAGGCCAAACGGTACACAGCCGGTTAAGACGCGAACACTTAACTTCCAAACGTTGAAAGATATTCCAAGGGATCAACGGCTTTTGTCCCGCGCCTTAATTCAAAGTGCAATTGCGGTGAACGCACATTCCCGCTGCTGCCGGCTCTGGAGATGACCTGTCCCCGGCTAACCGTATCACCGCGCCGGACGAGCAACTCATCGTTGTGCGCATATGCAGTCATCCAACCGTCAGCATGTTTCAACAGAAGTAAATTACCAAATCCTTGTAGTTCGTTCCCTGAATACGCCACCACGCCGTTTTCGGCCGCGCGCACCGACGCACCGCGCTCTGTCTCAATATTGATTCCATCGTTATGTAGCCCCTGACCGCTAGGACCGAATTTCGAGAGCAGCCTGCCTTCTAAGGGCCAAACAAAACGGCTGCCGGCGCGCACGGGCGGTGCTGGTGGGGCTACGGGTGGCAGTGCTGAAACCACTGGCGCAGTGCTCGACGGACCACGACGAGACTGATCAGATGACTCCGAAGAACTTGTAGGCATTGATGCTGAACTGGCAATCACTGTTGAACTGCCAGGCATTGCCAACTGCTGTCCTGGATAAATCGTATAAGGAGATACTAGTCCGTTCTTTTGCGCCAAGGCCCGCATGTCTACGCCATACTGGCGTGAAATCCCGTACAAGCTATCGCCCTGTCGAACGGTGTGTAACCTCGGTTGATCTAGTTTGAGAACCTGTCCGGGATACAAAACGTAAGGCGGCTGAAGACCGTTTCGCTCGATGATGGACTTCATCGGGACATTGAAACGCCGCGCAATGAGATACACACTATCGCCACGCTGAACCGTGACGGTTTCCGGTACACCCTGACCAAGCAAAAGGCCGCCGCGATAACCAGGCGGCGGACTCCAACTTGGGGCACAAGCAACCAATCCCAGAAAAATCAGGGCTATTTGGGTGATTCTAAATAAAACGTTTCTCATGGCGGGGAACGATACGAACGGAACTCGCCTTTCGCAAGATAATCAATTCTCGCGGCGACTACGACCATCGGGTACACCTTCAACCAAAGGTACAAACCTGACTGGAAAGAGCGGCTCTGACTCCAATCGTCCTTGATTCTTAGTAACCCTGACCACCATTTGATCGTCAGCAGACTCACCGCCGACCGGCAGTATCATGATGCCGCCCTCGTCAGACAATTGGGCCACCAAGTCCTGGGGCACCACGGGCGCAGCGGCAGTAACAAGAATGCGGTCAAAGGGGGCCTGTCGTGGCCAGCCTTTCCAGCCATCACCCGACTGCGTGGTAATGTTGTGCAGAGACATGGCTGTAAAACGTTCTTCGGCGATAGCCAATAAGTCATCATGCCGTTCAATCGTGTAAAGACGACGGCACAAGCGCGATAAAATGGCGGCCTGGTAGCCAGAACCGGTTCCAATCTCAAGCACTTTATGTCGATCAGACAGTTTGAGCGCCTGCGTCATCAACCCGACCACAAGCGGCTGGCTTATGGTCTGACCACAAGAAATCGGTAAAGCGCGATTGGCCCAAGCCTGGTCTAAAAAAGACTCTTCCACGAAATTTTCGCGAGGAATACGTTCCATCGCTGAAAGCACAGCCGTATCAGTGACTCCAGAATTACGGAGGTCCATGATCAAACGAATGCGGCGAGAGTCCTGGCTCACTCGAGAACCTGCTTCAAAGCGGACAAGGTGTCGCGATCCGTCAGATCGACAGACAGGGGCGTAACCGCAATGTACCCGGCCGCTGTCAGACTCAAGTCTGTGGTTTCATCCTGAGTGTCATGCACACGCGGCGGGCCTATCCAGATATAGGGCCGCCCCCTGGGGTCTTCGCGAACGATCAATTCATCACCCAGCTTGTGTTTGCCCTGAATGGCGAGTTTAACGCCTTTCACATCATCAACCGCTAAGTCCGGAAAATTAATATTAATCAATGTATTACGGCCCCAACTTGCCTTGCAAACTGAGCGAACCAGGTCGGCGGCATAATGCTCTGCTGTCTCCCAATTGGGGCTGCCGTTCATGATTTGGCTAAAAGCAATGGCCGGGATATCCTGCAACGTCGCTTCCAGAGCCGCAGCCACCGTGCCGGAGTAATGAACATCTTCGCCCAGGTTTGCGCCCATGTTGATGCCGGACAAAACCAAATCGGGTGGAAAGTCCGTCATGATGTGTTGAGCGGCCACCAGAACACAATCCGTCGGCGTACCGTCTACCATGAAACGTTTTTCGCCCAATTGCGTGGGCCGCAAAGGGTGATGCAGAGTTAAGGAGTGCCCGGCTCCGCTTTGTTCTCTGGCAGGGGCAACCACCCAGACATCATCGGTCAGTGTGCGGGCTATTTTCTCTAATATTGCCAGCCCGGGGGCGTCTATACCGTCGTCATTGGACAGAAGTATTCTGCTGCCCGAGAGATCATCGACCGGCGTAAACATAACTTCACTACCCCTGAACTGGCGGTATGACCTCTAAACCGCCCATATAACGCTTAAGAACCTCTGGTATATGAACACTACCGTCTTGGTGTTGATAATTCTCTAAGATAGCCACCAGGGTCCGGCCGACGGCCAGACCAGAGCCATTTAAGGTGTGCACTGGGCGCGTTCCCTTTGCCCCTTCTTCCGGCTTATAGCGCGCCCCCATGCGCAGCGCCTGAAAGTCTAGGCAGTTTGAGCACGATGAAATCTCTCGGTACAGGTTTTGACCAGGCAGCCAGACTTCCAGATCATAAGTCCGGTTTGCTCCAAATCCCATGTCACCGGTCGATAGCGCCATGACTCTGTAAGGAAGCTCCAACTTTTGTAGAATTCCCTCGGCACAGGCCGTCATGCGGTCCAACTCATCCGCGGATTGCTCCGGCTCAACGATCGAGACCAGTTCGACTTTTTCAAACTGGTGTTGCCGGATCATGCCTCGGGTGTCTTTGCCCGCAGCGCCAGCTTCCCGGCGGAAACATTGTGTGAAGGCCGTAAATCTAAGCGGCAATTCGCTAGCCGTTAAAATGCTGTCCGCAACAAGATTGGTCAGTGAGACCTCGGCTGTTGGGATCAACCATAAATCATCCTGAGTCTTGTAAAGATCATCGGCAAATTTCGGCAGTTGCCCCGTACCTAACAGCGCCTGATCTTTCACCAGCAGCGGCGGCATGACCTCGGTGTAACCGTTCTGCTCCGTGTGCGTATCAAGCATGAATTGGGCAATCGCCCGCTCCAACCTCGCCAGTGGACCCATCAGGACCGTGAATCGTGCGCCGGACATCTTTGCTGCGGCATCAAATTTCATACCGCCCAGACCTTCGCCGAGCGCAACATGGTCCCTGACCTCAAAGTCAAAAGTGCGGGGCTCTCCGACCTTGCGCACTTCAACATTGTCGTCTTCGCTCAGACCATCTGGAACGTCATCATGGGGGAGGTTTGGAATGCCAAGCAAAAGTGACCGGAGATCGTCCGAAAGCCCCTTTTGTTCGTCTTCCAGGCGCGCCATTTCATCTTTGAGCGCTGCCACTGCGGCCATGATCTCAGAGGCGTCTCCGCCCTCTTTCTTGACCTGACCAATCTTTTTCGAGCTTTCGTTGCGCTCTGTTTGAAGCGTCTGGAGCTTGGTCACAGCCTCACGGTTGCGCTCATCCAGCGCTAAAATGCTGCCCGACAGAGGCTCCAGACCGCGACGCTTAAGGCCGCTGTCAAAGGCTTCTGGATTGTCTCTAATCCACTTTAAATCATGCATGGGAGGTCTAGCCGCTGAGGTGAAGTATATGGACGCGGGTTATACGGAACCCTAGGCCAACCGTCCACCGCGATCACACACCAGGATTATCGCCCCAAGACTGAACTCTAAGATCAGGCCTCATTGAAGTCCGTATCTTCGAATTCATCGTCTTCAACATCTTCTGCCCAAGCCTCTTCGCGTTTTCGCTCGATAATGCGGCAGGCATAAATACTGATTTCATAGAGAATCATCATCGGTACGGCGAGGCCAATTTGGCTGATCACATCAGGAGGCGTGACAATAGCAGCAAAGACAAACACCCCGACAATCGCGTACTTGCGTTTCTCGGCCAGTCCATCGGCTGAAACAATACCCACCCGGGCCAGCAGAACCAGCAAGACGGGCATCTGAAAGCTGATCCCGAAGGCCAGAATCAACTTCATTACCAGACCAAGGTATTCACCCACCCTGGCTTCCAGTTCAATCGGCAACACGCTCTCGTCCGCGCCGGTCTGGAACTGAAGCAGAAAACGCCACGCCATGGGCATGATGAAGTAATAAACGAAGGAAGCACCGGCCAAAAACAGGACCGGGCTGGCCACCAGAAACGGTGCAAGTGCGCCCTTCTCGTGCTTATAAAGCCCGGGCGCGATAAATAACCATAGCTGGCTGGCAACAATTGGAAAGCTGACAAACGCCGCTGCAAAAAAGCCAACCTTAATCTGCGTAAAAAAGGCCTCCGTCAGCGCTGTGTAGATCATGCGGTTGGTGCCACCGACTTCCAACATAACCTCGGCTAAAGGCTTGACCAAAAAGCCATAGATCGGTTGCGCGAAATAGAAGCACACAAAAAAAGTGATCAGAAACCCCAGGATGGTCCAGATCAGACGGTTCCGCAGCTCCATCAAATGATCGAGCAGCGGCATCGTATGGGAATCAGGATCCTCTGCCATGGGAGTTAGGCGTTACCCGCAGACGCAGAAGGTTCTGAGACTTTGGCCGTCTTGGCTGGCACCGGCTGTGCCGACACGTCTGCTTTGGTTGATGGTGATTCGATTGCTGCTGGAGCAGCCGGTATCGTCGTGACCGGAGTCACCTGAGATGCTGCTGGCGTGGACGCGGGGGTGGGTCCAGCAGCGGTCTTAATGTCAGAAACCTGCTTCTTGGCATCATCCAGGGTGGAATTTAAGTCTGACTGAAGCTCACCTTTAGGATCAACAGCCTGACTGATCGCGGCTCCAACATCATGGTTTTTAATGGAATTCACTGTTTTTCTGACGTCGTCGAGGTCTGCTTCCCTGACCAAATCATCCATGTGACCCTGGAACTCAGACGCCAGGCGGCGCGCTTTTCTCATCATGCGGGCCATTGTACGCATGGCATGAGGAAGTTCCTTGGGCCCAAGCACAAGGATCATCATCAGACCCACAATAGAAATTTCCCACCAGCCCATTCCGAACACGGTGTTCCTACCTTACTCGTCGCGACAGCAAAATTGCCTGCATAAGGACCAATAGGCCTGAAAAAGTTAGGCGCGCGAAGACGCTTCGTCTTTTTCTTTAGCCATAGCGGTATCTTCTGAAGGGTTTTCGTCGATCGCCTTCTTTACGTCCGCTTTTTCGTCGTCATCTTCTTTAAGTCCCGATTTGAAAGACTTAATGCCTTTTGCCACATCGCCCATCAGCGCTGGTATTTTACCCTTACCAAAGAGCAGCAATACGACGACAAGAACGACAACCCAGTGCCAAATACTAAGTGATCCCATGTCTTTGATTCTCCATGCTTTTTTGCATAAGTTGTTGCTGTATCATCGCAGAAACTACGGCGTGCTGCAATGGCACCTAAACTAAAGTAACTTTCATTCAAGTACTTAGGGCTGAATATCACCCTTCGCAAGGGAAACCGGCTTTCGACCAAAAGGTATTAACCTCGATTTGCTTCTTCGTCCTCTTGCTGTTTTTCAGCTTCAGAGCCTGAATCTATAACGTTTTCGGCTTCGTCTTCGTCAATAGAAACATCTTGAAGCTCTTCATGCGCAGCTTGAGAACTCTCATCAATGCCGTTTTCGACATTTTCTTTGATCTCAACGTCAGCGTCAGCGTCCGCTTCCTCACTCTCTTCGGCGAAATCCTCTGCCATAGCCTCTTCTGGAGATGGCGTTTCGTCGCCTCCCTCAAGAGGCTCAAGCATTTCGTCAGACTCCTCAGTATCAAAGAGTAAGGTGTCGCTGTCATTGGCGCGGGCGTTGTATGCGGCAAGGCCCTGTCGGCTATCCAGCAGACCCGCTGCCTTTAACTCATCGATCCCCGGTAAATCATTCAGCGATTCCAGACCAAAGTGGTCGAGGAACGCGTCTGAGGTTCCCCATGTGACGGGACGACCTGGTGTATGACGTCGGCCTTTCGGCTTAATCCAGCCTTCTTCCAAAAGGATGTCGATGGTTCCCTTGCTGATCACAACACCGCGGATTTCTTCAATTTCGGCGCGGGTGACTGGCTGGTGATACGCGATAATGGCCAGGGTTTCAGTACCAGCACGACTGAGCTTTCTCGGCACCATTTTCTCTAGCTTTAAGCGATCGCCAAGATCGGGCGCTGTCCTAAAAAACCAGCGGTTTCCGGCCCGGGTTAACTCGACGCCACGGCCTTTATACAGCGCCTTCAACTTGCCGAGAATACTGGTCACATCGGCAGACTCATCAAGGCGTTCCTTGATGCTGCGCTCCGTCACCGCTGTTGCAGAGGCAAAAATCAGAGCCTCAACCAGTCGCATATCTTCATCAACGGTGATCTGCTCAAGTTCATCATTGATGACTGCGTCAAGTTCATCATTATCGGCAACCAACTCGACCACGTTCTCATCAGATGCAGCTTCGGAAACAGTCATTCGGACTCCACAAGTTCAGGCCGGTTTGCCGGCTTCAGAAAAATTGGCGAAAATGCCCCACCGTCTTGACGAACGTCGGCTTTACCCTGCCGAACCAGTTCTAATATCGCCAACAAAGTGGTGCTAATCGCAGATCTACGTTTAAACGGTGACATACCTTCTTTTGGCAGAAAGGCTGCAAGATTGGTCCAATCGGGCACATTCGGAAGGATGCTGCGCAGGCGTTCGATCGCGTCATCAATCGAATACATGTCGATGGGTTCTATTTCCAGCGCCTTAGGCGGCCCTTCTTGACGCGACCGAGCATAGCCGCGGAGCAAGTCGTAGAGTGAGATATCGTAGACTGAGGTGTACGACACTGGCAGCCCTTCCGGATCGCCACGTGTGAAGAATCCCTGCCCTTTGCGCGGCAGTTCCATGAGCTTTTTGCCCGCTTCCTGCATGGATTGCAGGCGGAGAAGTTGCCAGCGCAAGGCATCGGCCATTTCCGACGCAGAGGGCTCATCTTCCTCCTCACGCGGCAGGAGAATCTTGGATTTGAGATAGGCCAGCCACGCCGCCATAACCAAATAATCTGCAGCCAATTCCAGGTTATGGATGCGCGCAGCATCCACAAAAACCAGATATTGCTCGGCCAGTTCCAAAATCGAAATGTGGATCAAATCCACTTTCTGATCGCGCGCCAGCGTCAACAGAACATCGATCGGCCCTTCAAAGCCGCCAAGGTTCAACACCAAATCGTCCGGATTGGTGGCCGTTTCTGCGGCTATCGGCCGCTCATCTTCTTGAAAAGGTGGACGTTCGTCCATGATTAGGGCGATCTCCTCAGATCAATCCAGCGAGATATGCAATTCCGGTGATGACGGCCTCTACGATGGGCATAATCACCCACTCGAAAGGCCGTATCGGAACATCGATCATAGATCCCAGCCAAGGCAGCCCGAGAAGCAAACCGATAATCAGGAACATGCCGTATTTTTCTAGCTGCGCCAAGCGTCGTGCGAGGGGTATTGGAAGTAATCCGACTGCGATCCGTCCACCGTCTAAAGGCGGTAAAGGAATTAGGTTAAAAACAAACAATATCACATTGAGAAATAAGCTATTTCTTAATGTATCAAACATCCATTGGTCGGCACCATCTGGCACTTCAGGGACCAGATAAATCAACCGTGCGGAGAGCAGCGCCAGAAACAAATTAATCGCAGGCCCAGCCGCCGCCACCCAGACCATATCCCGACGTGGATTCCTTAGTCGGCCAAAGTTCACCGGAACTGGCTTTGCCCAGCCAAAAACAAATGGGGCGCGGCTTAAAATGAGAAGGGCAGGTAATAAAAAGGTACCAACCGGATCCACATGGCGAAACGGGTTTAAAGAGACCCGGCCCTGATCCTTCGCCGTTGGGTCGCCAAAATACATGGCGGCATAACCGTGCGCTGCTTCGTGCAGCGTTATCGCCAGCAAAGCAGGCAGAATCCAGGTTGAGGCTGTGTAGAGCATATCTTCTGCTTTAGGCTGCGGCGTCTAGGAGAGACGCGACCTCGAAAGAGACCATATTCTTATCAATACTGAGTTGCGGCTGACCACGATAAGCATCCAGCTGTTCCACCGCCTGGTGTGCATTCTCAGAGAGCGCAGAAACGCCCGGAGCCATTTCTTCCATTTCTGAGAGAACGCCGCTGCAATGCAGCGCCACGTCACAGCCCGCTTTAAGACAGGCTTCAGCAAGATCTGTAAACGAACCGCTAAGAGCCTTCATCCCCAGATCATCGCTGAACAAAAGTCCTTCAAAGCCGAAGTCTTTACGGATCACCTCAGAAATAACCTTCTGAGACAATGTTGCAGGCTGGGACTCATCCAGGGCGGAATAGACCACATGAGCGGTCATCGCGGTTACTGGCAGCTTTGAGACCGCCCGAAACGGCACAAAATCAGAAGTTTGGAGATCAATCACTGACGTATCAACAACCGGCAACGCAGCGTGACTGTCGACCCCTGCCCGACCATGGCCAGGCAAATGTTTAATCACGGGCACAACACCAACATCCATCAGACCCTGGCACGCAGCCTCAGCCATCACGGCAACAACACTGGGGTCTTCAGATAACGCGCGATTGCCAATCACATCATGGGCCCCAGGCACGGGTACATCCAAACAGGGCGCACAATCGACATCAATGCCCAGTTCCGCAAGTTCAGCCCCGATCAACTGCATGTTAATCCTCAGGGCCTTGAGTGCGCGTTCTGGCTTCTGGGCATAAACTTCGCCAAACGCTCTGAACGGCGGTGCAGATCGCCAGTGAGGTGGCCTTAAACGCTGAACGCGGCCGCCTTCCTGGTCAATCAAAACCAGGGCATTTCTGCCCACACTCTCTCTGAACTCCATCACCAAACGTCGAACCTGCTCAGGCGAATCAACGTTTCTGGCAAACAGAATAAAGCCAAGCGGATTAGTCGTTTTAAAAAAAGCGCGCTCCGCGTCCGTCAGCGTGAGCCCTGAACATCCATAGACTGCAGCGGATATAGGGCCGACTGGACTACTCATTACGAACGACAAGACAGCCGATGTTTTCCGCCGCCAAAGCCGCACACAAATTATCAGCTGCGGCACGCCCATTTAAAGGCCCAGCGCGTAATCTGAAGAAAATGCCCCGCTCGCCAAGATCGGCGCGCACGATTACAGGCCGGTATGCCGCGAGTAAACTGGAAGAGCGGCTGCTGATACGCTGCCATTCTGCTTGTGCCGCCTCCTCTGATCTTAAAGCAGCGATCTGAATGAGATGATCTCCTGACAGCGGATCAATAGTTCCTGTTGATGGCGTTCCCGCTGATGGCACTGATTGAGCTGGCGCAACAGGTTGAGCTTCTGGCGTGGCGTTTACCACAGGTGCCGCAGCTGTTTCAGCCGCAGGAGCGACCGGCGATGACTGGGGTAAATCAGATTCCTCCGGGACAGTCGCAGGCTCTGCAAGAGGTGCGGCGGCGGACGGCGTTGGCACCGCAATCGGAGCCGTTACACTTTCTGGTGCAGACTCTAAGGTAGGTTCTGAAGCAAGCTCTGGCTCTGGCGCCGGCGCTTTAGGCGCTTCCGGTGGCGGTAAAATGTTTTCAGCTCCCGCTGGTGCTGTCGCCCCACCGACACGCTCGTACACCAACTTATCTTGGTTCTCGACCTGCATCCCACCAGGATCATCAGGACGGGCTTTGTAAGGCTCAGGATTGGCGACAATCAGAGGCGTCCGGGCTGCGTCTTGATCTGCGCCAGGACCAAACACGGTCCATGCTGCCGCACCGGCAATGATCGCTCCGACAACAACACCGACAACCAAGCCAATGGTCCGGCCTTTACCACCAGCCTGGTCCCGGCCGTAATATTCATCGTCGAACACCGGGTCTGTAAACGACCCACCATCCTCTTTACCGTCTGATTGACGCAACGGGTGTCTTAAAAACTGCCCCTGGTGAGACATCATCTCATCTCCTCTGCGGGCTCAACGCCAAACACATCCAAACCTGACGCTATCACCACAGCAACAGAGCGGACAAGCGCCAGTCTTGCAACGGACGTATCGGGTTGATCCGGTAATAAAAATCTCAGTTCTGCATTTTCATTGCCACGGTTCCATAACGCATGGAGTTGCGACGCCAAGTCATACAAATAGAACGCAATACGATGTGGTTCATGTGCAATGGCCGCCGCCTCAATAATGCGCGGCCAGGACGCCACCATACGCATTACGGCCAATTCATCGTCGTCACTGCAAAGGGACAAGTCCGCCTTTGCGAGAGCACTATCTGAGAGTTCCACGCCTGGCAATACATCTGACGCATGACGAAACACCGAGTGAATACGCGCATGAGCGTATTGGACGTAAAAGACCGGGTTGTCTTTAGATTTCTCGGTCACCTTGGCGAAGTCGAAGTCCAGCGGGGCATCATTCTTGCGGGTCAGCATAATGAAACGCACGACATCTTTGCCGACAGCATCGATAAGATCGCGCAGCGTGACAAACGTTCCCGCCCGTTTGGACATGCGAACCGGCTCGCCGTTGTCGAAGAGCTTGACCAACTGACAGAGTTTGACGTCCAGGGAGCCCTCACCGTGCGACAGCGCTTTAACGCCGGCTTGCATGCGCTTCACATACCCGCCGTGATCTGCCCCCCAGACATCAATCATGTCGGCAAAGCCACGGTCAAACTTATCGCGATGGTAAGCGACATCTGAGGCAAAATAGGTCCACGAGCCATCAGATTTCTTGAAAGGGCGGTCAATATCATCGCCAAATTCAGTCGACTTAAACAGGAGTTGCGGCCTTGGTTCCCAGTCGTCAGGGACCTTCCCCTTTGGCGGCTCCAGAACGCCTGTGTAAACCAAGCCTTCTTTTTCCAAATCTGCGATCGCCGCCTCGACCTGCCCGGCTTCAACGAGCCCTCTCTCAGACGTAAAGACACTCTGCTCAATGCCAAGAGCAGCCAAGTCTTCACGGATCATGTCCATCATGGCCTCGATGGCAAAAGTACGCACCGGGACCAGCCAGGTCTCTTCCGATTCACCCGCCCATTGATCGCCATCACGGGCGGCCAAAGCAGCAGCCGCGTCTTTTAAATATTCACCGGCGTATTCAACCTCACCGGCCTCTGCCGCAGCATCAAACTCCGCTTCACTCTTTTGCCCTAAGGCGACGAGATACCTGAAGTGGACGGCCCTCGCGAGAGAGTCCACCTGCGCCCCGGCGTCATTAACATAGTATTCCTTGGTGACGGCATAGCCAGCTTTTTGCAACAGCGCCGCCAGTGCGTCGCCAAAGACAGCGCCGCGGGCGTGGCCAACGTGCAGCGGGCCTGTGGGATTGGCCGAGACATACTCAACGTTGACGGGCTGTCCCTGCCCTAAAGTACTGCCACCAAAGGCAATCCCGGTTTTCAATACTTCACGGACCACCGACTGCCAGTTGCTGGGCTCAAGCTTCAGGTTGATAAACCCGGGTCCCGCAATGTCAGCCGAGGTGATGCCATCCAGGTTTGAGAGCCGGGCGACGATCTTTTCCGCCACATCACGCGGCTTCATGTGCGCCGGTTTCGCGAGCACCATCGCCGCATTGGTGGAAACATCGCCATGGCTGGGGTCACGCGGCGGTTCAGCGGTTATGGCACCCAGCTTCAAACCTACCGGCAAACCGCCGGCAGCGATCTCCGCCTCAATAACGCTGAGAATTTTCGTCCTAATTTCTGCAAAAACATTCATATCAACAAACCGGGGCCAAATAGTCTCGTGTGTTCTGCCAAGGCAAACCGGTCGGTCATGCCTGCAATGTAATCCGCCACCCGCCGCGCTGTTTTTACTCCATGAGGACCGTCCATCTGCCCCTGCCAATCCAATGGCAGCTTATCTGGCTCCTCATGGAGGAGCTCAAAAAGGTCGTGAACAACGCGTACAGCTTGGTCCGCCATCCGGGTGACGCGATGGTGCCGGTACATATTGGGAAAAAGAAATCCCTTCAAGGCTTTATCGTTGTGCGCCATATCTCCGGAGAACCCCACCAACGCGGCCTTAAGGCTATGAACGTCTTCCGGCCGCTCAGGTTTTAGGTCTGCCATGCGACGCTGGGACTCAAAAATAACATCATTCACCATCGCGCCGATCAGCCGACGGACGATTTCATGGACACGCCTTGCATCGTCCAGGTCAGGATATTCACGCGCCACATCTTCAACAATGGGACCAATCAGAGGGACCGATCTTAGGTCAGAGAGGGAAAACAGCCCGGCCTGAAGGCCGTCGTCGATGTCATGGGCATTATAAGCAATATCATCAGCAACAGCCGCGACCTGCGCCTCAGCGGAGGCAAACCGGTCCAACTCCAGGTCGTGCCCGGCGACATATTCAAGGATGGCCAGGGGCACAGCCTCAGTCACACCCGCGCCCAACAGCGGCCCATTGTGCTTGACCAGACCTTCTAAAGTTTCCCAGGTCAGGTTGAGCCCATCAAAGCCCGGATAGCGGTGTTCAAGCTTGGTCAAAATACGAAGCCCCTGGGCATTGTGATCAAACCCATTGAAGGGCGCCATGCACTCTTGCAGCGCGCCCTCTCCAGCATGGCCAAAGCAGGTGTGGCCCAGGTCATGCGCCAGAGCTAGCGTTTCGGCAAGATCCTCGTTCAGGCCCGTAAAACGGCTGATGGACCGGGCAATTTGAGCAACTTCCAGGCTATGAGATAGCCGTGTCCGGTAGTTGTCGCCTTCATGATAAACAAACACTTGGGTCTTGTATTTCAGGCGGCGAAAGGCGCTGGAATGAATAATCCTGTCCCGATCACGTTGGAATGCCGTGCGCGTTGCCGCTTCCGGTTCCGGATGCAAACGCCCACGAGCGTGCGCCGGGTCCGCCGCAACGGGCCGCATACAGTCTCGATATGAGGACAAGTTCGTGATCATGCCGGGCAACCTACCGGAGGCCACAGTTGCAAGCAATCTGAGGCTTACAGCATTTTCAAAGATATCTATGAAAATGCTGTAGCTTGAAGGTTAGATGTAAGAGCCCTAGATTAGAGAGAGTATTAAATTTATAAGGTCATATGGACCCAAAGCTATGAATAACATCAGCCCAGAACCAGGCGTCATTTTGACAGAGCGTGCCGCCGCGAAAGTTGAGAGCCTCATTGCCGAAGAAGGCAATGACAGCCTGATGCTGCGTCTTAACGTGTCTGGTGGCGGGTGTTCGGGCTTTTCCTACGGCTTCAGCCTCGATGCCGACACCACAACCGACGATAAAGTCTACGAATTCCATGGTGTGAAGCTGGTGGTGGATGAAATGTCGCTTGATCTGCTCGGTGGTTCGCAAATCGACTATGTGGAAGATATGATGGCGTCGTCCTTCCGGATTACTAATCCAAACGCCACGTCTACTTGCGGCTGCGGCACGTCATTCTCCCTCTAACGCACGCGATAGCGATCCCACTCTAAACACAGCTCCTGCAACGCACCGTAGTTGTGGTCCGTATCTATGGCTCCATTTCTGCGCCGCTGTTCCTGCTTTAACGCATCCATCATGGGTTGAACCCGCTGCTGCAGGTCCGCAACAGCTCGCCTTGCCCCCATATTAACTGATGGCGCAAACAGGGGCGCGATGCGTCGCAATTCGTTCTCCAGGGATTGGCGCAGGCGTGGCCCATAATCCTTCACGACCTCGAGGTTGATGGCCACGTGCTCATTCTCATGATCTAGAATGGTGCGAAACTCGCAACTGCCGCGCGGGTATTCCCGCCCCACATACACAGACAGACGCTCCAGGCCAAACTTGGCATTCACCTCCTCCAGATAGACACAGTAGCCACCGCCTGGGCGCGGCAACGAGCGTGTGGACGCAGACAACCCCAATGAGATTTCGGCGTAGGTCAAACCGATGGCATTTTCATGGGCGCGGCTGATGCGCTGCCCGCGCACCGTATAGAGCTGCCGTACGTCTTGAATGGAAAGGTCTGTGTTGTAGGTGGGCTCAATCAGCTGGGTCTCGAAACGCAATCGCACAGCATTTGAGTACGGTTCACAGAGCGCCCCTTGGGCGACAGCAGAACCAGCATGAAAGGCAAGCAAGCAAACAAGAATGCGAAACAACATGGCTGAGATCGTAAACGCTGACCTCTGTTAAGCCTAGTACACAAAAAAAGTCCTGAAACCATAAGGCTCCAGGACATAAAAGCGGTGCCGAAACCTCTCGGTTCCGGGACCTATAAAAAAGGTGGCCCGAAACCTTTCGGTTCCGGGATCTATAAAAAAGGTGGCCCGAAACCTTTCGGTTCCGGGCCTAGGGATCCCCTCCCCTGTGACAGAATCCTAGAACTTCAAATTGGTACGAATACCAAAGGTCCGTTTCTGTTGTGGTGACAGATTATGACCTTGTGCTGTGAAGGCAAAGTTACCTTGATCAGAGAAATCGACACCGCGCGATCCGTTGATCCAGGTGTCTTCATCAAACAAGTTCAAGACAAACATTTCGATGCGAAGGTCTTCCTTCTCAAACCCCAAGCGGGCATTAGACAAGAAATATCCTCTAATTTGAGAAAGGTTAGCATTTTCCAGCCAGATTTTGCTTTTGTAGCTAACATCGCCACGAATGTACCAATCCCAAGTATTGTTCAACTGATCACGATAAGTTGAGGTCAGGTTGCCAAGCCATTTTGGATATTGTGGAGCAGCTTTGCCTTTGAACTGAATCGCAGGGTCAGGAACGATTTGCACCTCGCTGCGGGTCACAAAATCAGTCCAGGTATTTTTGTTCCAACTTACGTTGAGTTGCGCATCCCAATTTTCGGTGAAAGCAAAAGCGCTTTCAAGTTCCAAGCCATAGAGCTCTTGGCTTCCCGGAACGCTTGCCGCAATCGTATTCGGGAAGGCGTTAGGCACGCCATCTTGCTGATTTGGATCATCAGCATCACGGAAGTAAGTAAAACGAACGCCCGAAATGAGGTTTTTCCACTCATAATAATATGCTGCAGCATTGAAGCGGAGACGACCGTCCATGGCAGACTGCTTCCAGCCAACTTCAAGAGCATCAAGCTTTTGAGCCGGCGTGGATTTAAACAGCGATCCGACTTGCGCTTCGATTTGCGCACATTCTGAGGCTGTAGATGGTTGCCCGGTAAAAGGATCAATGTAAGGCACCGTAAAAGCCTGATCCGAACAGATCACAATGGCGTTATTGGTGTTGCCCGGCAAATTACCGCGAGATGCCTGCGCATAGAGCGTGGTATCTTCTGAGGGACGGTAGTTCAAGATGATCCGCGGCGTCCACTCTTTAAAGGACGCTGTGAAGTCTTGGCTGAACGACCCCTGCGTAATACCTGTTGTGCGATCATCCTGCTCGTAGCGTGCTTCAACATCTAAGGTCAGTTGCTCTGTGATATCATAGGAAACCGATCCAAAAACACCCACCGTCTCAGAATCCTGATTGGCGCGTCCAGCAACCGTGAAGTTACCCGGGCCAAGAGCACACGTGCCAAAACACGCTGTAATGGCCAAGCCGCCACCGCCTTGAGTCAGGAAGGTCTGATTCGTATACGAAGTTCCCAAGACCCAACGCAACCGGTCTTCGTCAGGAGAGACGATACGAATTTCGCCGCTGTAATCCTCGCCACGTTGAGGATCTGCAGACCACCAGCTTTCGGTATCAGTACGGTCGAAATCAAGCAACCAATTGGTTCTGACTTCATTGTATCCGCCAACAGCAGTGACCGTGTAGCCATCACCAAACTCATAGTTGGTGTTAAATGAAAGGCGCAGGGTCTCGCGTTCCACGCCAAACCCATCAAGACGGGGAACACCCTCAATCCCGGTCACAAGCGGATCGCGCTCAAGAAACTGCTCAATCAGGAAATTCGGGCTGGCTACGGGGGCACCGAAACCGCCACCGAACTCTCCATCAAATGGTGGTCTAACTTGGTTGAAAATCTGTGGCATTAGGCTGGTATTAACGCTGATGTCCGGAGCGTTTGGCTCGCCAGGATTAGGTACAGTCCCGCAATGATACAGCCCCAGCGTCACCGTGACCGGATTGAAGTTTTCATCCAGTCCATCATAGGAGCGACCAGCACACGTCGGAGAGACAAACGGATCACGCCAAAAAGCTTGAGCTGGGTGCCCATCGTCATCCTTCTGGAAGAAGGCACGCAGTTTAATATCCCAGTTTTCGTTTGGCTCAGCGTAGATCACACCAGAAATTGATTTTGAGGATTCTTCGCCGAGCTTGCCGCCATCGTTAGCCGTCCACATGCCACCATGGTTGTAAAGACGCGCATTAAGGCCAAGTGCTAGCTTATTCTGAACCACTGGTACTGAGGTATTCACATTCAGATCAAATTGTTCATAGGTCGCAGCGCTGGCGTCAATTTCAGTCTCGAACTCTTCAAGACTTGGATTTTTGGTGATGTAGTTGATTGCGCCAGCAAAGGTGTTACGGCCGAAAAAAGCTGACTGCGGACCTTTAATAACCTCGACACGCTCCAACTCTTGGATTGGCAATACGTTGGCACCACCAAGCGCAAATACACCATCAATAAACAAAGAGGTCGTTGCAAGGTGTGGCAAGCTGCTGCCCGACACGCCGCGAATTTTAATCAGAGAGTTTAGACGGCCACCAACGCCTGTTGCCGAGCGCCCGTCAAACTGGACACCTGAGGTCTGCAGCAAAATATCATCCAAATTCCGATAACCAGCTTGTTTTATGTCTTCGGCCGAGAAAGCCGTGATGGACATAGGAATGTCCTGCAGGCGTTCTTCACGCTTACGGGCGGTGACGACGATTTCTTCAAGCGCAATTTGCTGGGCTAGGACCGGTGTGGTGACCGATTGCCCACCGAGCATTGTCGTCGCGGCCACCGTGCCGAGCAGTAATGTTCTGGCTGATATAAAACGCATGAATATGTGCTCCCCCAAGAGTGATAGCCTTAGTCTTCACGGAAATGTGAGGGAAGGGAACTGTCAAAAAACCATAATCACCGAAATAACCCTAGTTTCTTATTGTTTGTTGCAGATTTACAACGTGGCTCCGCTTCCACCCGATGCACACCTGAGGTATGACCTTTTCCAGACTTCACAGCACACTTCACAGCACACTTCACAGCACATAGGCTTCTCTCAAAATGATCAAAATTGCGACCTGGAACGTCAATTCTGTGAAAGCCCGCCTGCCAAACGTAGTGGCTTGGCTGAAAGACTTTGCGCCCGACGTGGTGCTCCTGCAAGAAATCAAAACTGTCGATGAAGCCTTCCCCCGCATGGAAATTGAAGACCTGGGCTACAACATAGAAACCCATGGGCAGAAGACTTACAACGGCGTTGCGATCCTTTCGAAGTCCCCCATCGAGGATGTTGCACGCGGCCTTCCGGGTGATGATGAGGATCTTCAGGCGCGCTATATGGAAGGCACAGTGTATGGCTGGCTGCGTGTTGCCAGCATCTACTTGCCCAACGGAAATCCTATCGATACCGAGAAATTCCCCTACAAGCTGGGCTGGATGGATCGTCTGGTCACGCATGTCCAAAGCTGCTTGGAGACAGAAGAGGCGTATGTGTTTGGCGGCGATTACAACGTCATCCCGAAAGACGACGATGTTTATGATGCCGCCGCCTTCGCCAAGGATGCCCTGACCCAGCCAGAAAGTCGGGCGCGGTTTCAGGCCCTTAAACACCTTGGACTAACGGACGCCTTCAGGAGTTTCAATCATGCGCCGCATCAGTATTCCTACTGGGATTACCAGCGTGGGGCCTGGCAGAAAAACAATGGCCTGCTGATTGATCATCTGTTGCTGTCGCCCCAGGCTGCGGATCACCTGAAGGATGCCGGCATAGATAAAACCCCCCGGGGCAAGGAAAAAGCCTCGGATCATACGCCGGTCTGGTGCGTGCTCGACGAAAGCTAAAAACTCTCAGGTGCCCCCCCTTCGTTCGCGGTTTTTCTAGAGGGCTCTCACTTTGGTTCGAGGTTTTTCTAGAGGGCTCTCACTTTGGTTCGAGCCCATGCACGCTCACATTTTATTAATGTGTTTTATTATAAATACATAACAAGTTATTGTTATATATATACTTTATTGAATTCATAAATATTGAAATGGTGGGCTATACGCCAATGGCGTATAATTGGTGCCAGTGGGGTCATTTAAACGCGCCGGAGAACCGTTATGCGCCGTCCTGCATCGCCTCAAAAATCCGCTAAAACACCCGACCCGCAACTTGCCTTCATCACCTCGGCCATCCGCAAGGCCGACAAGATGCTGCATTGTTATCACCCCTTTCAGGTGAGGCAGGTCCGGCAGTCTGTTGGCGGCAGCCAGCGGGAGTTCGCCGCACGCTTTGGCCTCAGCCCGCGCACCCTGGCGAGCTGGGAAAGCGGACGGCGCGGTCCCGACCGGGCCGCAACGGCCCTGCTGAAAGTCATCGCCTATGCCCCAGACGTGGTGGACGCGGCCCTGAAAGCCGAACCGGACCTGGTTGGTCGGGCCGCGGAGCAGGCGCAGCAGGCTGAGCACAGTGAACGCGATGAACGCGATTAAATCGCCGTAATCGTCGCACGCTTGAGATTGACGCCTGGCTGAACCACGTACAGACTCTCAGGACGAGCTCACAGGTCAGGATATGCCACGTATGCCAACACCATCTGCGCCAAAAAAACCTCTGCCGCGTTCTTCGTCTTGCGCGTTGACGCGCCCTTCGTCTCGCGCGTTGACGCGCCGGGCCTTTGCGGCCCTGACCGTTGCCGCAACAGCACTACCTGCCCTGCCCAAGCGCACCCAGGCGGCGGATAAGATGATGACCCGCGCGATCCCCTCAACCGGAGAAAGCCTGCCAGTGATCGGCCTGGGCACCTCCAGCTCGTTTATTGTCGATAAATCCGATACTCAGGCCATGGCGCAACGCAAGGCGGTGATCCAAACCCTTCTGGAGACTGGTGGCTCACTGATTGATACCGCACCGTCCTATCGCGGGTCTGAGGGCATTGTCGGCGATCTGGTGAAAGAGCTCGATGTGCGGGAAAACGCGTTTCTGGCCACCAAAGTCCGCGTGGAAGACGAACAGAAAGGTCTGGAGGAGCTCAACGCCTCGTTTGATCTGCTGCACAGCGACAGCATCGACCTCATCCAGGTTCATAACCTGGTCGACACCGACCGCAAGCTGGGAACCATGCGGGAATGGCGCGAAGATGGCCGTTACAGATATATCGGCATCACGCACTGGCGGCCAGACGCCCAAGAGGCCCTTGGCCCGGTGATGGAAAAGCAATCTGTCGATTTCTGCCAGTTTCAATATAACATTGAGGAACGCAGCGCCGAAAACCGCCTGCTGCCGATGGCCGCTGAGCTTGGCGTCGCCACCCTGATCAATGTGCCGTTCGGTCGGGGAAGCCTGTTTGAGCAGACAGAAGGCAAAGACATCCCCGCATGGGCGGCAGAGTTTGCCACAAGCTGGGGGCAGTTTTACCTGAAGTTTATTCTGTCTCACCCCGCCGTAACCTGCATCATCCCGGCCACCAGCAAGCCCAAACATATGGCAGACAACGCGGGTGCAGGCATGGGGCGTCTGCCCGATGCCAAAGAACGCCAGCGGATGATCGACTACGTCGAGCGTATTTAATAGTTGGCTATTAAATGTCTGCGTAAACGTGGGTTTCGGCCTTACCGCCCGGGTGCGTGACTGCGCCATCTTTGGCATCGCCAACGGTTTGGGCGTATTTCCAGATCGCACCTGACTGATAGTCATGGGCACGAGGCGCCCAGGCAGAGCGGCGTTTGGCCAACTCTTCCTGGTCCACTTCCAGATCAATGATGCCTTCAACCGCGTCCAGGGTGATCATGTCACCGTCCTGAACCAAGGCGATGGGACCGCCAACTGCGGCTTCCGGCCCGACATGGCCGATACAGAACCCACGGGTTGCTCCCGAAAAGCGTCCATCGGTGATCAAGGCCACCTTGTCGCCCATGCCCTGCCCGTACAACGCCGCCGTGGTGGAGAGCATTTCGCGCATACCCGGGCCACCGCGTGGGCCTTCGTAGCGGATGATCAACACATCGCCTTCTTTGTATTCACCCTTTTCAACCGCCTTAAAGGCATCTTCTTCACAGTCGAAGCAGCGCGCCGGACCCCGGAATTTCTGGTTTTTCATGCCTGCGACCTTCACAATGGCCCCATGGGGGGCCAGCGTGCCTTTCAGGCCAACCACGCCCCCCGTTGGGGACAAGGGGTTGGACGTGGGGCGAATAACATCCTGATCTTCCGGAAATTTCACGTCGGCCAGGTTTTCAGCCAGAGTTTTGCCGCTGACGGTCATGCAATCGCCGTGCAGATAGCCACCATCCAGCAACGCCTTCAGCAGCACAGGTACACCGCCGATATCGTAGACATCCTTGGCCACATAGCGCCCGCCGGGCTTAAGATCGGCGATGTACGGCGTTTTCTTGAAGATTTCGCAGACGTCATCAAGGTCAAACTTGATGCCGGCTTCATGGGCGATGGCCGGCAGATGCAGACCCGCATTGGTGGACCCGCCCGAGGCCGCCACCACAACAGCCGCGTTTTCCAGAGATTTGCGGGTGACAATGTCGCGCGGACGCAAGCCAGAGGCGATCAGACGCATCACCGCCTTGCCGGACTCTTCGCCATAGTGATCACGGGATTCATAAGGCGCAGGCGCACCCGCAGAACCGGGCAGCGCCAGGCCCATGGCTTCGGACACACAGGCCATGGTGTTGGCCGTAAACTGGCCACCACACGAGCCTGCCGACGGACAGGCCACGCATTCCAGTTCAAACAGGTCTTCGTCTGACATATTGCCCGCCGAGTGTTGGCCAACGGCCTCAAACACATCGGCGACGGTGACGTCTTTGCCCTTAAAGGTGCCGGGCAGGATGGAGCCGCCATACATAAAGACAGACGGCACATTCAGACGCACCATCACCATCATCATGCCGGGTAAGGACTTATCGCAGCCCGCCAGCCCCACAAGCGCGTCATAGCTGTGGCCGCGCATGGTCAATTCAACAGAGTCCGCAATCACATCGCGGGACACCAGAGACGACTTCATGCCCGCATGACCCATGGCGATCCCATCCGTCACGGTGATGGTGGTGAATTCACGCGGACTTCCGCCCGCTTCGGCGACACCCTTTTTAACCGCCTGGGCCTGACGGTTCAGCGAGATGTTGCAGGGGGCCGCTTCGTTCCAGCAGGTGGCGACGCCGACAAACGGACGATGAATCTCTTCTTCGGTCATGCCCATGGCGTAATAGTAAGACCGGTGCGGCGCGCGCTCCGGCCCTTCGGTCACATGACGTGAGGGCAATTTGGACTTATCGAATGTGAGTTTTTGACCGTCGTCAGGCATGGAACCGTTCCTTAAGAAATCGAGTGATTTAGGGCTTCTTCATAGGGCGGCAGCCACCAAAATGCCAGGGTTTTACCGCGGTTCACCGCTGGTTTTAGCGCGGTTCACCTCTGGCTTTAGCGCGGTTCACCGCTGGCTTAGAAAACCCAGCTCAGATGGCCTTTAAACGCTCTAGGGCCTCAAGAACCTTGGCCTTGGCGTCTTCCGCCGCTTTCAGACGCTCCTGATTTTCTTCCACCACCTCCGGCGGCGCTTTGGCGACAAAGCCCGCATTGCCGAGCTTCTTGGAAATTTTGGCAATCTCGCTGTCCTGCTTGGCGATTTCTTTTTCAAGGCGAGCCCGTTCCTGGTCCAGATCGATCACATCGGCCAGCGGCAACACCAGGGTCATCGCGCCGAACACGGCTTGCACAGCCCCTTCGATGCTGAGATCACCGTCCACGGCCGTAATGGAGTTCAACCGGGCGTTGGCCTGAATCAGAGCCCGATGGGACTCTAAACGCCCCCGCGCCGCGGCGTCCGCATCTTTGACGCTGATGTCCAGCTTGGCCCCAGGGGGCACGTTCATCTCGGCCCGGACAGACCTGACCGCTGAGATCAGATCCACCACCCAATCTATGTCCTTTATGGCCATTTCCGCTTCCGCATCCGGCGCAGCCAAGTCCGCATAGTCAGGCCAGACCCCTGTGATCAGGTCGGTGGTGCGGGTATCGCTGGTGCGTCGCCACAGGTCTTCGGTGACAAAGGGCATAATGGGATGGGCGAAGATGAGAATTTGATCCAAAACCCAGGCGGCGGTGGCGCGGGTTTCCGCTTTGGCCGCTTCGTCCTCGCCCATAAACACCGGCTTGGCGAATTCCAGATACCAGTCGCAGAACGTATGCCAGGTGAAGTGATAGAGCGCATCGGCGCTTTCATTGAACCGATACGCCTCAATAGACGCCCCCACCGCGTTACCCGCCTCAGCAGCTTTGGCGACAATCCAGCGGTTCAGCGTGCTGGTGACAGACTTGGGATCAAAGGTCGCCGAGGACACACATTCGTTCATCTCGCAGAAGCGGGCGGCGTTCCAGATTTTGGTGATGAAGTTGCGATAGCCGGCAATGCGCTGCTCGGACAGTTTGATGTCGCGCCCCTGGGCGGCCATAGCCGTGAGGGTAAAGCGCACAGAGTCCGTGCCGTACTGATCGCACAGCTCCAGGGGATCCATAACGTTGCCCTTGGATTTGGACATTTTCTGGCCCTTCTCGTCGCGGACCAGAGCATGGATGTAGACCTCGCGGAACGGCACCTCACCCATAAAGTGGATGCCCATCATCATCATGCGGGCGACCCAGAAGAAGATGATATCGAAGCCGGTGACCAGCACATCGCCAGGATAATAGCGGTCCAGTTCCGGTGTTTTTTCGGGCCAGCCGAGGGTCGAAAACGGCCACAGACCTGAGGAAAACCAGGTATCCAGCACGTCCAGGTCTTGGACCAGCTCAACGTCTTTACCGTAATGTTTGGCGGCGGCTGATTTGGCAGCGTCTTCGGTTTCTTCCACAAAGACTTCACCATCCGGGCCATACCACGCTGGAATGCGATGGCCCCACCACAACTGACGGGACACACACCACGGCTGGATGTTGCGCATCCACTCGAAATAGGTGTTTTCCCATTGCTTGGGCACAAACTTGGTTTTGCCTTCTTCCACCGCTTTGATGGCCGGTTGGGCCAGGGTGTGGGCATCGGCGTACCATTGGTCTGTCAGCCAGGGCTCGACCACAACGCCGGAACGGTCGCCATAGGGCACGACCATTTGGTTGTCTTCGATCTTGTCCAGCAGGCCCAGCTCGTCCATGGCGGCGACGATGGCTTTGCGGGCCGCGAAGCGATCCAGGCCGCGATACGCCTCGGGCGCGTTTTCGTTCAGGGCGGCATTCTCATCGAGCACATTGATGCGCTCTAGATTATGCCGTCTGCCGACTTCAAAGTCGTTGAAATCGTGGGCCGGGGTGATTTTCACCGCGCCGGTGCCCTTTTCAGGGTCAGCATAGTCATCGGCAACGATCGGAATTTTACGGCCGACCAACGGCAGCACGCAGTTTTTGCCAACCAGAGCGGTGTAGCGCTCATCGTCAGGGTGCACGGCAACAGCGGTATCGCCGAGCATGGTTTCTGGCCGGGTGGTGCCGACGGTAATAAAGACGCCCTCTTGCCCTTCAACCGGATACTTAAAGAACCACATTTTGCCCGTGGTTTCGCGTTGCTCGACCTCAAGGTCTGAAATCGCGGTGTGGAGTTTAGGGTCCCAGTTGACCAGGCGCTTGTCGCGGTAGATCAGACCTTCTTTATGGAGTTGTACGAAAACTTTGGCGACGGCCTTGGACAGACCTTCATCCAGGGTGAAGCGTTCCTTCTCCCAATCGGCCGACGCGCCAAGCCTGCGCAACTGACGGATAATGGTGCCGCCGGACTCGGCTTTCCAATCCCAGACTTTTTCGATGAACTTATCGCGGCCCAAATCCCGGCGATGAATGCCCTGCTCGGCCAGCTGGCGCTCGACCACCATCTGCGTGGCGATGCCCGCATGATCGGTGCCCGGCTGCCACAGGGCGTCGCGATCTTTCATGCGGCGATAGCGGATCAACACATCCTGCAAGGTGAAGGTCAGCGCGTGGCCAATATGCAGGCTGCCCGTGACATTGGGCGGCGGCATCATAATTGTGTACGGCGCTTTGTTGGATTGCGTATCGGCGGCAAAGGCACCGGAGCGTTCCCATTCCTCGTAGAGCTTTTCTTCCACGTCTGCCGGATTGTAGGTTTTTTCGAGCATAGGTCTGAACTTTTGAGTGTTGATTGGTGGGGTATGACTTGGTGCAGTGGGTTTACCGTTGTGGGGCTTGAAGCGCAATGTTTGGCGCGTTTTCAGCCCTGAGGCCAGGGTTCACGCGGATGTGTTCTCTAATGTCCGGTTTTCGTTGTTTGTCGCGCTCCCACGAGGCAAACTCTGGCAAATTTAAACCAAATAGGTGCATTCATGATCAACTTGAAGTCGACTGCTGCTGCCGGGCTGGCCTTCATCCTGTCGGCGTTTTCCGCCCCCACGCTCTCCAGCGCCAATGAAGGCGTGCTGGTGTTTGGTGGCACCGGCAAGCTGGGCATGGAAATCGTCATGGATTTGGTTGCGGCCGACGAAGACGTGACCGTGTTCGTGCGGCCCACCTCTGATCGCTCGGAACTGGAGCCCCTGGGCGTGTCTTTTGTCACCGGCGATGTGCTGACTGAAAGCGATGTGGAGGCGGCGCTGAAATCCGGGCCGTACAAAGTGGTGATTGATGCCCTGGCCCGTGATGGTGATGTGAACCCCAACTTCTACATCGATAGCATGAAGTACATGGCCAAATGGGCTGCAGAAACCGATGTGGAACAATTCATTCTCCATGGCTCTGTCGGTGCCGGTTTGAGCCGTTTGATTTACCCGGAAGATAATTGGAATGCTATGGCTGAGACACTGACAGCCAAAGACCTTGGCGAGCGTCACCTGATGGAAAGCGGCGTGCCCTACACCATCATCCGCAATCTGATGCTGTTGCCGGCGGACCTGAAAGAGTCCGGCAAGGCCGCCATGACCACCGATCAATCCAAACGTGGCGGCATCACCCGCGATGCCCTCGCCCGCTTTACCTTGGAGTGCATGGGCACAGCAACCTGCCTCAATGAGATTTTCCACACCTACGATGACGAGGTTGAGGTTCCTGACGGCCGTTACAGGGATCGGCTGAATGAATTTAAGCGCCTGGAAAACCGGTAGACGGTTGGGGTAAGAGCCGCGCATGAAGCGCTACGCCATCGCCTATGCGGCCACGGCCACGGTGTTTTTGATACTGGATGCGGTGTGGCTGGGTGTTGTTGCGACGGACTTTTTCCAATCCCAACTCGGGCATTTGTTGAAAGAGGAGATTGATCTCGGTGTTGCCGCTCTCTTTTATGCTTTCTACGCCATCGGCATTGTGATCTTTGGCGTGCGCCCCGCGCTTACCTCGGGCCGCTGGCAAACCGCCGCCCTGTTTGGCGGGCTGTTCGGCTTCTTTGCCTACGCCACCTATGACATGACCAATTACATCACTCTGCCCGACTGGCCGCTGATTGTGATTGCGGTGGACGTGAGCTGGGGGACGGTTGCGTCAGGGGTTTCGGCGGTGTGCGGCTTTATCGCGTGCACTAGGATGAAGAATGGGCTCACCGCCCTTCAGTGAAACCCACTTCTCAGGAAACAGCTTTGCCGCCTATGATTTCATTTCCGTCCCCCTCAAAGCTACGCCATTGCGGGAACGTACATGTCACCACAGTGCCCGCACCTAAGACACTATCAATCCTAAGTTCCCCACAGTGCAGAGTCATGAATTCCCGTGCAATGGATAATCCTAGGCCGGTGCCATCAGCTCTCGTTGAACGGCCTTGGCGGGATTGAAAAAACGGCTCAGTCACCTTTTTCAAGTCCTGCTCCGGAATACCCTCACCTGTATCTCTGACAATGAGGCTCATTGCTCCTGCGCTATCAACAGTCGCGGAGATCGTCACTTTGCCGCCTTCACCGGTGAATTTCATAGCATTTACAAGCAGGTTAATAAGCACTTGTTTGATGGCGCGTGGATCGGCGGAGAGTAACGGGAGATTTTCTTCAAATTCTGCTTCTAGGGATAGAAACTCGACCTCTGGCCGAAACCTGACCTGTTTGATGACGTCATGAACAATCGCACGAACATCAATAAGAGTGGCTTTAATTCTATACTTGCCGACATCGAGTTGAGAATAACTGAGGGTATCATCAATCAGTTCTAACAGGTGTCGTGAACTGCTGTTGATGTCCGCGATGTATTCCAAGTATTTCGCGTTGCCAATCGGGCCCAGCTTTTCCTGTTGAACAAGATCTGAGAAGCCGATAATCGCGTTGAGCGGCGTGCGGAATTCGTGGCTCATGTTAGCGAGAAATTGAGTTTTCGCGGTGTTGGCCGCTTCCGCTTCAAATTGCTTCTCTTGAGCGAGCATTTTCGCAGCTTTTACATTCAAATAAGACTGACGAGACAGTGTCGTGAAGACGTGGGTGATCGAGCCGATGAATATTATGGCGAATAGCGCTGACCCAAAATAAACCATAGGGAGCTGATCTTCCGGGATCGGTGAGGCGATGGGATAACCGCCCACGACCAATCCAACCATGGCGAGCAAGCCGAAGACCAGTGCGCCCAAGACTATGATGCGGTCACTCCCTCGTAAGTAATAGTATGAGAGAATTGGTACCGCACCGAACCACGGCCAGACAGGAGATGAGAAGCCACCAAAATTGACGGCTGTGGTGAACAAAATCAGTTCCATCCACAAGAAACAGATAACCGCAAGCGTCGTAAGGGCCAGTTTAGTTTTGAGGAGCAGCGGAAAAGGAAAGTACATGGCCGTTAGGCACATAAGGGTAATGAGCGGCGCCGTGAATGGAACGCCGTGAGCATAATAAAACCCGAAGGCCAACAGTCCGCATGTCCCACCGGAAAAACATATTATGGTGAAATTTCTGCGGCGGACGGCGTCGTCAACATCAAATTGGCAAATCTTATCGTTCAAGGTCCAACACCGCATAAAACTGATAGATGGGTCTTATTTTCTATTACGATTATTAGACATAATAAACACAACTATTAATAGTGAGCGACCAGCTAACGAATGCCCCCAAGCCCACCCCTCGTCCATCATGAGGCCGGGCTCGACTAACAAAAACATCACCTTGCGCGGCTGGCCGCTGATTGTGAGTGCGGTGGACGTGAGTTGGGGCAGGGCTGCGTCAGGGGTTTCGGCGGTGTGGAGTTTCTCGTCTGCAGCAAACACAAGCGCATGAGTTGATCTTCCGACAACAAAAAAACCCCAGACCGAGGTCTGGGGTTTTCCAATGAGCGAGATGTGACGCTTAGTAGCTGTAGCTGATGTTCACGCCGAAGTTGCGGCCTCTGTTGAGGTTCGCAAGCTGAGCGTAGGGGAACGAAAAGCTGTTGTTGGTTTGATCAAAGCGGGTGAAGCGACGCAGATCACGGAAGCGGAACGACCCAGCTAAAGACCGATCATCAAGCACGTTGTTGACGTAGGCTGTGAGCTTCCAGTTGTCGTCTTCAATGCCGGTGCGCAGGTTCAGTTTATATTCCCAGCCAATATACGACAGGTTGTAGATTTCCGACCACCGTTTGCCGGTCATGTTCATGTCGGCCCGGGCAAAGAAATCCCAGTCATTCATGACATCCGGCTGAACGAAGTCCGCCCCGATTTGAATCTGCCAATCCGGGTAACGGTAAGGCTCGTTGCCTGCAAGATCAGACGGAACCCCCAACTGAGGGGCAAAGGTCGGCTCTAAGAATGTTTTGAATTCGGGATCAGCATACGCCACCGAGCCTGAAAAGCTCAGATTCTCGGTTGCAACAAAGGTGCTTTCCAACTCAACCCCATACACTTCCGTCGCACCCGCGTTGGTCGAGATGGTTGAATCTTGACCTTGGGCATCCAGGAAGGTCTGACGGATTTGCTGGTTGGTCCAATCGATATAATAAGCAGCGACATTTAACAGCAAACGGCCATCCAGCCATAAGGTCTTGGCTCCCAACTCATAGTTCCACGCGGTTTCTTCAAGGACTTCCGGAGCCACACCGAGGTTGGCGGAAACCACCGCATTGTTGAAGAAGCCCGGCTTGTTGCCGCGAGAGACAACACCATAGAGCGTGATGTCATCATTGGGTTTGTAATCCAAAATCAAACGCGGCAGAAAACGCTTAAAGCTGGCGGTATCAAAAGCCAGGGCCGCGATGTCCTCATTGCTGCCCAGTTCGGGGACTTCCGCCAAAGTTTGGGGTTCAAACTCAGCCGTCGACTCCCGCACTTTGTCTTGTTGATAGCGCGCATCAAAGCCGATGGCGAACTGCTCATTTAAGTTATACGTGATGGAGCCAAAGACAGAGTAGTTATCAATGTGGCGGGACGAGCCCACTTGCCCAAAAGGACGCGCTGCGGTTTCACGCAGGTTGCGGCCAAGAATATCGTGCTCGTAGTACGCCACGCCAGCGAACGCATTGAGGGTCTCTGACGCCGGTGTTGTTATTTTAAACTGCGCACTCTTGTCCTGGAACTCATCGGTTGAGCGGTTGGCTTCAACCAATCCGGTTGTGCCAAAGACCAATCCCCCCGTGCCACCGAGTCCGTTCGACAGACCAATACTCTCGCCATAGCTGGCATCGACAATAGAGTCTGTTGACTGCTTGTTCATGCCGCCACGGAGTTCGAGGCCCCAGTCATTGCTGGTGGTGTAGTTGACGTCAGCCGTATAACGCTCGCTGATCTGAAGTTGACCGACCTCCATACCAAAACGTTCAGCCACTCGTTGGTTGTTTTGCTGCACTGTGTCTACTTCCGGCAGCTTTCCACAGGTGTAGCCGAGCGGCGTTGTAGAATTATAGAACAGGCAGTTGTTCAGGTCTGACGGCAAGCTGGTGGTCGGCGGTGCGCCATCGTCGTCTTCTGCATAAGACGCAGACAGGCTCACCGACAGGCTTTCGGTTGGATCCCAAACCAATTTACCGGAAATGGCTTTGGTTTCTTCCTGGCCAATGGTTGCGCCGTTTTCACCGATCGCCGTATTGGTCCATTCTCCACCAAACTCGTAATAGCGGGCGCTGACCAAGCCTTTAACTTTATCGGAGCCAAACAGCGGACCCGACACCGTCACCGCCGCGTCATAGCGCTGATGTTCTGAGATATCGACATCCACATCCGCCTGGAATTCATTTGTGGGGGACTTGGTGATGTAGTTCACCGCGCCGCCGAAGGTCGCGCGGCCGAACAGAGCAGACTGCGGGCCTTTCAAGACTTCAACACGTTCGATGTTGTTGAATCCAAAGGTGGCGGCCGACCCCAGCACGTAGTGTCCGTCAACGAAGACAGAGGAGTTCTGGCGGTCAACTTGCCCGGTGTTCACAACCAAGCCACGGAAGTATGGGTTAGAAGAACGCCCTGCAACGGTTTCCGTATAAAAGCCTGGTGTAAAGTCAGACAGGTCATTCAAGTTATCAACGCCACGATCATAAATGTCGTCGCTGGTCAGCGCCGTCACGGTGAGTGGCATGGATTGCAGGTTTTCCTCACGCTTACGGGAGGTCACCGTAATTTCTTCAATGGCGAGCTGCTGCGCATAAGCACCCTCTGCCAGTGTGAAGCTGGCTAGGGCCGTAAAGGCCATAAGTGAACGCCGAAATGACATAGGTCTCTCCCCAAATACATTAACGTTTATGCCTGAACTCCTAAACATCATATCATCATAACCAATCTGAAACACGCAAGCCGTGATTCAGATCAAGGATCGCTATCGGCAAGAGCTGTGGGGAAAATGCAACAGTGAGCCGCTTAAACGGGCGTCCACAAAAGAAAAGGCCGATCCCTTTTCAGGGACCGGCCTCTCCGACTTAGATTTTAGATCGCTGTGGCTTAGAAGCTGGCGTTCAAGCGGATACCAACTTCACGCTTTTGCGGCACTTCGGTGAAGACCTTACGGCTAAGAGCCGGACCGAAGGTTGTGCCACCGTTGGTGGTCAGCGTCTTGTCTTTGGTCAGGTTCCTGGCCCACAGTTCGATGGTCGCCGTTTCCGTCACATCAACACCAAGACGGGCATTGATTTTGAAGGCGCTGCCGGCCCGATTGTACTCGGAGTAATCGGCCCAGAAGCCATCGGTGTAGATGAAGTCCGTGCGGAAGAACCACTCGCGGTCACCAAACTCACCCGTGATGGTTGGGCTTAATGAGGCCGTCCATTCCGGTGTGTTTCTGGAGTCATTGCCGTCGTTCAGAACCGACAAAGGACCAGAGCCAAGCAGGAAGGATTCGTTAGAACCACGTGAGGCATAACGGATCGATTTTGCTTTGGTGTAGGCCAATGTACCGTTCAGGTTTAACCAATCGGTTGGGGCCGCATTGAATTCAAAATCGAAACCCTTGTAGTCGGAGTTGCCGTTGCTGGCGAGTGAGGTCGTGCCCACGGGCAAGACGATCACAGCGGCAAAGGGTTGGTTGATCCACTCGGCGTAGAACACGGCCAAGGTGAAGTTCCACCAGTCAGCCTGCTGTTTCCAGCCCCATTCGTACTGGGTGTTTTCTTGAATGCCGGTGAAGAACCCGATATCCGCCAAAGCCGAAGCAGGAAGCACGTCTGGTGCAACGCTGTTCACGAAGCCAGCCTGGGTTGGAATACCCAGCAAAGAGCTTTCCGAATAACTGGCGTAGGTTGATGCGCCTTCAAACACATCGTAGCTCAAGATCACGCGGGGAATGAAGTCGTTGTAGGAGTTCTCTTGATTACACACAGGTGTGAAAACGCCGCAACCGAGGCTTGGATTGCCCTGGAAAATCTGTGTTGACGTTTCATCCGTGTACCGGCCTTCAACAGACAGGGTCAGCTCTTCTGTGATGTCATAATCAATAGACCCGAAGATGGCTGTTGTGGTGTTGTCCTGGAAGTCGAGAGTCGCCGTTGACGTTGCCAAAGTGGCTTGAGCTGGCGATGTCGGTGAGTTGGCCTGACGATAACGCTGGGTGTAATCGCTGACACCGATCAGGTAACGCAGGCGCTGATCTTGCGGCGACGCGATGCGGGCTTCGTAATAGGCTTCCCGCATGTATGTGCTGCTACCGGTGATACCAACTTGGCCTTGCGGCAGACCATAGGAGAAGTCCCGCACGTTGTTGGTGCCGGTTTTGGCACGAGAGGCCTGGAACGACAGGGTGTGATCACCAATGTCATAATCGCCGCTAAATTGAATACGGCCAGTTTGGTTATTCGAACCCAACTTGCCGTCCGGGTCACGCACAAAGCCATATTTGGCGATGAAAGGGTTCAAACTCTCAAGAGCGACGAGCGCTTGATCGCCTTGGGTATTGTCACCTGGGCCGGGGCGCACGGTGAACGGCGTTTGAATGTTCTCACCATCAGGGAACTCACCACACCAGGTCGCAAAGCCAAGTTGGCTAAAGTCTCTGGTGAACGGTGTCGTTTCCATGGTGGCGTTGTTGTAATACAGGCCCTCATAGACGAGGTTACATTGACCCGCCGGGACACCAAAAACGTTGGCATCAATACCAGCATACAGACCATTGTCATCGGCTTTTGTGTAGTAGCCAGTGACCTTCAGACTCAGGTCATCTGAGGGTTGGAAGGTCATCGTGCCGCTAACAGAGGTGTCTTTGGTGACAGCGTAAGGGTCTTGCTCACGCACGGTGTTGTAGTCGCCACCGTCTCTTTCATAGGACGCCCAGACACGCACGCCAACTTTATCGTTGATCGGACCGCCAACGCCAGCTTCGATGGTGTATTCGTCGCTCTGTGAAGGAGAGTAATCAAGTGTGACATCGCCTTCCCACTCGTCGCCAGGCAACTTAGGAATAATATTCACAGCGCCAGAGAAGGTGTTGCGACCGAAGTAAGCCGTCTGTGGGCCTTTGATAACTTCGACACGCTCAACATCGCCGAGCGGTAAGAAGCCGGAGCCGGAACCGATATAGGAACCGTCCCAGAAAATAGCGCCAACCTGCGTGGCTGGTGTAATGATCTGCTGGTTAATCCCACGGAAACGGATGGTTGGGTTTTCACGGCCACCAGTTGAGGTGGAGCCCTGGAAATCAAGACCCGCAACAAGATCAGACAGTTCTTCGGCATTATCGATGCCGGCACGGTCCAGTGTGGTTTGCGAAACGGAAGACACCGATACTGGAATTTCAAAAATGCTTTCGTCGCGCTTACGCGCGGTGACGACGATTTCTTCAAGCGCAAGGCTTTGCGCAAAGGCGGCATGATACTGTGGTGCAGCCACTGGTAGGGCCACTGACGCCATAAGCGACGCCAGCATGATATTACGGGTTTTCATTTAGTTACTCCCCTAGAGCAAATTAAACCAAGAACCACTGAGCGGCTCCAGGTTGGGCGAAAAAAAGTTCCAAAAAATGCTGCTTAAACCCCTTTAGGCAGCACTTATTATGCAAATTGCCTCTGAATCCTTTGATTTACAACGATTAAGAGACTCTTCTGTGATGGTTTATGGACATGCGGTGCAAATTTGCATCATTTAAGATGTTGGGCGCTCACTCTATGGGCAAGGTGTGCGGCCCCCGCGCGTTCTGGGGCTACGGAAGGGTATACTTATGTGATTAACGCTCTAGCCATTAAAAACAAAGTGAACACAATCGAAACATTATGCAATCCGGCAACTCCATACGGTCTTTAGAGCGCGGCTTGACGACCCTGCGGACTCTCAGTCGACTGGGTCCGTTAACCATTTCGGAAGCCGCCCAACATACGCAACTGCCGCGTCAGACCGTCTCTAGGATATTGTTTTTCCTCACAGAGCTTGGGTACACAAGCCGCCGGGATTCGGATAAACGGTTTGAGGTGGCTGAAACCGCTTTGCACCTGACAGACAGCCTCCATCAGGCGAGTTGGCTGCGTGGGACAGTCGTTCCCATTATGGAAAAACTCTGCCGACATGTTCTCTGGCCAGTCTCCATTACGCAGCCACGTCGTTTAGAGATGGAGATTCTATGGGAAACGGATGCCATAAGCCCCCTTGTCATGCACCCTGCCCCTGTTGGCCTGCGCTTCCCGTTGGTGACCTCAATAGACGGCAGAGTGTTTCTCGCCTTTTGCGATACAGAACAGCGTGAGACACTGCTCCAGGCGCTTCTTGCGGAAAGACCCGAAGCCCTGAATGATATTGATCTCAGCCAGGACATGCTTGAGAAACAATTGCAGGCTATTAAAGCACAAGGGTTTTATTGTGACAGCATGCCCCATAAAGGTCATGGCAGTCTGGCCGCTCCGGTGTTCGACCAAAACGGCCTGCGCGGCGTGTTGGATATACGCTTTCCGTCACGCGCCTTGAGCCTCAAAGATGCGGTTGCAAAGTTTGCTGACCCCGTCATGCAAAGCGCCGCTGAAATCAGCGGCGCTTTTTCATAAAAAATAATAAAATCAGTTACTTATAGATATATTCTAAGACTTTACATCTTCTCAGACCGGCTCACAATCCGTTCGATTTCTTGTCTGACAATGCGTTCCACCATGTACGGCAGGTTGTGATCCAGCCAGTGCTTCAAAATCGGTGTGCAGATTTCTCGAACCAACTGCTCAATTGTAATACCCTGATTGCCCATGGTCAGCGCACGCTCTTGGGCGACGGCCTGTGCCAACTGAGAAATGTGAACACCCGCGACTTGTTCTACTTGATCCGCAACAAGACCTTCTTGGCCATAGGGCTGGTACTTCTGTTCTTCGGGAGCCTGTTGCTGGGACCGAGCTGGCTGTGCGGCCATGGTGGAGGCTGCTGCAGCGGCAGCCGCTGCGGCAGCAATCTGAGGATCTGGTTCGGGCGCAGGTTCTGGCTCTTCGTCCTCCCCCTCGACAAGCATTTCGTCCGTCAATTCTAAAGCGGCGTTAACGGGCTCGGGCTCTTCAAAGGCCACCTCGTCTTCTTCATCACTTTCTGCCAGGAGCGCAGCGAGATCCGGACCGTCATCCTCTTCAGGTTCAGGCTCGGGTGCCGGTTCTGGCTCAGGATCGGAAACGGGTTCAGGGGCATCGTCCGCAGCTGTTTCGGCTGCGTCGCCGCCTTCTTCTTCGTCTTCCGATAGAATCTTTCGAATGGAGGCTAGAATGTCCTCCATCGAAGGTTCTTGTTGACCTTCTTCACTCATAGCGATTGGTCCGCTCTTATTCCCCACGATACTGAGGAAGACCGTACCCCAAAAGGTTAAAGAATTCTATAACATCATAAAAATCTGAGGGTTAGGAGATATTTTTTAGCCCTGTGTAAAGTGCTCTAACGCCCAGAGGCGTCGGCATTGGCAGACTTAGAACTGCCAAAAAACTTGCCCTTAACATCATCATAGTGCCCTTCCGCGTCGTAAACATTGACGTCTAGGTCTATGTTTTCAGCGGTTAAGCGACCGATGGAAGACAGAACCTGCAAGGTCGCAACCAGTTGATCCCGTTGCGCGGTGACCAAACTCACCCGGGCATCCAGGAGCTCCTGCTCGGCGTCCAACACGTCAAGAACAGTCCGCGCACCGACCTCTGCCTCACGCTGAACCCCTTCAAGGGCGATTTCTGAAGCCACAATTTGGGTCTCAATAGAGGCAATGCTGGCCTTTGCTGACTGATAAATCTCCCATGTGGATGTTGCAGCTTCTTTGGCATCAAGCAGGGCTTGATCTGCTTCCAGACGGCGCTGCCCGGCCGTGTGCTTGGCTTGACGCAGACGCGCATAGACCACACCACCCTGATATAGCGGTACGGTGAGAACCGCCCGCGCAGACGCCTGCTCAGATGTTGATTGATCGGCAATTGTGTCCCAGCCCTTAGAAAGCTGCCCCTCAAGGCTCACAGTTGGTAAGAGATCACCGCGGGTCGACTTGATGTTTTCAAGCGCCGCTTCGGCGGTAAAGAGCGCGGCCACCAATGTTGGGTTCGCCTCAGCAGCCGCGGCCAAAGCCTCATCGCGCGTTGCGGGCAAACTGCCGAGTGGCTCTGGAGTCACGAGATTTTCGGGTTCTTTGCCAATCACGCTGACATACGCCGCACGAGATTGTTGCAGATTGCCTTCGGCCAAAATACGAGCTGATATAGCTGCCGAGCGACGCGCTTCGGCTTGGGCAACGTCGGTACGGGTGATTTCGCCGACACGAAAACGATCCTGCGTTGCTTCAAGCTGACGCGATAATACTTGAACGTTATTGGTTCTGAGTTCCACCACCGCAATATCGCGCAAGACATCAAAGTAGGCGGTTGCAGCCGCCAAAAGGACCTGCTGTTCAGATGATTTCAGGCGTGCCCGTTGCGCTTTGACACTGGCTTTTGCTGAAGCCGTATCAGCCATCGTGCTAAAGCCCCTGAACAGAGGCTGGGAAATACCAATAGACGCTGATTGAGAGGTTCTAAGCGTCGTGCCGCCTGTAAACTGAGCGCCACCGGTAATCGGACTTTCAATCACACTTTCGTTACGCGCACGGGTAACGTTGCCATTGACCGTGACACTTGGACGCCATCCGGAAAGGGCGATGGGAACGGTCTCGTCTGTCGCCCGGAGTTGAGCACGCGCGGCAAGAAGCCCAGGATTGTTGGCATAGGCCAGGGCCAGCGCCTCTTTAAGAGTGTCCGCCTGAACAGCTTGCGTGGTTGATAAGAGGCCAACGACAGCGGTTGTCGCCAATAACCATTTCAAACGCTTCATTGTATTTTATCCTCGACATAGGGCTACTCGAGCTTTTAACGCTGTTTACCTAACTGAATCACGGTCAGATTGCCACCGCAAAAGGTGTAACGGAAGGTAACTAAAACTGCAGAGCCGCAGGGACGTTCGGCATTCTTCAAATTCAACTTGTATACGAAAGCGGAGCGTATTGGGTTTGCTTTTAAGCGGCCGCAGGCGGCCTACTAAGACCTAAAAAACAAAAGAGGGCTTCGCTGTAAATTCAGGAAGTGTCGGCACACTGGCGTCAAATTCCGTCCGCCGTCCAAATGCTGCGCCGGTGCGTTGAATCAATGTAGCTCGTCCAACCGGACCTGATTGCACCACCGCAACACAACGTCCGCCATCAGCCAACTGCTCCATAATGGACACAGGCACTTCTGAAACTGCCCCATCAAAGACAATAACATCAAACGGGGCCTGGCCTGGGCATCCATCGGCAACCGTTCCAGACACTACGGCAACTGTATCAGCGCCTAAGTCCGAAAGCAGCTTAACAGCACCATCCTTAACCGGACCGTCTGCTTCGACAGCGACAACAGATCCCGCCATGTGCGCAAGAACAGCGGCGATATAGCCGCTGCCGCAGGGGAGAACCAGCGCATGATCGCTGGGTTGGATATCAGCGAGTTGTAGCAGCCGTGCCGCGACCATTGGCTCCATGAGCCACCGCCCGGATGTAATCTCGAAGTCTTCATCAATATAGGCAAGATACTGACGGGCCGTCGGCAAAAACCGCTCCCGTGGCACCTTGCCAATTGCGTCAATAACAAGTGGATCAGTGACCTCATTGGTCCTGACTTGGCTGGCAACCATGTTGCGCCGTGCGAGTTCAAAATCCATATGGGATCTCTTTCAATTAGGCAGGACAAAGCCCGCAGCTCACGAATGATGTCCGGTGCCCGCTTATACCCAACCGCAAGCCTCAACTCAATCATGCTAAACACGGCAAAAGACAGAAGAACCCTAGGAACTAGGCCGCACGGTCGATTTGTTTATACTCCAGGGTCTATGGGCGCTTGACCGACATAGCAGGCGCTTCTATAAAACGCCGCTTCGCGGTACGTTAAACCGCGATGAGGCTAAGCGAAATTAGGTGGTCTCGGGCCGAGTGGCAGAGTGGTGATGCAGCGGACTGCAAATCCGTGTACGTCGGTTCGATTCCGGCCTCGGCCTCCAAGCAGTGGTCCGGCGTAGCTCAATGGTAGAGCATTCGACTGTTAATCGAAGGGTTGTAGGTTCGAATCCTACCGCCGGAGCCATATTTCTGCTCCTGATCATCAACAACTGCACGAGCCAACCGCGGCTTGATGCTCGAGGCTTTGACCCTGCTCAAACAAACCGGTTTCGACCAAAATCTAAAACTCTAGAAGTTTGACCGGTCGTTATTCAGCAGGATATAAAGCTAGTCGAAAGTTCGGGTCTATCGTTCGCGTTTTGCGAGCGGTCTTGGGGAAGTTTTAAGTGATTTACAGAAAAGTTGTGTTCATGGCCACGGCTGCTGTGGCGTTGGTTTCTCTTCAATCGCCAACCGTAGCGGCTCCACTTATTGAGGAGCTCTCGGATCTGGTCGCAAACCACCCCCTGATTCAATCCAACCGGTTTCAAGTAAAATCCGCAGAACAAAATGTGCGGGCTGCGTTTTCACCTTACCTGCCCCAGCTCGACCTGACCGCAGATGCAGGACAGCAACGTGTCAGCACTGCCGCATTGCGGTCTACGCCAGACGGACCACTGGAGAGCGGCACGGAAACATGGGGACTGTCCCTCACTCAAAATGTCTATGATGGTGGTCTGAAGTCGTCTAACCGCATTTCGTCCAAACTTCAGCGCGATATCGCCGACATCACCCTCACCAGTGTTCGTCAATCCATCATGTTTGAAGGGGTGACCTCGTACCTGGATGTGCTGCGCCAATCGCAGCTGTTAGATCTGTCGAGCCAAAATGAAGACAACATTCGCCGGCAGTTGCAGTTAGAAGACGAGCGTGTTCAACGCGGTTCTGGGATTGCGGTAGATGTCCTGCAAGCCAAGTCGCGATTACAGATCGCCTTAGAGCGTAAAGTGTCGGTTCAGGGGGCGCTTCAAGATGCCCTTAGCCGATACTTACAAGTCTTCAATCACCCGCCTGAACAAGCGGCGATGAATTTACCAGCACCGCCGAATGCGCTTTTGCCGAAATCTTTAGACGATGCCATTGGCATTGCTCTGGCAGAGAACCCTGCTGTGAAATCTGGCCAACGTCAGATCGAGATTGCCGATCAAAACCGTGAAGGTGTGCAGTCAGAGTACTTACCAACCATTGATGTTGTCGCCGAAGGAAACTACGAGGACGACTTTAACGGAGTGCCCGGCATTCGCCGCGACTACTCCCTCAAGGTGCGCGCCAACTGGAACCTGTTTAACGGGTTAAGCACCAAGTCGCGCACCAAAGGCGCCGCCTATACTTACCAGGCGCGCCAGGCGGATTATGTACAGACCCGTCGCAAGATTGAAGAACAAACCCGCCTTGCTTGGCAGTCTCTGATGACGGCCCGAGAGCGTGTGGATTTGCTTGATAACGCCGTAAATATTGCCGCCGAGGTTTTTGATGCGCGCGAGCGCTTGCGGGAAAACGGCCAAGAAACCGCGCTGAATGTGTTGGATGCGGAGAACGAAGTGTTCAACGCGCGGATCAATTACACATCGGCGCTTTTTGATGCGCGGGTTGCCGCCTATCAGTTGCTGATTGCCATGGGACGTCTTGATCAAGTCATCCCGAACTCCTAAGCGCTTCAACCTGAGCGGCCACGAAAACCTGATATATTTTTAGCCGCCAGCGCGGATTAGCAATGACAATTCTATTTGCTGGTGGCCACGAAGACGCCGTCCCAATCTGCTGGTGGTGGGTCTAATTTGTACTCTTCAATCCGCGACTCATACAGAGCATAGAGTCCGGTCAGCTCATGAATATAGCCCTGCCCTGAGGCCCCAGAAATCAGCTGCCGCGCCTCGTCCATTGCGGCCTTGGCACCGTCCCAGTTTTGTTTGCGATACTCAACCAGAACCCGGTCATGAATTTTCTTAAGGGCTTTAAATTCTTCGCTCTTGGCAAACGCCGGATCGCCCATCAAGGCAAAGATGCGAACCGCTTCCGTTTTGCCCTTCACTTTGATCAAGTCGAGTTCAACTGATGCGTAATCTGGTGCCAAATGCACCGTGTTATCGCCCAGCACAATCGTAACGCCATAGGCCTTGGACTGTCCCTCAAGACGAGAGGCGAGGTTCACATTATCGCCGAGAACGGAATAGTCGAAGCGCTGTTCAGACCCCATATTCCCAACACACGCTTCGCCAGAATTAAGGCCGATACCAATTTTAATGGGCCGATGCTCACGCTCTTCTGCTTCCGCTTCCAAGCGCAACTCTTCGTTTAATACTTTTAGACCTTCGACCATCAACAAGGCCGACTTGCAGGAATCTCTGGAGTGATCTTCGTCCAACAATGGCGCATTCCAAAACGCCATAATGCAGTCGCCCATGTACTTATCGATGGTGCCGCTGTTGGCCAGGATAATATTGGTCATGGGGGTCAGGAATCGGTTGATCAGGCGCGTCAAACCCTGCGCATCAAACAGTTCTGAGATCGACGTAAAACCACGGATGTCGCAGAACATAAATGTCATCTCACGCATCTCGCCGCCGAGGGCAAGCTGATCCGGATCATCGGCCAGTTTCTTAACGAGATCGGGCGACAAATATTGTCCAAATGCGGAGCGCACCTGCTTTTTCTGGGCCTCTTCCCGAATGAATGCTGCATAGGTCAAAAAGCCGTAAAAAATGATCGCAACCATCACCGGGAAACCGGGATCCCAGAGTTCGAGGCGCGTGGAAAAGGCGTTCCAAGAGAACCAGATCGCGAAAGACGTTCCCGCCAGAAAAAACAGCATCGAAATACGCGCACCCAGAAGCGGCGTAACGATAATCATCACCAACCCGATGGCGATGGCGGCCAACACTTCATAACCATCGGCAACGGCAGGACGGGTGAGTTGGGTATTGTTTAAGATGTTTTCGATCAGATTCGCGTGGACTTCCACCCCAGGTAATACAGGATCAAGCGGCGTTGCACGAACATCGAACAGGCCCTGGGATGAGGTGCCGATGAGGGCAATCTTGCCTTCGAATCTATTGTCTGCAACGCGCCCGCCCAGCACGTCCGCTGCAGCAACGTAGTTGGCGCGATACTCGCTGTTCGGTGTATAATAAACCCAAATACGGGCCGTGCGGTCGACAGGAATCTCGATGTTCTCTCGTACCGGACGCAGTTTTTGAAGAATGATGCGTTGCAGTCCATCGATTTCATCAGTTTCAACAATGACGTTGCGGGCACCGAGATGAACGCGAATGGCCTCCAGGGACAGCGATGGAAATATTCCCTCGGGACTGGCAAGCGCCATAGACACACGCCGGACAATGCCATCAATGCGGTCTTCCGCAACACTGAAGACACCCCGCCCCTCTGCGGCCCGGTCCAGAACTTCAACGTTGCGGAGAATAAAGGGGTGATCCTCCAACCACGGTCTTGGATCAGCCCCCAATTCACCGCGAATGGAGGATCGCGTGTATCCAGGGTCAGATCGCACCACAGACAATGGCGTATGCCCCATCACCACGCGCCCGCTTTCTTTAATCGCCGCCGCAAAGATGTCGTCATTTGTCGGTACGGCTTTCAGCGTGTTGCGGGTTTCTTCCGTAATCCCGGGAATGGTGTCTGCCAATCCGGCAACAGAGGTCGTGTCCACTTCCGGGAACACGATATCAAAAACAACGGCACTTGCCCCAAGCTCGGTTAACTTTGTAACCAGGTCCGCCCAACGAGTGCGGGGCCAGGGCCACTGGCCATATTCATCTAGGCTTTTTTCATCAAGATCGACGATCACTACCTGTGACGCGCCGCCCATAAACTCTCTTGGTTTTATCTGCTGATAGGTATCGAAGGTCTTGGCACGAATAAGACGCAACAATTCCGGATCTTCATTTCGGATCCAGATCAGGCCCACAAGCCCGAGCAGAGTGGTCAACCGCCCGGTTTGAATAAGTGATTTATTGAACCACCGCCACCACCAACGGATTGAGATAAAGCGGCCAAGTTCCATGCGCGCAAGCAGACGTCGCCCCCTCGCCTTCGGCGTGGCACCATCTTTCCGAGAGATGTCATCTTCCCCAATGACCGTATCGTCGCGCACGGCAGCCCCCAAGACGCCCCATTAAAGTTGTTAGAGTCACACTAACCGGTCCGTGCTCGACAGAACAGGAAATTTCCACATTCCCTTTCACATCCTTCCGGCAACATCTTCCTGGTCACATCTTAACAACGGCCTGCTATGCTTCACCCCAGAAAAGGGATAAATATCAAGCATGTCTGAGACAAACGAAACTGCACCGACGTTTCTGGGTGGCCCCAACCGCGTGTGGCTTAAGGAGTTCATTGCTCCGCTGCGGCCTATGTTTAAAGAGGTTCTGGCAGTTTCTTTGTTCGTGAACCTGCTGGCAGTCGCGGTCCCAGTATTCGTCCTACAAGTTTATGATCGCGTGGTTTTTCATGCCGGAATGACGACATTGCAGGGCCTCGTCATTGGGATGGCTGTGGTCATTGCCTTTGACTTTGTCCTGCGCCAGACCCGTGCAAAGGTGATGCAGAACGTCGCCCTGCGCCTTGACGTGGCTGTGAGCCGGCGCCTTTTTGAAAAAATCATGGCGCTTCCCCTGCGCAGCCTCGAAAGCCGCCCAGCTTCCTATTGGCAACTGCTGTTTCGGGATGTCGAGGCCGTCAGATCAACCTTGTCTGGGGCCTCAGCCATTTTATGCGCTGACCTGCCGTTCGCGATCCTCTTTCTCACCGTTGTCTTTCTCATCGCCTGGCCTGTGGCCTGGGTGCTGGTGATCGCTTTTGCCATTTTTGTTGTGCTGGCCTGGCGGTCGGGCAAAATCGTCGCCGCAGCGGCCGAAGACGAAAAAACAAAAATCTTAAGCCGCGACGCCCTGGTGTCTGAAATGATCATGGGACGCGGCACGGTCAAAGCTTTGGCCATGTCAGACCACCTGCGTCCTATGTGGGAGGATCGTCAAGCTGACACCATTCAGCAGTCGATCATTCGCGGCACCAAAACAGACTCCTTTGTCAACGCCGGGCATGGACTCACAATGTTCACAACCGTCGCCATGACCACTGTTGGCGCAGTCGCGATCATGAATCAAGAGCTGACCATTGGCGGCCTGATCGCCGCAAATATGTTGAGCGGACGTCTCCTTGGGCCGCTCAATCAACTGGTGGGCGCTTGGCGCAATTATGTCTCCTTTGGTCAGTCTGTTGACCGGCTTGGTAGTTTGTTTGCTGAGGCAGATGATAAACAACACAGCAGCATCACAATGGAACGCCCGAAAGGACGGATCACGCTCGAGGATACGTCGTTCAGATATGGCGAGCAGACGCCGCGCGTTGTTGACGCCATCAAACTGGACATTAACCCCGGTGGCGTAACCGCGATCATGGGGGCCAACGGCAGTGGTAAGTCGACCCTGCTCAAATTGATTCTGGGACTTTACACGCCTGTCACCGGGCGGGTGCTGCTCGACGGTGCGGACCTCAAACAATTTGCCCGTAAAGACCTCGCCGGTTGGATCGGATACGTCCCACAGGAATGTGTGCTGTTCAACGGAACCATTCGGGAAAACATCGCCCAATCTCATCCACACGCCACGGACGCTGAGATCATTCACGCCTCCAAGCTGGGTCAAGCGCATGCTTTGGTTGTCGATCTTCCTGAGGGCTACGGTACGGCTGTCGGCGAAAGCGGCACATTGTTATCTGGCGGTATGCGCCAGCGCATCGCCATTGCCAGAGCCCTCGTCGGCGATCCGCCCGTGATCGTTATGGACGAGCCCTCCGGCAGCCTCGACAAAGACGCGGAGATGAACCTGCGCAACACGCTGGCTGAACTCGGTAAAAATCATACGGTCATCGTTGTTACACACAGCCCGGTTCTGCTTCAGTCCTGCAACAATGTGGTTATCATGGACCATGGCCGCATCCAGGCGGCTGGACCAACACGACAGGTTATGGAAGCGATGGCAAAAATACGCGCCGAGGCTGCATCCCAAGACATGACCGCTCCGCCAGCGACACGCGGCAAAGCGCCCCACCTCAAAGCTGTTCAGCCCATTGCGGAACCCAAAGACTGATATGAGCCAACTCGACGATCTTATAGCGCATAGTGAAGCCCCAAATTGGCGCCTCGTAACCTATTTAATTATGGGTCTTCTTGGCCTGTTCTTGCTGTGGTCTGCCTTTGCCAATTTAGATGAAGTTGCCATTGCCCCTGGTGAAGTTGTCCCCCAAGGCCGCATTAAAACCATTCAACATTTGGAAGGCGGATTGATTGATGACCTGTTCGTTAGAGACGGAGACACCGTGCGCGAAGGTGCGCCGCTGGTTCAGCTCGACCTCGCTGGCACTGTCACCAATCTCGAAGAACTCAAAATCAGACGCGATGGGCTTTTGATACGCAAAGCCAGGCTTGAAGCAGAAGCCAACGGCACACCTCTCACACTGCCATCCGATATGGCGGGTGGTATGGACAACATCATCGAAGCCGAGCGCCAAGCCTATGATGCGCGGCTGCGCGAACTGAACAGCACGCGATCCGTGTTGGAAGGCCAAGCGGTGCAACGCACCCAAGACGTGCGCGAGGTTGAGGCGAAACTAAACGCCTTTCGTACAAACCTTGGTCTCGCGCGACAACGCCTGACCATGTCGGCTGATCTCCTAAAAGATAAGCTGCAATCGCCGATGGAACACTTGCAAATCGAAAGCGAAGTTGAGAGTTTTGAAGGCGAAATTGCCTCCCTGAACGAAGCCTTACCCCGTGCCCAGGCCGCATTGGACGAAGCTTTGGAACGCATTCAGGAGCTTGATTTACGGTTTGCACGGGAAGCGCGCGAACTCTTGGGCGAAACTGAAATGAACATTGCCCGCACGCGGGAATTGCTAACCACCGCCGATGATCAACAGACACGGACAACGATCCGCAGTCCGATTACGGGCGTTGTGAAAAACATGCGCTACACCACCATCGGCGGCGTGGTCCGGCCTGGTGAACCAATTCTGGATATCGTGCCTTCGGAAGACACACTTGTGGTAGAAGTCAGGCTCAACCCAATGGATCGAGGGTTTGTGCAAGAAGGGCAAGCGGCAACCATCAAAATAGATACCTACGATTTTGTCCGGTACGGTGGCATCGAAGGAGAAGTTATTTCTGTTGCCCCGGACTCCACAGTGCCTGAGAACGCGCCACCGTATTTCAAAGTGATCGTGAAGACCGCACAACCTTGGCTCGGAGAAGAAGAAGACGGGTACCTGATTTCACCAGGGATGGGCGCAACGGTCGATATCCACACCGGGACCAAATCCGTCCTCGACTATCTCATCAAACCGGTTCTGAAATTAAAGCACGAAGCTTTTAGAGAACGCTGAATTGCTTAAGCGCTTTTCATTGAGCTTGGCTCAGATTCTGGATTGAGCTTGGCTCAGGTTCCGGGCGTCAAAATCATATGTTCGCGGGCAACCAGAGTACCATCCCACATTTCGCGCGCCTTGATTTCTACGTCCCTCATGAAATCATCATTATGGTCTGGATCATGATGGAAAATAGCCAGTTGTTTTACACCGGCCATTTTACAGAGCCGCACACCTTCTTCCCAGGTTGAATGACCCCATCCAATTTTTGCTGGGAACTCTTCATCCGTGTAGGTGCAGTCATAAATCACCAGATCCGCCCCTTCGATCAGGGCCAGAACGGTCTCATCTGGTTTACCAACCACATGTTCCGTATCCGTAACGTAGCAGATCGATTTACCGTCATGCTCGATGCGGTAGCCGGTGGCTCCATTGGGATGGTTCAAAGGTTTAGTGACCAGCTTAATGCCCGGATAGGGCTCCCAGTTATCGCCCGCATGAAAATCGATAAACTCAAGATCGGCTTGCAAAGCTTCTAGCGGAACCGGAAACGTCGGGTTTGCCATTTGATTGGCTAATACATTTTCGATCCCGCCATGATCCGACAGATGCCCGGCATGAATAGAAAAACGGTTGTTGGGCATGAACGTCGGGCCAAAAAACGGGAAGCCGTTGATGTGGTCCCAGTGGGTGTGCGTGAGCAAAATGATGCCCTCTTTGACACCATCCCGAATAAAATCTGAGCCGAGCTGGCGGATGCCTGTGCCCGCATCAAGAATGATACGTTTGTCTCCAGCGAAGACTTCAAGACAACTGGTATTGCCGCCGTACACCACATGCTGTGGTGATGGACATGCAATACTGCCGCGAACCCCCCAAAACTTTACAGCCAATGTCATTCGTTATCAATCCAGTCAGGCTTAAGATGTCTGCCCGTTGGGTTTCACTATGCCTTACCTGGCGCTCTTACCCTACTCGTAATTGTGTAACACTTTGAGGTCATTCACCAATAGATAAATACTGATAAGGTTTCGGCCCAATAGTCAATTAAATCATTACGTGTTTTTTTCAACTACAAATTATATTATAAAAAAATATCTCGTACATACGCTCAGGCGCATATTATTAACAAGGATCAAAGCAGGTTTAAGCTGCTCCTGTGCCAGACCTTAGCGGACCCGTTTCAGTCAGATCGCGCGCTTTAAATCACGAGAATTTTAGGAGGACGCGCTCTCACCACGGTTCTTATTCGAGCCGACATAGGCTTGCGCGCAATGTTCTGCACAATAAGGCTTGGTCTGAAAGATCGGCTTACCGCAGAAGTGAAAATCTTCTTCTTTTGGGTCCCCATGGGGCCAGCGGCAGGTCTGGCTGTTTAAAGTCGCCAAGGTATAGACCTGTGTTTCTTCCTTCTTGACCTCTGGCTTCTTGCCCGCGCGGCGAATGGGGGATGGCCTGCTTTTGAGACCAAGGCGATGGGCCTTGCCAACAACCGCATTCTTGGAGACGCCTAAGCGCTTTCCAATTTCGCCTGTGGTTAACCCCTCAGACCAGAGCTTCTTGAGTTTTCCGATACGGTCATCTGTCCAGACTTCAGGCATGAGAATCCTCAGAGTTAGCGGGTCAAAAAAAAGGGTAACACCATGGAAGGCCGGGGAACATACATATCCCACGGACTTGTGTCTAGAATAGGAACGCATAAGATCGCAGTTGGTTCGCTCGTATCGGAGATAGGGTGTGAATAGACGACCTCCGCTTGGTTTAATACTGTTATTCTGTTTTACACTTTTATGCCCGGTCCAAGACGCCCAAAGCACTGAAACGAAACGCATTATTGTCCTTGCCGCCGCCAGCACCACAACCGCCCTGAATGACATTGCAGAACAATACCAGAGTGAAACGGGAATAAGCGTTCGCGTGTCGATTAGCAGTTCAGGCACTCTTGCCCGGCAGATCATGCAAGGTGCCCCTGCTGATATCTACATTGCAGCCGCACAAGACTGGATCCGCACGCTCACCGCCGCAGGCTATATCGAACCAGATTACACCCGAATTCTAGCCCGAAACCGCTTGGTTATTGTGAGTCCAAAAACTGAAAATGCGACCCGGTTGCTGAATACGTCGAAGCCTGTGGAGGTCTTGCGCCGCCTGGATGGGGGCCGTCTAGCCATAGGCGATCCAGCACACGTGCCGGCTGGACGTTATGCGCAGCAGGCGCTTGAAAATCTTGGTCTATGGGCGGCGGTCCGTGACCGCCTGGCACGCCAGGTTAATGTGCGCGCGGTGCTCGCAATGGTCGAACGTGGCGAAACGCCGCTTGGTATTGTTTATGCGACCGACGCGGCCTTAAGCCAAAAAGTAAGGCTGGCGGCGATCATTCCACCTGAATCTCACACCCCGATTATCTATACGGCCGCGGTTATATCTGGGCGCGCCTTGCCGCCGGTATTAGATTTTTACAACTATCTTTCCACGGCAGCAGCCCAGAGCATCCTTGAATCTCATGGATTTGCCGTGATGCGCGATGTTGCCGCTGATCCGGGTTCCGCTGATCAGCCACTGAGACATCAAATGCCCACAAATCAAACTGCCACAACAGGTCCTGAGAGACCGTAATTCGCTTTAGGGTCTTCAACCTCAACCACCCATAGGTCCGCGTCATAATTGGCTTGGCGCTGAATATAAGCATCCGCCTCGGATTCAGGCACCAGATCGGATCCCGTCCCCGCAAACCACGCCAATTGCCCGTGTTCATCTCGAACCTGGCTATAGACTTGGCAGCCCAGTTCTAACCGATTTACCTTAATCAAAACCGCTCCGGCATCTTCATCGCCACGCCGGATCAGAACAGCCATATACCCCTGCCCTTCGGTCCGTCGCAGGAAAGCTTGTATCCAGATGCGCGTTTTAACCCGAGTTTCCAAAGCTCTACCCTTGCCAGAACGAAAGAATTGACCTTTGATAAGCCATTGAAATGGTATAGGTAAACTGACGTCTCTTGCTCAATCTGGGCGGCGACGGGCCGAAAACCGGCAGAGGGGGAACAGGACAGTTCATGCGTGGGATTATTGGCATCGTTGTCGTCATGGTCTGTGTTTTCGGTGGCTACACTGCCTCCGGTGGTAAATTTGACGTTATCCTTAAAGCACTTCCCTTCGAGATGACGATTATTTTTGGTGGGGCCATGGGGGCGCTCATCATCGGTAACACCGGCAAGGTCATCAAAGGCACATTCAGCGGCATTAAAAAGACCTTTGGTGGCCCAAAGTGGAAGCAGCAAGATTTTCTGGATATCCTCTGCCTGCTCTTCACCATCACCAAGATGATCAAATCAAAGGGTATTTTGGTGATCGAAAGCCATATCGAGAACCCAAAAGAAAGCGATATCTTCCAAAAATATCCTCGTATTCTTGCAGATCACTTTGCTGTCGACTTTATTTGCGACACCCTGCGCATGTTGTCGATGAATCTCGACGACCCGCATCAAGTCTATGATGCGATGGAATCTCAACTTGAGAAGCACCATCACGAAGCCATGAAGCCGCAAGAAGCGCTACAGACCATGGCAGACGGTCTTCCGGCCATTGGGATCGTTGCCGCCGTGCTGGGCGTGATTAAGACCATGGCCTCGGTCACGGAACCTCCTGAGGTCTTGGGAAAACTCATTGGTGGTGCCCTCACGGGGACATTCCTAGGTGTGTTCTTGGCTTATCTCCTGGTCGGCCCTTTTGCGACACGGTTGAGCCAGATTTTGGATGAAGAACACCATTTCTATCTCATCATCCGCGATGTGCTCGTGTCACACCTCAACGGCAATGCCCCTCAAGTTTCTGTGGAAATTGGGCGTGGCAACGTGCCTTCAAGCATGCAACCGACCTTTTTCGAGTTGGAAGAAGCCCTCAACGCCGAACCAGCTCCAGCTTAAAAGCCTATAAAACGAAGGCTTTACGGCGGGTTCATGCTTTGAGTGGCAATCCCGCTAATCCCTTGTTTACAGTGGTACAAATGTGCGGGTCGTAATAGTATTGAGACGAATAGAATGCGCCCGGCGTAGGTAACTTCGCGCGTGCATACAACTACTATTGATTGATGTTTGATCCGTGTGCTCGCAGACTCTTAGCCCGATTGTTGATACCGACATGGACTCCCTGTTCGTGTTGCCGCTCAGCATTCTGCCGTTCAAAACCAATGGACTGCATCGTGCCCGGTTGATTAAAAACCACCATTTACTGGGCGTGATCGAGCTTTTTTCAGAACGGGAGACTGGCAGTGGTCAGATCAACGTTGAGGATTTGCCTGAGCATTTCCATTGGAAGGAAGGTCTTGCCCATCCGGACCTGCAAATCCTCAGTAAGATCGCCCCTCTTCCCAGCTTCGATGTGTACAGCCTGCGCCGCTCTTTTCGCGAACTCGGCATCGCGCTCGCTCCGGATTCAGAATTGCAACTGTCAGAGCAAAAAAACAAAGAACTGACAGCCTACATGTCGAAATTTACGCTCCCGCTCATCAAACAGATTTATGGCAATGATGATCTTGAAGTCTCGAACTTCGGCGATCTGGTGGGGTTGTTCAAAGACCCCGATGTCAAAAAAGCGCTCGGGAAACTCAAGACCATGTCTGAAACACTCAATATCAAGTTAGACCAAATCCCGAGATTCCTGGAAGACTACGGCGACATCTTTTTATCTCTGTCTTACTACCGCAACTGCCTGGACCGGTTGCAGCCTCTGCTCGACAGTTTCGTGCATTCAATGAATGAACTGAAAAAGAACTATCAGCTCAGACAGGACAAAAACCTCATAGAACAAATCGATCGCATTGAAAAAATGATGCTCGGCTTTGTCGAATTCTTGCGGCGTCTCTTTCTCGATTTCGACAAACAAACTCAAAATCTATGGGACAATCTGTCAGCCAAGCGCTTCGAAGAAGTCAAAAAACTGATCTCGGATTATCACACAACCATTGGCGGCGTGCTCTGCGGCCTCACCGTTAAAATGAACGCTTGGGCCACGCGCTACCCCAATCCAAGGTCAGGCAGCCCGATCAGCAAAGGTGAGTTTCTGATGACTGATATTCGCCAAGGTCTCGCCAGTATTCGCGCAGTTGCATCAGGCAGAGCGACCTAAAAACTGATCATTAAGCCGCCTGGGCTTCAGCTATGCCGACTAAGTCTTCTTGCTGTTTTATCGTGCGCTTAATCCAAACATACGCGAGGGCAGACACCAAAACAGTCGAAAGTGACATGGACAAAAAGACACCTTGAATACCGCCAAGCGCAGCCCCCGCATAGGCCAGGGGGACTTGGAGCAGCATTGATTTCGCCGCGCCTATCACCATCGCGGGCATAGGCTTGGCCAAAGAATTAAAGGTTTGAGAACTGATCGCGATCACCGACAAAACCGGGTAGCTGAGCGGCACAACCAGCAAATAAAAGGCCGCCAGCCTGACAACATCTGCATCATCGCTGAAAATTTGTCCCACTTGCTCGCCAAACGCCGCCAGCACAACCGCCATCACCAGGCCATACACCGCACTTGCCTGGAACGTGAAGCGCAGCGCTTGCCGCACGCGATCTATGCGCCCCGCCCCGGCGTTTTGGCCGACGAATGGACCCATCGCAATTGAGGTCGCCATCATAAAGATCAAAGCAAACATCTCGACCCGCGTGGCCACACCAAAGGCTGCGACCGCAACAGCGCCAAAGGAGGCTATTAACGCCGTCAAAACGCCTGATGACACAGGTACAATGAGTTGTGTTGCGGTGGATGGTAAGCCGATATTGAGAATTTGACGCCAGTTGTTGCGCAGCCGATTTAGCGTAGGGAACTCATACGTCAACGCGTTCATCCGGAAATGCAGCACGCTCAAGGCTGCCACAAACGTCACACCACGCGCCAACACGGTCGCCAAGGCCGCCCCTTCTAATTCCATACGTGGCGCGCCAAACAATCCGAAAATCAAAATCGGGTCCAAGATCATATTCAAAATCGCAGCCGTCATCATGATCATGCTTGGAAATTTCGCATCGCCATGGGCGCGGATCACCGCGTTCCCGATCAGCGGCACGATCATAAACGCGATGCCCACATACCAGATGTCCATGTAATCATGGATCAACAGCAACACTTCACCTTCCGCACCAAGCAACGTGAACACGGGATCGATGGTCATAAAACCGATGATGGAAAAAACGCCCGTAATCAGAACAGCAAGTATTAGACTGTCGGTGGCAATGGCTTTGGAATCCTCTCCTGCGCTTGAGTCTTTACTCCCGCCACCGACAAAACGGGACACAACCGCGGTCACACCTGTACCCAATCCAATCGCAATGGCGTGAAGAATCATCACCACCGGAAAGGTGAAGGCCATGGCCGCAAGTTCGGCGGTTCCCAATTGCGCCACAAAATACGTATCGACGACCTGAAAGGTCATTGAGGCCACAGCCCCCATCGCCATATAGGCTGAAAGCTTAATGATATGCCGGTGAACCGGGCCGGTTGTGAGGTCTTTACCCTTGCGACCACTGAGATGGACTGGTCTGTCTACCGGGCCGTTTTCGGGGCCTGAGCTTTTATCGCTCAAAACTTTCTGATGATCACTCACGACCAGCCAAATACCCTTATTAATCTCTTTGCGACTTGATCAGCGTCAATGCACGGCTCCAACACAGAATTATCACCGTTTTGTGTCAGCACATTAGCGTTATAGTGCCATTGCGGTATTTGGTTTAATACCTTTGTTGTCCCTGTCCAAAGGAATGCCCGACAGATGCCTGACGGCCTTCAAGATGGAACACGTGTCAAAGAGACCTTCCGCGCGAGGGGCATAACCAAGGTTTATGAGACTGGTGGCCTGCGTGTCGAAGCCTTACGCGGCGTCGATCTGACGCTGTATGAAGGCGAGTTGGTGGTCTTATTGGGGCCCTCCGGCAGTGGCAAGTCGACCCTGTTGAACATACTGGGTGGCCTTGACCTCCCTACGAACGGCACACTTTTTTTCAAGGATCTAGAGTTAACCGCCTGCTCGGCCCATGACCTGACCATGTATCGCCGGGACCATGTCGGCTTTGTCTTCCAGTTCTACAATCTGATTCCGAGTCTCACCGCCCGCGAGAATGTCGCGCTGGTAACCGAAATCGCCGAAAATCCGATGAGTGCGGCCGAGGCACTGGAAATGGTTGGCCTGGAACATCGCGTAGATCATTTTCCTTCTCAGCTTTCAGGCGGGGAACAACAGCGTGTAGCCATTGCCCGGGCCATTGCCAAACGTCCTGATGTGTTGTTGTGCGACGAACCCACGGGCGCGCTGGACAGCAACACCGGTGTGATTGTGCTTGAAGCGCTGGAACGCGCCAACAGGGAATTGGGAACAACCACGGCCCTCATTACGCACAATGCCGGCATCAAAGACATGTCTGACCGCGTTGTCCGGTTTGCCGACGGTCAGATCATCAGCGTTGAAGAGAACCCCGTAAAAAAAGCCCCCCAGGAGCTGTCGTGGTGATCCAGGTGAGCGCGCTGAATCGCAAACTGATGCGAGATCTGTGGCGGATCAAAGGTCAGGCCGTGGCAATCTCAGCGGTTGTTGCCTGTGGGATCGCACTGATGATCTCTTCTTTTGGCACTGTCAACGTGCTGGAAGAAAGCATGGAGGCTTTTTATGACCGCACACGATTTGCCGATGTGTTTGCCTCGCTCAAGCGCGCACCCGACAGTCTGAAAGCTGACATTGAACGCATCCCAGGCGTTTCCATTGCAGAGACCCGCATCACCGCCGCCGTTAATCTCGACCTGCCGAACATGGCCGAACCGGCGACCGGTCAGCTGATCTCTTTGCCAGAGCGCGGCACGCCACTGCTCAACGATGTCATCCTTTTATCGGGCCGTTATCCCTCACCGCTGCGGCCGAATGAAGTCGCCGTCACTGACTCTTTTGCAACGGCCCACGGCTTAAACATCGGCGACAGCTTCAAAGCCATTATCAATGGCAACAAACGCAGCCTTGAGGTGGTCGGTCTCGCCCTAACACCAGAATACATTTATGCCCTCGGCCCTGGCTCCCTCATGCCAGACGACCGCCGCTTCGGCGTGATGTGGATGGGCCGCAAAGCCCTCGCCGCCGCCTTTGATCTGGATGGCGCGTTTAACAACGTCACCCTGGCCTTGCAGTTGGGGGCCTCAGAAGAGGAAGTCATCCGCCGCCTGGATACCCTATTGGAACCCTATGGAGGGGTCGGCTCCTATGCCCGCAAAGATCAGCTCTCGCACTTTTTTCTGACCAATGAGCTGGTTCAACTGCGCGCCACCGGAGCGATCTTTCCGCCCGTGTTTCTGTTGGTTGCGGCTTTTCTCTTGAACGTCGTTATCTCCCGTATCGTCGCAACCGAGCGCGAACAGATCGGGCTTCTCAAAGCCTTTGGTTATAACGATCTGGAAGTCGGCTGGATTTATCTCAAGCTCGTGATGGTCCTGGTACTGGGGGGATTGGCCATGGGCGTCGCCCTTGGCTTATGGATGGGCGGCGGCATGATCACCATGTACACCACCTACTACAAGTTCCCCTTACTTGACCTGGGCATCGACCCTGCTGTGTTTACGGCTGCCGCTGGGGTAAGCCTGATCGCCGGATTAGCGGGTGGCCTTGGCGCGGTCCGACAAGCCATCAAGCTTTCTCCGGCTGTGGCTATGGCACCGCCGGTTCCCACATCTTACAAAGAGGGAGCCCTGACGCGCTTCCTCGCGCAGTTTACGATCAGCCAGCCAACGCGCATGATCTTTCGCCACGTCACGCGCTTTCCGGTGCGTGCCGGACTCACCATTATTGGCGTCGCCTTCTCGGTGGCCTTGATGATTATGTCGTTGTTCTTTCTCGACTCTGTTGAACGCGTCATCTCCGTTTATTTTTTCCAGGCGGAACGCCAAACGCTGACCGTCGCGTTTGTCGAACCGCGTCCCGCCACCATCGAGCACGAAATCCAAAACCTTCCCGGGGTTTTGAAAACCCAACCGGTGCGCAGCGTCGCCGTGCGCCTGCGCAATGGCCATCTGTCAGATCGAAAATCCATTCAAGGCATTGTCTCCAATGCCGATCTCGCCCGGCTGCTTGATCGTGATCAAAAGGTGATCGAGCCGCCGCCCGGTGGTCTCGCGCTTTCAACTCATATCGCGAAAGACTTGAACCTAAAGGTCGGCGATATGGTCACGGTTGAGGTTCTGCAAGAACGCCGCCCGATTGTGCAAATTCCGATTGTGCAATTGGTGGAGGAATATTTGGGATTTCAGGCGTACATGCACATTGATGCCGTCAACCGCCTGATGAAAGAAGGCCCGACGGTCACCAGCGTGCATGTGCTGGTCGACAGCCGCTATGCGGATGATTTGTACGCCACCTTGAAAGACACCCCCGCAGTTGCCGGCATTGCGCAACAAACCGCGACCTTGACCAGCTTTAGAGAAACCATGGACAGTACGATGAATGTGATGATCGGCTTCTATGTTGCTTTGGCCAGCCTGATTTCCTTCGGTGTTGCCTATAACGCCGCACGCATTGCCCTTTCGGAGCGGTCGCGGGCCTTGGCGAGTTTGCGCGTGCTCGGATTTACCCGTGAGGAGGTCACTTACATTCTGCTGGGTGAGTTGGGGATTTTGACCCTAGTGTCTCTGCCGGTCGGCTGCATTCTTGGCTATTTCATGGCCTTGGCCATGTCGCCCATGCTGGCCACCGATATGTATAATTTCCCGTTCGTGATCGAAAATGCCACCTATGGATACGCGGTCATCGTTGTGTGCGTGTCTGCCCTCATCTGTGGGGTTATCACCCGTCATCGGATTTTTGGGCTGGACCTGGTGTCAGCTTTAAAGACACGCGAGTAAGGTAAAAGGAGTTGTTGAGTGCCTAAGTTGTCCCGCCGAACGCTGGTGATCGGAGCCATTGTCCTTGTGGTTGCCGCCCTCATCGGCCTGTCCCTGCAACCGCAACCGGTTGGCGTGGATGCTGCCGCTGTCGTGCGGGGAGACTTGCTGGTCACCATCGACGACGAAGGTCAAACCCGTTTGAAAGATGTCTATGTTGTGTCCGCTCCCGTGGCAGGACGCGTGCGCCGCATTGATATCGAAGCCGGTGATACGGTCATTGCCGGTGACACGGTTCTGGCCCTGTTTGAACCCTCCGATCCCGCCATGCTGGATGTGCGCAGCCGCACCGAAGCGGAAGCCTTTGTTAAAGCGGCTGAAGCCGCGGTCGGTCTGGCGGAGGCCGAGCAGACCCGCGCCCAGGCCCAGTTGGATTTCGCAGACGCGGAACTGAGGCGCGCCGTTCCCCTGGCCGAGCGCGGCACCATTTCGCAAGCCACCCTTGATCAACGCCAACTGTCGCGGCGCACAGCCCAAGCTCAGTTGGCCCAGGCCACAGCCAGTTTGCGCAAAACTCGCGCTGATCTGGAGTCCGCCCGTGCCACCCTGATCACAGCGCGGCAAGTGGACAGCGGTGATGACGCCGACAACAAAGACCTCATCCCTGTGCGTGCCCCCATCAACGGGCGTGTCCTGCGCGTGCTGCAAGAAAGCGAAGGCGTTCTAGCGGCGGGCACACCGTTGCTGGAACTCGGTGATCCAGCAAAGCTCGAAATCGTCGTCGACCTGCTGTCTACCGACGCCGTTAAAATCAAACCGGGCGACCGCGTGGTCATCGACGACTGGGGCGGTGAAGCCCCCTTGGAAGGCCGCGTGCGTTTGGTTGAGCCCTTTGGATTCACGAAAATCTCAGCGCTGGGAATCGAAGAACAGCGCGTCAATGTGGTGATTGATTTTGTCTCCCCGCAGCTTGAGTGGCAAAGTTTGGGCCATGGCTACCGGGTTGAAACCCGGGTGGTCGTGCAAGATCGAAAGGACGTGCTCAAGCTTCCCATCAGCGCCCTGTTCCGGTCGGGAGAAAGCTGGGCCGTCTTCGTGAATGAGGACAGCACCGCCCGATTGCGCAAAATCTCCCTCGGACAACGCAACACCCTTGAAGCCGAAGTGACAGAGGGTTTGTCAGAGAATGAGCTGATCATCCTGCATCCGTCCGATGCGATTGTTGACGGCGTGAGCGTGATGCAGCGCTAGAGCACTTTTCCAGGATTTAGAATGCCCTTGGGATCGAGTGTCCGCTTGAGAGCGCGCATCACTTCGACTTCAGCCCCGGTGCGGCTCCAGTCCAGGTAGTCCCGCTTCTCGGTGCCGATGCCATGTTCGGCAGACACTGACCCGCCAAGCTCGCGAATGATGCCATACAGAATATCATTCACCTTGCGGTGGGCCTCATCGGAGCCATCGCCGACCGCGACCACTGCATGCAAGTTGCCGTCGCCGAGATGACCTAACACCAGCGTCGTCGCGCCGGGAAACACGGCTTCAATGTCCGCCATCGCGCGCGTGCCGAAACCTTCCATGGTTAAAATGGGCATGGAGACATCATAGGTAAACATGGGCGAGAGGGTGCGAAAGCCCTCGCCGGCCCCTTCCCGAATGGCCCAGAGGTCACTGCGGTCGACCTCCGATTGAGCAATGACCCCGTCCTGGACTAAACCCTGGGCATGAGCAGTTTCCATAATGCCCTCAAAGCGCTCGGCATCGCCATCCGGGTCAGCCCCCAAGGCATCGGTCACGACATAGAAGTTATACTTTGGGTCCAAGGGCGGCTTCAGCGAGGGACAGCGCTCACACACGAAGTCGTAGTATTCGCGCCACATCACTTCAAAGGCCCCAAGCCCCCCGCTGAGCTTTGAATCCAACAGCAAGAGAAAGCCGATCACCGACTTAAAATTGTTGATGCCAACAAACGCAGTTGACGTGGTCAGCGGCTTGGCCTGCAAGCGCATCACACAGCGCGTGACCAGACCGAGCGTGCCTTCCGAGCCGATAAACAACTGTTTGAGATCGTAGCCCGCGTTGTTTTTCAACATCCGATTCATCGAACTCAAGACGGTGCCATCGGCCAGCACGGCCTCAAGACCCAGCACCGACTGACGCGTCATACCGTAACGAATGACCCGGTTGCCGCCCGCATTGGTGCTGATCAGCCCGCCAAGGGTCGCACTGCCCCGCGCACCTAAATCCACAGGCAGCACAAAGCCAGCCTCATCAGCCGCGCCATGGGCTGTTTCCAGAATGACTCCGGCCCCAGCGGTCATAGTCCGGCCATGGGGATCAATCTCTTCGATCCCATTCATACGCTCGAGAGACAGAACAACGTCGCCGTCGCCCGGTGCACCACCGCCCACCAAGCCCGTCATACCGCCCTGAGGCACAACAGCCCGCCCGGCGTCATGGCACAGCTTTAAGATGGCCGATACCTGCGCCGTGGTGGTGGGGCGCATTACACAGGCCGGAACACCTGCCGCGCCATGCCCGCGCGTGTCGGTATACCGGGGACCGATGTCCTCTCCCGTCAGCATGCCCGAAGCATCAACGGTTTCGGCCAGAGCCGCGAGAAGGTCTGTCATAAAATCACGAACTGGCTGCGGCAGTCTTGGGCAGCACATCTGCCAGATCATTCCAGACCTGTTGATCCACAATCAATCCATCGCGAAAGACAAAGCGGTCGATGTAGCGCACCTCGCGGATGGGCGAACCGTCCAGCGCTTCGCCGTTCAACATGCCCGTATTGTAGACCACGGTTTGATCGCCAGCTTCAAAGACATCAAAATCTTCAAAGGTTTTGGTGACGGATTTATAACGGCCTTTTGACCACGCGATCAATTCATCCAGAGACGTCATGGTGCGTCCGCCGGGAAAGGTCATTTTGAAATCGGGGGCGAGATAGTTTTTGGCGCGCTCCAAATCCCGCTCCTCCATTGCGCGAAGGTAGTCTTTGACTTTATCTGCACTCATCAGGCCACCTCCGTTGCATCTTCAATCGCCGCATAAACCTCCGGCGCAATGCTGATCTCACCGTGGGCATTATCGACCACGCACGGACAGTCAAAATATTCGATGCGCAAGTCCGTACCATAGGTGCCGGTGATAAACGCTTCCCACGCGGGCGTGTAATAGGCTTTGGCATGGTCCAGGGATTCCCACTCGTACCAGCCGCCCGCACGATTTTCATTGCCCATAAAATACTTGCGGATGAGACCCGGTATTTTCTGATACTTGGGCGCGGTCGCTTCATACAACGCAAGCTTCTCCGACGGAGTCATTTCGGCCCGGCCTGGATTAGGGACAAATGTAACGAGCGCCGTGATCATCGCGGTTTCCTCCTAGGACAACACGCCGTCTTTGCTCAGACGTTCCAGCACCTCTTGCTGACGGCGGACGAAGAACGCACGGTCCGGCGTGACCACCTTGCCGTTCTCCATCATGGCGTTGGGCTCAACAAAGGTATGACTGCCGTACTCGCCGGCGTAAATGCCGAAGGGCTGACGCGACAATAGGTTGGTCATGCCCGCGTGTTTGCGCACTTTTCGCAGGCTGTCCATGTCCAGCATGGCGCTGGCGCAGAACGTCTCGCCGGTATAAGCCTCGGCTAGCACCAGACCCTTGTAGTCGACAATCTTCGACATGCCGCCCGTGGACTCAGCCGGGATAGAAATGCCCTTGATGCTCGCCGTGTTGGACGACACCACATAACACATGTTCTCAACGGCCCGGGCGCGGCGGCAGATTTCTTTCGGCGTCAGCATGGGCGCGCCCACTTCGGATGTGGAGTGGCACAAAATCTCCATGCCCCGCATGGCCAAGCAGCGTGCAATTTCGGGGTACAGAATTTCCTCGGAGGCGACACAGCCGATCTTACCAATGGCCGTATCCGCAACGGGGAACACACCGTCCGCGCCATACAGGTCTAAGTACTTATCCCACACGTCATAAGGACTTGGAGCAAACAACGAGACCAGACGGCGATACCGCAAAATCACATCGCCGTTGGGGCCAATGACAAAGCAGGTTTGGAAATATAACTCGGGAAAATGAGGATCGTTCTCATAGACATTGCCCGATAAGAAACACTTGCGGCTTTGTGCGATCTTGCCCATGGCCTCGTATTCCGGGCCGTCCATATCAATCGCCCCCAATTCCTTCCAACGGGGAATGGACTCCCCCATGGGGAAGCTGGACAGAAAATACTCTGGCAACACAAACAACTGGGTTTTGGTGCCGCTAAAGCCCAGAGTAAACAGATCAATGCTGGTGATGTTGGTGCCCAGATGTGCGATCTGTTTGAGCATTTGCGCCGAGGCTTCCGCCCGGTCGGCACAATGATTGACGGCGTGGCAATCCACTTGCAGGGCCGTTGCTGTAAACGTCGTGTTTGGATCCGACATGCGCGGCCCCTTTTTCATCTATCGGTTTGATCGCCGTTGGGATTTTACCTCCCAGAGTGTACCCTCCGGTGTAACAAGGGAAGGAAAGGCGAGCAAGAGGCCCGGCCTTTGAAAACCGCAGGAACGCGCTCTAAGTTTTGCGCTGAGCGCCCACCACCACCACCAGCAACACGGCGACCTCATCGGTTCTGTTTTGCCAGGTGTGGTTGTTGCCGGTCTGCACCAGGGTATCACCGGACTTGAGTACAACCTCGTCTTTATCCGTCACCAGCACGATCTCGCCGCGCAGCACCGCGATGTAATCAATGCTGTTGGACGTGTGCATGGGAATCTGCGGCGCGTTGGCTCCACCCGGCAGCTCTGCGGTGTAGAACCGCGTGCCGCCGAACTCAGCCGCCGGAAGCCGGCCCAAGCCGCCGTCGGTGACGTCGGTGCGCACCGGAATCTCTGCCGGCACTTCGTCGGTCTGCCACAGGCGGACCATGCGCGCGCCATTCAAAATCAGTACGTCCTCCGGCTCGCCATCTTCAAGTACGAAAGACGTGCCCGTGTCATCCTCGACGGTCAGAACCCGGCGGGTTCTATGGACAAAAGGGTTTGAGTCTGAAGCTGAGTCCACCCCTTAAATCCCCATAATCTCGAACGCCGCGCGCTCGCCAGATTCCATGGCGCCTTCCATACCCCGGTTTGACAAAGCCGTATGCTCGCCGCAGAAATGCACGCGGCCATGAACCTTACTTGTCGCATGCAGGAATTCGGTTACCTGACCCGGTTTCCACACCGCATAGTCGCCGCCGGCAAAAGGATCACGCAGCCAGGATTTAATATGCGGCGCTTCCAGTTTGCCTTTCGCGGCGGGCCGCAGGCGTTCCATTTCAGAAATCACCCAGGCTTTGGCGTCCTCGGGATCAATTTGATCCAATCTGTGGGCCATGAACCCGCGCGACCACGCGGTGAGGCTGGTGACCTCTGTGTTGTCGATGTTGTGGCGGTTGGCGATGACATGCCCGGCGACCGTGTCGGTCCACATATCGGGCGACCATTCGTCGTCTTCCCAGAACGGCGTCTTGGCCACCAGATGCACCTGAGTCATCGGGAAGTAGGGCACCAGAGCAATCGCCTTGGACTGCACCGAAGATAAAAACGGATCGAACTTGATGTAACGCATCACCGGCAACGGCAGCGAGCACACGATGCGGTCTGCGCGGTAGGTCGAGCCATCGCGGCAGGTCACCTGGGCGTCACTGTCGCCGCTGCGAATACCCACCACTTCCTTATTGAGATGAACCTCACGGTCTAAAGTCCGTGCCATCATCTCCGGCATGGTCATATTGCCGCCCAGGGCTGACAATTGCGTTGGCTCGCCGCCCTGCATGGAGGCGACCCAGCCATCGTTAAACCACATCATCAGGGCCGAAATGTCGTGGGCAGACGTGCCATAGGGCACGTTCAGGTTATAGGTCAGGTCAATCTGTTCATCGGTAAATCCGGCATCTTTAAACACCTGATAGACAGAGATGTCGTAGGGGGCCGATTTGGCATCGTACCAATCCTCGAACGATGCAAGCGGGTTGGTCCGGCTTAACAGAACCAACGGCACCAAACGCGGACTGAAGGTTTTCCATTCGTCGGGCAGAATGTTCTTGGGGTGAGTCGGCCATGCCTCGTTGGAAATACGCTCGCCATCCAGATACAACTCAAAGGGCGTCAGGGTTGCCCGGCCTGCCGAGTTCAAGACCGGTATTTTGAGCCGGTCAATCACATCAATCATGCGGCCATAGCCGGCGCCAATGCCGTTGCCACCCGCTTCCGGATTGCCGGGGATGTCTCTGAGCGACAGCAAGCGGCCGCCAATGCGGTCTCGCCCCTCAATCACCTGAACCGAGTAGCCTTGCTCTTCCAGCAACATCGCCGCATTGAGCCCGGACAACCCCGCCCCAATGACGAGAACGTCGGTCTTGTTCTGCGCCCTGAGCGGGCTTGATCTCAATCCGGTTGCAGCAACCGCTGCTCCCGCGACACTTAAAGCTGATCGTCTCGAAAAAGACTCAGATTTCATCCATTACCTCAAAAGCCACACGTTCACCTGATTCCATTGCGCCTTCCATACCGCGGTTCGATAGCGCGGTATGCTCGCCACAGAAATGCAGGTTACCATGGGGTTGAGACATTTTAACGATGAATTGTTTGATTTGGCCCGGCTCCCACACCGCCCAGTCACCCGACGAGAACGGATCGTTGTACCAGGACTTAAAGCCCGCCACTTCCAGCTTGCCCTTGGATGCCGGACGTTGCTCAGCCCAGGTTTGCAGAATCATCTGCTTGGCATCTTCTTCGGGGAGTTGATCGACCTGCTGCGCCTTCCAGCCACGGTGCCAACAGGTGATGCTGGTCACCTCTTCCGGCTTTTCGCCAAAGTGCTGCGCCATCACGTTGCCCAAAACCGTGTCCGAGAACATGCCGATGGGCATGCCGTCTTCTTCCCAGAACGGCTCTTTCGCCACCAAATGCGATTGTGTCAGAAGCTGCTTTCCGAGGGTCTGCACGGCATGGGCCTGCGCGCCGCGCAATCCAGGTTCAATTTTCATGGTGCGCAGCACAGAAAACGGGATCGACGACACAATGCGTTTGGCGCGATAGACCGTGCCATCATCACAATGCGCTTCCGCCCCCGTTGCGTCGCTGGTGATGCCAATCACTTTGCGGCCCAGGTGCACTTCGTTTTTCAATGCCCCGGCCATCGCTTCAGGAATACGTTGGTTGCCGCCAACCGCCGCATAGGTGGCGCGCGGCTGAATAGACCGCTGCATCATCCCCCAGGCATAGGTGAACATCAGCATCAGGGCAGAGACGTCATAGGCCGAGTTGCCGAAATCTGAATTGATGTTGTAGGCGAGGTTAATCTGTTCTTCGGTCACCCCCTTGGACGTGAACCAGTCATGGACGGACACATCCAATGGCGCGCTTTTGGGGTCATACCAATCTTCATAGGACTCAAGGGGCATGTTCTGGATGATAAAGATCGGCACGAACGACCACGGCATCATGGCCTTGTATTTTTCGTCAAAGACGTTGCGCGGATGTGTCGGCCACTCTTCCTCGCTGATCATCTTGCCGTCCAGGAACAGGCTGCGGTTTAAAATGAGAGGCGCGCGGTCGAGGATATTATTCAACTTGGCCCCAAACCGCTCCGCCGCATCAATCACCCGGCCATAGCCAGCCCCGATGCCATTGCCACCGGCTTCCGGATTTCCCGGAATATCACTGAGCGATAAAATCCGGCCCCCGATCCGGTCCCGCCCCTCAATCACCTGGACCGAATACCCTTGATCCTGAAGCACATGCGCCGCAGAGAGCCCGGACAGCCCCGCGCCGATAATCAGAACATCGGTCTGTGTCTGAGACCTTACGGGCTTGGGAGACATGCCAACACTGACACTGGTCGCCACAGCCGCAGCTCCGGCACTTTTGAGAGCTGTTCGGCGACTAAAATGGTATTTGGTCATGGTCTGAAGTTCCCCTTGTGCGGTCCCGATCGGTACCCATTTTAGCATTACAGTTTGCGGCTAATGGTGGGCCAACGTAAAGCCCCACGATTCTTGCGGAAACCGTGGGTTGCCCAATGTCCACGGTGCGGTAGGATGCGGCAGATTCGCAACGACCATCTATCAAGAGACGACAGGCTAGCCATATGACCCAAACCGTACACCGTAAAATTGTTCTCAACGCCTACCCAGACGGCATGCCCAAGCGCAGCGACTTCCGCATGGAAGAAGGCCCAATCCCCGAACCCGGCGAAAATGAAATGCTTATTCGCACGCTGTTCATTGGTCTTGAGCCCCGCATTCGCCTGATGCTGAACCCGACGGATGATGAAAATAAAGCCATGCGGCCCCATGGCCCCATGACCGATATCGGCAAAGTGATTCCCGGCACGGTTCTCGGCGTGGTCGTGAAATCCAACAACCCAAAGTACAAAACCGGCGATGTGGTTGAGGGCTTCCTGGGCTGGCAGAACTATGTTGTGACCGATGGGGCCCCCCACCCGACCAACAATCCGGAAGGCGTGACGATCTGCGATACGGACATGGCAGAGCCCATCGACTTTATTGGGCCGATGGGGGCCCCGGGTCTGACCGCCATTTTGGCCCTCAAACATGAGGGCAAACTGCAACAGGAAGACTCTGTTGTCATCACCAGCGCCGCCGGCATGGTCGGCTCCCTTGCCGGGCAACTGGCGCTGTTGCTGGATGCCTGGGTTGTTGGCGTCACCAGCACCGATGAAAAATGCGCCTACCTTATGGACGAGCTCGGGTTTGACGCAGCAATCAACTACAAGAAAACCAAAGACCTGGCGGCTGAAATCAAAAAAGCCTGCCCGGACGGCGTCGATTATTTCTTCGACAATACGGGCGGGGTGATGGCTGACATCATCTCCACGCAGATGTCGAAAAATGGCCGCATCACCCGCTGCGGCATCATCTCTAACTACAACAAACGCGGCTGGAACCAATCGGAACAATTCGAGGGTCAGTTTTCAGTGCATAATCATGTCAGTGAATATGCCGAAGCCCGCCAAACCATCAGCGACCTGCTGAAAGACGAGGGCCTGGTGTACGAACGCAAAGTTTTTGAAGGGCTGGAAACCGCACCGATGGCTTTTATCGGCCTGCTCAGCGGTGAGAACATTGGCAAATGGATTGTTCAGGTCTCATAACCTGAACAATCCAGTCGCAGCTTTTTTCGCTTAGCCTTATCAACCTTGAAAGAGTGCTTTGTGCTCTTCAATGAATTTTTCCAAAGACGTGGCCGGACGCCCTAAGAGCTCGCTCATGGTTTCTGTCTTATAATCAAGGCCACCTTCTTCAGACATTTCCTGCATGAGTTCCACCACGCCCTCAATGTGCCAGTCACTTTTCAGCACACGTGCCAGAAAATCATGGAAATCTTGTAACGGCTGCGGAGTATAGGTGATCTCACGACCCAAGGTTTTACTGAGCTGCTTGGCTACATCATACATCGAGAGAATATCAGGCCCGGTCAGATCATAGGTTTTACCAATGTGTGGCGCGCCCTCGGTCAAAATAATCGCAGCAACTTCACCCACATCACGCACATCACACATAGAGGCTGTGCCGTCCCCGGCTGGGAAGGTAAAGGAGTCATTGGCTTTGACCTGAGCGGCAAAGCCCAGCACATTCTGCATAAAGAAGTTGGGCCGCATGATCGTCGATCCAACCGGTGAAGCTTCTGCCGCCTCGGCCACTTTAACGTGGACCTGGGGAATGCGGCGCGGATTGTCCGGGTTGGATTCCGTTGACGACATGTACACGAGATGCTTTACGCCAGCCGCTTCCGCCGCTTTGATAATATCCAGCTCCCATTTGAGTTGATTGGGGCCATTCGGCAAGGTCAGCATCACGCCTTCAATGCCTTTCATGGCCTTGGCAACCACATCAGCATCGCCGATATCACCAACCACCAACTCAACGCCCTGGTCTTTCAAGGGGGCTGCTTTTTCTTCATTACGCACAATTGCGCGCACTTTGGCACCCCGCGCCAACAAGTGTTTAACGGTCTGTCCGCCGGTTTTTCCGGTCGCGCCAGTGACAAGAAACATCAGGAAAGCTCCAATTCAGATAATATTTGAGATACCCGCAAAATACACAAAGGTGAGGATATCTCTTCTCCCGACACATGCCAGGGTTAAACGGCTGGCGCAACCCCCGAGACACACCAGACGAGCCCCCTAAAAACTGTTGCGCCTCAAAAAGACTTGTCGCAGGCTGAGGCTATGATTGATTTTACATCGGCCTCCTGCCGTAAGTTTTATGACCACTGGACGTCTCTGCGCGGCGCATCAGACATACCTGAAAGCTCCGTCTTTTTTGATAACGCGCACCCAGATTACGCCCCTGGCACGTTCATGCTCGAACTCATTAATGAAACGGCGGTCGTCCGTCTCATGGGGACGGGACTGGTCGAGCAATGGGGCCATGACCAGACCGGTACAATCATTGGCACTGCGCAAAGTGAAGGGCTGGAGAAAGCCTGGTACGAAAATGCCCTCACCATTGTGACACATCCGTGTGGCATGCTCGTCAATTCATACTTCAAATCGACACAGGGGCGACTGTCGATGATTGAGACCATTGCACTGCCCCTGGTATCGCCCAAGAGTTCAAACAAACGGGTGGTCTCGTATACTGAGATGATCGGTGATCTTGGCTATAAAGAATTTCCCGATGTCTGGCTGGAAACGCCGAAAATACTCTGGGTGGATATCGGCCATAGCTGCCCAAAAGAGCCGCCGCTGGACCAGTGAAACAACAGCAAAGTTTATACTGATAGAATGAGTTGGGCATGGTTTGGGGTTGCCCGGGCGGGCAGACCGTTCCAGACTGTTTCATCTCGACATCAGGGATTAATTCCGGCATCAGGCCAGCTACAGGAAAGTCTCGCCGTGTCTCAGCAGCACTCCACCAGCGCCAGCACGCTTGCCAAAAAAATCGTCCGCAGAGAAATCACCTCTGAAGCCTTATGCGAAGATCTGTGCAACCGGATAGAAGCCCATACCGATCTGAACGCCTACGCAACCTATGACCGCATAACCCTGCTGGCCCAAGCCAAAGAAGCTGATGTGGCGATGTCTCTCGGCAAGATCCGAGGATCTTTGCATGGTGTGCCAGTACTGTTGAAAGACAACATCAACACCTCCGCCATGGCCACCAGCGGCGGCACCCCGGCTCTGGTCGGAAACCTGCCGAAAACCAACGCACCTATTGCCGCGCGCTTGTTCAAGGCTGGCGCGCTGCTCGCCGGCAAAGCCAACATGCATGAATTGTCGTCGGGCGGGACCAGCGCCAACCATACGTTTGGGCCGGTCCGAAACCCATACGATAAAACGCGTATTCCCGGAGGCTCTTCCGGCGGGACAGCGGCTGCCATCGCCGCAGGTTTAGCTCCTGTAGGTTTGGGCACGGACACCGCAGGCTCGGTCAGGGTGCCGGCTGCATTATGCGGTGTTTTTGGCTTCCGGCCATCAACGGGGCGCTATAGCAATGCCGGGATTGTGCCACTCTCCCGCACCCAGGACACAGCAGGCCCGCTGGCAGCAACCATGGAAGACATCCTGCTCCTCGATCGTCTGTTGGCTGAACGCGGCACAACTCTGGCCTCAAGCCAGGATACAAACTTGCGCATTGGGGTCGCCGAGCATCTCATTGAGGCCGCCAGCGCTCAAATCAGCCGTATCATTGATGACGCCCTACAACGATTAGCGAAATCTGGGGTAACTTTGGTGCCTGTCGATTTGTCTTCTCACACCGATGTGCGCCGTGCCGCCACAGTCGGTGTCATCGACAGCGAGTTTCCAGACGTGATGCGGGCGTACTTGGCCGCACATGCGCCGGATCTCTCCCTGGACAGCTTGACCGCAAAGATCGCTTCGCCCTCGGTGAAAGCCTTTACCGAAGATCGGTTGCGTAAAGTCCACGACCAGGCGGCCTATGCCTACGCCATAGGAGACGGGCTCAAGGCTTATCAGGCCGTGTGGGCACGTCTGTTCATCGACAACAAACTGGATGCGATCGCCTTCCCGACTACACCAGAAGTCGCGCTGCCTTTAGCAGAAGACGACAATGTCATGCGCAATGGGGAGTCCATCTTGTCGTGGTTCTATTTTAGCAACACCGGTCCCGGCAGCGCCGGGCGACGACCGGGGATCAGCCTGCCAATTGGCTTGAGCCAATCTGGATTGCCGGTCGGATTAGAACTGGATGGCTTACCTGGGCGGGACGAGCAGCTCCTGGCTGTCGCTCAGACGGTCTCAAACCTTTTAGATATCTAACTATTAAATAAGCGCGAATGCCTAAGCCGCAGGCCCAGTGTAGATACAGCCTTCGCCGCAAGAGCCGCGCCGGATGACAACTTTACTCAAGGCCGGAAACTTTGTGGCCAGCTTATCCCAAACCCACACAGCGATGTTTTCCAGTGTTGGATGGTCGAGCCCTTCAAGGTCGTTCAAATAGCCATGATCCAAGTCCGCTTTCAGGACTGCAATGGCCTCATCGACGTCCGCGAAATCCACAATCCAGCCCGTATTTTTGTCTGGGTCTCCCGCCAAATAGACTTCAGCTGAAAAGGAATGCCCATGCAGGCGCGCATAGCGGTGGTCTGGCGAGACATTAGGCGCCAGATGGTGCGCTGCTTCGAATGTAAAACTCTTAAAGATTTCCATGGATCGTCTTAATGATTTGTCCGTTGAACGGCGCGGACTATGCCATTAACGCCACAAAAAAGCACGGCCTGATAAACCACTATTGTTTTGTTTATCGTATTTTCAATTATCATATGAATATCAATTACTTAAAATTCTTTCTTGACCTATTCTCTCGACTGGTCAAAGTGCGCCCATCATGATCAAGACCGCTTCAACTCCTTCTGCGTTGGTCCTCTTTTCGGGAGGACAGGATTCCACAGCCTGCCTGGCCTGGGCCTTGGACCGCTACGACACTGTAGAAACCATCGGCTTCGATTATGGCCAGCGCCACCATATTGAACTGACCTGCCGGGCGACGGTCCTCGACCAGCTGCGCACCAAATTTCCAACCTGGGGCAAACGCCTGGGGGCAGATCATACCGTTGATCTCGGCTATCTCAGCGCCTTGGGAGAAACGGCCATGACTCATGATGTAGCGATTGAAATGGGAGACGCCGGGCTGCCCACCACCTTCGTGCCAGGTCGCAATCTCGCATTTTTAAATGCCGCCGCCGCCCTGGCCTACCGGCGCGGGATCAGCGTGTTGGTGGGCGGTATGTGCGAAACCGACTATTCCGGCTACCCGGATTGCCGCAGAGACACCCTGGATGCCATGGAACTGGCACTCAGCCGTGGCTTAGATCGACCGGTCTCCATCGCAACACCGCTGATGAAACTGGATAAAGCGGCCACCTGGGGCCTTACAGAGACCCTTGGCGGTGATACCCTCACCGACCTGATCATTGAGCACACCCACACCTGCTATCGCGGCGACCGCACGCACCGGCACGCCTGGGGCTATGGCTGTGATGACTGCTTCGCCTGCGACCTCCGATCAGCAGGTTATGCCAAGTACAAGGCCGCACCATGACCTACGCCGTGAAAGAGATTCATTACACCCTGCAAGGCGAAGGCGCACACACTGGCCGCGCGGCGGTATTTTGCCGCTTCACGGGCTGTAACTTGTGGTCTGGCCGGGAAGAAGATCGCGCCACCGCCCAATGCCGGTTCTGCGACACAGACTTCGTCGGCACCGACGGCGCAGGCGGCGGGTCGTTCAAGCAAGCCGAGGCCCTTGCAAACAGAATAGCCAGCTATTGGCCTAATACTCAAAGCGGCAAGCGCTATGTGGTCTTCACGGGTGGAGAGCCTCTGCTGCAGCTCGACGCCCCCCTGATCGCCGCACTTCATGCCCAAGATTTCGAGATCGCCATCGAGACCAATGGCACCCTGCCCGCGCCCGAGGGTATTGATTGGATTTGTGTCAGCCCGAAAGCCGGGACAAAACAGGTCCAACGCTGCGGTAGCGAACTCAAAATCGTCCACCCGCAGGCGGGCCTCGACCCCCGGGACTTAGAGAACCAGGACTTCCAGCATCGCTTTGTGCAGCCCATGGATGGCCCCACCTATCAGGAGAGCCTCACCGCCTGCATCGCCTTTTGCCGGGACAACCCCGCCTGGCGGCTGAGCCTCCAGACCCACAAAGTGCTGGGCATTCCTTAGCCGAAAAACGCCTACCACAAGTCCTTAAACGGATAAGGCTTGGCGTGGTTTTTCAAGTGCTCTGGCAGCGCCGGATTATGCGCGGGCGTATAGGAAAACGGCGAAGGCTCGGCTGAAAACGTATTTTTCAATGCGCCGCCATAAATGCGGATGAACAGGTTATAGCCAATCTCGCTGCCCGCCGGGCCGTGCATTTCGTTCTCACGCCACCAAGCATACCCACCTGGACCCATTTTGCCGACATCGCCAAAGACGTATTCACCCGACAGCACAAAAATCTCCTCAATCATCGGATGGCCGAACTTTCCTTTCATAATGGGTGGCGGCGCATGATGCGGCAGTGCCGCGTAGAGAAAGGTTTGCTCCTGGGTGTCAGGATCCACCCGCAGCTTCTTGGTAAAAATTGTTGGCGAGAGCGGCTTACCGGTCACCGAGCCCGCCTCGCCCGTCTGCCAGTCCATGTCATAGACGTTAAGCTTTCGAATCAGCTTGTCTTCGCGGAAGTGCCCGTCTGCTGGCGCGCCTAAAATAGGGTGATGAAAGCCATCAAATAGCGCCAACAAAACACATCCATGTGCTGAGGCGGTGGTCTCGCGCACATAGCCCGACGGCCAATAGGCATAGGTGTCTTTGGCATAAACCTCGTCATTTACTTCCAGCTCGCCTTCGAGCATGAAGATTTCAACGTCACAGCGAAAATGCACCGGCCCTGGCCGCGAAAAACCGGGCTCTATTTTCAGGATTGCCGTGAAGGCCCCGGTCTCTTTGTCATAGCTCAGCGCTTTGCTTTGAAGCGGGATGTCTGGGTTTCCAGGCACGCCCTCCGCCCACGGAATGTCCTGGGCCTGTACAAAACAGGTATGCGGTCGTGCCATGTGTTTCCCCTTCGCTTCTTAGTCCTCAACCGGCCGGAACTCAGCCATGTCACTCCACACCCGCATATCGACAATTTTGTCATCGGCGATCTCAAAGCGATCAATGTAGCGCACCCCTTCGTACGTGGTGTCATCATTCCACGTGCTCGCCATCGAGCCGATGGCATAGACCACCGTGCAATCATCACCGGGCATGGCCTCGTAGGTATCTGTTGTTTTGCGCGCGCTTTTATGACGCCCCTTGGAAAAGGCGGCAAAGTCCGCCGGCGAGGTAAACACATGCCCGCCGCTGATGGTCATGCGAAAGCCCGGACCAAGCAGCTTGTTCACCGCGTCCATATCGCGCCGCCCCAAAGCCTCCAGGAATGTTTTAACGGTCTCTATAGCGTCGGACACGCCTTTCTCCTCATTCTTATCTCAATAAAGCGTACGCCGAACGGGGGCCTTGGCGTAAGGTTTTAATGCATCGGGCACGACAGGTTTATAGGGCGCGTCGTAATCAATCGCGAGGCCCTCTTCGCCAAAGGCATTAGCCAATTTGCCGCCGACGGTGCGGATAAACATCATAAAACCAGTATGCGATCCGTAAGGTCCATGAAAGTGATTGGGCTCCCACCACGCGTAAGAGCCTGGGCACATCACGCCCACATCATTGATGGCGTACTCCCCGGACAACACAAACATTTCCTGCACGGTCGGATGGGTCCATTGCTTTTCCATGTACCGGAACGGCAGTGCGGCATACAGAATACTGATTTCGCCGGTGTAGGGGTCTTCGCGCAAGGGGCGCACGCCAGTGCCCATGAGATAACGGGTGTAAGGGTTTTCCGTCCAGCCTTCCAGGCCATCGGGGGCCACGTCGATCTGCTCCACCAGCAGCTTTTCATCAAACATCTCACCCGGCGCGACGGCCTCAATCTCCGTCGGCGCTGCGGACACCATGGTCAACACCACCGCCCCGCGCGGCGCAGAAAAAGACTCGCGCACGTACCCGGCCGGAAGATTGGCATAGGCATAGGATCCGTAATCTTTGCCATTGAGGTTCAGGCTCCCCTCCAGCACCAAGAACTCTTCATGGCAGGACAGATAGCGCGCACCACTTTGTTGCCACCCCGCCGGGTAACGCACGATGGCCGAACTGCCGCCGGTCTCAGGATCAACGCTCAAAACTTTGACGTCGAGGCTTTGGCGTTCCCCCACTGCCCCCGCACCCGGAAAGCCCTGTCGCCAAGGCTGATCTTGCGCCTGGATAAACATGCAATGAGGTCGTGGCATGATCCTCTCCCAGTAAGTTTAGTCTGAAGTTTAGCCAGCAACCCTGACAAAGAACACCCCGGCTGGTTCTTAGTGCCCAACGTTGCGCCAAGCCCGCCCCTCAGTCATGATTACGCCACAAACAGTACTCAAGGGGGACTTCCAGCATGGCACGGCCACATATTCTCTTTATTCAAGCCCAGGACATTCATTGGCAGAAAGGGCTCTATGCGCCCGGACGCGATGACGTGGATATGAAAATCCTGTCCATTGATGAGGCCGGCACAGACTCAACCACGGTCATTCGCTACCCTGCCGGATGGTCGCGCAGCACGCCAGAATTTGTCACCGCCCATGAAGAGTTCTTGGTGCTAGAAGGCGCCATCACCATCAACGGCCAGACCTACACCACCCATCAGTATGGCTTTCTGCCCGCTGGGTACACGCGCCAACACGCCTCATCCGAGCGCGGGGCGGTGTTGCTCACCACCTTTGCCGACCGGCCCGAAGTCAAACCCGGTGCAGGTCCGGACTATGACAAGAAACTGCTGATTCCGTTTGTCGATCCGCTCAGCATGGAGTGGGATGAAGGCTTGACCGATCCCAAGTTCGCTGGTGGCACCGCCATCAAACCGCTGCGCAATGACCCCTACACCAAGGAAAGTTCGTTCCTGTATTGCACCCGCCCCCATCGCGTGCCCGCAGGTATGATGAAGCCCCAATGGACGCACCCGATGATCGAAGAGATTTACGCCATTGACGGCGAATACGTGTGGGGCGATTGCGGCCGCATGGGACCGGGCGGCTACGCCTGGTGGATCGACGGCGTGTATCACGGACCGGCAGGATCAGAGGTCGGCTATCACCTCTGGGTACGCACCGTGAATGGCCCGCTGGCCAACGACATCGGCGAGGAGAAAAAACCCTTCACCTGGGACCCACCGTTTAATCCGTCCCTGCCCGATGATCTCAAAAAGATCGCCAAGCCCTACGTGCGACCACCGAATTATTGAGGCTCTATAAGCGGCCTGCCGGAGTGAGCCTGGAAAACTCAAAGTGACGCTTTAACTTTATGTTTCACTAAAATGTCCGACAATCGTCCAAATTCCGATGATGATAAATCCGGCACCGGCAATCAATTTGATCGGCACGGTCGTCATAAGCCGTTCCGCATAGGTTCCCGCCAGCACGGCGAGCCCGGTCGAGCAGATCAGTGCGGCCGACGCGGCGGCGAACACAGCCCAGGGTCCAAGTTTTTTATCTGCTGCAAAGAGTACAGTCGCGAGTTGGGTTTTATCGCCGAGCTCAGCAAGAAACACCGTGAAGAATACTGCAATCATATCCATGAAGTGAGGACCCGCCTTTTATTTTCATTTCAACTTGGTACTTCAGAATGACCTTTAAACGTCACGCGCTTTGTAATAAGTCAGCCGGTGTAATGTTCAAACGATAAATTACGGATTAGCTCATGCACACCACAGACCTCAGCAAATGGCAGCACGATCACACCTTCGGCCAGGATGAAGTCAAAGCCGGAGAACGGGCGACAATTCTCGTCATTCTCATAACCAGCATCATGATGGTTGCCGAAATCGTGACCGGCACCTTGTTCGGCTCCATGGCGTTGCTGGCGGATGGCTTGCATATGGCCTCCCATACCGTGGCGCTGGGCATCTCCGTATTCGCCTATATCTACGCCCGGAAATTCTCGGCCGACCGGCGTTACAGTTTTGGCACAGGTAAAGTGAATGCCTTGGCCGGATTTACCAGTGCGATCCTTTTATTAGGATTTGCCTTAACTATGGCTGTGGAAAGCGTCGACCGTTTTCTTAATCCGGTTGAGATCGCCTTTAACCAAGCTTTATTTGTGGCAGGAGTCGGCTTGGTGGTGAATGTGGTGAGCGCTTGGATTCTCGCGTCTTCCGGCGCTCATTCCCATGATCATGGTCATGATCACACACACGAGCACAGCCATGAGCATGAGCACGCACATGAATCTGAACATGAAGACCATAATCTTAAGTCAGCGTATTTTCATGTCATTGCTGATGCCCTCACCTCTATTCTGGCAATTGTCGCGTTGATGGCGGGCAAGTGGTTTGGCTTGAATTGGATGGACCCCGCCATGGGAATTGTCGGCGCGCTGCTTGTTTCTCAGTGGTCGATCGGACTGATACGGAACTCAAGCCGTACACTCCTGGACTGGCAAGCTTCAGACTCAACACTTACCCAATTGCATGACGCCATAGAAAATGGGAGCGATGATAAGATTACGGACGTTCACATGTGGAGCATTGCGCCTGGTAAGTATGCCGCCGAGATTGTGATTGTCAGTCATGAGACACATCAACCGGATGACTACCGCGCACGTATTCCAAAAAGCCTGAACATCGCGCACGCGATCATCGAAATACGGAAGTGCCACGCTGCATAACGCTCGGCTGAGTCGTTCTGCGAAAGTGTGACGCCATACAGAAAACACGCACAATCATACAAAAACCCCGCCCGGAGTATTCCGAGCGGGGTTTAAGTGTTGTGTTTAACCGGATCGAAACCGGGCTTTAGTTTGACCAGGTCTTAAACGAGATCGAAGCGGTCCGCAGTCATGACTTTGTTCCATGCCGCCACGAAGTCATTGACAAACTTCTCTTTGGCGTCGCTCTGGGCATAGACCTCACTGATCGCCCGCAGTTGTGAGTTTGACCCGAAGATCAAATCCACACGGGTGCCGGTCCATTTGACCTCGCCCTTTTCACGGTCAACCCCTTCGAAGGTATCGCCCGCATCAGATGTCGGACGCCATACGGTGTCCATAGCCAACAGGTTGACAAAGAAGTCGTTGGTCAGTTGCCCCTGACGCTGGGTGAACACACCGTGCTTGGTGTTGCCTGCACCCAACACACGCAGACCACCCACAAGAGCTGTCATCTCCGGCGCACTGAGTTTGAGCAACTGCGCTTTATCGACCAGCATTTTCTCTGCCGTCACCGTGTAGTTGGCTTTCTGGTAATTGCGGAAGCCATCAGCTTCCGGCTCCAGCACGGCAAAGTTTTCGATGTCAGTTTGCTCTTGGGTGGCATCCATACGGCCGGGGGTAAAGGGCACTTTTACCGTTTGACCCGCGTCTTTGGCCGCCTTTTCAATGGCCGCCGCGCCGCCCAGTACGATCAGGTCAGCCATGGAGACTTTCTTGCCGCCACGCGCGCTGTCGTTGTAGTCTTTCTGGATCTCTTCCAGTTTCGACACCACTTTGGCCAACTGGGCCGGTTGATTGGCCTCCCAGTCTTTCTGCGGGGCCAGGCGAATACGCGCGCCATTGGCACCGCCGCGATTGTCAGACCCACGGAAGGTCGAGGCCGACGCCCAGGCTGTGCTCACCAATTCAGACACCGACAGGCCACTGTCCAGAATGTCCTTTTTCAGATTGGCAATGTCCCGGTCGCTGATCAGTTTGTGATCAACAGCTGGGATTGGATCCTGCCAGATCAAATCTTCCTCTGGCACTTCTGGTCCGAGGTAACGGGTTTTTGGTCCCATATCGCGGTGCAGAAGCTTGAACCAAGCCCGGGCAAACGCATCGGCAAACTGATCCGGGTTTTCATAGAACCGGCGTGAGATTTTTTCGTAAATCGGATCAAACTTTAACGACAGGTCGGCTGTCGTCATCATGGGCGGCGCCAATTTAGACGGATCATGGGCATCCGGAATCAGGTTCTCGGGTTTTGGATTGATAGGCACCCACTGTTGCGCACCGGCGGGGCTTTTGGTCAGTTCCCAATCGTAGGTGAACAGCATTTCAAAATAGCCATTATCCCACTGAGTTGGGTTCGGTTTCCATGCGCCTTCGATGCCACTCGTTGTGGTGTGAACGCCTTTGCCGCTTTCAAATCTGTTGGTCCAGCCAAGGCCCTGCTCTTCAATCGGAGCGCCTTCAGGAGCGGGTCCGACAAGAGATGGATCACCGGCCCCATGCGCCTTACCAAAGGTATGACCACCGGCCACTAGGGCAACGGTTTCTTCATCGTTCATGCCCATACGACCAAAGGTTTCACGGACGTCACGACCAGAGGCCACCGGATCAGGGTTGCCGTCCGGACCTTCCGGGTTCACATAAATCAAACCCATCTGCACGGCAGCAAGCGGGTTTTCCAAATCACGGTCACCGCTGTAGCGGTTGTTGGCCAGCCACTCGGTTTCCGGGCCCCAGTAAATATCTTCTTCGGGCTGCCAGATGTCGGCGCGACCGCCGCCAAAGCCAAAGGTTTTGAAGCCCATGGACTCCATGGCCACGTTGCCGGCCAAGAGCATCAGATCGGCCCAGGAAATTTGGTTGCCGTATTTCTGTTTGATGGGCCACAGCAAACGGCGCGCTTTGTCTAAGTTGCCGTTGTCGGGCCAGCTGTTGACCGGCGCAAAGCGTTGATTGCCGGTGCCGCCGCCGCCACGGCCATCGCCGGTGCGGTAGGTGCCGGCGCTGTGCCAGGCCATGCGGATGAATAAGCCGCCGTAGTGCCCCCAGTCCGCCGGCCACCAGTCTTGGGAGTCGGTCATCAAATCGCGCAAGTCTTGCTTCAGCGCGTCATAGTCGAGTTTGCCAAACGCTTCGGCATAGTTGAACGTCTCGCCCATGGGGTCTGAGGCGGGCGCATGCTGATGCAGAATATTCAGGTTGAGCTGGCCGGGCCACCACTCGTGGCCTGTCAGAGCGCCGCCAACGGTTGATCCCGTGGCTTCGTCCATGGTGGCAGCACGTGCAGAGCCGGAGGTGGCGGCGGCGGCAGCCAGAGCCGTTCCGGCCGCTAGCACATTGCGACGGCTGGTAACGCTGTTTCCTCCCCCATGACCCATGGGGCATTTTGATTGATTAGACATTCGATTTTCCTTCGCTAGATTTCATCAGTCTCTGTTGATACGAAAAACGTCTTAGTCGTTTATTGATCTGCCTCAACAAATACTATGCGGCAGCTTTAACTTTCTCGAGCACATTCTGCGGAGAAGATTCACCATAAGGATCTTCACCACAGTTATCTTCGTAGCCGGGTTCCTCGAACCAATGTGTGACCACACCGTTTTCAATCACAGCAGCATAGCGCCAGGAGCGCATGCCAAAGCCGAGGTTATCTTTACACACCAGCATGCCCATTTTGCGGGTGAATTCACCAGAGCCATCGGGAATGAGTTTGATGTTCTTCAGGCCCTGCTGCTTACCCCAGGCGTTCATCACAAAGGCATCGTTTACGGACACACAGTAAATGTCGTCGATGCCCTGGGCTTTAAACTCAGGGAATAATTTCTCGAAATCTGGCAGCTGATACGTCGAGCATGTGGGCGTGAAGGCCCCGGGCAGGGAAAACACCACCACAGTCTTATCGTCAAAAAGTTCAGCGCTGGTCACGTCCTGCCAGCGGTAGGGATTAGGCCCCTCAATACTTTCATCGCGCACACGGGTCCGGAAGGTCACTTTAGGGGCTTTCTTGCCAATCATCATTTCGTCCTTTTGCAGTCTGATCTTATAAACTTGTTTTAAAGCGGGAATTTGATCACCGCCGCCCTGTTGAACAGCGATCCGCCTTCACCCAATTGATAACAGTTTAGAACCGTTATAAATTAGAATTATTATAATTTGGAATGATTGTAAAGTAGATAAAGTCGGATACTGAGATCGACAGGACACATCTTGCATGGGCTCGTTCCAAGGAGGGTCACAAGACGCGGTCCATGGGCTCGTTCCCCCACTCATACGTGCATAGGCTCGTTAATGAGGAACCAGTCGTGCATGGGCTCGTTCCACGGGGAGAGCCCGAACAAGAAAATCTCGAATCGTGGCCAAGCCTGAAAATGACATTAAAAAAGCGGGACCTTCCGGGTCCCGCTTTTGATATTTGGAGTGAGAGGTCTTTACGACCAAAAATCTTTATTCGGCGGCAGCGGTCTCTGCTTTGAGATAGGCGATCAGAGCATCCCGATCAGACTCTTTCCTAACCCCGGCAAAAGCCATCTTGTTTCCGGGCAGGAAGTCCTTCGGCTTGACCAGCCATTCTTCCAAAGTTTCAGCAGACCAGATGATGCCAGACTCCAGAACCGCATCAGAATAGCGGAAACCGTCTTTAGCCCCGGCCTTGCTGCCGAACATGCCATGCAAGTTGGGTCCAACCTTGTGGCGGCCATCCGCTTCAAGGGTATGGCATGACCGGCACAGCACAAAAACGCGCTTGCCGCGGTTCATCAATTCTTCGTCTGTCATCTCCTGGGCAGCACTTGGCATAGACGATCCAGCGACCAGCGCTGTGATGGCAAAAAATAGGCTAATCAAACGCGTCATTATCAGTCCTCGTGTGGCAAAAAATCGAGAGAAAAACTAGTCACTTTCATGGCGTTGTAAAGTAGCAATATGTCTAACTCAGGGCATTTTTGGGCAGAAAGATACCTTCTTCGGCTTCCGGCCCCTTCACTACAGACCATATAGTCCCGTCACAAACCGTTACCAAACTTCAATAGCGCTGCCACCGTATGTGTGGCATCGACCCCTCTAAGATCATTTTTGGTCCTAAAAGTGCTTTGATTTGGGACAATTCCAGAGGCAGTTCAACCGTATAGTCATGAAAGATATACAAAGGACTCACGCGAAAGACTGATCCACCCAGAGATTGTGGGCGTATCAGCAAGTATATAAGTTCGGTCACGTTAAATTATTAGGCATTGAGCATGAACAAGGCGCAAATCGCAGCTATTGCAATCTTCCTGGCCGGAGTGGCCTGGATTGGATCTGGTATGCTCACCGGGCGTGGTACCGACACCCCAAACGCCAGCGCTGATCAGCAGGCCGCAGAGGCTGAAGCCGCCATCCCCTCGGTTCGTGTTGAAGAGTCCGTGGCTCAATCCTTTCAGAGCGATATCATTCTGCAAGGCCGCACAGCTGCTTCGCGGATGGTTGAACTGCGGGCTGAGGTGTCTGGCCGGGCCGAAGAAATTATGGTCATGGAGGGCCAGCCAGTCAAAGACCAGGAGGCCATCTTAAAAATTGCGATCAATGATCGGGCTGCCCGGCTGGATCAAGCCCGCGCAGCCCTTGAGCAGCGCCGCATTCAGGTGGAAGCCGCCCGTCAACTCGCCAAGCAGAGTTTTGGCACACAGGTGCGGCTGGCCGAGGCTGAAGCCCAGTTTCAGCAGGCCAAAGCTGATGTGGTCCGTTTTGAGTTAGACTTAGCAAACACAACAATCCGTGCCCCCTTTGATGGCATCTTTGATACCCGCAACACTGATGTTGGTGCCGTTCTCAACGTTGGCGATATAATCGGTACCGTGGTCGACCTCGACCCTCTGAAAGTTACCGGTCAGATTTCCGAGCGTAATGTCAGAGACGTTAAAATCGGCATGCTTGGCAAAATGGTGCTGTCCGACGGCAAGGAAATACAAGGCGAAATTAGTTATGTCGCTTCTGTCTCTGACCCAAGCACACGAACATTCAAAATAGAGCTTTTGGTACCCAATCCTGACTCAGATGTCCTCGCAGGGCTTGCCGCCCAGCTGCGCCTGCCCGCGGGTCAGCAAATGGCCCATAGCGTTTCGCCCTCGGTTCTGACCCTCTCCGATAATGGCCAGATTGGCATTAAAACCGTTGATGGTGATAACCGGATTAAATTCTGGCCTGTTGAAATTCTGGATGATGGCCCGCGAGGCACGTGGGTGGCAGGTTTGCCGGACCGCGCGACAATCATTGTCGTCGGTCAAGATTACGTCGGTGTTGGCCAGAAAGTCACTCCTGTAACCGTTGCCCTGGGTGCTGATCAGTCGTAAGACCCTCTCCCAGAGCCAATAACGCCCTGGAAATCACCTGACCACCAAATGGACGTGTTACGCTCCGTTACCAGTGCTTGCTTGTTGTGAAGCGGGCATCACGCCACTCTTTCTATTGAATTTATTGGCATCCGTCATAGCCCAGTTTGATGCTGACCTAGACGCTCACGCCGTTCGTCATAGAAGAGTTGATTTGTCGTCATGAACACAATTATTTCAGCCGCACTCAGCAGATCCCGCATGGTGATCTCGGCCTTTGTTGTGTTGTTTCTCGCGGGCACCGTCTCCTACATCGAGATTCCCAAGGAGGCTGAGCCGGAAATCACGTTTCCCCTCATCTTTATCTCCGTGGTGCTCGACGGCGTGTCCCCAACAGACGCGGAACGCCTTCTCATCCGGCCTGTCGAAGAGGAAGTACAGTCCCTTGCCGGCATCAAAGAAATCCGCGCCACCGGATTTCAGGGCGGTGCCAGCATCACCCTAGAGTTCGAGGTCGACATTGATTTGCAAGACGCGCTGGCTGATACCCGCGCCGCTGTGGATCGCGCTAAACCCGAGCTTCCGGTAGATGCGGAAGAGCCATCGGTCAGAGAGTTTGATAGCTCTGGCTTCCCCATTATGTCGGTCACCGTGTCTGGCCCTCTGCCCGAGCGGACACTGCTACAGCTATCGCGTGATCTCAGAGACCGTGTTGCGCAATCTGGTAATGTTTTGGAAGCCACGATCTCCGGCACCCGTGAAGAACAGGTCGAAATCGTGATTAACCCGCTCATGGTCGAGCACTATGGCTTGAACAACACCGAGTTGTTCCAGTTGTTCAGCCGCTCCAACCGGTTGGTGGCAGCGGGGAGTCTCGACACCGGACAGGGTAAATTTGCGGTCACCTTGCCCGGGCTGTTTGAAAACATTGATGACATTCTTACGCTGCCGGTGAAAGCCGATGCCAATGGTATTGTGCTGTTCTCAGACATTGGGGAAGTGCGGCGCACCTTCAAAGATGCGACGACATTGGTGCGCGTCAATGGCAATCCAGCCATCACGCTAGACATCAAAAACCGCCGTGGCACAAACGTGTTTAATACGGCCACAGACGTCCGCCGTATTGTCGACAATGAAATCAAAGATTGGCCGACAGGTGTAGATGTACGGTTCATTACCGACCGCTCGATCAATGTCCGCGCGCAACTCGACAGCATTCAAAACGGAGTTGTTCTGGCGATCTTCCTGGTGATGACGCTGTGTATGGCTCTGCTTGGGATTCGTTCGGGTCTGCTTGTTGGATTATCAATTCCAGGAGCTTTTCTGACCGGAATCTTCCTCATGTATCTCCTGGGTATGTCCATCAACTTCGTGGCGATCTTTGGATTAATTCTGTCTGTTGGTTTGCTGGTTGATGGCGCGATTGTTGTTGTTGAGAACGCCGACCGGCGCATTGCCGCAGGACAGAAACCGTCCCTCGCCTACAGGGATGCCGCCAAACGCATGGCGTGGCCGATCATCACATCTACGGGTACGACAATGGCGGCTTTTGTACCCCTGCTCTTCTGGCCTGGCATGATTGGACAATGGATGGGGTTGCTGCCCACAACCATCATTCTGGTCCTTAGTGCATCCTTGGTGATGGCGTTGATTTTTGTTCCCACTATTGGGGCCGCCACACGGCGCAATGACATCGGCTCAGAAACCGTCGACGATGAATCCTCAATGATCAATCCGGAGACACAAACCGGCATCACTGCGTTTTACGTAACCCTTCTTCGCCACGCTCTAAATCATCCTAGCAAGGTTATTCTCGCAACGTTTGCATTGCTATTCATCGTGCCCGCAACATTTATGACGTTTGGCCCTGGCATGACGCTCAATCCGCCCGAGGAGCCAAGGGCCGCAATGCTGGAAGTCAAAGCACTCGGCAACCTTTCCATTGAAGAGCAAGACAAGCTGGTCGGTGAAGTCGAGCGCCGTATTCTTGACCTTGATGACTTTGAGAATGTCTATGTGCGCACGGGAAAACCACCCGGCAGCAGCAATAGCGATGCCGACCTCATTGGTGAAATTCGCTTGATATTCAAGCAATGGGGAGATCGTCGCCCCGCTGATGCCGTACTCGCAGACGTCACACGCCGCACACAAGATATTGCTGGCGTCAAAATTGAAGCCAAGAAGCAGCTTCACATGACCAACGATACTGCCATTGAGCTGATTCTGAGCTCAAAATCCTCAGCCGCACTGATCAGCGCCGCCACACAAATTCGTCAAATTTTCGACAACGTCGAGGGTTTGCGAAATGTCGATGACACGCTGCCCCCGCCCGGCATTGAATGGCAACTGTCCGTGGATCGCAGTGAGGCTGCAAAATATGGTGCCGATATTACTTTGGTAGGGGAATCAATCCGCCTGATCACCAATGGACTCCGCCTCGGCACGTACCGGCCCGATGACAGTGAGGACGAAATTGACATCGTTGTGCGATATCCATCTGAGTACCGCACGGTGCGGCAATTAGATGACATTCGCATTGAAACCCAACGCGGCCTTATTCCGATCAGTAACTTTGTCAGTCGCGAGCCTGTTCAGAAAGTCGCTGAGATTGAACGCACAGATGCCCGGCGCACCATCACCCTGACCGCCGGCGTTCTGCCAGGGGTTTTGCCAGGCAACAAAGTGCAAGAGATCAAAGCTGAGATCGCCAAGCTTGAGCTGGATCGAAGTGTTGAGGTCACCTTTAAGGGCGAAGAATTGGATGCTCAGGAGAATTCAAACTTCCTGGCCAACGCCTTTGCTCTGGCGATGTTCTTGATGGCGATGATTCTACTGGCACAGTTTAACAGCTTCTATGCCGTCGCTTTAATTCTAAGCTCCGTGATTTTGTCGACTATTGGCGTGTTCTTGGGTCTGCTGATTACTGGAAGTCCCTTCATTATCACCCAGTCTGGCGTTGGGATCATCGCGCTGGCCGGGATTGTGGTGAACAACAACATCGTACTTCTCGACACGTACTTCCTGTTTCGAGATAAAGCGGTGTCCGCTTACGACGCGATCTTGCGAACGGGCGTCGAGCGCTTGCGACCTGTGTTTTTAACGACCGCAACGACAGTGCTAGGTCTTGTTCCTATGGCACTTCAAATAGGGGTCGATTTCTTTGACCGATCCATTGAACTCGGCTCCCCGGCCCTGCAATTTTGGCGGCATCTGGCCATCGCCATCGTCTTTGGGTTGGTGTTTGCAACCCTTTTGACTCTGTTCGTTACCCCCGCAGCCCTGATGGCTCAGCGTAATTTTCTTACGTGGTATAGGGGTTTAATGAATAAAGATGATACAAAGCCAAGAAATGCGCCTTTAAGCCCGGCAGAGTAGGGCAAAGCCCTGATCTAAAGGCCGCTCAATCACGTAAATACACCAATAGCGCCTTAAAAGCGGTTCTTTATTTATTACAATGAGTTGGGGCGAGAGACGCCATTATGAATACCTTGATTGCTGTCGCTGCGCGGCGTTCGAAAATTGTCTTCTCTGCTTTTGTCGTGCTGATATTAAGCGGCATCACAGCCTACATGAGCGTTCCGCGTGAATCTCTGCCTCAGCTGGCGATTACAGTCATATACACATCTGTCATTTTGGAAGGCGTCTCGCCAGAAGACTCGGAACGCCTGCTGATCCGCCCCCTTGAAGAAGAACTTCAAAACCTTGAAGGCGTCAAAGAACTACGTGCAACCGCTTATCAAGGTGGGGCCAATGTGGTGCTTGAATTTGATGCGGGCATTGGCGAAGAAGAAGCCCTGCAAGACGTGCGCGCGGCCGTTGACCGGGTTAAACCAGATCTGCCTGAAGAAGCTTTGGAACCTCAAATCAGCCAAGTTGATTTTACCCGTCGGCCGGTTCTAACCGTTGCCCTTTCCGGTGATCTACCTGAGCGCACATTGTTAACCCTAGCGCGTGGACTGCGCGACGAGGTTCGCCAAATTCCATCTGTCTTGGATGCCACCATCTCTGGAGCGCGCGAAGAGCAAGTCGAAATCATCATTGATCCGCTCTTGGTCGAGTACTATGGCCTTAATAAAGACGAACTTTTCCGTGTCTTTAGCCGCTCAAACCGCCTGGTCGCTGCAGGCAATTTGGATACAGGGAGCGGTCGTTTTGCCGTTACTGTGCCTGGATTGTTTGAAACCTCACAGGACATTTATAATTTACCCGTAAAGTCTACAGATAATGCTGTCGTTACCCTTGGCGATATAGCAGACATACGCAGAACATTTAAAGACCGTCAGACGTTCGTTAGCATTAACGGCAAGCCTGCTGTCACCGTCGATATCAGCCGTCGTCCCGAAGCTAATGTGGTCGATACGATTGCAACGGCCCGGGCGCTGGTGGAACGCCTTGAGCCAGCGTGGCCGGAAGGTTTATCTGTGTCGTTCCCTGTTGATGATACCGAAAACATCACATCACGGTTCGATAGCCTGCAAAACAGCGTCATCTCCGCCGTTATCATCGTTATGGCCATTTGTATGGCCGTCCTAGGGTTCCGCTCAGGACTTCTGGTAGGCATCGCCATACCCGGTTCGTTTCTGACCGGCATTTTAGTGCTGGCGACAATGGGCATCACACTCAATGCACTCGCCCTTATTGGCTTAATCTTATCTGTGGGGATTTTGGTCGATGGCGCGATCGTCGTCGTTGAGAATGCAGAGAGTCTAAAAGAAGAAGGTGTTTCGCCGAAAGACGCTTATGTTATGGCTGCCCAGCGGATGGCTTGGCCCATCACCTCTTCAACTGCGACGACCTTGGTCGTGTTTCTACCCTTACTGTTCTGGCCGGGTAATACGGGGGCCTTCTTTAAGTACCTTCCAATCACATTGATCAGCGTTTTATCAGCCGCTCTTGTGATGGCCTTAATTTTCGTCCCAGCCATCGGTGCGAATTTAAAATCATCATTGCAAAGCGCCAAAAAGAAGCCACGTGCTTCAACTGCACTTTCTGTTTGGTATTCAAAGGTTCTGAACAAGTGCCTAGACAATCCAGGCAAGGTCATCATTGGCACAATCGTCTCTCTTGTTGTGGTTCAGGTTCTCTATTCTAACTATGGCAAAGGCGTTTATTTCTTCCCGCCTCAAGAGCCTGATTCAGCAACCCTGGACATCCATGCGCGTGGCAATCTTTCCCTGGAAGAGCAGCATCGCCTTGTTGGTGAAGTTGAAAACCAAGTTCTTGGCTTGGATGGAATTAAGTTTATTTACGCCACGACTGGTCGTCCACCTGGTGCAGGCGCAAACGCGCCAGCACCTGATTTTATCGGCGATATCAAAGTCGAGATGATGCCTTGGAACGAACGCCGCCCAGCGGTTGAAATCCTCGCGGATATCGAAAACCGTGTCAGCACTATTCCTGGCATCCAAGTCGTCCTCAAGAAAGAAGGTCATGGCCCAACAACGGGGCAAGCCATTCAGATTGAAGTCGCGTCAAAAGACTCTGCAGCGCTCATTAATACAGTCGACCTTATCCGTCGCGGCATGGAAGACGTCGGTGGATTTAAGAGTGAGTCCGATAACCGGCCTCTGCCAGGAATTGAATGGCAGCTCAAAGTAGATCGTGCTGAGGCATCAAAATATGACGCAGACGTCACCGTCATTGGTCAATCGATTCAATTGATTACAAACGGCCTGAAACTTGGGGAATACCGGCCCGATGATAGCGAAGAAGAAATTGATATTGTTGTTCGCTACCCCGAAAACCTGCGGTCTATCCGCAGTCTTGATCAGGTTAGAATTGAAACAGGTCGCGCCCCGGTACCGATCAGCAACTTCGTTGACCGTGTACCCGTTCAACAGGCTGGCGAGATTGCCCGTGTCGATGGCGTGAGAACCATGAAAGTTGCCGCCGATGCAAAGCCGGGTTTCTACTCTGGACTTCAGGTGGTGCGCCTTAAGCAATGGCTGGCCACTCAGCAGATTCCAGGCAGTGTGGCGGTAAACTTTAAAGGCGAGCAAGCTGACTCAGAAGCCAGCAGCAGCTTTCTGACCAACGCCTTTCTCCTTGCCATCTTCATGATGGGAATCATTCTGCTCGCACAGTTCAACAGTTTTTATTCTGTGTTTGTTGTGCTGACAGCTGTGCTGTTCTCAACGTCAGGCGTGTTCCTAGGGCTGCTGGTCACAGGTTCTAGTTTCAGCATTGTGATGTCAGGAATTGGAACGATTGCCTTGGCCGGGATCGTGGTCAACAACAACATCGTGTTGATTGATACCTTTAATTCGTTCAACGATGGCACCAGATCTCTCAGAGAAGCTGTAATGAAGACCGGCATAGACCGTCTTCGCCCGGTGCTCTTAACGACTGGTACAACTGTTCTCGGGTTGGTGCCAACGGCGACACAGTTCAATGTCGACTTTTTCAATCGGACGGTCACCATTGGGGATCCGGCAACAGAGTGGTGGGCCTATATGTCTCAGGCCATCATTTATGGTTTGGTGTTCTCCACCGCCCTCACCCTTGTCTTTACGCCGTGCATGCTGATGGCCAGAGAGCGCGTGTCTCTATGGCGAACAGAAAAAATTACGATGGTTAAGCGTCTTGTGCGCAAAGCACGAGGACAAAAAGACCCTGACGTTGTGCCACCGCTTCCCGCCGAGTAAAAATCTAGAAAGCGATCACGCAGATTCAGTTTCGAATTTGCGTGATCGTTCTTTCAGATTGTCTCTCAGATTAGACAACAGGCCGCACGCAAACAGACCTTCCACGACAAGAAATCCAGGCGCCATAAAAATTTGTAAGATATTGTCTGTCAGGGCTGGCCGCCGACCTTCAAACATATGACCGATGAGTTGTAAGACCCAACCCCCGACGAAACATGACCCAATGACAACCCATGCAAAGTCTGCCTCGCCTTGTGCAAGACCTTCTGCATACCAAAGCATGGGGATATGGATAACTGTAGCCACAATGCCCATTATCGGAACAGCCACCAGATACACCAGCATGACGAAGGCAAGAAACACAACCGCCAGCGTTACGTTTATGCTTCCGATCTGACCAAATGAAACAAACGAAAATGCGATAAGAATAGAAAAAACGATTAACGGAACACCGAGGAAATGCGTCGCACAGTTTCTCGTATCTTGGTGATAAGCTGTATACATCGCCATCTGTTCATAGAACCAGCTCCGCATAACAGACTCCTCGCCGCCATTGATAACACCAAACAGTATGCAGCATGCTCCTAGCGACACAAAGCTGAACTCAAACTCAACTTCGCGGTGGGGGTGGCTCTGCAGACAAATGGCCCGCTATGCTGGGCTGATTAGAACAATTTCTAAGCGTCTTTCGGAACATCAGCCAATGCAGAGCGCCAGCCGTTCACCGGCAGCGAGGCATCATTGACGATCCGAAGTGTCTTCATCAACGCATCAGGGTTTCTGGCCGCTTCCGCCATAACCGCGCCGACATCTTCACGAGAAATAACACCCGTTTTAATCTCGGTTTCAGGCTGGAATTGAATACCCTGGGTACCGCCTTGATAGTCGCGCAATCCACCGGGACCAACAATAGTGTATGGCACCCCGCTATCGCGGAGGTAATGTTCAGCTTTATTCTTCCATCCCATACCTCGAAAGCGCTCGGCCAGTTCCGGTTCTGAATCCACGCGCCCAGCCGACAATGAGGTGATCATCACCAGCTGTTTAACGCCTGTGGATTTTGCCAAGTCGATGAGATTCACATTGCCCTGATACTCAACCGCCTCAGGGCTGTTAGGACCAGTCGTCTCAGTCGCTCCTAAAACGGATATCACACGGTCAACGTCCCGAAAGGCGGCAACAAGGCTGGCGGGATCACGCACGTCGCCTCTGACCCATTCAGCATCCGGCGCACGTTCCGTAGCGCGGTCAGGACTTCGGGTTAAGCCGCGCACAACCACGCCAGTGCGGATTAAATCATCGACAACAAAACGACCGGTTCTCCCGGTCCCACCAGCAACCAGTACTCTTTCACGCGATTGGGCAGCTCCATATTTTGGAGCCGCCCCGATCGCCGTCAGTCCAATCGCTATAGTGGCTTGGACAAGCCGTCTGCGTGTTGTCATTCGCCCTGACCAGGAGTCAATGGCGGCGCTTGTGCTGCGTCGGCCGGTATAGTGGCAAAATCATCACGCCAACCATCAACTTCACCTTCTGGATCGCCTGCAATCTCAATGGTTTTGTTGGCCGCGTCCTTGTTACCGACTGCGGCAACCAAAACTTTCGCAACGTCAGCACGTTGAATAAAACCGGTTTCTAGACCGCGTGGTCCGGTCATCTTGATCCCTTGCTTACCGCCTTCGTCTGTACCGAGGCCTCCAGGGCGCACTATGGTATAGGGCAAGTCGCCGTCACGGAGATAGTCTTCACCAAGCCACTTCCACATCTGGACATTGTCGCAGAACTGGTTGAGCGGCTGATCTGGCAAGCCGGCACCAATGGAAGAGGTCAGAACAAAGTGCTTAACACCCTTGTCCTTAGAAATGCCGGCCATATCGATCACACCCTGGAAATCTACGTGACGGGCAGAACTCGGGCCACCCGGATCAAAGCAGGACCCGCCTAACGTAGAAATCACATAATCCGCACCATCAAAGGCTGCCCGAATATCATCAGGAATACGAGCATCCATCTTGATCCAGGTGAAACCGTCTTCAGGCTTGCTCTCTTTTGCACGTTCGACGTTCGTTGTGGTGGCGCGCACTTCATAGCCTTGAGCAACAGCTTCTTTAACTGTTTCCCAGCCGGTGGCACCGGTACCACCAACCACAACCACCAAATCTGCTGCCCAGCTTGAAGTCGTCATGGCGACGGCTGCCACTGTCGATACTGAAAGTGTTTTAAACATTTGTTTCTCCATCCCTTTACTTAATTGAACTTACTCTCGTGTTTTGAAAATACACTGCGCTCACTCAGCCGCAGCGGGTTGTTTAACGCCGTCCGGTTTGTCGGATTGGCGCTTTTCTGCCGTCTTGCCAAGCCAAATGGAAACACCACACCACAGCGCGGCGACACCAGAGCCAACCAGTGCAATTTGCGCCAGCCCAAAACCGGCCGACCTCAAACCATTCTCAATCCAGATGTTAACCAGATCCGCCCCCCGGTAAACGGAGGTATCGATCACGTTCTTGGCTTTATACTTGCGGTCGCGATCGACCACCGTCCACAACATTTCGCGACCCGGACGGGTCAGCGCAAAATTACCAGCTCTGCGAATGACCTGGAGTGACAGGATCATCATTAAGACCGGAAACGCGCTGAGCGAGAAGAAGGCAAAAATCATAAACGCGGGCATACAGGCCAACAGGAAGACCAAACCCCAACGCCCCGCTAGCCGAGACGTGACAAACAACTGGGTAAAGATCGCGAGGCCGTTGACAACCCCATCCACAATGGCATTTACGGCATAGCGTGCTTCGCGTGTTTCAAATGCGGCTCGCACCAAATCAACCTGTGCCACGTAGAAGATGGTCGAGATGAACGTATACAGACAGATAAAAACAGCAATCGCCAATAAGTAAGGGTCTTTTATCAGTGTGGAGAACCCTGACCAGGACGATCCGCCAAGCTTATCCTTGGAGGCTTTCTGGCTGGGATCTTCGATATGTCCGCCATCGGTGTGTTGGGTTAAGTCGCGGATACAAATAAGGGTAATGGACAGAACAATTGCCGCAATGAGCAGCATGTTATCTACGCCAACATTGCTCACGATCGCCGCCGTTGCTAGAGGTCCGAGTGCTGCACCGGCACTGCCACCAGCGGCAACAAAACCAAACAAGCGTTTTGATTGCTCTTTGCTGTAACGATCTGCAAGGAAACTCCAGAACACTGAGACAACAAACATGTTAAAGACGCTGAGCCACACGTAATAGACACAGGCCACGACGGTACTAACCTTGACTTCTCCAAGAACGACCGGCCAAACATTCATAATCGGGGCCGTCATTGTGTCCGCGCTGCCAAGCGGATATTCGCGCATCAAAACGTAGAAAATGCCGATATTGAAGATGAAAAATGCGTAGATCCAAGGCAAACAGGAAGAAATTTTATACCGTGAGACCACCCAGCCGAAAATGACAGCGGCAAGCGTGGATGCGATAAATGTACCCGTCCACAACCACTTCAAATCCTCAGACGCGACCTCGGAGGCCAGCGCATCGCGCAACGGCCGCATGGTGTAGTAGCTGGCCATGAGGCAGAACAGGTACACAAACGATACAAGAACTGCCCGTAGCTCGTGGCTTTCAATTTTAGCTGTCTTCTTGAAAAAGTTATCTAAGGCTGAAGTCATTGGAAAGGCCCAAACAGTCTGAAAAGTTCGTTCGAACTATAGACAGATTGAGCCCCTCAGCACGAGCCCCTTTTGAGCACAACCATGGCGTGGTCGCGCTTTTTGTGATCCCGCTTTGGAGGCCCTTTTTTAGGCTTTTGCGCGGTCTTTGCCCGAAAGACGGGCCAGCACCCATATTCCGGCCCATACAATACCGCCAATTAAGAAAACCAGGAGATACTCAACCAGGGGCACACGCGGGACTTCTTCAATGGTTTGCCATCCGCGGCTGCCATAAACGACCCCGATCGCCCCCAGATAGGCCGCAATAAAAGCCCACCTAAGCCAGCGGCTGAGACCTAAACCATGCATTTGAGTGATGATAAACATGGCCAGGAAGCCAAACATAAACTGTCCCCACTGGCCGTTGGCATTCATCAGAGCGACAATTGTGCCGTGAATGACGACAAAAAATTCCAGGCTTGTCGTCCAGTATTTGTTCACATGAGCTCGGGTAAACATCAGGCTGCCTTGCAGCATGATCATACAAGTATAAAACGTACCTACGAGATGCCCGACACTGGTTTCCATGGGGTGATACCAGAACGTGTAAATGGCAGCCCAAGCAAAAATATAGCCGTGATACTTGCGCATCGCCCGGCCCGGCTCGTTCAAAAAGCCGACAGATTTTCCAAAGGCGATGCCGCGGCGCTTGTTTTCCATGATGAGAACCATCACGAGCAGGAGAATGACTGATCCTTGAGACGACATGATGTGAGTGTCTTGCGCTGTACCATCATACCAAATGTGCGTCTGCAAAAGGTGCAACAACACAAAGCCAGCGTTGGCCGCCATCGCAATCACATTAATGGGGTGCAGACCTTTGGTGTAGGAGAGCTTATTATTTTGGGCGTAATAAATCATACCCCAGATCGTGACTTGATGGAGAATGTAACCGCCCCAAGCCGTCGCCCGTGACCAAAACGTTGGGTCTGGAAGTTTCCAATAATAATGAGCAAATCCTGTATCAGGGGCAAAATCAATCTCGGGCAACAAGGGCTTTAGGATATAAATCAGAGCCGTATACGCGACACAAAAAGCGATACCCAGTGGCAAACCCCAAGAACTATTTAAAAGGCCACTTGATTTGCCCGGAAGTTGATCTGGCGTGATTTCAGTCATCGTCCAACCTTAATGTCAGCCCATACAGCCCTGAGTGTTGCTCGGGCGGGTTCAGAATTCTGAATTCTATACTAACCCACAGCAAGGGGTCGTTGCAGGGGAGGTATCGAAAACCTAACCATCAGGCGGCTAAGATGGCGTCAGATCACGCAAAGGCAACCGTGCCACCTCGCCGCTCACAGCGCATACCCGGCTCAGAGCCAAGCACATCACCTAGAATTCAAGCCGGGCGCGTTATTCTATCGATCTCTTGGTCCACCTCTGGTGTTGGACGCCATTCAGCTGCTTTCACGTTCGCCTCAAGTTGATCCGGACGCGAGGCTCCGGCAATGACGCTGGCGATATAAGGTTTGCTCAGCAACCACCCAAAGGCAAAGTCGAGCAACTCGGCACCAGACGACTCAGCAAGATCACTCAGTTGCTCAATCTTGGTAAAGCGCTCGTCGTTCAAAAACCGGTCAGCAAGATCTGGTGACCGGGCTGAAAACGCCGCCATGCGCGTACCCTCTGCGGGAGCCTCGCCGCGCGTGTACTTGCCGGTGAGCGTTCCGCTTTCAAGGGGGAAATAAGGAAGCACCGTTTGGCCAAGCTCCACACAGGCCGGAACCAGTTCAGCTTCAATACCACGGGTCAGCAAGCTGTAATGGTTTTGCGCCGTGACGTAGCCGGTCAGTCCCTCGCCTGCTGAAATTTTGGCGCAGGCGCGGGCCTCTGACGCATTGAAATTTGAGTGGCCGATATAACGCACTTTGCCCTGTTGAACGAGATCATCCAAGGCCCGCAACGTCTCCTCCATCGGGGTTACGCCGTCAGGGCGGTGATACTGATAAAGATCAATAACATCCGTGTTGAGACGGCGCAGGGATTGTTCTGCGGCAAACATGACCGCTGCACGTGAGCCACCGCCATCTGGCGCAGGACCACTGCCCATTGCCCCGCCAAACTTGGTAGCAATGAGCACGCTGCTACGTCGCGCACCCAGGGCCTGACCGAGGTATTCCTCCGAGGCCCCGCCACTATAAACATCAGCCGTGTCAAACAAGGTGATTCCCAGATCGACCGCTGCATGCACAACCCGTTCCGTGGCCGCAGCGTCGAGCCGCCCGCCGAAATTATTACAACCAAGCCCTACGGCTGAGACCACCGGTCCGCCTTTTCCCAGTGTCCGGTTTGTTTCAGCCGCACGAGGGGCTTTACTAAACGCGGGGATAACGGCAGCGGCGGCGGCAATTTTGATAATCTGACGTCGTGATGTGCGGGGCATGGTAAACCTCTACTGAATTACATTTGTGGCAGTTTATCGCGATTGAGCCACCCTGTAACGAATTTTAGCAGCTGTGTGCACGCTAATGCCTGTGTGAAAATACTTGCTCGAAAAGCACTAGGGCAGATTGCAAATTGCCAGCAAGCAATGCCAAGTTAAAGGGACATCAAACTGATAGATTGAGTTTCATCATGATCACTTTCTGGAAAACCTGCAGCCGGATAACTTTCGCCGGCTCGGCTTTGTCTATGCTTCTGTTCCTATCTGGGCACTCAGTTCTTGCCAGCAACAAATCACCTGAGGAGGTTTACCAAGGACGGTCGAATAATCTGCACATCCTTCCTGAGGGTGCAATCAGTACAACTCCCATCACGCTGGTCGTTTCCTTCAATCTTGAATACGAACCCAATAGCGTTGAAGCTGGCCAGTTTCTGAGAACCTGGTATGAAACGATCTCCGCCCTTCCCGACGACGTTGATCTTGAAGTCTTCAGACAGGTCGCTCCGAGCCAATTTCAATACGCCGTATCCCTCACATTTAACAATTGGGAAGAGTACCGGACGTACGAATCCAGACCGGAATTTCTGCAATATTACTACGATCACTGGAAGCCCCACGTGACCGAAGCGGAGGAACGGGTTTACCTAGGTGAAACACTTACCAACTAAAAAACTATCTCAAATCACTTGAAGCTAATTTGAAGGTTTTAACGCGGTGAACTCTTTACAAACTCAACTAGTTCGCTGTTAAACCGTTCGGCTGACTCAACAAACGGAGAGTGTCCAATACCTTCGAAGCGAGAAATGATTGTCTGTGGCAATGTGGTTTGGAATGCGGCTGCCATCGGTTCAGTAACCGATCCGTCATTCGCGCCATAAGTCAGCAAAATCTGTGTCTCGCTTAATGATCCGACGAGATCCTTATTATCAATCTTTCGTATAGCAAGCGCCCGGCGGACATAGGACGGTGTCAGCATCGTTACCATCAGGGCATCCTGCTGCCAGGCGTCTCCTAGGTCAGCTTCGGTCAGAAGGGGCACAGAGAATCTGACGGATGCTAGGTTTTTTTCAATATCGGATGACTGTTGACGAGATTGGTTGGCAATCATTTGCCGCATCAGTTCTACATCGCCTGGCTTTGGGTCTTCAATACGGTCAATAAGGGCAGCCGTATTGGCAACCAAATTGATGGCGGCAATGTTGGCCGTGCCGTGGTGGCGGATGTAGTCCATTAAAACAATTCCACCGTAAGACCAGGCAACGATGACGGGCTTGGTTAGATTTTTCGCGGCGATAACTGCGGCGACATCATTCCCCCAGAGTTCACTGTCGTTATAGTCTTCGGCAGTCCAGGGTTTGGCTGAATTGCCATGACCGCGCAAATCGAACGCCACCATACGAAAACCCTGCATTTCTTCCGCCTTAAGCTGATCTCTCCAACTCAGATAGCTTTGACTAACACCGTGAATAAATAGAATTTCTCTGCCGTCTTTAGATCCGGCTTCGACAACGTTGAGAGGTATTCCTCCACCGCCAGAAACTTCGGAAAAAACCAGGTCCACAGCCTGTGCCAAACCCGCATGGGTGACGAAAAAAAATGTGACAAGAATGGAAATCATATACGTCATAGTTCTTCGTTCCCCTGGCTCAGGCCCATGCCGCGTATGATCGTGTTGGGGATGAACGAATGGTCCCACTTGTCGGTTGTAAGTCCCAGCCGCAGGATTACCAGGTCGAGCGCCGGGCTGACCCACATGACACGGTTGCTGCCGCCTTCCATAAAAAACATATCATTGGCCAGAAATGGTTCAGATTGGAAATGGCCAATGCCCGTACCCTCGTAAACTTCACGAATGCCTGCGCCATTGTTGCCGGTCCAAATATGCAAGCCATACGGAGGATAGTGTTGTCCTGCCGCTGTCATTTCTTTAACCCAGCCCGACGGGAGAATCTGCTGTCCTTTGAATACTCCGTCGTGTGCCAGCATATACCCCAGGCGTGCCCAGTCTCTTGGGGTAGCGCGGAAACAACACTCCATGTGTGCCCGGCCTCCAGCATGCTCAGCATAAAAACTGCTGAATGTCGCACCCAATGGCTTCCAGAGGCGTTGATCAAAATACTCATGGGGCGGCACGCCCGTGGCGCGCTCCAAAACAAGCGCCAATACAATCGAATTAGCGTTTGAGATATTGAAAATCGTTCCCGGTTCATCGGCCAATTGAAACGACACGGCTGTGGCCGCAATATCCGGTCCCCATGCCAGCCGGGTTTGTTTGTTGAGTGGGCTCGGACCAAAAGGCGGGTTTTCCAAGCCGCTTGTGTTTTCCAGCAAGTGGCGCACCAGAACACCGGAGCGCGCATCATTTCGCCATTCCGGCACGTATGTGCTCACCGGCTCATCAAGGGAAACATCACCGTCCCCGACCGCAAAGCCGTACAGTATGCCGATCAAAGACTTAGTCATTCCCCGACCACTGTAAGGGGTGTTTTCACCAATACCGTTCCAGTACCGCTCGAGCAGAACACGGCCTTGGTGCACCACCACCAACGCTTCAGTGTTTCTCATCCCGGACCAGGCCGACACGTCTTCTAAAGCGCGCTCAGTTTCAGGTGACAGGTTTGGCGGAACGGGAGGAAAAAAGTCAGTCGGCTCACGCTGAACGTCGTACGTCGGGGTGTAGAAAGAATCAGGCCACTCACCAGCGTTTTCCGGCTGATTGAGAAACCGGTCGATATAAACCCATTCATCAGATGCAACGAGTGCAACCCCAAGAACAGAAAGAAGTAAACCTACCGGGAGCAGGACGTACTTTTTCATCCGCTTCAGGTCTCGCCTCTTAAAACGCCTTCGGGATTTTCCAGGATGTCAGGGTGATGAATGCTGGTAAGGCGCAACCATTCTTCCGGCATCTCGCTCAAACTGTTGCAGGTTGCGCCGATCCCGCTGGACATGGTGTGTCCTTGAACGTCGCCCATTTCCATCCAGGGGCGCCAGCTGGTCGCCGCAGTGTAGGACAGCTTTGCAGAGGCGGCGGTGACCTCCGGGTCTAAGAGTTCATCCAGTTCACCCTGCCAGATGGCTGACTCTTTGTAGAAAATCCGGGCTGCATTAGGGTCTGTCGGGAAAACCCGGCCATATTCTTCTGTCTGTATCCAAACGGTGTTGCCATCGATCACAGCAGGTCCGACGGATCGCTCAAGCTTGACGTCTCCCTTAGGGGCGAAGGCGGCAGTGGCTTCTTCGCCATCCTCACTGACCACTCCCTCTTCACCTGTCGCCAATTCTGATATGGCAGTTTTTGCACCTATCGTCACAACGGCCGGCCCAGCCCGATAGAGCGGCACCTTTACAATCTTACCGGTTGCCGGCATCGCCAAAGTGTTGAGAAGTTCACCCGTTTCCACGTCAAGGTAATAGGTGATCTCAACAAGATTGATGTCAAAGGTACCATCACCATTATCACGCGATGTGCTGATGCTTCCCGCCAAAAGAATAAGCAGCGGCGTGATTTCCCCATCAATATAAGAAAATCGTTTGGCTTCAAGCCAGCCGCTTCTCAGCCCGCCATCCGTATTGGACCGCATTTTTCTCACCGCATTGACCAGTTCGATGTCACTGCTAAGCGCCTCAGAATTGGGCGTTTGTGCCGACGCTTGATTTGAAACGCCAACTAAGCCTGAACCGGCAAGACTTAACGCGCCGAAAGCCCGTCTGCTAAAGGATTTGTTTGGGGTGAAATCACTCATCGTTTTGGCGCCCTTCTAGACAACTGTCGACCAAGAAGGCAGCACGCTTATTTTAACGATAGCGTTTTCTTTATGCCAGCCGCGGCCGGTGATGGGAGGGAAAGTGGGTGTGGAAGAGATGGTCTCGTCCACACCCTGATTCCAGGTTTTTTTGCGTACCTTCTGGTTTTAGAAGTTCGCGGACAATGTCACGCCGAAGGTACGTGGCTCTGGCAGTGTAAACTGGAAGCCCAGTGTACCCGTCAAGAAGCTGCCCGTGGTGCGCTGTGCGGCCAGCACAGAGTCATCATTGGTGGCATTCTCAACCCATGCCGTAACGCTGTATCTGTCATTACGCCAGCCACCGCGAAGATTGTGCAGCACAGCAGACTCTGTTTTGGCCAGGTTGACAGTCCACGTGTAGGTTGAAGACTGATACCACGCATCCCAGCGTGCGAACCACTCGCCATCCCCACTGCCTAAGTTATCGGCAGGCATATTGAAGTCCACAGCAAATGTCGCAGAATGTTTCGGTGAGCGGGGAACTTTAAACCCGCTCGCATCGGCATCGCCGAAGACCCGGGCATTCACGGCATCTTGGTAAACCTTGATGTTGGTATCGAGATAGTTGTAGGTCGCGCTGACAAGCCAGTTGTCGGTAAGCGCATAGTTTGAGGCTAACTCAAAACCTTTAATATCGGTACTACCGTTGCTGTCGTAGTCAATCTGGCCACCGAGACGGTCAGACCCCAGAATAAACACGCCATCACCGTTACTGTCGACGTTTCTGGTAAAGCCGCGGAAGCGTTGGTTGCCCCACTCCATGTAGTAGATGGCACCGTTTAGGTTCCCTCTACCATCTGGGAAGCTGTACTTGGCACCAACCTCATAGGCGTCAAGTGAGGCTTGCTCGACCAGGTACCCAATACCTTCCGAAGCGAAAAACGCTGGGAATGCGACAGTGGGCTCCATTTGAATGACTTCAGGATTAAAGCCGCCTGGGTTGTTGCCCTTTGCATAGCTGGCATACAACAAGGTGTCGTCGTTCGCTTTGTAGTCAACGATCACACGTGGCAATTCGGCCGTGAATTTGCCTTCCACGTCAATCGAGGCGCCGCCAAACTGCTGACGCGTGCCAATCGGATCATTCGGATCAAGGGGCATGGCTTCCTGAATCAGGGCGCCACCGTTCGCAAGCGTTTCTTCTTCATACCGGAACTCGGCGCTGATGGTCAGCTTTTCGGTAATATCGTAGGCCAAGCTGCCGAAGAGCGCTTTGTTCTCGACCTCATCTGTGACGCCCGGATTAACCCCGAAGAGACCAGGACCACCTCTCCCACTGCCAGCGCAGAAAGGTCCATTACCCGGGCAAGGAAAACCAGAAACGCCGTCCTTGTTGTAAGTCACGTCGAGATAGTAGGCTCCAACCATCCAACGCAGGCGATCTTCATCCGGCGAGGCCAAGCGCAGCTCTTGGGAAAACGATTCGTCTTTCCATTTCAGATACACGAGAATTTCATCTGAGAGGAGTTCACGTAATTCTTCCGTGCTCTCGGTGTATTTGCCGGTCACGGAACTCAACGTATAGCCAGAACCACCCAGATCCCAATCAACATTCAGACTGGTGAAGTTGGTGTCACGATCAAGGCCCAAGTCGTTTTTGATTGACGTATCCTGTAAGGGAGATGTGTCAATCGAAATGCCGTTGGTGACCAAGTCACGCGACAGACTTCCGCAGTAGTAGGTAGCCGTACCCGTGCCAAACGGTCCACAGTTGTTGCTCTCGCCTTTGGCTAGAAACTGAACGGCTAAACCGTCATCATCTACGGTGGTCACATGACGCAGTTTGATGGAAATGTCTTCTGTCGGCGTAGCGAATAAAGTAATGCTGCCCGCACTCGTTTGTTGTGCGCCCAGATCACCGCCCGAGGGATGCTCGTTTTTCCAGGCACCGTCGTAAGTGTAATACCGCCCGGAGGCCCGAATGGACAATTTGTCTTCGATAATCGGACCTTCAAGGCTAAGCCACGTATCTGCTCGGCCATGATTGCCGAGAATCGTGCTCACTTCACCGCCCCATTCATTGCCTGGGGTCTTGGAAATGAAATTGATGGCACCACCAAAGGTCGCCCGGCCGAAGAAGGCGCTCTGGGGGCCTTTCACCACTTCCACGCGCTCGATGTCGTTCATTGACAACCATTGGCTCGTGCCCGGTAGATAAACGCCATCCACGAACGCAGAGGATGTCTGCTTATTGCGCTCACTTGAGGGTGGGTCGATACCACGGAAACGAATGGCCGGGTTGTTACGGTTGGCAGTGTGGTTGCTCATCTGCACACCAGGGATGAACTGAATAATGTCTTCGACATCCGTGATCGCCTGGTTTTTAAGTTGATTGGCACTAAAAGCCGTGACGCTCAGCGGAATGTCTTGAATGGACTCAGAGCGCTTACGCGCGGTTACCACGATTTCTTCCAGCGCAAGGTTTTGCGCTAATGTTTCTCCGGCAAAGGCCGTCAGCGCGATCGCACTCGTAAGTGTAGCGAAAATATTCTTGCTAAGCATGCTTAGCTTCCTCCCCAATGGTTTTTGGACTTGAAAATAGATCGGCAGATAACTTTAGTCGTATAACGAACGTACCATAACATTAAAATCAAAAAAATGACGTTATTTATCCAATGCTTTCTCTAGGACTAACCATGCAATATTTTTATATTAAGTCTCTGCGGACTTACGACTGGCCGCTATAAACGCCAGTTTATACTATATTTTTCATTTATCTTTGGCACAGTACGCTAATCTGAAATTGTAATTTTATTCTCACCAATAAGTATTTCTTAGCACGCACTGAAGGTATATTCAGGGTTACGAACCCTCAGACGCGCAAATGCCTGCCTGTTTGGTATTAACCGATCAGGGCGGAGTGCCCCGTTTTGATCGGGAGTGGTGGACCCAGCAGGACTCGAACCTGCAACATCTCGCTTAGAAGGCGAGTGCTCTATCCAGTTGAGCTATGGGTCCGTTATAGTGAAATGCACTCTTTAAGAGCGCCCTAACTTATACGGTCAAAGGCGAAGTTGTCAGCGTAGGTTTTTGCGCGAACAACCCGCTCACGAGGTTCCATAAGGCGATACGTCAAACCCTTACGCTTGGCATAGGCAATCGCGTCTTCTTTGGACGAAAACCGGAGCTTTAGTTGTCTTGATGTATCGTGGGAACCAGACCATCCCATGAGAGTGTCTGTCTTTAGGCCATCGCTAGGTTCAAACTCAAGCACCCACTTCCGGGTGTTCGAGCGACCAGATTGCATAGCCGTCTTGGCCGGCTTGTAAATGCGAACTGTATGACTCATCGCACTACCCTTGTTGATGCACGGCCTTTAAAATAAAGCCACTTTATATGGTCGGGGCGAGAGGATTCGAACCTCCGACCCCCTGGTCCCAAACCAGGTGCGCTACCAGACTGCGCCACACCCCGACACTTCGTGTTATCTACGGGTCGGAATGAGTTTTGGCAAGCATTCTGGTGAATTTACAGCATCTTTCCTTTCATTGACCCCAAACCACAAACACTGGCAGTGTTTAAGGCAACAATTATCGCGCAAGGATCACGGCTATGAGGCTTACCAGGCGGCAGATTCTCGCAGGCTCAGTATCCTTACTGGCGGCGGCAGAACTAGGTTTTAGTGACGCCAAGGCGGAATCCGCTGCGGTGCGCACCTGGCGGCACTATGTGCCTGGCGGATGGGGCCAGATTCACATGTGGATGGCGGAACCCCGCACCGGCCCAGGCCCCGAAACACCGCTGGTTTGCCTACATCAGAGCCCGACGTCCGGGGCCTATTACAAGGAATTCCAGGCGGTGATGGCCACCGACAGGCTGGTGATCTGCCCGGACACCCCCGGCTATGGCGGATCGACGCCGCCGCCCGCAATTCCGGACATGGAAGACTATGGCCTGTCGATGATTGAGGCGCTGGAAAACCTTGGCTATGGCGCGAATGGCAAAGGCCCGGTTGATGTGCTGGGATTTCATACCGGGAATTTTGTCGCCATAGAAATGGCGGTTAAGCGGCCTGATCTCGTGCGAAGGTTGGTGATGCCAGGCATTCCCTACTATGCCGAGAGTGAGCGGGTGGACAAGCTGCAACAGTACGCCAGCCCCCGCCCGTACTTCTCGGACCCGGCGTATATGGCGCGCTCCTACAAAACCAGCGTGTACGACCGCGATTTGGGTATCCCCAAAGAACGGCACCTGGAAATGTTCGTTGAGCGACTGCGCTCCGGCACGAAGTCCCATTACGGCTTTGACGCGGTGTTTCGCTACCATCCTGACCCGGTGCTCAAGGCCCTCACCCAGCCGGTTCTGCTGCCGATTATCAATGAAACCCTGGCCGAGCCGACCCGCATTGCCGGACAGATGATTCAAAACAAAACTTTCGTTGATCTGATGGATTTGGACGGCTGGGCCTGGTTCACCGCACCGGAGCGCATTGCCGCGGTTGTCCGCCCCTTCCTGGATGCCGCATGAGGACTGGGGTGAAAATGACCGGGGTGAAAACGTGGCGGCATTACGCAAATACACGCGACGGACAAGTCCACCTGCTGTCCGCCGAACCAAATGATGGGGCGCAGCGGACGAAAACACCCCTCGCCTGCCTGCATCAAAGTCCCATGTCGGGGGATGTGTTTGCCGACTTCCTGCCGGTCATGGCCCAAGACCGGGTGGTCCACTGCCCTGACACGCCAGGCTTTGGCGGGTCCGACCGCCCGCTGAAAGTGAGAAACGGCGAGAAAGCCACTGTCGAGAATTTTGGCCTGGGTCTGGCCGATGCGTTCATTGACCTGGGCTTCAGCGCAGAAAAGCCGATTGACCTGTTTGGCTTTCACACAGGTTCCCTGGCGGCCATTGAGTTAACCCGTGCCAGACCAGAGATCATCCGCCGCATTATTCTTGTGGGTATCCCCTATTACCCGGCGGCAGAACGCCCGGTGATGGAAAAGCAGTTTGTCACGCCCTATGCTTTTTTGACCGACCCGGACTATGTGCCGGATATGTACAGCCGCATGGTGCTCAACGCGACCAATGACCTGACCAATGAAGAACGGTTTGAGAATTTTCTGGGACGCATGCGCGCCGGACCTCACGGACAGGATGGCCCGGATTCGGTGTGGAGCTATGATGCTGATGCAGGGTTGTCTGAACTTGCCGCCCTTAAAAAACCAATCTTGTTTCTGGCCTTTAATGAGGTTCTGACAGAACCGCACAAACACGCGCATCGCCTTTACTTTCCCGAGGCACCGCTGATCGAACTCAGCCATCTGCCGATGGAAGGTTTCAAAGCTGGCCCGCAGGATGTGGCCGATGCCGTTAGGCCGTTTCTGGATGCCGCGTGAGGGCTGCGCTTCCCTCTAGGACCCAGGGGCGGGAGCAGGAGCAGGAGCCTCTGCCCGGTTTTCTTTCAGATCGAATTTAATCATCAGCAACGACCCCGCAATGTTGCACAGCGCCGGACCGACGGAGGCCAGCAGCAGGATGGCAAGAAATGCGGTGTCCGGCTGAGTCTCCGGCCAGGCCCCGCCCGCCGCACTGATGAACCCGGACGCTTCCAGCAGCAGCCCAACGACCAAGGGGCCAAATGCTGCGGTGCCCTTTTCAACCATACTGTAAAGAGCCGCCAAGGTGCCTTCCTGGGCGATGCCGGTGGTTTTGGTGTTGTGGGCCATGGTGTCCGGCAGAATAGAGAAGCCCAGCACCAGGATGCCCGACGCCGCCACTCCGACCATGAAAATCCGGATGTTGGTGATCCAGAAAATCTCTGTGGATGACGCAAACAACCAGGACAAGGCGACCAGCGCGTAAAAGTAACCAGCCCCTATGTATGTCATCTTCTTGCCATAGCGCTTTGATATGGCCGACCAGACGGGGAGCGACAGGATGGTGCCTGCGGTTTGATAGATAATGAAACGTCCCAGGAAGCTCTCATCCAGGCCCAGGATGTAACGTCCCAGATACAGCAAAGAAGCCCCGACCATGGCGCCCGCCATCAGCTGGCAGAGTTTTACGCCGATGAAAATTTTGAACGGCCGATTGCGCATCACAATACGCAATTGATTAAATATGCTGCCGGTCGCAATGCTGCCGCTGATGATGACAGGCACACGGGAAACAATGGCCGCGCAGCCCAGCATAGCCAGGAGAATGATTATGGCATGGACCGCCCCCATGCCAGCGTAGCCGCCACGCCCGCCCCCGAACTGCGTGATCAGGAGTGGACCAAGTCCTGCAACAATGAGGCCGGCCACGGTCATAAAAAACACGCGAAAAGACATCATGGTCGTGCGTTGCTGCGGAACATCCGTGATCTCGGCCGGCACAGCGAGATACGGCACAACGAACAACGTGTAGCCCGTGGCATAGAGCAACAACGTGCCAAGTACATAAGCACTCAGCAGTATACCATCCAAGCCTTCCGGAACGGCAAACAACATGAAATACGCGACTGCGATGATCGGTGCGCCAGCGACAAGAAACGGCACCCGCTTGCCCCAGCGGCCTGCGGTGCGGTCACTCCAGTTGCCGATGACAAGGGTGGCCGCAATATCCCAAATGCGGGAGATAAAAATCAGCAGACCCGCGAGCGATGGCGAGAGCCCGACATATTCCGTGAGATAAAACAGCACGAGCAGGCTCATCGCCCCAAGTGCCATGCTCGACCCTATGGTGCCGCTGGCCCAGCCAACGGAAACAGCCTTTGAAACGCTCATATTGTCATGTGCGATTAAGCAGCGACGGCTGTTTTGGGGATGACTTTTCCGTTGAGATGCTCGACGGAGTACATGGGCTTGTCGGTGCGCAACATGACATAATGCCCGCCCAACTGCCCCAGTTGAATGCGAATATCATCATCCATATAGGCGATGTGAGACCACAGTTTCGGCGACGGTTTGAGTTGTGATTTAAGCTCGTCGGCAGACTCTACACCGATGGCTTCGCAATACTCTTCTATAGACATATCCGGGTCGGTCGGGATGATTTCAAAGCCGTCAAACTCGACAAAGAAGCGATCCAGATTTTCTTCCTTCTTCTTAAACCGGCCATAGGCGAAGTGGTGGCTGTCAATTTGGTTCTCGCCAATTTTGAACCGCGAATAGAAATTGTAACCGCCGGTCTCCGGGTCCACTTCCAAACCGCTGTACAATTGTGTCGCCGGCACATCTGGTAGTCGGCCCATGGAGAACACTTTTAAAGACGTGCTGACACCCTTGCCCTGGTCGGTCGCGCCATCGCCGCCGACCAAACGGCCAAAGCTGAAATAACTGCCTTCCCAATGCCCGCGGAAGACTTCGGGATGGTTCAGCGCGCCTGGATAGGGTGTGAATTCGACCAACTCGTCGATCAGTGCATCGATGCGGATGGTTTCCGGTGTGCCCGCGCCAAACCCTTCTTTGTGGGTTTCAATCAGGCCCAGCAATTCCTCACGTAATTCTTCCCGTTTGGACATCTCAAACCCCTTTCTTACTCATTCACTGCAATCATTCTGTAACGACCAAGGATGGTGTGTCTATAGAGCTACATAATCGTCAATCTCTTCAATCACGTCTGGAAAGTGTTTTTTGTTTTTTTCTGCCAGGTCGGCGGGCAGGTCCGCATAATCGGCAATCACCCGCCCTGTCCCGCGCGACATGGTCACACCGTCCACATCATCCATATCCATCCACGGACGCCAACTGATGACGTTCAGCTTATAGACGGTTGTCGGCACATGGGGGGCTGACCCGGCCAGGTTTTCGAGCGGCGTGCGGAAGGTAAACACCTCATGGAATTTCAGGGGTGCACCGCCCTCAATCATCGGCGGCACATAAGAGTCTATGCGCTCTTCAAAAATCATTTCCCCGCCTTCGATGGGTTGGGGCTCCAGCCAATGGTTGTTGACCAGTCCTTCCATCGGGAACGGTTCGTTGATCATTTTGAGATCCAGCGGCACTTTAACGCGCGTCGGGCCAAGCACCTGGGCCGGCACGGTGACGACGCGCCCGGTGATCGGATTGTTCCAGGTTTCTTCGGCCACACCTGTTTTGAGATCCGTAAAATAGACAATTTCAAAATAAACCGCGTCAAAACTGCCGTCTTCATTCAACTTATGACGGGTATAGATTTGCTGACTGACGCCAAGCAGCGGCATGGTTTCTTTATCAATGATGGCGGACAGCAGGCCATTGGTCCACCGAATGGCGATGCCACCATCCGTGCGCCCCATCATGCGGATCATCGTATGGAGGCGCTCGCGCTCGTTGTTTTGTGCCCGGGCGGATGTACTCAGCATCGGTGATGCAGCGAGCGTGGACGCGCCCAACACCCCTGCCCCAAAAGAGCGCCTGCTTAGACCGGTCATAGGAGTCTCCTCAGTTCACAGGCAGAGTGACCCTTCAGAACATCAGGCTTCCGGCCACCGGCGCGGCCATGAGACTTAAGCTCTGATCGAGTGGGTCACGCGTCCAGGAGTTCAGGATGGTCTGATTCAATACGGCGAAGCAACCAGTCTTCGCGATCCATGTGGTCTGGGGACTTAAATTTCCGGCCTTTTAACCGCCAACTGATCACACCGGGGGTCTGGCCCATTTTCATCCACCCCCGCCAGCTGTTGATGGTGGTGTAGGACATGGTTGAGGGCACAAAATCAGACTCGGCGTTTTCCAAATCTGCAATCAGGGCCATATGTGTGGCCAACGAGGTTGATGTTCTGAATGGACCGCTCCACTCGCGCTCGTCGTCATAGCGCTCGCGCGGGTTGGGAAATTTGACGAACAGATCTTCGCTGCACCATACCGTATCGCCAATAACCGTCGCCGGTGTAATAACGCCCTTGTAGACCAGTCCTTCGGGTCTGCTAGATAAAATTGGGTTTACAGCCGTGGGGGTAAACACACTGGATTGACCAGAACGGTAGTGGGCCGGAATGACGGTGAGGCCATTCATGGGGTTTACCCATTCATCAAGCACGTCGCGAGTATCAAGCGTGGTGTGGTATCCAGCTTCCTGCATGGAATAGAGATATGAGCCATCGGGTTGACGTTCGCATCGCCCCCAACTCATGCCTTCGATGCCCATGATAGGAATAGCGACCTCGCCTTCAATTTTGGCGAAGAAAGTTCCGGAGTAGCGGGTATAGGATTTTTTACCGTCGCCGCGATTGCGCATGCGAACGTAGGCATCCAGCTTTTGCTGAGGATCGGAAAAATCAATTTTGTTTGTGCTGGCTGTCGCCGTGTGTGACGTGGTTGCGACTGCGGTTGCTGCTGAGGCCGCACCGGCCAATGCCTGGCGTCGTGTTAAGGTCATTGCGTTTACCCTTCCGTTTTGCGAGGCGGTGCCGGCGTGCGATCGCGCATGAAGCGGACCATGCCAGGTACACTGGGTTTGATTTCAGTGGGCGCATTGAGAAAGTCCGGGTTGCGGTCTTGCACCACGCTCACAATATCGGCGGGCATGTCGTCCAGACTGGAGGCACTGCCTGTAAAACAGCGGAACATGAAATGCCCGGGCGCATCGCCCATCAGCATGAAGGGCTGCCAGGGCCGCACATGGACCCACTTCCCGGTTTCTGAAATGGTTGTGAGGTCGGGGTTTTGCATATCGGCCAGGGACACCATGTAGCTGGTGCTGTCCGTGATGCGGATCATAGGGCCGGCGCTTTCTCTGACCCAGACCTCTGGGTCCAGGGGGTTCTTGGCATAAAGATGGGCGTGACGTTCCGCGAACAACAGATCGCCGGCAATTTGCCAATCTAACAAAAAGGGCTGTGCGGCTTTCTCGGCTTCAACAGGATCGTCATAAAGTGTGGCCCCACGCACCACCGGCTCCAGGGGCGCGTTAATCTGCGGGTTCGCAATGTGCAGGACCTCAACTTCTTCATTGGTGTAGGGGTTAACCCAGGTGTCGAGGACTTCGCCGCTTTCCAGATCGTAGTAATACCCGCACTCACGACGGACATTGGTAAATCCGGGTTTGTCTTCCATGGGGATAAGCCGCCCGGTGCCCATGCCCATAACGCCGAACAAATCGCGCCCGGCCTCACCGGGACGGAAGCCCATGGCAACTCCGCGATACCAACCGTGCTTTTGTTTGCTGAGATCTAAATCGCCGACAATGCGGGCCATGGCCAGCATGTTGCCTTGACCGGTGGTCAGATCAAGATACGGCCCGGTTAGCGATGGCTTTGCAGTTGCGGCGGCGGATGCGGAAACCGCGGCAGCAGACGTTATCGCCCCTGCTCCGGTTGCCAGCGCCGCACGGCGGGAAAAACCTGTTTGCGTGTTTGCCTTAAGAGTTTTCATAACGTGTCCTTCTTAATCATTCACCGTCTTGAATGCTTCGGTTATTCCAGGCGAACTGATCTTAATTATTGAGAGATCAAAGATTGTCGGATGAAAGACCTAAGCTCATAGGTATCATCGCCATCATCATCGAGGAAATTGACTTCTTTCGTGTTTTCGATGGTGTTGCCACTGCGTGTTCTGACGTATCGCAGCACAGCGGGACGATCTTCATAGATTTCTTCGCCCCCCGGCGAAGCAATGACGGTGACCCAATGGGTGTCATCGGTTTTTGAAACCTCCAACACCGCAAAGCGGTAATCGCGCTGCCTGCCGTTGGCAAAGTAGGAGGTGATGATTTCGCCGCTGGACGGCTCGGACACCATGACCGTGACGGAGCTCATCTGCCGGTCTGGTGTTAGAAATGTTTCAATTTTGACCGGGACATCGCCCTTCGGCGTGCTAGCCCAGGTTGTTTTGAGATCAACGGTTTGCGGCTCGGAGTTGTTTGGCTCGCCCGGTTCACCGGGTCCACCCGGTCCGTAAATCTCAATGGTCCCTTCCCAATCGCCCGATTGCGCCGCCCAAAGACGGAGCGCGTCTTCTGTCGGCGACGCCTGCACCGCGCCGGAAATCAAGAGGGTTAAGGATGCCCAAAGGATTCCAGGTGTTAGGGCAGCACGTCTCATCATGGGGGATCACCTCCAAAAAAGAACCCGCCGCCAACGGGGAGAGAGGGCGGCGGGTTACAAAGTGCGTTCAGATTATGTCGCTGCTCAGGTTTTGGTTACCAAGAGTAGCTGGCCCGCACGCCGAGTTGTGTTTTGGGCGGTGCGTTCAACGCAAAACCGATGTTGCCGAAAGCGGTAAAGTCACCGAACCCGGTGCCGCCACGGACCGTATCGTCGCCCAGAATGTTTGTGCCATAAGCAAACAGGCTCCAGACATCATTCTCGACGCCAAAACGCGCATCCACGTTCCAATAAGACGGATAGAAGCTCGCTTCCGCCGTATCATTTCCGCGTCGGCCCTGATACTGCGCGTCAATCACACCAAACAGATCGAGGTCATCAGAGATCGGCACGGTGTACCCTGCCGATAGATTAAGCGCGTGTTTGGGAGATCTTTCGATGCGCTTGCCACTGAAATCGAGCTGGCACCCAGGGTTACCATTGAGCGTTGTGGGTGTGCAGTTTCCGGCACTTGCGATTGCCAGCGGTGTGGTGCTGAACAATGAAAAGTCCGTGTATTCCGTGTCGAGGAAGGTGTAGCCCAAATTGAGGCTGACCCCTTCCGCCGGAGCGGCTGCAAAATCAACCTCGAAGCCACGCACTTCCGAATCAGCCGCGTTGGCGGTGCGGCCCGTCAGGCCGTTCGGTGAGGTGTCATCGGGAATTTGCTGCTGGAACTGCTTGTCGGTGTACTTCATCAAGAAGACTGAACCGTTGGCGATGAAGCGGCCGTCGGCCCAGGATGTTTTGGTTCCGACTTCGTAGTTCCAAAGCGTCTCAGCCGTGTAGCGGGCATTTTCGATGCGCGGTGCCGCGACGGTGGAGAAGCCACCCGGTTTCACCCCTTTAGACACGGACGCGTACAACAAGGCATCGTCTGTGGCTTGATATTCGAGGGTGAATTTGGGCGCAAAGAAGTTATCGGAGTCAGAGGCCGTGAAGGTGGTAAACGCGCCGGCATCGGCAGGCGGACCAAACACAGAAACCGCCGCGCCCCCATTGGGCCAAACATAGCTGAAACTTTCATCTGAATAGCGCGCTTCAACAGACCCAACCAGTTTGTCGGAAATGTCGTATTCAAAGATGCCGTAAACTGACCAGTGTTCCGTATCGCGGCGTGTGGGTCTTTCCGGAGATGGCATGGCCAAGCGCGTGTTTAACGCGGCTGACGACACACCGGGGAGGCCGACAACAACAGTGATTAGGTTGCGGTCTGTCTGAACATAGTTTTCATCCCAGTACAATCCGCCGACAGCCCACCGGAAGCCATCGGACTCCAGATCACCGATTCGTACTTCCTGGTTGATCTGCCGGACCGAGGTGCTGGCGCTGGATTCAAAGGTATTGGGCAGCGGCTCTGCAAAGCCGCCGGGGGTTGGAAACAGCACCGGCGCATTGGGCTCGGCGTAGAAGTCCGTATCGACGCGGTAAAAGCCGTCAACATCGCTGACGCCGGTCCAGGAATTGAGCTTAACGTTACCGAAGTCATATTCCATGATCAGACTGGCATACAGCGCATCCACATCTGAGCCCTCGTAATCTTCCCCCGTGCGAGGATCGAGGCTGAGCGTTATTAAGTCTTTCTGTACGGGCTCAAAGTCGCCAAGTGTATAGCGGGTCTGTGCCGGTAACACGCCGGCATCAATGAGGGGCTGTGCGCTCGCCGGCAGATCGATCAGCGTTGTGCCGCCGTTTGCTGCACCCAGGAAATACTGTGCTGCCGGACCGGCCTCGTCTTTGGAATACGACAGCCGCGCGTCAACCGTGAAGTTTTCGGAGGCCTGGAATGAGGCCGAAAGAGCCGCACCATAGCTTTCGTAATCCCCAATGTTGGCCCCGGAGATGGCGTTGCGATAAAAACCGTCATGTTGAGCGTAGGTTGCGTTAAGCCGGACGCCAACTGTATCGGAGACAGGTCCAGAGATAGAGCCGGTCAGTTCGGCCTGACCGTGATCGCCGACGTCGGCAAACAGGCGGCCTTCAAATTCGTCGCCAGGCTTTTTGGAGATGTAGTTAATGGCCCCGCCAAAGGCGACACGACCGTAAAGTGCGCTCTGCGGGCCTTTGACAACCTCGATCCGTTCCGCATCGACCAGGCGCAGGTTCATGCCTATTCCGCCGCCGCCGGTGAGCAGAGATTCAGAGGAAATATCGATACCGTCAAGCAGCACACCAATGGGCTGGCGGCCCCGGGTGGCGGACAGACCACGGATCACCGGGCGGGTGTCTTGCGGCACGAAGGAGGTTTCAAACACCAGGCTGCTGGTCAGCTTGGCGACATCCCCGATGGAGCGAATGCCTGATTTCTCAATCATATCAGCGGAAAAGGCGGTGATGCTCAACGGTACGTCTTGAAGAGATTCGGCCCGCTTGCGCGCTGTAACAACGATTTCCTCAACAGCGACTTGCTGGGCAAAAGCCTCTGGTGCGGCAAAAACTAGCCCAGAAAGGGCGAAAACGCTGGAGCGCAGGGCTAATTTGCTTCTAAGTGATTTGGATTTCGTCATTTTTGTTCCCCTCGTGACGGAAATGTTACGATGATATTTGCTATGATCCTAAATAGGCAGACAATATTTTTTACGTTGTGACGCTCTGAGCTTCATGAACTGGCAGAAAACGGCTTTTTTATACGTTTGTGACCTTCATGATGCGCGAATGGGCGGGGTTTTAGCAAATGCACGTCCGCGATGAAGCAGCGCCTGACCATATAACACTCTAATGAAGTGAAGCCGGAATCAAGTGATACATGAGTGAAATGACACATAATCGCGGCAGATTTGAAGCAGAGGATGCATTTCGCATCACACCTACCCTCCTGCTCGTGTATCTGCTGGCCGTTCCCGTTGTGCTGGGATTGATTTCTGGCATCAACGAAGCTGGCAGCGCCCGTATGGTCTCTAAAGAGGCTTATATGATGCGCTACATATTTCGCGGACTGTTGTCCTGGTGGACTACAATCCTGATCACTTACTTCGTTGCGGTCGCATTGCGTCCATGGAAACCGCACTTTTTTCTGGTGCTCATCTGCGGACCCTTCATCAATATATTTGTGAACGGGCCGCTTTCGTTGATTTGGCAGCCCCTGTTTGAGCCTTACCTTGCCGAAGGGTCTCAGTTTTATCCTTTGTGGCCTTGGCGTTTTGGGGATCCTGTTTATTTAAAAGAGGCCCTGCTTGCTCTGCTGACAAATGAAATTGTCTGGGTGTCCTTCAATCTCATTTTTTGGCGCGCGTTTTCCGTGCGGCTTTATGGTTTTAAACCTCCATCACAAAGCGCCTTTGCAGCTTCTGCCCTCGCAGAAGAAGAAATCGCGTCGAACGCACCGGTCACGCCGACAGCATCACCTTTCATGGACCGCTTACCCAAAGACATTGGAACCAACATCATTTTTCTGGAAGCTCAGGAACATTACACCAAGGTGCAGACCAAACTTGGGTCGGCCATGGTGCTGTATCGATTTGGTGATGCCGTTAAAGAAATGGCTCGCCACTCTGGCATGCAAGTCCATCGGTCTTTTTGGGTTAATACCAGTGCTATTGAGAGCGTCGACAAAACAGGCCGCACCTATGAATTGACAATGACGGGTGGGGGCAAGGTGCCGGTGAGCCGGTCCTACAAAGTTAAGATTGACGAAATGGGACTAGGTGACACCAGCGGCACTCCCCCGCTCAAGTAAATCAAGGATACGAGACATGTCGTCATCATCTATGGGGCTCAGTGACTCCGTCCTCGCCTATCTGCGGACATTTGGGCTGCGTGAAGACGCGGATCAAATTGCCTTGCGGGACGCGACAGCGCAGCATCCGGACTCCAGCAAGATGGCGATGATGCAAATCTCACCCGAGCAAGGGCAGTTTATGACGCTGCTTGTTGAACTGTTGGGCGCCAAAAAGTATCTGGAGATCGGTGTCTTCACCGGATATAGCGCGATGACCGTGGCAAAGGCGATGGGGCCTGATGGCCGTGTTGTTGCCTTGGACGTCAGCGAAACATTTACAGCTATTGCGCAGAAGCATTGGGCGCAAGCGGGCGTGGCTGGTCAGATTGATCTGCGCCTCGCACCAGCCCTAGAGAGCTTGGAAAACATGCGTAGCGCCGGCGGACAAAACAGCTTTGACCTGGCCTTTATCGACGCGGATAAGGGCAACTACCTGGCCTACTATGAAGCCGCATTGGACTTAGTCCGACCCGGGGGCGTGATCGGGGTCGACAATGTGTTGTGGAGCGGCAGCGTGGCTGATCCAATGGATCATCGACCGGACACCGAGGCGATCCGGGCTATAAACATTGCTCTCGCTGAAGACGAGCGCGTGACCATCAGCATGGTCCCCATCGGCGACGGGCTCACGTTGGCCCGAAAACGCTAGGACACGACTTTCGCACGCCTCTGCAAGAGCACGCCGCTATTCTATTCTTGCATACCTGCTCATCAAAAAATGCACGCGTATTGCGTGGCCAAAGGCGTACGCTTTCCAAACTTTACCTTTAATCCGCGTCCTCAATAAGGCTTTTGAAAAATGAAACGTGCTTCGGCTTACATTACCGCGTTGAGCGGTTCTGTTTTGTTAACTTTAACGCTTGGCGTGCTGGCGCTTATCATGATTTTTTTTGCACAGCTCGCCGTTGAGGGTCTTTTAGAGTCCTTTGGTGTGCTGGCCCAGGGCTGGGGTGAGTCGCATCTTTTGATGTTGATCGGCATTGCCGCACTCACAGCCCTTCCCGTTTTCATCATGATGTTTGTGGCAACATGGAAGAAAATTCTAGCGGTCGAGTTGCTACCGCAGGACTAATGCTTCTGACCTTTGTCGTCTGATGATGCAGAGGTCTGCTGAAATCATCGACCGCTAAGGCTCGAACATTACGTGTTGAACTTGGTCACCCACTTCAATACCGAGCCTCGAGACTGTCCCCGCTGCAAGCTCTAAGACAGAACGCACGCGCACGCGCGAGGAGATGGGTTTCTCTGAATGCGGAATTGTATTTTCAGCAATGGTGACGACCTCGCCTGTTTTGCTGAGAAAAAGCATATCTAGCGGGATGAAGGTGTTCCTCATCCACATACTGACCATGCGATCGGCTTCGAAGTCGAACAACATGCCGCGGTTTTCCGGCAGTTTGGCGCGATGCATCAAACCGGTTGCCCGGGTAGACTGTGTATCTGCAACCTCAAACTGGAAATCGTAAATCTTCGGATTACCGTTCTCGTCATGAACCACAATAGAACCCTGTGACAAGGAGAGGCTTTGCGCCTTGGTTGCGTCAAAAGGTTCGTAAGGCCGCAGGAATTGCGCCGTGGCGGGCACAACACACAGTAAAAACGGGACGAGTAGTAAAACGCGAAAGACGAATGTCATCATGGGATCACCTTACCCCAATTCATCAACTCACATATAGACGAAGTCTACCAGGAGATATATTGCCAACATCACGATGGCCCAAAACGCCATGCGCCCGGTTGGCATTGTGCGTCCTAGAATTCCTGACGGGCCATGCCGACTCTGCAGGGTTTGGATAGTAGACCGCCCCCCCTTTGATAAATCATCAATGATGCTGTCGCGCGCTGATCCAGAATTTTGCGTCAGAGAAAGAGCAATTTTTTTGCCTAAGACCCGATACAGCCAATCAAAATCAAGTGTCAGGCTATTGACCAAGTGCCAGCCATAATACTTGAGGAACAGGAAGAAGGCCGCGCCGGAGAACAGCAGAATTTGGAACTGGGTTACGATGTGATCGGGAGTATTCGGGGCATAGTCCTGCTCAAACGGAAGCAGTTGATAGAACTGCTGCGGCAGGACACCAATCGCAACACACAGAATGGCAAAGAACACCATTGCCGTGCGCATATGCAGCGGCGGCTCCGGCGGGCGCAGGCCCGAGTCTTTTCCAAAAAACACGAAATATTGCAACTTAATGCCGACGTCCAAGAACACCCCTGCCGTGCCCGCCGCGAGCAAATACCAAACCCAATAATATTGTTCGAGGTAGGCCGCTTCTGAGGTCATCGCTTTTGCGGCAAAACCAGAGGTGAACGGAAAGGCCGAGATCGAAAGTCCGCCGATGATGCAACAAATTGCGGTGAGCGGCATTGTTCTAAACAATCCGCCATACTCGGTGAATTTGCGTTTGCCGGTCATGTAAAACACAGACCCCGTCGCCATGATCAACAGCGCCTTATAGATAATGTGCGCAAAGGCATGGGCAACCGCGCCATTGATCGCCAGGGTCGTGCCAATGCCAATTGCCGTAACCATGAAGCCAACTTGGTTGACGATGGAATAGCCAAGCATTTTGCGGGCGTTGTTTTCGCACAATCCGTAAATGATGCCGTAGAAAATCATAAACAGACCGACAAAGATCAGAATTTCTGCACCCGGAAAGCCCCGCGCCAGCACGTAAACGGCTGTCTTGGTGGTGAACGCAGACAGGAATACCATCCCGGAATAACTGGCTTCCGGATAGGAATCCGGCACCCAGGCTGAAAATGGCGGCGCACCGGTATTGAGCAAAAAGCCAGCTAAAATCAGAGCCCGGGGAAGTGTATCTGGCAGCATTGACGTAAACGCAATGGAACCGGTAGACGCGACTTCGCCAGCGATGCCGGCCATCAGCACCACCCCGCCAAGAAGATGCACCAGAAGGTAGCGCAGACCGGCAGCCCGGGCGGTATCAGTCCCAGCCGAGAAAATGACCGTCGCGGAGGCCAAGGCCATCATTTCCCAGAAAACAAAGACGGTGATGAGATCGCCAGCAAAGACAACGCCGAGCGAAAAGGCGATGTAAACGTTGGCGGCAAACAATTCCAAAACGCGCTCTTGTTTCAGCGCATACAAATTGCCAGCCAGCGCCATCAAGGCAAATACAGTGGCAAACAGACGGCTGAGTTTGTCCGTCTTAAACGGCTCTAACGTCCACTCCATGTAGGATATGGAAAAGAGTACGCCGTCCGCCGTCATCCAGACTAAGGCCAAAGAGATAAGAGGAGCGCCAAGCAGGACGATACTGCGGGCCGTTCCGGTCAACCGTAAGACAAGAAGCGCGCCAATAAGAATTGGTAAAGAAGGGTGCAGCAAAAGACTACTCATCGTAGTAGGTGTCCTTCCGCTTCAGCACTTTTTTCCACGCTTTCGAGAGTAAAATTGACACACCGCCAACCAGGAACCCGAACCACGCACTGAACCCGTAGGTGTACATAAAGCCCTGGTGATGGTGGGTTACGAACAGCTCAGCAATCAGCAATAAAGCCAGCACGGCCGTAAAGCCTACCCACAGGCGCTTCGGCGTCGCAGGATGATCCAGCCAATGTGTTTTGTTTTGCTCGCTCATAAGGTCTGCCCTACCAAGGCTTTGGCTAACGTGAGTGGCACTTCCGGGAAAAGGAACAACGCAAGCGTTCCCGATGCGGTCAAACAGAGCGCCAGGACAATGGGCCAAGGCGCTTCACCATGCTCGTGCGCGGGTGCGACATCTTCTTTTTTGAAAAAAGCCCGGTAAATAATCGGCACAAAATAGCCGGTGTTGAGCAAGGTGCTGACAAAAATGACGAACAGGACGAACCAGTCTTTCAGTTCCATCGCCGCCGACAAAATATACCACTTGCCCAAAAAGCCTGCCGTTGGCGGCACGCCAATCATACTGAGCGCGCCTATTGCGAAGGCGGCCATGGTCAACGGCATGCGCTTGCCGATGCCATTTAACTGACTGATCTCGGTTTTATGGGCGGCTGTATAAATTGAGCCAGCTGCAAAGAACAAAGTGATCTTGCCAAACGCGTGGGCCGTTATATGCATCGCCGCGCCAATAATCGCGAGCGGCGTTGCCATCGCCGCGGCCAAAACCACATAGGACAATTGGCTGACAGTAGAATAGGCAAGCCTGCGCTTTAGGTTGTCTTGACTGAGGGCTATGATGGACGCCACCAAAACAGTAAACCCGGCGGCATACACCACCCAGCTGGTGGCCTGACCGCTAAAGAGATCCAGGCCAAACACATAAACGATAATTTTGACGACCGAGAACACACCCGCTTTAACAACTGCGACGGCATGAAGGAGGGCACTGACAGGGGTCGGCGCGACCATCGCTGCTGGCAACCAACGGTGGACCGGCATCACGGCCGCTTTACCTATGCCGTAAATAAACAGAACACTGAGTGCTCCAACAAGAAACGGATTTTCATCTTTTGGAATAATACCACCGACCGTGAAATCACCCGTGCCAGCAATAAAATAAGTGCCAATCACGGCTGGCAGTAAAAACACGACAGATGTCGTTAAGAGAATTCCAAGATAGACACGACCTCCAGCTTTCGCAGCTTCATTGCCTTTGTGCGTCACAAGCGGATAGGTCGAGAGCGTAAGCACTTCGTAGAACAAGAACATCGTAAAGAGGTTGCCTGCGAAAGCGATCCCAATGGTCCCCGCAATTGCAAGAGCAAAACACGTATAAAATACGGTCTGGTTTTTTTCCTGATTTCCGCGCACATAACCAATTGAATAGATGGAATTGACGATCCAAAGCGAGGAGGCAATCATCGCGAAAAGCATGCCCATTGGCTCAATCTCAAATCGGATTGTTAGCCCAGGCAAGACTGCAAAGCTGTCTGTAGAAGGGCGCCCCCCTTGCATGACCGACGGCACGAGTACAAACACAACCGCAAACAACAGGGCCGCAGTAACAAGTGTATAGGCTTCTCTGATATTTGGTTTTGAACCGCTGGACGCAATAAAGACTGCTCCGAAACTCGGGATCAGAAGCGCCGCAACAATAAGTAGGGAAAGGTCTGTCATTGCCCTGCCCCTAACAAGACGCTGACAATTTGCTCAGCAACACCGACTGTGAACGATGTATCAATCCCAAGATAGATACATGCCAATACAAAAACCCATGATGTTATCAGCATAGACTTAGGCGGGTCTTTTAGAGCTGGTGCACCAGCGGGCCTCTCTCGGAAAAAAGCAACTTCAATCACGCGACCAATGTAGGCAAGAACGAGCAGTGAGCTCACCATCAGCAGAGCAACCATCCACCACCAGCCGTTTTCGAGCGCACCAACTGACAGGTACCACTTAGAGACAAAGCCGACCGTTCCAGGCACGCCGAGCATGCTGAATCCAGCCAAAACAATACCGAACATTGTAAGCGGCATGGCTTTTCCCAGCCCTGCCATATCAGATAGGCGCACTGTGCCGATCTGCAGCGCTATGCCGCCGATCAACATGAATAACGCCCCCTTCATCATCGCATGGTTCGCTATATGAACTAAACTACCGACCAATCCAGGAGCATCCGCGAGCGCTATACCAAGCGTGATGTAACCGATCTGCGCGACACTTGAATACGCAAGCATGCGTTTTACGTTTTCCTGGAAAATGGCCGAAAAAGAGCCTGCAAAAATTGCGATAAGGGATAAAATCAAAATCACTTCAGGTATTGGTGTTTGTTCGATGGCAAACCCAAAGCCGAAAACTGAATATAAAAACCGCATCAGAAGATAAATTGCGACCTTCGTCGCCGTTGCGGCAAGAAAAGCTGTGACCGCTGATGGTGCATACGCGTACGCGCTCGGCAACCAAAGGTGCAAGGGAAACAGAGCAATTTTTAACGAGAGCCCGACAAGAATAAAGGCCATTCCAGCAATAGCCGCAGGTGTATCTAGCAAAGGCCGTAAGCGTTCCGCCATATCAACAAGGTTGAGCGTGCCGGTAATCGTAAAGAGCAGTCCAACACCAATAACATACATGGTGGCCCCAATCGTCCCCATGATGAGATATTGGTAAGCTGCTGCAAGGGCTCGGCGATCCTTGCCAAGCGCGATCAATGTATACATTGAGAGCGAGGAGATCTCCATAAAGACGAAGGCGTTAAACGCATCGCCGGTGATGACAATCCCCATCAAACCGCACATGCACAGCAGATACATCGTATAGTACCAGCCACGCAGGCTCTGCTTTATCTCCGCCTGAACACTCACCCGTCCATAGACTAGAACCGCGGTTGCAATCAAAGAAACCAAAACAAGAAGATATCCCGAAAGAATATCGATCCTGTACTCGATACCGACAGGAGGTGCCCATCCCCCCATTTGATATGAAATTGGCCCATAGTCCTGGACCTGGGCCAACATGGCAATGCTGCCTAGCGTGCTAACACCACAGACAACAAGTGCGATCAGCCAGCAGGCCGTCTGCTGACGCACTATCGCACAGACAGCGGCCGCAATGAGCGGAACAGCAACAACAATAGCGGGAAGTTGGTCGAGCACTGTTTAGTCCCAATCCACACTGGTGTAGACGTCGTCTTCTTCGATTGAGCCATAGGCTTCATTGATTCTGACAACCAGTGCCAGGCCAAGGGCAAGCGTAGCTACGCCGACGACAATTGCAGTGAGAATGAGAACATGGGGCAAGGGATTTGAATAAAGCTGCCCAGGAGCATCCTCAATAATGATTGGTGCCGTACCCCCCAGAATTTTCCCTGGGGAAACGTACAACAAATAAACTGACGTTTGAAAAATGGAGAGCCCGACCAGCTTTTTGATCATGTTTGAACGGGACACGATGATGTAGAGGCCAGCCATAATTAAGAAGATGGTGATCCAATGATTGATACCACCGATGACAAACGCAAGTTCGTTGAGTCCTTCCATCGCCCGCCCCTATCGCCCGCGGCCAGCAAAAGTATAAAAGATCAACAGCATCGTGGAAGAGACAGTTAGCAGTACGCCTGCTTCAACAAGCAAAATGCCCAGATGTTGACCATGCGAAGGATCATGTGAATCTAGCAGGCCATAATCCAAGAAATTTCCGCCCATGATCCAGGAGAAAATACCGACGCCAGCGTATATCAAAACGCCCAAAGGAACGGCAATTTCCAGAACCGAAGACGGAATAATTTTTTGAGTCTCATGGAGGCCAAAAATCAGCGCATACAAAACAAACGCTGCGGCCACAATAACTCCGGCCTGAAAGCCGCCACCCGGACCAAAGTCACCATGGAACTGCACATACAGCGCGAACAGAAGCAAAAATGGAATCAGCAACTTGGATATAACGCGAAGAACGAGATGGCCTCTCATGTGCGCTCCTCCTCTTCTTCGTCATCCTCTTTGCGACGTCTTCCTTTAAGCAACATCAACACACCAATACCAGCTGTAAAAATCACAGCCGTTTCCCCCAGCGTGTCATAGCCCCGATAGCTAGCCAGAACTGACGTTACAACGTTAGGCACTGTCGTTTCTGGGATTGAACGCTCTAAATATTCTGCGCCAACATGCGTGTTCATGGGGGTATCCGGGTCGCCATAACGAGGAAGCCCCCAGGTTCCATAAATGAGAGCCACGCCGATTAAAACTGACAAAGCCATAGGCAAGACATTGGAATGCTTGGCAGGCGCTTCATCTGTTTTGGTGAGGTGAAGCGCAGAGAGCAGGAGGACGGTAGACACCCCTGCCCCGACAGCGGCTTCCGTCATGCCTACGTCCACGGCATCCATAGCAATCAATAGCGTTGCCATTAAAAAACTATACGCACTGCCCAGAACAACAACGGCAAACAGGTTGCGGACGCCTATAATACCGATAGTCACAGCCGTGAGAAAAAGGAGCAATATCAGATTAATCAGGAATTCCACGTCTAGCGTCCTTCCTTTGTACGATCTTCGGACAGCACCGGTTCAACATTTCTGTGTTTCATAGCCCTGGCAATAGCATGTGTTGCAACAGGGCTTGTGAAGAACACCAGCGCCAAAATAATTGCCAAACGCGCTGTCGTGAGCGTCAACCCCGACTGCACCATTAATCCGATGATGATCATGCCAACGCCTAAAGTATCAATGACACTGGCCGCATGCATTCGTGTAAACGCGTCAGGCATGCGCACGATACCAATGGCACCGACAACGCAGAAAAACCCTCCACCAGCCAACAGAGCCCAACTTACAATGTTAAGAAGCAACTCCATAGTTACAGTCCGGCCTCATCTTCGCCAGCGCCCAGGTCGCCGTAACGGAAAAATTTCAAGACGGCGATGGTGCCGATAACATTCAACAATGCATATGTGATTGCGAGGTCAATAAATTCTGGCCGCCCGAAGACGTACCCCATAACCGCTAACAGCAAAACGCATAGAGTACCCAGCGAATTACCGGCAACCAACCTGTCAAAAACTGTCGGCCCTTTAAGTACGCGGATGATGACCAGACCGAGGGAGACAAGAAGCGCAAGCGCTGCGACAGTAAACATACTCATGTCGACCCCTCAAACTGTGCGCATCTGCGATCCATGTCCCCGGACTCGACGTCCGTCGCGTTCTCGCGCGTAATGGCATGCACAAGAATTTCGTCATCTTCGATATCGACAGAGATTGTCCCTGGCGTAAGCGTGATCGAATTTGCATATGTCACACGGCCAACATCAGATTTTTGGCTCATTTTCGTTCGTGTCAAAGTCGGACTGATTGGCAAAGACGGGTTCAAAATGATTTTGGTAACATTGATGGCTGACAAAATAATTTGCCAGACCAGCCATGGCCAATACGTGAAAGCGGATGTTGCAAGGTGAATGGGGTGTCCTTCTTTATCGGACACGTTCATCTTTTTTGCCAAAAGAGCAATCGCCACGGTGCAGATCACCCCGGCGGTGATCAAAAAGAAGGTGAATTTGCCCGACAGAGTGAGCCAGAAAACAAGCAAGACGATAGTCATGCTAATCACTTGCCCCATCGTCCCTCTATCCCTTCCTCAGTTACGCTCGCAATGGCAAAGCGTAGTCCAGATTCCCCACCTTAAAGCTAATTGTGCAGCGCCTTGCACGCGGCACTGAATTGATAATGCTCAAGGTTTGAGGGGTTTTGGTAGCAGTGCCGATCCATCGAGGCAATGAAAATAGTAACTGCACCGGGCTATTTTGTGACTCGCCGCGGCGACCACCGATTAACACTGACGGGTTTTCCCGTATGTGATCTCATCACCTTGGGCCTGAGCACTTGATCAACCGGAGGCGCATCCGCAGCCGCCCCTGCCCCTTTTTTACCGCGACGGCCCAGGTTATCGCTCAGTGCTGTCATATAAAACTCGATGAGGTCGTCAAAGCCGATCTCTGTGCCGACGCCGTTCTCTTTCGCCTTTACAACCGGCGGATGCGTATTTAGAGCGGCATTCAGGCGTTCGGTTGATTTTGCCCCAAATTGACGCCAAACACTGTCAAGAATGTGAAACACATCTTCCTCTATCGGGCCGGTGTCGATCATTGGGCGCCCCCGCTCCATAGCCCTAAAAACTGTCGGCTCTATCGGTCCGTCGGCGGCGATGACAAAAACGGCGGGCATCAGCTTTGCACCGTTTTTTGCCGAGGCATAATAGGCCTGCGCCAAAAACATCAGCCGATGCATTTTTTGAGGCTGGAGATACTCTCCATCGTCCAGCGCCCGATCAAGAAGCCAGAACGCAACATCAAAGCAAGATTCGACAGCAGGCCTGTGCATTCCTAAACTCCACAAACATTTAAGGACGGTCTTAAACATCCCGTCTGGACAGAACCATAGCTTTTGCCGAGAACATCAGACAATAAGATCATCAGACCCTAAGATCTCCCGGCACCACAACCGAGACTGTTTCTACATGATGAAGCGCGTTGCAACACTTCTTGGGCTTGCCGTCGTCCTTGGCCTCGCCGCTGCCGTGGTGCTGAGAGCGCCTTTGATTGAATTGATCGCCACATCCACTTTGGATCGGCAGGGGTTCGGCCCGTCGCGTTTGACGGTCACACGGGCCAATCTCAGCGGACTGGAGTTTGAAGCCCTATCGCTGTCCTCCGGGCAAATTAAGGCGGACACAGCTAGCGTGACTTATGCGTGGTCGCTCTTGCGTGACGGGCGGGTTGAGCACCTACAACTCTCGGGACTAGATGTCTCCGGAACATGGACAGAAGACGGCGTGACCTTCGGTGGCCTTTCTTTTCCCCAAGAGGGGCAGCCAGAAAGCGAAGCTGGCAAAGTGCAAAACGATGCCAGCGGGCTGCCGTTTCGGTCCCTTGAAATAGAGAACGCCGCGCTACATGTGCTTCACCCTCAGGGACCGATAGACCTTATTCTCAGCGCTAAGCTACAGAACAATGATGAGGTGCTAGAGACTGAGATTTTTGCTGAGCTGGCTGGTCCAGACTTAAGTGGCAGGCTCAATCTTTCCGGCTCTTTGCGTCTTCAGGACATCCTTGGTTCTTCTCTTTCCGGCATGGTCAAGCTGACGGCAGCGTCATTTGCGGTGCCCGGCTCTGAGAACGCCTTTTCGGCAGACGTTGACCTCAAAGGCTCTATTGAAGACAAAGCCGTGACGGTGAGCGGAGAAAAAGACATGCGCTTCTCTGTCCCCTGGCCGGGCCAGTTTTTTGACATCAAGAGTGCGGCGAAAGATCAAACGGTTGAGGTTGTCGTGAGCAAAAGCACGGCCTCTGGTCCACTTTTCAGAATTCAACCTACGGACAGCGGGTATCGCGCAGAAGTCGATATGGTCTTAAGGGGTGAGACGCCATTAGGTCGCGGCAGAGCGATATCCTCAGCCTGGGCAACGTTCGGCACGGATGGCCTGCCCCAGGATTTCAGCTTTGAGACGTTCAACTTAGAACTAAGCGGGCTGCCAACGGCATATGGGACTGTCAGCGCGTCGCTTGATGCCTCCGGACTAAAAGGCCCGATCGCCATAGCCGGTGGCCCTGTTTATGCCACCCTTGCCGTCAACGATGCTGTTTATGGTGATCTGTCTGGTCGCACCCTGACCGTCGATATGGCGTCTGATTTTAGACTGGATGGCTTATCGCTGGTCTTTCAATTTGAAAAACTTACTGCCGCCGTGGAGGCCCTGAAATACGGAACTCAACTTGCCGCTCAAGACACAATTGAGCTGAATTTGGCAGATGGCACTACCGCTGCCCAAACAGCAAATGTCGTGTTTGGTGCCGATGGCAGCGCCACCTTAACCTTCGATACTACGCTTGCTCTAACATCAAAAAACTTGGAGTTGCGCTTTAATAATAGCCCGCTATTGATAAACGCGTCGGCCCCAGAAATATCCCTCAAAGGATATTGGACGGCACCCGACCAAACTGGTGATCTTCAGGTTGGACTAACGAATGGTCTGATTGAATCAGAAAGCCTATCGGCTACAGGTTTGAACATTCTGATCGCCGGTGATCTGGAAAATATGTCCGGCACATATCTCACGACACTTGTAGACCCCAAAGACACGTCCAGCCAGAGCCCTTTATTGCGCTTAAACGGCGATTTTAATAAGACACAAAATAACTATAATATTCAAGGCTCTATGCGCCTCCCTTCACGTAGTTTAATAGGCACTTACAGCCTCACTTATGCCTCAGATTCCGCCAGTGGATCGGCCTCAGCCTCAATTGGACCACTGCTGTTCGGAGGGGAAAACCTTGCCCCCTCAGACTTACGTCCGCTCGGATTACCCTTCACTCCCACCGCCGGAGAATTCGCCGCAGATATCAGCATCTCCTTTAACGGCGGAGAATTTAAGAAACAGCAAGCTCACATTTATGTGAAAGAGATGGACGTTGAAGGAAATGATTTTGCGCTCAGGCGACTGAACACGGCGGTCGCTTTCGACTCTGTTGTGCCACTCCGCACTGATGGCCCGCAGAGTGTTGCGATCGGACTGCTTCAAGCTGGAATTCCGGTTACCGATTTCCTTGGAACATTCGCCCTAGACTCTACAGGCACACTTGAAGTTGATCAGGTTTCCATGAGTTTTGCCGGGGGCGAAGTCACCGGTGGGCCCCTTTCCTTGCGGCTGGACCAGGAAGAGACTTTAGCTGAACTCTCCGTCACTGCCGTCAGTTTACCTGCACTCGCCTCTATGACGGAATTGGATGGTTTAGAGGCTACGGGAACGCTGTCGGGCCGGATTCCAATTATTATCAGGGGCAGTAACATTTTGATTGAGTCTGGCAAGCTCAAAACCTCTGGCCCGGGTGTTGTTAAATACAGAACGTCAAGTTCTGCGGACACCATCGCCGCTGACCAAGGCGGACTTTCTCTGGCCCTTCAGGCCCTTCAAGACTTCCGGTATGACTCTATTGAGGTGACGGTGTCAGGGTCAGTGCAAAAAGAGCTTGAAGCCTCGCTTGCGATTAAGGGGAGGAATCCAGATTTGTATGACGGCTATCCCATAGACTTTAATCTGAATTTAAGTGGCGAACTGGCAAACATCATCAGAGGTAGCATGGCGGGTTATCGGGTTCCAGAAGCCATAAAGCGACAACTGATGGCTTTCCCGCCTAGTCCATAACCGCCTATATATTCTCAGACAGCTGCTAGGCTGACATGAATAAGCCTAATTTGTGGTTTATCTCGGATAGTAATGATTCAGGAATTGACGTTTTGCTCTACGAACCCTAAAGCGTTGAGCGTATATCCGGCTTGGAGTTTGAAAAACGATGTTGCGTTTACATTCGATACTGGAAAACAACGGCTTCAATCGGTTCAAACAGTTGATATCTGTTCTGCTTATTGGCGTTGTTGCGAGTGCCTGTACGCCCACGGTCAAAGTACAGGCCCCAGATAAGCCCATCGTGATCAACCTAAACGTCAAAATTGAGCAAGAAGTTCGGATTAGGGTCGAAAAAGGTGTTGAAGACTTGCTGACTGAGAATCCAGATATATTCTAGTTTGTTTCCAGAGGAGAATGGCAATGGCTCACTTCCAAAAAACCCGGAGAACCTTTTTAACCGTTTTATCTGTTATAATCGGCCTAGGTATCGCTGGTCCGGCTTACGCCGTAACTTTGGATGAAGCACGCGACTTAGGATTAGTTGGCGAGAGGCCAGACGGCTTGATTGCAGCCGTGTCGCCGCAAGTGGCAGCGGAAGTCAGCGCCCTGATTTTAGAAGTTAACGCCGCGCGGCTAGAGAGCTACAAACAACTCGCAGCTAAGGACGGCGCACCTATCCAAGCTGTACAGGCAATAGCCGGTGAAAAGCTCTTACAACGGGCACGCCAAAATGGGTGGTATGTCATGAGCGCTTCGGGAAACTGGTCACGTTAAGGAACGTGCCCAACAGTCATAATATCTAAAACCGGGCAACACCAACCGTTGTAACGACTTCTGGTGTGCCAATGAGAGATTGATTAAATTCGTAGATGCGAATTTGCTTCTCGGCTTCTGGTATTGACGTTGACTTCGGTAATGAAGCCTGGGCTTGGGCCTGCATTATCGTTGTTCCAACTTCACGAGACACATATATCCCGCCAAACCTGATTGATCTATCGCGATGCTGGCCAAGATTTTGCCGCTTATCTCCATGCAGATCAGACCAGCGCTCATCATACTGTAAGGCTTGGTCGCCTGGTCGGGCTCCAATGGATTGATCGAGGGCATCTACATAACCTAAGGTCGTTGAGTTCCCGACACGCGTAGTGTCTATCCGCGCCGTGGCGGATGCCAGCGTACTTGAAGAGACTAAAGCGGTACTCATGACCTAATACCTAAGTAATCGGCGCAGGCTTTTATTTTATATTTTCCACGCACTCTCATATAATGCCTGAGCAGCTCAAATGTCAATATTTCTGCCCCTCACGCGGCATAACGGCCTATTATGTTGAGCAGTTCTCTAAGGCTAGGTTAATGTACACTTTTCCATCTGAGTTACAGTCTGACGGCAGAAATATGGTGTGCGCGCCTTTCGGCGCGGACAAGCTGCCACCCGTAGGCTTCAATGATCTAAGTCATGCTTGGGAAATCGCGAGCACCGCAGCTGAACTCGGCCTCACCGCAGATGAAAAAACGCCCAGCGGCGTTATTTTTGATAATCACTCTAGCAACACAATTGAGCTTCAATTCGATGACTATGACGCGATCTGCTGGGCCACAGCAATTCATCGCGCCTTCGATCTTAAAACCGTCAAAGGCCTGTCGGTCTGTCTTAGAATGCTGGGACTATTCAAAATTATGGCTGAAAACGTCTGGTCTCGCCAACTTTACAGCTTTGATCGCAGCAAAAAACTCAAAATAAACAAAGCATTACTTGCAGCGGCAGCAGCAGCCCAACTCACCCAGGACGGGCTTTTTGACCCAGACCGCATTAAGCAAGAAACAGGCGTTAACCAACTCACAACTGCCTCAAAACAAGAGTCAGGCTTGAAGGGCAAACGCGACCACAGCCCACAAATAAATAACGCCAAACAAACCTAAAAGGGCCAAAGAGTCTTTGAGGTATCTGGTAGCATTCATGGGAACTCTCCTTTGTTCTTGTATTGTTCTATTTTCTAAAAAGAACATTTAGAGAACATATTGTCAAGGGGTTTGCGCAGATGTACTACCGCATCTGCTGAAATAAGGATCAGGTTGGACATGATGGCTGAGGAAAGCCAAAAGAGCTTTGCACTGTCACGTCGGTTCAGCGTGGCCCCAATGATGGCCTGGACTGACCGGCACGCGCGTTATTTTCTGCGCTTAATCAGTCAACGTGCGCTGCTTTATACGGAGATGGTCCCCGTCAACGCCCTCATTTATGGTGATCCAGAACGTTTTCTTAAATTTGATCAAGCCGAACATCCCATCGCACTGCAATTAGGGGGATCAGACCCAAAGCAACTTGCCAGGGGATCCATCATTGGTGAGCAGTGGGGCTACGACGAGATCAACTTAAATGTCGGCTGCCCAAGTGATCGGGTATCAAGTGGAAATTTCGGAGCCTGTCTTATGGCTGAGCCACAACTGGTGGCGGACTGTGTAAGTGCCATAACAGAGGCCACCCGCTTACCCGTAAGCGTGAAATGCCGGATTGGTATTGATGATATGGATACGGGTGCCCCCCTAGATTCTTTTGTTGCGGGAATAATTGAGGCAGGCTGTCAGGTCGTTGTCGTTCATGCACGAAAAGCATGGCTAAAAGGCTTGAGCCCTAAGGAAAACAGAGATGTGCCTCCTCTGGACTACAAGAGAGTTCACAGATTAAAGAGCGACTTCCCGGACACTGAGATCATCATAAATGGCGGCATCACAAGCATTGAGGACGGATTAAGCCACCTTCCGTTTGTCGATGGAGTGATGCTCGGCCGTGCTGCTTACGAAAATCCTTATCTTCTTTCAACAGTGGACAGTTCATTTTTTGGCCAAACGACAAACGCGCTATCGCGATTAGATGTTATTGAACGGATTATCCCTTATTGTGAGCGCGAGATTTCTAAGGGTACGCCTTTGCATCGAATGACGCGTCATATTTTAGGTTTGTTTCATGGATACCCTGGGGCAAGGCGCTGGCGCCGCCATTTAAGCACAAACGCTGTGAAGCCTGGTGCATCTGCTTCGCTACTTTACGAGGCATTGGAGTTGATGAATATAGACCGCAAAGCGGCATAAAACTCTTTCTAGGGTCGAAACTACCACAGAACTAACGTTGGGAACGAAAGCTCTTATTCTGCTATACCCAAAATTAAGGGTTGGTGCTCAGAGTCTATGACGACCGATAACGCTGCGGGGAAAAGGAATAAAAATGTCGGCTGAACGTTATGCCGTTTATTATGTCCCACCGAAAGACAGTGCTCTTGCAAAGTTTGGGCAAGAATGGCTGGGCATTGATATTGAAACCGGTGCAAGCGTCAAACAACTCGAAATCAACTCTATTTCTTCTTCCCAATTCAAGGCGATAACAAGTACGCCGCGCTTGTACGGCTTTCATGGCACGCTCAAGCCACCTTTTTCACTGGCGAAGAATACGTCGCCCGAGGGCTTATTGGCCGCGACACGCATCCTTGCGAGAAGCCTCTCCAAAATAGAGATTCCCCCACTCGAACTTGCTTTCATTGGAAAATTTCTGGCGCTCTCTCCTGAAACATCATCCATGCAGTTGGAAAAACTGGCAAGCAACTGTGTGCGCGCTTTAGAAGGGTTCAGACAACGCCGGTCAGAACAAGAACTTGCAGAGTACAGGCAAGGTAAACTGACTGTTCATCAGGAACAGATGCTGGAGAACTGGGGGTATCCTTATGTTCTGGAAGAGTTCAGGTTTCATATGACTCTAACAGAAAAAACAGAAAACGACGTCGAGCGTGCGATCCTTATGAAAAGTGCACAAGAAAAGTGTCGTGATATTATTGGTCAACCAATCAAGATAACTGAGATAGCGGTTTGTCATCAGAATACCACGCATGAACCGATGCACGTTGTTGAGCGTGTCCGTTTAGGGCAAAATTAAGAAATCGTGACTTTGAAAGCCGATGTTTTTGAGCCACAGGCTATATGACAAAACTTAAGAGCTAAGCACGATGAAAATTCCTATCGTATCTGGATTGCTGACGAGGCTTAAGTCTGGCACCCATACGACTAATCCACTAAGCGTTCGGCGTGTTACAGAAAAAAGCAGCAAATGGTCTGACGATTCCCTTGATCTCGCACTTGGGACGTTATTGGCGGATAAAGAAAGTAAGTCATATGGAGTCGTGCAGGCGATAACTCTGAACCAATTCCGAGAAGACTTGGGCGACCTCTGGGAGCAGCATCAAAAAAGTATTTTTCTAATCGCAGAAACTACAATTGACCGAATGCTTGGCAAAGGTCAAACGGCCATACAAGAAGATGAGTATTCTTGGCTTTTAATAACTCCAGACTTAACTCAGAGTGAAGCGGCTTCTTTTGCGGAACATATCGCAGCCACCATTGGTGAGAAGTTAGTTGGTGCGCGCTTTGAAGCAAATGATGACTCAGACCTAACCCCTCAAACAAGCGCCATCGACCTCACAACTGCGTTGTCTAAAGATGGATCAATCAATAAAGAAGCAATCCAAAAAGCAGTCGCTGAAGCTAGGGCAATCATAGCTCGACGCAATAAGCGCATCAGACAAACAAAACCACTGACTGCGTCCAATACCATTGACCATGAAAAAAATACTCAGTCAACGCAAAGCCCGAAGTCATCATCCGAAATAGTAACGGCAGAGCACGGGCTAAAATTGCTTTACTGGCCAATGTGGTCAGCCGACTCACAAGCGATAGATATGTTTGTATGCCGTCCCCTCGCCGGTGACGGAGGCGACCCCTTTTCAAGGTCAGACCCCTCTTTGGTTGCTGCCAATTCAACTGCTGTAACCAGAGCATGTACTGTTGCCTTAAACTCAATGATAAAAGACGGCGTTCGTGCAAAGCTTGTTGTTCCTATTCCTCTAGCTGTTGTTTTATCTCCCAACCAAAGACTGGTCTTCCAAGCCCTTGAAAAACTTCAAGACGCACACCGTTTTTTGTACTTAAGAACTGAGATCGTAGCCGTTCCCAAATCAGTGTCGGCGGCCTCTTTACTAACCGCACGAGACTTGCTGAAGCCGCTGGCGCGCGATGTTTCAATACTCACAGATCTGAACGAACCAAACGAAGCTGTGCTAGCCGCCGGCAAGGTCGTAATTGGATGCGACGCTTCCGCAATGGCGTCCACGAGCTCTGATATTCTGAACAGAGATTTGATGAAGTTTAAAAATTCAGTTCAAGACAGACCATCTTACGTCTTAGGTCTCACCGAAAAAAGTGACATAACTGTCGCTGCTAACTTTGGGTTCGACGAAATTGGCGGGCCTGGGTTACGCGCCGCTCTCCGACACACACCAAAGACGACCGAACCTTTACTGCGTGATGACCTAGTTAATAAGACCTGAGCCTGATAGCTATTCAACACCAGCAATGTTTAAAAGGCACCGTGATCTTTTAGAACCTTGCTGACATCTTGGCCCATCATGATACTGTAGCGAATATCAAACTCTTTTTTCAGCGCAGCCATCGCTTCCTCAACAATAGACGGCCAGATTTCTTTTGGAATTGCGACCACACCGTCATCGTCAGCAAAAACGTAATCTCCATTGTTGATGGTGACTCCCCCAATTTGAATGGGTCGATTCATGGCTGCAACAGTACCTTCGTATTTGATGTCGTGACTGTAAATACCCTTTGCAAAGACAGAAAATTCCAAATCCTTTACGGCTCGACTATCCCTCGTATAACTATCAACGACTGCGCCAACGGCTCCGGACCGAATAGCAATGTTGGCATTCAGGTCACCAAAATAAGCCGCGTCCTGCACTTCGCTTTGCACAACGATGACGTCACCAGGCCGGACAAAATCGTATGTAGACAGGGCGTCATAGATACCGTGCCAATCATCGCCCTTTCTAAGTCTTTTGAGTTCGAGCGTTTTTGCAACACCCAGCACTGAGCGGCCACTCACACGTTGAAAGCCGGGTGGCAGAAGAGTCGATAAGCCTCTGTCTTTTGAGATGTCTGCCAAGAGCGATGAGTATAAGTGTGGTCGTATTGCATCTAGGTTCGCGTTATGAGCTGCCCGATAGCCGGCACAAATTCTTTCGGCAAAGGCAAGGTCATCTGGCCAGTTTAAGTCAACTGCTTCTTCCTCAGTCAAATCGAATAGAAGTGGTGATTTCCCAAACCTTTGTTTCGGTGGACTCGCCCCATCACGGCGGACCATATATAACCCCATGGACTCAATAACCGACTCAGGTAAATCCACGCTATTTGGAATTTTACCGTCTCCATATTGGGGGCGGCCATCCACCCATTGGTATTGCTTTTTCTTCTGAACAGCGACAAGGGAGTCAGAATTCTCATCTTCTAAAAGGGCCTTAAGCGCTCTTGAAATAGTGTCTTTTGTAATGAAAGGACTAGTGCAGAGACTCTGAATGTAAATATCAGCCTCAACTTGAGCGCACTCATTGGCAAATAATGCGTGACCATCCGTTGAATTGGACGCCAAATTAGGGTCGCGCGTGAGGACTTTAACATCCAAGTCTGATGCAAGGTCGATGAGATCTCTTGATTCAGTATCAAGGTAGACCTCGTCAATTAGATCACACTCAAGCAGTTGCCTGAGTTTCCGTTTAAACAGGTGTTCACCATCAAGAATGACTGTGTTCTTATTGGCTATTCTATCACTTTGGCCTTTGGCAGGCACAAATGCGACTATTCGCATGACCCCACTCCTCATAAGCACGCCTCATTTGGCAAGTGTACTGTATTTCAATGCGGTTAAGAAAAACTTGTGATTGTGAAATTATTGCAAGGTCTTAGTCTGCGCGACAGTTAGTAAGTTAATAGGCCAAATCCATGAGTACGAACACCTCCCCTCATCAGACCATTCTCCTGAAAGATTATACACCACCGCCATATTTTGTTGATTCTATCTGCTTAGAGTTTGATTTGGACCCAGCATGCACCAAAGTCATCAGCACAACCGAATACCGCAGAAACCCTGATTCAAATGAATCCTCTGAGCAACTTGAATTGGACGGAGAAGACCTCGAACTGGTTGAAGTATTGGTTGACGGCAAAGTTCTAAACTCAGAACTCTGGTCAAAATCAGAACAAAAGCTCACAATCTCAAACCCAACAGACTCTTTTACGCTTACCGTTACAACACATATTAGACCTAGCAAAAATCATGCGCTGGAAGGTCTCTTTATGACAGGGGGGCGGTTTTGCACACAATGTGAAGCACAAGGGTTTCGGCGCATTACATATTGCTTGGACAGACCGGATGTGTTGACGAAGTACCGCGTAAGACTCGCCGCGGATAAAAAAGACTACCCGGTTCTGCTTTCGAACGGTAACTGTATAGAACGCGGCGACGTCAATGAACAAAAACACTATGCGGTTTGGGACGACCCCTTCCCAAAGCCGAGTTATCTCTTTGCGCTGGTTGCCGGCAAATTAGATAAGCTCGGGGATCATTTTACGACACACTCTGGCAAGTCTGTCTCTTTGAATATTTATGCTGAGCCCGGAAAAACGTCCCAGTGTGAATACGCCATGGAGTCTCTTAAACGTGCCATGGCTTGGGACGAGACCATCTATGGTCTGGAGTATGACCTTGACGAATTTAACATTGTGGCTGTGTCTGATTTTAACATGGGGGCGATGGAGAATAAGTCACTCAACATCTTTAATGATAAATTTATTCTTGCCGACCCGGAGACAGCAACCGACACCGACTATGCATGGATCGAATCTGTCGTCGCGCACGAATATTTCCATAACTGGACGGGCAACCGGGTAACCTGCCGGGACTGGTTTCAACTCAGTCTCAAAGAAGGCTTAACCGTCTTTCGTGATCAACAGTTTTCTGCTGACCAACGTAATGAAGACGTACAGAGAGTTAATGACGTCCAACGCTTAATCGAAACACAGTTTCCAGAAGATGCAGGGCCTCTCGCGCACCCTGTACGACCGGATCGCTACTCAGAGATAAACAACTTCTATACCTACACCGTATATGAGAAAGGTGCGGAAGTTGTGCGAATGATTCACACACTCATTGGAAAAGATAATTTTCGCAAAGGGATAGACCTATATTTTAAACGGCATGATGGCCAAGCCTTAACATGCGAGGACTTTATAGTTGCAATGCAAGACGCCTCTGGCTGTGACCTGAGTCAGTTTATGCTCTGGTACACGCAGGCGGGCACGCCGAGGATCAACTACGAAACTCATTATGACGCCTCAAAAAACCAGGTCACACTCACCCTGACCCAATCATGCCTTGGAACACCGGGTCAGCCGGTCAAAAAGCCTATGCATATTCCATTAAGTATCGGGTTTATCGATCAGGAGCATGGCCCTCTAAAAACAAAGCTTAATGGCACAAATAACCCGGCAGAGCATACACATCTCATCTCTCTGAAGAACGCTAAAGAAACACTCATATTCAAAGGCATTCCTAGCAAAACAACAGCCCCTGTTGCTTCACTCAATCGCGGCTTCACGGCGCCTGTACATACAATACCACCGCAAAGTCATGACGACCTCGCGGTTATCGCAATTCATGACCCGGATGCTGTTTCAAGGTGGCTGGCCATTCAGCATTTGTATCTTGGTTTGTTAACCGAAGAGTGCAACGCGGACCTCCCCGGGGAATCTTTTGGCGTTGCCGCCCGATCATTTGGAAAAATTCTGGAGAACGCTACAGATCAACCAGAGATGTCGGCAAAACTGATGACTCTTCCGAGCGAAAGCAGGATTGCGGACGCTTTGGATCTCGTTGACCCGGAGAAAATACACTCAGTTAGAAAATGCTTTAAAGCCAAAATCGGCAAGGCTTACGCTGAACCGTTAAGGCATATTCTTGCCCATATACCACAAACGGCCACACAATCGGACGGCGCTGGCGTTAGAGCCTTAAAAGGCGTTGTCCTGAGTTATCTTGTTTGCGCAGACCCTCAGCAGAATGCCCAGCTGGCATTTGACGCTTATCAAGGCGCGGAAAATATGACGGATAAATGGTCCGCCCTCAGCGCGCTCAACGAAACCATAAGTCCGCTCCGAGCACAGGCTTTAGAGCACTTCTCAGAACATTACGCGGACAATCACCTGGTCGTCGATAAATGGTTAAGTCTCGAAGCACGGCATGCCAGCCGTGAAACACTTGCAAGAGTGCAATCGCTTCTCTCTCACAAACTTTATGACCCTAAAAACCCCAATAAAATCAGAGCCCTGCTCGGGACTTTTGCAACTCAAAACCCAACGGCCTTACATAACCCGTCGGGCTCTGCTTATGATTTTTTAGCCAGCCAGATTCTCATCATTGACCAAATAAACCCCCAAGTCGCAGCGCGTCTGGTCAGTGCCTTCCAGAAATGGCCGCGCTATAAACAACCTCTGAATAACTTAATGAAAGATCAACTCAAGCGCATAGCAGAGGCGAAAGACGTTTCAGTGGATGTGACTGAGCTTGTCAGCAAATCTTTGCAAGACGCAACGGCTTAAGAGTCTGTAAAGCGACTTGCTAAGGCCGGAACAAAGGATGGTGTTCGGACCCTGATGGTGTATTGGTCTTGCTCTGCCGTCGCCAAAATATCAGATAGGTCACGACAATAAGACCAATACTCTTCTTCATAATTTCTGTTCCAGAAACTCTTATGAACACGATGGGTTACCGACATGCTTTTCGAGTAATCCATCTCGTTCGCATGTTGCCAGGGGTTAGATGCCTCTCTGAAAGGCATCCCGTCACACCCGTAGATATCAATATTTTTCGTGAGCGTGCATGCAACAGGCAGCACAAGCATAGTAAAGATATTAGCGGTGGCTGCAGACAGGTATTCCGCCTCAAGGTTGAGGTTAAACTTGGGGCGGCGATCATTGCCAATGCCAATAATGCGATTGTGACACTCTTGCGGCGTCACTGATCTAAAATAAGGAACATAGCCGAGCTGTGTGAAAAGAACCCGTTTGGGGTTTTCCAGGGCCTTGGCCATCCCTCTGCGGAAATCTCCTGCATAACGCGACACGCCGCAATGCTGCACTGGGTCACCGCAAAACAACAGTTCAGGGTTTAAATACAAAAGTGATTGTTCATCACAGATTGTTGAATTGCAGACAGCCCGGACCGAGTCACCTAAGTCAACTTTATCGGACACGGTTGCACTTAATGAAGGACCATTACCAAAAGCACTAATCGACCGTCCCTTCCATTTCGTCGCATGCTCTTGGAATAACGAATAAGATTCCGCAACTAGGCTATCGAGTTCCTCAATTGACCATAGTGAATACGCAAATTTAATGGCGGCCAGGGTTTCCTGCTGAACCGAATTTGGATCAACCACCACAACATCAGCTTTTTGCGCTTGACCTATGCCTTGGGCGTCTTTCACGGTTTGTTTTACTGCCGCGTTCCAGACAAAAATGGCATCGACAGAGTCATTCGCATGAAGGAGTTCGCTCTCAGGAATAATCGAGATTCGCCCCAGAAAATCTGGTGCAAAATTAACAATGTCTGGGTCAAAGTCCGGACTCATCCGGGATGAGGCCGAAAGCAGGCAGTCATCTCCCTCCAGCAACTCCGTCGCAGGACCAGAAAAAGCAAAGGTTATCTTATTAATACGCCCCGCCATGGGCGAGAAATGCCAGATTGAGCGGTACAACTGATCATATAGGCGCTCCAGGTCTGGAAATGCCGGATAAAAGAGAATATGTGCCATAAGTCGATCAGATTGGCCTAGAAGTGGGGAAAACAGCTCTAAAACTAAGGATTAATGAAGAATACTGGGCAAAACGGGCCCTTCCAACAAAGGTCAAAGCGATCTTTAAAGTGATCTTTAGTGTAAAACGATTATCACATGAGATGGGGCTACAAAATTGACTGCTTTTAGTATGCTACTGTGGACATCATAAAATTAAACTTAACATAAGGTACTCATAAAAAATCACCCTCTTGCGCAATTGAGCCACGGCTTTTTGCGCATCTCTCTTCACCCGATCACTCTCAGAAGGAAAACACTATGCACCTCAAGAATCGATCTCTTATGCACGCTGCCGCGGCCGTTTTTTTAGGCTCCGTCGCGTTCTCGGCGCCAAGCCTCGCTGACAACACCGATGCCCGTCTTAAACAGGCCATTGCCGGAGAGCACCGGAGCGCAGAAAAAGTCGCCAGAGATGCATACAGAAATCCGTATGAAACTTTGACCTTCTTTGGACTCAAAGAAGACATGACCGTTCTGGAAATTTTCGCCCAAGGCGCCTGGTACACAGAAATCATTGCGCCTGTTGTGGCGAACACCGGCAAATACTACGCGGCACTTCCAGACCCCAACGTCAGTGAGCGTTCACAAAATTCCTTCAACAGTTTTGTTGAAGCCTTAGAAGCCAATAAATCAATCTACGGCAACGCAGAAGCCACAGGTATTGGCATGGAAGCCACCCAGCCGATTACGCCGGGAACAGCAGATCTCGTTTTGACTTTCCGCAACATTCACAACTGGATGGGCACCGACACAGCCGAAAAAATGTACGAGATCATGTACAACTCGGCGAAACCGGGCGGCTACTTGGGTGTCGTAGAACACCGCGGCGACCCGATGATCAAACAGGACCCGAAAGCCCGTTCAGGGTATGTCAACGAAGGCTACGCCATTAAGCTGGCCGAGGATGCAGGCTGGCAACTGGTTGCGTCTTCAAGCATCAATGACAACCCGATGGACGATAAAGATTACGAAGGACGTGTTTGGAGGCTCCCGCCAACAATGCGTTACTTTGGCAAAGAAGGTTTCCCCAATTTAGAGGGAGCCGATCGCAAGAAAAGTCTCGCCATCGGTGAGAGTGACCGGTTCACATTGTTGTTCGTAAAACCAACATCTGAGTAATGTGTTGAGCCCCCTCGTTAATACAGCGAGGGGGCTTTTACATGGACCGCGAAAATTGAAAATTAAGCGCCACTATTACGATTGCTCGTTGGGCCAATTGCATGTCCGCACCGCCGGGTCTCGATCTCATGCAAAAACACCCCTCCTTTGCTTTCATCAAAGCCCGCAGTCCAGCCGCGCATTTACAGAGATTTTAAATACGCTCGGTGAAACACGCCTGGTTATCGCTCCTGACACGCCTGGGTTTGGCGAGTCAGACCCTCCCAAGGACATGCCAAGCATCGAAGACTTTGCAAACGTCATGGAAGAACTCATTGACCAACTGGATATCGATGAGTTTGATATTCTCGGCTACCACACAGGTGCGTTGATCGGGAGCGAACTTGCCCTGCGCAGGCCAAAGCAAATCAGACGCTTGGTTTTGATTGGGATGCCCGTCTTTACGCAACAAGAGATTGACGCCTTTTTTGAAATCCCCTGGCCCCTTCCTATGAAAGAGGATGGTTCTCATATTACTGCGGAATGGGAACGGTCTGTGAAATGGGCCGGTCCAGGCATGACCCTGCCGCTCATACAGCGTGGATTTGTTGATAAGCTCAAAGCCGGGGATCGTGCGTTTTGGGGTGGCCGTGCTGCAATGCTTTATCCCTACGCCGAAAAACTACCGCAAATTCAACAGCCGATCCTGGCGCTTGGCCCGAAAGACGATCTTTGGGAAATATCACCCCGCGCAGAAGCACTCATTCAAAACGGCCGGTTTGAGAAATGGCCGGACCACGGATTTGGGCTGTTCGATGTCGCTCGAGTTGAAATTAGCGATAAGGTTTTATCTCATTTAGACGATTAGTCCGCCGCCACAGCCATTTTTGTTGCTTCCCCCTAATGAGCGGCTTCCAAAATACGGAAGCACTTTGACTGTCTTCCGGATAACGTTAAATTAGGGGCCAACATAGAATTTTGTAAGGTCCAGTTTTATGCCTGATGACAGCCCCCGATTGAACACAATCCCGGTAAAAAATCCGCGCACTGGCGAAGTCGATTATCATGTGACACCCCCGACACGCGATGAGATTACCGCCGAATGTCAATCTTTGCGCCGCGCTCAGGTGGACTGGGCCAATGCGCCCTTGGCAGATCGTATTGGCGTCATGTTGAAATGGGCCGATGCGGTCGAAGCAAAACGAGATGACATCGTAAAAGCTGAGTCACAAGACACAGGTCGTTGGCGGCTTTCAACAGAAAGCCCCGATGCCGTTATTTGGGGTATTCGCGGCTGGTGCGACAAAGCCGAGAGCGTCATCAACCAGGCACTTAATGTGGGACAATCCACAACAATGCCTGCGATCAAGCTCCACCAGCAGCTTGTTCCTTATTCTTTACTTGGGGTGATTAGTCCCTGGAACTTCCCGCTCATGCTCAGCAGCATAGACGCTATCCCGGCGCTCATCGCGGGCAGTGCAGCCATTATAAAGCCAAGCGAAGTCACACCGCGGTTTATTGAACCGCTCAAAGAGTCGATCGCCGCCGTTCCTGAGTTAGACAAAGTCCTCAGTTACGTCGCTGGCGGTGGAGAAACAGGCCAAGACATCATCGATCATGTCGATATCGTTTGCTTCACAGGCTCTGTGCCGACCGGTCGAAAAGTCGCAGAGGCCTGTGCCCGCAATTTCATACCAGCATTTCTGGAACTGGGCGGGAAAGACCCTGTCATCGTTACAAAGTCAGCCGATTTAGAGCGCGCGACAGATGCCGTGCTCAGAGGCTCTGTTCATGCTACCGGGCAGATTTGCTTCTCAATTGAGCGAGTTTATGTCGACAACAAGATACATGATGCTTTTGTGGATAAGCTCATAGAGAAGACAGCGAAAATTTCTCTCAATGATGCCGACATTCATAAAGGTCATGTCGGCCCTCTCATCTTTGATAAACAGGCGGCCATCATTGATCGGCAACTTGATGACGCCATCGCAAAAGGCGCAAAGGTAAGGGCCGGAGGTAAATCTAAAGAAATTGCAGGCGGCAAGTATGTCGAGCCAACCATCCTGACAAATGTTGATCACTCAATGACTCTGATGCGCGATGAAACCTTTGGCCCCATCATGCCGGTCATGGGGTTCGATACAATCGACGAAGCTGTCGCATTGGCAAATGATACCGAGTTTGGTCTGTCCGCCGCTGTTATCGCCGGAGATGAAAATGAGGCCTTGGAAATCGGTAAAAGAATCAATGCCGGTGGCGTCAGCCTCATGGATACGACGCTGACGGGCGCGATCCTAAGAGACGCGGAGAAGAATTCTTTTAACTTATCCGGTATTGGCGGTTCACGGATGGGCGGGGCGTCTATATTGCGCTTCTATCGGAAGAAAGCCCTTATGGCCAATCCAAACATGCCGACAAAGTTGCAAGATTTGCATGAAATATAAGGTATCAATATAGGGCATCAATTTAGGGCACGAGTTAGAGCGTTCGCGTCACCCTAACCGATGAATCAAACTTGACGTATCCCATCGGCCCCCGCCCTCTTGCTGAACGTCTGCGTAAAACTGATCAATAATTGCCGTCACAGGCAGGCTTGCCCCGACGCGGCGCGCCTGTTCTAAGCAAATGCGTAAGTCTTTTCGCATCCAATCGACGGCAAAACCGAACTCAAATTCCCCGGCCATCATGGTGGACGCTCTGTTGTCCATTTGCCACGACTGCGCCGCACCTTTGGAAATAACATCTGTGACAGCCGACATATCCAGCCCGGCTTTCATGCCGAAGTGCAACGCTTCTGATAAGCCCTGAATCACACCCGCAATGCAAATCTGATTGACCATCTTGGCTTTTTGACCACTCCCAGGGCCGCCAATAAGCTTTGCGTGACTGCCATAAATCGCAAACAGATCTGTGACCCGGTCAAAGGCCATCTGATCACCGCCACACATAATCGTCAGAGTGCCATTCTTGGCTCCGGCTTCACCGCCGGAAACGGGCGCATCAATAAACGCAATCCCCGCCGCCTTGGCAGCCGCATAGATCTTCTCAGCCAGATGTGCAGACGTTGTCGTATGATCAATGAGGGTGGCACCAGGCTTCATCGCCGCAAGTATGCCGTCTTGCCCCAGCACAATGTGTTCGACATCCGGGTCATCTCCCAAGCAGCAGAACACAACATCGGCGTCCGAGCAGGCGTCCCCCACAGAGTCCGCGACGACGCCCTTATGCTGCTCTGACCAGGCTTCGGCTTTCGCTCTTGTTCTATTGAATACGGACAGGTCTTTGGACTGTGCTGCCAGATGACCGGCCATGTGAAACCCCATGACGCCCAAACCGATGAATGCCAGTTTCATTTTATGTCCCCTACTCCACAAACTAAGTAATTTGAGCGTCAGTCTAAAGCCTTGCCCAATGCTCGGTCACCATCAGATATCCATAATATTCAGTTTGAATGTATACCCCAGGCAGGACAGTCTGTGACCTCGCATTCAATCAGTGAGTGGCCTTTAGAATGAAATCCGTAGTCAGACTGTTGCTGTTCATTTTTCTCGCGGTCATCGTGATCCTTGGTGCCGTTACCATGACCTTCCTGGTAAGAGGCGGAGCCTTTTACGAGACTCAGGCCATCGCGCCCGGCTCCTGCAAAAACATTGCGTTAACGGATGGCAGCGCAGAAGACATCCAGACAGACCGCTTATCAAAAACCGCCTATCTGTCGGTGTTAGATCGCCGGGCCATTGGCGGCGGCAAACGTCTCACCGGCACGATCCTGTCTTTGGACTTGAACGCGGAGACTCCAGTGCCTCGCCCCGCCCTCACCTCTCAGCCGGATGATTTTCATCCACATGGCTTGAGCCTGTTTACAAACGATAGCGGTCAAACATCTTTATTCGTGCTGAACCACGCCCAAGATGGAGAAAAAGTAGAACTGTTTATTAAACAAAATGATGACACCGCTTTTGAGCATATCAGAACCTACAGCAGCCCATTGCTGATCGAGCCCAATGATATTGTGGCGATCACTGAGTCTTCTTTTTATGTGGCGAATGACTCCGGCGCATCCAACCCACTGGAACGGGCCGCAGAGATGCTGTTGGCCATAGGGCTATCGCCTTTGGTCTATTTCGACGGAACAACATTCTCAACACCCGCAGACGATTTGAAATCTGCTGGCGGCATTAATGTAAATCAGGAGAGAACAAAACTTTTCGTCGGCGAAACCCTGGGGAAATCGATAAAAGTGTACGACCTGAATGCCGATGGCGCACTCTATGGTGACCCGAAAACCATAGCCTTGAAAGGTGGTGTAGATAATATTGATATCGATGAGAATGGCGTATTATGGATTGCCAACCATACCAACACGCTCTCATTGATAAAGCACTTCACCGATGCCGCTTCACCGGCACCAACGCAAATACAAACCATAACGTTTGATGCTGAAGACGAAGCTGACATCACAACTGTGTATGAAGAAGATGGCACAACTTTTTCTGCCGGAAGTGTCGCCAACAAAGTAGAGGATAGGATTTTGATGGGTTCAATTACTGAAAAGCGCGTACGCATTTGTCAGATGCAGGGAGAATGAAGATGAAAGCACTAAAGACCATTGGTAAAGCGCTTGGGGTATTGGCAGGCATTATCATCCTCTCAATTACAGCAGCACTTTGGTATTACCGGGATATTCCAATGGAAACATTGGAAGCCCGCTACGGGGCACCGGAGTCACAATTTATAACGATTGATGGTGTGCGGATACACTACAGAGATGAAGGCCCTAGGGATGGACCACCTGTGCTGTTGCTCCATGCCCACTGGGGCAGCCTTATTATGTGGGACGAGTGGGCTAATATCTTAAAGGACAAATACAGAGTGATCCGCTTCGATATGGCAGGGCACGGCCTCACCGGTATCGACCCCACCGGCGATTACACACTCGAGCGCGGCGTCGCCTTGATGGAGCAGTTTAACGAAGCCCTGGGCATTGAGCGGTTTGATATTGTCGGCACTTCACTTGGTGGCACCCACGCCATTCATTACACGGTAAAACACCCGTCTCAAATCAATCGCCTCGTACTTTTGAACCCGGGCGCCTTGAATGCTGGTGTCAGAGGGCGCGATACTCCACGGGGATTGCCCTGGTGGGTCAGCATTATGACCTACATCACGCCGCAACAACTGTTTCAGTTTATGTTGGAAGGGGGCTATGGCTCTGCAAACGACGTTGACGAAACAATCGTCCGGCGGTGGCATGATATGCAGATGGGCGAAGGTCACAGACCTGCAGAATTGGCCCGCACAAGCCAGTACATCTCTGGCGATATCGTATCGATGATAAAATCAATACAGTCCCCAACGCTGATCATGTGGGGCGAGGACAATCCAGTCGTAACGGTAGACCAAGCCTACGAATTTATGGATTTGCTTGAGAGTGCGCCTGAAAAGCAGCTCGCGGTGTTTACGGGCTTGGGACACATGGCCGTGCTGGAAGACCCTGAAGTTACCTCTATCGCGATTAAGGATTACTTAGAGGGAACGCGCGTTTTTACAGATCATCTAAAATAGAAAACGGTACGTCAGAGCAACGCACCCTAAAGACTTGAACAGTCTCTACCCATCCAGGTTAAATGGATCGCAGTACTGGTTGGATCGCTTGAGTTGATCGCAGATCGACTTGGCACGTTGTTGGTCTTGAACCGGCCCGGCCAGAAGCCTGTAAAATGTGCCTTTCCCCTGGCCAAGATTTACCTGCGTGATTTTTGGGTCCAAACCAGAAAGCTGACCTTTATACTTGCCGCTTATTGTCTGCCAGCCTGCTTCTGCCGCCTGCTGAGTGCGATAGGAAGCAAGATGCAATCCAAGGCCGGATAGCATGGGCGCAGAAACGGCTGGCGCACGGTCAACAGCTGGATCGGCCGTCATTGAAAGGGGCTCGCCTGTCATATCGGGGATCATCCCGGTCATCAAATAACTATCAATGGCCGCTTTTTCTCTCTCAAATTCTGCATCAGAAATAATGCCTGAAAAGCGAAGGCTTTCCAGTTGCCCAATCAGGGCCGCCGCTTCAATAACGTCAGAGGGAGGCGGCTCAGGCTGGGCGCGCAGTCTTGGTTCAGCGGGCAGCAAAGCATCAAGGATGATACTGCGTTCCAACGCATGCTGGCGCGGCGTGATCGCACGCATCTCTAAGGATCTGCGCAAAGACGCCAACCGTGCTGAAATTGCGTCGCCACTGGGAACTTCACGGCCGAGGAAGCGTGCTGGGGAAGGTGCTGAGTATGGCAACAAAGCCCCAATGTTCTGGGCGCGACGTTGATCTCGTTCCTGTCGTGTCAGCAATCCTTCTTCGCTCAAGCGGTCCAAAATCGCGAACCGTTCCAGAATATTTCTTTGCTCGCGGGTTAACGTAATGTCACCGGGCAACATAGATTCTGAGGTTGGACCGTCTGGCGCTATTGAGGCCGGAATAAACTCGCGTCCCATGAGAGTGGGTTGAGTTTCCACAGAGGAAATTACAACAGTTTCGGTTCCAGTGGGGCTTGCCGCCATAATCGGTTGAGGCTGATCTGGCGCGGCTTGCATGGGCTGCGCCCGTACAGATTGAACCTGTGTAGATTGAGCCTGCATCGAGGGAGGCTGTACAGAAGACGGCTGCATGGGCTGAGGTGCCGGCGCGTTGGCCATAGCTTGCGGCATCGCAGACTGCTCAACTTGTGCGGTCTCGAAAACCGGCATTGATTCGCCTGGCGGAGGCACTAGCATCATTGGTCGGCTGGCTGGCGGCATGGTCTGCACAACGGTTTGTTGCTGTGGCGCAACACTTGGCGGTGGGGGCGCATTGATCGGATCAACAAAATTTGGCGCAGCATTTTGCGCCATCGCGCGCCCAGTGCTGTCAGGACTCTCCACAGACATCGCAGACTGTTGATAGGCCATCGATGTTGAATTTTCGCCTTGGCTTCTAGAATTTAAAGGAAGAAACTCTTGGCTCTGTGAGCGCTCAACAACAACAAATCGTGCAAGCTCACCATCTGTGAGTTCGTTGAGTCCAGCGCAGCCCTGCAGAATCATTAATGATGCAGTCGCGATTACAGCTGGCTTAACAGCCTGCATATCTGAATCCACCCAAACCATTTAGTCTTCAAAATAGACATCATCGATCAGACGAATCTATTGAAAACCCACTCCATTCCCATTTTGACTATTGTATCAACACTTTAAGAAACAATTAACCGAACGAGTAAGGTCCTCTATTGAAATGAAATTTTGCTCAACAAGATAGCCTTATTACGGCTCCGCTTCGGCAATTATGGCTCGGGATTGGGGATCCAAATTGCCTGACTGGCAATTAAATCTGTTTTGCCATTCAGCCAGGGATTAAGGGCTTGTATGACAGCGGAAGATGTCCCTTCCCTTTGCGCAAGCTTTGAGACCGTATCCCCCTGACGTGCCAATACTCTTGAAATCGGAAACCTTGCGGGACCAGACACGAGTTTTGGCTTCAATAACTCAGCCAGTTGATCATTTAGGCTCTCGACTTCACTGCGTAACTCGGAGTTCACCTGCTCAATATCTTCTAGGGATTTTTCAAGCCTCATGTTCTTTGAATTGAGGGAGTCAATCGTCTCTTCAAGACTGCCAATGTGCTGAACAACCAAAGTAACCAAGCTGACTGTCAAGACAACAGCAACCATAAAAAGGACAATCGTTTTTCTAGAGTTCGGCATTTCGACACACTATCCAGAATTGCCTTACCTGACCAGTGATTTGCCAAGACTCGCATTACCGGTCTCTAGCGTATCAGCATTCGTTCGGTCAACGCCAAGGCCCGCACTCAAATGCCTCGAATGGCTTATTTAAAATTAGCCCCAAAAGACAAGGACGACGATTTACTGGAACTGTTCGAAAGCGTCGGAAACGGTGTGTTTGAGAGCATGTTTGCGCGCCATTCCGCCATCTTAAACGGCACGTCCAGCTTCGCCTGCTCTTGCTGCTGTTGTTGCAGGCCCGCTTGCGCCAGAAGCTCTGCGTTTTGAAGAATACGCTGATCCGCCAGCTGTTGGGCGGTTTGTTTTGCCCCCGCCATGCCCTGCACGGCATTTAGTCGCTGGGCATCATTTTGATACCGCGACGAAATATCCGCTTGCCGTCCCCGCATCATAAGGTCGGCATTGGTTGAATTCGCTTGTTGCTGCAATTGAGCTTGCTGGATCGCCCGTTGCAAATTGGCGCTTTGGTTCGATTGGGCCGCCTGTAAAGCTCGATTTTGATCATTTTGAATCAACCCGGCGGCTGTTCCAAACGCTTGATGCCTCAGTTGTGAAGATGTGCTGCCAACGTTGCGTAAATAATCATCCGCCACTTGTGCATCACGAATGCCATGCCGCCCCCCCCCAAAGGCACCGCCTGCCGCCTGTTGTAAGTCAGACGCATTGAGTGTGCGGGCATAATTCGCCCCCAAATCTGCCAGGGACGCGTCGACAACTTGGCTGGTGTAAGGGTTCATATACGCCGACATATCGGCGTCCGTGAAGGTTTGGGCCGCCACATTCTGAACGTCACCGATTGCTGCGGCCCCCATCTGCGGAATACCCCCTTGGGATTCCAGCGTATACGGTCCTTGTTGCGCCAGCGTGTTATAATGCGACCAGCCAAGATCATTGGCCGTCAGCGGGCTTTGTTGTGCCGCATAGTTGCGAGTGAGATCAAAACTCTGCAATTGATCGTTGTTAAAACGGGCCACACGTTCTGTCGGCACATCTGCAACAAAAGGCGCGGTGAGCTTATTTGCCAGAGCCAGGTTCTGCTGACCGGCCTCGTTGACCCACGGCACAAGGGACTGCGAAGACTGGCTACTACTTTTGCTTTTGCTGCCGTTAAAAATTCCGCCCATGTGATTTATATATCCTTTATGCCTATACAAAACGCCTCTGTGTATCCCAGCGCCCGAGTCCATCCCCGCCGCCCACAAAACTCAACCCGGTCACACCCTAACGTGCGCGCGTGTTCTATTAAGTCCGTTTCAAGCTCTGCAATGTCCTCAAGCGCACCGCCCGCCAACAGAAACACCATGGCCTTGGCCATTGGATAGTCCGTCAACGTGTAAACGATGGCCGACGCTTTCCCGCCGCGCAAAAAATACGTCCCTTGCACAAGACCATCGACAACATCAGCTTCGGAAAAGAAACGTCGGCTGCGTTCAAGCGCAGGCCCCAGCCAGTGCCGGCACCTCACCCACTCCGTTGCCAGATCCGTCATCGTTTTGCGTGCGTCTGCCGGATATCAGCGCGCAGTGTCCCTAAGCGCATGAAGGCCGGGGCCGCAGAGCCTTCAAGTAAGACAGCCAAATCCCGTCCCTGGGCCCGGACATCAATCTTGCCCGTATTTTGGGTGATGCCATACGGGCCATAGTCCGCTCGGGGACTGCCCGGATAAGTCCAGGACTGTACGGTCAGAGTGACCCCGCCTTTTAAATCCTCGAAATCGGGAATCAACCCGTACACGTCTTTATGCACATCCGGACTACCGGCATCCGTTCTGCCACTTTGCAAATGCCAAGACAGAACACCGCCATCCGCAGAGTCCCCTTTTTCCTGAAAATAGATTTTGCCGTCCAACCCTGTCGCCATTGGAAATCTCAGCACACCGCTGTCAATCCAGGCCGAGCGGTCAAACGTTCCTGACGTCCATACATTTTCCACAAAATTATAGGCCACGTAGCGGGAGCATTCGTTGCCGTCGCGACGATCCGGATACAACCACCAGACTTCGTTATACGCCGCGACCCGGAACGCAAAGACCTTGTCTCCCTGCACTTGCGCCAGGTTCTCAAACACGTCACGCCTCAGCGTGCATTGCAAAGGCTGCGGTATGCCGCCGGCATATTTGAAGAATTCACCCGCGTTCGACCACCAGAAAACCTGCCCCCCAACCACAACAGCCGCGTTTGGGCCAAGCAACCCGCAGCCGCTTCCCACATGATCAAAGCGGTACACAACTGTCGGGTCCGGCACAAACCGCATGCTGTAAAGCCCTTCATCTGTAAAGATGTAGTTCTCGCCGCGCCCCGGCTTTCCGCCGACAATGCGCCCGCCTTTCGCAAGTTTAAAAAAGCCTGCGGTGTTCGCGGCGGTCGCCGTCCATTGCTGATTGTTTTCCTGGTCAGACCAGCACACCAGCAAGGGATCAAAATTATCATCTGAGTCAGAACACCCCAGCGCCGCCAACATACGCTCTGGTGTCACCAAAACAGAGGTCGCCTGTGCAGGAGCATTAAGAATTTCAGACGCTGTCGGCAACGCGGTCACGGCCACATTATCAATCGAGAAACTACCCGCCGCATCCGCACTAAACTGCAAAGTCTTTGCGCCCCCTGATCCGGCAAAGAACAAGCGCGCATAACGTCCGGTCGCCGCTACCGCCCCACCAATCGCCTCAGCGCCGATCATTGGTTGCAGTGTGCCGGCACTGTAGGCTGTCACCTCAAACCGCAAAACGCACCACGCCCCTTGTGGCAGCGGCACCTCCTGCGACAGAGTACTCGTTCCCGCCCCCGCCACACGAGACGCCACCCCACTGCCGACGGACCAGTCCGCCCCGACCGTCCAGGCACTGCCTGAGTCAAACGCTCCGTCCTCAATAAGATCAACCGCGCCAATATTCGGAGCCCACTCATAGATCGCACCGCCTCTGGGATTGGCAATCAGGTTCTGCCCCCAGTTGGACAGCGACCAACTGCGCAAAAAGTAATCGATGTCAGAGGCAATCCCGTAACCGCCCACACCATAAGCCCCCGTGCCGTATCCGGCCCCGCCGGTGCCATCAACCAGGCCCGGCGCTAGGTCGTATTCATAGGAAACCAAACCACCACCGCTGACGGATGATGTCGCGGCAATACTGTGCTCCACGGTGAAGGTGTCCTCATCGGGCACGGCCGCAACCACATACGCACCATCAAGCGTCACGCCGCCCACGGGCGACGCCCCGGAGAAGCGCACCGTCTGACCCAGTGTCACGCCGTGCGCGACATGATGAACCGTCACGACAGGAGACGCATCAACAGTGCTAAATGGATCCGTTAATGTCCCGCGCGAGACAACGGGGGTGATGTCATACACTTCACCGTCAAAGAAAACATGCAGTCTCTCATGCGTCCCAAACGCCGCATAGACTTGCCCCAGGTTATCAAGCCAGGGATGAATGCCCCGGCACACACCGGTCAGGATATCTGTGGATGCCGTTTCCCAACCGCCAATGGTTTGCGGCTTGCCACGCACAAACCTGATTTTATCGGCATCAATAAAAAAGCCCTCTGCGGAGAGAGGGCTGTCATCTTTATAGATGCCGGGTGAGAAATTTAATTTTGTGTATGTCATTCAAAAAGCCAATCAAATGCATTCAAATTTTAATGCTCTACTTCTATTTTGTTCACATTAATAAAATGATCGATAACCGCTATCTGCAACGAAGAAGGTACTAAGAAGTTGCATAAAAAATTATGGCTACGTAAGCATCACCTCCCTTACCGGACACAGCAGCACTACTTGATGAAACAGCAGCGCCCCCTCCTGCACCCAATCCACCTGCACCACCGTAAACTGGTTTTGTCGCGCTAATCGCAGCGCCACCCCCCGCGAACGCACCACCGTCTGGCCGATCATAAGCACCTTGAACAACCCCACCACCGGCGGGTTGAATTGCGCCACCACCGCCCATATGACCACCGTGCCCAGCAAACACAGGATAAGAGCCTGATGGATATGTGTAGTATTGGGCTGCACCGCCAGCTCCAGGGCCGCCATCACCGAGAGGTATGCTGCCTCCTGAGTATCCTCCGCGCCCGCTCCCACGTTGATCAAACAAAAGTCCCGATGTTGAACCGACCGCTGGCGCAACATTGTTTGTTGAGTTCGTTGGTCCCTCCCCAGGGCCAGGATTTAAATCTATACTCGGTCCAAATGCTCCGCCGCCACCGCTATCACCGCTACCAGTTGAGTCCGCGCTCTTTCCACCAATACCAGCCCCGCCAGACATGGCATTAGCCCCGTCTGCCGTGCCACTAGAGAAGAATGGCGATGCCCCACCTGTAGCTGCGTAATTTCCGCTTAGGACTGCACCAGAGGGCATACCATTACCCCAAGGCCCTCCCGAACTTCCGCCGCCCGAAGCTTGGTACGTTGCTGCTGTACCGATACAAGCACCAGACACTCCGCCCAATGCAGTGTCAATATTACCATCGTCATTAACAGTTGGTGTTAACGAGGCTGTTGAAGATGGGGCCGTAGTTGCATCGATAGTAACCTTGCCTCCTCCACCCGCTGGAACTATTAGTATTAAAGTTCCGTCAGTTAGAGATGAGCTATTGCCGTCGTTTCCAGCAAAGGCTTCGTTGTTCAGTGAAGCATTTACTGCTGCCCCACCAGCACCAAGAACGACTGTCAAAAAAGAGGTGTCTAGAATCAATTGCCGTTTAATGTGTGCATAACAACCGCCTGCACCACCTGTTGCCTTTGCGGCTATGCCGCGGGCAACCCCTCCACTTCCCCCTGCGCCAAAAAGCCAAGCCTCCCATGAAACGCATCCAGCCGGCACCGGTATCGTGTGCGTGCCCGCGCCAATAATCTGAAGTGGCGGCAGAGCGCGCAGCTCGCGTAAAATACTCATAGGTCAATCCATCCTGTCACTGCATTTGTATATTGAAGAACAATCACACCCTGCGCCGCGGTGGCCGGGCCGGTTACGGAGCCGTAATAGTTCAGCGCGTTCAGCCCGACCGACAAAACACCGCTGCCGTATTTGCCAAGCACGATGAGGTCCCCCTTGCCCGGCGTTGCAGGCAACGTCACGGTCACGGCGCTGGTGCATTCCACCGTGTATTTTGTGTTTGCCGCCGCCGTAAAATCTGACGCTTTGTCTCCGCCATCCGCAAGGCCCAGCGGCTCAGAGGGGATATCCAGACTGTCGCCATTGTCTGTCAGCGGGCTTCCTCCCACCGTCAGGGCGTCAATCAGAAACTGCGCCGTCGCTGTGGCATCCACCTTCACTGTCCCGGTCGCACCGGCAACTGTGGCCCCCGCTATGGCCGCATCGAGTTGGGTTTTGTTTACGGCATCTGAGGCCGCAGCGCCGGCCGTCACCCCCGAGATCTTGCCTGCAACGCTCAACCCGCCGGCAATGCGTGTGGCACCGCCCAGTGTTGTCGGCGCCCCGTTCAGCACATCCGCACCATCGCAGTACACCAGGGCCGAACTGCCATGTTCCACAGCCACGCCGCTGCCCGCCGCAGTCTTAATGGTAACCTGCGCCCCGGCAGTGTTCACCACCAGATACCAGTGCTCCACACTCGGCAGAGTCACCATGACAGCGCTCGTTAGCGTGCCCGTAAATTTCAGCACCCGGTTCAGGCTCTCATCAGCCAGCGTGTAATTGCTCGACGACAGCACTTTGTCGCCGGTCAGCGCAATGGCCGCAACGCCGTCCAGCGCCTGATCAATGGCGTCGATCACCTCGTTGAGCTTGTCATCCCCCCAGGTGTTGGTGTTGGTGCCAAGCTCCTGTTTACGCAGCCGGTTCCTGAGTGTCGGTGTATCAACCATCAGCTCACCACCGCACGGTCGGTGCACCGCCGCCAGGCCGCGCCGTCGCTGAAGGCCGGCACCGCGCCATCCGTATCATCGCGGACAAAAATCATGCGATAGCGATACCGGCCCGCATCCGGCAAATCAGATTTCAGATAATCCGGCAGATAGGCCGGTTGAATGATCTGCGCGTCAATTTCCGTTTCAACACGGCGCGCGAAGTCATGCGCCCACACAGGCGCGTCAGCAGCGATGGGAATCACACGCAACTCCTCAGTCTCAAGTTAGGTTGAAAAAATAAACGGCGGTTACGGCGTCGCCGCCGTCACCTGCATGGCGATGGGGCTTCCCGCCCATTGCGCACGAGTGTCCGTGGAGTCCAGCGCCTCCAAGGCCCGCGCATACAGCCCGGCCCACACGGCGGCCCGCGCGTCCTCCCCCAGGTAGGGCGACGCCTGCACCAGTGCGCCGTATAAATACAAATCAGGATGCGCTTGCAGCACCCAATTGCTCGTCACCGTGTCCGACAACGCCGGGATAGACGTGTAATAAGTTAGAGCTATGTCATAGTCAGAATCCGGCAGCGGGCGCAGCTCCAGGGTGCGGCCCGACACCGCATAAACCGCAGGCCGGCCGGAAACAGCCGCCGCATACCGCCGGTCCAGATCTTGCTGGGATGAAAAAGCCAACACCACCTTCGGGTTTGCCTCCAGCACCACATTGCGCAGTTCAACAACACCCGCGGGCAGAGCCACAGTGCCGTTCCCCGCCACCGCCGACACCGTCGCGGACGCCATCATGTCCTGCGTTCTCAGGTCCCGGTTCAGGCTTGCCTCAGTTAAGGCAATAAAATCAGGAATCCGCGCCGTCAGGTCTGTGCGGTTCACCCAGTCGGCCACCGCAGACTGCAATTCGGCATAGGTCGTCAGCGCCATATCGCTGCCTTTCTTAAAAATGAACTATGTGTGTGTGCTGCCGGACGAGACTCAAAATCCCTTACAGCGCGCCCGGCCAGGTGCGAAACGCCGCGTTGTCCGGGTCATTGGCCCAGCGCTTCCAGGCCGCAGGATCGTTCGCCCACCCCTCCCGGATGGCCCGGGCATACACAAAGTGCGGCACCACCGCCGCATGGCGCATGTCTTTACCGGGCGTCTGGTCCGACAACTGTTTCGCCTGCGCCACATAGGGTTCGCAGTCTTCCAGCTCATGCACCAAGACTTTGCCGTCCAGATGCGTCTCATCAATAAACACCTCTGCCCGGTTGGCAGAGACACTGAGAAGTTTACGTTTGCTATGCGTCATGGCTGTGTTTCCCCGCCGGACTGGCAAAGTCTTGGTGCATCAATCATTCCTATCGGGCTGTAAAAAAGGTGGCGGGAGGAGCGGTCAAACTCCCCCCGCCCACGGCGCAGGGTCACTGCCGTCATCAGCCGGCATCCCGAGGGAAGGGGAACCCCAATAGATGTCCGGCATTCGGTGTGTGCGGGGGGCTTTGGCCTCTCCCCGCCTGCGCTGCGCCGCAGTCTGATGGTGCTTACTTGAGCCTAAGCAACCGTGGTGTTCAGATCCGCAATCACACCATGTGCGGCTTCGTTCTTCATGCACAGGGTGTACTCGGCCACGATGAACTTCTTCATGGCATCGCCGGTGGTGGCCAGATCTTTGCGCTGGAACTTCCTGAGATACGCGACCGAGGCATACTCCGGGTCCAGCACAAAGGCCGAGCGTTCCCGCTGGAACCGGTTGGGCACCACCCGGATGTCGCCGAAGTCAGAGGCATACAAATGCGCCGCCGCCTGGATTTTGTCGTCTTTGACAATTTCCCGTGCAGACGCCCGTCCCGTAAAGCCAGACACGTTTTGCTTGTTCGCCGGGCCGACCATCAAAATCTGGGGCGTGGCCCCTTCCGCGTAACAGCTTTGAATCACATCTTTCAGCATGGCTTCGCTGATCGCCCGTTGCGTGCCGTCTGTCGCTCCTGCCGTGGCCGAGGCCGCATCTGCGCCCCCGCTCCCCCGGTTGGCGTTGGTTGCCAGCCAGCTCTCCAGCGATCTCAGCTTGCGCGCCGTTGTCGAGTTGCCAACCACGTAGCCCTGGTTGCCGGTTAGGATTTTTTCCATATCCCGCTTCAGCTCGCGGCCACGCTTCAGCAGTTGATACTCCATTTCATGTTCGCGGCCTGCCTTATGCACATAGTTTTGTGTGTTCGACACCACCACGTCTTTGCGGGAGATCTGACAGTAGTTGTGTTCGCGCGTGGTGGGGGACGATGTTGTGCCCGTCACGTCATCGCCTTCGATCTGCGCGTTGGTGTCGTCCGCATCGGCCAGGGCATCGGTCTGCCATTCGTGCTTGGTTGACTTAGCGGTAGACGAGCCGACCGCACTCATAAACGGGCAATCGGTGGGTGAAATATTGTAAATGAAGTCCGACAAATCTTCGCGATTGCCGACGGCTTCGTAGGTTTTAAAAGTCCCTGTGGGGGCTGCCATGAGAGTTTATCCTCCTAGATAACGCATGAGCTTGGCGGCATCATCAATGCTGCCAGATTTATGAAACTGGTCGCGCAACGCCTTTACGGTGGCGGCATCAACCTCTTGGTGTGCGCGCGCAGCACCCGGGGCTTGTACCTGCGGCACGCTGCGCACTTTCTTTTGCGCTAAGTTCCGTTTGCTCATCAGTTTGTCGTATTGCAAAGCTTTGTGGGCCAGCACCACGAGTCTGTGATCAGTGAACTCGTTTAACTCGTCCTGCGTTGCGCCATAGGCCCGCACAAGATAATCGCCGATCTCGGCCTTTCCGGCATGCCGGGCCGTTGGATCGGACCAGCCGGGAACGTAACGCGCCAGCAATTGGTCTTGCTCAACCTGGTGCTTTGCCCGGCTTGTTGTTTGTTCCTGTTCGATTTCCGCCCGAAGACGGGCCTGTTCCCGTGCAGCCGCACCCGCAACCTGTTGCCGGGCCTGCCACTGTTGAGACTGGCGAATGTATTCAGCCGGATCAGCGTTCAATAAACTTTGATCCGGTGGCGCGGACGGCCCTTCCGCAATGGTTTGCGATATGGTCCCCAGCACCTGCTGATATTGACTCCGCTCCGATTGCAGCTGCCGCCGTTCTTCGGCAAGGGTTTGCGTTTTGCGCGTATAATCCGCCTGCCGCTGATACCCGGCTTTTAGTTCTCCCAGAGTGACGGGATACTCCTGACCATCAATTCTGATCGCATGCTGCTCAGCATCAACGTCTTCTTTGCGGGGCGTCGGCTTTTCAGGCTCGCCTGTGTCGATTTCTTCGAGCTGATCAAGGTCATCCTCATTTTCCAGATCATCGAGATCGTCCAAGTCTTCAAGATCACCGAGGCCTTCCAGGTCATCTTCGCCGGCGAGCCCCTGACGGTGGGCATCCACCTCAGCCAGTTTTGCCGCCGCCTCTTCCATGGACCACGCTTCAGGGCCTTCAGCTTCCCGTTCAACAGAAGACGATGCGAGGTCGTTCATAGACATATCCTTGGTGTTAAGCGCACTCATCCGATGCCCGATCCCATGCGGGTTCATACCTCGGTCGTTGGTGCGGTCACAAAAAATGGGGCAGCTCATCGGCTGCTTTGATTATGCAGTTCGGAATTGGTGCGCCGCGTCTCCGCCAGGGCGGGTCAACGGGGCGGCATTTCCAACGGTTCGAATTATGTCAAATCGAATTGGTTAAGTCAACAATTTTTATTGTTTTTTTATGCAAATAGAAAATCACCAAATTCCCTTGCGACCCCGCCTTAGCTCTTGGATATCATTCATTGTCAAAGCCCCCGCCTCCACATAGCTTTCCAAATGCCGCCGCACCAAACGCACCACCTTCATGCCTTCTGAGAGGCGAAAGCGTCCCAAATCATCTTCCTTTTCACAGGCCAGCAACGCCTCCACATAGGCCTGCTCTAAATCCGTAAACGCCTCTTGCAGCAGCGGGGCCTCCAACACCGCGCGGGCCGCGTCTGCGTCACGCAAGGTTTGGCCTGAATCGCTTGTCATAGTGTCATCTGTCACAACGCGCTTACCTCATCGAAATCGCCCCGTCCGCGTCCCGCGCGTGGGGGGTGTGTTTGAGCTTCATTTTTTCCAGCGCAATCTCGGCCTGCAATTCCATCTCTTTCAATTTCATTTCCGCAATCAGCCGGTCCTTTTGCAACTTGGCCTCCGCTTGCGCTTTTACCAAAGCCACGCCGCGCTCTATGTCTAATCGGGCCAGTTGCTTGTGGCGTTCCAACGCTACCTCCGCCATCGCTGTTTCGCGTTTCACCTGAAGGTTTGCTGCCGCTTTCTGTTGCGTTGCTATGGCCTCAGCATCGGCCTGCTGATGCTGGCGCGCTTGCGTGCTCTCCTCGTCCGGGTCACTGAAATAGGGCGCGATGCTTTTCAAACCCGTCCATTGCACCAGCTTACCTAATGCGTTGTAGATGTGCTTTGGCGTCACAAGTCCTAAGCCACCAGCGCCCAAAGCCTCTTTCTGCAAACCGAGGATTTGCATAATCGCCGCCATTTGTTGGTCCCGGTTGCCATGGCCAAGTCCCACTTCCACCGTGGCGTCGATACCCTCTGCATTCCACAAGCCCGGCATCATCGGCACCCACTGGTTGCGCAAACGCACCATGCGCGGTTTGTCTTGATGCCGGGCGACCAGACGCAGTAAACCCCGGAACAAATCCTTCACGCCGGTTTCTGCAAAAATACGGGCAATCAGTTCAATCCGTTGATTGGCGGCAGAGGTCATTTGGTTGACCGCCGTTGCGGTTTGGTTTTCCAGCGCCCCCGCATCCAGGCCGGTGGTGGCAGGCGCAACACCGGTGCGGTACTGGCGCACCCGGTCCACATACTCCATCATCGGGAAACTGGCCGCCGCCGCATGGGGCACAGACAACTCGCGCACCGCGCCCTCTTGTTTCGCGCGGATGATTCCGCCCACCTTGGAATTCAGCAGATCGTCCAATCCGCCTTTCTCCAACTTCGACATCACCACTTCACGCTGCGGGTTGTTGGTCAAATACAGATTGTCCAGCATCTGCCGCCACAGCACCGATTTGATGCGCTGCAAGTCCATCACCAAATCCGCCACCGATAACCCAAAAAACTTATGGGGCATGGGCACCGGGCACAGCGCAGCAAAAGGAATATCATCCACCGGCTCTTTGTCCAGCAGTTGCCCGCCTTCTCCCCCAGCCCCGGCAACGGTCACCTTCATCAATTCGGCGATGCCGTCACCATCCTCGTCAACCTTCAGGTAGGCCTCGACGATCTCAATGGTCTGCATCATGGGGTCAAGCGACCCCACCGTGCCGGAGTCTTCATCGCCCCAGCGCGCCAGGGCTTCTTCCGTATCATCCACCGCGTGATATGTCGGCAGATTTTCCACCACGCGCTTGGGGTATCCGGCTGCAATCAACTCTGAGCGCGTTTTGTACACCCGGTGCCCGACAAAACTCGCATCGTCCAGGCTGCGCGCCCGCCGCGCGATGAGAAACTCCTCGGGCGGCACCGGCTCAATGCGCACCCGCCCCACTTTTGCTTGACGTTTCAATTTCACCGCATGGGTATTGTCGCTTACGGTTGAATACGCCAATACCTCAATCGCATCGTCAGCCACAAGTTGCACCAGTTCCAGTTCTGTCAATCCTGTGTAGGTTTCAATCTCCGCGCGGGTGGTCACCTCCCACCAGAACTTCACAATGCCGTTCTTTTGAATCAGGGCATCTTTGAACCAGGTATACAGAATCAGAAAACCGTTGTTGTCCTTATTAAACACATGGTTGATGTAATCGGTCGCTTGGGCAGCAAAGGCCTCGTCTTCCTGCCCCACCGGCTCAAACCGCACCACATCATCGCCAGCGGCAAAAACCCTTAGCAAAGATGGTAAAATCCATTCCACCGTATCGGCAACATCGCGCGACACCACTTTGGAACGGCCCTCACGCTCATCGCCAAAAGGTTCACCAAGATAATATTTTAGGGCTGTCGCACGCTCATTTGAGATGTCAGAGGGTGCGCCAATGTAGCCAACGGCGTCACGCACGCCAGCCATCACAATGGCCGCCAGCTCGCGATCGGTCAGAGACTTAGAAGGCACGTTAAACAACCCATTTGGTATCGACACCGCTCCACACGGTTGTCGCTGGCAGCTCTGCGGCAAAGCGCAGCATCATCAGCGCATAGCGCGTGGCGCACAGCAGATCGTCGCGCTCTTTCACAATCCGCCCGTCTTTGCGGTGGTACAATCCAAACTCTTCCCACCAATCCGATAAATGTGCAGCCACTTTAAACCGCTGTGTCTTCATCCGGTCCAACAGAGTAAATACGCCGGCCTCAACACTCACCGAGCCATCGGAAAATGTCGCAGCCTCGGGCAACATCGCCACGCCCTGCTCACGGTATTGTTCGGCAATCTGTTTGCCCGAACCTTTTTCGTGTTGCAGCGCATCCGCAGGCCACGCCACCGGAATCCAATCGCCGCGCGCCTTGATCGCCGCCGCATGCACCACCGGCGTTTGTTGGCGTAGTCGATAGGCGTCATACACATGCAGCGTATCCGTATCACGGTCCCACGCCATCCATACCGCGGCAGTCGGATGATCCCACCCAATATCCAAACCACACAGGCGCGGCCAGTGGTCCGGCAGGTCCACCGCTTTTTCTTTAATGTCGTCTTCGTCTATCGCAAACACCCGGCCCGAACCCAGTTTAGGCTGACCGCGTGCACGCGCGTCACGTTCATAATCCGCATAGCTGGATAAAATCCGCGCTTTTTGCGCATCAGAAAAATGTGGCGCATCGTCCAAGGTCATGCGCGTTACATGACGGTCCTCTGTGGCGTCGTCGTCCATCACGAACCGAGCCACCACAGGCGATAAACCCAACAAGGGCGTAAACGTTAGCCACACAATGCCGTTGGTGGCATTGGTCCGTGTCAGGCCTTCCGTGTAAATCTCCACCGGCGGTTCTTCATCAAACCACACCCAGTCCAGGGTTTCGCCCTGCCACTTTTCGCGGCCTTTCTCGTAAGACTTAAAAACAATGTGAGACGTACCGCCACTGTCATGGCGCACGGTCACTGTATCCACTAAATCTGCCGCGCCGCGTGCAGGTGTCACACGCACAATGGCAGACTCTGGCAAGGCCCCGGTCCCCCATTCCCCCACGCGGCCCAGCAAAACCCGTTGCACTGTGTCGCGTGTGGCCTCGCCCGACACCCCCGCCGCCCACCCGGCTGTCGCCTTATTGAAACGGTGGCCCAACCACCATGGCGGATAAATACCAGTCGCATGCATAGCCGCTTCCATGCCCCCGGCCATCGTCTTGCCCAACTGGTTCCCGGCCATAAACAATCGCTCGCGATAATCGCACCCGGCCCTATGAAATTGATTTTGGCGCGGGTAAGGCTGGTAGTGTTTCAGCCGTGTCGTCTTCACACGGCGCAACAGTTCTTCCTGCAACGCCAGCCTGTCCTCTAAAAGCGTTCTGGTAGAGTTGTTCGAGGTCTCGCATTCGTGCATGAAGGTCCTCGTCTGTCAGTTCTTGTAGCGGGTTAATCGTCAACGTCATATCCGTGGGCAAAGCCGCCACGCATATTTTCAAATATTGCGCGGGCGCTTTGCGCCGCGTGCGCGCAATGGTCTCCGGCCCATGCTCTGCAAAGTCATCGGCGAGCGCCTGAAGCAAATCAGCCTGAAGCTGATTACGCGCACCCCGGCTTTTGCCCTGACTGTAGTTGTGTCCGTGCGTAAATCGCCCACGGGCGTCACGATGTGAGTTCATATTCATTTTCTGATACAAAGTGCGGCATGACATCCGACATAGACATTTACCGAACCGCTGCGGTCATTCTCAAAGAACATGGCGACGATGCGGAAATGTACGCGATGCTGCGAGCAGATGAGTTATTGGATGCTGGTGACGTCGAGGGTCAAATCACGTTTCTCAAAATCGTCGCCGCCATTAGAGAAATAGAAAATATAGAGCCTACGTCATCACTTCATTGAGCCAGTTAAGGCAATAAAAGAGAAAACACCGCTATACCACTACCGCGCCCACCACCGCACCAATCACCACGCCCACCACCGCCCCCACGGCCGCACACACGCCTGCCGCCATCAGCGGTTTATGGTCCATCACAAACATCAAATCAGATTTTAAAGCCAAAATGGTTTGGCACAGGTCTTTGGTCATTTTGCAGTTCCTTTTACTTTTTCAAACGTGCGCGCCCCCGTGTATCCCAGGAAGCCCGCAATAAAAACTTGGTACAGAATGTCGGGGATGGCGGCCAAAAAGGCTTGTACCCCCGCCGTGATGTTGCCTGCCACGGTGGGGTCCACCGCACTCACCACGCCCATGGGAATGGCGGCAAGAATGTAAATGTACATCACGTAGAAGAAGCTCGGGCGCGCCCGGCTGGTCCAGGGGTCTTTGCTTTGCGCTTCCATCACAATGGCGTTCATGCGCAGTTCGTCTTCTTTAAACTCACCATTTTGCTCCAATTCGAGCATGGCCAGTTTTGCAGCGTCTTTCGCTGCTTTGTCAGGGAGAATCCTGTCTATAACTTTGCCCACAATGGGCAAGGCCGCCGCCAGGGGGAATGCCATGGCAGATCTCCTTAAGATATATAAAGTTGATTGGTCAGCAGACTTAAGCCGGTAACCCCGGTTCAATGCCGTCTTGCGTCAGGGTCAGCACCTCGCCCCGTGCCCCCGCGCTCGGCCCATCCAGTTCATCCGCCGCAATAGCGCAATGCACCCAGCCCGAGGTCGGGTCACCTTCCCGGTAAAACTCTAAAATCAATTGGTCAAACTTGAGGTGGGCCGCACACCAGCGCGCCAGGTCCACATTGGCCACGCCCGGCACCTCAAAATCAACCGCCCGGCCAGAGAGGTGATGCGATGTCGGTTTAGAGCCCACCGCCGCATTTAAAATCGGGCTGCGATACCAGGACGACGGTGAAAAAGGTCTGCGGAACTGCGCGCGTACGGGCTCTAAAATGTGCGTCGCCACCCGCACCAGGCGGGGAATCGCCGTTGCAGGCGGCGTGTTCTTAATCCCCTTGCGCACCGCAATCTGGCTTTTGCACGCTTCCGCCAGCGTAAAATGATCAGACAATTTGGTCATCCGTGTCTCTCTTTCACCACCGAGTACATTCCAAAGCCACAATGCCGCGCTGCCCGCAAAAACGCCTGATGAGCTCCAAGGGCTAGCAACCAGTTGATCATGTCGTTCTGTACCTGCACGCGGCCTCTCCTCCCTCTTTTTTCAGTGCCTTCTCCTCCACACCCTCTCGTGCCACACGCTTGGCCAGTGCCTGGTTCTCCTGCAACTTACGTTCAAGCTCCCTCACAAGTTTCCAGGGGTTCGGCCATTTCATCGCGGGTCACCCCGCAAATGCACTTCCAACGCCGTCAGCGCCTTAGTATTGGCGTCAATGGAATCCAGCGCCCGCATGGCAAACTTGTAGAACAGCAAGATCGCTAAGCCAGCCAGTGCGATGCCTGGCGAGGCTTTCGCGATTTCAGTCAAAAGTTCCATGGGCTCACCCGTTTTAGGCATCAGTCGTGTTTGGGCCTGGGTCGTGTTTGGGCCTGAGTCGTGTTCAGGCATCCGGCGCGCGCACAGCATCCCGGGGCATAGCTGCGTCCCCGGGGCCATCTTGGCTGCGGCACTTATACGCAGAGATCAAAAAAAGGGCCTGCTCAACAGAACAGGCCCCAAGGTAAATGAGAAGAGAACCGATATATCCAAGAAGATGCGGATCAATCGATCCAAGATCCGCACCATCGGCGCCAAACAAAAGCGTCCTTACGGTAACGCCGACAATGTGAATTATGTCAAATAATAATGCATATTACAAGCTCTTTTTTTCTCTTTTATAAGCAATATATTCATCAAGAGCGCGCGTAAGCTCCTCGATCACCGTAGACCGAGGCAATCCAAACTCGGCGCTCAGGTTTTCAGGGCTGGTGTTCTCATTCACGATGCGTTCAACCAATCCCAGGCTTGTTAGCCGCGGCCGGCGCCCGATAATCTTCCGGGTCATCACGCCCGCCCAAGGACGATAGATCTGCGCCCACTGCTCTGATTCCGCATCTGTCAGTCGCTCTACCGACGCCTGTGGCCTTTTTCGGGTTGGTGGGGGGGCCGCAGGAGAAAGGCGCGACTGGGGGAACATGCCACGCTGCAGGGCCATAGAAAAGCTATGTATTTTGCGGGCTGCGCGCTCTTGGTCGGGATTTAACGCGCCTTGCTTGAGGAGGTCGGCCACCTGATCGCGTTTTAGTTTAGACAGCGTCTGTGGGGTTGGCGCAACAGCCTCTTCTTGTCGTTTGGGACGGCCTCGTTTTCGGGTCGGAATCAATTCTGCCATTCGCGCGCTCCATAATTGTGACACGATGTGATGAGATATTAGCCACCTCAAGCAAACCTAAGAAACACGCATGGTTTGCAACGCCAGCGGGTTTCAAGCGTTAGAAACTATAAATAAACTGGAACAACAGCAGCGCACTGCTAAAAGCAGAGACACACAGATAAAGGAGTACTTTATTCATATATAATGCGCATATTGTATTGCATTTTTTATTATTTTACAATACACCTTTGCGGCAAATAGGGACAAAAAGTATGGATGGCACAGCCACAGACTCCCCCCTTCCCGACGAAGCTCTGAATGCGCACCAGCGGGAAACGCGTAAGCTCGTGCGCGCGATGATGGCCCTGACCGGGCAATCCGCCAGCGGGCTGGCCCTTGCGGCCGGCTTAACCCCCTCGACCGTCAACCGGTTTATGCATAAGCCGGTGCGGCACACCCTTAGCCAGCGCACCATGCTGGCCCTGCTCACTGAAACCTTCCTCACCCTGAAAAGCCGTTCCCCATCAGAGTGGGATCGCCGCGCGCTTGCCGACCTGATCCCGGCCCTCTCCGTCTATGAACATGGCATCGTTGAGCTTGCGCCCGACGTCGCAACCGTCATCACGCAGGCGCGCGCCGCTGCGGGACCCCAGTCTGGCATCTCTCACTTCACGGCCGAACCCGGCCCGACGCCCAATCTGCCGGTGCTGCTGGTCTCTAGCCAGGGTGTCGATGTCAACGAGGGTAACTTTGACGCCGCCCCCATGCGCACCCAGCGTCCACCATATCTATGGAGCGACCCGCTCGCCTTCGCCATCCTTATGCCTGATGACACCCTGATGCCGCGTTACGATGCCGGCGACATGCTCTACGCCAGTCCAGCAGCGGCCCTTGATGGCCCCAAGATCGACGTCGTTCTCGCTAGATCTGGCGGCGGATTTGTTATCGCCCAGCTGGTCGCCGTCACGGCCCACTCCATTGCCGTTGGCACGCTCTACCCGCTGGCTAACGAGTTCTATGACCGCTCAAAAATAAGCGGGGCCTATCGTATCCTTGGCTGTCAGCGCCTACAGTAGCTAACGCCTCAACCGCACGTTTTGGAGATGAAATGCCCACGCCAGATCATGAATTAGATGCCGATGCGGCCCTCTCAAGACTGGAGCAGGTCAAAGAAAAGCGCGGCTATCTGCTGGCCCACCACGGGTTACTTGCCCTCACAGCCCCAGAACTTCTTGAGGGTTATGATGCTTGTTATACGGCGCTGACTCTGGGCGAGCGGTATCTCAGTCAACACGATAAGGAATTTATATGGCTGGGCATTCTTGCCGTGAAAGAAGAGCATCTGGCCACCCAACACGTTAGAAAATTCCTTGATGCTGGCGGCTCCATTGACCTTATCCGCCTGTCTGTGAGGTTGGCCGCTTACGCCTATGGGTCAGAAATCTTTGAGTTCTCGGAAAAACATTGGAAACAATACGATCCAAGCGCCACAGCTAAAGCAGAGTATTTCTCCGGCCTAAAGGCCCTCTGCGGGGCCACAGACATAGATCAAAATTTACTGCATCTTGCCATGTTAGCCATTCAAACCAGTCGCCGAGGCTGGCAAGCTTTGAGATGGCATCTTGAGCACGTTTATGAATTGAAGACGCCTGAAGTCTATATTGCCGAAGCGCTCAGCTACGCCATGTTCACGGGCTCCATTCCCAACTTTATCGAAGGGTGCGATCTCTGGCGTTCTATGATTAATGCCGGCAAACTTGAGGCTAGTGCACCCTTCAAAAAGTGGGCTCAAACAGAACAAGATGGACCGAAATAAGCAGAAGGCAGACCTAGGGAAAGTGGTAGCGGAGGAGAGATTTGAACTCCCGACACATGGATTATGATTCCACTGCTCTAACCAACTGAGCTACTCCGCCACACCCTTTGAGGCGGCGATTTATTAGCGTTGACCTAGGCTATTGTCAAACACTGGTGCAAAAACAGTACTTATTTGTATGCCCTATGTGGGCAGAACCTGCGTCTCTAAGCGCTTGTTGAGTGGAAGAAAGTCAGCTTTTTGGTCTGCTTTGATCCAGCCGCCCCCCAGAATCTGATCTCCGTCATAAAGAACGCAAGCTTGACCAGGAGAAACACCATAGAGCGGTTCCTTAAACTTAACCGTCGCTGATTTCTCTAACATATTGAAATCTAACACTGCCGGAACAGGTTCATGGGTATTCCTGACTCGAGCTAAAATGTCCTGTGAAGTCTGTAAATGTCCACCTTCTAAGGATAACCAATTTAAATCTCGGAGCGACACCTCTGTTTTGGCAAGAGCCTCTCTTGGTCCAACGACAACGGTGCTGTCTTCAGGACTGATCGAGATAACGTAAATAGGGGTCTCTTCTCCGCCGAGCCTCAACCCTCTGCGTTGACCAACTGTGTAGTGACCAATGCCGTCATGCGGTCCTAAATCACGACCATCAATATGTTTGAATCGACCTGTTGAGAGCTCACTCGGAACGAATTTCTCAACAATATCTGTGTAACTACCTGTCGGCACGAAACAGATATCCTGGCTATCCGGTTTTGCAGCAATACTCAGGTCATATTTTTCCGCTAGTCGTCGCGTCTCAGCTTTCGTCAACTCACCGATCGGAAACCTGAGATACTCGAGTTGATCCTTTGTGGTTGCAAATAAAAAATAGGATTGATCTTTGCTTAGATCAATCGCACGACGCATGGTAATGGCACGCTCTTGGTCAACTCTGCGAATATAATGACCCGTCGCTAGAGCTTCAGCGCCAATATCTTTTGCTGCCGCAATTAAATCCCTAAACTTAACGGTCTGATTACAAAGAACACAGGGTATAGGTGTCTCACCTTTCTGATAAGCCTCAGCAAAGGGAATAATGACATCGGCCTCAAAGCGCTTTTCATAGTCTAATACGTAATGAGGAATGCCCAGCTTTTGTGCGACCCGTCTCGCATCATGAATGTCTTGGCCGGCACAGCAGGTTTTGGATTTTGAGGTAGCCTGCCCATGATCATAGAGTTGCATGGTTAACCCAATGACGTCATATCCCTGTTCAACCAAAAGGGCGGCGGCAACTGAGCTATCGACCCCGCCAGACATCGCGACTGCGACTCTTGGGTTCGAGTTCATAGAATTTTTATTGGCGGTATTCATAACAGGCGGCATATATCCCAGCACTCAAATAACTGCAACACCACATTGATATCATGAGCCCCGTTATCCTAGCATATTGTGTGTTTCACTAGGGAGTGAAACGAGCAATCCATTAAGGTTTGGAGTTAACCTGATTTGGCATCCTAGCCGCGAAGTTCTTGTTAATCCTTGTGTCAAGTCCAGCATATCCTGCTCTTCCTCTGACGGGTCTTGGAGCTCATCAAACCATTCAGCTGATACGATGACATGGCATGTGGAGCAAGCCATCGCCCCTTCGCACGCCCCTTCAATGGGCAGATCATTGGCGCGGGCGATATCTAACAAAGTTTGCCCCTCTTCAGCCTGAAAAGCGACGTTGTCTCCTGATGACAAAATAAAAGTAACTTCAATCATTAAAAACTCCATGAGCAGATACTATGAAATCACAGTTCTATATGCTCAAAGTTCTGCCCAGACTTTCAGAAAATCTTCTAACTCAGACCAGACCGTATTTCGACCAATACTAATGCGGATCGCTGATCCAGCGAGATCATCATCGACTGCCATCGCCTTTAACACGTGGCTGATCGCAACTTTCCCAGACGAGCACGCAGCACCGGCGCTTACTGAATAACCACTGAGATCCAATTTCATAATTTGTCGCTCGTTACTCATCCCCTCAAGGGCCACGCATGTGGTATTTGGTAACCGCGGCCTATCTTCGCCAAAAATCACTGCATCAGGGCGAATCTCGCGGATTTTGGCTTCTAACCTGTTACGTAAATCTTCAATCGCCATCAAATTGGACTGTGCGTTCACAAGCTGAGCCGCTGTTCCAAACCCAGCAATGCCAGAAACATTTTCCGTTCCTGCACGCATAAATCTCTCTTGCCCTCCCCCGATGATTAAGGGCTTCACCTGCTCGGACAAATGATTCACAAAGCAGCCAACCCCTTGAGGGCCACCAATTTTGTGTGCTGAGAAAGTTAAAAAATCTGCCTCTATTGGAAAACTGCTCTGGTTCAGCTTGCCTGGACCCTGGACGGAATCACATAAAATAAACCCGCCGAGTTGATGAACAATGTCGATAGCCTCATGCGTTGGCTGAATCACGCCGGTCTCGTTATTTGCAAGCATCAAGCAAAATAGAAACGGCGGTTTAACGTCTGCAAGTGTGGCTCGGAGCGCATCGAGTGAAAGCTCCCCTGTCGGGTGAACTGGTATGTGATTTGTGCCAGGAACTAGTTCCAGAACCGAGGGATGCTCTATAGACGAGCAAAAAACGTCATTAACAACGCCCGTATTTTGAAGCCCTAATATAATCGTTGTGTTTGCTTCTGTGGCACCAGAGCAAAACGTAACCACAGACGGGTTTACGCCGATCATCTTAGCTACTTGATCACGTGAGTCTTCTATGATCGCCTTGGATAAGCGTCCATCACGGTGCACAGAAGAAGGGTTGCCCGTTACAGAAAGCGCTTCCGCGACTGAGTCAATAACCTCAGGTAGAACCGGTGCCGTTGCGTTGTAATCGAGATATGTTCTGTGATCTGGGATTGCCATAACAATCCCACTTCTAGCACCTACTCAGCAGCTCGTGGTGCAGATTCAGCAGGTATTTGATCATAACCGACTCTACCTTCCACAACGTCTTGAAGAGATACCCCATTAAAGACTGTTAAAACTTTAGCGCTCATTGCATCCCAGAACGCTTTGGTAGAGTCTGATGAGCTCTCAAGAGGCAGTGCATTGGGAGAGACATAAGGCTGTTTCTCATCCAAAGCAGAAATAATCTCTCCTGTTGAAATGCTGTCCGCAGACCGGGACAGAAGGTATCCTCCACCAGGACCACGCACACTCACAACTAAACCGCTCTTGCGAAGAGATGCAAAAACCTGTTCAAGATATGATAGCGAGATTGACTGTTTTTCTGCTAAAACAGCCAGAGCTAAAGGCTTTTGTGGGCGTCTGAGAGCCAACTCGACCATGCCATTCAGTGCTAGTTCAGCTTTTGTAGTTGGTTTCACGTCAAAAATCCAATTTTGCGTTATAATTATCATTTGTACGGCTTAGATTTTACTTCGGATCATCGATTTTTATATTTTAATTCCAATCGGTTAGGTGTTCTGTCATAAGTTATTTATCGGCTTTGATGCGAAATCGCTTTTGCATCTGGGTATAGTTTTACGTAAATAAGGTCTAACACCCTTTCTTTCGCTGACCAGAAAGTCAGCAAATCAACGGATTAAAAATGCCAGAAATTATTATCAACGGGCCAGAAGGTCGTCTTGAAGGGCGATACCATCATGCTGAAGATCCAAAATCCCCTTTAGCCATTATTCTTCACCCCCATCCACAACACGGCGGGACGATGAATAACAAGATCGTTTACAATCTGTATTACATATTTGTGCGGCGTGGTTATTCGGTACTGAGATTTAACTTCCGAGGTGTTGGTCGATCTCAAGGCGAGTTTGACAACGGAACCGGCGAATTATCTGACGCTGCTGGTGCTCTTGATTGGATGCAATCCATTAAGCCCAACGCCAGTGCATGCTGGGTCGCTGGTTTTTCATTCGGTGCATGGATTGGGATGCAGTTGCTGATGAGACGCCCAGAAGTAGAAGGTTTCATATCAATAGCACCGCCTGCCAACATGTATGACTTTTCCTTCTTAGCACCTTGTCCATCATCCGGACTAATTGTGCAGGGCACAAATGATGATGTTGTTCCTGAACCCTCTGTAGAGAAACTCTGCAATAAACTGGCATTGCAAAAGAATATTACCGTCGACTACAACTTGATAAAGGGCGCAAACCACTTTTTCAAAGATCATATGGATCAATTATCAACGTCAGTTGACACCTATTTAGATGCAAGAGACGCCTTAAAGGCACAGGGAAATAGCTAAGTTTAATCAAGTTTGCCCTTTGGTAAATCAGGCTCAATCAATTTCCCTCCCATAAGAGGTTCACTCACCCCTGTCGTCCCCTTAAATGAGAGGGGTAGACCTCTTACCGATCTAACAGCCATGAATGCGAAAGCCTGCGCTTCTAGATCATCTCCATTCACTCCGACTGAGTCGACTTTTTCTACAGAGCAATGGCTTCTGGCAGATATCTCAGCCATGAGGGTTTCATTGTGGCGACCGCCTCCTGTCACATAAAGCTTTTTTGGAAGTTTGGGGCATAGGCTAAAAGAAGAAATAATAGACTGCGCTGTAAATGCACAGAGAGTCGCCGTTCCATCAGCAGGGCTTAAACCAATTATTGGTTTGATAGAAAAATCAGACCTATCCAGACTCTTTGGATATCCTAACTGGAAATAAGGATTTTCAAGAAGTTGAGTTAAGGCTTTCTGATCAATTGCGCCGTTGGCAGCAAGAGAGCCATTATTATCGAAGCGTTCTCCAGTGCATCTCTCCACCCAAGCGTCCATCAGAGCATTGCCAGGTCCAGTATCAAACGCAATGACTTCATGATTAGACTCCCCTAACCATGTTACATTTGCGATCCCACCAATATTAACGACTGCAATAGGTTTGTCCTCATTTTGCAATAAAGCTGCATGATAGACTGGGGCAAGCGGTGCCCCCTGCCCCCCATTAACAACATCGTTACTTCTAAAATCGTAGACTACTGGGACTCCAATATCATTCGCGAGTTTTGCTGGGTTGCCGATTTGTTGCGTTATTTTTTGCTCAGGCCGATGAAGAACAGTATGACCATGAAAACCAATCAGATCAGGCCGAGCCCACTTACTTGAAGGTTGCTCATCACTTAACAGCTCGCGAATAACATCTACGTGGATACGGGTCAGCTCATCTGCAAGCTCGTGGTCGCCAGATTCCGTGTTAGTGGCACCAGCAATTTCAACTGCCTCTTTCAACTTCTTTCGAAAGGGATCAAGATAGGGTACTGTCAGAGCGGGCCCAATGGTTGTGATTGATTCTCCATCCGTTTCAATAAGCGCAGCATCAACTCCATCCAAAGAAGTTCCGCTCATCAGTCCAATCGCAACAAGTGGACGTGTCGTGCCTTTAAGGTTCATCGTTGCCCTCTTAGAAAGCGCGTGATATCCACGGCAAATAGCGGTTAGGCTACACTTACTGCTTCATTCATACTAATTACTAAATGGATATTCGGCCATGACGTCCGATTCATCAAGCCGTTCGGAACTCCTTAGTGTCTTGCAGTCACGAGGTTTTGTGCATCAGTGCACGGACATTAACAGATTAGACGAACTCGCCGTTAAGCAAGTTGTAACTGCCTATAACGGGTTTGATGCAACAGCTGATAGTTTGCATGTTGGCCACCTATTACCAATTATGATTCTAAGATGGATCCAGAAAACAGGTCATAAACCCATAGCTTTGGTTGGTGGAGGAACGACAAAAGTTGGAGACCCGTCCGGTAAAGATGAAACCCGCCAGTTGCTTACTGAGATAGAGATCAATAGCAACATTGCTTCAATTAAAAAAACATTTGAACGACTGATATCTTTTGGAACTGGCGAAACGGATGCCATTCTTGTTAATAATGCAGAGTGGCTGGATAAGCTCGAGTATATTCCGTTTTTACGCGATATAGGCCCACATTTTACAATCAACCGCATGCTGACGATGGACAGCGTGCGCCTTCGTCTTGACAGAGAACAGCCACTCACTTTTTTAGAATTCAATTACATGCTTTTGCAGTCCTATGACTTTACAGAATTGCATCGGAAATATGGGTGCCTACTGCAAACGGGTGGTTCTGACCAATGGGGCAATATCGTAAACGGCGTTGACCTGGGTCGCAGAACACTTGGTGCTGAACTCTTTGGTCTGACGTGCCCTTTGATCACAACTTCATCCGGAGCAAAAATGGGGAAAACAGCTGCTGGAGCTGTTTGGCTGAACGATGAGAAACTGAGTTCATACGAATACTATCAGTATTGGCGTAATACCGAAGACCCCGATGTAGGACGATTTTTGAGACTCTTCACTGAGCTTCCGCTAGAAGAGATAGAACGCCTTGAGACACTTAAAGGTGGAGAAATAAACGAAGCAAAAAAAATTCTCGCCTACGAAACTACGCTTATACTTCATGGAAAAGACGCTGCCGAATTAGCGCAAAACACCTCTCAAGAGACATTCGAATCTGGCGGAACAGGAAGAGAACTTCCTACTGTAACCTTATCCAATGAAGAGCTATCTGAAAAAGTATCGCTTATCGACGCTTTGAAAAAATCTGGCCTATGCAGTTCCAACGGAGAGGCCAGACGACTCATACAAGGCGGCGGCGCAAGAATAAATGGACAACCCATTGATGACGATAAAAGGTTACTTACTCAAGAAGATCTAGTCGACGGATCAATAAAACTATCGGCCGGGAAAAAGCGCCACGCCGTTATTATCGTTGGTTAGATAGCGTGAACTGATTTCACGATTACTGCACATCAACTGTTTGTTCACTCTCCACCCCTTTTGCCACTGGGGGTGGATCAAACACTGAAAAGATCCTTCTCAAAAAACCAGGGGTTAACGTCGCAAGCGGATTAACAGTAATTTCTGTGCCATCGGTTTGGCCGCGTATCGTATAGGTGGCAGCGAATACACCGCCGTCTTCTTCACCACCTGTTAGCATTGGGCCGATCAAGGGTATGGCACCAAAAGCACTGTTAAGAGCATATGCTGGTATTATTGTGCCATTAGCTGAAAGCGTGCTGTTGGCAAGATCGTATTGTCCCGCCGTTGTTAAACCGATCGAAGCCCCGTACATAGCCCCGTCGTTAATGTCCAATTTCTGATTTGAGTAGTTAAAGGGAGCATTTAGCCTTGAGAAAGACAAGCCATCACCCTGCAGTTCATCCACAATACCAGTTAATGATGCAACCGAGAGAAGCCTGGCAAGTAAAGGCGCATCTTTAATTTTAAAGTTTTGTATACTTAGGGTTCCATTAACGGAACCATCAGTTTGTATTGCTCCGTTAAGCGAAATATCACCACCCAAAACATTTTGACTCACCCCGAGAGCAGAAAATAAAGCGCCACTATCTGCACTGCGCGCACCGAACACTCTCTCTTGCCCAGACGGTTCAAAATCAAAAACAAAACTGCTGCTATTTTCTAAAGCACCTTCCAGCTTGATGAGTGTTAACCCTGTGTTTGATTGTTGAATCTCCGCCTTTAAATTAGAAATCGGACTGTTTTCCGACAGCAAGACGTTGTCGATCTGCCCCCTAAATCTGAACGGAGTTTTTGTTTCAGTTGCATTTGGATCTGCGAGACTTCTCGTGCGGTTGCTTTGGCTAAATGAACGCCAAAAAGCACGACCATCTAAAAATGGACCGCGCGCTTCAATATCAATAACACCATTATCTAAACTGTTAGCAACGAGCTCGAATTTACTGAGACCGACCTGACTACGATCGAGCTGTAAAGATCGAATTGCGCCATTTTTTTTGAAATCTAATTGGCCGCTCAGCATTAATTCTGACTTGTCCGATTTAACTTGAAAACGCTTGATAGAGCTCAACTTGCCATCAAAAATTTCCGCTTCAGCATTGAAAAGAGCCCGTACAGTTGGTGCCTTGGTCCAATTGAGATAAGGGATATTTAGCTCTGCCAGCTCCAAATCGGCTTCAACCACAAGTGTTTCTGTATCATCACTGTTAACCGTATAAATGACTTCTGTTCTTATGGGGCCATTTATGAACTGTGGCGCAATAAGAGCTGGCGCTAATCCGGTCACAGTCAACTGTTGGCTGTCCATAATAGCATCCAGAGCGTACTGTCGCCGAAAGCTCTCGCCGCTGAAGTTCTCACGCCATGTAATTCCAGAACGAACACCACTTAACGACCCAGTACCGACAATATCCATGCCGAAGTTATCTACAGCCAAAGTAAATTGTCCGGAATCAACGGCAATACCGAATGCAGATTCGTCAATTTTTGTGTTTTGTAATGATGCGGTCGCGTTCACTTTAACCTCATCGAGAGTGAGATCTTTTATCAACGGAAAATCAATGCTCAGTAAGAGTTCTGTGTTTCCGGAAACGGCCCGGGCATTGAGCCCTAACTGTTTCCCATATTCTAAGGGAGGATTATCAATCAATGACACTGCATCAGAAATTCGACCACTCACTCTGATATCAATATCTGCGGCATCGGCTTTGCGATCAAGACCATGAAGCCTCACACGACCATCATTAACCTCAAGGTTTTCACCAGTGAAAGTATCGTTTACGTAGCCCGAAGCGATATCAATCGTAACCTCGGATGTCGTCAGTATCATTGTTCCAGAAGCTTTGCGAACAACTGGCATTTGCCGAAGATACGTAACATCTACGTCTTTAATGTCGGCAGTTCCAAGCAATTCCTGAACGTTAAGAGTCTCTAGCGAGGTCCCATTAGCCTCTATAACAAACTTGGCCGCGCTAACTTCTCCACCTTCAAGATTATTCACAATCCAGTTGCGCGTGTTGGGCTTGATATCAAGTGGCCAGTATCGCTTAATATCTATTAGTGTGACTTTATCAATATGCAGGTTAGCAGAAACCTTTGGAGCCCCCTCTACCGACACTCCCTCCAAAGCCCCCTTAATGACTGGCCCATCATTTGCCAAAGACATAGCGAATGCTTCTATTGAGAAAGAGCTTAAGTCGCGCCCCGCAAACAGCTTTAAACTCAATTCGTTAATAGGGTATTCGTTTTCGATTGGGGAAGGGAAGGAGAGCAATCCCTGACCTTTAACGATCGCCAGTCTAGCTTCGATCAAAACAGGTAAGGCATCCCTAATCTCAAGGTCTAACTCTAAGGTTCCATCAACACTTAGATCAGCACCATTCAACACACTTAGAAACGGCGTTAGATTTGAAAAATCTGCTGGCCTAACGCCATCAAAATTTAATCCCAAAGACAAAAAGTCCTTTGTGTTATCAAACGTTCCAGTCCCTTTAAGCTTCGATATTCTACCGTTAGCGGCATAAGGCAATTCTAGATCAAGTTGTATTCCACCATCACCGCGTTCAATTTCCAGCCTTCCTGATGGAACAACCCATTCGGTTCCAGATGGCTGATCTATAAACTCTATAGTCGCATCACGTATTTGCACGCGACTGAGGTACATACTACGGCTATTTGAGAGCGTTGGGTTCGAAAGGGCACTTACAACAGCACTTAACAGCTGATTTGATGAGTTGATAGCCTTCTTGGAAGCACCTTCTGCGTTTACACCACCGCCATCAACGTGTTCTCCATTGACGAAATTCGCTGCTTCTAGGCCAATTTGAATCTGCCCATCGGTATTGCGCGAGAACCTAAGAGTTGGTTTCTCTAAAACCACCTCTTTCGGATAAGGTCTTCCATCAAGAATAGACTTGACGCTAAGAGCCACCTTCATCTCGGGAAACGACGCGAGCAGTGAACTATCGTCTTGCCGCACCGTCACATCAAGAATTGTAATCATCGGCGGCGAGTTGAAGCCATCCCATTCGACATACGCTCTGCGAACATCAAATATGATGCCGCGCTGCTCCGAACTTAAGGCTTCAGCCATATAGGGTGCCAGGAAGTCCATTCCAACCGGACCATCCGACAGGCGCCAAACCAGGAACGCAACGCCGCACAGAAGTAAGGTGAAAATTGCTATGATCGACTTTAAAAGCGAATGAACTGCGCCGTGGACCAATTCACGATTCCATAGTTGTTGGAGAAACGTTTACTATCTGATTGCTCTAAGCGCGAGTATTCGAGCTGATGGATAAATTACTATGATCAATCCATTTAAATGTAAGTTGAAAGTAGGTTGGGACACATGAGCAAAAGTTCATTGTTAGCGCACACAAACAGCCTGGGCTTGCCAGTCCCGATCAATAGTAGCATGAGAGAGAGACTTCTTGTTAAATGGGCAACTGAGGCAAAGCCAAAAATTCAATTTGAAGAAGATCATATCATAGGATTTGGATCAGATATCACGCTTTCTGACCTCCTTATTCGTTTATTCAGCCATAGCCCTTTCTTATCAAATGCCGCAATAAACCACCCTCTCTGTATAAATCGAATACTTGACCTCGGGCCCGATCAAGCATGGTTGCGTTTTATAACGGACCTCGAGAATGAGTTGAATGCCTATCCTGGCAACATCACTTCGTTGATGGCTTACTTGAGAACGCAAAAAACCATGGCAGCGTTGCATATTGGCATATGTGACATTTTAACGATTTGGGACCTTCAAGACGTCACAAAAGCCTTATCTCAATTTGCCGATATCTGCGTGTCAAATACCCTTAATTTTTTACTCCTTTTGGAGCAAGGCAACGGCAACATTGGCCTCCCAAAGCCCCTACCCACCTCCGCAGAGAGTGGCATATTCGTGCTCGCTCTTGGCAAGCTCGGTGCTGGCGAGCTCAACTACTCATCTGATATCGATTTGGTTGTTTTCTATGATCTGGACGGCGTGCCGTATCAAGGTGAAAAATCAATACAAGAGTTTGTCGTCAAACTGACAAAGGCACTCATTAAGGTACTGGATGAGCGCACCGCAGATGGTTACGTTTTCAGGACAGACCTTCGCTTAAGGCCTGATCCATCCTCAACCTCAATTGCAGTCTCTACAGAAGCAGCCGAGATATACTACGAAAGCTTAGGACAAAACTGGGAACGCTCAGCATACATCAAGGCAAGAGTGATTGCTGGCGATAAAACAGCAGGTGAGAGGTTTTTAGACCAACTGAAACCATTTATATGGCGGAAGTCTCTGGACTTCTATGCCATTCAGGACATTCACTCAATTAAACGCCAAATATACGCTACAAAAGGTGGCGAACGTATAGATATTCTAGGCCACAACATTAAGCTGGGACGTGGTGGTATTAGAGAAATTGAATTCTACGTGCAAATTCAACAATTAATCTGGGGCGGTCGCCTTCGGGAAGTACGTTGTTCGCGCACTCTTGAAGGTTTAGAGGCTTTAAGAGAGTGCAATTTAATAGAAACCGTGCCTGCCCAACAACTTTCTGCAGCATACATATTTCTCAGAAATTTAGAGCACCGTTTGCAGATGTTAAACGACGAGCAAACTCAAACTCTTCCGAAAGAAAAAGTAAAAGCTCAGGGCCTAGCCGCGTTTTCTGGTTTTAAAGAGTATTCCGATTTCGTCGAACATCTTAAATATCATATGCAAAACGTTGAACACCATTATGCTGAACTTTTTGAAGAAACGCCGAGTTTAACGATTGATGGTAATCTGGTGTTCACTGGTACGGATCACGATCCAGATACGCTCGAGACGCTAGATAAGTTAGGCTATAAAAACACTGAGGCTGTGTCACAAATAGTTAGGTCATGGCACCACGGTAGGCATAGAGCAACAAAGAGCACCCGTGCTAGACAAATCTTAACTGAACTCATTCCAAGCATTATATCTGCGTTCAGCAAAACCAGCCAGCCGGATCGCGCTCTTATCAAGTTCGATCAATTTTTAGAGAAGCTGCCATCTGGCGTACAATTATTTTCAGTATTTTTCTCAAACCCAGAAGTATTAGACCTCGTTGCTGAAATAATGGGGGATGCTCCTCGGTTAGCCGATTATCTTACGGCATCTAGCAGTCGGCTCGAATATGTGCTTGACCCTGAGTTCTATGATGTTCTTCCTAGCCGCAGAGAACTGGGGCTTGATATAGACAATCTCCTGAATTCGGTCACCGACTTTGAGCAAAAACTAGATACATGCCGACGTTGGACAAACGACATGAGATTTCGTGTTGGTATTCAAGTGTTGCGTGGCACATTAAGTCCTATGAACGGCGCAGTTGTTCTTAGTAATATTGCGGAAGCAACAATCAGCAGCCTTGCACCACAGGTACTCTCTGAATTTGAATCCAAGTTCGGGATTATAGAACACGGTGAGATCGCTATTATTGCCTACGGTAAACTGGCCAGCATGGAGTTAACTCCCACGTCAGATTTAGATCTTGTTTTTCTTTATAAATGTCCAAATGAGTCTGCTTCAAAAAAAGGAGAGCGCACCCTGCCCGCCAGTTCATACTACACTCGGCTGGTTCAACGTATTCTCTCATCCCTATCCGTACAAACATCAGAAGGGCAACTCTACGAAATTGACGTCCGCCTTCGACCGTCCGGTGATCAAGGTCCGTTGGCCAGCAGCATTGAAGCATTTGAAAAATACCAATTAGATGATGCCTGGACTTGGGAGCACCTAGCCCTCACGAAAACCAGAGCAATTTATGGTTCATCGCATATCAGAGAAAAATTTAATAAAATTAGAAACCGTGCACTTAGTGATAACAAAGACACAATTACACGTGCAAAAGACATTCTAAGCATTCGCAACCGCTTGCGCGACAAATACACCTACCAGGGAGCCTGGGACATAAAACATATGCCAGGTGGATTAATGGATACCGAGTTTATTGTCCAATTTCTCGTGTTGGAACATTATCAGGACTTAACTAACCAACAGCTAACCGGAACTCTCCAAGCCATATCCGCATTAGAGAAACAGGGTTTTCTTGATAATAAAGCCGCAAAAACTTTGTCCCAAGCTATTAAATTATGGAGCACAGTACTATGGCTTTTAAGGCTAACGTTAAGCTCAACCTCAAGTCCGTCGGATATGCCTCTCGGTTTACAAAGTAGGCTTCTTAAAGAAACCGACCAAACATCAATGGAAGCACTTGAAAAGTTTATCGACATCACCAGAGAAGGTGTACTAGCTATTTTCAATAATGTCTTTTTTATAAAAGAAACACGCTCGTCCGAAAATGAATAAAAATTGAGGTGATAATTATGACCACAGAAATTGGTAAAAAAGCGCCGGACTTTAACCTGCCTGCGACTGGGGAGAAAAAAATCAGCCTTAAATCCTTACGCGGAAAGAAGGTAATAATATATTTCTATCCCAAAGATGACACACCGGGTTGCACAAAAGAATCGTGCGGTTTCAGGGATAACATCAGTGCGTTTAAAAAATCAGGTACAGAAGTTATCGGCATATCAAAGGATACAATTTCCAAGCATGAGAAATTTTCCACTAAATATGATTTAAACTTTCCACTCGCTTCTGATGCAGAAACTACCACATGCGAGGACTATGGTGTTTGGAAAGAAAAAAATATGTATGGTCGAAAATATATGGGTATCGAAAGATCCACCTTTCTGATTGACGAAAAAGGTATCCTCCGTGCTGAATGGCGCAAAGTAAAAGTGCCCGGGCATGTGGAAGAAGTTTTAAGTGCCTGTAGTGAAATTTAAACTTTGTCGTATCTGGATCTCTAAAAAAATATCAAGGACTATCAGACTGCGGCTGAACTTTAGCTGCTAACGACGCAGACATGAACTGATCTAAATCACCATCCAAAACACCCTGAGTATCAGATGTCTCGACATTGGTTCTTAGGTCTTTAATCATTTGGTATGGCTGCAATACGTAAGATCTTATTTGGTGCCCCCATCCGATATCAGACTTAGAGTCCTCCGTTGCCTGAGCCTTATCTTCTCTTTCTTTCAGTTCGCGCTCATACAACCGGGCTCTGAGCATATCCCAGCACTTCGCGCGGTTTTGATGTTGTGACCTCTCGCTCTGGCACTGAACAGCGATTCCGGTTGGAATGTGCGTTATGCGGACAGCGCTATCTGTCTTATTAACATGCTGACCACCAGCCCCAGAAGAACGGTAGGTATCAATTCGGCAGTCTTTTTCATCAATTTCAATCTCTATTGTGTCGTCGATAACTGGAAAGACCCAAACAGATGCAAAACTCGTATGTCGTCGTGCTGAAGAATCGTAAGGTGAGATTCTGACCAACCGGTGAACTCCGCTCTCAGTTTTAAGCCAACCATACGCATTTAACCCGCTAACTTTATATGTTGCCGATTTAATGCCAGCTTCTTCTCCGGGACTTTCTTCAACGATTTCAACTTTATAGCCATGAGACTCTGACCAACGAACGTACATTCTAGAGATCATCTCAGCCCAGTCTTGGGCCTCAGTGCCTCCAGCACCGGCATGAATCTCAATGTAGCTATCATTACTATCTGCTTCGCCTGAAAGCAGACTTTCTAGCTCCAGTTTACGTGCTAATAACCTTAGACTCTCAAGAGAATTCTCACCGTCTTTTATAGCTGTGTCGTCACCTTCAGCTTCCCCAAGCTCTATTAGGGTTGCGGCATCTTCTATCCCTGACTCAAGCTCTTGATACTGCTTTATTGAAGTATCCAGTAGTGTGCGCTCGCGCATTATTTTTTGAGCCGAAGCCTGATCAGACCAAAGCTCTGGGTCTTCAGCTTTGGCATTAAGCTCCTCTAATCGTAATAGTGCATTGTCCCAGTCAAAGATGCCTCCTCAGCAGGATCATTGACTGCTTAATTTCGGTTACAACATTTTCAATATCTGCGCGCATTTATAATTCTTCTATTTCAGAAAAGGCCATAAAAATGAAAATTTAAGGGTTTCTCTTAATATGAAAACTGCAATGTATGCATCATTCACTTGCAATAATTACTTTGGTAAATGATGTCCTGTTGGGTCTCCGCCAGCTTCCATTATGGCCTTTTTATAGGCTTTATCAGATGTGAATGGTTTCGTCGGTAGAAAAGCAGACTTCTTTGTCGGAACGACACGCCCACCTGATTTTGGTAAAATGAGAAAGTATTCCATGTTGCGCCCAACAATCTGTATCGGTTGATTTCTTTTGGAAAAAACGCGCCTCATTTTAGCGGATTCTTCATAGTAAGCTTCATATTGCTCATCATCTTTCTCAAAAAGATACTCGTAAGCAGCAATCATCTCCGTAACAAACTTCTTATCGGCAACGTGCACATTGGATATAACCCAGCAACGGTCCTCGAAGCCCCAGTAGTATGCTAGCCCAATTAACTCGCCATCTTTAGTAAAATAAGGAAAGAACGGAAATGATCTGCAAGCCAATGATCTATTGTCGCGCTCGCAAAAAGCTGCCCCTTTGCATTCAACCGCACAAGCCGTATCAGGAAGCTCTTTGACGATCTTTTTAGAAACTTTGTCGAAAGGCTTAAAAGGTTTCCACAGATCAGTTCTTGATTGAAGTAACTTCCACTCTTCATTTTCTACGATTGGAATGGCATTCTCGGTTGAGCAACAGACAGGAACTCCATCATTCAATGGTGCGCATATACGACCACAATCTAACTTGGTCGCTATCGCTGCTGAAAACATATCGTAGATAACCTTAAAATCCCTCTTGGTTGCCGTCATTCTATTTCCTAATAAAGCCCGCCAGCACTTGGCTGATCTGATGTTGAATTCCCAAAATTGGAAAAGGACTCAGAACCAACAACAGCAGTACGCTGGGCTGGCACAGTTCCTGGTTTGAAGGCTTCCAAAATTGCATTGCTTGTACCAGATGGTGCCACCAAGCCTGTGTCAGGAGTAACTCTAACCATTATGATGCCAGGTGGTATTCTAAATGGTGTTGCTGGTTCATCAGCCAGTGCATCTGCCATGAAATCGCGAAAAATTGGCGCCGCAACTGTTCCACCCGTTTCATTAGAACCAAGTGTTTTGGGTTCATCAAACCCTACAAAAACCCCAACAGCCAAATCAGGAGAGAAGCCCAAAAACCATGAGTCAAAACTATCATTTGTCGTCCCTGTTTTACCAGCGAGTGGCTTGCCAACAGCAGACACGCGTCGGCCAGTCCCTCTATCAACGGCACCTTGTAGAATTGAAACTATTTGATATGCGCTTGCAGGGTCAGTTAGTTGCTGTCTTAAATCCGGCAATTCAGGAGGAGAGCCTGTATTCCAGTCCAATTGGTTGCACTTCTCACAATCACGGTTATCAATTCTGGTTATCGTTTTGCCGTTTCTATCTTGTACACGGTCAATTAGACTTGGCGTTATTTTTTTACCGCCGTTCACAAGCATTGCATACGCTGCAGTGAGATTAAGAAGTGTTGTTTCTTGCGACCCTAATGCTGCCGATAAATTAGCAGGCATTTCTTCTACTAACCCAAACCGTTTAGCGTAGTCAGCTATAGTGTCCATACCAATGGCCTGCGCCAAACGTACAGTCATTAAATTTTGAGACTGTTCAATTCCAGTGCGTATTGTCGATTCACCGTAATACCTGCCGCTATAATTCTTGGGTTTCCATTTAGGCAAACCCGGTCCCTGATCAATGACAAATGGCGCATCTAGAATCAGTGTTGATGGTGTATAGCCGTTATCCAATGCGGCTAAGTATACGAAAGGTTTAAACGAAGAGCCCGGCTGGCGTTTAGCCTGGGTGGCTCTGTTAAATTCAGAAAGTTCATACGAAAAACCGCCTGTAACGGCCAACACGCGCCCAGTATGTGGATCTAGCGCAACTATAGCACCACCGACGTCTGGAATCTGCCTAAGACTATATAAGGCAACACCTTCAGATGCCTCTTCACCTAAACTCTCAACGAGAATTACGTCGCCTTCCATTAAAACTTGATCCATGCGCTCTACTTGAGGACCAAGTTTCTGGCCTTTACGCCATTCGCGTGCCCACAACACATCGGAGAGTTGGATTTGGCCTGTACTGCCATTAGCGAGAACCAATTCAGCAGATTGAGGGCTAACCCGCCGAACAACAGCAAGTGACCACTGTTCCAATGATCCCGGAGGGAGCGACAAACGCGATAATCGTTCAGCCCAGCCAGCACCAACTGACATCCGTTCTACTGGGCCGCGCCAACCATGTCTTCGGTCATAATCTAGCAGCCCGGCCCTTAAAACCCTGTCGGCGATTGATTGCAGATCTGGCTCCAATGATGTCCTGACCGCTAAACCACCCTCATATAATGAGGTAGATCCGTACTGATCAATTAACTGTCGACGCACATCTTCTGCAAAATACTGCCCTCCTTCGACAGCTTCGGTATTATCCCGTTGCCGGACTATTATTGTCTCTTGCCTTGCCAAATTGGCTTCAGATCTTGAGATGTATCCATCATCAACCATACGCGATAGTACGTAGTTACGGCGTTCTTCAGCTGCTTTGGGGCGTCTAATCGGGTGATAGTTATTTGGCGCTTTAGGCAACCCCGCAAGAAAAGAAATTTCAGATAGAGAAAGCTCTTCCAGCGACTTATTGAAATAGTTTACTGCCGCTGCAGAGACACCATAAGAACCTGAACCAAAATAAATTTCATTTAGATAGAGTTCGAGAATTTGATCTTTTTCGAATGCCTGCTCAATTCTTAGTGCAAGTATTGCTTCTTTAATCTTACGGTCAAAACTGTACTCATTTGTTAAAAGGAAGTTCTTTGCAACCTGCTGCGTAATTGTCGAGGCACCGACCATGCGCCTATCGGTAAATCTTGCTTCAAAATTAGTTAGAACCGCTCTTGCGATGCCAAAAAAATCTAACCCCGGATGCGAGTAGAATGTTTTATCCTCTGCCGACAAAAAGGCATTCACCAAACGCTTGGGTATTGCAGAGAACGGCACGAATACACGACCTTCTACCGCATATTCTTCGATCAACCGTCCATCACCAGCATAAACCCGGGACATAACAGCAGGCTCGTAGTCAGCAAGTTGCCGATAGTCAGGCAAATCCCTACCAAACTCATAAAACACCCAAACCATGATCGCGCCGGCCACAAAAATGGCCAGCATAATTAGGCAGAAAAATATCGATAAGAGTCTAGACATTACCTGTTATCGTATTTGGGTTCAGTAAACGTGGCTGGTAAAATCATAGCAGACCTGATTTGTTTCGCATCTCTATAGTTGTTTAGCCAATAGATAAGGAAAATCATGTCCTTTTGCAGGCGAGCTAGGTTGAATTATGTCCGACTTGCGACGTCAGCCTCTGAGAAATATGTATCTAAGCCTTGCACAATAGAGCCGACCAATTTCTGACGATACGAGGACTGCTTCAATAACCGCTCCTCTTCCCGATTTGAAAGGTAGCCCATCTCAAGAAGTACTGAAGGAACATCGGGGGCCTTTAATACTGCAAAACCCGCAAAGCGGTGAGTGTTGCGTAGCAACGTAACCTGTCGCTTTAGTTGAGAAATGAGTGTCGCAGCCAAATGAGCCGCCAAGTTCATGCTCTCTCTCTGAGCCAAATCAATCAAAATATTTCTAACATCAGAGGACTCATGCGTAAGGTCCATTCCGATAATAAGATCAGCCTTATTTTCCTTCTCCGCTAATTTCGCGGCTTCCTTATCAGAGGCGGTTTCAGACAATGTGTATACTGATAGTCCCCTGACATCAGGGCGGCTTATGGAATCTGCATGAATAGAAATAAAAACGTCTGCTGAGGCTCTTCGCGCGAGCGTAATCCTTTGCCGCAATTGCAAGGAAATATCTCGATTCCGCGTCAATACAACTTTGTACCGCCCAGTCTTCTCTAGAGACGCCTTCAATTGCTGTGCGGCAGCTAAAGTAACATCTTTTTCTCTCACGCCAGTTACACCAATAGCCCCTGGATCAACACCACCATGACCTGGATCAATGGCTATAACAGGCTTTCTCTCTGATGGCTTAACTGCAGGCTTGCGATGGGGCAATGGAATTCGGCGCCCGTCCGTTGAGCTTTCCAAAAAGGCTACATTTGGCGTGGTCGCAACAGGTGCGCCCGTATCGGGGCGAGCAATCACAATACGATTGGCCGGACCCAGTTTTTCCATGAAAAGTGATTCCGGAACGGATTTCAGGTCTATGACCAAACGCCAGGGAGTCGTGGCCGTGGGAGCAAGCACAAAAGCACGATCCACGTTAGCGGGCCTAACAAGATCAATAACAACACGCGAATGTCCGGGCTGGAACAGCCCGTATCGCATATCTCTGACCACCCCTTCATTTAATACATCTGTGTCTTGAGGTAAGTTCCATATGACTTCTGGTAGGTCAATGACTGTCCGCCATGGATCAGTTAATTGGAATATTGTGAAGTCAGCACCACTGGTTAACTCAAGCACGATCCGCGTGTGGGTACCGTGATCATGTAATCTAAAGGATGTGGCTGTGGGTCGAGCTGCAAATACGCTATTGGTTGCCGACACCCCAATTGTGCCCACAAGGAGCCCCAGAATTCGTCGTCTGCTCGACGGCAGATTAGCATTTTCAGGCCCAATAAAGAGAGGCTGTCCTGCGGAGTCAAGGTGAACGCGACGCTTCATATTGATCAACATGTAGTGTTTGTATAAAGAATTCTGGGATAATATAGCGAATCTTGCTGAATCCGTACAGTGTTTGCGAAGAAGCTACCAACGCTGGGATGAAAGCACCGTGAATTTAAGAAAAGATTGTTAAGATGGTAGAAAGTAAAGTAAGTTCGGAGTGTTAAGCGATTAGTCGGGCCCTGAACACCTAATAAATATTAGGCACCCCTTTATAAGGACCCGTTCAGGTTATGATCGGTCTCACCTTTCACATTCTGGCACTGGCTAAAACGACATAGACGCCGCCTTCTTGGCTATGTAAACAAAGAAGCGGCACATATTGATTGAAAGTGGTATCCGTGCTCTCCGCAAGAGTTCTACAAGCTGACAAAACATTACATAGCTTGCGTTGCTTTGTTCTTCAGGCACCTGCCTTAGGATCAATTAACAACACACCGGACGCACGCGACCACTTCTCCCTAATTTCAAAATCACACCGAGGCGGGCGCCTGCGCGCAGAGCTGACCGCTTTGATACAACGGAGTTATACCTTACATGGTAAAAAGAATGCTGGTGGACGCAAACCACCCGGAGGAGACCCGAGTGGTCGTTATAGATGGGACGCGGCTTGAAGCGTTTGATCTAGAAACCTCAACAAAAGAACAAAACAAGGGCAACATCTACCTCGCGAAAGTCGTAAGAGTAGAGCCTTCATTACAAGCAGCATTTGTCGATTATGGTGGTAATCGACATGGATTCCTGGCTTTTAGCGAAATTCATCCAGACTATTATCAAATTCCAGTCGCTGACCGAGAAGCTCTTCTCGCCGAAGCGAAAGCCCACGATGAAGCAATTGCTGACGATGATGATCTAGATCAAAGCCTGTCCTCAAGCACATCAGATGACAATAAAACAGTAGCTCTGAAACAAGAACCTGTCATTTTAAACGATGCAGTTACCGATCAAGGGCCCCTTAATGAGGACGTCCCACAGGACTCTGAAACAGTTTCTGCGACTGAGGCGACAGCAAATGGAGATCTAACAGAGCGGGATGCTGATGAAAATGTAAGCAAAAAGGAAGATATTCTCACGAACACTCAGGATAACTCTTCTTCAAACGAAATAAGCAGCTCTCAATCAAGCGACGAAGTCGAAAAAATCTCTGATATATCAAACGAAAACCCCGCAGACTCAAATGATGAAACACAAACGACATCAGACTCAGAAAAACCTGACCAACATGAGAGTCATGAGTTCGAAAATAAAAATGTAGAGGAAGTAGGAGGAGAAGACGAAACGGAAGAGAATTTAGATTCTCACCGGAGAAAATTTGTTGCTTCAAGACGATACAAGATTCAAGAGGTCATTAAACGCAAGCAAATCCTGCTTATACAAGTCGTCAAAGAAGAGCGTGGCAATAAAGGAGCCGCATTAACAACTTATCTATCACTCGCTGGGCGTTATTGCGTTCTTATGCCTAACAGTGCACGCGGCGGCGGGGTCTCGCGCAAAATAACAAATGTAAAAGATCGTAGAAGACTCAAATCAATTGTTTCAGATTTGAAAATCCCAGAACACATGGCTGTCATCCTTAGAACTGCCGGCGCAGAAAGAAGCAAAGCTGAAGTCAAAAGAGATTATGAGTACCTTCAACGCACCTGGAATCAGATTCGTGAAGTCACAATGGAATCCCGTGCGCCTGCATTAATTCACGAAGAAGCAAATTTGATCAAACGGTCAATCCGAGATGTCTATTCAAAAGATATCGAAGAAATTCTTGTGGAAGGAGAGGAAGGATATAAAGCGGCCAAGGACTTCATGAAGACCCTGACCCCTAGCCATGCAAAGAAAGTGCAGCGCTACAAAGACGACACAATTCCATTATTTCATCGTTATCAAGTTGAGAGTCAACTTGACGCAATGCATAGCCCGACCGCTCAACTCAAATCAGGCGGATCAATCGTATTTGGCCAAACTGAAGCATTAGTTGCCATTGATGTAAACTCTGGTCGGTCAACAAAAGAACGTCATATTGAAGAAACTGCGCTGAAGACAAACTTGGAGGCAGCGGACGAGATAGCCAGGCAACTCAGGCTAAGGGATTTGGCCGGGCTTGTTGTTATTGATTTCATCGATATGGATGAAAACAAAAACAATCACGCTGTTGAACGTAGGCTAAAAGAAGCACTCAAGAGTGATCGTGCTCGAATTCAGGTCGGTCGGATAAGCCATTTCGGACTGCTTGAGTTATCTCGCCAGCGTCTGCGTCCAAGCCTGATTGAAGCTAATTTTGAGGTTTGCAAATCTTGCGCCGGCACAGGAATGATTCGGTCAATTGAATCCACTTCCATACAGACCCTGCGGGCGATTGAGGAAGAAGGACTCAGGCATCGAACTTCAGAGTTAACTGTATCTGTTCATCCAAACGTCGCATTATACATACTGAACTATAAGCGTTTAGGACTTGAAGAAATTCAAAAACGCTATGAAATGAATGTTTACATCCTTGGTGACGACAGCCTTATTCCGCCAGATGTTAGAATGGAACGCGTCAAAGGCGATACCCAAAAACAGTCCGAACCTGCAAAGCAATTAGTTACAGAAACCCAGACTGAAGCTCTTGTGTCCAACGACACCAAAGAAGTCGATGATACGTCAAGTGAAGGTCCAAAGAAAAAGCGCAGAAGAAGAAGAAAAAAACGCACGGAAGAGGTTGAAACAGTCAGCATCAATCAGGACAACACCAGCTCAGAATCTTCTGATAATCTCACGAGTGATGGTAAAAAAACATCTCAAGGTGATTCAAGTATTTCTGATATAAAGCGTGAAGATGACGAAGGTCAGACTAAGAGCCGTCGACGCGGACGACGAGGCGGACGGAGAAGACGTAGAAAGACGGAAGACTCCGTCACGGACAGTTCAGAATCAAGTTCTTCGCAACAGCCACAGCCTAAAGAAGAGCAAAACACTTTTTCAGATTCAAGTAATGAGGTTTCCTCAGCTGACCCGATTCCTGTTCAGCCTTCTCCAGCTGTTACACCAAAAACAAGTTCCCGTTTCCTTGATGTCTTTAAAAAGGGTGCTGAAGCATTTAGATCAACCGTGTCGGACTCAAATAACAGTGCTTCTGATTCCAAAGTAAAGACAGAAGTAAAATCAACTCATTCCGCTGAGAAAAAATCGCCGAGCACAACAAATACAACTCCGAAAGAGAGCATCACGCCACCTTCTCAAGAAAAACTTGCGCCCGCCCCCTTAGAAGTTCCAAGCGGCCCTCCCAAAAAAGGGTGGTGGAATAACGGTACAAATTAAGTTTTTACTGTTAGTAGATTAAAGAGCGTGACCAGGACTTGATTCGACTCGCGGCCTCAATGACTTTTTCTGTTGAAACAGAAAAAGATATTCTGACGTTTTTGTCGCCATTCAAGGGATCAAAATCATACCCAGGTGTTATAGCAACGCCTGTATCTTCAAGAAGTTTACGACAGTAGACATCGCTCTTGATCTGCGAGTCAGAAATGTCGACATACAAGTAAAATGCACCATCTGACGGCGCGATTTTTTGTAGTCCTGATTGGCGTAACTGATCGATTAATACATCTCTGTTTCGGCGGTAGCGGGCAACGTTCTGCTCAAGCTCTTCAAGACCTCCAAATGCATGAACAGCGGCCCACTGAGAGATCGTTGGAGGAGAGATGTAATGATTTTGTGCCAGACATTCGACTGATCTCATTAGGTCCGGAGGAACAATCATCCAACCTATGCGCCAGCCAGTCATGCAAAAGTATTTGGAAAAACTATTAACGACAATTTCATAGCCTTCCGGCCTTGCCGCCGTTGCCGTTTCAGTATCAAAAGAAATCCCATGATAAATCTCATCCGATATGAGTCTTATGCCCTCACGGTGACAGTACTCAACCAACTCTATGAATTCAGATTTTGGGATGATAGTTCCTGTAGGATTGGAAGGACTGGCTATAATCAGTCCGTCAATCGGACGATCCAATTCTTTAATTAAGTCTACGCTTGGTTGAAAACGGGTACCTTCACCAACATCAAGCAAAACTGGTTCTAATCCCAGCGAGGTCAGAATATGGCGATACGCGGGATAGCCTGGAGATGCCAAAGCTACCCGGTCTCCGGCATCAAATGCCGCTAGAAACGCAAGTTGAAATCCAGCAGACGAGCCAGTAGTTACGAATACTGAGTCTTCACTTAAGACAACTCCATATGTTTTTCGATAATGCTCAACAATGCGAGCGCGCAATTCTAGGATGCCGCTAGCAACTGTATAACCTAGCGACAACTCATCGATTAAACTTTTGACGGGACCAGCGGCAATTTTTGGAAGACCAGTTTCAGGCTGACCAACTTCGAGATGTATAACATCGCTGCCAGCCGCCTCTTGTTGCGCAGCAGCCTTCATAACATCCATAACTAAAAATGGTGGCACACGTCCGCGTTGCGAGACCTTAAAAGCCATAATTAAGGCTCCCCATAACTGATAATTCCGTATCCATATCCTAGAGGGTCTTTATATACCTCGCAGTTTGCAAACGAAGGCACTAATCCATTCTTACAGTGCAGCATATTTACACCCGGATAACCCGCTAGCGTCCGCATTGCCGTTTGCCTTGAAATAGGCCGAGAAGATTTTTTCGAGGCAAGACTCTGCTTCAACGCAATATTGAGTACCTCAAAATCTTCTGACTGTTTCGACACACCAACAAAAGTAAGCCGATTGTTGTACTCATCGATAGCTATAGCCATTGGCGGTAAAATTGTTTCTCCCCCGACTAACTTTCCATCAACCGGGATGGCTAAAAAACCGACTTTGTTCAACATCAAACCTAAACCGAAAGGTGTTGTCATCGTTAGCTGACAAACAACAGCGTTACCGGCAGCATCCGCGACAGCAAACCCAGTCGTGGCATCACTTTTTAATTTCTCAAAATTCTTATCTGCAAGAGGCTCAACTATCTGAAATGTAAAATCATTGTAGAGCACAACTCCATGCCCCGCCTCACCACTCAAAGGCAACCAATTTGGCTTGAAACCTTTCAAATCGGAGATCCCTAGCGATGCACCTGCAGACTTTGAAGCTTGAGCGATATCATGCGCCAGTTCTCCATTATAAAAATCTGGAGCGGCTCTCTCACGAATACGACTAAGTGTTGAAGCGAGATTCACTTGCAGAACGCTTGCCCCCTCCCCTGCGAGCGTTCGGGTAGATGACATGAAAGCGTCTAGGGCAGATGGGTCGTTAGATAACACACGCGAATGCGCTTCGATATCTATTGCGAGTGCTCTTCCAACTTTCCTGTTAAAAAGCGAGTAAGTCTCGGCAGGCGAGACAACCTGTGACCATGAAAGAACTCCATACTTAGCATGTAAAGCAAACAATCCCGCTGCAAGCGCAGGAATAGACATCTGCCATTTAGCATGTTCTTGGTAATTAACTGCAGGTTTTGGTCTAAAATCAAGGTACTCTGCAAGGCGAGTTTCATAATCATAAACGATACACGCGCCAGCACCACCAAGGCCAGCTCTGGAAGGAAGCGTGACAGCTAGACCAAAACCCAGTGCAACGGCAGCGTCTGCCGCTGTACCACCGCCATCGAGAATCTTTTGGGCCATAACAGCAGCCTGCGGATCATCAGCCACGACGATTCCGCCAACTGTCGGGGACCCTGAAATGGCAGAAAGAGAGCCTAATTCGGCACTTTCACAGCCGGACAAAAAACCCAGGAAAATGAAGCTGCAAAACCAACCTCTCTTATATCGACCATCGTTACGCCACAATGTCACTTTGGAATCCCTGTATTGTTGGATAGCATTCTCTTATCTTAAAAGGCGGTAACGACTATCCTTCAGAACCTTGCCTATCAACGCTAACCTGGTGAATCTGTGACCCAAGCCACTACTACACATAAGCTTTTAATCTTTCTGCTGGCCATGAGTTTCCCGTGGCAGAGTCAATTGGCTCTCGCACAAGGCTTTAGTCTGATCCGGGATACAGAGATTGAGGACACGATCCAAGCCTATTCCACTCCCATTTTTGAGGCAGCCGGTATTCCACCAGAGTCTGTGACGATAAGAATAATTGCAGATAACTCGCTTAATGCCTTTGTAACAAATGGCAATCGCATGTTTTTAAACACTGGAACTCTGATGGCGGCGAATAGCTCATCAGAAGTTATTGGGGTTATTGCACACGAAACTGGGCATATCGTCGGCGGACATGCTGTCATGTTTAGCGATCAAATTGACGCCGCATTAACCACAACCTTATTAACAACGTTGCTCGGCGTAGCGGCAGGCGTGGCGACAGGAAACTCGGATTTGGGTATGGCTGTAGCATTGGGTGGCCAAGGGACCGCACAACGCCAAATTCTTGCCTATAGCCGTGGTCAAGAATCTTCAGCAGATCAATTCGCACTCAAAGCATTAGAAGGGACACAGCAATCAGCGGAAGGTTTGTATAATTTCTTTGAACGTATTTCCGGCCAAGAACTTCTCATTACAGATCGCCAAGACCCTTACATTCGCACCCACCCACTAACGCGCAATCGCATGAGTTCTATCCGGGCTCACATTGAGCAATCAGAGTATTCATCAGTTCCACCAAACGAGGCTTTAGAAGAACGTCATCGTAGAGTCGTTGCAAAACTCTATTCGTTCTTAAAACCGCAAAATCTAACGCTACAGAAATATCCAGAGTCCGACCTGAGTCTTGCTGCGCGTTATGCACGCTCTGTGGCGCATTACCGCCGGGGAAGACTAGATCTTTCAGTTCCTCTCATTGACGGGCTAATCGAAGAGCGCCCCGAGGATCCATACTTCTGGGAACTCAAAGGTCAAATGCTTCTAGAGAATGGCCGTATTCCTGAAGCCATAGAAGCCTATCGGGAGGCGACCAGAATCCTTCCATTTGCGCCCCTGATTTTAGTTGCACAGGCCCACGCAATGGTTGAATCTGGTGACCCTGCATTGGTTGAAGAGACCCAAAACGCCCTAAGAGTGGCATTGCAAGAAGATCCAACTGATATTTTTGCTTGGAATTTATCGGCAAAGTCATACGCGATTAACGATCAACCTGGCTTATCGTCATACGCAGCAGCAGAAAGAGCCTTACTTCTAGGTCAATTTGGAGACGTCATACGCCACACTAGAAAGGCTGAGGAATTCTTGCCAACTGGGACGCCTGTTTGGGTTCGCTTGCAAGACATTAAAGCAGTTGCCAGCAACTATATGGAAGATCAACGCAACAGACGTCGCTAATCTTTACGATTTGTGAACAGAACTTGTAACAATCAAGCTGGACTTAAGGCTGTGAAGCCTCCATACCCTCTCATTAAGTGTAGATTTAAGGTGGTTTCGATGGAGTTATTGGCCAAAATGACTACTTTCCAGAGGGTTTCTAAGATTATCCTGGCTCATTTCGTCATTGCCGCTTGTACATTGTTGGCGGCAACAGCATCCGCTCAAGTGACTGATTTCAGCCCACCTCAGGAAAATCGCATTAAAGAATTAGTGCGTGAATACATCCTTGAGAATCCAGAAATAATTGCTGAAGCCATAACACTTTTGCAAGCAAACCAAGAATCAGCAAAGCTGGAACGGCAGCAGCAAAATCTGGCGCAACTCCAAGCCGAACTCATTGATCCGCCAGAAAATACGGTCATTGGTAATCCTGACGGTCAAGTAACCGTAGTTGAGTTTTTTGACTACAACTGTGGATACTGTAAGTCCATGTTTCAGACCGTACTCGACAGTATGCAAGATAATGAAGAGATTCGCCTTGTTTTGATCGAGTTTCCAATTCTCGGTCCAAATTCTGTAATAGCCTCTAAAGCGGCTCTTGCTTCACGCGAACAGGATCTTTACGGACCGTTTCACCAAGCAATGATGAGCCATCGCGGTAGTTTGAATGAAAGCACAATTATGACCCTAGCAAGAGGCGTGGGACTGAATGTAGATCAACTTCAGAAAGACATGAAAGATCCAAGCCTCGATGAGATTATCGACAAAAACCGGGCTATTGCGCAGCAACTTGAAATAAGCGGCACACCAGCATTTATTGTGGGGTCTGCCTTAATTCCTGGCGCAGTTTCTGCGGAACAGTTCAATCAGTTGGTTGAACAAGCACAGTCTCCTGGTTGATTTATCGGATAGATATTATGACTGGACCTGAAACTTTTACTGAACGCGAACGCGACAAGTTTCGCAAACTCTTGGAAGTCGCCAATTCAACCTCCTATGAGGGCGAAAAAGAAGCAGCGCTGGCAGCTGCAACTCGGTTGGCAAAATCGCGTGGCATGAGCTTGCATGAAGCTGCGGGCATGAGTGATCGTGGACGAAACCGTCACGATGAAAAGCCAATAAGCAAACGAAGAAAGAAGAAACAAGATTCTGCCGAATTTGGAGAGACATTTACAGCACCGCGAGAAACCTATCGCTCCGAGAGTGAGAAACTCGCTGCCGAAAAGAAAAAATACGATCAAGCTTTAGCAGACGCTATCAAAAGAGGTCTACAGCTTGATGAAGAACAGCACACCACAAAGAAACCTGCCGCATCTCGGCGGACCAACTCAGGTTCATGGCGCTCCCGTCCTGACTTCATAAGAGTGCTGCTTAGAGAAACACGAATGACTCCGAATGAGATTGCATCAACGGCTGGTGTCTCAGTCCATGAAGTCTATAAAGAGAAGCTATTAATGAGGCGGGCCAGCTAGAGCCCTTCTAGCGTTTAAGGTCCCGAGCTTGCTGTGACATTTCATCCGCAGTTCTAAGAACAGTCGCAGAGCTAGAATAGGCTCTCTGGGTAACAATCATCTTAGTAAACTGATCAGCAAGATCGACGTTCGATTGCTCAAGCGCGCCTACCACTACTTGGGCCAAACCACTTACAGAACCCAAAGCTTGTAGTTCCAACTGCCCAGCCCTCGGATCTGCCTTAAAGAAATTACCATTTATTGCTTCAAGATTATTTGGAGACGGAAAAGTCGCCATTGGTAGCTTAAAGAGAGGCACCAAACCGGTGTTAGTAAAACTTCCGTACAACACACCATTTTTATCGAAAAACGTGGATCGCAGTAATCCTTCCTGCAGCCCATCCTGTTCAAGGTTGATAACTTCCAAATTACCCGTCGATTGAAACTGCGTGGTTTTTGACAAATCAATGGTTATGACTTGTGGGCCGGTCGCATCATTAATGGTTACAGTGAATAGCCCGTCTGCTGGCGCAGCAAGTGTGCCGAACCCGGTAAAGCTTGCCGTGGCTGGCTCCACAGTTACGGCAACCGGCTGATTACCATTTGTGATACTGGAGACATCCAGAGTGTAGTCATTTGTTGTGGAAGCATTAAACCCTAACGTTAATGTTCTGCTATCTCCTGCCGCATCAACGAAGGGCAATCCCACTGATTGCCTGCCCGTGTCTTCTGCCGATACGTTGGCTTGTAGACTAATCTGAGTTGTCGGGCGGGCAGCGAAGACTTGATTTGAATTGATCGTAACCGGCTGCAGAGCATTAACATCATTTACTTCATCAAATGTGCCGTCTTGATTTGCCGGCCAGCCAAACACCGTATTACCAGCGATGGTGTTCAGAACTGACCCCTGGTCATTTTGGCCATCGCCATCACTATCGGTATCAAACTGAACAGAGCGACCAATGAAGCCACCATCTCTCGTAAACTGCCAATCACCCGTTCCATCTGGCTCAACATTGGTGACAAATAAACCTTTGCCGTCAATTGCCAAATCCAATTGACGTTGAGTCGTGAGAATCAGACCCTGTTTATCAACTTGACGCGTATCAACAGTGTTTACCGCAAAGAAACTCCGGTGCTGAGCACCGGATACGTGATTCACCAACGTCTTAAAATTCGTGGTCTGCTCTTTGTATCCGTTTGTCTGAACATTGGCGATGTTCGTTGCGATATTCGACAAATGCTGCGCCTGCGCAGTTAACGCCAACGTCGCTGTACTAAACGTACCATGGATGCTCATCGCTCTTGCTCCTCAAAGCGCCGGCCACAAAGGAACCAGACACAAATCTTCCCCTCTATAGAAGCAATATTGATGCCATTTTATTTATATAATAATATCAATAGGTTAAACGGGGTCACTCTACGATAATATCAGTAATCAACGCACATTCAGTGCACCAGATAGGCAACAATTGCCCGGTTATCAAAGGTCATTCAGGATGTACTGCGACTCAAGTTGTGGGCATCAATCAGTTGAGGGCAGCAGTGCATGGAATATCGGAATCTTGGTAAATCTGGGCTTAAAGTTTCTGCCCTCGGGCTCGGCTGCAACAACTTTGGCATGCTGATAGATCAACAAAAAGCGACGGTCGTCGTGAAGGCCGCATTGAATAGTGGCATAACATTATTCGATACCGCTGACATTTACGGTGGTCGAGGCAAATCAGAAGTGTTCCTCGGTAAAGCGCTCGGAAAAGAACGCCCAAATGCCGTAATTGCCACCAAATTTGGGAACCCGATGGGCGATACACCGTTGGAGACAGGAGCATCACGCCGACACATTATGCAGGCCGCAGAGGCAAGTCTCAAACGCTTAAACACTGATTATATTGATTTATACCAGCTACACACACCCGATCTCAGCACACCAATAGAAGAAACCATGAGAGCGCTTACAGACTTGGTTCACCAAGGTAAGGTTCGGTATGTAGGATGCTCGAACTTCTCTGGTTGGCAATTAGTAGAAGCCAACCTTATTGCCAAATCTGAAGGGCTAGAAGAATTTATATCAGCACAAAACCGTTACAGCTTACTCAGCAGAGATATAGAACACGACCTTATGCCAGCAGCTAAAAAGTATGGTGCTGGCATTCTACCTTTTTTTCCGCTCGAAAGCGGTTTACTAACTGGAAAGTACAAGCGCGATAAAGCACCCCAAAAAGGAACTAGGTGGCATGCCTGGAAAGACAGAGCTGCCATGGCAGAAGCCTTCTGGTCAGAGTCTCGCTTTGACAAAGTTCAAAAGTTACAAGAAATTTGTGACAACTATGGTAACAGCCTGCTTGAATTAGCGTTTGGCTGGTTGTTAGAAAATGCCAATGTATCAAGTGTTATTGCTGGCGCAACAAAGTCATCGCAAATTAAAGGCAACGTCAACGCTGCCAAGTTTAGGCCCTCAGCGGAACAACTGAACCGTGTTAATGCAATAACATTGTCGAACACAAGAGCTGGTTTCCCCTAACGAACCAGAAATACGATTACTACTAAATCAATCCTGCCAAAGGTGATGAAGGGTCAGCATAGAGTTTTTTAGGCATGCGGCCAGCAAGATAAGCAAGCCTGCCCGCCTCTACGGCCAACTTCATTGATTTAGCCATAGTAATAGGATCTTTCGCTTGCGCGATTGCTGTGTTCATCAAAACACCATCACATCCTAACTCCATCGCGATTGCCGCGTCGGACGCTGTACCAACACCTGCATCAACTAAGACGGGGACCGATGACTGCTCAATGATAAGGCGTATTTGCACAGGGTTTTGAACTCCCAGTCCAGAGCCTATTGGCGCAGCTAAGGGCATAATAGCGCAACATCCAATGTCTTCTAGCTTCCTAGCCATTATTGGGTCATCATTCGTGTAAACCATAACCTTAAAATCTTCATCCACGAGTTTCTTGGCCGCTTCCAATGTCTCAATGACATTCGGATAAAGTGTTTTGTCGTCGCCTAAAACTTCAAGCTTAACCAAATCCCATCCTCCAGCCTCTCTGGCCAGCCGCAATGTTCTTACTGCCTCTAATGCGGTGTAACAACCTGCTGTATTAGGCAAGAAAGTGTATTTTGCCGGGTCCACGAAATCGATCAGCATTGGCTGTGACGGATCTGAAATGTTTACGCGACGAACTGCAACGGTCACGATCTCTGCGCCTGAAGCAGCAATAGCCTCTGCGGTCTGCTCGAAATCTTTATACTTTCCTGTTCCAACTAATAATCTAGATCGAAAATGCCTTCCAGCAACCTCAAGGATATCTGAGTGCGTTGGACCGTCACCGCCTCCAATAAAGTGAACAACCTCAAGCCGGTCGCCATTCTGAACGACCGTGCTATCAAACTGCGACTTTGGGACGATCTCCAGGTTTCTCTCAACCGCAACTTTTTTGGGATCTATTCCTAAATCTGTCAACAACACCCTAATAGTTGTGGCATCAGCAAGGTCCTTATGTTCGCCATTAAGCGTAATCTGCATTTTCATCCTTGTAGCGCCCAGTATACTTGTTTCGATTGGGTCAATAATGGGTCCCAGTAGCTGCTATTTCAACATACCAGATCAAATATAAATTGGTCTTGTATCGTTTCACCCTAAAGAACAACATGGTATAGCTACCTCCAATTTATATGCTTGCAAGTTCTTATTTTACTCTACCAAAAGGCCGATTTCAGTGAGTTACAAGGTATTCGTCATAAACGGACCCAACCTAAACCTGCTGGGAACCCGAGAACCTGATGTCTATGGCCACACCACTCTTGCAGACATTGAAAATGTGACCGTTACGGCAGGGAAAACATTAGAAATAGATATTGTATTCCGCCAAAGTAATGAAGAAGGCGTTATCGTAAATTGGGTGCATGAAGCGCAAAGAGACGGGCACGGACTGATTATTAACGCTGCTGGTTACACCCACACTTCAGTTGCAATTATGGATGCCCTACTGGCAACTCAAATTCCAATCATTGAGGTTCATTTATCCAATATTTACAAACGAGAAGAATTCCGGCACCACTCATACATATCTAAAGCTGCTAACGGCGTAATCTGCGGATTCGGATCGCAAGGCTATGTCCTAGCAGTAAATGCAATGGCAAAACTATTAAAGAGCGAACAAATCTGATGACAAAAGCAACCAAAGAAGTTTCTAATTCAGACGATGATTTTAATAGTCAGCTTGTAAGGCAACTGGCCGAAATCCTGGATGAAACCAACCTCTCGGAAATTGAATATGATATGGGTGGGCTTAGAATTCGAGTAGCCCGCCAAATCAAAGAGGCTTCGTATATGGTTGCCGCTCCCACTGCGCCGATGGCATCTCCGGCGTCTGCCGCCTTGATACCTGCCAATGGTGATCAATCAGTTGCAGATCCTTCAAATCACCCCGGGGCTATTAAAGCCCCAATGGTTGGTGTCGCTTACTTGGCTGCAGAACCAGATACTCCTCCATTTATAAAAGCTGGAGATAAGGTTGAAGAAGGACAAACTCTTCTCCTGATCGAAGCTATGAAAACATTTAATCCGGTTCGCGCAAACAAAGCTGGAACAGTTACCTCTGTTCTCGTAACGGATGGTCAACCTGTCGAGTTCGATCAGACGCTTGTTGTAATTGACTAACTCAAGCGAGGCGTCATGTTCGAAAAAATTCTTATTGCCAACAGAGGTGAAATAGCTCTCCGCATCTTACGCGCTTGCCGAGAAATGGGCATTCGCACCGTCGCAGTTCATTCAACTGCCGATGCCGAAGCAATGCATGTCAGATTGGCTGATGAATCTGTATGTATCGGTCCACCGCCGGGAACTGATAGCTACCTAAACAAGGCGGCAATCATATCAGCGGCGATGGTAACTAATGCGGATGCGATTCATCCTGGATACGGTTTTCTATCTGAGAACGCCGACTTCGCTGAAATGATTGAAGAGCATGGGATAACTTTTATCGGGCCAACCCCGGAACACATTCGGATCATGGGCGATAAAGTAGAAGCCAAGCTGGCTGCCAAAAGAAGTGGTATCCCGGTCGTACCAGGCTCAGATGGGGCCGTAGAAACACCGGATGACGCGCTCAAGGTCGGAGCAGAAATCGGCTACCCCGTTCTCATTAAAGCCTCCGCAGGTGGTGGCGGACGTGGAATGAAAGTCGCCGAGACAGAAAAGGACGTTATCGAAGCCTTTAAAGTTGCATCAAGTGAAGCAAAGTCTGCGTTCGGCAATGGCGAAGTCTACATGGAGAAATACCTTTCTAACCCGAGACATATCGAAATTCAGGTTCTTGCAGACTCTTTCGGAAATGTTGTGCACTTAGGGGAACGCGATTGTTCATTACAACGAAAACACCAAAAGGTATTAGAGGAATCTCCATCACCCGCGCTAAATGACAGCGAACGAACAAGAATTGGTAAAGTCGTTTGCGACGCAATGCGCGAGATAGGTTATCGCAATGCTGGAACCGTAGAATTTCTATACGAGAATGGCGAATTCTATTTCATTGAGATGAACACCAGACTGCAGGTCGAGCATCCCATTACAGAAATGGTGACAGGTATTGATCTGGTAAGGGAACAAATCAGAATTGCTGACGGCGCAACACTAGACTTAAAGCAAGAAGATATTGTTATGTCAGGGCACGCCATTGAGTGTCGAATAAACGCAGAAGACCCAGTTACCTTTACGCCCTCCCCTGGGAAAGTCGTTGAATATCATATGCCCGGTGGCTTGGGAGTTCGGGTGGACTCGGGCCTTTTTGCTGGTGCAGTTGTACCACCTTACTACGATAGTATGATTGCAAAACTGATTGTCCATGGACGCAATAGAAACGAGTGCCTTATGAGATTGAGGCGTGCTTTAGGTGAATTTGTGATTGGTGGCGTCAAGACAACAATTCCGCTGCACGAAAAACTTGTAAACGCGCCAGACTTTATCGATGGATCATACGATATTCGTTGGCTAGAAAAGTTTGTGCTTGAGACTAAGGAGTAACAGCTGCACAGGTGACACAAATCACCCCAGAATTGCTACTTAAAGCTTATACTGTTGGAGTGTTTCCAATGGCAAAGTCTCGGCATGATCAAGATGTATATTGGGTGCAACCCAAAGAACGCGGCATAATACCGTTAGTTGACTTCCACATTCCGAAATCTTTACGCAAAGCCCTTAGGCGCTCTGCATTCACAGTTAGAATAGATACTGCGTTCGAAGAAGTTATATCCGGTTGTGCAGAATCCAGTTCTGACAGAGAAGACACGTGGATCAATCAGAAAATTGTAGAATTATTCTCCGATCTTTTCGAAGCTGGCCTTGCCCATAGCGTTGAAGTTTGGGATGACGACGAACTTGTCGGGGGATTGTACGGGCTGGCAATGGGGGCTGTGTTCTTTGGTGAAAGCATGTTCACTCGAAGGGATAATGCGTCAAAAATTGCGCTTTGCTATCTTGTCGCGCTAATGAAAACTGGCGGATACCTGTTGCTAGATACCCAATTCATTACCGAGCATCTTAAACAGTTTGGGGCTATTGAAATCTCGCACGATGATTACATGCAGCAACTTGACGCTGCCCTAAAGAAAATGGCGCGATTTGGTCCAATTCCGGATCAGTCTGAAATTGAACGCCTTCTATTCTCGCAGTCCAAGACCCATACATCGTAGACAGCATGATCCATCGCGGATAAAGCAGGGCTAGACGCAAACATCCAGCCTGAAAACACTTCTACGACCGAGCCGTCGGATTTCTCATCGTTGATTGTCAAGAAAGCGGCGCTCTCAGGCGTCTCCTCCGGCGGTCGAGTCATACATGTCTGAATTTCGATCGAAATTGTCCCAATCGGAACAACATCACCGACCCAGGCTTCTAGTGTGCTCACCCGACCTGTGACTTTATCCAACCAACGTAAAACAGCTGTATCAGTTGGCAGGTAGGTCGCGCCAACCATTCCCGGAAACAATAAAATAAAAATGAAAAATGAAAAACGGAGAAACAAGACCAAGCGCCTTAAAATCGATCGATATGAACAATCATCAATCTTACACGGCAACATGTCGATAGAAAGGCACACATAGACATCATGAGTCGCCTCCGGTCGCCAGGAAAATGATCTCCCCAACTAAATCCTCAAGCGATTGAAAATCCTGACTATTTTCTATAACTCCGCCATCTTCCAGATTATCCGCAGATTGTCCGGGTCTGAGATCAACATATTTACCGCCCAAAAGCCCATCACCAACGATTGAGGCAACGGTATCATTTGGCAGGGATACTGTTGGATCAATCACGAGTTTCACACGAGCCTCATACGTTTTTTTGTCAAGTGATTGAGAGGTGACAGTGCCAACATTGATGCCACTGATCCGAACATCACTGCCAACCTGCAAACCGCCAACCTTTAAGAACGTCGCTTCAACCTCATAGCCATCGCGCGTCGCAACTTGTGCTGTGGAATAGGCAAAAAACAGAAAAATCGCTGCAACGAAAAGCACCACAGCGCCAAGAACTGTTTCAATGGGGTTCCGCTTCATTTTTACTCCCCACTCTCTTTACGGCGGTTAGTTTTTGCCCGGGCAACAACCTGATTGAGCAGTGTCTCTAGGACAACCGAATCCTGAGTGTACGCAACCTGTTGACCTGATTTTAGCGACTCAAGCTCACCGCCGGGGTGAAGTTCAATATATTTTTCGCCAAAAATACCGTCGGTTTCAATGACAGCTGCCGTATCCGATGGAATAGGTAAACTCGGATCAAATATCTCAATCGACACCATGGCTTGCTTATCATTTCCAAGCTTGAGTTGGCTTACGCGACCGACATCAATTCCAGCCATCCTAATCGGACTATCAACACTAAGACCATCGATGCGATTAAATTCAGCGGTTAGCCTTAGCCCGGTGCTTTGAGGGGTCTGAGATTCCGGTGCACCAGAGACAAGCAAAGATAGGGTACCTAAGACTAAAATAAGAGTGACGGCTCCAACCGATACTTCTTTGCGGTTCAGATCAACCATCTGGGGTCCAGGCTTCATAATCCCCGGTCGCCTTGGCACGCGCGCCCCCTTTACGATCATGTCCGGGGGGAAGGTAGGCGGTTTCTGTGCCTGTCACATTTTCTAGATGAGGCCGCTGCCAGGACTTCTTAGGACCCTGAATCGGCTCATCTGTAGTGTGATGAAGCCATGCATGCCACTCTGCCGGGACTTTAGAAGCCTCAGCATCACCGGCAAAAATCACCCAACGTTCTTCCCGGTTACCGGCCCGCTTCTTATTCGAGCGGTAATAGGTATTACCCAGGTCGTCTTCACCGACCTTTTGCCCCCTGAATTTGGTGTAAAGCCTAGTGCCTAAGGTCATAACGGGGTCTTTCCTGAGAGACGAAACAGGCCAGGAATATGGCCGTTTTCCGACGTGTCGTCCAGCACTGTGAACCATAGAAATGGCGGGAAATGGATCAATGGAGTGTTAACTCCACAACAACAATATATAGCGAAATATTGTTGTTTTTCAGAGCTTAAGCACAAAATATTGTTGAACGATCGGCCCTCAAGGCGTACCTTGTGTGTGCTGGATTTTAACCTACTACATATTGATTTCCAGCGCGATGGGCTGAGGGGTTTGCTTGAATCGCAGATGTGTCGCGACGGACCAGAACATGGTGCGAATTTTTTTGATTCTGCGCCCGGTTGAGGCGGCAGAGAACATAGTTTGAGGCCGAAACGGCCAAAGAGGGATTTGACATGCGGATCACGCGCAGGTTTACAACGGCTGGCACCTCACCCTACGAGACCATCCCGTTTCGAACGATCAAGAGCGAGATCAAAAACCCTGACGGTTCTGTGGTCTTTTCCCAGGACGCCATTATGGTGCCTGAAGAGTGGTCTCAGGTCGCCTGCGACGTGCTGGCCCAAAAATACTTCCGCAAGGCCGGCATTCCGGCACGTTTAAAACCCGTTGAAGAAAACGACATTCCCAAGTTCCTGTGGCGCCAGGAAGCTGATGAAAAGGCCCTCACCCGTTTAAACACAGCAGACCGATATGGTGGGGAAACAGATGCCCGCCAAGTCTTCGACCGCCTTGCTGGCACGTGGGCCTATTGGGGTTGGAAAGGCGGCTACTTCGACAGCGACGCAGACGCCGAAGCCTATTTCGATGAAATGCGCTATATGCTGTGCCAACAGATGTCAGCGCCAAATTCACCCCAGTGGTTTAACACGGGTCTGCATTGGGCCTACGGCATCGACGGTCCGGCACAAGGCCACTTTTATGTCGACTTTGAAACGGGCCGCCTAACCAAATCCACCGGGGCCTACGAACATCCACAACCCCATGCCTGCTTCATCCAGTCCGTTGGCGACAATCTGGTCAATGACGGCGGGATTATGGACCTGTGGACGCGAGAGGCCCGACTTTTCAAATACGGCTCGGGGACCGGCACAAACTTCTCAGCCGTCCGCGGCGCAGGGGAAAAACTCTCCGGCGGCGGACAGTCGTCCGGACTGATGAGTTTCCTTAAAATCGGAGACCGCGCCGCAGGTGCGATCAAATCAGGTGGCACAACGCGCCGTGCTGCGAAGATGGTGATTGTGGATATCGATCACCCCGATGTTGAATCTTTCATTACCTGGAAGGTTAAAGAAGAACAAAAGGTTGCCGCTTTGGTCACAGGATCGAAGCAATGCCAGTTTCATCTCAATGCCATCCTCCAAGCCTGCCGCAACTGGGATGGGGTTGATGGTGAAAGCCGCTTTGATATCGCCAAAAACGACGCCCTTAAAAAAGCTATCCGCGCGGGCCGCAAAGCCATGTTGCCGGACAATGCGCTGCAACGCGCCATCCAGTTTGCCCGGCAAGGATACGCGGAGATCGAATTCGAGACCTATGACACAGACTGGGATTCTGAAGCCTACCTGACGGTTTCTGGGCAAAACTCAAACAACAGCGTTCGCGTTACCAATGCTTTCTTAGAAGCGGCGCAAAACGGCAAACCCTGGAACCTCACAAACAGAAGTGACGGCAGCATCGCAAAGACTGTTGACGCCGCAGAGCTGTGGGACCGTATCGCTGAAGCCGCCTGGCAGTGTGCTGATCCGGGTTTACAATTCGATACAACTGTTAACGAGTGGCACACGTGCCCTAACTCAGGACGTATTAATGGCTCAAATCCCTGTTCCGAATATATGTTCCTGGATGATACCGCCTGCAACCTCGCTTCCCTGAACCTGCTGACATTCCGCCAAGACGGTGGCGGTTTTGATGTTGATGGCTTTGCGCACGCCACACGCCTTTGGACCATCAGCTTAGAGATCTCGGTCCTCATGGCACAGTTTCCCTCTAAGGAAATCGCCAAGCGGTCTTATCAGTTCCGCACGTTAGGTTTGGGTTACGCAAACATTGGCGGGTTGTTGATGGCAAATGGCATTGCCTACGACAGCAATGAGGGCCGAGCCCTGTGCGGCGCGATAACCGCACTGATGACCGGTGTGTCCTATGCAACATCGGCTGAAATGGCGGAAGAACTTGGCGCCTTTCCTGGATATGAAGCCAACAAAGCGGACATGCTGCGGGTTGTCCGTAATCACCGGCGGGCCGCCTATGGCCATCAAGATGGATACGAGGGCCTTAGTATTCGGCCCGTTCCGCTCAATGGTGCAGACTGTCCCAATGCTGACATCACTTCTGCAGCCAAAAAAGCCTGGGACGCGGCACTTGAAACCGGCACTGAACATGGTTTTCGCAATGCACAAGTGTCTGTCATTGCGCCTACGGGCACCATCGGCCTTGTGATGGACTGCGATACGACGGGCATTGAACCCGACTTTGCGTTGGTGAAATTTAAAAAGCTTGCCGGTGGCGGCTACTTCAAAATCATGAATCGCATCGTCCCGCTTTCGCTTCAAACCCTGGGCTACACAGATGCTCAGATTCAAGAGATTCAGGCATACGCCGTTGGTCACGCCAGTTTGGAAGATGCCCCAGGCGTGAACCATAAATCCCTGATGGACCGCGGCTTTGACGGCGATGCACTTGCGGCTGTTGAGGACGCGCTGGCAAATGCTTTCGACATTAAGTTTGTCTTCAATAAATACACGCTTGGTGAAGAATTCTGTACAGAGCGTTTAGGATTAAATGCAGAAGACTTAGACCGTCTCGATTTTAATATGCTCCTAGCTCTGGGATTTAAGACAGAAGAGATAGAAGCGGCCAACATCTATGCCTGCGGTGCCATGACCCTTGAAGGGGCACCCGGATTGAAGAATGAACACCTTCCGGTCTTTGATTGCGCCAATCCTTGTGGGCGAACCGGCACACGTTTTCTGTCTGCGGCAAGCCACATCGGGATGATGGCCGCCGCACAGCCCTTCATTTCAGGTGCGATCTCTAAAACCATAAACATGCCAAATACAGCAAGCATAGACGACTGCCGCAATGCTTACATTCAATCCTGGCAGCTTGGTCTTAAAGCCAACGCGCTCTATCGTGACGGCTCTAAACTCTCGCAACCCCTTGCCTCCGCTGTGTTTGATGCGGTGGGTGACGATGAAGACGAAACAGCCTCACGGATTGAAGATGTTGCCGCACAGTCAGCCCCTGCCCGCGCTGAAATTATTGCGGAGCGCATTGTAGAGCGGGTGGTTGCCAGAGAGCGTCTAAAACTGCCTGACCGCCGCAAAGGTTATACGCAAAAGGCGTTGGTCGGTGGCCATAAAGTCTATCTGCGAACGGGTGAGTATGACGATGGCAACATCGGAGAGATCTTCATCGACATGCATAAAGAAGGGGCTGCGTTCCGCAGTCTCATGAACAATTTTGCAATCGCCATCTCAATCGGTCTGCAATACGGCGTCCCACTTGAAGAATACGTTGATGCCTTTACTTTCACCCGGTTCGAGCCCGCAGGCATGGTCGAGGGCAACAGCTCCATCAAAATGGCGACGTCGATTCTTGATTACATCTTCCGCGAACTTGCTGTCTCTTATTTGGGACGTTACGAACTCGGGCATGTAGAGCATGCGGATATTAAACCTGATGCCATGGGCGAAGGTGAAGCAGCAGAAAAACTGCTTGAAATGGCTGAACGCACTGTCTCACAAGGTTACATCCGTTCAAGTAATTTGTATTTCCTGAACCCTAGCGACCAACGCAAAGACAAAGAGGAAAGCGTTACCACAACAGAAACGATTATGACCCTTGATACGGCTATAGGCGCATCATCGCATATGGGAACTGGGAGCTCAGGACAAACCGGTACCCGTGAGAGCAGAACGTCCGTCATGGCAGGCCCCCCACTCTCTTCAGCCAATAGTGATAAAATGGCGGCCGTCAGTAAGGCAAAAATGCAGGGTTATGAAGGAGATGCCTGCGGAGAGTGTGGTAACTTCACTTTAGTGCGTAACGGCACCTGCATGAAGTGCAACACCTGCGGCGCAACAAACGGCTGCTCTTAGGTCTATGCGATAAGGAACTAAAAGTATAGTGACGCAAGGGGTTCCGAGGAGCGTATTAAATGCTCACCGGCTTATTATAAGGATCAGCGGGCAATGACGTTTCCCTCTTCTCTTTCGCATAGGGCCCTTGCCGACCCGCTGGCTCCAATTAGTTCAATTGCCCGCCAAGATTCTGACAAGGCTTGGCTGAATGAGCTGTTCAACGGCTTTTTACGTGTGATGATTCCCACGCCCCAGACTTATGCCAACTGCCGCTTACAGGCAGAGGATGTCGTTCACACCCTGCGCCGCGCACTCTATCCACTGCGCATGGCAGGAAGTGTGACTGGAGATTCTCTGGTGGTCGGCAGTGTTGGAAAACGCACAGCTCTGTCACCTGTCACCTGCGTTGATGTCCTCTACCTCCTCCCCTCAAAACTGAGAGTAAGCCGCACAGCAGATGCGCTTAAAGTCCTGCACGCTGGGTTGGCTGACCAATATGAGGCGAGTGTTATAACGGCAGCCGACCTTGGTGTTACAATTACAATATCGGATCGGAGTGTTCGGATCATTCCCGCTCTTGAGCAAGGAAATGGGTTTAAAATTCCCGGTCCAACAACTATGCAACGCGCATCCGGCTGGCGCATTACAAATCCGGTCTCTGAAGCTGCAACACTGCGTTTGAGTGATAGCCTCAATACCGGGCAAACGAGACGGTTACTGACGGTACTCAAAGCGTGGCGCGATTATACCCAAACACCAATAGACTCTTTGACGTTAGAGATCCTCGTTCAGGAATTTCTTGCAACTCAAAAACGTTGCACCACCTTGGCTGATTCCTTCAAAGCCTTCCTCGCGTGGGCCCGATCAAAACCCACGGGCCGTATTACAGCTCCTGGAGCGATAACAAACCTTGATTTAGATGACTCTTGGCATGGCAATGCCAAGGCAGCGTATTGGCGGATTACACTGGCGGAACAAACAGCGGCAACGGATAAGATAAAAGCCGCTTTGGAGTGGCGTCACATCCTTGGCATGAATTTTCCGGTGCCTGAGAGTAGCGGAACACCGACACCGCCCATTCTTGAGGCTTGTGCTTAGAACGCTTTCAAAGGTATGTGGGTGAGAAGCGCTCTAAGGAAATTTAATCATAAGTACAAAAAAAGGACGCATCGGGTCTTCGTTTTCTGACTTTCTGTCTGAAGAAGACAAGCTTGAAGAAACTCAAGTTATCGCCATTAAATCGGTGCTGGCATATAAGCTGGAAATGGCAATGAAAGCCCAGAATCTCTCTAAAGCCAGTATGGCAAAGCGTATGGACACGGGCCGGTCTCAGTTAGATCGTTTGCTTGATCCCGACAATGACAGTGTGACTCTGGATACGCTTAAGCGAGCGGCATCCGCTGTCGGTATGCGCCTTGAGTTAGAATTGCACCAGCCATCATGATTCTCTAAAAGCTCACTGATCGCATTGTGTCTGCGTTCTGACATAGTCCGAGAAACAAGCTTCCCGTTCCGGCATCAATATAGGTGAGACCGGTTTTACCGCGGGCTTTGGGTTTAAAGCTCTGCAAGACAAAGACCGCATTGACCTTTGATCGCGTGGCTTGTCCGTCAAATTGACGCGTCAGGATCAAGCTCCCGGACCGTGGCAACCGGCCAGCACAGGTATGGGCATTTGGGCGGTCAATTTTGTAAGTGACAGGGATGCCCCAAGCGTTGATCGTCTCCTCAGCATCCAGGCCGAGCGTTTTCCACGGCACGTAGCCCTCTAATTCGCCTGGGCCGCAACTGTATTCTGCAACACCATTACCGCTCAGGTCTGGACAGGGCAAACGGGGTAAGCCGTTTTCTTGCATGGCCGTAGACATTGCGTGGGCAAGAACTGTGGCCTTAATAAAATCGAACTGATCGCTCATGTCTGCGCGTTGTTCTTCAACTGAGAGGCCAACCCAATAGGTCGTCAGGCCAAACAGGCCACTAACTAAAAAACAACCCAGAAGCAAAGCACGTATATTCTCGCCTGCGGTACGGCGGCGTTTTGAATGTGACCGCATCCACCGCTGCAACTGCGGCATGGCAATTCCGCGTGACCGCGAGACTGATCCGCGCGCGCGTGATTTATTAAACTCAGACATATGCGCTTAATACGCGAAAAAATGCCTAAGGTGTTGAAAAAATGACATTTTTGTTTCAGGTCAAAACTAAAAAATCACCTCAGGCGCGGAGCTAAATAAACGCCTTCCCCATTGGATTAATTATAAAAAACATCGTCCGAGTGCTTTTCTCAACAGAAAATCATACAACTAGTACAAGAACCGGCTTCTTACAGTCCCTTCAATGGCCTCCACATCTTGGCGTATTCCCATACCCACGTCTATGTCACCAAGCACATCTGTCACGACATAGCCAATCTCACCATCGGTTCGCAAGTACTGTCCTGCTATATTGATATTTCGACTTGAAAAGACGTTGTTGATTTTTGAAAGTACACCGGGGACATCGCGGTGAATATGCATGAAACGCACGGCATCCTTTTGGGGCGGCAGGGCGACTTCAACAAAGTTAACAGCGCCGAGCGTTGAACCGTTGTCAGAATACTTTACCAGCTTATCGGCCACCTCTGTGCCGATATTGGCTTGGGCCTCGAGCGTACTTCCCCCGATATGAGGCGTCAAAATGACATTCTTAAGACCCCGCAGGGGGCTCATGAACTCTTCATCTGGTGTGGCTGGTTCTTTGGGAAAAACGTCGATGGCGGCACCGGCAAGGTGACCATTTTTCAAATATTTCGTCAGGGCATCAATATCGACCACGTTCCCGCGCGAGGCGTTAATTAAATGTGCGCCTTTCTTCATCGACATCAAGCATTGTTCATGAATCATACCTGCCGTTAATTCTGTGGCGGGTACATGCAGCGATACCACATCAGACTGCTCCAGTAGCTCAGTCAAATCCCTCACCGCTGTGGCATTGCCGAGTGCCAGTTTCTCAACGATGTCATAAAACACAACCCGCATGCCAAGCGCCTCGGCCATCACGGACAATTGTGTTCCGATATGACCATAGCCAACAATGCCTAGAATTTTGCCACGTAATTCGTAAGAGCCTTCAGCCGATTTGAGCCACCCTCCCTCATGGGCCAACGCAGACTTTTCAGGAATACCGCGCAACAGCATAATGGCTTCGGCCAGCACCAGTTCGGCAACAGACCTGGTGTTAGAATAAGGGGCATTAAAAACAGGAATACCGCGCATTTTAGCCGCAGTGGTATCCACCTGATTGGTGCCAATACAAAAGCAACCAATGGCCATGAGCTTCTCTGCGGCCTTTAGCACGCGTTCCGTAATCTGCGTGCGAGACCGAATGCCGACCATATGAGCATCAGCTATTTTCTCAATCAGGTCCTCTTCATCCAAAGCACCCTTATGCTGCTCGATATGCGCGTAGCCATGGCGCTGGAAAAGAGCCACTGCGTTCTCATGGACATTCTCAAGAAGAAGAACTTTTATTCTGTCTTTCGGGAGAGAAAGCTTATTCATAACACTGCGACCTTGCCTTGCGAGTCCGAAGCCTTGACGGCCGAGGAAACCCTTCTATTTGTTGGTTTATCACGGATTACCGTGACTTTTGCACTCCCGATCCGCCCATATCCTGTATATCTTGATCATACTTAACCTGTGCTGTCTGTCAGTTAGCACATTTCAATTGCAGCTTGGAGCCCCAAAACCAATGATCCAGATTTGCACTCACGTCATAAACCTTGCCCCAGGAGTACAATCGTAATGAGCAGTGGTATTGAAGCCCGCTTGACTGAGCTTGGGTTGTCTCTGCCTGAGGCTTCAGCGCCGGTTGCAAACTATGTTCCCTTCGCGGTGTCTGGCTCTCTGGTCTTCATTTCAGGCCAGTTGCCGATGAAAGATGGAAAACTGCTGTTTTACGGGAAAGTCGGGGATGATGTTTCGGTCGGTGAAGCTGTGATCTGCGCCCGGCAAAGCGCCTTAAATATCATTGCTCAACTGAAGTCCGCCTGTGACGGCGACTTAGACCGTGTGAAACGTATTATTAAACTCGGTGGATTTGTCGCCGGCAGCCCCGACTTCACAGAGCACCCCAAGGTGATCAACGGCGCGTCCGACTTGATGGTAGCTGTGTTTGGCGATGCGGGCCGCCATGCGCGCGCGGCTGTTGGCTGCCCCTCCCTGCCTCTTGATGCGCCGGTCGAAGTCGAGGCCGTGGTTGAAATCAGTTAATGCACCTCGCAAGACAATATCGGGCGCGACGCTCTAGAGTATGACGGACGTTTCACAAGAGCTCCGCAACGTCGATTTTGACTCGATGACCGTTCGCATCGTGCCGTCGATTCACGATATTGATGCGGTGCAATGGGATGCGTGCGCCCGGGTAAACAGCCCCGACTGTAACCCCTTCGTGCGCCATGCGTTTTTTAGTGCGCTTGAAGATTCCGGGTCTGTTACGGCAGACACGGGCTGGCAATCCCAGCATGTCGCCGTCGAAACCCCTGACGGAACTCTGCTGGCATGTGCGGCCCTGTATTTGAAAGATCACTCCTACGGCGAATATGTTTTCGACTGGGGCTGGGCCAACGCTTACGAACGCGCCGGCGGACATTATTACCCAAAACTTCAATGTGCCGTGCCGTTTACGCCGGTGACCGGTCCGCGCCTGATGACCCGGCCCGGACTTGACGCGGCGACCTCCGCCCAGCTGAAACGCACGCTGCTGGCTGGGATGATTGAGGTGGCCGACCGGCTGAAGGTGTCCTCTCTGCACATTACCTTTCCGGATGAAGACGACTTTACGCTAATGGCCGAGGCGGGATTGCTGGAGCGGTATGGTCAGCAGTTTCACTGGAAAAACGAGAACTACGGCGATTTTGACGATTTCCTCAACGCGTTGTCATCGCGCAAACGGAAGAACATTCGCAAAGAACGAGAAAAGGCCAACGCCTGCGGGGTGGATATTTACGCCGTGCGCGGTGACGACATCACCAGCCGTCATTGGGATGCGTTCTATCGCTTTTATCGCCTGACCTCGGACCGCAAGTGGGGCCAAGCCTATATGACCCGATCATTTTTCAACCTCTTATCGGAACGCATGGGCGATCAGGTTGTGCTGATGATGGGAGAAGAAGACGGAAACATCGTGTGCGGCGCTTTGAACCTGCTGGGCGGGGATACGCTGTATGGTCGCAACTGGGGGACCGTCGTTAATTATCCCATGTTGCACTTCGAGGTCTGTTATTACCGCGCCATCGACTATGCCATCGCACATGGCCTGGCCTGGGTGGAGGCCGGGGCCCAAGGGCCGCACAAACTGCAGCGGGGATATTTGCCGCGCAAAACGTACTCTGCCCACTGGATTGCCGATGGCGGCTTCCGTCAGGCTGTGGCGCAATTCCTCACACAGGAGCGGCCCGCCGTGGAAGACGATGTGGATACGCTGACCGAGATGGGGCCGTTCAAACGCACCGGTAGCGTGTCATAATCAGGTCGCTTTTAGAGGCCCAGATTGGCGCGGTTAAAGCGGCGGTCTGGATCGAGCACGCCTTTTAGGTCTGACAACAGGCGCGCGGTCTCCGGGGCCAGAGCCTCCTGATAGCGATAGAACTTCGCCAACTGCACATGCACAGCGCCAAGATCGTGAAAGAAATCGCGCAACTCAAACCTGAGCTTCTGGGCATAGGCGCGGGCGTCCGGATTGGCCGGGATGGATTTGAACTTTTTGGCTTCCTCGGCGGGCAGATGACGGAGGTGATGCTCGCTCACTTCGTCCACCCAGTAAAAGCTGGGTTCACACATGAAATACCCCTGACCGTAGTTGGTCATGTAAGATTCCCACATGCCGTGTTGATCCATCTCTGCGCGGCGGCTGTTGAAGAAATCCTGCACGGCGGTCGCCACCTCAATGGCGCGGGTCAGCGGCCACAGGGAATTGGTCGGCACCCAGCGCTGGCCGTCTTTGCCGAGGAAACCGCGCACGGAAAAGCCACGGGCTTCCATCGCACGCGGCATGATGTTTGCGATCTCACGGCTGCGTTTGAGGCAAATCTCGCGGACGATGTCCAGGCCGGCCTCGGCGGCATCCTGGGTTAAGCCCTCGACGGTGAGATGAAGCGACCACTTGACGCCGTCCATGAAGTTGGTGCCGGCGGCGGCCATTTTCAGGGAGTCTTTAAGACCGGACACCAGCGACGAGCCGGTGGTGGTGACATCGCCCAGTGTTTTGATGGCCTCTTTAAAGCCCACCTTGGCGGCGTTCTGGCTCTTGAACGGATCAAGACCAACACGGCGGGTGACAAAGTCGTAGGGGCCAAGCTCGATCATGGTCTCGGCCATGTCTTCATAGGTTTCAAAGGCGAACGATCCGTGCGCTGTCAGGCCAATTTTTTTACTGATATGCAGAGATACGCCGGTTTTGATGCCAAAAGAGCCGGTGTCGCCGAGGAATAAACCTGTCAAATCAGGGCCATAGTCGCGGAAGAACGGCGTATCCGGCGCAACGCGTCCCCACGAACCGGTGCGCACCATGGCCCCATCGGCGCGGACCACTTCAAGACCGAGCACCCCTTTCATGGTCGACGGCACATTCTGCGACATGGCCCCGCCGACGGTGGAATACAGGCCGGAAAACGGCGCCGGAAAATCAAGCTTCAGGCCATGCTCTTTCAAAGCATCAGCAACGCTGATCCAGGTGCAGCCCGCATCAACCACGACATAGCGATCTGTGACGTTGATCTCCCGGATACGGTTAAGACGCCGCAAATCCATCAACATGCAGCCCTGCTCGGCTGGCACATAGCCCTTGGTGTACGACATGCCGCCGCCACGAATGGAAATGTAAAGGTTCAAATCTGCCGCTGCTGTGACCAGACGGGCAACCTCATCCGGAGAACCCGGCTGCACCACAACATCGGCCGTCTCAGACTCATCCCAGAAAAAGATATCATTGCTGTAGACACTGCGCTCAGCCTCTTCAGTGATGACGTATTCGCCACCCACAATGGCCGCAAGCGTCGATTGTATGTCTTTGGTGGGATGAGCCGTATCAGGCATTATGAAGCGTCCTCTTTGGATTAGTCGTTCTTTGGTATGATCGGCGTTGCATCGCCATTTTCGTCGATTGCAACGTAGGTGAAAAGCCCCGCTGTGACCATCAGAGGTGATCCGTGGCGGGCCCGCCTCACCCAGGTCTCAACATGCAGCACCACAGACGTCCGCCCGGTGCGAGTGACGGTGGTGTAACAGGACACCTCATCGCCGATGTGAATGGGTTTATGAAACTTCATAGCATCAATAGCGACGGTCACGACGCGCGTTCCGGTATAGCTCGCCGCATGCGTCGCGCCCGCCAAATCCATCTGGCTTAAGACCCAGCCGCCAAAAATATGGCCCGCGGGATTGGTATCAGCAGGCATAGCAACGGTGCGGATCGAAAGCTCGCCTTGAGGGATTTTGGGGTCTCTGGGCTCAGTCATACGGGAACCTTTTCCACAACATATTGTAAGTAAAGGGGAATATTCCTACCTTATGCAGTTGTTGGCTGCATCACTCTGTATATAATGCGCCCATGTCAGACCTTTTCCAACAGACCGGCGCTAAGAAATCAAAATACACCGCCAAGGACATTGAAGTCCTTGAGGGCCTAGAGCCCGTGCGCCGTAGGCCGGGCATGTACATCGGTGGCACCGACGAAAAAGCCCTGCATCACCTGGTTGCGGAAGTGCTTGATAACGCGATGGATGAGGCCGTGGCGGGATACGCCACGAGCATCGAGGTACACCTGGGCAAAGACAACGAAGTCACGGTGCGCGACAATGGCCGCGGTATCCCCGTTGACCCGCACCCAAAGTTTCCCAGCAAATCCGCCCTTGAAGTCATCATGACGACCCTCCATTCCGGCGGCAAGTTTGGCGGCGGAGCGTACAAGACTTCTGGCGGCCTACACGGAGTAGGCGTGTCCGTCGTCAACGCTTTGTCCGACGAAATGACCGTTGAAGTGGCCCGCGACAAAGCCTTGTGGACACAAAAATTTAGCCGCGGTGAGGTCAAATCAAAGCTGAAAAAACTGAAAGAGATCGCCAATCGGCGCGGCACGGTGATCAGTTTCAAACCGGACCTGAGCATCTTCGGAGCCGACGCTGCCTTTAAGCCTGCAACCATTTATAAGATGGCGCGCTCAAAAGCTTATCTGTTTGAAGGCGTAAAGATCAAATGGTCTTGCGATGAATCCTTAATTCGCGGAAAAGATGAAACGCCCGTAAAGGCCGACCTGCATTTCCCCGAAGGGCTAAAGGATTATCTGTCTTCTGTCACGGCGGGACGAAATCTGGTCGGTGACTGTATCTTCTCCGGCTCCGTTGAAACCTCTGACGAAACCGGCCGGGTTGACTGGGCCATTTGCTGGCCTGAAGATCAGGACGGTTTTTTGAACTCCTACTGTAATACTATCCCCACACCAGAAGGCGGCACCCATGAGGCCGGGTTTAGAACCAGCCTCGGGCGCGCCCTGAAATCTTTCGGCGAAATGGCCGGAAATAAAAAGGTCAGCGCCGTCACTGCGGAAGACGTTGTCGGCGGCGCCTGTGGGATGTTGTCGGTGTTTATTCCCGAGCCACAGTTTCAGGGCCAAACCAAAGAAAAACTGGCCTCCGCATCTGCGACCAAGCTGGTCGAAAGCATTCTCAAAGATCATTTTGAACACTGGCTTTCGGGAGACCCTGAAACGGCGACTCAAATTCTGGAATTGGCCCTGTCACGGGCCGATGTACGGCTGCGCCGCAAACAAGAAAAAGACATGGTGCGTAAGAGCGCCACCAAGAGACTCCGCTTACCTGGAAAACTGTCTGATTGCAGTCGCGCCAGCGCCGAAGGGACGGAAGTTTTTTTGGTTGAGGGAGACTCAGCTGGTGGCTCAGCCAAACAGGCCAGAAATCGGGAAACCCAAGCGATTTTACCCCTACGCGGTAAAATTCTGAATGTGGCCTCAGCCTCGCAAGACAAACTGCGCGGCAATCAGGAGCTCCAAGACCTGTTTGAAGCCCTGGGCTGTGGCCGGGGGGATAAATTTAGTCTCGACAAACTCCGCTACGAGAAAGTCGTGATTATGACGGACGCCGATGTGGACGGCGCACATATCGCGGCTTTGTTGATGACCTTCTTTTTCCAAGAGTTACCTGAGTTGGTTCAGGCCGGGCGCCTTTATCTTGCTATGCCGCCACTCTATCGCCTGAGCCAACGCGGTAAGACCTTCTATGCGATGGATGATGCCGACAGAGAGCGGATCGTGGCAACAGAGTTTGACAGCCGTGGAAAGATCGACGTCAGCCGATTTAAAGGGCTTGGTGAAATGCCGCCCGCGCAACTTAAAGAAACGACCATGGACCCGGCGCGGAGAAGTCTGCTGCGCGTTACCCTTCCGGGAGCGACAGCACCTTCAAACGGCGACGCCAAGGCTACAGCTGATCTGGTCGAGCAACTCATGGGTAAAAAGCCTGAAGCGCGTTTTCAGTTTATTCAAGACAACGCAGAGTTTGTCACAGATCTTGATGTGTAAGCATAAGTCGGCCCCCGCGTGCTTGCAACTTACAGAGGTGGCAATATGCCTTCTGTCGCGAATACTGCTTTAAAGCCCTCAGCATTGACTGTTGCGGTGATGCTCTTTTTCAGTGCGTTACCAACTCAATCAGCTTACGCGCAAAGCGAAGATAAAGCCGTGATGCTGGTGCAAAACTATCGCAACGAAATAGTGACGATGGATTTTTCCTATGTCTTTGGAGACTACAGCTGGCAGCTCATGGAGCGTGACATCGGAATTGATAGTGATCTCACCTATAAATTCCCGATAAATTTACCCGGCTGCGATTACCTTGTTGATTGGGACATCGACAACGCACGGCTCACGATTTCTAACGCTAAAGGTGTGATCTGCACCGAAGACGTGAGCATCTGCGAGCGTCGCACGATCACTGTCGAAGTCCGCAATCAAGTTTGTGACCTGAAAAACAGGTGATCCATGTTCGTAACGTTGCGTGCTTATCCTAACTGATCAAGAATCGCGCCAGGGTTTGCAATAGCTTCAGGATAGTGCTTTTCAGCCATCTCACGATAGTCATCGGGTAAACCATCCAGATCGTATGACTTACTTCCGAGCGCATGAGACGTGGTATGGCCTGGGTGATCTCCCATCTCCATCCAGGGCCGCCAACTTGTGATCCCAGTATAACTTAATGTGGAGTCAAGCGTCGGCAGGTCTGGGTTGTTCACGTCAGCTTCATTGCCTTTGTAGGTTACAGCTTCGCTATAAATGACGCTGCTGGCTTGCGGGTCTGCAGGGACAACTTTCGCGCTGGATGCCTCCGTGATCCAGACATGCCCATCTTTAACCGTCACCGGGCCAAGCCAATGCTCAAATCTCATGGACCCCGTAGGCCGCATGGCATCGTCGGACGCAGTGCGCTGGGTTTCGCCGCCAACTTCCCTTAACGAATAAAACTCCGGCTTCACGACAGACCGGCTTGGGCCAAGTTTTAATTTTGGCACTTCAACGGTTTTGCCCGTATATGGAATTTTGAGCGTATCAATGAGTTCGCCGGTTTCGAAATCTGTATAAAAAGCAAGTTCAAAACTGGTCAGTTCAATCGAACCATCTTCCAAGACTTTATGACGCGCGAATGTGCCTGTTACCATGCCCATCAAGGGTACGATTTCCGCATCGACTACACCGAAGCGCTGGCCCTTGAGCCAGCCCATGGCAATGCGTCCATCTTCACTGCCGCGCATGCGGTGAAGGGTACGAAGCACCTGTACTGGGTCTTTAGGATCGAAATGTTCTGCCGCTTGGCCCGTCCGACTCTGTAGTGCGACGTGTGTCGCAGCAACACCAGCCACCCCTGCTAATACATTCCGTCTGGACAACGACGACAGACTATTCACTGATAAAACCATAACGACACCTCTACTTAACTAAAATTTCTAAATGACTGCAGCAAACATTGCGTTTACGGATCAGCTACAGGAATTGTCCTGAAAGGCGACAGGGCAACTTGATGTTCCCGCACCTTGGAAAAAGACCTGTTCAGCATGAGAATCGTATGAGCACCCCCGAACAACCGCGCAGTTGCCGCGCTTCGTAACGGTGTAGACAGACACAGGGTATGTTCCATCTGCTCTGGCGGTGATCAAGGTACAACGTTGTACACCTGGTTTTATGGTCCCGGCGTATAATGTTTCCATACCCGCAAAAGGGCCGCCTCTGGTAAAAGCGACAGTCTCCGAACTTCGATTTACGATGCAAAACGCCTGCGCCTGAGAAGCGGACAACGTCAGCACCAAAATTACACCTAATTTCTTAAGCATCTTATTCCCCCAACGCCTGGAAAACCGGGACAGCCTGACATGACACGTCTTTGTCCACATTTCCAATTTGTCTGTTGAACGGTATCATGACATCAAAACGTATTTGAACAAAGCCAATGTCTTTATGCTTTTCAGTCAAAAGAGATGGAATTGCGCCGAATGATATTCACCATACATGCTCGCTTACTGGCCGTTGTACTTTTCTGTGCCCTTTACCCTCTGGCTTTGGGTGCTCAAGAACCGTTACGGGTTGGTGTGGTCGCCTTTCCAGCGAGTGATGGGGACCCGCATCGGTCGGTAAGTGTGTTCTCGACGTACACATGGTCGCCAACCTTTGAAACCCTCACGACCTTTCAAGAAGATGGCACTCTCGTAGGCGAGCTCGCAAAATCCTGGCAGCAGATCACCCCCACAACATGGCACTTTGAACTGCGTTCGGATGCGGCATTTTCTAATGGCAGGCCGTTTACAGCAGCCGATGTTGTAAGCTCACTCGACTATCTGAAGACTCCACATGGACAAACATCTAGCGTCGCGCGTGACCTTGATATCATTGCTGGTGCACAAACCCTTGATGCCTACACGCTGGCTGTGACGACCTCCGCGCCGACAGCGATTTTGCCGCGGCTGCTTGCCGCTTTATATATCGTCGAGCCAGATCATTGGGAGACACTCGGCCCCGACGCTTTTGCGCGTGACCCCATCGGGAGTGGACCCTTTGCAATAACCGCATGGCGCCAGGGCCGTGTGTCCTATGAAACCAATCCGTATTCCTGGCGAAAACCGGAAATCGAAAAAATGGAGGTTTTGCACCTGCCGGAATCAACCAGCAGACTCCAGGCCATTGTTACAGGGGGTATAGATATTGCGATTGGCATGGGGCCTGACGACATACCGTTGATTGAGCGTGCTGGCGGCTACATGCACCAGCGCAATCCTATTGATGTCATCAGCATTGCTTTTGTGGTTCAAGACGGACGGCCCGCAAATGATATTCGCGTGCGCCGCGCGCTGAATTACGCAGTGAATAAAAATGCCATCACGGAAATTCTGCTCTCGGGGATGAGCCAACCGGCAACGCAAGGGGCCGTGCGGGGCCTTTTGGGATACGACCCAACTTTAGAGGCTTATCCTTATGATCCAGACAGAGCTCGCGCCCTTCTGAAAGAAGCCGGTTATGAGGGCGGGTTTAAACTTGATATCGAAGTGATCATCGGATCTAACGCTTCGGACAGTGCCATTTATCAATTGGTTGCAGCCAACCTCGCCGACGTTGGCGTCACCCTCAACATTATCTCAATTCCAACGTCCCAGATGGTCCGCATTATCTTGCAAGGGCAATGGAAAGGCGATGGCTTCAGTCAGGTGTTTGGCGGTTGGCCGACATTTGAGCCGCTCAGAACACTCCGTCTGCATTCTTGCCTCTGGCCATCGCCCTGGTACTGCGATGAGCGGATTATGCCGACCATGAAAGCCGCTCTGGAAACCCCGCACCTGGAGGAAAGAATACGCCTCACCCGCGACGTTCTGGGCTTTTATCATGATCAGGCAACAGCCCTGATGCTGCACGAAATTCCACTGCTGGATGGTGTGGGGCCTCGTGTTACCGGGTACGCACCCAACAAAGGTAAAATAAATTACGAAACCATAACGTTCGCGGACGACACCTAAACCGGATCAGGCGCCACACGGCACAATTTTATGCCTTTGTTTACGCCGGTGAATAAACTGCGCAGTGTGCCCGGCATTTTCTCCAGCCCGTCATCAACGTCCTCCGAGTTCACCAAAAGGCCATCCCGATACCACTGTCTAAGGCGGCCTTCTGCCTCAGCAAAACGGTGGCGATAATCGAAGATAAAGAACCCCTCCATGCGCGCGCGTTTCCGCACAAGGTTTTTATAATTTCTCGGCCCTAGGTTCAGGTCGTCGCGATAATCGGTTGAGATAAAACCACAAATGACGATGCGGGCGTTGAGAGCGATCCGCGCCAGAACGGTGTCCAGCAGTTCTCCACCAACATTATCAAAAAAGACATCGACGCCCCCTGGGCAAAGTTGATCCAATCGTTGACCCACATCCTCGTTCTTATAATCAATGCTGTCATGATATCCGAGCGTATCGGTCAACCAGGCACATTTTTCAGCCCCGCCGGCAATGCCAATGACACGGCATCCGGCAATGCGGGCGATCTGCCCCGCAACAGACCCGACACCGCCGGCAGCGGCAGACACAACAACGGTGTCACCGGGTTTTACAGTGCCAACATCGACAAGACCAAAATAGGCTGTCGCGCCCGCACTGCCCAACACCCCGAGCAGCGTGGTTAAGGGCCTAATGGGATGAGGCACAGGTTGAAGACTCAAGACATTCGGATTGTGCAGGGCCGGGCTCTGCACGGAATAGTCTTGCCACCCCGGGGACGCGATCAGGATATCACCCTCAGAGTACGCCGCATGACGTGTTTTGGTGACAACGCACACGCCCCTGCCCCGCATGACATCGCCAATAGCGATTTTATCATGCATGCTGAGCCCTTTGGTAATATACGACCTTTGTGCTGGTGACGTACCAAGGGCAATGGTTTTTAAGACCATCTCGCCAACACCCGGATCGGGTATCGCGTTTTCCGTAAACTCAAAGTGCTCAAAGCCGACGACTTCTTCAGGGTCTGGATGGCGCGCCAGCAGCCATTGTCGGTTTTTTTCCAAAGATTAATATCCTTTTGCTCAGCACAACCCTGCGATGAAATAGATTCTTGGCCTAGATAAGTTAAAGAGACTTATCCGTCAAAGCCATCAGGACTGCATGAAATATAGGAACTTTGGGAGGAAAATGGTGGACACGACTGGGATTGAACCAGTGACCCCCTCGATGTCAACGAGGTGCTCTCCCGCTGAGCTACGCGTCCATGAATTCATTTTACCTGGGGCTGACCCCGCAGCGTATCCCCGTCTTTTAGGTCGAGATGGCACTTATTGCAAGTGTTTCAGATCGATTGGTTTGAGGTATGCTGGAGCTATAAGGAGTCTGCCTGAGCTGTCTCTACTTGGCTAAGAAGGCCAAGTCAGGACTCCCCTAAAGAAAGTATGCGTATGAGTAAGATTACAGATATGGCTGAACCCATTGAAGTGGTTGAACCGACGGAACTCGCAACACCGCTGGTTCTGTCCTCTCCTCATTCGGGCGCGCATTATCCAGCCGATCTCATAGATGCCAGCGCTTTAAGCAAAGCCGCATTAAGACGCTCAGAGGACTGTTACGTTGATGAATTGTTCTCAGCGGCAAAAACGATGGGGATTCCGCTAATCAGAGCCTTGTACCCAAGGGCCTACCTAGATTTGAATCGTGAACCCTATGAACTCGACCAAGAGATGTTTTCTGATCCTCTGCCAGACTTCGCAAATACGACATCACCAAGGGTTACTGCTGGGCTTGGGACAATTGCCCGGATCGTTGCAAATCAAAAAGAAATCTACGCGAGAAAGTTGACTTGGGCAGATGCAGACGAGCGCATTAACAGGCTTTATAAACCCTACCACAACGCTTTGCGCCGCCTCGTCAACGCTGCAAGGGATCAGTTTGGCTACTGTATTTTGTTCGATTGCCATTCCATGCCCTCAGCCGGTTTGCCCCATAGCAAAGATACAATGAACAAGTCTGTGGATATTGTCCTGGGAGATCGAAATGGACTGTCTTGCTCCTCGCTGGTGACCGAGGAAGCGGAACGTGTTTTCGGCAGCCTTGGATATTCCGTAATCCGCAACAACCCCTATGCTGGCGGGTTCACGACGCAAAATTACGGCGACCCCGAAAATGGCGTCCACGCGCTACAAATCGAAATAAACAGAGCGCTTTATGTGGATGAGAGATCCTTAACCCGGCGGCCGGGATTTGCTAAGCTGATGGCTGATCTGAGCCTTTTTCTCGAACAGATTGAAGAATTTGGTGCACAAGCGCGGCCCGGACTGGCCTATCATCGCTTAAGTGCTGAGTGAACATGCCACCACCAGAGGCACGCCCCTAAGTATCTACAGAATAAGAATATTTTCCGTTCTCATTTTCACCCTCCTCTTAGTGGTTGATCGGGACTTCCCTTGTTGTTTGTTACAGCCCGATTTAGAATAAACCAGCCTGCGTTATCTCAGGCCCCACTTTGGCACCTCACAATTGGTCTCTGCGTCATTCGTTATGAAAGAAATAGCTAATCTCACTCTGTACCGTGAAAAATCGACCGTTCATCGGTTTGATGAATTGGGTGACGGAGCCAAAGAAGAAAAGGTCCTGGAAATTCGGTCAAACCGGATCATCCTCCCGCTCAAATTAAAAGATAAAACGTATAGCTGTGTGCTGCGGGGGCAAAACATGCCCGCCACATTGCGGCTCGCAGGGATGGTGATTGACCAATTCCGGCGTGATCCGAACATGGTTCATGACGCCAAAGATATGGATTGGGAAAGCCGCTGGTTGCGCGGGCAATCAAGTTACGAATCCAACTACAACCCGGCCCTGTGGATTTCTATCCATTTGGATGGCGACCCCATATTTGTCAGCGGCGGCGAAAACGCTGAGGTTATTGATGAGATTGAGATGCTGGCCCATGGCGGCGAAGTCACCCAGGACATCATCAATGAAGCCTCAAGTAATATTGTCGGGGCGTTGGACGACCTGGTTGTGGAGCATGACAGCCAGACGGCGTTCGTTTTTTCGGCGTTTCCCACGTACTACAGGGCTGCAGTGCTTGAACGTAAGAACGGAAAAACAGGGTCTTTTGCCGTTTCAGCGTTTCATGTGAACCCGAAGAAACCTGTGCGCCATAGCTACTTCCTGGGCCTGGCCGCCGACATTATTGAAGCGTTGACGATGGGCGAGTTTTTGCAACGCATTCAGGTTATGGTAAACGACAACTCATTTGAGGCAACGCGGATCACGCCGGCGCAAGTTGGGGCCGCGCGCAATCGTAGAAAAGATTTGATCGATCAAATCTCTGCCTTTGAAAAAACCCACAAGGTGACCTACCGACCAGAGCGGCCGACGTTCTAGTTAGGTCAGACCTCTCTAATTACGACAGGACTCTGGCCTTTTGATAGACTCTCTGATTACGGCATACCCTCTCATACTGAGCCTTCTAGTAACGGGCGCTATAGCCGGTATTCTTGCAGGGCTTTTAGGCGTCGGCGGCGGCATCATTATTGTACCCGTGCTGTTCACGGTGCTCGGAACCCTCGATGTCCCCATGGATGTTAGGCTTCATGTGGCGATCGGTACATCCTTAGCTACGATTGTGCCAACCTCCCTTGCCTCAGTGCGGGCCCATCACAGAAAGGGGGCCGTGGATTGGCCTCTTTTCAAAACATGGGCACCAGGCTTGGTTATTGGTGTTGTATTGGGAACCATACTGGCAACGCGACTATTCAGCGGAACAATACTCGCTCTTGTCTTCGCTGTTGTTGCTTTATGTGTGGCCCTCGATATCGCGTTTCGTGACCGATCAATGCCCCAATACGGTGATGGCAATACTCTTTCAGAGCTTTGGATATACAAATCTACTGCATCTGTTGTCTCGACCATGGTCGGTGCTTTCTCAGCACTGATGGGAATTGGCGGTGGAACGCTATCAGTTCCGATCCTAAATGCTGCCCGTTACCCGATGCATCGGGCCGTTGCTACCTCAGCCGCATTTGGGCTCATCATCTCTATCCCAGCTGCCGCCGGGTACATTATTGGAGGTTGGGGTCTTGCGGGCCTGCCGTTCGGCTCTATCGGATACGTTAATATGCTAGGGCTAGCAGTCATAACGGCAACCACTGTCCTCACCGCTCCCCTTGGAAGCCATCTGGCGCATGCGCTGACCGAGAAATCTCTGCGGTTTCTCTTTTCTGGTTTTCTGGTGCTGACAGCCATCCGAATGGCGTATGCTGCGGTGTCAGGCTAACTGGGGTTAACTAATCCGCCCGAACAGCAATCAGAAGCAGAACAAGAACCACGGCAATGGCTTGGGTGGTCACACGCCACTGCATCAGTTTATTGCCATATTTATCGTGAAAATCCCCGCCCTTTACGAAAGCGAAGAGGCCCGTCAGCAACACGCCAAGAACAGCGAGCATAGATATTGAAAGCAAGATTATTAAAACTGTTTCCATATTGAATATACGTGCGCCGAGACGTTGCAGATTACAATACCAATCTTTACTCTAGGTCCTTAAATTTGAATGGCCCTAGCGTTCACAAGTCACAAGCATGAATAGAATACGCCCTAAATTTGTTGTCTCGGCTGTTCCTGGATCACACTCGGGAACACTTATACCGCAGTGCCTATTCATCAATACAGGAGGCTAAAATAGAAAGCCTGGGGCGCGTTCTAATCGTTGATGACAACACCTTGGTGCGCGAGTCGCTCAGTCATGTTCTAAGGGAACGTGGCTATACCGCCTTCGAGGCTGAAGATGGAGAGGCCGCCCTAATCATCTTTGAAAGTGAAGATATACAGATTGCGATTATAGATATCATGATGCCGACGATGGGTGGACTACAACTCCGGCAAGTGCTCGCAGACCGCGAGCCATCCATCCCTATTATATTAGTTACTGGACAGCCTGAAATTGTGGAGAGCCTCGTCGAAGATGATTTAGAGTTTCAATACGGCACTGTCAGCTTGCTACAGAAGCCCGTGCATCCGGTGAAGTTGTTAGCCGAGGTTGAGAAACGACTCTCGGCGTAATGTAAAACGCCTATTCTTTCGCATCAGGGTTTGGAGCCGCAGAAAAACTCTCGCCACATCCACAGCGCCCTGTTTCATTCGGGTTTGTGAACACAAACCCACTCTCCATCTTGGACTCTTTATAATCCAATTCAGAGCCCAACAGATACATAACCGCCATCGGGTCTATAAAAAATTTAACACCATTCTGCTCTACGACATCCTCAAACTTACCTTGTTCGTCGGCATATTCGACTTTGTACGAAAAGCCAGAACACCCTTTGGTATCAATGCCCACACGTATTCCGGCAACAGGATGATCCGACCGCCCAATCAGGTGTGCTGCACGCGCAACGGCAGCATCTGTAATTGTGATCGGAGCAGTCCTCGTTAAGCTGGTCATTTTAATTCTCCTAAACGCAGTCGAATTTATTTAGAGCACGTCACGTTCAAAACATATCGAGGGCGACACGCGCCACTTCAGACATATTCTCGGGTGTCCAAGGAGGATCCCACGTAATGGTCACAGCAACCTCCCCAGCTCCTTTGGTGGCCGCAACAGAATCAGCAACCTCACCCGGCAGCGTGCCTGCCACGGGACAGGCTGGCGCGGTTAAAGTCATCAGCACATCAACGTTCCCTCTGTCGCCAATTTTGAGCTCATAAATCAATCCGAGATCATAAATATTGACTGGGATTTCCGGGTCAAAAACACTGCGTAGAGCCTCTACAGCAGCGGATTCGGTTATTATGTAATCAGCGTCTTCGGGCAGTGGCGCACCGCGTGTCACGGTATCCCCTTCCTCGGGTGGGTCACCTTCCATAGCCGGCATCGAATAAGGCGGCATCATAACTTTAGACTCCTTAGAACTTTCATTATTCCGCCTCATCGTTCCGTCGAGGCCGTTGTTTTTCCATCAAGGCATGACATCAGGGTGTGCCATGGAAGCGTTGCGCATTTGACTCGGGCCGGAAATTGGCGAACCCCGCTCAAAGATGCAAGCTTTTCAAGTCTTGGAGCCAGCTCATCACCGACATCCTGCATAGCATCCAAAACGGATGCCTCTTTCGAACAGATGGTGCGTACAGCCTCAAAAATCAATCGGGCATCTGCAACGCTCAAGCCTTTTACCGCTTCCGTCATCATGGAGGCAGATGCAATCGAAATAGCACATCCCTTGCCATCAAACTTGATATCGGTAATGAACTGTCGCTGGTCAAGTTCAGTCGTGACGGCAACACGGTCGCCACAGAGTGGGTTTTTGCCGTCACTTCGACAGTCTGCATTTTCAATGACACCGGCATTACGCGGCGACTTCCCGTGATCCAGGATGATCTCTTGGTACAATCCCAGCAGGTCACTATCTTTTGGCGCGGCTTCCATTAGCCTAAAATCTCTCTCGCACGGCCTAAGGCTTCTATCAGAACATCGACTTCACTGCGCGTGTTGTACATACCGAAAGAGGCCCGCAGAGTAGCGGTAACGCCAAAGCTATCCATAAGCGGTTGCGCACAGTGGTGTCCCGCACGTACACAGACACCGGATCGGTCTAAGATCGTCGCTAAATCATGTGGATGTGCCCCGTCCAGCACAAAAGAAGCCACAGCCGTTTTATGCTTTGCCGTTCCGATAAGTCTCAAACTGTTTATGCTTTTGAGTTGTTCGGTTGCATAATTAAGTAGACCTTGCTCGTGAGCAGCTACCGCTGCGCGATCAAATAAACTGACGTAGTCTATTGCTGCCCCTAATCCCACAGCTTGCACGATTGGCGGTGTCCCAGCTTCAAATTTCGCCGGAAGCTCTGCCCACTCGCTGCGCTCAAACGTAACTGTACTGATCATTTCACCACCACCCTGATACGGTGGCATTTCACTCAACAGCTCTTCTTTTCCATACAGCACACCAATGCCGGTTGGACCGTAGAGCTTATGACCTGAAAAGGCGTAGAAATCACAGTCCAGAGCTTGGACATCGACAACCTCATGAACCACACCCTGGCAACCATCAATAAGACATTTTGCACCAACAGAATGAGCAAGCTGAACGATGTCATTCACCGGAAGTATTGTGCCCAGGGCATTAGATACATGGGCAACAGAGACTAATTTGGTTTTACCCGTCATCGCTGCTTCGAAGGCGCTTAAATCAACCGAGCCATCTGCTAGGACTGGTACAACTTTTAGCGTGATCCCAATTTGATCCCGCAACAACTGCCACGGCACAATATTAGAGTGGTGCTCAAGACCCGTGATCACAACTTCATCACCCGCCTTGAGCATGCGACCAAATGTGGCAGCGACCAGATTAATCGCTTCGGTCGCCCCTTTGGTAAAGACAATCTCGCGATCAGAACCGGCGTTAATAAAGGCACGCACTTTTTCGCGTGCTTCTTCATACTTGCCGGTTAACGCTTCGCTTAAAGAATAAGCACCTCGGTGGACATTGGCGTACTCATGTTCATACTGATAACGGATAACGTCGATAACCTGCTTGGGCTTCTGGGCAGACGCTGCACTGTCTAAATATGTGAGGGGCTTTCCATGAACAGTGCGTTGCAGAATCGGAAAATCTGCGCGCACAGATTCGATATCAAACGGGCGTATGTCTTTCGCTTTTGTCTGCTTTGTGATGGCGTTCATACGCCCTCCGCAATCAGAGCACTTTGCCGCACAAGCCACCTCTTCACCATATCAAGAACCAGGCTTCTGACGGCATCATCGGAGATATCAAAAATGACATCATCCAAGAAGCCTTCAACCAGCATGGCGCGGGCTGTTTGCTCATCAATACCGCGACTTAACAGATAAAAGATGTGCTCTGAATCCATCTCGCCAGTTGTCGCACCATGGGCGCATTGAACATCATCAGCGTAGATTTCCAGTTCCGGCTTGCAGTCCACTTCTGGCCCACGATTAAGTAACATAGCTTTATGAAGTTGCCGCCCATCACTGCGCTGCCCTTCCCGGGCGACGTGAACGCGTCCTTGAAACACGCCTTTCGATTTTCCGCCCAATACACCTTTAACAGTTTGCTTAGAGATCGTTTCAGGGGCCAGATGCAGAATTTCAGAAGAAATGTCAGAGTGATCAGACCCTGACAATCCATACGCACCGTCTACAATCGCACTAGCGCCAACAGCTTCCAGCCGAACCTGAACTTCACGGCGCGCAAGTTTGCCACCGAGAGATAACAGAAAGGACTCATATTGCGCGCCTTCTGAAACGCAAACAGCGGACCGTCCAAGATGGTAGGCATCACTATCTTCGCAAACTAAGGTATAGTGCTTTAAGGTAGAGCCAGGACCAAGAATTGCTTCCGTAACAGGATTGCTCAAGTACGGTTGTCCCGGCAATCCAACATGGGTCTCCAGCACAGTCGCTTTTGCATTCTGGTCGAGAACAAACTGCAACCTTGGATGAAAAGCACCTGGTTTCGCTCCCGAAGCTCCAATGGAAACGACCTGAATAGGCCGAGACATTTCAACATCAGCCTCGACGTGAAGATATATCCCCTGCTCCATGAACCCAGTATTCAGGGCTGCAATGAATGACTCGCCAGGGATTGCTGCGGAAGCCAGAACATCTTTGAGATGCTCAGGGTTGTTCTTGAGTACATCAGCAAGTGGCCCCAACGTCACACCGGATTGAACACCTTCAAACGACGTTGAAAGATCTTGGCGGTAGACACCATTTACAAAAACAACCTGCAACGCGCCTTCAAGAACCGGACTGCCAACAGGGGCGGCAGAAACATCAACATCATCTGCTTCACTCGCCGGAATAAATGATGTTTTAGCAATTTCGCGAAGGGACGTGTACTTCCATGCCTCGGTCTTGGGACCTGGAAAACCGCCAGATTCAACAATGGCTCTGGATGTCTGCCGGATTGAATCTACCCAGGATTCATTAGCGCCTGGCAGCGCGCCTAACGCGTTTGCATAGGCTGAACCGAAAGTGGTCTCTAGTGAGGATTTAACGGTGGTCATGACGATACCCAGCCTTAAGCTGCTGCACGTTTTTCGAAGCGAGCATAACCCTCAGCTTCCAAAACTTCAGCCAATGACTTATCGCCGCTTTCCACAATTTTTCCATCAACAATCACATGGACAAAATCAGGGACAATGTACTTCAGAAGGCGCTGGTAATGCGTGATTACCAAAAAAGCGCGCTCCGGGTCGCGCAAGGCGTTTACACCATTGGACACAATTTTTAGGGCATCAATATCTAGACCAGAATCTGTCTCATCCAGAATGGCAAACTTGGGCTCCAACAAACTCATCTGCAAAACTTCAGCACGTTTCTTTTCACCGCCCGAGAACCCTACATTCAATTGGCGCTTGATCATCTCGTAAGGCATCTCAAGTTCTTTAGTCTTTGCCTTGATAAGATTGAGAAATTCCATCGCGTCGATCTCATCGAGACCGCTTTCGCGTCTTTTTGCATTCAAAGCGGTTTTTAAGAAGGTCGACGTTGCAACCCCAGGAATTTCCAAGGGGTATTGAAACGCCAAAAAGACACCGGCCCTTGCTCGCTCATCCGCTTCCATCTCGAGCAGGTCTTTACCATCAAAGGACACACTTCCCTTTGTTACTTCGTAGCCCTTACGGCCAGCCAACACATACGACAATGTGCTCTTGCCGGTTCCATTCGGCCCCATGATTGCATGGACCTCGCCGCCGTTCATTGTCAGGTTAATCCCTTTCAGAATCTCCTTGTCATCAACGGAGACGTGAAGGTCTTTAATTTCAATAAGTGACATACGTATAACTCTTTACTTAAGTGCGGGGGATTAACCAACACTTCCTTCCAAACTAATGCCGACCAGCTTCTGCGCCTCGACAGCGAATTCCATGGGTAACGTTTGTAGAACTTCCTTGCAGAAGCCGTTCACAATAAGGGACACCGACTCTTCAGGATTCAAGCCGCGCTGCTGGCAATAAAACATCTGATCATCACTGATGGTTGAGGTCGTTGCTTCATGTTCTGTCTGCGCTGTGGGATTGCGGCTTTCAATGTAAGGAATTGTATGTGCCCCACATTGATCACCAATCAGCAAGCTGTCGCACTGGGTAAAGTTCCGTGCGCCATCGGCCTTCGGTTGAATGCGCACGAGCCCACGATAGGTACTGTCTGAACGGCCCGCAGAAATACCCTTTGCGATAATCTTGGAGCGGGTGTTTTTGCCCAAATGGATCATCTTAGTGCCGGTATCAGCCTGCTGTTTGTTGTTTGTAATGGCGACGGAATAAAACTCCCCAACGGAATTATCCCCTTGCAAAATACAGCTCGGATACTTCCATGTCACAGCGGAGCCAGTCTCGACCTGAGTCCACATGACTTTAGAGTTGCGCCCACGGCACGCGGCGCGTTTGGTCACGAAGTTATAAATGCCGCCCTTGCCATCCTCATCACCGGGATACCAGTTCTGGACAGTTGAATATTTGATTTCAGCATCATCAAGCGCAATCAATTCAACAACAGCCGCGTGGAGTTGGTTTTCATCTCTCTGCGGTGCCGTACAGCCTTCCAAGTAGCTCACGTAGGAGCCTTCATCAGCAATAATCAGCGTGCGTTCAAATTGCCCTGTGTTCTTTTCGTTAATGCGGAAGTACGTGGATAACTCCATGGGGCAACGCAAGCCCTTTGGGATGTAGACAAAGGAGCCATCGGTAAAAACGGCACAGTTTAATGTTGCAAAAAAGTTGTCGCTGTACGGAACAACCGAACCCAAATACTTTTGCACCAACTCCGGATGATTTTTGATCGCTTCCGACATAGAGCAGAAGATCACGCCAAGCTCATTGAGCTTTTTCTTATAGGTCGTAGCCACCGAAACACTGTCAAACACGGCATCAACAGCCACACCCGCCAGCATTTCTTGTTCGCGCAACGGAATGCCAAGCTTTTCGTATGTCTCCAGGAGTTTTGGATCGACCTCATCAAGACTCTTTGGTCCGTCCTCTAACTTGGGTGCGGCATAATAGTACGCGTCTTGATAATCAATTTTTGGGTAAGAGACCTTTGCCCAGGTTGGTTCTTCGTCTTGGATCGTCAGCCAATACCGATAGGCTTTCAGACGCGCTTCAAGCATCCACTCCGGCTCTTCTTTTTTGGCCGAGATAAAACGGACAATATCTTCACTGAGGCCCTTAGGGGCCATATCAGACTCAATATCCGTAGACCAACCGTGCTTGTAGGTTTCAACATCCCGAACAGCATCAACAGTTTGTTTGGTCGCAACCATTGTTAGTGCACCTCATCTTGCTTTGCCGATGCTGAAGAGGTCTCTCCCCCATCGGCCATGACCGCAAATGGGCTTGATCCACTCAGATCATCCATCATTTCGGCCAGTGTCACTTCTTTCAAAGCGTTTGTGACGGCTCTATTCACGCGATTCCATTTGCCACTGGCCGCGCATAAACTTTCATACCCACAGTGCTCATCCGACGTCTCTACACACGCTGTGAGCGCAATCGGCCCTTCTACGGCCTCTATAACATCAGCGATGGTGGTTTCAGAGGCTGGGCGCATCAGACGGTACCCGCCGTGCACGCCCCGGTGGGACACCACAAGACCAGACTTTACGAGGTGCTTCATCAGCTTTGCTACGGTCGGAAGTGGAATGCCGGTGCTATCTGAAATAGCTTGGGTAGGATGAACTTTCCTGTTTCGCGCCATATCAATCAGCACAACCGTCGCATAGTCTGTTAACTTGTTGACTTTAAACACTATTTGCTCACCTTAAAACTCAGACTAAAAAGGTCTGATTTATATACTGTTTGTAGTTAAGGCTGGCTGTAATTTCAAGAGTGTTGGCTGGCAGAGGCCAGATTAACTAAGGTAGCGATATGAACCAATCAACCCTCATTATCCTTACTGAGCCTGGGTTTCTGGCGACTTTAGAAGCCGTCATAGAGAGCCTTAATTTTCCTCATAAACCTCAGATCAAGACCGCCGAAACCCTTCAAGACATCGAAACAGCCCTGTCCAATGTCACTGGACCTTGCAGACTGGTGGCCTTTTGCACGGGCGTAATCATCCCAAACCCGGTGCTGAAAGCGCTCTCAAGCGGGGCCTATAACTTTCATCCTGGTCCGCCCGCCTACCCAGGTTTGTTCCCCTCCTGCTTTGCCATTTACGATGGCGCAGAGATTTTTGGCGCCACAGCACACCGCATGACCGAACAAGTGGATGGTGGAGAGATTGTTGGCACGCACCTCGCCTCACTCATGCCGTGGGCAGACCGTCTTGCTGCCGACACCCTGGCCTTTGAATGTGTCACTAAACTCTTCGCGCGATTAGCCCCTGACCTTTTGAACTTAGAGGCCCCCCTGGTGCCATCCGGAGAGGTCTGGTCCGGACGCGCCCGCACACGCAAAGACTTTGAAGATTTGTGTCAATTGCCGAGTGATCTCTCGGAGGAAGAATTTCAGAAGCGTTATCGCGCGGTCGGCGAAGGCCCAGATCATGCGCTAACGCTCACCCTGTTCGGACACCGGTTTAAATTGGACAATAACAGAGACCAAGAAACCGTTGTTCGCGGCGGGAAAAGCAAGAGCTAAAATTCGCCTATCTGTTTTGCAGACACTCAACAAGCGCCCCGGCAATTCCAGTCATGAGGTCTATATACAAAGTTCGGCCCGGCTCGATCTCTACACCCAAAGGATCAACTCTGCCGACACTTACGTCTGCGGACTCCTCAATGACGCGCATAACCCCAGGCTCAAACCCCGGTTCAGTGAGTATGCACAATGAGCCCAACGCCTGCGCATGATCGCGGATTTCGGCAAGCCGCTTCGCGCTCGGCGCGCGGTCTGGCGTAACCGCGATCGCCCCGACCGCAGATAAATCAAAATATCGATCAAAATACTGCAACGCATCATGGGCGGTGAGGAAAGGTTGGCGTGTGACCGGCGCTAAAGTTGCCCGAATATCATTTTCCATTGTCTGTAAGAGCGCGGTAAGCGCAACCGCGTTGTTTTTGTATTGTGCGGCATTCGAGGGGTCTAGCGCGCCCAACGCTTGCGCAACCCAGCTTACGATAACGCGCGCATTTTGAGGACTTAACCAAATATGCCCATCGATCTGGCCGTGATCATGTGAATGATCATGATCATGATCGTGCTTATGAGTATCGCCACTCTCGCTTAAGTCCCACACGCCGCCATCTCGGTTATCCAGCAAAGTTAGTCCTGGTGCCTCAATCAGTTCTAGGATCACAGCATCAGAAGCCAAATTCGCGAGGGGGCGCTCCAAGAACGTTTCAAGTGGCTCACCAATCCAAACCACCATATCCGCCCGGCTTAAGGCGCGCGCATCAGAGGGCGTCAGATTGTAGGCGTGCGGGGTCTCCCCCCGACCAAGCAACAGTTTTGGCACAGCGACACCGTCCATCACCGCTGTCACCAGCGAATGTATTGGTCTGACACTCACAATGACATCAGGCGGAGCGCCAAGTACATCAGCCGGAGCGCCAGGTACATCAGGCGGCGCGCCTTGCGCTAAAGTCAGCGATGGACTGAGCAAAGACGCGAAAACAACAGATACACGAAAGAACGCACGTAGGAACGACATAAGACAGAGAAACCCGCAAGCTTGAATTACATTTTGTTATATCATAACGTTTAATGCGTTTATCAAGCTAAAGTATTGGGCTTATGAGTTTTCCTGCTCCTCGTCATAATCATCGGCACTGTATTCAAAAAGCGATGAATACGGCTGAAGAAAAAAGCAAGGCGTGCGGCCTGAGACTGACCGAAATACGCCGCCGGGTCTTAGAAATTCTCTGGCAAAGCCATATTCCCCTTGGCGCCTATGAAATTTTAGACCTGTTGCCCGATGATGGCCGACGCCCTGCGCCCATGGTTGTCTACCGGGCACTGGATTTCTTAATGGAGGCCGGGCTTGCCCATAAACTCAGCAGCAGGAATGCTTTTATTGGATGCTCTGATCCATCCCATGACCATGAAGCTCAGTTTCTTATTTGTGATGAATGTGGAACAGCGGCAGAGGTCGAGGCAAAGCCAATTGCGAAAGCTGTAGAAGCAACAGCGGCATCCGCCGGGTTTCAGGTTCACCAGCATGTCGTAGAAATCTCCGGCATTTGCCCAAACTGCTTGCCCCAGACTTAGGCGCTTTATGGATATATCCAACGCTCTGATCGAAGCCCGAGGCTTGACTGTCAAGCGTGGCAATCAAACCATTTTAAATGACGTGAATCTCGATATTCAGGCCGGTGAAATTGTGACGCTGATCGGCCCCAATGGTGCGGGAAAATCTACGCTCGTGCGGGCGCTTCTCGGCCTCGAAAGTATTGATAGCGGCAAGGTGTCACGCAAGGACGGTCTCATTGTCGGGTATCAGGCTCAGAAATTGATCATTGACGGCACCCTTCCCCTGACCGTGAGACGGTTCCTCACACTCACGCAGCGCAAAACCGACAACGACCTCAGCGCTGCACTTGAACATGTCAAGCTGGGCAACATTTTAGACAAAAGCATTCATGTCCTATCGGGTGGCGAGATGCAGCGGGTGCAGTTGGCCCGCGCCATTCTGCGCGATCCGGAGTTATTGGTGCTTGATGAACCTACCCAAAATGTCGATCTCGCAGGCGCCATTGACCTTTACAGGCTCATTCAGGAAACACGCGACCGCTTTTCCTGTGCCGTCATCATGGTGTCACACGACCTCAACGTTGTGATGTCTGCAACCAATCGCGTCTACTGTCTTAACAATCATATCTGCTGTTCAGGGCAACCGGCAGAAGTCAGTCGACATCCCGAGTTTCTAAGACTTTTTGGGCAAAGTGCGGCGGATATGCTGGCGGTTTACACCCATGAACACGATCACGATCATGGGCCGGATGGTGAAGTCCTTCATAGCCATCACGGTCATGATCACTAATACGGATGAGGACCGCCTGAATGATGGATGACTTTCTGGTTCGCGCCAGCTTAGCCGGCCTGGGCGTTGCCGTTGCTGCCGGGCCATTAGGCTGCTTCGTCGTTTGGCGGCGCATGGCCTACTTTGGAGACACACTCGCACATGCGGCACTCTTAGGCGTTGCAATTGGTTTCTTTCTCGGGACTGCGCCGACACTAGGCACGGTCGCAACCGGCGTTGCCGTCGCGCTTCTTCTCGTCTGGTTGCAACAGAGACGAAATTGGTCCAGCGACACCCTATTGGGTTTACTTTCACACACGACACTCGCGGCCGGCCTGATCGCGGTTACTTTTCTTCAAGGCGTTCGAATTGATCTGATGGCCTATCTCTTTGGTGACATCCTGGCGGTCTCTGTTGCTGATGTCGCGTGGACATGGGTGGGCGCTATAGTCGTATCGGTTATCATCGCCCTCCTGTGGCGTCCACTCGTTGCGCTGACGGTGAATGAAGAAATGGCCAGAGCAGAAGGCGTTGCTGGTCGATATATTGAAATTGCCTTCGTGGTTCTCATTGCGATTGTGGTGGCCATTTCGATGAAAGTCGTGGGTATTCTCCTCATCACGGCCATGCTGATTATCCCACCGGCAACGGCGCGTCATGTTTCCAAAACACCTGAACAAATGGCTTTTACCTCGATCTTTACAGGATGTGTTGCAACGGTGTTAGGGTTGTTCGCATCCTACCAATGGGACATTCCGGCAGGGCCTTCAATTGTCTTGGCCGCCGCCGCCCTATTTGCGACAGGCATGATCTTCGGTGCCATAAGAAACACGCTGGACACATCGTCATAGTTGCCCTGCAACGATAGGGACATTAAGTGCGTTAATGATCGACCTATCTTCACACCTCGCGCCGCAATATGATGGCCTCCTCTACAGATCCAAGTATCGTTAGCGACGCAAGGAGGCACACTGAAATATGTCTGGCGCTGACTCAAATCAGATCGTTACAGCATACAAGGATCGACGCGTCTCCAGCAGCGACGTTTTGCAAAGCAAGCACGCGACGCATCCCGGTTTTGCAGCGATTATCGGAGCAAGTGCTTACGACGTAAGTATGGTCAACGAAGTGCATTGGCTGGCAAAGGAATCTGGCGCACCACTAACGATCTATCTGGTCGGGCCGACGACGCCCTGGTTGAGCGCTTTGATGACGCCTCAGGCAGAGCAAATTAAACGACTTGCGACGCGACTTGACGCCCGCCTCATCATAACAACACCGAAAGATGCTGTTTCAATAATTGCGAACGACTGGCAGCAGCAAAAGCCTAGTCACATCGTTTTTGGGCCAAAGCGCCGTTGGCCTTGGGACATTGGCCTGAGTCAAAAGGTCATTAAGCGTTTGAAGGCAATCGCAGACGATAGAGGCATCACAGCGATCCAAGAATCTCCCAAAGCAAACGACACCCAAAGCAACCTCGCCTGGAGGCTTGACCAACATCGGCCCTGGTATCACGAATACGTTCTCAGCCTATTCGGAGTATGCATCGCTGCGCTCTCAATCCAATGGCTTAAGAATCTCATGGCAGCGGAAAATCTATCGATCGTCTTTTTGACGGCTGTTATTTTTAGCGCCACGGCTTATGGTTTTGCGGCAGCGCTTTTTGCTTCGGTGGTCAGCGTTATCCTCTTCGACTTCTTCTTTGTCCCACCCTCATTTTCTTTTTCCCTTAGTTCACCAGACAATATTCTGCTCGTGATTCTGTTTATCCTCATGGCGGGAATAACCAGTAACTTGGCAGGGCGGTTGCGTGATCAGGCTGAAGCTGCCCGAGAACGCGAGGGCGAGGCACGTGCCCTTTTCCAGTTAACGCGTGACATCGCTACATCAGACACGCCCGAAGAAACTTATGCCGCTGTCGCACGACAAAGCGCAGCCTTGTTTGATACCGAAACCCACCTTCTGCTGCCGCATAAGCAGGCTAAATTAATCGATACCAACTTATCGTCTTTAGACGATACTCATTACACAAATAAGGCAACTGATCCGACCGTCCTGCAACCGGTCTATCCTGAAGATTCGAGCCTCAACCTGGATGAAATAGAAGCAGCGCGGTGGGCTTTTTCCCATAGTCAATCTTGCGGTCAGGGAACTAACAAGTTCTCAGTGCTAAATTCGTTCTTTCAGCCCTTGATAACGGCGCGCGGTGTGGTCGGTATTCTTGCTTTTAGGCACTTCAATACCAGCATACTTCGTGATGCCAAGGCGGGTCGCATGTTTGATTCCGTCTGCCGACTATCAGCTGTCGCGGTCGAACGGGCCCTTCAAACCCAAGACCTCGAAGCGGCGCGCGTTATCTCCCAAACTGAGAGTCTTCGCTCCGCGCTTCTATCATCTATTTCCCATGACTTCGGCACCCCTCTCGCATCAGTAATTGGATCTGCTTCAAGTCTCATCACCTATGGATCGAATTACACGCCAGAGGTTACCCAAGAATTGCTCTCCACTATTCTCGAAGAAGCAGAGCGTCTTAATAAGTTTGTCAACAATCTGCTGCAGATGACTCGTGTAGAATCTGGTGCTCTGGTGCCTGTTTTCCGATTGGCAGATGTCGACGATCTGATTGGCACCGTGTTAGACAGCGCCCAACGGCGCCTGGAAAAACACATTCTGTATGTTGATGTGGCGGAACGGCTCCCTCTCATAAATATTGATTTTGTATTGATGGAAACGGTTTTGATGAACCTGATTGAGAACGCCTGTAAATATTCCAAGCCAAATACAACAATCACAGTAATAGCCTATGCCCAAAACGATCATGTGTTAATCGATGTTAAAGATGAGGGGCAAGGGATCCCCAGTAGCGACTTAGGAGCTGTTTTTGATAAGTTTTTCCGAGTCAAAGCCCGTGACCGGAAAGTTGCTGGCACGGGTTTAGGGTTGGCCATCTGTAAAGGTATTATTGAAGGTCAAGGCGGCACTATTGAAGCCTTGAGCGATGGGCCGGACAAGGGCACAACGATACGTATTCATCTGCCAGTCGATACGGCTAACTTAACAGAGAGTATTTGATGATGACCGTTGGTCTGGACTCTGCGAACACCGGCGCAAAAATCCTCATTATTGATGACGAGCCCCAAATTCGCAGATTCCTGAAAGCGAGCCTTGGGGCACACGACTACGACGTCGTGGAAGCAGGCGACGGTAAATCAGCCCTAAAGACCTGCACAGTCGAAAGCCCAGATTTGGTGATCCTTGATCTCGGATTGCCAGATATCGATGGTTTGGAGGTCATCTCTCAAATCAGAGAATGGTCTCAGGTTCCCATCATCGTGTTGTCTATTCGCTCCGACGAGAGCGATAAAGTCGATGCCCTTGATCGCGGCGCCAATGACTACGTGACGAAACCATTTGGCATGGCCGAGTTGATGGCCCGCATGAGAGTCGTGCTGCGCCAAGCTGGTGGATCAGAGTCTGCAGACGATCCAATAATTCGCGCCGCTAATTTAGAGGTTGATCTGAGTAAGCGACTTGTCTTGCTCAGCGGGAGCCCCGTGCGACTATCGCGAAAAGAATACAACCTGTTGCGGATACTCATCTCGCATCCCAATAAAGTCATTTCGCATCAGCAAATTTTAACTGAAGTCTGGGGACCAGGGTATGTGGAAGAAACGCAATATCTTCGCGTTTACATTGGGCACTTACGGCAGAAATTAGAAGCCGATCCAGCAAACCCAAAGGTTTTTGTCACTGAGCCTGGTGTCGGATATCGGTTCAAATCTGACTCATAAAAAACGATCAAAAAAAGAAACTCCCCGCAGGACAAGCCCTGCGGGGAGAAGGTTCCACTGGCGGCTAATGGGGGGGATGGGAGACGCCGGCAGTGGGTAACTGATTAAATGTCTAGACCGCGACCAACAGCGCGCCCTCAAGTCCAAGCGCCGCTCTCAAGTTCGTTCTGCCACGAGATAAACGTGATTTAATCGTTCCAACAGGGAGCCTTGCACTTACAGAGGCTTCACGATGCGAGTTTTCTTCAACACCCATCATGACGACGGCATCGCGCTCTGCAGCTGATAAGTCGCCGATCGCAGACATCGTTTCCTTCAAGAAAATATGGTGCATCTGAGAGGCGCGCTGTACACGGTCTCCACTGTTGTCGACATGCTTAACGTATTTGCGCGCTACCGTTTCACGACGCTTTTGACTGATAAAGATGTTGCGCATCATGGTAAACAACCAGGATTTCAAGTTGGTGCCCTGCTCATAGTATTCTTTCTTTATAAGAGCCCGCTCGACACAGTCTTGGACAAGATCGAATGCGTCATCTTCCGAGCGCGTCAGTGATCGAGCAAACCTCGTTAAATCGGGTAACAACGTCTCAAGATCCGTATCAAATGCGGCCATTCCAGCCTCCTTATCGGGTGGTGACACGGAGCGAAAAGTACCGGGTACGATCCTTGAGCACTTCCCTGCTCCGCGTCTTTTTCCGAGTAAGAGATTCCATCAAATGGCCGTAAAAACGCTATGTGGATTACGGCTAATTTACATAAAAAAGGCGTAAGCATTGGCGCGGCAAAAATGTGGCCGAACGTCCTCATAAGAAACCTTCATAGCGTCCTCATGGTCTTTTAAAGCGTTGTTTTCTTTGGGGTTTAAACGCCAGATGCAATCTTCGGCAGTCACTCGCGCAACTATGAAGCACCATAAAAATTATATAAAAATTGAGAACATATACGGGGGCGCTTAAGAGGGAGACCGTGACTTGTAGGCCCGCCACACCGGATTTACGGCCACACTAAAAAACCCAAGGGTCGATAGAAAAATAGCTCCTAGGTCTAGCAATACACCCAAGGTAACTGAAACTTCGGGATTTTCTGCCAATAGGCCAAACACAACCGACAGCGCCAGCAATAAAAGTCCGACATATAGAAAGGTATCTTTGCGCTCAGATGTGTTCCAGGTTTGCATACTTCATAAACGCGTAATAGCTGAATTAGGTTGCAAATTGCCCCCTAGTTAAGACTACTCCGCAGGTAACGAGAGACGCTTAAAGTTAGTCCACTCGTTTGGGTTGCCCGTCACATGGCGTGCGACATCCGGATACGGATATACAGGTCGGGACATTTCAATATTATCGGGTGATGGCGGCAGCGCCGCAGCAGCAAAGGCGCCAGGATCGGCCTTCAGCTTATAGGCAATCAACTGATCGGGAGCCTCGCCCGTTTCCACCCAGGCTTCTAGAGCGCTCAAGGCATCAACGCGGCTTGGCCCCTCTCCGCCGACGCAATGGGCCACGCCAGGCAACATGAACACTCTAAAAAACTCCGAGACAGACTCCTGCCCACCCATAAAGCGTTCTACATCATCAAGGTAGTCGATCACGCCGAGCGGTGGCACGGACTGATCAGACCAGCCTTGATAAGAGATGAGTTTACCGCCACGCGCAACGTAAGCCCTAAGATCGGGACTTGCCGCATTATTAAGATGACGGTTGTAACCCATACGCGGAGGATCAGTCGCAAAATCAAAGTCTTCAGGCCGCCAATCAGGACCGGGGTCCTCGGCAAAAGCCACATAACGGAAAAAGTCGCCGCCGAAGTGATAGTAAATTGAAGGCTGTCCGTTGACGCCCACATAAGCGGGGACCCAGTTTAACTCGGAGCCCGGCATTGGAACCGCGCGGTAAAGCGGTGTGCCCCCGGGGTCGGTCGCCCCTTTGTAAATACGGCGAACAGCCTCAACTTGAGGAGCTGTTAAGCAACTGTCGCGATCTGCACCACTGCACCTTAAGGACGCCGGATCAAAGCCGCAGGTGCGTGGATCGTCAATCAAACCATCTTTTAATCCGTCATCTGCATCGCAGGCTTTGAGGACAGCCTCATGAAGCAGCGGGATTTTGCGAGCGGGCAGAATTTGCGCGCCTTGTGCATCCAGGTTGGCCAGCGCACTCCAAATGAGATGCAAGCCACCCCCAGGACTGACTCCGGCCGGAGCCGCCGCAATAATGCCGTCAAAATCAGCCGGAAACCGCTGGGCTGACACCAATCCTTGGCGCCCACCGGTGGAACATCCCCGGAAGTACGAGCGCTCAATCTGCTGACCCCGTAATCGGGTCACAATGGCTTTAGACGCCTGAGCAGTTGCATGAGTCGCGCGGTAGTAAAAATCGATTTCACCCTGCGGATTGTTGTACGCCCATTTGGCGTCAATCGGCGTGCTCTTATGCCCCAAATCGGTTGAGACGCAGGCATACCCGCGCGCCAAAGCATCATCACATTGGGCAATCATTGCGGTGGTGCCGCAAAAACCGCCGCAGCCCTGCATCAGAAGTTTACTGTTCCAGATGTCCGTCGGGACGCGAATTTCAAAACCAATGGTCGGGGCGATGTACCCCTCGACCTTGCAATAGGCGGGCAGCGAGTCGGTGGCAAGAACTTCAAGAGCTGCCGTAATTTGGGTTGGCGCATCCGGGACATGGGAGAAATCCTCTGCCATGAGAGACGCGCATGCCAACGATTGTGCCTCAGCTTGCGACAAATCCAAGGCCGCAACACTCAGACCAACAGCACAGCAAAAGCCTGCGAGCAGGCGTGGCAAAAAAACCAACATGCGATTGTCCTCCCCCTCAATAGCCGTCCAATTTCTGTCAGTGTACGCTGCCTGAAATCGGATATGGAGTCTGTGATGGGCCAGCGAAGTTGCGATAGATGTTTATTGATATATGGAAAGTCAGGCACATTTGGGTAAGATTGCCCTTAGAAACCTATAAACACAGGAAAATACAAGGACGAAACAATGAAAGCTTGGGAAATTGGCGATCAAAAGGGTTTGGACTCTCTGCGCATGGTCGAGCGGCCAAATCCCGTTGCGGGCTTTGGGGAGGCTGTTGTTGCCGTTGGGGCCTGCGCCCTGAATCACCGTGATCTGATGGTCATGCGCGGCGGATATGGCGGCCCAAAGCCAGAAACACGCATTCCGCTTGGGGACGGCGCTGGTGAAGTTGTCGCGGTTGGTGAAGGGGTCACCAACGTCAAATTGGGCGACAAAGTTTGTGCCGCGCATTTCACGGGCTGGGTCGACGGCGCGTTTAACCCCTCCTATTTCGGCAACGATCTGGGCAGCACGGCGGATGGCACGCTGGCGGAACGTATTGTTGTGCCAGCACATTGCTTGGCCAAGACCCCCTCAAATATGACCCCGGAAGAATGCGCGACCCTGCCGATTACCGGGGCCACTGTGTGGTCTTCCGTGCACGCCTTTTCCCAAATCAAAGCCGGCGAAACCGTCCTGATGCTGGGCACCGGTGGCGTGTCTGTGTTTGCCCTGCAAGTGGCTAAAATGTTTGGCTGCCGGGCCGTCATTACATCGTCCAGCGATGAGAAACTGGAGCGGATGAAAGCGCTCGGCGCAGATATCACCGTCAATTACCGCGCCAACCCGGACTGGGAACAGGAAGTGAAGGAAAAAACCGGCGGCGTGGATATTGTTGTAGAAACCGGCGGCACAGCGACTCTTGGAAAATCAATGGCCGCCTGCGCCCCTAATGCGCGGATTGGTCTGATTGGCGCTTTGGGCGGTCGTGGTGAGCCAAACCTGGGGACATTGTTGCTCAACAACCTGACGCTCAAAGGCATCACCTCAGGCAGCCGCACCATGCTGGAAGAGTGCATTGCGGCGATTGAAGTGAATGGCATTGACCCTGTGATTGACAAGGTATTTGCCTTTGATGAGGCGCCGGAAGCTTACAAATATCTGGATAGCGGCGCACATATTGGCAAGGTCGTTATCAGGCTGTAGGTGCAGCTTGGCTGTGAGCAGCTTCCGCATTGCGTTTAATCGACGCGAGCAAACGCATACGGATCAGCCCCGACCAGGGCCGGATGATAAGCCAGTAAATCCTAAAGGCGCGCAGGGTTTTGTTGTCGGTGCACAACACCCGGGTTGCGGTGTCGACCCTCACCCGGTCATCGCCCAGATCGGTCAGCCAGAAGGCCCAGACCAGCTTGATGCATCCTGGTGCGTCAAAGGCGCGAAACACATCGGCATCGATGGCTGTTTTGTCAGCGGGCGCATTGCGGCCACCGATCAACCCGCGCGCCAGGTCAGTCGGCGGCGTGCGCACGAGCGGCAAAAAATCCGCCACAGACATGTTCCGGTCTGACACCTTGTTTGACACCATCTTGGCCGGGATGCGCCAGAGCCGCATCAGCACGCGGGCAATGCGGGAATCGCTGAGATCCATGGCCTCAACCGCGTCAAACACCCGCTCTGGTTTGCCCAGCACAACCGTCGTGTGATGTTCGGAGAACTGATAGTCCGGCAGAAGGCTATTCAACGTATCAGACATCGCCTGAGATCCTTCAAAACATAGGTTTTCAGCGCTTGAAAGCCCACTACTATGGCAAGCCCGCCGGATATGGCAAGATCAGATCACGGGATGAGACCACAGGATCAAATCAGCGGAGAGGCTTATGAAACCGGCGCCACATTTTAAACGGGTTGCGAGAGACGACCTTCCGGAGCGCATGCAACCGGCGTGGGACAACGCCATGGAGATGCATGGCGACGCCACCTTCACCGAGGTGTTTGGCAACGCCCCGCATATGTACGACTGGTACATGAATGACTTTTACAAAAAAGTTTTTTACTCAGGCCGCATCGAGCGCAGCCTCATTGAATTGGTGCGCCTGAGACTGGCAAACATCCATGGCTGTGCACACTGCAACCGCTCTGACAAAGCCGCAGCCCGCGCGGCCAATGTGTCAGAAGAACAGATTGATGGCCTTGATGACTACGAAACAGGGCCCTTCTCTGAGAAAGAACGCGCCGCCCTCGCCCTGGCAGATGTCATGGTGCTGACCAACCCCAACGGCAGTGTGACCAAAAGCTTGCATGAACGCTGCCGCCAGCATTTCAGCGACGGTGAAATGCTAGAACTGGGGATGATCATGGCCGTTCTCTGTGGCATGGCGAAATTCATCTTTGCCTACGACCTGGTCGAGAAGGAAGACTATTGCCCCTTTATTCCCGACAAACAGGCCGCTGAGTAAGTAAGAACGCCAGATTAGTCTGCAGCATCCTCAATAGCACCACCGGCACTTTCGATATCTTTGCCAACGCCGCCGATCGTGTTGCATCCAGAAAAGCTCAGTGAAATGAGAGCAACGGAGACGATGAGCGTCAGGACTCGAAGAATTGACTGAATAGAGGTGGCCATTTGATGGCTCCTAGCAAGGCGTATTTGATGCGGCCACTACGAGCAGCTCCGCATAACACTCCCTCCTAGCACGCTTCTTGGGCGCGACTGAGTGAATAACGTTGCAGGTCTCGACTTTTGAACAAGAGTTTCTGTTGGGGCTCTCCCCTGGGGTCGAGAGTTTCTGTTGGGGCTCTCCCCTGGGGTCGAGAGTTTCTGTTGGGGCTCTCCCCTGGGGTCGAGAGTTTCTGTTGGGGCTCTCCCCTGGGGTCGAGCCCATGCACGACTGGTTTCGATCAAACGAGCCTATGCACGTATGATTTTACGAACGAGCCCATGGAAGATGGTTTCTACGCCCCCTTGGAACGAGCCCATGCACCATGATTTTCCACACTTTCTGCGAAAACCCTTGTGTATAACAACTTTTATTGTTATTATTCGGGCATGCTCACGGAACCCATCACGTAGTATAAGCCTCGGATCGTAAAATTGATGGCACGTATGGGGAAAGACCTTGGGACAGACCGCCAACCATTTTGATTTGATTGTTATTGGCAGCGGACCATCCGGCAAACGCGGGGCTATTCAAGCCGCCAAGCTCGGCAAGCGCGTGCTGGTGGTGGAAAAGAACTTCCGCATCGGCGGCGTGTCTGTGCATACCGGAACCATTCCCAGCAAGACGCTCCGTGAAACCGTCATTAACCTGACGGGCTGGCGTGAGCGCGGGTTTTATGGACCAAATTACCGGGTCAAAAAAAACATATCAGCGGAGGATCTTAAAACCCGATTGCACCTGACGCTGAACCACGAAATTGACGTGCTGGAAAACCAGTTTATTCGCAACGCAGTAAGAACGGTTCAGGGCCATGCCTCTTTTACGGATGATAAAACCGTCAAAGTCATCGACCAGGCTGGCGCTGAACTAAGATATACGGCGGATAAATTTTTACTCTGTGTCGGCACCAAACCCTACCGCCCCGATGACGTGCCCTTTGATGGCAAACAGATCATCGACAGTGATGATATTCTGAGCCTGAAAAATTTACCACGTAGCTTGACCGTGGTTGGAGCAGGCGTGATTGGCATGGAATACGCAACGATTTTCAGTGCGCTAGATATTCCGGTGACGGTGATTGACCCGCGCGAACCGATCTTGGATTTTCTAGACCAAGACCTGACCGCAGAACTGATTCATGAGTTGAAAGAGCGCAAGGTCATCTTCCATCTTGGGTCTAAGGTGGACAGCATCGCGAAAAACGATAGCGGTAAATGCGTTGTGACTTTGGACTCAGGCCGTGTCGTGAAAACAGATATGGTGTTGTATGCCGCAGGCCGCGTGGGGGCTACGGACACCATTGGGTTGGACGCCTGCGGCCTTGAAGTTGACAACCGGGGCCGTATTGCGGTTGACGCCAACTGCTTTCAAACGAAGACACCGCACATTTACGCGGTGGGCGATGTGATTGGGTTCCCGGCGTTGGCATCAACGTCTATGGAGCAAGGGCGTTTGGCAGCGTGCAATGCGTTTGATCATAAGGTCACGGACCCACCAAAATTCTTTCCTTACGGTATTTATGCGGTGCCGGAAATGTCGACCGTTGGTCAATCCGAGCAAGAGGTGCGGGCCCAAAGAATCCAATACGAATGCGGCATTGCGCGCTTCCGGGAAACCTCGCGCGGACAAATCATGGGCCTCAAATCTGGCATGTTGAAGATGATCTTTTCCCTGTCAGATCGCAAATTGTTAGGCGTGCACATTATCGGTGAAGGCGCGACCGAGCTAATACATATCGGCCAGGCTGTGATGCACTTTGAAGGCACGATTGATTACTTTGTAGAAAGCACCTTTAACTATCCAACCCTGGCAGAAGCCTACAAAATCGCCGCTCTCGATGCCTGGAACCGGATGTGAGATACAATCTTTACTTTTAAACGTATAAGTTAGCGACTTAAAAGTAATTCTCCTAAAGGCCGGGCCTGTGACCAACACCGAAAGCGCAACTTCTCTGCCAAAAGAGCCGCACTCTAGAATCAGTGTGTTCGTCACAATCCTCTCCTTGTTTCTGCTCATCTCGGTGCTGATTGGCGTGGCCATAACCGCGGCAAATTATTGGCAATTAGAAAAAACAGCAGAGGTTTCAGCCGCAGAGACTTTCGCCGCGGCGATTCAACGCGTTGATGAGAAAAAGAACGCCCTCTTTGGCGACCTTATTCTTGTGACCGAACTGTTTAGCGATGTGCCTGCAGTCGCACGCACCAGGCCACCGCTAGATATGGACGGCCTCCTGCCGAATTTATTTAGAGCGCTGTTGTTAAATCCACATATGTTTCAGGTTTATGCGGGCTACGAGAACGGCGACTTCTACCAAGTATTCTCCTTGCTCCCTGACGACAAAGAAACAGCTGTCGCACTTGATGCCCCTGCCGGAAGCCGGTTCGCTGTACACACCATCACACTTAAAAATGGTGTGCGAGATCAGACTTGGCGTTTTTACACTCAGGATCAGACCGAGATCGATTTTCGGCAACTCACGAACCCAGCCTACGACCCTCGCAAGCGCGATTGGTATCAATCAGCGCGCGCCGCCAAAAACGCCCTTATCCGCACACCGCCATATGTTTTTGCAATTTCATCTGAGATTGGACTTTCATTCGCAAAGTCTTTTGATGGCCCCCTTGGTGGGGTTTTTGCCACTGACATCACAATGACTGACTTATCAGGCTTCCTGCAGTCGATCCGGCCGAATTCATTGCACAGGGTGTTGATTTTCGACCAGGATCTGACGCTTTTAGCGCACCCTGACCCCTCGGTGATTATCAAGAAAACTGGGGCGGCTGATGACCTGCTCATTGCCCCGGCAAAAGTGACCAACCTAGAAGATGCGATCGTTCAGCAAGTTCTTGAGGTTTTCAAGACGGTTGGACCTTTTAGCCTGACGAGGATTGAAGTCGCCGGAGAAGAGTATTACGCCTCCATTGAGACTTTTCCCAATGACAGGTCCAGCGATTACATATTTTACGCGGCCCCCATATCTGAATTTGCAGGATATATGGAAAAGGCTGCAAACCAGGGACTGCTGGCAGGGTTTATCGTATTTTCGGTGTTGCTTCCTCTGATCATTATTCTTGCCCGACTGATTTCGCGCCCATTGGTCCAACTGTCTCAGGAAGCCGAACTGATTCAATCTTTTCAACTGGACGACCCAATAGTGATGACGTCCCCGGTTAGGGAGATTGGCTCGTTGATCCATTCGATGACGAGCATGAAGCAAACGGTGCGATCCATCTCGAAGTATGTGCCGAAAGCCCTGGTGAGAGATATTCTGAAGAGCGGCACGCCTGTGGAAGTGGGTGGGGAAATGCGCCGGGTCAGCCTGATGTTCACAGACGTGCAGGACTTCACACCGATTTCTGAAGGGATGACACCAGAAAACCTGATGATCAGTATGTCTGAGTATTTTGAGGAACTGGTATCGTTGGTCATCAAAGAAGAAGGCACGGTCGATAAATTCGTTGGCGACGCCATTTTTGCCTACTGGAACGCCCCTCTCCCCATCTCGCGCTATGAATATAGAGCCTGCCTCACGGCGCTGATCTGTCGCGTGGCGTCTCAAGACATGAGTGACCGCTGGCAAGCGCAAGGCCGCACGGGATGGTACACGCGCATCGGCGTGCATGTTGGGGAAGTTGTCGTTGGTAATGTGGGATCCTCCGACCGGATTGACTTCACAGCGATTGGCGACGCCGTCAATATCGCCGCGCGGCTAGAAGGGCTGAACAAATATTACGGCACAGGGGTTCTGGTGAGTGGTGATATTTACACGGCGTGCTGTGACGACATTCTCTTTCGGTTGGTTGATCACAGCCTGCCAAAAGGAGCTGGCGTGCCGTTGACCATATATGAGCCGCTTGGTTTGCTGAACGGGCCTAAAGAATTAAGCGTTACCCAAGAGCAAGTGACCCTGGTTGAAGACTGGAGCATAGCTCTTAACGCTTATACATCGCGGGATTGGACGGCTGCCATGGAAGCGATGACCGCCTTTGCCAAAAAACACCCTGGTGACAAGGTCGTTCAGGTCTACATAGAGCGTATCGCAGCGTACGAGCTTGACCCGCCGGACAGCAATTGGGATGGAGTTACCCGCTTTACGGAGAAGTAAGCGGGTGCGCCATTCAGCTGAACATGGCTTACCGTCACGTTGTGCGGGCTTTGGTCATCATCTTGTGAAGCCGCTTAGGGAAAAAGCGTTTCAGCCATAGGGCTTTCATCGCTGCCCCGCGCCCGACGTTGATTTCAGGCTCACCTTTCGCGAGACCGTCTAAAACGATCTGTGCGCAGTCTTCGGCTGTTAAGCCCCGGCTTTGGACACGGTCCATCTTGCCCCAGGTGGAGCCATCCCCGGTGAGCGCATTCACCGAAACCTGGCTTTGTACCCCCGCAATCACCAGCAACGAAATTTTGATGTTGTCGCCTGCCAGCTCTGCACGCAGGGCATCAAAAAAACCGTGTAACGCATGTTTGGCCGCTGAATAGGCGGTGCGCATCGGCACGCCGTATTTTCCGGCAACGCTGGAGGTGGCGACCAGATAGCCAGAACCGCGCTCCAGCATATGAGGGAGAACCAGTTTGGTCAGCGCGATGACCGACATGTAGTCGAGTTCCATAATGGCCCGATCAACACTGAGGGCGGTGTCTTTACCAAGCGCGCGCTGCGACACGCCGGCATTATTGACCAGCATATCGATATGGCCAAACCGGCTGAGAACGCCCTCGACGGCGGCCTTGCGACCGGTTTCGTCCAGCATATCGAAGGACACACAAAACACCTGGCCTGTACGATCTGTGCAATTTGAAGCAACACGTTGCAACTCGGACTCACGCCGACCCGACAACACCACATGAGCCCCGTCCCGAGCAAAGGCGTAAACCAATGCCTCGCCAATACCTGATGATGCCCCGGTGACCCAGATGACCTGATCAGAGAAGCGCGTCATGGCGTGCGTTTACGCTGCGAAGTGAATATCATCCGCCACGATGTTGGTGCCTGGGTTGAGGCTGGCGACAACGGTGTAGCCATCGGCGTCCTTGCCATTGGCATCGTAGTATATGGCGCTGTCGGCCAGCGAGTAGATGATGCTGGCTTGCCCTGAGGCGTGGGCCGTATTGGCCCCGGCGTTGGTGCCATCGTAGGTACCACCGATCACAGAGAAATTCTCGCCCTGAGTCGCGGTGCCTTGAGCGAAGCCAAAGGCCGCTGTGAACAATAGGGTGTCTTCGCCAGAGGTGAAGTCTTGGATGAGGTCATTGCCATCATCAGGTGCATTAAGCACGAAGGTGTCTGCGCCTGCGCCGCCGATGAACACGTTGTCGCGACTGTTGCCGGTCAAAACGTCATCAAAGTCAGAGCCGATGACATTTTCAATCGAAATCAGGGTATCCATACCACCACTGCCGTCGGTCGCCGTGCCGTTGGCAAGATCGACCACCACACCTGCAGTATCATTAGAGTAATCTGCGGTGTCAGTGCCGAGGCCACCAATGAGGCGGTCGTCGCCGGCGCCGCCGGACAGCACATCATCGCCCGCGCCGCTGAGCAAGAGGTCGTTGCCTGCGCCGCCTGAAAGCGTGTCATGGCCGCCAAGAGACACCATGACATCATCATCGGCGGTGCCTGTGAAGATATTGGCGGTGTTGTCGCCCTGATGGGTGATCGTGCGGGCCACAAGTGTTAAACCGCTCTCGGTAAAGATCGGGTCAAGTGCCACACTGCCCCAACTGTCGAGGCCGTTGGCCTCGTGGAACATGCCGGACTGAGACTGCCACGTGATGATATCGAAACTATCGCCAGCCGAAGCGGCAAAACCCGCCCACGACACAACAGCAAGCGTGCCGCCTGAGATAAAGTGGCCATTGATCTGCCGGATATCGTAATCTGCACTGTCTGTGCCGCCAAGCTCGACTATGGTTTGGCTCGTTTCCCCGTAGACAACTTCAGCTGAATTTATGACCATGAACCCAGGCGAGGCCCCAGTGGTATCTGTGCCATTGTTGGTGTAGGTGCCACCCACATTGAAGGTGCCGCTGCCAGACAGGTTGCCATTGGTGTCATTCAAGAAATCACCCGCGCCCGTATCTAGCGTACCTGAAATGACAATAGAGCCATCATTGGTGACATCAGCCCCGTTGGTAAGAAGGGAGGATCCGACGCTGATGGTGATCGAATTGCCGGTCTGGAAGTCAACGGTGTTCGCGGCCGTGTTCGCGCTGTTCAGCGAGAGCGTGGCACCGTCATCAATTGTTATGATGCCGGAACTCACGAATTGCTCTGAGGCCCCGAAGTTGATGCTTATGTTCTGATCGACATCAAGCGTGCCTGAGTTGATGACCGCTGCGTTAATCGTATTGCTGGCAGATCCCGCCAGAACCTCAATCGTCCCTGTGTTCGTCAGCGTCCCTGAGGTAAGAGTCAGTGTCTGTGAATTGCCGGAACTGTTACCCACGCTATCTTCAAAGCGAAGCGTACCTGCGTTGCTGCTGGAGCTTGCCGCAACAACCGTCACATCACCAGAGACACCAGCGTCCAGCAGAATAAGACCACCTGAATTGTTGGTGAAACTGTTGAAATTGGAGGTGCCAAAATCCACGTTCACCGTGCCGCTGTTCGCAAGGTCGCCTGTCCCGGTTACGTTCCAAATGAGATCAAGGGTCGCGCCGCTGTCGACCGTAAAGGTGGCACCGCTGGCGATATCAAAGGTGCTGGAAAAATTATCGTTGGTCAGCGTGCCACTGGTTAAGGTGGTGGAGACATCGATGTCTAAGGTACCCGAGGAGGTGTTGATAAGATTGCCAGAAATAGTGCGGGCTGTACCCGTGGTGCCACTGGTCTGGAAAATACCGCTGTTGGTGAACGTGTCGCCGACCTCAATTTCAAGTCCTGACGTGTTGCCACTATCTGTAGACGTCAAAACAATAGTGCTTGAGTTGGTGTAGTCAATATTCAGGTCCAACAAGGCGTTGTTGCCGGATACACCCTCAATATTCACCGTGTCAGAGTTTGTCAGCGTACCGTCAACTTCCAACTCGCCACCAGACACGTTAACAGTTGCGGCGTTGCTCAGGGTCGCCCCAGTGATAACATTGAGTTTCGCCCCGGCCCCAACATTAACGGCTCCCCCCATATTGTTTGAGAGCGTTCCGTCGGAGTAATTCAAATTACCATCAATGTTGATGATGCCGCCACTATCGTTGCTAACATCACCTTTGAGTACGCGGGTCCCACCTGCCCCTGCAGTAACACTGAGTAGAGCACCGCTATTATTTGTGAGTGAGCCACCACCGGTGAGATCCAGCGTCACCGGGTTGGCCCCACTGGTGCTGTCGATCAGCACAATGCCGGAGTTATTAATGGCGCTGGTCACGTTGAGTTCTGTGGTGCCGCCGGTGCTGCGCACTTCAAGGGTGCCACCGCTGTTCACGTTGACGCCACCTGAGATGGTACCCGTATCGTTGCCGGTGCCGACGACTAAGCCACCACTGTCGATGTTCAGATCCGTCGAAATCTCGCCACGCACCAGCGTGATAACATTTTCCACAGTCAGCGTTTCGGTATTCATAGCCGCGATGTTGCCGATTTGTCCGGCGGACGCGCCACCCAGCACAACAGAGACATCACTCAGAGTGAGGTCATCCGCCAACAGCAAGGTCGATGTACCGGTCGTGAGCGAAAGCGTTCCTGTGCCCGTATAGGTTCCGCCGGACTGGTGCGTGATGTTTGCACCGTTGAGCGTCAGCGTTTCGCCGGATGCCACATCGATGGCGCCCGTGTTGATGAGGGTGCCGTTGGCATAGGTGGTATCGGTATCAATATCGATGGTGCCACTGTTGGTGATGTTACCATCTTGAATGGTGCGGGCACCGGTTGACCCGGCCGTGGTTTGGATGGTGCCGGTGTTGACGATGTCACCTGCGCCGCCAACATCCAACTCAAGGGTGATGGGATTGGTGCCGGAGGACTCGGCCAACAAAATCAGACCATTATTGGTGATGGTGCCGTTGCCATAGTCGAGTTCCGTTGTGCCGCCGGTGGCACCAACGTGGAGCGTTCCGCCGCTGTTAATCGTCACGTTGCCGGTAATCGCACCGGTGTTGTTGCCGGTTGAGGTGACGGTACCTGTGCCGATGACCAAAGGTGCAGAAATGGTGCCGCGCACCAGGGTGACGTTGCTGTCCACCGTTAACATGCTGGACCCGCTTATGTTGCCGATGTTGCCTGCGGACGACGCGCCAAGTACGACAGCGAGGTTGGTGAGAGTCAGATCATCATTCAACACCAAGCTGGACGTGCCAGATGTGAGCGCAAGTGTTCCTGGACCGGACATGCTCGCCCCGGCCTGGTGATCAATCGTCGCACCGTTCAGGGTCAGCGTTTCGCCAGACGCAACCGCGATGGTGCCGCCAGACGCGTTGGTGATGGTGCCGTTGGCATAGGTGGTGTCGGTATCAATATCGATGGTACCACCAGCGCTGTTAGAGATGTTGCCATCTTTGATGGTGCGGGCACCGGTTGATCCGGCCGTGGTTTGGATGGTGCCGGTGTTATCAATGTTACCTGCGCCGCCAACGTCCAACTCAAGGGTGATGGGATTGGTGCCGGAGGACTCGGCCAACAAAATCAGACCATTATTGGTGATGGTGCCGCTGCCATAGTCGAGTTCCGTCGTGCCGCCGGTGGCACCAACGTGGAGCGTTCCGCCGCTGTTAATCGTCATATTGCCAGCAATCACACCGGTGTTGTTGCCAGTCGAGGTGACGGTACCTGTGCCAATGATCATCGGAGCCGAAATGGTGCCGCGCACCAAGGTGACGTTGCTGTCCACGGTCAACGCACCTGCACCATCAATATTGCCGATCAGACCCGCCGAAGACGCGCCGAGCACGACATCAAGCGTTGAGAGGGTCAGCGCCGCATTCAGCGTCAGCGTGTTGGTGCCCGAACCTGTCAATGATAGGGTGCCTGCCCCGCCCGTGGTTGCGCCGGACTCATGAACGATAGAACTGCCGGTCAGAGTCAGAGTGTTGCCAGACGTCACGTTAATGGTGCCGCCAGTGTTGTTATAAATGATGGCGCTTTGCAGATCGGTGTTGGCATCTACAAGTACGGTGCCACCCGAGTTGTTGTTGATGTTTCCGCCCTTGAGGATCCGGTTTCCGCTGGGGCCAGAGGCAAAATTAACATCGCCCGTATTTTCGATGAGACCGCCGCCCGTAAGATCAAGCGTGACTGGGTTTGAATTTGCCGTGTTTACAAGGGTGATCGTACCAGCATTGGTGATGGTGCCAGAATTGTCTAACTCCACTGTGCTACTGGTGCTGCGAATGGTAAATGCGCTCAAACTGTTGACCGTGACATCGCCAGTGATCGTGGCCGTGTCAAAGCCGGTTTTGACAAAATCGCCGTTTGCCGTATCGATGATCAACGGGGCCGAAATGGTGCCGCGGATAAACTCAACAGAGTTTTGAACCGTCAGTGCGGCAGAGCCGGTGATGTTACCATCATTGCCGCCGGATGTGCCGAGCACCAACTCGAGATTTGGCCCAAGATTGGTCGCCGTATTCACTTGGATCGACCCGTGCACCACATCGATGGTCGCGCCTGCGCCGGCTGTGATGGAACTTCCGCTGTTGAATGCCAACAAAGAGGAGCCTTCGATGGTGAGGAATTTACTTGCTGCTATATCAATGACGCCAGCAGCTTCGTTGAACAGCGTTGAGGACCCTGTGAGCGTCAGATCTTCATTGATATCGAAGGTGCTATAATTGGTAAGTGTACCGTCAATGTCTGTGAAGGCATCAATGGTGATGGTGCCGCCAACGGCATTTTCCCACCCACCAACAAGCTTGCGTGTACCGCCGCCAACACCCACCATACTATGAATGGTGCCGTTGTTGGTTGTTGTGCCCGAAATAATTTCGATTGTGGCGCTGCCCGCTGTACCGCTGTCAGTCAGTTCAATCGTGCCATCGTTGATAAAGTCCGCCCCAAAAAACAAATCGGCGTTGAAGCTTGAATTGCCAGACACACGTAATGTGGCACCGGAGTTGTTAATGAAGGTGTTTGAATTAATGGCAAACGAGCCGTAGGCCGACCCTGTGACCTCTATCAAGCCACCCGCGTTGTTGTTAAAGGTGTCGACATCAATAGAACCGCCAAAGCCTTTCACAACACCAGCATTATCAACAATGCCTGAGCCGTTCAGAGCACCACCAGCTGAGGCACCGTCTCCGATGCGGATTTCTCCTGCATTCGTGAGGGTGCCGCCAACTTCGAAACCGTTTGTGTTGTTGATCGAGAGAACCGACCCAGAGTTGATGGTGGTGACCCCATTTACGCCGAGTAGGTCTTGATTGACCGTCAGAGTGCCAGACGCCGACAGCACCAAGCCAGAGACGTATGTGCCCTCACCCGATGTGGTGAATGTGACGTCGCTGCCAGACCCGGAAATAACAACATTGTCGCCTGAGGACGGGACTGTGTCACCATCCCAGTTGGTGGCGGAGAACCACAGACCATCACTGGCATCACCATCCCACGTCACGGGGCCGGATGCGTTCATGTTAACTGACACGGAGTCGCTGGTTACATTAGTCCCTCCGCCATTCTCTATCAGCACAAATTGAATAGATTTGGTGCCGCTTTCACCCGAGCCTGTATTCTCAAACTCAATGTTGCGGGTTAACTCTTGAACCGCAGCGAGTGTGGCAGAACTGTTTAAGATGATGACCAGTGGGGTTCCCGATGCCCCGCCTGAGAAAGTGCCAACCGTGACTCCACCATACGTAACATTGGTTGATGAAAAACCGATCTGGCCTGGGGATGTGCCATTGTTTTTAATTGTTAGATTGTCGGCGCTGGTGCTGTTGCTGGTAACCGAGACCGTTAACGAGCCACCTTTAGTAAGGTCAAAGTCTGAGGTGTCCACATCGGTGAGCGCCGCCGATCCATCAATGATCACTGGCCCGTCGCTATCAAAATAACCCAAGCCGGTATTGGTGAGGGCCAGAGTCGCGGCATCATCGACCCCATTGACGAACACTGAAACGGTTTGTGTATCGGTTCCGCCATTGCCGTCATCCACTGTGACAACAAAGGAATCCGTGCCAAAATAATTGGCATTTGGGGTATAGAAGACTGTTTCGTTAACAACGGTTGTTGTGCCGTTTGACCCATTACCGGCCGTGACCGTGAGGGCATCGCCATCGGGGTCGTAGGCCGCCACATCTATGGCAACGGGAGTGTCTTCGTAAGTCCCTGTGAAGTTAGTAAATCCTAATTGGGGTGAGTCAATGCTCCAGACTGGCGTGCCTGTGATAATACCATCTGGTCCACCGGTCGCATTGGTGACCGTACTGCCCGTCCCGTCGCTAAACGGATAATAGCCAATCAACTCATCCTGGCTTGATGAGGTGAAACCATTGGCGTATGTGCCTGAGATTTCACCACTTGAGCGTACCTCTGACCAGATCGCAACGTTACGTATAAGGCCGCCGAAACTGTCAACGCCCTGATCTGTGGCCAAGCCCCCAATCAGTATGTCTTCAGTGCCGGTTTGGCGGGTGCCGCTGAAGGTGGTGGCGGTCACGTTAACGCCGTTGACATACAACTCCATGGCTCCAGAAGTGTCGTCATAGGAGGCTGCAAGATGAACCCAGGTGTTGGGCGTGAGCGCCCCACTGCTCTGGAGTTCGGTGACACCACTGCCGTTGCCCATACGCAGGGTAGGGTGACCGCTAGATGAGATCAGTAGAGCGAATTCGCCATTGTCAAAACTGCCGAAGGTATTGGTGTGCTTACTGACGATAATGTTATTTGTGCCGAGACCGGGCACGAACACCCAGGCTTCAATAGTGAAATCGCCGGACAGTTCAGCGATGTTGGTGTTAACAATCTGGCCACCGGTCAGGTCTAAGGCGATGTTATCTGCATCGCCGATAGAGTCGCCAGACCCAGTGGCATCATACGCTGAACTGCCTGCGCCGAGGTTAGCAACACTGCTTCCATCAAAGTTCGAGAATTCATAAACGATCAGCAGGTCTGGGTCCGGGCTTAACTCAATGGCCTGCGCGGTGGCGATGATATCGTCCGGGTCGCGCGCTGTGGTCCACAATCGCACCTCGTCAATGCCACCACGGAAATATTCAGCAGAGGGAATATCGCCCGTACCAACCTGAAAAGGTCCATTTGCGGAAAAGGAAACTAGCGCGTCATTATTAACAATGGTTGCGGCGGTATCTTCAACGCCATCCACAAACAAGCGCAGTTCATCCGAGGCCGCATCATAGGAATAGCTGATGTGATGCCAGTCCTGGTCGGTGACCGTGATGGAGGATTCAATGAGTTTGTAGTTTGCACTGCTGTCCTCGACAACAACCGTGAGGGTTCCATTATTGATGTAAGCGCGCGTAACTCCGGTAGAGTTGGTTAAACCATCGACGCCAATGATAGGGTGTATGCCTGTCGCTTCGCCCGTCCGGAACCACGCCTCTAACGTATGCGAAGTCACCGTGACCATGCTGCTTGCAGAGAGACCGTCACTGGTGCCATCAAACTGCGCGTACTTGTTATCGTGGCTTGTACCGAGAATGACAGGGTCTTGGTTTGTTATGACAACTGGCGGCGGAACGTCAGTAATTGTTACGGTTGCCGACCCATTTGTGATGATGGCCCCCGTGGCCTGGGTGATGGTAGCGGAGAACACCTCCGGGCCTTCCGTCTCTGAATCTGTCAGCAGTCCAACATTAAAAGATACCGACGTTTGCCCTGCCGGAATCGTGATCGTATTGGCCGTCGATACAAAATCCAGACCAGAAATGGCTGAGCCGTCAGATGTCGCGTAAGAAATTGTGATTGGAACAGAAGAGGGTTGTGACAACGTGATCGTAAAACTCGCGCCTCCTCCTTCAGCCGCACCAACACCCGAAATGAAAACGTTTGGCACAACGTTATCGGAGGGATTAATGCTGACCGTGCCTGTCCCGGCAGCAATCGTGCCACCAACAGGATTTGACAACGTTACAAAAAAGTTTTCAGCAATCTCGTCTAAGGTGTCGTCCACTGTGCCAATGGAGATCGTCTTTGTGGTCTCGCCCTTGGCGAAGGTTATGGTGCCGCTTAAATTTGACGGGCCGAAATCAGCAGCCGTGGCTGTGCCAGGCGCAACCGTATAATTCACGGTGGCTGAAAAATTCGTTCCACCGCCGCGTGTGATGGTCAGCGTGGCGGTCGCACCCTCGTTAATCGTGACGCTATTGATACTGAAGGTGCTGAGCTGCGCAGGGGGATCGGCGGTGATAAGACCGATGCCACTCCCGGTGCTAATGGTTGCGCCGACCGCGTTGGACAAAACAACCGAAAAAGACTCGTCTGGCTCGTTCGGTGGCACCCCTAAAACATTAGGATCGGCCAGGATGTTGACGGTGATGGTTGCCGTGGCCTGTCCGGCAGCAAACGAAACTGTACCCGTCTTTGACGTAAAGTCTTCTCCGGCAACAGCGGTGCCATTTTGTGTGGTATACTCAACCGTCGTGGCCTTTGTCAGATCTCCTGAGCGGGTGACCGTAAACTCGGCAACACCGGCCACCGTATCGAACACACTCACCGTGCTGATTGACAGTTCCGGCAGGGGCGGGTCGGCGGTAATGGTGGCCGAGGCAGAGGTGTTGATAAAGTTCGTGTTTGGCCCGGACGCAGAGATTTGTAAAAAGAAAGATTCCGCAGGTTCGGCGACAGTCGCATTTGCGGAATCTGCAATAATCGCAACTTCAACGGTTTTGCTTGTTTCGCCGACAGCAAAGGTAACAACGCCGCTCTGAGCCACGTAGTCTTGTCCAGCCACCGCACCAGAGGACGCCGTAGTAAAGGCCACGTTCACAGAAATTTGCGTGTTCCCGCCGCGGGTAATAACAAAAACAGCCGTCCCTGCACCGCTTGAACTATCTGATACTGGTGCGGATGGACCACTTACGCTGATGTTTGCTGGCAAGATCTCCGCGACGTTGTTATTGGCATTATTGTTGTTACTGGTTGTGGTGGTCGTCGTGACCGTCGTGGTGGTTGGTGTGACCGTCGTTGTGGTCTGCTGATTGCCAGATGTGGTTGTGGTTGTGCCCGTCGTCCCAGTGTTGGTATTCGTCGTTGTCGTTGTGGTTGTGATCGTGGTGGTCGTGGTTACCGTACCATCATCAGCTGTAGTGGTTTCTGTGACCACTTCAGCATCAGCGGTGCCATCACCGCCATCACCGCCATCGCCGCCGCCGCCATTGTTGTCACCGCCGCCATTATTGTCACCGCCAGGCCCGTTATTACCGCCATTAGTGTCACCGCCATTGTCTTGACCGTTGTTTTGCTGATTCGTTGTAGCAATGGTCTGAACAAGAGCATCGACCCTGCCGCCAATGGCCTGTACGTCGGCTTCGCTAAAGGTTGTGGCTGTTGGTGTCTCGCCGGCGGCAAACTGCCAGCCACCGTTGGTGTTGTTAATGGTTCCAATCACCTGGCCGTTCGGCAGGGTCAGCGTGATTTCTCCAACCTGTGTTTGACCACTGCCAAGAGTCTCAGGACGGTTAACAATAGAAATCTGTCCTGTGGCAGGATCATAAGTCGCGATAATTTTGGTCCCACGAATCCCGATGGTGGCCACCGGGGTGTCCAACTTCATGGCATCCGCGCCGGTTTTGGCGATGGATCCACTGATGACGGACGCCGCCCCTGCGAGCAGCGTAAACCTGGCACTGCCTGTATCGGTTGACGGATCGTAAATCAGCTCATCAAGAATCAACTCGCCGTCTTCGCCAAGCGCGAACGTTGTTTCATCGAGAAAGACCAAACCGACCGCCGCACCCTCTCCGGTAATGATGAGGTCACCCATGTAGATCGGGTCACCTTCGGCCAGCACAACAATGCTGCCATCAGCACGCTCGACGGTGACTTCACCTTCAACGGTCTGCGCAATGCCAATGGGGTCGGTGCCGTCTGAGACTCCTTCCTGTGCGATTTGGATGGCCTGCGGCCCTTCCGCCAGCCGTCCCACAATCCGGCCAGAAACCATAAGACCTTCGCCGTCGGCCAAATACGGCAGCGGTTCTTGGGTGAAAAAATCCTGAACGAGATATCTCTCACCTGTAGGACTCAGAATAAGCAGATCATTCCCGACCTTCACAAAGGTACCGGTCAGAAGGGCCGCTGCATCTGGAACAACAGCAGAGCCATTCTCTACTGTTACGAGTTGCGTGGCGGATTGAGACGCCGTCGCGTCATCGCGGATGAAACCCGTCGGTTTTTCAGTAATAGTCATTCTGTTAAGCTAGCACAGCCGTTGATTTTGAATAACAAAAACGATGCCCTGTCGTTTTGAGTCAAAATGAATTTAATCACAGCCTAAAATCCCCTCTTACAGCACGGCTTACGCCATCAACGCGCTTAACGGCGACTGTGTTGCACGGAATTTTTCAAGAAGCAGTTGTATCTTTGATCTTCACCGGCAGATCAAACGGTGGTGGATGTGACGGTGGGGGCGGAAATTCAATGATAACGCGCAATCCCGGAGCATTGTCTACGAGTTCCAATTTCAGGCCATGCGACTTGACCACGGCATTGACCAAACTAAGACCTAAGCCTGACCCAGGTGTAGAGCGGCTATGATCAAGCCGAAACAGCCTTTCAAACACCTTGTCGCGATATTCCGGCGGAATTCCAGGTCCAGTATCAGACACTTCTAACGTCGCCTGATCCCCTTGGCGCGTGAGCACAAGAGCCACAGTACCGCCCTCCGGCGTATATTTGACCGCATTATCAAGCAAGTTTGCCAACACTTGCGCAACCAGACTGGGATCCCCCCACCCGGCGGCGGATAGATCAATGTTGCTCTCGAACCGGACCCCTTTGTCTTCCGCCAGCGGCGCATAGAGATCAACCACGTCTTCAGCGATGGCCCCAAGGTCTAGAACGCCGAAGGTTTTACGCAAAGACGCTTCAGCACGGGAAATCCGAAGTAATGACGAAAAAGTAGACAGCAGACTATCTGCTTCTGCGATCGCCTCTTCCAGCTCGTTGCGCTCCTCGGGACTGGTCGTCTTGCCCGCCGCAACTTCCAAACGGACACGAAGCCGGTTGAGCGGTGTTCTGAGGTCGTGGGCGACGTTGTCCGAGACTTCTCTCAGTCCGACCATCAGACTTTCGATCTGATCCAGCATTTCATTGATGGATTCAGACAAGCGCGACAGCTCGTCCGTTTGCCCCGTTCGACTGATGCGCTGGCTCAGATCGCCGCGCACAATCCGTTGACAGGTCTGGGTAATACGCTCGACTCGCCCCATGATCGAGCGGCTGAACAAGAACCCGCCCAACACCCCCAAGGCCACGGTGATGGCAAGACCAATGTTGAGAGAACGGAGCAATTGGGTGCGGAAGTCTCTGGCTTCTCGAATATCGCGCCCGACCATAAGCCGAAAGCCGCCCGGAATCAGAAATTGTAGCGCCCGCACATCCGCTGCCGCTGAGTCTGCGGTTTGCATATCAACAATGGAAAAACTGACCCACAGATCATCGGCCGTGGTGTTGCGCGGCCAGGAGGTCAGATTGCCCGCCATCGGCTCCAGATTTGGGCCGGTGAGCAGGTAAATGCCATCGGTGCGGAAATTAGGGTCAATGCGGCGATTGATGGCACTGATGAGACCAGACACGCCTTCGCGTTGGTAGGTCTCCCGAAAGCCTTGCACCTCAGCTTCAATGGCAGCTTCTGTCTGACGCTCGGCAAAGACGCTGGTGTTGATGAACACAAAAACAAATAGTGCCCCCACGGAACTGGCAAACACAGCCGTATAAAGCAAAGACAACCGAAAGGTTGTTGTGCTCAGCAAACGTGCAACGCGCGCCACGGGTTAGGTCGCGGCCTCTAGCTTATATCCCGCGCCGCGCACGGTTTGCAGAATGGGGGTGTCGAAGGGCTTATCTATTTTTTGGCGCAGGCGGCTGATATGGACATCAATAACGTTGGTCTGGGGGTCAAAATGATATTCCCATACATTTTCCAGCAACATGGTCCGCGTCACCACATGCCCCGCATGCCGCATGAAATATTCGAGCAGTTTAAATTCTCGTGGATGGAGGTAAACACGCTGACCTTGCCGCGTCACTTTGCGCGAGAGGATATCCAGTTCCAAATCGCCAACTGAAAGATGGGTGATCTCGCCCTGGGCTTTACCGCGCCGCGTTAATGCCTCGATGCGGGCCAGCAACTCAGAAAGTGCGAAGGGTTTAACGAGGTAGTCATCTCCGCCGGCCTTTAAACCCTCGACGCGATCTTCAACATCGCCCAGAGCGCTCAGGAAAAGAACAGGTGTGGCGATGCCTTCTGACCTGACTGTCTCAACGACTTTGATTCCGTTCGGGCCGGGCAACATACGATCAACGATCATCACATCGTAAGTTTCAGACAGCGCACGCTCCAGCGCTTGGTGGCCGTCTTCCGCATGGTCAACCACATAGCCGGATTCGCGCAGCCCCTTGGTGATGAAGCCTGCCGCTTTAACATCGTCTTCAATGACCAGAACACGCATTGCTGCCAAACCTCTCGAAGTATCGTCTCTGGGCGGGTCAGACCGCCCAATTGCGACCATATAAGACCACAGTGTAAGCAATCAGGACATTATATAGTTTTCATGTTGCGATTTTAGGGTTTTGATGGGTGTGGACACAAACGCAAAACGCCCCCCTTCACGCGCAATAGATTGGATAACTTATGAGCGATTTACACGCCGAATTGGAAGACCTTCTGGTTGGTTTTAGAGACCGCTGGTGTCGTCTCAAGCCAACAGAACTCCGCGAACTCTGGGACCCGGAAGAAGACAACCCGTTTTACATTGCCGAGGAAGTGCCCGGCACAATGTATGGCTGGGGCGTGATTGAACCGTACTGGCAGGACGCAGAGAAAATTCTGCTGAAGTTCGCCATTCGCACCTTCGATATGAAGTGTAAACCGCTGGGAGAGACCCATGCAGCGTTAAACTTCGTGATGCATTGGGATGGGTTGATCAAGGGGATGGAGGATGCGCCCTTGGGTCTCGACGTCCGGGTCTCCGCCATTGTGCGCAAAACCGACCAGGGCTGGCGGTTTTGCCATTATGTAGAATCTCCGCTCGGTGCTTTTCCTTACCTGAAAGCCACTTATGTGGCCAATGTCACGCCGGGGTTTATGGATCATGGAATCACGTAATGTGTTGTTTTTATTGCGATTATTGAGTCGCGTTTGCGAAATGCGGCACGACGCTAGTCCAGAGTCGAGCTCTGCTCAGGAATGCGATATAGTGGCTTTATGAGATTACGTTGGACACAAGTGATCACGTCAGTCGGGTCAGTTTTTGGTCTGGCTGTTGCGAACCTCATCAGCGTCGAGGTTATGACCGCTCAGCCTGCCCAGGCACAGGTCGGCCTGCGTGTTAATCCGGCCCCGATCACAGCACCGCTCAATCGCAGCCTTACTGCGCTGAACCGGCAAGTCTCTCGAAGTGTGACGCAATTTAGCAGCCAGGCGACCCGCAGCGTGGGTCAAATCAACCGGTCGGTTAATCGCAGCCTGAACACGATGAACCGCTACACCTCTGGTCCTCGCGTTCGGTATCCTAGCGGCTCAACCTACCCGCCAAGCAGCCTTGCACACCGCTCAACCACGCCGCGTTCGTCCTACTCTGCACCGCAATCGATACAACCGACGCTGCCGCCTGCGACACCCCAAATGGGATCTGTGGACCTTAGTGAGGCCCAACTCGACGCTCTCAGAGAATCACAAGAAGCAACAGCGAACAGTCAGGCGGCGTTTGGTATTTTGCCACCGGCTTTGCTCGCACAATTGAGCACCGACCAAATAGGACTGCAAAACGCGGCCCAAAATGTCGCGCTTGAGGCAGAGATCGGTGAGATCATTGAATGGACGTACGGAGGCGTCTACGGCGCTGTTCAGGTGATGTCAGAACACACGCTTGGCACGATGCTGTGCCGCGAATTTAAGCAGACGATGACGCTCAATAACATCACCGAGACAGCCACAGGAAACGCCTGTGCGCGCGGCAATGGACAATGGGCCCGCGCGAACTACTGAGCATTCGAACTGCTCACTTGCTCTCAAACAAGCTAACGAGCACATCTCTTTTGATTTTACCGCTTGGTGTACGCGCCAAGGTTTCGGTAATGCGCCACTGACGGGGACAAGCATAGGGCTCAAGAACCTTTTGACAATGACTCAGCAAATCGCCCTCGGTTAATTCAGCATTTGAGGCCGGAACAACCGCTGCCGCAATCACCTCGCCCCATCTGGGATGGGGCACGCCAATCACAGCAGCATCCATAACTAACGCATGAGAGAGCAACGCCGCTTCGATGGCAGAAGGATAGACGGTATAACCACCGGACGTTATTGCCGCCCCTTCCCGTCCATCGAGAAACAGGTATCCGTCAGCATCACAATGACCCAGATCGCCAACGGTGGCCCAGTCACCGTCTGTTCTAAAACCGCTGCCGTCCGTCGGCCCGACATAACCAGAGCAGAGCATCTTGCTGCGCACCCAAACAGTGCCGACCTGCCCCACGGAAACCTCAACGCCGACAGCGTCGCGAATTTCGATATTCACACCATGAAACGGACGACCAACTGACGCAGCGGGAACGGCCTCGGACCCTTTCGCTAACGTGACAAAGCTCAGTTCAGACGCACCATAATACTCGATAATATCCGACTGGGGACACACAGCCTTCGCCCGCAACCGTAAATTTGGCGACAGCTTGGCACCCGCTGTAACGATATTTTTTATGTTTGAAAATGTGCGCTCTTTGGCCTGCTCCAGCAGAACGTCCAGCATGGTCGGCACCATCACAATTGTAGAGACAGACTCATTTTCTAAAATTGATATCAAAGCCGCAGGGTCAAAACGCGGCTGAAGAATAGCCGTCGATCCGGCGCACAAAGCTTCGACCACCGCGTAGAGTGACAAGCCATGGCTCAAAGGGCCTGGAGCCAAAACGCAATCCGTCTGTGCTGTATCAAATTCAATCGCACTGTGATGAAAACTCTCAGTCCAGGTGCGATGATTACGGATAAACCCTTTCGGGTGACCGCTTGACCCAGAGGTAAACCCCAACAGAAACGGTGTATCGGGACTGATGATAGTCCCACACGAGTCGAAAGGACTTTCAGTAGCTGCAGGAGAAGAAACCAGATCGGTCAGAACGCGAGGCGTAAGAATTTCTATGTGCTTTGCCTTATCTTGATGTTGTGCAGCAATTTCTTCATTGCAAATCAAGAGGTCTGGTTCATGGTCATTGAGGATGCGCTTCAGCAGAGACTGAGGCCATGCGGGATCGCAGAGACAGACATGCCCCCCGGCCAACAGCGTTGCGAAAAACACATCAATAACCACAGGGCTGTTGTGCAGAGCCATCGCAATGCGGGGCTGGGCTTGATCAGGGCCTAGTTGGGTTTTGATTGCACCAGCTAAGTTTTGCGTGCGCTCTGCAAGTTGCGCGAATGTGTATCGTTCATCGGCGCACACCACTGCCGTTTTGTCCGGCGTCTGGTCAGCGGCTCTGAGAAATCCATCTTGAATGAGATCTGAAGCGAAACCTGAATGAGAGTCTGTCATATCAGAGCGTTTCTTTTGACTCAGGATACGCCCGGCGCACAGCAGATGCGGTGAACGCTGCCAGGGCCGCTTTAACGATATCACCCGGGATAAACGCAAGCGCCCCCAGTGCGGCCGTGCTGATCGGCACCGCTGACACGACTGCGATAACGGGAATGCCACAACAATACAAAACAACAATTCCCCCCAGTAAATTCGCGGTGAACAAACCAACCCAGGATTTGCGAAAGTGTGATGTCAAAAAGCCGATGACAAGCGCTGCAAGTGGCCAGCCAAACAAGAATCCTGCGCTGGGACCAACGAAGACCCCAAGCCCGCCACGACCGCCAGAGAGCAGCGGTAACCCGATGGCCACCAGTACCAATAGCAGAAGCATTGACAGTGCGGCCCGCCGCGCACCAATCAAACAGCCAGCCAACATAAGTCCAAACGTCTGGGCCGTGACGGGAACAGGAATGAGCGGCACCGGCAAAGGAGGCAGCAATCCTAACGCCGCCGTCAAGGCCGCAAAGACCGCAATCAGTACTGTGTCTTTGGCTGTCATCCCGGCACATCCCAGCGTTCAAAACCGCGCGCCGTGAGGGCCGCAGACAGCTCATCCGCCTGCTTGAGAACGCGGGTTATGACCGGCACAAAAGAGGTGATGACCGAGCGCTCAATGCCACGTGCCCGCTGGGCTTCACGGACCTCTTTTACGATCTCCAGCATGGCAGGAATCAGACGGATGGTGAGCGCGATGAGAAACGCAACGCGCTGAGGAGACACGCCAAACCGTTCCAGTGGTTGGACCAGACCAACAATGGCATCACTCATATCTGACAGTTTTGTTGTTAAAGTCACGAGGGAGGCGGCCCAGACGAGTGCAATCAGTCTTAAACTCACCTTCATTGCCGTCTCAATACTCCCCAACCAAAGCTGGGCCGCGACAATAAGCAATAGCCAGATCAACAATGGCCTGGTCGTACACCACAGTCGTGCCCCCCCTAAACCAGCGCCCCAAATAAAGAGTGCTCCAACAAGGAACGCGGCAGCACTTAGACTGCCAACGCCCCCGAGCATCACAAGGCTCGCGCTGAGTAAGGCCAGGGCTAATAGTTTACGGCTGGCAGACAGGCGGTGAATTAGACTTTCACCAGGAACGAAAAGACCGACAATCATTGAAAACTTGCACCATACGCTTTGATAACGTCTTGCGGCACTCCATCTTCTTGGATGTGACCTCTCTCGATCCAGAGAACCCGATCAAAGTTTTCCAGGTGTTCAAGGTGATGAGTCACGAAAATCACTTGGCATTCCAAAGCATTAATTTTTTCAAGAACAGACGATGCATTGCGCCGATCAAGCAGCGTGGTCGGCTCATCACAAATCAGCACGTCTGGATTGCAGATCATAACGCCTGCCAGAGCCACCAATTGCTTTTCGCCGCCCGACAAAAGATGGGCCGATCTATCTGCGAGGTGTGAAATTCCAAAACGCGCAAGGGCGTCTTCAACCTTCTCCTGCTGTGCCGCAGCTTGAAGTTTGAGTGGTTTTAAACCAAGCGCCAGATCCTCGGCAACAGTTGGCATGACGATCTGATTGTCGGGATTTTGAAATAAGAATCCAACACGTGAGCGAACCTTTGCTCCGTCTTTTTTTGTGTCTAAGCCTGCAACCGTAACCGTCCCTTGATCCGGGAGAATTAAACCATTGAGGAGGCGCGCAAAGGTACTTTTGCCAGACCCGTTGTCGCCAATCAGGCCGATGCGCTTTTCTGAGAGAGACAGGCTCAAATTTTCGAGGATCATCCGTTCTTGAAACCGGACGGTGACCGCGTCCAATCTGATGGTCATAGCGGCCAAGCATAAAGCAGAAAGGGTACTGACGTGACAATCACCAGGATTTCCAGCGGCAATCCCATGCGCCAATAATCGCCGAATTTATAGCCGCCCGGCCCCATGATTAGCGTATTGTTCTGGTGGCCGATGGGAGTCAGAAAAGCGCAAGACGCGCCAATGGCCACGGCCATCAAAAAGGAATCTGGGTTCGCATTTAACCGCTCCGCAATCTGGATCGAGATCGGGGCCATGACCACCGCTGTGGCTGCATTGTTCATGATATCCGACAAGGTCATGGTGACAACCAAGACCAGAACAAGGGCAACAACAGCCGGGAATTGATCGGTCAAAGCAACAATGCCCTGGGCAATGAGGTCAGCGGCCCCGGTGCGATCTAACGCATCGCCAACAGGAATCATGCAGGCAAGCAAGATCAGGACCGGCCATTCAATACTGCCATAGGCTCTGCTGGGTGACACAATACGACCGAGAATCATGACAGAAATTGCCACGCCAAAAGCAATCGTGATCGGCACCAGGTTGAACACGGCAGCCGCGATTGCCAGCGCAAAAACAGAACTTGCGAAAAGCGCCCGGCGGTGCCGTCCAACACCCAAAGACCGTTTCGCCAAGGGCAAGCATCCCAAACGCCTTAGCGAATCAGAAATCTCATCTACATCCCCTTGCAATAGAAGAACATCGCCAGCCCGGAAGCGAAGCTCATTCATGCGGGTCATGGCACGCTTGCCCTGACGTGACACAGCCAAGAGATTCATCTGATAGCGCTGGCGCAACCTGATCTCTTTCAAGCTCATCCCGGCTATGCGCGCGCCGGGCGTGACCACGGCTTCAATCAACCCGATGCGATCAGACTTGATGGCGTCTTTGTGAAGGTCTTTATCACCCACCAGTTCGAGTTTGAAATCTGCAATCGCTTTTTCGAGGGCTTCAGCATCACCGCTCACGGCCAGGATATCTTTCTCGCGTAACCGTTCTGTCATCCCCGGATATGGCATCAGTTGATCGCCACGGATCAGACTAGCAACTGTGACATCTCGCTCAGAGAGTTCATTCATCGCTTCCAAAACAAATCGCCCAACGAGCGACGTATCTTCATTGAGCCGGACTTCCGTCATGTAGGGTTGGATGTCGAATTCAGCATCACCGGAAGACGACGATTTACGGTCTGTTGGGATCAGGCGCCAGCCAATCAAGGCAATAAAAACAACACCAATAGCCGTCACCGGAACACCGACCCAGGAATAGTCAAACATCCCAAATGTTTCACCTGTCCCAGCCGCTCTGAAATTGGACACCAGAATATTAGGCGGTGTGCCGATCAGTGTTGTCATACCGCCTAATATTGATCCGAATGACAACGGCATCAGCAACAGCGCCGGTGACATGTTGGTCGTACGCGCAGCCTGCAACGCCACCGGCATGAGAAGCGCTAAAGCACCCACGTTGTTCATGACACCAGATAACGCAGCAGCGAGACCCGCAAGTACAAAAATCAGAAGCGTCGGGCTTTGAGTCTTTGGCACCGCATATTCTGCGATCAGATCAACCACACCAGATTGCCGTAGCCCCTCACTCAGCATCAGGACCAAGGCCACGGTGATGACTGCGGGATTGCCAAAACCAGAGAACGCGGTATCAGCCTGCACAATCCCTGTCGCAACCGCCGCGAATAGCGCGCCGAAGGCGACGAAATCGTAGCGCAGCCATCCACCGATGAAAAAGACCAGGACGCCAGCCAAAATGGCAAACGCAGAGACTTGATCTGGGGTCATGCCAAATATCATGGGTCAAATATCACAGTCTAAATATCATGAGGGTTGCCAATTGCTGCGCAAACAAATGCCAGAGCAACGGACTTATCGGCGCAAACCGCGAACCAGGAACGTATTAAACACCGCTGACTTCGCCCTGCCCTCACGTATTTCTTTGTAACCGGGGTCATTCCAGAAACTGGTTGCCGACGCCTGGGTTGGAAAAGCGGCGACTGTAAAATCATAGCCGATCAGATCCCCTTCGAGGCGCTCCGTCTCTTGATCCTTCGCTTGCACAATGTAAGGCACACTGCGATGTAAGAGCTTTTCTTCCTCGGCCTTGGCAAAAGGTTCAAAAGCCTCTTGATCTAAAACACGGTAAATGGATATCAAGAACGCAGGCTCCCCATGGGGCGCTTCATGCTCGTTCCCTTCAATCTTGAAAACGTTGAACTCTCCGCCATCTTTGCGGAGTTTCTTGGCTTGTTCATATTCCTGCGAATACCAAAACTTACGGACGTCCTCCGGGGCTTCAAATCGGCCGAGCACAATGGAGTGATCGAACCATGGCCCTTCAAGATGCTCTACACCCCGCCCCGGTCCACCAATACCAAGGTAAAAGCCGCCAAATTTATCGTAAATGGGCGGCAGAGCAGCTGAGTATTTGGCCATTTTCTCTGGCACGAGAGAATGACCGAGAACAAGGAGGTATCCGGGCGCAGCCATAATGTTTTCCTTTGCACCGGCAATAGATTAGCGGTGTTACCGGTTTGCGGCAAAGACCAAGTCTTGTCAACGGATGGAAAGGGCTTGTTTCAGCCCGTAATCACCCGGAATCAGGACTTTAATGACGTTTTGACGGCCTCTGTGAAGCCAACATGTGTGCGGCCTTTATGCTCAAAAACCGGCCTTTTGGCGAGTGTTGGATGCTCCATAATCAGGGTCATTGTTTTGTTGGCGTCCAAATCTGATTTTTCGGCGTCGGAAAGACCGCGCCACGTGGTGCTGCGCCGGTTCAAAACAGCCTCCCACCCGCAAGCCTCAATCCAGCCTGCGACCCGGGTCGGTTCTAACCCATCCGCTCTAAGATCGTGAAAATGATGCTTCAGTTCTTCTGCCTTGAGCCATGCCAAGGCTTTACGGCAAGTGTCACAGGACTTGATGCCAACAACGGTGATCATGATATACCTTTATGTAATTGCACATACGCTCTTAAACTCGCGAGTTGAACTATGTATACCGTCCTCTCTCCTGCAAAGAAATTAGACTTCACGCCTGTCAAAGGTCTGACTAAGACCAAACCTCTTTTTCCCGATGATACGGCGGAACTGATTGGTCGGGCTCAAAAGTTTAAACCCCAAGACCTCAGACGTCTGATGGGAATCAGCGAAGACCTCGCCACCCTCAACGTTGAACGGTTTCATGCCTTCGATGTCAGCGGCAAGGGGGAAACAAAACAGGCCGCTCTGACCTTCGCCGGAGATGTTTATGTGGGCTTGGAAGCGAGCACCCTGGATAAAGAAGACCTCGCGTTCGCGCAATCACACGTCGGTATCCTGTCAGGACTTTACGGCCTGTTGCGACCCTTAGACGGCATGCAGCCTTACCGATTGGAAATGGGAACACGGGTGGACACGGAGCGCGGGGAGACCCTGTATCAGTTCTGGAATGGCATTGTGACGGATATGGTGGCCAAAATGGTGGCCAAATCCAAGACCAAAACTTTGGTCAATTTAGCCTCGAATGAATACTTCTCGGCAGTTCAGGCGAAAGATCTCGACTTCCCTGTGGTGCAACCCGTGTTCAAGGAAATCAAAGACGGTAAGGCAAAGGTCATCAGCTTCCTGGCAAAAAAAGCGCGCGGCCTGATGGCCCGGCATATCATTGAGAACCGCATCAATGAACCAGACGACTTAAAGGCGTTCGCCGTCGACCGCTACAAATTTGATGCAAAAGCCTCTACGGACAAGCAATGGGTGTTTACCCGGAAATTTATTCCGGTATCACAGCAGCGCTAAGGCCGGTCAATCGAGACATAACGTCCAAGGTTTATGCCCCGGACGTTATCATTGATCCCCTGCACATAGGGTTTGACCAATCGCTTACTGACATAAAAATTGAGCGGTGCGATGGGTGCGGTATCCATGGCAATACGCTCAGCGGCGCTCATTAACCGCATGCGCTCGTCGATATCGGGGGATGCGTAAGCACGTTGCATCAACGCATCGTATTCCGGGTTACTGTACTTGGAGTGGTTGTCCCCAATGGCCTCTGACTCAAGCAGATAGAGAAATGTCGAGGGATCGCGGTGTTCACCAAACCATTGGTAACGGGCGACTTCATAATCACCGTTGCGAAGATCAGCGTTCAGAACATTCAGATCGCTGTTCAGCAGGCTGACCTCGACGTCCAAAGCCCGCTCCCACATGGCGGCAGCGGCAGCGGCCACCCGGCGCAGAACTTCCTGTGTATTGTAACGAAAACTGAACGCCAACGGATTGTCCGGCCCATAACCGGCTTCGGCCAAGAGTTCTTTGGCGCGGGCGTTTCGCTGATCTTGTGACCACTCACGGTACTCTGCAAAGGCGGGCTCATAACCTTTACGCGAACCTTCGGGAATTAAACTGTAAGCTGCGGTCTCGCCGCCACGCATCACGCGCCCGGTCAGCGTTTCACGATCCAGCGCCATACTGAGAGCGAGCCTGACACGATAGTCATCAAACGGCGGCTTAGTGGTGTTGAAGGTGATGTATTCCAGCCCAAGATTCTGAGAGGTGCGCAGATCGTCTTGCAGGTTTTCTTTGATCCAGTCGAATTGAGACGGAGGAAAAGAAATGATCATATCCAGCTCGCCGGCCCGGTAACGATTAAAGGCAGCTGAGAGATCTTCTGTCGTGTAATAAACAACAGACTCAAGGGCCACTGTATCTGCGGCAAAGAAACTGGGATTGCGCACAACGGTGACCGAGGTTTGGGGCACCCACTCTTTAAGCTTGAAAGCACCGTTGACCACAATGTTTTCAGGCCGGGTCCATTCGCGACCATGCGCTTCCACAGCCCAGCGCGGCACAGGGAAACATCTATGGACAATGAGTTCCAAAAAGAACGGTGTTGGCGCTTCAAGTTTAATCTCGAGTGTCCGGTCATCAACGGCGGTCACCGCCAGATCCTCAACGGGCAGCTGACCACCATTCACGGGCCTGGCGTTCTCGATCATATAGAGCATCGGCGCGCCACGCGATGCGGTTGCCGGGTTCAACATGCGTTTAAAAGCATACTCAAAATCAGACGCCGTGACCGGCGTGCCATCCGACCACACCATGCCTTCACGCAAGGTGAAGACATATGTTTTGCCATCCTCAGAGATCCTCCAGCTTTCCGCCGCCCCCGGTACAACGTTCGTATCCGCATCGACAGTTGTGAGCCCGACAAACATCTCGAAGATGATGTTCATCGCATACCCGCTGGTGGTCAGATGCGGATCAAGAGAGTCCGGCTCCCCAATATTGCCACGATGAAACACCCCGTTCGCAGCAACGGGCAGCGCTATGATCAACGCCACCACCACGAGAGCGAGAGACTGCATCCGCTTTTGCCAATTGATGATTGTCATAATGCTATGAACCTAACCAGTCTCGAGTGAACTGGGATATACTGTAACCCCCGCACCCCCGGACTGAAAGCTTGGAAAATTCAGCACTGCTTACATGCAACACGGATGTAGATCATAATGTCGGCACAAAACGATCTGGTCATCGCCTTGACGCTGTTGTCCAAAACAGACAAAACGCTTCGGCGCGCCATCAAGACGTATGGCATGCCTAAAACGCGACGCTTAAAGCCAGGCTTTGCAACACTCGCCCGCATTATTGTTGATCAACAAATCTCAACCAAGGCTGCCGCCGCCATTTGGCTGCGACTTCACAATTCGCTCGGGGACGTCACAGCTCAAAATATATGGGATGCGCGCGACCTAACACTGAAAGAAGCGGGGTTAAGTGGCAGTAAAATCAAAACCCTGCGCGCCCTCTCCGCTGACATCTTAAACAACAGGTTGAACTTCAGAAGCCTCAGCCGGAAACCGGATCACCAGGTTCTGGATAGGCTAACCACCATCTGGGGCATTGGCCCCTGGACCGCAGAGATATATTTGATGTTTGGGATGGGACGACCTGACATTTGGCCGGCTGGCGATCTCGCGCTGCGCACAGGGTGGCAGATGATATCAGACAGCCCAGACCGAATCAGCGCTGAAGACCTCGCAAATCTTGCGGAACATTGGCGCCCACATCGAGCAGCCGCAGCGGTTTTACTCTGGCATGCCGTTGGCGCGAGTCGCGATAAGAAAGCCAACACTTGAACTAATCTTGATCAAAGACGGCCTATATCAATTAGCTGCGGCCTCTAAAATTGGACACGCCTAAAATTGCCCTTGCAATAGATCCACCGTTTTTGAACTCTAAAAACCGATGGGGGGTGACTGCAGTGAACCGGGGCAACATCGGCACTGCGCGCCATAGACCTTAACATTTACAGCCGCAGACTTCAGCGTTGAGCGGTAGAGCATGTGATATGGCGAACACGGGCGAGACGGGCCGCGGCAAATCCGTACAAGAACAACGACGGGCAGCAAAAAACAAAGTCCGGCGCGCGCAACGCGAGGCACGCCGGACGAAGCCGCTAAAACAAAGTCGCAGCTTAACGTTTATTATCATAAACGCCTCTGGTATCGCACTCGTCGGAACCATGCTCTGTGTGCTGCTCTTCCGCTCCGCGATCGCTATGGGCGTTGCGGTTAACCAAGAACTGCAAAGCTTGGTGGTTATGATTGGGTTCCTTGTTCTGTTCCTTGGGTCTTTAGTCATATTGATGAACAAATATATGCCGCGTGGCTGGTTAGAATCACAAGAACAAAGGCTCACAAGACAGACGAAAGGCTTCAAACCGCCGAAACAAAAATGGGGTGGCGCTTTGGCTGATCGTCCACAACGTTTTGAAAAAGTGTTTGATGATCAGCGGGTATCACATGCGGCAGCCCCCGCCTCCCTGGAGGATGGCGATGGATTTAGCAGTGACATGACTATGCCGAATGCTCGACCAGCCGATATTGAACAAGACATTAACGAAACATCCCCTGCCGATGATTCTGGATTGGAGGATGCTGAGCCTCTTACAGATCAAATAACCAACGGAGAAACGGGGACACCCTCGAAAGCCGACAGTGACCCTGAGAAAATGACCAAGGTCTTAGAGCAGCTTAAAGATATCATTGTCGCTGTATCGCAGGTCCTTCAATCGCGCGGCGGTAAAATAGACAGACACGGTAAATTTGGACTGAACCTCTACTTCGCTGGTGCGTGTTCGAAGTTGAGCCGTCATTTTGCATTGACCGCAGACGAAGGAAGAGCGCTGCTCGCAAGGCTTATGGAGATGACCGGGGCAAATAAATCCGCCGCTCATGCGTTTGCAAAAAGTGTCAATGAGTATGGTGAACACCCAACGTATCGAACCATGATTGATGCCGGCAACAAAACCATATCCATCAAGTTAGACGAGAGCGATGAAACAGGACCAGACCTAAAAACGCTTCTGGATGACTGGAGTGCTTTAGAAGAAGAGACAGAAATACCGACGACGCATACCTTTATGTTCACAGACATCGTTGACTCAGCAGAGCTCACGACACACCTGGGAAACATGACCATGCAGAATGTGGTCAGGACCCATAATAAAACAGCCCGCGTAGCGCTGGAACGTTTTGATGGACGAGAAGTTCAACACACGGGCGACGGCCTCATGGCCAAATTCAATACGGGCCGGTCTGCCGTAAACGCCGCCATACAAATCCAGCAGGAAATCGATCTTTTCAACCGCGAAGAACCTGACCTCGCCTTCGTCGTCCGCATTGGTCTTCATGTTGGCGAGGCCATTCTCGACGGGAAGCAGTACTTTGGTGCGGCCGTCCAAAAAACCGCTGCCATCTGTGCCGAAGCAGACCCTGAAGAAATCTGGGTCAGCAACGACATCTATGAAGCCTGCAACGAAGATACGGATCTTTTCACTTATTGCGGCGACTACACACTTAAGGGTGCAAAAAAACCTGAACGGCTGTTTATCGTTGAATGGCAACCGATTTCTGACACAACCAATACCAAGGTCGATTATCAGGACATTGGCCGTAAGTAATTAAAGCGACGACTACGCCCACCCCCCAGCAATCGGCATGATATGACCTGTGATAAAGTCAGCGCGTTCAGACGCCAAAAACGCAATCAATTCTCCCACCTCTTCAGGTTTACCCAAACGACCAAGGGGCACCTTGCTTGTCATTTTGGCGAGCGCGTTCTCGTCCTCAAGCAAAGTTTTGGGAAAGTAACTCTCGCTTTCGACATAATTTGGCGCGACGGCGTTGACTTGGATATTGTCCCGCGCAAGCTCCTTGGCAACCGACAGGGCCAAAGCGTTCGCACCCCCTCGCCCAGCGGCATACATGCAGTAATTGGGTAAGCCATGAAAAGGCGCCGCTGAGGTTACAAATACAATCTTGCCCTGACGCCGTGGCTTCATGTGACGCGCTGCCGCAGACGCCGTTTCAAACGGAGCAACCATCAGCGCTTCTAAGCCGCGCCTGAAGTCATCAGCCGTTGCCTGCCCCATCGGCGCACGTAAAGCCGGAAAGAAGTCATTTACGACCGCAATATCGATTTTTCCGCAGAGATCAAAGACCTCATCAACGGCCTCTGCCCCTCGTGACGCTGAAAGCGCATACAGATCAGGGTGGTTTTCAGCAAAAGCCGCTTTATGTGACGCATCCAAAAAGCGTTCATCATGGCAATACACAGCAGCACCATGAGCCTGCAGGACTGTGGCAGCCGCGAGACCCACGAATTGGTGCGTATTGGTTACAATGGCTGTCTTTCCTGACAACATGTCTGATGCCATGACCTTGTGCCTCCTGATTTACGTGCCTTGATGACAAGCATACATAAGCCACAGCGAGCGATACACCATGGAAGATTTCATCAAATTGTGCGCTGGAAGCCTGTGTTGACGTTGACCCAGCCGTGGAAGGCGTTATTTTGCGCCTCAGACCGCTGGGGATCCCCCTCCAATATCTGGAAGGCTGAAGCCCAGTCCCGCAAGACCAGGCCAGCAAAGACCAGGCGAGAAAGGACGAATTCGTTGTCAGATCAGAACACCACACCGCCCGCAGAGAATACACCGCCCGCTAACGACGCCGAGCAGAACCGAATGCCGCCACCTTTGTTCTACAAAGAGCCACGGCCAGTCACCGCTGACGCACATGGTGATTTTAAAATCAGACCGACATTTGATTTTGCCCACGCCAATCAAACAAATGCCGTCCCCCTTACCCTGCCTGAATTTGTTCTGTCTGCGCGTCACTACCCCATCGTCTTTGTCGGCAAAGATCTTGTGCCAACGGCAGCCCTTGGTTTCAGACCTGACCAAAACGTCTTCGTCGATGACAAGGGGACCTGGGAGAAATTCTGCTACGTGCCGGCTTATGTCCGTCGCTATCCCTTCATCCTATTGGGCCGCCCTGGCGATGAGAGACTTCAGTTGGGCATCGACCACGAAGCCAAATCATCGGCCTCTGATGCGCGGGCGCTGTTCAACGGAGAAAAAGAGACAGAGACCGTCACTGAAGCATTGGATATGTGCCAGCAGTTTCATGGTGCCTATCAAGCGACAGCCGAGTTCTCCAACATGCTCAAAGAGTCCGGCTTAATGGAAGAACGCACACTCGAAGTCGACATCGCTGAAGGCGAAAAAATCGATATCGGTGCATTTGCGTCGATCAACGAACAAAAATTGCGTGAAGTCCCGGATGAAACCTTCTTGGAGTGGCGCAAAAAAGGCTGGCTCGCCGCCATGTATTTTCACGTGGCGTCACTGAATAACTGGGAACAGATTATGGGACGCCTGCCGGAAGCGCAGCAAAAAAACCCGGCCGCTTTGACCACTTAGAAAATACGAGAGGGCGGCGGGATATCTCGCCGCCTTTCTACCTGTTAGGCGTTACGGGTCTACCTTATTCATCCATTCTAAAGCGCCACTCAAGGGAGGGGCGTTTTACAATTTCATCGTACCAAGCTGATAATTGGGGGCGGCCCTCTCGCCAGTTAAAGGCGTCATCACCATCTACAATGATATATTCCCGAATCGGATTGCGAAGATCGAGATAGCTGAGTCCCCCGGCCATACAGATATGGCCAATGTGGAAATCAGCGTTTTTAAACTGCGGGACTTCCACCTCCATACGATCCAGGCAGCCGATCATTTTGCGGCGCTCCCGGAGCATATAATCCAGATTCCAGTCTTTCTTATCTCGCCACCCCTCGACCCTTAACAGGGTGGTGGCATCAAACATGCCATCCCCCAAAACCATTTGACGCAGCGCTGGCCAGCGGGCCTCACCCGTTGGAAAGACGTGCTTTCCAGTGGTCGAGAGGGAATCCAAATATTCACAAATGACCAGACCACCATATAACGGATCACCATTATCGAGCACCAAGGCTGGCACCTTACCCATCGGGTGGAAATCCCAGATCGTTTCGCCATCAAAAGGCCGGGTGCGCTGAAACTCCAAGCGGTCAACGATGCCACCCTCATGGGCAACCACAAGGACTTTGTGGATATATTCAGGGTTAGGCGTAAAGACGAGTTTCATGCGAGATGTTCCTATGTGAACTGGCGTATAGCGGTGGAATTTTTAGTGGGTCAGACCATAAACGATTCTGCTTCGCGCTGTCATCTGACGAATAACTGGAGTCGGCACATTGACAGCTTAAGCCGCTGCCGATTAAGAGCGGTCATGTCTCTTCATAACCCATCAGATGGCGAAAATAACAAAACTGGCACAGTGTCGGCTGATGAGGCTAAGGCGACTGATAACACAGCCCCCCCCATTGAAAAACCCAGCTCTATATTCTCGGTATGGGGCACACTGCGGCTCGCGACATTTCGTTCCTTCTGGATTGCCGGGCTGTTCTCACTGATTGGCACCTGGATGCAAAACATTGGCTCGGCCTGGCTGATGACGGACCTTTCAGATTCCCCACTGCTGGTCGCCATGGTCCAAGCCTCGCAAATGTTACCGATGCTCTTCCTGGCATTTATCGCTGGATCCCTGGCGGATATGATCGACCGTCGGCGCTATATGATCGCTGTGATGTGGTGGATGATTCTGGTGACCGTAACTCTGGCCGTAATGACGCACTTGGGACTGACAACGCCCGGATTATTAATTTTCTTCACGCTTCTCCTGGGCGTTGGCGCCGCTTGCCAAATGCCAGCCATGTCGGCGACATTGCAAGACATCGTGCCGCGTTCAGAAGTTGTGAACGCGGTAACGCTCAATTCTCTGTCCATGAACATATCACGACTGATCGGCCCGGCGCTTGCTGGACTGTTAATCGGGTGGGCGGGTGTCGCCCCCGCGTTTTTGGTTAATGCGCTGAGTTACTTGATCTTCATGTGGGTGGTCTATCGCTGGGAAGGCCCGCCGATGCGACCAACTCAAAAGCAAAGCTTGTGGTCCAACATGTCCGCCGGTGTCAGGTATGCGCGCCGGGCAAAACGCTTTCAATCTGTGCTCATTCGCGGCTCTGTCCACTTCTTCTGCGCCAGTGCACTGATGGCATTGCTCCCGCTCCTCGCCCGTTCAGAGCTGGGCGTCGGTCCGGAAGCGTTTGGCACACTGATGGGAGCAATCGGTGTCGGGGCCATCGTCACGGCGCTGTTTATAGCCCCAGCGCTCAATACCCGGTTTTCAAGGGATGCGACTGTCTTTTGGGCCAGCCTGATCATCGCCCTCGCCCTTTACGGTGTTGGCGTGGTGAGAGACATTAGACTTTTTGCCGTGGTCTTGTTCTTCTTCGGTGGGGCATGGATGATTTGCATGTTGTCGTTTCAAGTGGCGGCGCAAATGGTGCTGCCGTCTTGGGTGCGGGGGCGCGGTTTATCGATGACCATGATGAGCTTCACAGCCGGCATGGCGGGGGGCGGCATCATCTGGGGGGCCATTGCCAACGCCTCCAGCATGGAGATCACCTTTGATATTGCCGCCGCGGCTATGGCAGTCGGCACTCTTGCAACGGCGCGGTTCCACATTTCAGGGAATGAAACGGAAGACGCATAAGCGCAGCTAAGTTGGGTAAACGCATGTCTGGTAAACGCATATCTCGCAAACTCATAATGACGAAGTATGGCGATGACTTCGCCGCCTGCACACAGATTGTCGACGCTGAAATTGGCGAACCCGGGCCAGGAGAAGTCCTGGTCCGTAATGTCTATGCCGGCGTTAATGGAGTATACGACCTCAATATGGTTCGCGATGCCGTCAGTTATATCAGCTACACGCCCCCCACTGACATGGGCATAGAAGTTGTTGGGCGGATTGAAAAACTCGGCCCTGGCGTGAGCAACTTTGAGGTTGGCGATTGCGTCGCAACCTGGAAGGTGGGCACCGGTTATCGGGATTATCAAATTGCCGAAACATCACGCTTATACAAAGTGCCAGAGGCTTCCCCTGAAATTCTATGCCTCATGCCAACAGGGATTTCTGGCATGGTTGGCATTGAGCAAGTGGGTGAAATGAAATCTGGCGAAACCGTTGCTGTGTCCGCCGCCGCAGGTGGTTTAGGGCACATTATAGTTCAGTTGGCCAAAAAAGCTGGCAATCACGTGATTGGCCTCTGTGGCTCGGACGAGAAAGCTGACCGGCTGAAACAGATTGGCTGTGACAGAACCATTAACTATCGCCGCGAAGATGTTAGCGACGTGCTCAAGCGGGAGTATCCGAAGGGACTCGACATTGCCTATGACTCGGTTGGCGGCGCAATATACGACGCTTTTGTGGATAACCTGGCGATCAAAGGCCGCCTGGTCATTTCAGGATATACGTCTGAGGTTGGAAAACCTTGGGAACAAATCACCGGCCCAAGGCTATATCAGAAGCTTTATTTCCGCTCCGCGTCGGTCAGAGCCTTTATAAACCCTCACTTTGAGGCGTTTCATCCCGATGCGGCAGAGCGGCTTATTGGGATGTATCAGAGGGATGAATTAACAGTATTTGTAGACCCCGTCTCCTTTGTGGGGCTGGAAGATGTCCCTGGCGCTGTGCAACACTTGCTCAACGGGAAGAATCTTGGGAAAGTAGTGGTGAAGTTGGAAGACTAACCCCTTTGACCTCAAAAAATTAGATTCCTCTTCTACTGGGGCAGCAAATCATAACGCCGCTGCCCTTCATCAGGGAGAAACACATGATTAAGAAAACACTCTTAGCTGCCGCCTTTGCGCTGGCTCTACCGAGCATTGCGACGGCTGGCCAACACGATATGGATACCGCTGAAGGCATGGCCAAAATCATGCGCAAAATCCAATGCTCACTTAATGATGGCGAGGCTGTTACCTACTGGTGGCATGGCAGCGCTTTTGGCCGACGCATGGGCATGTCTGACAAACTGTTGTTTGACGTGGAAGGCATGAACATTCGCCATTGTGACACTGTGCGCGATGCAGATGGCAACTATGGCTATAAGCTCATTACCCGCGAAATCTTGCTCTATAAAGACGCCAAAACCGGTGAAGTTCTTCGCACGTGGGAAAACCCATATACCGGCGAGGAAGTCGAGGTCCTGCATGTCGACAACGACCCCGTGAATTCTGGACCCTCTTTTGGCAAAGGGCGGGATGGGAAAGTTTCAAAATTCCCCGGCGATATGCTGAACGACCGCTGGTGGTTCACATCCACAATTCCGTTGTACTACACCAATGTTCTTGCTGGCGATTACCAAAAGTATATCGGTGGCACGTATCGCGCGACAGAGATGTTTAACTTCTTCGGTGACGTTGAATCCTTGCTTGATGAGGACACAGCAACAGCCAATGTGCAAATCGGTTGGGTGCGTCACTCCGACTGGCTTCCGTGGATGCAAATGGCCGGACGCGACGGCATCATTTACATGCACACAGCTGGCAAAAAGCTAGAAAGCTGGGATGACATGTCAGATACAATCAAGGATGAGATCGCGGCGAATTATCCAAAATACACTTCGCCTCCACCGCTTGATGATGAGCGTGAAAACGAAACAAGCTGGACGTACTTCAAGAAAGTCATGGAAGAGCGTGGCGGACCGGAACCTTTGAAACGCGAGTTTCCGTTCTAAGTTTTACACAGAAAATTTGTCGGCAAATCAGCCCCCGGCTCAGACGCTGGGGGCTTTTTTTTGTAGTGATTGCAGAGGCTTACAACTGAAGTTGACCTGAGAGTCTGTGCTGAGAATATAACGACATTATTCGACCGTTATTGACTTCCCGAGGATATCCCCTAAATAGTCTCTTATACGTATTACATTTGTTTAGTATTCTTTGAATAGCCGGTCCGCCGATTACTTAATTTATCCCCTGACAGTGTGAGCGTTGCACCAACCGTCGTGTCGCGTGGTGTGACATGAGGAAGAAAACACTCTGTGTTTGAGGAAAAATATAATGACTATCGGTACCGTGAAATTTTTTAATGCTGCTAAAGGTTTTGGATTCATTGAGCCTGAAGACGGTTCAAAGGATGCTTTTGTGCATATCTCTGCCGTTGAACGCGCTGGATTGTCTGGCCTGAACGAAGGTCAAAAAGTTAATTACGAACTTCAAGCTGGCCAAAACGGCAAGCAGTCTGCTGAGAATTTATCTCTCGCCGACTAACGAAAATGCGATGCCGTCTCTAAAAACCTTAGAGACGGCATCAGCGCATTCTGGCTTCGCCAATATATGGCTTGGTTCACACACTTTATCTAAAGGAAGAACTGCCGATGGCGAGAAAACCTAATTATCAGTTCGACCGATTTGAACGAGATCGGCAAAAGGCTGCCAAGAAGGCAGAACGTCTGGCCGCAAAACAAGCCAAATCCGCCGAGAAACGCGGTGACACAGAGTCGCCCGAACAGACCGATGCCCCAGCAGATACCGTGACACCTGCACCACCAGACATTTCATCTGATTGACCAACATCTCTGAAAGCTAAATGCTTTGAGAACGTAGATCATGAGTGTTTCATTTAAAGAAATTGATTGCCGCGACACACCCATCGGTGTGATTAGCCTGCGCCAACGCCGCGAGTCTGCGCTTGATGTTGATGTGCTGGAAATCAAATTGGATGACACTTTTTTGATGTCGAGCCTCTTTACCGCATCGGAAATCGCCCTTGCGAATTTGGGTTTAGCAGACTTACCAAGTGGTGGCGGTGACGTTGTGATTGGTGGCCTTGGCCTTGGATATACCGCTGCGGCAGCGCTGGACCATCCAACCGTTAAGTCTGTGATTGTTATTGATGCGCTAGAAGCTGTGATTGACTGGCATAGGTCAGGGCTGTTGCCTCTCGGCGCACAATTAACAACGGATAAGCGATGCCGTTTCAGACAGGCTGACTTTTTTGAACTGGCTGCCAGCGCTGACGGATTTGATACGGAAATTGTACAGCGGAAATTCGATGCAATCCTGGTCGACATTGATCACTCACCCGAGTTTCTACTCGCGCAGCAAAATGCATCTTTTTACACCGCAGAGGGGCTAACCAAGCTCTTAAGACATCTCCGCCCAGAGGGTGTCTTTGGGTTGTGGTCTAACGATTTACCCAGCGCAACATTTGTGACGCATCTGCAGGATGTCTTCGGTTCAGCACGAGCCGAAGAAGTCACATTCCCGAACCCACTTCAGGGCAACACCTTCACACAAACAATTTACATCGCAAAAAACGCCGCATAAGGCTGCATTCACCCAACCTTAGTTTAAAGATTTAGCAATGCGAAATCCGGTGAGGTCCTGGCGCATATCTGCGCGGCCACGCCCGCGGTAAGTGGTTCGCGCAAGCCATGATTCATTGTCCCATGACCCGCCCCGCATGACACGTTCCGAGCATAAGGCATTGTCTTCGCGTGCAATGGCAATCGCAGGTGCCGCTTCATAGTTGGGATACCAGCAGTCTGCCGTCCATTCCCAGACATTGCCCGCCATATCGTAAAGTCCAAAGGCGTTTGGCGCGAACGATGCCACCGGCGCCACGCCCACACCTTCCCACGCGCTTCCACAATTGATGCAGTTGGCCATCCCCCGGCCGACTTGGACACCCCAGGGATAAGCCAGTCCAAGGTTAGCCTGTGCGGCATATTCCCATTCAGCTTCGGTGGGTAAACGATAATCTTCGCCCGTTTTCTGGGAGATCCAAGTCAGGTACGCTTGTGCATCAAACCAACTCGCGCCCGTGAGTGGAGTGTTTTCAGAGAGACCGGGTGAGTCATCTATGATGTTTGCGCAGACACCGTCTAAAATGCAGAGACCGTACTCTTGGACTGTGACTTCATAAGCAGATAATTGGAATGCAGGCACAAGCACGGACCGAATTGGCTGCTCAGTTGCATTGCCAATGCCAGCGACGTCACCCATGTCAAATGATCCGCGCGGAATCGTAACCATTTTTGACTGTATCTCGGTGGCCACACGACGTCGGTCCTGCGACGCAGACTGCCAGGCACGGCGCAAGTTCTCGGTTTGAGGCTCGGCACCTTCGACATTTGAGAACTGCTGCGTGATGAGCGTTTCAGCCTGCGCGTAGTCTCTTAACTTTTCCCGCAACACAATCTCTGCGCGACGCAGCACCGTCCCGGCGTTTTCTGGTCGGCCTTGGGTGATATGCTCATTTGCGAGCCCAATAAGATTGACGGCATTTAGAGCATCTGGGCTATTAAAAATCTCGGGATTTGCGACATCCCAAAGCGCTGTCAGCCGTTGCAGATGTGCATCAGCCTGACTGTACGCGGCTTCAGCTTGCTGCAACTGATCGCCGGTCTCCGCTAAATCAATCACTTGAGCTTTAGCACGCAGATCAATACGTGCCTCAAATACAGCTCTGCGCAGCGCATTCTGCGCTGACGTCAATTCTCTTGAGAGTGCCAGCACCTTATCCTGGGTCAGAAGCACTTCAGTCTGTTGTGCAGGCAGAGTGCCCAGCCCGGGAATCATAGACATCAAGGGCTTTGCAAGCGTAGAAAGTGGATTATCTTCACCCGTGACAAGAGAAATGCCGCCAAACAGGATGAGGGTTGCCAGCGTCATGGATAGTGCAGAATTTAAAACAGCACGCTGAGAAATACGGCTCTTGGATGCACGAACAAACGCGGTCGAAAAATCAGACACAGATGGAAACCGGCTGGCTGGAGAGGCACTGAGCGCCCGTGAAAGAACCTTTGCCATAGGTTCACTCAACCCCATGTGCTGCAGCGAATACGCGGATGGATCAGGATAGGGTGCAGTCGATAAGAGTAAGTAATGCGCGATCGCCGCCAAGGAATACTGATCGGCTGGTTCTCCCACCGGGGCATCGCCGCTTGTACCAGATTCAGATTGCCTCGCCACTTCAGGGGCGCGATATCTGCGCTGCTCGCGCGCCGTCGGATTGGTGATTTGCAGCGCCGGCCCAAGGATCGACTCAAAGCCAAAATCCGTCAGCTTTATGCCGCCACCATCCGTCAAAATAATATTCTCGGGCTTAAGGTTTAAGTGAAGCGTCTTCTGCCGTGCATCGTCGAGGGCAACAGAGACCTGCTTAATGACCTCGGCAATCTGCTTGATTTGCAAACCACCGCGGCGGGCACCGAGAGACTGGGTCTTATGACTTTCGACCAAGGAACGCAAATTGCGCTGAGGAAGCAACTCCGTTTGCACAACCGCATGACCTATAAGGTCTGAAACGCCGTAAACACGCGCGATACCTTCGTGAATTAGCCCCGATATCGTTTCAATTGCAGCGTTCAAGCGCTTACGAGTGCCAGGTACAAGCAAAAGCTCAGAGCGGATAAATTTAAGAGCGACATCTTTACCAGACGAAAGATCAAGCGCGGCGAACACCGCACCGCTCTCGCCATACCCAACGCGGTCTCTTATGACATATCGATCACCAAGAGTTACGCCAGCGGCAAAGTTTAGCTTTGATCCAGACGGCGGAAAGCTTTGGCTATCCTCCAGCGCGATTGATGCGACAATATGAGCGCTCTCAAGCTCTGCTAGGGCACGTTCACTGGAACGCCGCTGCTCTGCAGACGAAGCAAAAATAATGCGCTGACGAAGCTTTCGCCGCCTTTCTCTCACCAGGGCATCGATCTCATCGCTGCTGGCATCATCAGGCAGACCAAGCACGGCAAACGCCCTTTGGCGGTCCATGTCGATCATTTTCCGAGTTCCTCCCCGGATTTAAAGCCAGCCACTTCTTGGCTGGTTGCGTCCTAAGTAAGTTTTTAGCACGAACGAGGGCAACTCCAAAGCGACTCAAATCTGGCTTGTGACGCCTCAATCAACTTAAATTTCGCGTTTGAATAATGACTGTATGGGCCTAAATCAGCCCTTTCTTGCTCAGCTTGGCAATGACTTTCTGTTGCGTCGCTTCAAAATGCGCACGCTTGGGCGTCCGCAGCGAGCCATCTTGCTTGAGAAGACTGTTCGCGGGCTGGAACACATGCTTGGCATAACTTTCGGCATAAGCCTCAAAGCGTTGCCTGACCAGTGGGTTGTTAAGTCCCGTTTTACGGCGCGCTCGACGCAAGGCGCCTAAGTCAATTTCCGCACTGGCCCCGCTGCTCTCTCCAGGACCAGACACGCGCAATACACGACCCCGATAGTCTATGATTCGAGAGCCACCGTTAGAGGAATCTGGCGGCAGGTCTGTATCGCGTATGCCACCTGTATTCGCAGAAATCACGTAGGCAACATTTTCAACGGCCCGGCAAATTTTTGCGGCATCTTTTTGGGTCTGTTCCGGACTAGAAAATTCGCTTGAAGAATGTGTAAAAACTTCTGCGCCTCGCATGGCAAAACACCGTGCGACTTCCGGGTACAAAATTTCTTCTGAGGCGATGGGTGCCAGTCTGCCGATCTCTGTCTCGGCAACAGGGAAAACAGCTTCTAAGCCATAGAGATCAAGATATTTATCCCAAACATCATGAGGCGTTGGAGAGAACATAGAATTGAGGCGGCGATAGCGCAGAATAACATCGCCGCTGGGATCTAAGATAAAAGACGTCTGAAAGTAGTATCCCGGAAAGTGCTTGTCGGTTTCGTAAGCATTACCCGCGAGAAAAAGTTTGTTATCCTGGGCAATCCTACCAAAGTGCTCGTACTCTGGCCCATCAACATCCAGCGCTGCTTTATCAGCCCACTGTTGAACGGGTTCGCCCTCCGGGAAGGAGGTCAGCAGGTACTCCGGTAAAACAATCAGCTTCATAGAAGGGCCAAGCCAACGCTTTACCCCCCTGACCTTCTCCGAAACGTAGTCAAGCATAGACGCCATGCTCGCCCTTGCGCTTTCCCGGTCTGGGTAACGCGCAAGACTGTATGTGGCCAGTTGAAGCGCTGCTGCTGAGAAAACAGGATCTGAGCCTGGGGATTTGGTCTTAGGTTTAGCCGCGATTTTCTTGATCAGAGATTTTTTACGAGCCGACTTCTGAGTATTGCGTTTAAGCTTTGGACTTATCACTGAGCGCTCCTAAAACTCTCTGCCTATCTAATACTGCAGTCGGACACCCATCCATAAGAACACTGGTGAGCCTAGGGTGACAAGGCCATCTGCTGTGCGACCCGCTTCAACACGATGATCAAATAGGTTTTCAGCGGCAAGATAAAATTCAACTTCATCTGTGACCTGATAGCCAGCGAACACATCAACCGTCAGAGCATCATCCAGCTCCCGTGAATTTAGATCATCCTCAAATTGCTTTCCTGCATAAATCATATCCGCGCTCAAACGCAGACGATCTGTTGGTCGCACCTGGACACCCAGAATCGCCTGATGTTTAGCCACTTGCGCCAACCTATTTCCTTCAAGTGCAGGAGACGTTGCACTGCTCCTGACCTTCGGATCAGAATACAAATAGCCCGCTTTGAAAGAGAGAACCTCACTCACTTGTAGTATGCCATCAAACTCCACACCCCAGGTCTCAACACGGTCAATATTTTGGCGCTGCCGTAAACTTCCGCCGTCGGGAATAAACACACCAAATTCGCTGTTAAACCCAGGTATCGTCGTGATCGTCGTATTCAAAATGGGGTCATGCAAATCATTTCTGAAAAGCGTCGCTGAAAGTGATGCCGTACGAGAAGACCATTCGATTGATGTTTCAGCCCCCAGCAGCTTTTCATTCACAAGGTTTTCGTTGGCTTCCGTAATATCATTACCAACGCGAAACGGGCGATACAGTTCGTTCAGTGTAGGGACTCTAAAACCAGAGTACACAGCCCCACCTATGGATGTAGATGTGGTAACCGGCACTTTGAAACCAGCTCTGCCATTCACAGAAACACCCTCTCGTGCAGCAAAACGGCGATTGATTAGTACGTCACCGCTTGTCGTGTCTGTCTCGATACGAGAGCCATTGTTTTGCCGCCAGTAATCGGTGCGTGCGCCAACCGTGAGGATCGTTCCCTGAGACAAAATACGATTGGCCTCAACAAAAGCCCCGGCAACAACCTGCTGCCCCCCTGCTCGGCGCTCTCTGGTAAAGCCCGCTCCGAGATTGCGAAACAGTTCATTCGTCTCCCCATCAGAAAATCTAACGTCTGCACCGCCTTCTATCGACCAATCAGGGGACTCCGACCACCGCAGCAAGAGATTGCCACCAATTCCTGCCGCGGGCACATCAAACTGATCAAGTACCGGGCGAGATGTCTCGCGTGCTGCGTCGAATGACGCAAAGACACTTTCGAAATCTTTCCATGTTGCATAAAAGTTCGTCGCTAATGACAGACCGCCATCTATCGAGTCATTAAGCGCACTGAGGAAAACGCCATAGGTATCCGTTTTAGACCCAGCATCATCTGAACCATTGATGAAGGTATCCGACGACGCACTGCCCCCTATTGACCATACCGTCCCATTTTCAGTTTCAGTGCGCCACGACAAACGCGCCCCTTCTGAATTGCGGGCGGCACGGCGATCAGCTTCCCCCCGTTGTTCAGATGACAGGAGATAGTAGCCATCTGTCTGCGCATGGTGGGCGAGTGCTGTCACGAGTCCATCAGCAATGGAGCCTTGTGCTTGGACGCTTCCTGATAAACTGCTTTTGCTGCCAACTCTCACGTCACCAGACAAGCTGTTTCCGATCAACTGCCGACTATCTAGCCTGACAACGCCGGCCAAGGCACTGTTCCCCCAGGTTCCAGCGCCCCCCCCACGGACAACGGATGCTTGTTCAATGTATGACGGCGGAAGATTGACCCACTCGACCCATCCTCCAAACGGATCATTTAGAGGCATACCATCTAAGAGCACCAAAGTACGTCCAGCGCCATTGGGACCCAACCCCCGGAGACTCACGCCCTGGGTGGTGGGGTGAGCAGCGCGAGACGCTTGTCGGCGAAAGAGGCCAAAGCCGGGCACGCGGCGCAGAACATCATCCAGACCCAGAGAAGGGCCATTTAGGTCATCTCGATCGATCGTCTGCCTGCTGTAGACCCCGGAAGATATTGAATCGACCAGCCTTTGGGCAGAAACCACGATTTCATCCATGGCAACATTAACGCCTGGACCAGAGGCTCCAGGGCTGTCAGCCAGAACGTGAGAGCTATAGCAGATCAGAAAAAGAGCCAGAAAAGATCGTGTTATATAAGACATGGCGTGGTGCGTAGACAATCTGCCTTGTAATAACAATGGCCAATTTTGCTTTAAGGCCGTTTCTTTATGTTAAGAGTTCTGGCCTTCTCGGGCTGGCAACATATTGGAATTGTCCTGGCAGTGATATGGTTCACGGGTAATAATGCTTAAAATGAAGGTTCTATCCGGTGGGGGACAGCTACCAATGCGGCGGCACATGATGAGATATAGTTCTTGGCTTATGGCTCTCTTGGTGGGGGCGTGCCTGGCAATATCAGCAAGGGCAGCAACCTTGGACATCACAGTCGTTGATTCAGAGGGGCAGCCTGTTCCAGATGCAGTGGTGTTTTTAAACTCAGGAATGCCCACGGAACCTGGCCCAACGCAACAGATGGTGCAGAGCAGCCAAAGCTTTAACCCTGATGTCTTGGTTGTTTCCGTCGGAACGCTGGTTGAATTTCCAAATGAAGACCCATTTCGCCATCACGTCTATTCTTTTTCACCAGCCAAACAGTTCGAGCTAAAGCTGTATGGCGGAGACGAGATACAACAAACCGTATTCGACAAACCTGGTGAGGTTGCTCTGGGCTGCAACATTCACGATGACATGCTTGGTTACATTTACGTTGTTGATACGAACATGTTTGGCAAAACGGATGGGGCTGGAAAAGTAACGATTGAGGGCGGCGCGGATGGCGCGAGCTATGAAGCTCAAGTCTGGCACCCTCGGTTAAGAGGGCCAACACAGCGAACGATGCAGAAGCTCACGGTAGGAAAACCGGCCAGCTTTGAAATTAGCCTAAAGCGTGATCGCCGCAGTCAAACGGGCTCTGACTTTGAAGACGGAGCCTATTAGCCGTGCTCAAGAGTTTCCAAACAAAGTTGACACTGTTTTTTACGGCACTTTTTTTGCTATTGCAGGGTGCGGCCTACTTCACCGTTCAGGAAGCGATTGTACGAAACATCTTCGACCAAAGCCGCGATCAGTTGGTGGCGGCAAACTTAATCTTCGGAAACCGCATCCAAGCAACCGTTCAGTCTCTTGCGGAAGGCGCTCAAATACTGGCCTCTGATTTTGGCTTCCGTACAGCGGTCGCAACGAATGACAATCCAACCATCCTCTCCGCACTCAATAACCTAGGCGCACGGATCGAGGCAGATCGGGTCATGCTGATTAACCTGGATTACGAAACAATAGCTGACACTGGAAACCCCGATGGGGAAGTTTCAGACTTTCCCTTTTACGATCTTATAGATAGGGCAGAAGAAGCTGGCCGGGCGGAATCTTTTACGGTTCTTGATGGCGTGATTTACGAGTTTGTCGTGACACCCGTTCTAGCGCCCGTTCCGATTGCCTGGATCGCAATTGGTGTCGAAATCGATGGGCAGTTTGCCAGAGATTTTAGGCGAGAATCCACGCTTCCTCTTGATGTTACATTTGCCGTCGGACATGCCGTCGGCGACTGGGCTGTGACAGCGTCCACACTTCCCGAAGCGGCGAGACTAGAACTTCCGGGCGCACTCGCGGCAGAAGATGAATATTTGGGCGAAGCGCCTGCAACAATCACTTTGGACAATAGCGATTACGTCACCCTGGTGGAGCGTCTGCAAACACCTAAAGAAAGTCCTGTGGTCAATGCTATTTTACAGTATTCCCTAGACTCGGCCTTGGTCCCTTATCAGCCCTTGTTTGTCGTGCTTACCGGCTTAGCGGCAACGGCCCTGCTGGTTTCTTTGGTCGGATCAATTGCCATAGCACGGGGCGTCACCAAACCTATTCGCATCCTTGATCATGCCGCGCGGCGAATACAAGCCGGCACCTATACAGACAAGATTGAAGTTAACCATAGCGATGAGATTGGTCGGCTGGGCGAAACCTTCAACCAAATGATGGACGGTATCGCTGAGCGCGAGGCCCGTATTGAGCATCAGGCTTTGCACGATGCAGCAACAGGCTTACCGAATCGAGCGTATTTCGAAAGACGCTTGGGAGGACTTATCGCCAATGGTGGCACAACACCACTCACCGTTCTGCTGATTGAAATTGGGCGTGTCTCCGAGATCAACTACACTCTTGGTCATGAAACTGGCGAAGACTTAATTCGCGTCATCGGAGAAAGGCTGTCTTCCATGATTAAGCAGGGAGATATGGTCGCCAGACATTCCAGTACGATGTTCAGCATTCTGATGCCTGGCGCTGCCGCAAATGCTGTTAAACCCATTGTGGATCGTATTCTGCGCTCGTTTGAAGACCCAGTCCCTATTGCTGGCATTCATTTAGACGTAACGGCTGCTATTGGTGAAGCGTGCTACCCTGATCATGGTCAGGATGCGCGTACCCTTCTCCAGCGTGCTGATACGGCCATCTACGAGGCTAAAGCATCGTCAAGGCTATTCGCAACCTATGACGCAGAAGCAGACCCACACAAGCCTGAGCGCTTAACGATGATGGGTGAGCTGAGAAAGGGCTTAGATCGTGGCGAATTCAAATTCTACTACCAGCCAAAGGTAGACATCGCGGCACAAAAGATCACGCATGTCGAAGCACTGGTCCGTTGGATTCATCCCGAACGCGGCTTTATGTCTCCTGATGACTTTATTCCTTTGGCCGAGCAAACAGGGAACATCCAGAAGCTCAGCGAATGGGCTTTGAAAACTGCGATCTCCCAAGCTAAAGCATGGCAAGATGAAGGCCTAGATATCATTATTGCTGTCAATCTCTCGGCGCGTGACCTGACCAACCGAAAACTGCCACAACAGATTGACGACCTTCTGCTTCACCATGGCGTCGCTGCCAACAAACTGGTTTTGGAAATTACGGAAAGCGCCATCATGGAAGACCGCAGTAATGCCATGGCCGTGCTTACAGCGCTGCACAACGCGGGCCATACACTCTCCATTGATGATTATGGCACGGGCTATTCTTCGATGGCTTATCTTAAAGCGCTGCCGGTTCAGGAAATCAAAATTGATAAGTCATTCGTGCTTAATCTAGCATCGAACAAGGAAGATGAGATTCTCGTCCGCTCAACCATTGATCTCGGACATAACCTCGGTCTCAAAGTGACAGCTGAGGGTATCGAAAATGAAGAGTCGTTAAATATTCTGCATAAATATGGCTGCGATACCGGACAGGGTTATTTTATCAGCAAACCTGTCTCTGCCGACGAAATTGTAGCGTTCTACAAAGACTCACGCTGGGCACCCAACAACAACGTATAACTGTTCTGAATGACGCATTGAGCCACCACATGAAACGAATCCTTCTTATTGGCTTAGCAACTTTAGGCTTTTGCTCTCATAGTTTTGCGCAAGAGAGCGTCCTGCCGAGTATGGATGTAATCGGCCTCGTGGATGCCCGGCTAGTATTGACCGACGGCACAGTCAGTTGGGAAGAGCGCGGCCTGGGAAAAACACGCTGGGGCGGAGACGCAGCTGGAGAAAATCGCGTGGTTGGCCGCATTGCGGAAGCCTCCCTCATCTTTTTACCTAAATTCAACTGGGACTGGTCTGGCGTCGTCCATATCAAAACTGACAGCCAGCAGCATCAACCGGTCGACATCGTCGAAGCATTTCTGCGCTATAAGCCTGTTCCCAAGTCTGAATACAGCTATGAAGTTAAACTCGGTGCGTTTTTTCCTCCTATTTCCTTAGAGAACAAAGCCATAGCGTGGACGAGCCCTTATACAATTTCGTCGTCTGCGATCAATACGTGGGTTGGCGAAGAGTTAAAGACACTCGGGGCTGAGTTTACGGTTGGCCGGGAATTTGATGATTTCGACCTGTCTTTTACTGGTGCAGCCTTCATGGCGAATGACCCAGCAGGTACATTATTGGCATGGCGCGGCTGGGCGCTACATGACCGGGAAGCTGGTCTTTTTGATCAGCTGCCCCTCGCCCCGATCCGCACGATCGAGCCCGGCGGCACTGTTGAACGGCAGGCTCCATGGGTGGAACCATTTCATCAAATTGATAGCAGAGTCGGCGGGTATGCCGGTTTAACCATCGACCATTACGCGCTCGGTCGCTTAAGCGTGCTCTACTACGACAATCAATCCTATGATCGCGCTTTCGATGGCTTTCAGTATGCCTGGGATACTCACTTCTTAAGTGCAGGTTACGAGAACGAACTTCCTGGCGGTATTGAATTTATTAGCCAAGCCATGGTCGGTAATACCTCTATGGGGACGCGACCGGGGTTGGGCTCCAAAGTCGATAATGATTATTGGTCGGTTTTCACACTTTTTAGTAAACGGTTTGGCGACCATCGGGTTTCTTTCCGCTATGATCACTTTCAGGTTGCCGATGACGATTTCACAGCCGACGACCTGAACCAGGAAAATGGCAACGCTTGGACCGCAGCATATGTATTACGCCCGTTCAACAAACAAAGATTGACGTTGGAAGCGCTTCACGTCGATTCTAAAAGACCTGAGCGAGCGTTTCTGAACCTTCCGGTTCGTGCGAAAGAGACTGTTCTGCAAGCAAGTTATCGTTTTTTTCTCTAGCGATGACGTAAAAGGATCGGCGCAATGTCAGACCAAAGCCCTGTAAGCACGTCGTTGAACTTGCGGCCCACTGATACTGTTACTTTTGCTGCCTCTATCGGCGTTGCTGCTTTAACGCTTTATCTGCTGGTTGTCGGCGAGAGTATTTTACTGCCACTGATCCTGGCGATATTGATTACATACCTACTGAGAGCCCTGGCCCACGGCCTTGAACGCATTAAAATACAGGGCAAACGCCTTCCTGGCAGCCTATCGTTAACAGGTTCAATACTGATCTTCTTGTTGTTTATTGTCGTGCTTGTTCAATTGGTTGCCGGGAACATAAGCGCCATCGTCGATGCGGCACCATCTTATCAAGCAAAACTGCAAACCTTCTTTGCGGATTTGCAAGCGCTTGCGGAACGTTTCATCGGCACTCCATTAACAATAGCGGAGCTTAACGAACGCATAGACTTTCAATCAGCCGTAGTCAGACTGGTTGGAGCCTTGCAAAGCATTGCCAGCAATACGTTTCAAATTTTTCTTTATGTGGCCTTTTTGCTTTTAGAAAGCCGGACACTTGACCTCAAAATCAAGGCATTCGCCTCTACCACTGAACGCGAGCAGGCCATTAAATCAACGCTCACAGCTATTGGCCGTAACATTGAGAAATATATTCTCATTAAGACACTCATGAGCCTGCTTGTTGGCGCCTTGAGTTATGGAATTCTAATAGTCGCTGATGTTGATTTTGCCGCCTTTTGGGCACTGTTAATCTTTATCTTGAACTACATTCCGTACATCGGATCTGTGGTCGCGGTTGCATTCCCGGTCGTGCTCAGCATCCTGCAATTTGCCTCCCCTGCCCTTACGATCTTAGTACTTACCGGTTTGATGGGCGCACAGATCGTTGTCGGAAACGTCATTGAGCCTCGCGTAACAGGGAAATCTCTGAACCTTAGCCCTGTGATTATTGTGCTTGCCCTATCAGTATGGGGCTCCATATGGGGTGTAATAGGTATGATCTTGAGTGTGCCAATTATGGTGATGGCGATGATCGTTCTCGCACAGTTCCCGCGCACTAAAGCTTTGGCTGTATTGATGTCTCAAAGTGGTGAAATTAAATAGCTGACGAGCTAACGTCCACTTAGTGGGCCTCAAAAGCGTCCGAGCTTAGCGAACAGCCCCGGCAGGGCTCACAATAGTTAATAACGTTGTACCGTTTAAGAAACAGGCTTTATCAGGAGATAGAAATGCCCAAACAGATGGCTCACGCAGTCCTCGTTGACCCAATCCACGATGAACAGTCCCGGCAGGACTATTATATGGATGTGCGCAGATATCTGGCCAGTCAGGTCTCTCCCGGCAACAAAACGGTCTACCACAACGTCGTTCACCCAAATTTCGTTAAAGAGAATGGCCGCGCCCCGAAAGACCGCCATGAAGTGCGTGGCGTAATGACAAAAAATGGCTACTACCAAATGTATTCGGCCATGCAGCGGCATACACAGGAAATGACCTGGGACAGCGTGATCGACTCAGTTGAACGTGACCTGCCCCGCCTCGTCGAAAACGCAAAGAGTGCCAGTGGCAAAACCGGTGGAACGTTAACTTTAGATCCTGATTTTGAAGTCCCGTACTACTTAACTTTTTACGATATTCACCTTCAGCCTGGTGCCTATCACACCTCGCACAGTGACGATGATGTTTCAGCTGGGGCGCTCTATGACCGTGGTACTTTCTTGTACACACTCGGCAACATCGGGCCGCGCATGGATTTCCTCGGGCGGACTCTTTTAGAGCATTACAAAAAGAAGTATCCCAACGCGAAACCAAAACGCATTTTGGACATGGGGTGCTCGGTCGGACAGAGCACAATTGCATGGGCTGAAGCCTACCCGGATGCCGAAATTCACGCCATCGATGTCGGCGAGTCGCTACTTCGGTACGCCCATGCCCGTGCTGAAGACCTCGGATACAAGATTCATTTCAGTCAGCAAAATGCCGAAAAAACGAACTTTGAAGACGGAAGTTTTGACGTTGTTTTGTCTCACATCATGATGCATGAGACGAGCACCCCGGCAGTTGTTAAGATTTTTGCAGAGAGCCGAAGACTTCTAAAAGACGGTGGTGTCATGATGCATATGGACAACCCGAGACTTAAAGAATTGCCCCCTCTTGAAAGCTTCTTAGCGGAGTGGGAGGTCTACAATAACAACGAGCGATTTGGTGGAACGTATCGTGAGATGGACATCGCCGGTGAAGCCGTAAAAGCTGGGTTTTCTGCGGAAAAAGCACGCTTGGAAATGGTCGATACATACAGTCCCGGCAAGGTTATGAATTACGGTACGAAGGGGTTTCAGTTTCCTGCATGCGTCGCCGAAAAGTAGTTTTAATGTTCGCGTAATAGCAAACAAAATGAGTGAGATGAAAGAATGCGTCGGTCGATATCCGACGCATTTTTTTATGTTTATGAGAACCAAAAGCGCTTAATCGTCGTTAGATTAAGTGTGACTCAAAAGACACCGTTAAAGAAAAAGAAACGGTTTGTTTTCATTGTGTCTTGAGACAAGTAGGTAAGTTGTGAGAGCAGTAAGCTATTGTTGCGTGCGAAAAACGCGTTAACATGTTATGTTACTTGTCCTTGAGGCGTCTTATTGTTGTTAAACCACTGCAGGGGATCTAATCACTATGGCAGCCACGACAAAGAAAACTACGGCTAAGAAGAAAGCAGCTCCTAAGAAGAAAGCAGCTGCTAAGAAAAAGGCAGCTCCTAAGCGTAAAGTTGCCGCTAAGAAAAAAGCAGCTCCTAAGCGTAAAGCAGCTGCTAAGAAAAAAGCAGCTCCTAAGGCTAAAGCGGCAGCCAAACGTCGGCCAGCCGCTCGGAAGCGCTAGACCTTCTAGCTCTTATCAGTTCGCAGAAAGCCCGCCGTGGAAACATGGCGGGCTTTTTCGTTCCACCGAACAGCCTTATTCAAAGGCAAATCTAAGGCGCAAACTACCGTTTAGCCCTCAGTAAAGTTTCAAGTACGATTTGTATGACATCATCGGCGTCCTGATCTGTCATTGCCGGGTAAAGCGGCAAGGTCATCGCAGCAGCATAATAGGCCTCTGCCACAGGGAAATCCCCGCGTTTATGGCCATAACGCATACTGTAGTATGGCTGGAGATGAAGGGGCATATAGTGGACCTGCACACCAATACCCAATGTCCGGAGTTCCTCAAATACGCGACGACGGCTCCAGGATAATGCCTCAAGCCTCAGCCTTACGACGTAAAGATGCCAAGCACTTTGCCTGTCAGAGAAAACATGGGGCGTTTCAAGCAAATCGGACTTAGAAAACACGGCGTTATAACGAGCAGCCAGTGTCCGCCGGCGCGCCAAAAAAGTATCGAGTTTACCTAGCTGACTGAGACCAAGAGCCGCGTGTATATCTGAAATGCGATAGTTGAGGCCCAATTCCTGTATTTCATAATACCATGGTCCCATGTGTTCATCCTCTGACGACACAAACCTGTCCACGTCACGTTCCACGCCATGATGCCGCACCTTGCGTAGCCGCTCACGAAGCTCCGTTGACTGAACAACAATCATCCCGCCCTCACCACAGGTTATCGCTTTGACCGGATGGAAAGAGAAGCACGTCGCCTCCGCAAGTGTGCCGATAGATTTCTCGCGATAGATAGCCCCCAGAGAATGAGCGGCATCTGCGACAGTGGCCAAATTCATCTCAGAAGCACAATCACTTAGCCCCTGCCAATCGCACGGCTGACCGGCAAAATCGACCGCAATCAGAGCCTTAGACTTGGCCGTTGTCTTGTCCGAAACTGTCTCGGCACTCAGTCCTAATGTTCTTGAATCAACATCAGCAAAGCGCACTTCGGCACCGCACAAGCGCACAGCAGCCGCCGTAGCCCCAAACGTCAGCGTGGGGACGATGACTTCATCCCCAACACCGATCCCCAGCGCCATACATGCACTGTGCAAGGCAGCTGTGCCGGATGACACAGCAACCGCATTTCTGGCCCCTGTGTATTCAGAAATTGCAGACTCGAAGGCTTCTATAACCGGCCCTTGCGTGATCCAATCACTGCGAAGGACACGTTCAACCGCAGCGATATCCTGCGCATCGATGCTTTGATGGCCATAGGGCAGCGGAGGAATGCGGTTCTTTGGCATTTGAAGCGCTAGCTAGTTTCTGGGTGCAGCGATTCTAAGAACGCGACGTCCATCCAGTCGGTGTTCTCATCGCTTGTGTATGAAAAACGCTCTGCCACTGGCGTACCTGCTATCGGGGCCTGCCTTTTGCCGCCGAACATATTGTCAAAAGCAGGCGCGATTAAATAGTGATCCCCGCAGTCGAACGTCAGATAGCTTTCATCGCCTGAGATGAGCACTTCATGGAGCTTTTCACCTGGCCGAATTCCTGTGATTTTTTGATCAATCATCGGTGCCAATGCTTTGGCGAGGTCCGTAATCTTTATACTTGGGATCTTGGGGACAAAAATCTCACCCCCTTCCATGCGCACAAGTGAAGCCATGACGAAGTCACATACTTGTGCCAACGTCACCCAAAACCGCGTCATCCTGGGGTCCGTGATCGGAATAGTAGCCGCCTTTTCCGCCGCAAGGCGCTGAAAAACGGGAACGACGCTGCCACGAGACCCGGCAACGTTGCCGTACCGCACAACTGAGAAACGGGTGCCAGATTTTGCGCTGAGGTGGTTGGCGGCCGTAAATATCTTATCTGCGGCCAATTTACTGGCCCCATACAAGTTTATAGGATTCACTGCTTTGTCTGTAGACAGAGCCAACACCTTCTTGACCCCGGTATTAAGAGAGGCTCGCACGATGTTCTCTGCGCCAATCACGTTGGTGTGGATACACTCGAACGGATTATACTCTGCCGTAGCAACCTGCTTCATGGCTGCGGCATGGATCACAACATCAACACCGCGGAAAGCAAGCTCTAAACGTTGCTGGTCACGGACATCACCGATGAAAAACCTGAGCGTTTTGAGGTCTTTAGGATCGATCCCACTTTGCATCTCTGACTGTTTAAATTCATCCCTTGAAAACACAATCAAACGCCGTGGTGTCACCACTTTGAGCAACGCATTTACAAAGGCACGGCCAAATGAACCTGTTCCTCCTGTAACCAGCACACTGCGGCCATTTAACTCAGACTTAAGAGCCTCCAGGGATGGCCCACTTGGTGCAAACGACGCTAGCATTCCCTATGGCCTCACTTTTTTAGAAAAAGCACGAGTTAATCAACGACAACGACAGATCTATTGATCGCCACTATCGCACTATAGACTTCAGCATATTCTAAAACACGCCTACTGTGGCAGCGAAAATCAAAGAGCAAGCATACGGATTATACTTTCATGTCACCATTAGGATACCGTGCTATCGCCGTTATACCGGCAAGAGGGGGCAGCAAACGACTTCCTCGTAAGAATCTCATAGAGTTGGGCGGGAAACCATTGATTGCCCATACAATTGAGGCCGCGTTTGAGTCCGGTTGCTTTGAGAAAGTCCTGGTGTCATCAGATGATCAAGAAATACTCGATATAGCCGAAGATTTTGGAGCGACACCGTATCTTCGTGCCATTGATTTAGCAGAAGACTCCGTCCCAACAGCCCCCGTTCTGGTGGACGTGATTGATCACGAGAACCTTATATCTCAGCACTGGGATATTCTCGCCTGTCTTTATGCAACCGCCCCCCTGCGCCAAGCAGAGGATATTAAAGCTGTTGTAAACCTAATCGTTCCAGGAACATGCGACTTTGCCATGGCTGTTAGTGCATCTGACAGGCCCATACACCAAGCATTAGCTGTTGATGAGCACGGCATACTGAAGCCCGTATGGCCGGACGCCATCTCTAAAAACTCTCAGGACGCACCAATTTATCTGTTCGGCAACGGTTCGACCTACGCTGTCAACGTACCAGCTTTCTTGAAGCATAAAACGCTCTATGGCCCCGGTTTACGGGGCCACATGATGCCCAGGTGTCGATCAGTCGATATCGATACTGAAGACGATCTGGCATTGGTGCGCTATTATGCCCAAATCAACCCCTAGCAAATTACAGGACCTGTTTTGACAGCTGCTCCTTTGGATACACTTTCGGCTCAAGTCGTGAAAATTGCCGATCGCACCATCGGCTTTGATCACCCGCCATTTATTATTGCTGAGCTATCCGCCAATCATGGAGGTGACTTCGACCGCGCTCTTAGAATAATCGATGCAGCCGCTCAAGCAGGCGCTGATGCTGTAAAATTCCAGGCTTACACAGCTGAGTCATTGACCCTGGATATAGACCTAGAGGACTTTAAGATCACCGCCCAGGGCCCTTGGCAGGGCCGTAAGCTCTTCGAACTCTATCAAGAAGCCGCCACACCCTTTGAATGGTTTCCAGAACTTTTTGCGGCGTGCAAACAGCGTGGAATCATTGCATTCGCAAGCCCATTTGATAAAGCAGCGGTCGATATGCTGGAGGCCTTAGAGGCGCCAGCTTATAAAATCGCATCCTTTGAGGCTGTTGATCACGAGCTTATTACTGCTTGCGCACAGACGGGTAAGCCCCTCATCATTTCGGTGGGACTATGCACGAGTGAAGAGATCTCAGAAGCCCTTGATGCCGCTTATACGGCTGACGCTGATAACATTATTCTTCTGCAATGCAATAGCGCCTATCCGGCGAACATTGCAGAAGCAAACTTACTTACGATTCCGGCGTTGAGCCAGCGGTTCGACGTTCCCGTAGGCTACTCAGATCATACAGTAAACAACGTATCTTCAATCGCGGCTTGTGCCCTTGGGGCCTGCGTTATTGAGAAACATGTTATCGATAGCGTTACGCCCACAACGCCAGATTCAGACTTCTCGCTCACGCCAGACCAGCTTAAAGCACTTGTGACTGACTGCCACTCAGCCTGGCGCGCGCGCGGAGTGGTCAGAGAAGGGCCAACGTCTCTAGAAGAAAGCAGTCTCGCTTTTAGAAGATCACTTTACGTTGTCTCAGATATTCCTGCTGGATCATTATTCACGCGAGAGAATGTCAAATCCATTCGCCCAGGCCATGGCTTGGCGCCCAAGCACCTCAAAACTGTGCTCGGTGCAAACGCCGCCCGAGACTTAAAACGCGGCGAAGCTCTAGATTGGAAAATGATTACTCTCAAGAACTCGTCTAGCACTTAGTGATGACCAACACGCTCATCACCTGGCATTCTTTTGCTCCTGACGTTCGCATCAACATTGATCAGGAAGATTTAGTTATACCCACTGCCGCACGGGTCAAGGCTGAACAATTCTGGCAATCTACTGCGCAGAACAGCCAGGACGCGCTATTTAACGGTCGGCTCTTTTCTGTTCAAGATTACAATGAACAAACCATTACAGTCAGGCCAACGGAATTTAAGTATTTTCATGCTCAGATTAATGATGCGCGGATATCCGACTCGCTATATGTGCGCCCCCTCGCCTGCAGCGGCGTGCTGACCTGTGAGGATGGTTTCATCTTTGCCCAACGCTCCACAAAAGTAACTTTAGACAAAGGACTTTGGGAACTCGCCCCTTCTGGGACTTTTGATGACTCCTGCATTTTTGACGGTGCACACTTATCCTCGACCGTTCTGATTGAAACCGAGATGCGCGAAGAACTTGGCATTCCAGAAAGCAGAATCAGCACGCAACAACTCAAGGGAGGCATAGCGAACGAGAAAACGGGGGCGCTAGACCTCGTCATCAGTATAGAGTTAGACGCCAGACAACGCGAGATAGAAGGATACTTTTCCAACCGCCCCAGCGACGAATATAACAACGTGCGCGTCGTACCAGCGTCTCAGATTTGTCAATTCATGAAAGACGTAGCACGTAACTTTTCAAGAAGCACCAAAGTGATCTTGAAAGAGCTCTCATTGATGGAATTGGAGATTTAATCAATGAGCTCAGGGTGTTCTGAGCTGTTCTCATAGTGGATAGCTTTATGCGATGTATTGGGTACGCTTCATTCTACAGCCAATATGGCCTGTAACTTTAAAAGGTATGCTCGGATATGGCTTATAGAATTCTGCTGTCTTATGCCGCTCTCGTTCTCCTAAGTTTAACAAGCGCGGCATTTGCCCAAACACAGCCGATTCAGTTTGTAGACAACAGTGAACAGGCTGGGCTTTCTGACTTTGCCGTCAACAGCACTGGCCCCGCGTTTGCCGATTACGACAATGACGGTGATCTCGATATCTACATTCCAGCAGAAGCCCTCGCCGCTGGGATCAATAACCGACTTTGGGAGAATGACGGAACGGGTCGTTTCACAAACGTCGCAGAGCAACGTGGTGTTGCGAACCATGGAAGTTTTAGCAGAGGCGCATCATGGGGCGACTTCGACGGAGATGGAGACCAGGACCTCGCGGTCTCTAACATGCCTCCAGGACAAGACCGGAGCAATCATGTCCCAACCACTGTTTATAGAAACCTACTGGTGGAAACAGGCGTAGCTAACTTTGAAAACGTGACACGAGCTGCAAGAATTATGAGAAAGGGTAATGCAGAAGATCAACGTATTGGAGGCATAGGAAACACCGGCGCAGGATTGGCTTGGGGAGATTATGATAACGATGGCGACTTAGATCTCTTCTGGAAATGTGCTGACTATGACGTCGAAAACGCGCTTTTCGAGAACTTAGGCGACGGCACGTTTCAGGACGTCACGGAGAAGTCCGGCGTTGCTATACAAGGTAAGGTCTTAGAAGCCAATTCACAGGGGTCACCCAACTGGACCGATATTAATAACGATGGCTGGATTGATCTTCTTATTACAAATGAAGGCGATGCCAATGTTCTTTTATTGAACAATAAGGATGGAACGTTCAGTGACATCACGACAAACAGAAGAGGCCCAAATGGATTTGCCTTCTTGAACCCTGGAAACGCAAATGGTGCTTGCATTGGAGACATCGACAATGACAGCGATCTTGATTTCTATTTGCCGACGGCAGACCAAGCTAACAGGCTGATTGTCAGTCAATTATCAGACACCGGTGAAGTTAATTTTAAAGATATTACGCTGAGCAGTGGCACTGGAGATGTCGGTGGCGCACGTGGTTGCACAATGGCAGACTTTAACAACGATGGATGGATCGATATTTACGTCAACAATGGTGGCCTCTCGAACGTACTGATTAATGATGTCATCAGCCAGATGCCCTCATTTGTGCAGTTTTACATTGCTTGGGAACCGGCTGAGAATAAACTCTACATGAACAATGGAGATCTTACTTTTACGGACGTAACCGTCGGATCTGGCGCTGAGGGCTATGGGATCGGCAGTGGTGTTGGAGCGGCCGACATCAACATGGATGGGTTTCCCGACCTCGTGGTAACCAACAGAACTTACTACAGCGATGGCAAACGGGTGAATATCCCACAGCAGAACCATTTATTAATCAATCAAGGCAACGACAATGCATGGCTCAAGCTGAGATTAATAGGCACCAAAAGCAACACGAACGGCTATGGTGCAAAAGTGCGTGTCACCACCGCCCCACTGACACAGATGCGGGAGAAAACCAGCGCACATGGGTACAACTCAAGCAACGATCCAGTGTTGATATTTGGCCTAGGCAGAAGTGAGATTGTGCAACATATTGAGATTGATTGGCCAAGCGGGATTAAGCAGGTTCTGAAAAACGTGAAAGCCCGCCAAATCATTGAAATCTTAGAGCCTGAAGCCTAACTCATATTAAATTTCAAAGATTTGTAGGCTGGTTTTGCCTTATTATTAGCAAGGTTAGTAATCACTCTTGATGTTTAATCGCCATCTTTTGATGTCGCTTAGCGCAGGACATGCTATTCCTGAAAAATACAAATGAATTGCTAAGTTGAGGACCTAAAATGGACGATCAGGCGCATATCGCCAGCAGCGATTTTGAGACATTCACAAATAGCTATTTTGAGCGTCTTTCTGCAGCGACTAAGGAACTGCCAATCCAGACCATAGAGACACTTGCACAGTCGTTATTGGCCGCCTGGAAAGAAGGGCGACAGGTTTTCTTGTTCGGCAACGGGGGGTCTGCAGGCAACGCCATGCACCTAGCCAATGATTGGATTTACGGAATTTCCAAAACGTTTGGCAGTGGTCTGCGCGTGACAGCCCTTCCTGCAAACGGATCAGTGACAACGTGTCTTGCGAATGATGAAGGGTATGAGAATATATTCTCTTATCAATTGGCGGTTCTTGCGCAACCAGGTGACATTGCAATTGCGCTCTCTGGCAGCGGCAACTCACCCAACATTCTTAAGGCATTAGAGTATTGCAATGAGGCAGATTTAGAGAGCTACGCTATTCTGGGGTATTCAGGAGGTAAGTCACTTAAGCTTGCAAAACACTCCATACACATAGCCATAGACGACATGCAGATCTCTGAAGACATACAGATGGTTGTTGGCCATCTGCTAATGCAGTGGCTTTATAAGCATAGAGAAGATGTTTAGTTTCTGGCATTCAAAAGCCAAGAGTAAAATGCTCTGAACGCCAGGAGCGAATCACTCATATTTACTAAGTCTTTGCACTAAGTTGTGATTACAAAACAACCCGGTCTATAAGAAATAAGATTTTTAGCATACTGCTTTGCCCATTTAGGAATATCACTCTCTAAGGACCAATGATATCTGGGGGTTATACCATCGAACCACTGAAAAATTTGCCATTCTCGGGAGTGCTTAACACTCAGTGACATAAGATTTCCAAGCATACTGCCGTAAAACTGGTCGACTTCGCGCCAGCCATCCAAACCATCTGACAATGATCTAACGATATCGTAAGCTTCTTTATCTGGCAGCCCCCGAATAAAAGTATTCAAGTTTTTCCTGACATCGAATGCTTTTGAATAAATAAATATCAATATCGTTCCACCCGGCTTCGTCATTCTGATGAGTTCTCGAAAGGCTGCCTCTGGCTCATCCATATGATGAAGTACACCCCAACATATTGTTACGTCAGCAACGTCATCTGCTATTGGCGTATCTGTTCCTGATGCCTGTAATAACTGAAATTGAGGTGGCTTACTTATATATTTTGGAAACGCGTAAACAGCCTTTGATAAATCGAAACCACAATAAGACATGCAAAGCGGAGCTATGAGGCGGCCTATACGACCGTTGCCACATCCGACGTCTACAACAGTTTTTCCTTTAAAAAATTCCCGAGGCAACATAAATCGCCCGAACACATGACCATGGGACATAACTTCTTTCCCAACAAAGCCATCAATGTGTGTCCACTCGAACCCAAAAGAGTCTACGTAACCTGAATCTCCAAGTTTTGAGTCTATAAATACTTCGGGGTCTTCTGAGCTTGGAATTACTTCTCGTCTAAACACTGACAGTCTCCGGCGAATCCTTTAGTGAAAATGTCGTGTCAGACAAAGAAAAAGACATATTCTCGAGTTTTCCTTGAGTCTTCAGCATTTCTGCACCAGCCGTATAGACAGACGGGTACATGAGTGAGTCAACGTCTATACTTTTTTCTTTAATGTCGAACACAGTAGTACGTCCGGAGTCAGATATGTGTATTCTTTCTAGCGACCTCATTCCAACTACAGTGATCTTCATTCCGGCACCCAATGTAATCACAGACTGGTCGCTATCATTTTGTATATTCGGTTGGTAGCCACTACGAAGCATCATAAATCGAATACAGTCCCCAACATACGCAGCCACCTGATTATCTGCATGAAAGAATAAATGCTCTGAATGAAATCTATAAAGTGGATAGTATGTGATATCCAGGTGAGACAAGGACTCAAGCGCCTTAACCCCCTTGAGTTTTATCGCGACAATATCAGTTTGTTCATTTAGACTCTGTGTCGAAATCGGTAAGTTTAGGTCTTTGATCTTCGATAAAAACTCCCTACCACTAGATACTAAAATGGCGTCCATCGTGGGAAAGCCTTTAGGCACAGCAATTTTAACGACACCATCAGAATTCTCACCCCGAAACCGCATTGGCGCTTTCAGGAGCTCAATCGGCGTAAAGTTTCTCGTACAGGAACAGGTAATCAACACACTGTTGGCTAACACGATCCAAGGCTCAATGACCTTATGCAGGACGTTGTCGATTTGACTCATTCTTTAATACTACATTAGAGACAAGGGAAGTCGTTGCTGCGACGACAGTCTAATATTTGATGCTGGGAGCATGACAGCTAGACAATGAGCATCATTCCAACCGTTAGACAGCTTATTTTCTGGTGCTAACAGTAATAGGGAAGGGAATTTTTCACGCAGCAAAATAGCGTTCGTCACCCCCTTTTCCACCCCTTCAAAGTCATCAATGACAAATATAGAGTTATCCGTCTTTAAGGATTCAATCGCCTCTAAGTCTGCTGCCGATATTCGACCGTCCAGCAAAAAGAGATCAATCTTTCTTCCGTCCTTAATGAGTTTTTGGAACATATCGGCACTATTCGTTTTACCAAAATACTGCACCTTGGAATCATCCAAATCAGGTGGCGCTTTCCAACAATCGAAGCTACCATCACACGTCGCGAGAAACTCTAGTGTTGGATCAGCACCATATCTTAAAGCCAGGGTTGAACGGCCAATATATGTACCAATCTCAGCAACTTGCTTTGGCCCAAAATATCTCGCCAAGAGCCAGATGAGTTCAGCCGACTTGCGCGAAATTGAACCCGTTTGCTGGCCATAAAGTGGCTGAATACTATCCGTATATCGGAATATTTCATCTGCGGACTCACGGGCTTCCTCAGCACGCGTAGAAGACATCAACTCAGTCCAAAACGATCTCGCTATCATACTCGTGGATAAGTGCAGTTCGTTCATGCGCGGTTTCCGTTGGTATTAGCCATTCAATACTTGGAATGGGATTATAAAACACTAACCAAGATCCATCCATCATAGGAACTCGTTAAGGTGGTTTGTTATACGCGTGTGTAATGTCTAATCACAACGCCGAAGTGAATGCTTAAGCTCCCTAATTCGAGAATTTCGATAGTGATTTGGTTAACGGATTAAACCTGAAGCCAAAAGCTCACCGTGCCACAGGCGCTGGAAATCAATTATTATCTTCAGGTCCGGCTTCATTGGTCCCTTCAAATGAAGAATATATTTACGCATAAACTGTTCACACTCATAAAATTCCCCTGGCTTAACTGAGAAGTTATAGTCATCTCCGGGTAAATACCGGACTAGAGCTCCATTCGCATAAGTATGATCAAACTCGCTCATGAACCCAAGGGCTTTGCCTGCACCATTTAATGCGAGTTGCCCCCCTCTCCAACGACGAATTTCTTTATAGTGCTCGATAACAAACTCGTTCTCGCACAACTTCTCATATGTCGCCAAATAGCGTTCAAAGAATTTTTGAGATTTTCTACCATCTTCGCCCAAGCCAACAAAGATAACGCCTTCGTTTAGAGTCATCAAAGTGGATGGTTGCCTGTAAGTCAGGGCGACGTCAAAATTCAGTTCAAATACAGTTTTTAGTGAATAATTTGGTATAGCATCACTGTCGAGCATGACCGTGTTTGACGTGAACGATTTAGACTGAGTGTAAGCTGTTAATGCAACAACCCGCTCGTACATTAGCCTTTCAGAAGTTAAAGGTAGACGAACAATAACAACATTATCAGGCACATACGAAACTTCATCATCTTCACCGCAAATGAAAATAATTCTAGCATCAGGGTTAAACATCCGAGAGGCTTCAAAATGGTACTCTAAAATTACCCTATAGTTGATCAGGCTTTGATCAAAGCTAATGTCAATATAGTTTACACTCTTGTATGCATCTTCGAGTTCCAGATGGAAGATGATAATCGTCAAATCGGCGTCATTATAGTTCTCGCAGGCATTATCAAAGTACTGAGCAAGTTCACTGACACGACCTTTAACTTCATCATCAAGAAAGTTGGTTGCACTATTGGCTGCGCTATTCATAAGATCGCGCATCATCCGGTATAACACTGCTGGAGGTGGACGATTATCCATCTCTATAGTGCCCTATTTATAGACTGTATCCATTTAGATAGAACCACTACTGCCCAAATAGAATTAATATTCGCTGTTACAGAACCAAACATTGCGTCCAAAGCCTGATGACGCGATTGAAAGAAATTTGTCGCACGTAAAACATGGTACGCCGTTCTAAGTTCGGCCTCTATCCGTTGTTTATTATTGAAGAATACGCTCGAGGGCATACCAAACCCTTGCTTTGGCGCATAAACATGTTGGTCAGGTAAGTATTTTGACAAAATTCTGCGGAGGACAACCTTTTGTATGCCGTCAGACCAGCACGCCTTCTCGCTAGCCTTACTTGCTAGCGCTAGCATCTTTGGTGACAAGAAGGGTGTCCGCACTTCCAAGGAGTGTTGCATACTCATTCTGTCTACTTTCGCTAAAACAGCTCCAGGCAGGTATGTATGGAGATCCAACTGTCGCAGTGCATGAATTGAAGGCCTTCTAATATGCGCAAATGCGGGCGCGTATGCCTCATAAAAGTCACTCAGCTTTTCAAATGCATCTGGAAACGCCGCTTGAACAGCTTGGGGAGGAAATACGGGCAGCCCTTGCTCAATATAAGCCTTTACCTTTTGTCGCGCATTTCCAGGCGCCATACCATCGAATGACTTAGCAACCCCAGGGTATCTGCCATACCCGCCAAATAGCTCATCTCCGGCATCCCCTGATATGGCCACTTTTACATGCTGACGTGTAAACTCTGATAAGAGGTAAGTCGGCACACAGCTTCTATCACCATTAGGTTCGTCTAAAATATCTCCGATTTTGTCGCATATAACGTCAAAATTCGACGCAGAAAAAATGTGCGTGCTATGATCTGTGCCTAGCTCTTTAGATATACTCTCTGCAGCATGATGCTCTGAATTTTCGTCGCCGGAAAACCCGATTGTGTAAGTCTTAATGTTTTGATCAAGCTTTTTTGAAAGCAGCGCACAGACCAAGGAGGAGTCGACCCCGCTCGACAAGAAAACCCCTATTGGGACATCACTGTTTAGCCGGACCTTTAAGGAGTCAATTAAAGCTTCTTCAACTTCATCACAGTATGTGTCCAAGTCACCCAGACCTGGAGCGTTATCCTGATCTATTTCAAAGGAATAATACCTTTCAACGCGACTATTACCGTTTATATCTATCTGAAGGTAGAAGCCAGGAGGGAGTTTTTTAATAGGGTCTAAAATCGTTTTGGGTGGCGGCACATAACGCAGGGTTAGATACTGCGCAAGCGCTTCTTCTGAAAGCTGCACATCAAGTTGGTCAACCTCCAAGAGCGCCTTAAGTTCTGAGCTAAAGACACAAAAGCCGGATTCTATCGCATAGTATAAAGGTTTTTCTCCAATACGATCTCGCGCTAAAGTTACAATCCCTTTCTGACGGTCATAGATAGCTACAGCAAATTGCCCATCAAGGGCTTGGAAAACTACTGGGCCTAATTTCGTGAAAGCGTGCAGAAGTATTTCAGTATCAGTGCCTGTTTTAAATTGCTGGCCCTTGCGCTCATACATGAGCCGAAGCTCTTTAAAATTATAAATTTCACCATTGAAAGATATCACAAACCTGCCATCTTCGGACATCATCGGCTGATTGCCGGCAGGTGTAAGGTCAAGAATGCTTAAGCGTGTATGGCCTAAATGGCAAAAATTTCCGGGATCCAGCCATTGCCCTTGGTTATCGGGTCCGCGGTGTACCAAAGCAGTATTCATCTTACCGATAATCTGCTGAATACGTTCTGGTGTATTCTGCGTGCGAAAATTGAGGTAACCGTTTATTCCGCACATACGATTTTGCTCAAAAAATTCTTCATAAAAAGACTGCCAGTCATCAGCTTCAATAGGCTCTGTAAGTATTAAGTAATAAGCTATAGCACTGTGTAACTATCAGCATCATTAATTATTGGCTTTTATCAAGACAATAGAGTGAAAGAAAGGGGACGGACCTTAATTGCATTCACTTTGGATGATAAAATACATAATCAATACAACTTCTGTTTCTAAATATTAGGTGCTCGTTTGCTAAAAACAGTCCTAATACCTTCTATCACTGTTGCACTGCCAGTTGACAACTGGCTTTTGGCACAAGCGCGCTCAGCCCGAGAAAGCACATAGACACTGCATACAGGATGGCAAGAATGTTTCGACGGAGCCATAGACCGAGTGGTAATAACCAATGATGTTAGTTTCACAGATTAGGTTTTGTATACGCTAGAGCGGACATCGATAATTCTTAGCACTACGTAAGAAATTATTCTTGGAACTTTGGAAAAAAATTTAAAGTGAATCTAATTATCACTGAATAAATGCTCTCTAATTGGAGAGTTAGGGATGCACCACGCAGAATATTGGGTTAGAAATATTAGACTACAAAGAGCACTATCTTATCCAGAGATTCAGATTAAAAAAAATATAGGGAATCAATAATGCCTGAAGAAAGATTGCTAGCATACTATGACCTAAGGTGTGCCCCTCTATCTTTTGACTTTGCTGTCTATCTTTCAGGTCTTGTAGGTTACGCACGAATAAATGGATATAAAAAAATCACTCTTTGTATCTATGCTCCTTTCTACCGAAAGTCTAACCCGATAGAATTAGGGTATTCGCGGGGTTATGAAGACCGCAAAGTTCGCAACGTGCTCATAGACACTGCTGGCCTAATCCCCATGATTGACGACATTATCCTTTCAAGATCTGGCATGCTACCGCAATCCAGCCACTCTTACCCCAAGAACTATGATCCTACTGACCCCGCACTACAGAGAGGGTCAGGCATATCCCTTATGCCATGCACCCCTATAGACATAGAAAAAATTTATGACGGAAGCGGCAATCCTCGCATTTACAAGGCAACAGACAAAGGCCTGGAATGGATCAGACTCCGCTTCAAAAAAACAAAAGCTACAATTACTATCACCCTTAGAAATACTGAACACAATCCTTACAGAAACTGTTCAATAGACGAGTTTCTGCTGCTCTGGCGAAGCCTAAAAGAAGCCTACCCTGACAAGAGGATTATAGTAATACCAGATCAAGACGATTTACTGGCAGATTACAAGTCATCGGGTTATGATTGGGAGCTATGCCCAGAAGCAGCACTAGATCATGAATTACGACTTGCTCTATACGAGACTTCGGACCTAAACATATCGTGGAATACTGGCCCAGCAATTTTTCTACTATTTTCTGACTCTAAGTACATTGTATTCGGCTTTTGGAATGAAGCTTCAGCCGTGTCGTCTCGAGCAATTTTTGATCGCAAAGGTCCGCGATTTGGTAAGCAACTCCCGTGGGCAATTCCTAATACCCAGGTTATTGACTGGACAAGCAGCACGGAGACGGACGGTCGACATATGTTTGCAACGGCTAAGAAGATTCTAGACCGATGAAGACAGGGGTTCGTCTGATATAGACATCATTCATCAGACGAGGCATAAACTAACTGACAGTATCAAATGGAAAATCGATATGGGTATCACTCGTCAAGTCGCGCAAGCGATGTTTCTTGAGAATAGTTACAAGCCGATTTTAGGTGAGTATTGCTCGTTTGGAAAACAAACCGTCTCGCTTTCTCAAGAATCTTATAAAGAGATATTTGATATTGATTTTGTTCCCGCTGGCAAGCAATTGGATGGTTCCACGAGGCATGCTCAGCAAGACATAGAGTTCCATCGGGCAAAAGAAGAAGAGTTTCTAAATATTTTTTGCAACGTAAATTACAATTGCCTGGATATCTCTGATTATGAAGGGGCAAATATAATATTTGACCTTAACAAACCTATTACACCAGACCTGCAAAACCGTTTTGACTTTGTATTCACAGGTGGCTGTCACGATAACATCCACGACCCAAAAAGCGTTCTCGTTAATGGTGCAAAGATGCTCAAAACCGGCGGCCGCATTATGCATTACGAAGCCGCGCAGGGATTGACTGGAGCTTACCTGTATTTCACCGCCGAATGGTTTTATAGCTATTACGCGGTGAACAAATTTGCAGATTGTAAAGTATATTTATTGCATCAGGTCATACCTGGAAATTCAAGGTTAGATTACCGTGTTAATTTATACGAATGGAAACCTGATTTCGAGCGCGACCCAAATTATGACTATTTTAAAGCAGCTCTTTCTACGCCGGGTCTAGTGTATATTTTAGTAATTGCTGAAAAAGACAGTCACTCAACTACCGATCAAGTGCCCATCCAATTACAGTACTTATCATCTTCCTCTATAGATTGGCGCGAGCAGAAACATGTATTCAACGCAACCAAAAGACCCAAGCTAAACGGAAAAATGGACGGTGCTATTCAACCAAACTTACCATACAATTCAGATCACTATGTTTTTTGCGGAAGTGAATTCTGATTGTAGCGGCATCACAAAACACGTTGTAAAATAACGTTCTATCCGCGTAAAAATTAGAGTCTATAGATTAAGCTACACTATCGTCCATCCGTAGTCTCCAGTGTAACCCGCTTCATCAAAAACAGTTGCCCAATCCTCAGGAAATCCGTGATACTCTGCAGTAAGTACCCAATCAATAAATTCAGCACGCTGTTCTTCAGTATGATACGCATCCACTTGCACAAAAGCCGCGCCACCAGAAATACGTTGTATTTCTTTGAGTGACCTAATGACACCGTCTCTATCACAGTTGTGTAGCGTGTTTATGGATATTACGGCATCAAAACTCATATCTTTAAAGGGCAAAGCTTCACAACTCGCTAAACCTAGATAACCTGAGACTTCAACCTCACAGTGCTTTAGCGCATACAACGAAATATCTACACCATAAACTGATAACCCCGGACAAACAGCCCGCAGGTCTTTAACTAAAAAACCTTTGGCACAACCAATATCTAATACACGTTGGCCCGCACGTAATCCAAAATGGTGAACGATATCATGGGCCACAGGAAGCCAGCGCCCGTCATATCGGTATCCGCCATACCCAAACGCTCTCGGTCCATCAAAATATTCTTCACCAAACTGCTTTGCGATAGTTACAATTTCTGGAGATTTTTTATTGGCTCGGGCCGCAACATTGCGCTTAGTCCGGGGTAGTTTAGAGAGCAAGTTGACTTCAGCCATATCCTAACCACGCAACTGTGTGGCACTTATTCTGGATTTAGAGAAGTACAGCCATAACGCATAAGCGTCATAGGGTACGACATTAGACTCAGACAATGCTGCTTCAGCATTAAAAAAACGAAACGCACTCCCCTCCCCTAAAACGATGTCATCCGCATCAATACTTTTAAGAGAAACATCAAAGTAGGTGCGCGTTAATGTATCGATACCACAGAAGCTCATATCAAAAGTAAAAGTCGTAAAATATTCAAACGCTTTAAGATCAATAAAAACACCCAACTCTTCGCGAAGTTCTCGCTGCAATCCGAAAATAGCACCCTCATCATCTTCCTCAATTGCTCCACCAAAGCAACCCCAATAACCCGGATAAAAAATACCCTCTATTGAGTCCCTTAGCTGCAGTAACACTTGACCATCATCGGCTCTCAAAATCGCGGCAGCAGCATCACCTGGGTAAAGTTCGGACTTATCATTAACGAAGACGTCTTGTTCTATCATTTTCTTACTTCAAGTGTGTTTAGAATTCCGTCTTCAAGAGAAATATATTTGAACTCAGGGAAAGCCTTCTTACAGGCCTCAACATCAAATGGTCGGTATCCGTTGTGAGGCATCGGTCCATTACGTTCAGTCGTTTGTATCTTAGAGCTACTGCCAATTAGTTCTATCGACTTTGTCGCAATATCAAAAAAACTGGACACCTGCCCTGTTGCAATGTTGAGAAGGCCCTCAGATCGACGCAATACAATCTTAGAAATAATTTCGCCAACATCGTCTATATGTACGTGGTCTCTGCGTTCTTCGCCTTCACCAAACAGCGTTATCGGATCACCAGCCAGGGCCTGTCTGCGAAATTTGTTTGGACCATAGCCGTTGTGAGGATCTTCTCTACCGTACAATAAACTTGGCCTTACAATCGCAAGTGGCGCGGATACATTTTCTTTCATCATAATCTCACGTGCCAAGTGCATCACGCCATGCAAGCTATCTGGCGCTAAAGGCGACCTTTCGGTCAGAGGAATCGGCTCGTCGGCATAAACAGCGTCAGAACTTACATTCACGACATGAACGGGGTTACACTCAGATAGGGCCTGCGTCATAGACAACGCCATCTGAACATTATCTCGAAGCATTTCAGACGTTTTACACGGCGCTATTGCCGAAACAGCAACGACAGCATCTCCAACCTCAAATATATCTACGAGTCTATCAACGGCATCATTTAAGAGTAAATCCACATCTTTACGCCCTACTCTCTTCACCAAAACCCCCCGATTCTCAAGGGCTCTAGACACAGAGTTTCCGACAAAACCACTCGCACCAATTACAACCACACGCCTCGGCTTTTGTTCGGTCTCTAAGTTATGTTTGAGCAAATTTCTTAATCCCTATAATGATATACTGGGAAACAATCCGTCTTGTTCTCTTGATCTCGCAACTAGTGGATTAAAGACGGCATACCTAAAGCATGGTATTCAAAGCCAGCTTGGAACAAAGCTTGACCATTCAACAAACGAAATGGGTCAATAACGACTCGCCCTCGCATCTGCTTTTTTATGTCACCCAAACTTAGCTCACGATACTCTGGCCACGGCGTAGACAAAACCAAAACATCTGCGCCTGAGATGCAATCCAATACTGATTCAGCCTGCTTGCCATTCACATCAGAACCAGCAACAACAACTGGATCATGAGTGCTTAGATCGTAGCCATTTAGATGAGACAACAGTTGCAATGATGGTGAATTTTTCGTCGAGTTGGTGTTTTCCTTATATGCGAGGCCAAGCACCGCAATTCTCGGACTATCCTCAATGGCTAAGACCCGTTCCTTCAGTTTTCGCCAGCACCAATCTTTGCGAAGTTTTGAGTTTGACATCCACGCCTCAATCATTGAGGCGTCAATATCTTCGCGTGATGAAATATCAAGAATCGTTCTCAGGTCGCGCTCTAAATTTCCCCCAGATAGGCCCAAGCCAGGAACAAGATAACTATGTGGACCGATACGCTTATCAAGACGTAAAGCCGGAACAACTTCAAGCCAATCTGCACCAATAACCTCGCTTATTTCAGCCAGCGCGTTCGCTACGCTGATAGACGCGACGAGACAAAAATTGATAGCAATCTTTGCAAGCTCGGCGCTTTCAAATCTCATCTGTAAAATGGGACAGTTGAAGGACTCCAGCAGGCTTTTATACGCGCCCGGTAGGACTGCTTCCGGGTTTGAGCACCCAACAATAAATCTTTCAGGGTTGAGTGCGCGTTCCACTGCCTTCCCAAATATAAGTGTTTCAACCTGATAGACGAGACGCGCACTTGAAATAGAGTTGATCGACCTAGTAAATCCAGGAGGTACTTGGCAAAGTACCACCATAATAGCCTGGTCATTAAGATGAGGGATAATACTATCTATGAGTTCCCTGATTGAAGTTAAATCACTTGCGCCATTATCATCTGTGGGAACATCAGCAGACACGTAAACGACACTACAATCATTTAATGACTTTATGTCAGATGAAAAATGTAGTCTTTCGCTGTTATTTGAGGCTAACCTATCGAGACCGGGTTCCGTAAAAGGTATCTGATTCATAGACAACTGTTTCGCAAGTTCAACGTCAGCGTCGTAACCAATCACTGACCAACCTCTCTCAGCCGTCGCTACTGCAGAATTAATTCCCAAATGCGTAAGGCCAGCAAACCCTATTTTTGTCACCGGAGCACCTCATCAGACAGACGCCCTAATGTTTCTTGCAGCCACACATCGTGACTGAGATTGCTAGGTTTAGATTCCGCACACAAAGACTTGAAGTGTAAATACTCTGCAGCCCATGTTGGGTCTTCCTGCACTAAAACTTCACTTACTTCAGGTGGCCTCCCCGAAGGCAAAACTCGCGTGCGGTGAGTAAACACTGAAGGCCCCCACTTGCAGAGCGATTCTATATGCGCCGTTCCCCTCTCAGCTAGAACATCGCAGGTGAAGTGATTTCGCCACATCAAAAGCGTCATCTCTAATTCTATTCTCGTGTCTTGCCCTTCTGAGGAAATAATAACATGATCCGGTGCATTGTTTTCAAATGCATTAGCGGCACTGAGTTTAAAATGGCCCAACCGGTCTCCAAACCAATAGGCGCAGGTATCTAATAGGTGGGAACCAAGGTCAGGAAGAACTCCAGAACCTTTATCTCTCCATTCAGACTCACGAACCAAACGTGCCGTTCCATTTCCATAGAACATTCTACAGGAATAAATTTTACCGAGTTCACCCGATGCAATGAGTTTTTTCATCCGCACAAAATGCGGTTCAAATCTATGATTGTAGGCCGTGTAACAAATCGCACCCGTGCCTTGAGCTAACTGCTCTAGTTCCGAAAAAGCCTCTATACTCTCAGACCAAAGCGGTTTCTCAACAAGAATATGCTTGCCGTTTTTCAATAAATATTTAAGCAATTCGACTTTTGGTGAATCGGGCACACAAACCAAAGCAGCGTCATAGTCACCTAACGGGACATCTTTAACTGAGAGAAAATCAGCTGTTTTTTGATATGGGTCAACAGAGGCAACATAGTCTTTACCAGCATGTTTGCGGCGTTTAGCGCCTTGCACGCCCAGACCAATGACAATGACTCGAAAGCTGCTCATGACTCGTAACGCGCCGCCTTTTCTGCAGCATCGACCTTCGCAAGAACGTCTGCGGGACTTACCGGTATGTTGCCATCTGCTTCACACTCAACCGCGGCGGCCATGGAGCCCAAAATAGTTGCAATAACTTTATTGCCGCTAGTCAGCATTGGAAGGGTTGCATACGCAAGTAAAGCATCGCCTGCACCAACGGCATCCGTGACTTTCTCAACAAAGCTATCCACGACAAAGAATGAATCAAGGGAATGGTGGTTTTCTGATCTGTAGGTTAGTACTCCTCGATCCCCCAGCTTAAGAATTAGCATTTTGCAACGTGCTTTATCATAAAGCGCAGATGCTAATGGGCGCACACCCGAGTCCTGATCTCCTAATGCAAATCTAGCCTCACGCTCATTAGGCGTGATGAGGTCAAAATCCTGAAACTCGGTAATATTTCCCCAGCGGCTCGCGACCTGACTATCTGCAATCCTATAAACACCTTGCGGTATAGCGGAGACAAGTGGCTCAATCGTTCTGCGGTTAAAAATACCATGACGAAAATCGGAAAAGACCACAGCATGGGCAGGCACATCACGGATAGCCGACTCTAACTTGATTCGTATTTCATCCGATATCGTCCGATTCTCAAGAGTGTCGACTTTCAGAAGTCGATACCCACCGGCAACAATGGCGTTCTTATTTGTTGTTGGCCTGGTATGATCAATGATGGCATTAACAGTAACGCCACTCTTTTTTAGCCCGTCGAGAACAAAATCCTTTAATGGGTCATCACCAAGCACGGTTGAGAACGTTACGTTCGCGCCCGCCGCACGGAGATGTTGCGCCACGATAGCAGCGCCACCAATAAAATCTTGTTTCTCTTCAAACAGCACACTCATCGTCGGGGTCTTCGTTTGCCCGCCAATCATACTGCATTGTGTCAAGCTATCCACAATCGTGTCGCCGACAACATGTATATTTTTGCCTTCAAATTGTGTAAGGGTGCTTCGCAGATTATCAAATGTGATACCAGATTTATTCATCAGAGCCAGCAGTTTTTCTGTCCGCAGATTTGGTGGCTCCATCTCTATCAGGCGAGACGATGAGTAAACGATATCACCTGGCGTGAATAGGATTTCACCTCCGTATTCACTTACAGCTTCAAGCTCTTGTTTTGTCTTTGGACGCAACTCTCCAGAGTACTCATAACCCTTTGCGAAATAATCTGGCTGAAGAGTCTTCAAAGTTGTGAGTGGTTCAGGATTTGGATCCACTATGACGTAATCAACCATCTCAAAGGCAGCAAGATTTATTGCTCTTAAATCTTGAGGAACATGAGGGCGCATCTCTCCTTTAGAAATATGCACGTCAGCTGTAATACTCGCCACCAGGATATCCGCATGAGATTTTGCGTACATGAGATGACGTAAGTGGCCCGGATGAACGACGTCAAAAACTCCGTGACACATAATCACCCGCTTTTCACGAGGAAAACTGCCAACAGAGTCAGCCAATTCAGAAAGTGTTTTGACCTTATGGCCATAGCGTTCTTGTAGGGATGTCATTGCGCGCTCACGTATCAGAGTTGCTCGACTCATTATCAAGATAATTGAACCAAGTCTTTGTTGCTTCAGCAATGGATGATGGCGACCATAACGGCGCATCTTTCCAATAATCAATGTTCTCAAGAAGGCGGCCAACGCCCTCCTCAAAACTAACCTGGGGAGCCCAATCCAAATCCGAGGAAATTGCTGTTATATCAGCAAATGTGCAGTCAGGCTCTCCGGGACGTTTAGGGATAGTGACCGTGTCGCCACCCAACAGTTCCACAATTCGGTTCACAGATTGAGGGTTACCTGCACCCAGATTCCAAACTTTTCCAATATGATTCGTAGTCGCAGCCCGGAAGAATGCTTCGGCAACATCTGTTACGTATAGAAAGTCACGTGTTTGCGTACCGTCTCCTACCACACTGAATGGCTCACCTGCTATCTTCTGCCTTAAGAACACACCAAAAACAGCACCGTAAGCGCCTGATGTTCTCGACCGAGTTCCATAAGCATTGAATATTCTTATTGAATTTACAGGCAGCTTATATATTTGGTGCCAATGAAAAACGGATTGCTCACCCTGGTACTTTGAAAGTGCGTAGGGATACTGAGGTTGAATCAAATGATCTTCTCTCGTTGGCGTCTCTGCTAATCCATAACAAGAAGATGATGCCGCATAAACAAAGCGCTGAACCCCAGCAGCACGCGCGCATTCTAGTACTTTAACTGTGCCAAGGACGTTAATATCCATGTAATCGATTGGACGATCTATCGATGGCACAATGTCACCGATGCCTGCGAAATGAATTACATATCTCGCGCCAGAAAAAAAAGAGTTCCCAGGTTCTAAGCTGCGAATGTCAGTTTCTAAAAGTTCAAAATCTGTATTTTGTGAATGATGGTTAATATTTGCGTGTCTTCCACCAGACATGTCATCAATCACACGAACGCTGTAACCACGATCAAGCAACAAATCGACCATGTGGGAGCCTATAAAACCAGCTCCCCCAGTAACGACAACAGGACCGTTCTCACTCATTTAACGTCGAGTTTCTTCATCGTTCTAATATTGTAGTACCAGTCATTATCCATACTATTCTCAAGCTTTCCCTGTCGGTGAGCTTCACACAATGACCTGACTGCATCTTCTATGGAGTAATTGGGTTTAAACCCAAGAGTTCGGTAAATCTTGTCAGAGTTAATATGATAAGATCTGATATCGTCTGTAGGCGATGTAACAATCTTGACATCGCTTTTCTCTGGAAATTCTTGCTGAACGACTTCCCTTACCAAATCAGCTATGTCGGCAATACTCATATTCTGAGTCCCGACGTTAAAGGTCTCCTTCTGCACTTTTTCTGCTGGAGCGCTTAGCAAGAGTTCTACTGCGTCACAATAATCTTGTACATGTAAATTAGGACGTAATTGCGAACCGCCGAACACTGTAATCTTATCATTTATCAGGGCATGGTTCGTAAGAATGTTAACCGACAGGTCAAGCCTGAGTCTCGGAGCATAGCCACATACTGTGGCCGGCCTAAAAATAACGCCTGTGAAATCATCATCGCAGTACTTCTTGAGTATTGGTTCACAGAGACCTTTATATTTGTTGTAAAGCGTCAGTGGCACTAAGGGGTGATCCTCAGTCACGTCAGGCTGATCTGATACGCCGTAAACAGAGCTTGATGACGCATATACGAAACGCTTAACATCAGCCGCTTTAGCTGCTTGAACCATAGGTTCAAAAGCATCCATATTGATCGATGTCGATAACTGTTCGTCGAGTTCGAAACTCGCATCATTTGAAATGCACGCCAGACTGACAAAAGCATCATGATTTTTTACAGCATCACTCAAATTAGCTACATCGCGGATATCGCCCTTAACAATCGTGAGATTGCCGTTGTCCTTTGGCAAAAAATGATCACCAAAAAACAGCGTATCGTAGACTGTAACTTTATAGCCCTTAGCTAACAGTTGCGGCACAAGCAGGGAACCGCAGTACCCTGCACCACCTGTTACAAATACATTTTGAAAAATTCGTTTCACTTTATCGCCCTTAAACTAACAAGAAAATGATTGGGAGTTGTAATTACACTTAGTTGATAGAGTACCCGGCAGCAACCGCATCCGATCTAAACATCTTCACCGTTTCGAGTGAGTAATCATCGAGATCTTTTCCGACCAGAGATAGTTTTTTCAAAACATCATTCGTTACTGTAATGATTTGGCATCCCATTGCGTCTGCTTGAAACACGTTGAGCAGTTCGCGCGGGCTGGCCCACAAGAGCTCTGCTTTAGGTAGGTGCTGTAAAGCAGCTCTGCATGCAATCATATGCGGAATAGGGTCGACGCCAGTGTCAGCGACCCTCCCAGCAAACACAGATATAATCGCCGGAACATCGGGGCTAAGGCAGGCGGCTACTCTTTCCACTTGGGCCACCGTCATAATGGCTGTCACATTCACGACGACACCGCTTAACGCCAACTCTTTAACCACTTGGTCTGACGCCTGACCTAGTGTGTTTGATATAGGTATTTTTACATTTGCATTGTCGCCCCATGACGCAATTTTACGGCCTTGAACAATCATCTCGTCAAAGTCATCAGCAAAAACCTCTAGGGAAACAGGCCTATCAGGTACTGCAGACAGGACTTCCCTTCCAAATGTTTCATAGTCTGGTATCGAAGCCTTGCGCATAAGTGTAGGATTAGTTGTAAACCCCTTAACCAGCGGGTTCGAATACAAAGCTTTGATATCGGCTAGATCTGCGCCGTCAGCAAATATTTTAACTTTCAAAGAAGACAAATCGGTCATTTATATAGCATCCTGTCTAAGCAATTCAGATTTATGGGCTATCAGCTTGCGAACGGCGTCTGGCAACGAGGTTGCAACCAATTCTGTTCCCACTTCTCGTCCTTTTGTTTCAGCGTAACGCCTATCGATAAAAATGCAGTGACAGCCAGCCCTTAAACCTGCCTGCACGTCAGATAAACGGTCACCGATCATGTAACTATTTGAAATATCTATCTCGTGGTCCCCAGCAGCTTCCAGCAACATTCCTGGTTCAGGCTTGCGACAACTGCAAAATGCATGAGAGTTATGAGGGCACAGTTTAATATCGTCAATGGCCAGTTTCTGCCTCAGCTTTTGATGCATTTCCTCAACCATAGCCGCAGGCACAAGACCGTTTTCTATATCCGGCTGGTTGGTAACAACGACAATCAGAAAGCCTAAGCTTTTTAGCTGAATAATAGACTTGGTCGCGCCGGGTAGGAGCCGAAAATCTTTAAGTTTACGAACCGCATAAGGCTTGTTATCTCTAATCTCTGACCGAACGACAACTCCATCACGATCCAAAAAAACGGCCGGTCGGAGCGCCCTTCTTACCATTTAGTGGCCTTGCGCTGCAGATCAGGGTGAGAAACTAAGCAATGCCATACAACAGCCTGAAAAGCCTCGGTATGCGGTGTAATCAGGTCTGCATCAACTGTGGGCACAATAACCACGTTATTTCCCGCCTTGGCTGAATACCCCCCCTGACGACCAACGACACCGAATATCGACGCTCCTCGATCTACCGCAAGATCAATGGCGCGAATAAGATTCACGCTCACATTGCGCTCAGCATCACCGCCACCAACAGAAAAGATAAACAACCCATCCTTAGACGAAAGCCTACTGGTTTCTAGCCATCCAGAAAAAACAGTCTCCCAGCCTTCATCGTTAGTCCTGGCTGTCAATTCAGAAACATTGTCGGTCGGCGCATAAGCTTCAATATCGCATAACTTCCTAAAATCATTAACGGCATGAGCACAATTAGCAGCGCTGCCACCAACGCCCAATAGGAACAATCTCCCTCCTCGGCCTCTTAGTTTAGACAACGCAGAAGCAAGGCCGTCTATGGCATCGGTATCGATGTTTTTTGAAATTTGTTCTACTTGCTCGAAATATTTTGCGGCATGGCTCATGTAAATTCACCTTCAACTCAATCTTTAATCATTACTGGCGCTGTCAATCATCTAAAGCAAACGCCAAACTTAGAATCTCTCTAAAATTGAATAACCCTAGTAAGCAGGCTTAACCACCTGCAAAACAGCCCTTTCACATCCAATACGTTGTAATAACTTTATTGGCACGCGACAACTTCTAGTCTGCACCCGGTTGGATTCTTGATTCAGTCATCCCTAGACTGGACAACCTGCCAAGAAAACGTCAGAAATCAAACACTCTCAGGCTCTTTAAACATTCTTTAGCGGAGACAAACGGACAATGGCGGGAAAAACGTACGCAATTCTTGGTGGCGGAGGCTCTTTTGGTATTCATGCAGCTCTATATCTCTTGGACCACGCGAATCCTAAAAAAGTAATTGGCATAGGTCGTAACCCGCTAAGACCAGAACCATTCTCGCTGAATATCGATCAAAGGGAAGGTTATGAGTATCATGCACGTCACGTAACCTACGAACTCGACCTCCTTCTAGAACTCCTCGACAAAGAAAAACCTGAGGTGATCATCAACTTTGCCGCCCAGGGTGAAGGGGCGGTGTCTTGGAAGCATTCTTGGCGATTTTTTGAAACCAATTCTATGGCTCTCGCTCGCCTCTCAGAAGAGCTCATGAAACGAGACTGGCTAGAGCGGTTTATTCAAATCGGCACTTCCGAGATGTATGGCTCTGTCGATTATGCAGCAAAAGAGGATGAACCGATCAAACCGTCTAGTCCTTATGCGGCATCAAAAGTTGCCTTCGACATGTACTTGATAAGCATTCATAAGTTTATGCAGTTCCCAATGAACATTATCAGGCCTAGTAACTGTTACTGCCCAGCCCAACTCCTGCATAGAGTAATACCAAAAGCCATTTGGTGTGGACTTACTGGTAATAAGCTTCCTTTGCATGGTGGCGGCAAAGCTGAGAAATCATATATGCACGCTAGAGATCTAGGCCGTGCCATTCACATGGTTGCGGAGAACGCACCACTCGGAAAGACATATAACGCTGGCCCGCTTGAACCAACTTCAATCAAAGAGGTAGTAGAGCGCACCGCGGCTGCTTTAGAGATGCCATTTGAAGAATTGTGTGAAATGTCAGAAGATAGGCTGGGGCAAGACTCTCGTTACTGGTTGGATTCCTCTGCAATCAAAGCGGATGTCGGCTGGGAAGCAGAAATAGGTTGGGACCAAGGACTCGAGGAAATGGTTCAGTGGGGGCGCAAGTATCTGGATGACATCCGCGACTGGCCAACCGATTATGTTCTACGTGGATAATTGATTTGAATTAAGATAGTGCCCCAAATTGAAAATTTATCCTCGCCGGTGACAAATCTCTCTGCAGACGACCGGCTTGCCATGCATTTTTCGATGCTGCGTGTGCGTCGCGTTGAAGAGGGTATTGCAGCCCGATACAGCGAACAGGAAATGAGGTGCCCAACCCATTTTTGTGTCGGTCAGGAAGCTGTTCCTGTCGGTATTTCGGCTCATCTTACTCCATACGATTACGTGTTTAGTGGCCATAGAAGCCACGGTCATTACCTAGCAAAGGGTGGCGACTTAAAAGCAATGCTGTGTGAACTGTATGGTAAAGAAGCGGGTTGCGCACGTGGTCGAGGCGGATCGCAGCACCTCATTGATTTAGAGGCGGGTTTTGTTGCATCTGCGCCAATTCTAGCCGGCACATTGCCTATCGCAGTTGGCGCCGTCTACGGGTCATCCAAGACCAATCCGGAACGGATTTCCGTTGTATATTTTGGAGATGGCGCAACTGAAGAAGGTGCCTTTCACGAAGCAATGAATTTTGCAGCCGTGAAAAACTTACCCGTAGTTTTTGTATGTGAAAATAATCTTTATTCCGTACATTCTGACTTTTCCGTACGCCAGCCACCTGGGCGCAGCATCGCCAAATTAGGGCCTGCCCACGGCATAAAAAGTCAAACAGCAGATGGCAATGACATCGTAACAGTCTGGAATTTAGGTCAAGAGGCTGTTTTGCGAGCGCGCTCAGGCGATGGCCCTACTCTACTTGAGTTCATGACCTATAGATGGCTTGAACACTGCGGCCCCAACGACGACGCCGCTCTAAAATATCGAACTAAAGAAGAGATTTCTGCCTGGCAAAGTAAGTGCCCAATAGTGAGGTCAGATGTAGCCCTCAGGCGCGATGGACTTCTGACGAATGATCTATTGAAAGATTTCGAACGCAAAATTAGTGAAGAGATAGAAACTGCTTTCGAATACGCAAAATCAATGCCGTTCCCAGACCCCGCAGACCTCATGACCTTCACACTTCCAGAGAAGGCCTAATCACGTGCGCCAGATCAAGTACTTTGAAGCCGTAAATGAAGCTCAATATCAGAGTTTGGAGGGCGACCCATCGGTCTTACTAATGGGTTTAGGCGTGCCTGGACCCACTGGAATTTTTGGCACCACGAGCGGATTAGTCGATAAGTTTGGAGACAACCGAGTTTTGGATATGCCATCCTCCGAGCAAGGAATGACCGGAGTGGCACTCGGCATGACCATCGCTGGATACAGACCTGTCATGATTCACATGCGCGTTGATTTCGCGACGCTGGCGATGGATCAAATGGTCAACCAAGTTGCCAAATGGCACTTTATGTATGGTGGCAAGATGAGAGCGCCGATGGTGTTCAGAATGATCATTGGTCGTGGTTGGGGGCAAGGCCCGCAGCACTCTCAAAGCCTACAAGCCTGGTTTTCACACATTCCTGGTTTTAAAGTCATCATGCCGACGACGGCCTATGACGCAAAAGGAATGCTCATTTCTGCCATTAAGGACGATGCCCCCGTGGTGGTTTTTGAACATCGCTGGCTGTATGGCATTACTGGGGAAGTTCCTGAAGCACCGTACGAGGTAGAACTCGGCAAAGCCGCCGTAATGAGGGAAGGCAAAGACATTACAATTGCAGCAACCTCTTACATGGCACTCGAAGCCCTCAAGGCAGCTGACGACCTTGCGACCCTGGGCATTCAAGCGGAAGTCATCGATATTCGCTCCCTTGTTCCACTTGATACTGAGACCATTTTTAGGTCCGTAAAAAAGACTGGTGCCCTTATTGTTGCAGACACTGGAACAACTGATTTTGGTGTTAGCGCAGAGATCGTAAGCAAAGTTGTCGAGCGAGACTGCTCCATTCTTAAGAAATCACCGAAAAGAATTGGGTTGCCCTTCTGCCCCTCTCCGACCTCTCCAGCGTTGGCTGAAGATTTCTTTCCGAGGTCCGTTGATATCAGTTACGCGGCGGCAGACATCCTTGGCTTTGAGAGATCACGATTACCGCCAGAAGCAGAAACTGGTGGGCGTTGGCACGACACACCAGACCCAAGCTTTACTGGTCCTTACTAGCTAGGGTGACTTTGTACTAACTACTCGGCGACCGAGAATATGACTAATCCCAGCAGTGTATTTATTCTCAGTGCCAGTAGCGATATTGGCCAAAACCTTATGGAACGGTACTTGGAGAGTGGCGCCACAGTCATCGGCACATATCGTAAGCCGGGTTCACTGGACCGTTTTGAAGACCATCCAAGAGCCCACCTATTGGCATTGGATCTTAATGATCCGAAAGTTATCGATAAAACAGTCAACTTTATGACATCGGAAGGTCTTGAATGGGACCTTTTTATCGCAGCAAATGCTACGATGGAGCCAATCGGCCTTTTCACAGAGATCGACGGACAACAGTGGCAAGAGAGCATTATCTCAAATTCGCTTGTCCCATGCCGCGTCGTTCAAGCCTTGTACCCATTCGCCCAAAATGACGAACTGAGCTCAGTTTGTTTTATGGCCGGAGGCGGCACCAACAACCCGTTTCGGAGTTATTCTGCATATTGCCTCTCAAAGATCATGCTAATCAAAATGTGTGAACTTTTGGATGATGAAATCCCGACTCTAAAAGCATTTATTCTGGGCCCAGGATACGTTCGAACGAAAATCCATGACGAAACCCTGCGCGCTGGAGATAGCGCGGGAGCAAACCGCCAAAAAACTCTCGATTTCCTTGAGACAGAAGGGACATCGATGGATGATATCTTCGACTGCATCCAATGGTGTTTCGACCAAGACCGTGAAGTTATTGGTGGCCGTAACGTTTCAGTTATCCACGACCCTTGGCGTAATGGTGGCAAAGAGTTGGCTTCTGCCCTAACAAAGGATACAAACCTTTATAAATTAAGGCGTTTTGATGCGATTTAGTCTTTAATTCGATTTAATCTTGAATATCACAAACTTGAACCTGCAATAACTGAGACAACAATGACTAAAACAGAAAAGCCACTTACCGCAGAAGAAGCATATGCATTAGGCACCGATTACCAGTTTGAGACACAAGAGCTCACTTTAGGCCCTTGGACTTCATACAGTGTCCTAAATGACCCAAAGCACCTAGTCTTTACTCTTGGACGGTACAAGTTTTGTGCGAAAATGCTCGAAGGTCGTAGCAGTGTGATTGAAGTTGGCCCGGGAGATGGTATTGGCCTACCGATTATCGCCCAGTCTGTCGATAAAGTTTACGCTGTAGACTGGGATGAACGTCTAACAGAAGGCAACAAGAGGCGCCTGAAAGATTTTGATAACATCGAACACCTTTGCATAGATCTTAACAAGGACAAGATGAATATCAAAGCCGATGCCGCTATGACTGTAGATGTCATTGAGCACCTTGAATCAAAGTTTGAAGACCATTTTATGCGATCTATTGTTCGGTGCTTACATCCTGATGGCGTGCTCATTACAGGAACACCGAACATAACTGCGTCTCCCTACGCAAGCCCAAGAAGCGAAGCGCAACATATTAACCTGAAGAGCATGAAAGACCTGCAAGAGCTTACAGCAAAGTATTGTAAGAACGTGTTCATGTTTGGAATGAACGACGAAGTACTGCACACCGGTTACGCGCCAATGTGTCACTATATTTGGTCGCTCGGTGTTGGCATTCGAGACGAATATTTAGATTAGACAACACTCCTAGGACCTGGCGCATCGTGATAAAAGTTTCAGACTATATTGCCGAGTTCGTTGCCAAGCTTGGTATAAAGCACGTGTTTGCGATCACGGGTGGCGCATCAATTCATATGATTCATTCCATTGCCGAGCGGGATGATATCGATTTCATTTGCCCTCACCATGAGCAGGCCGGGGCGATGGCGGCAGACGTTTACTCCAGGGTGAGTGGTAACATTGGTTGTGCCTTAGCGACCAGTGGCCCAGGAGCTACAAACATGATTACGGGTATTGCAGGGGCATGGTTCGACTCTGTGCCGGTATTATATCTCACCGGTCAAGTAGCGCGGTTTAGATTTAAGGGCGACACCGGCGTTCGGCAAATGGGCTTTCAAGAAACTGACATTGTCAGCATGGTCGCTTCCATTACCAAATATGTTGCCCAGATCATGAAGGCCGAAGATCTCCGCTACGAATTAGAAAAAGCCGTATACATTGCAAAATCTGGAAGACCCGGCCCTGTATTGGTCGACATTCCCGATGACCTGCAGCGCGAAATGATAGACCCTTCGACCCTTCGCGGCTTCACGCCTAAGACCGTTGTTCAGAACTCAGGTCCAAGTGCTGGCGTGATCACCCAAGTTCTGGACATGATCAAGGCAGCAAAACGGCCAGTTATAGTTTTAGGGTTCGGAGTAAGATTATCAGGGGCGCAAGAGACGGCACTTAAACTCATAGAACGCCTCGGTATTCCGGTCTGTCCGAGTTGGGCTGCGGCCGACATGATACCAGGTAGTCATCCGCTATTGGCTGGGACTTTTGGAACTCATGGAAGCCGTACCGGGAACTTCGCAGTTCAGAATGCTGATTTAGTTCTTTCAATCGGGGCACGGCTAAGCACGCGCGAAACTGGGAATCCCTTATCTTCATGGGCCAGAGAAGCGCGTTGTATTATCGTCGACATTGACCCAGCAGAGCTGACAAAATTCCCAGCCTTTGATAAACAAATTGACCTGCCGATTCAGGCAGATGCCCGTTTATTTATTGAGGCAATGCTCAACGCTGTTACAGACAAAGATGTGCCTGATACTTCGGACTGGCTAGCGCACATCATTGGCTGGCGCGCTAAGTACCCGGCTTGCTTGCCAAAATACAAAGATGAAATTGACACAAATCCTTACGTTTTTGTGCAGTCATTAGCCGCTTCACTTCAAGAAGATGATGTAATTGTTGTGGACACAGGCTGTGCCGTCGCTTGGATGATGCAAGGCTTCGAATTCAAACCGGGGCAGCGCCTCATTCACGCCTTTAACAACACACCCATGGGGTTTGGATTGCCAGGCGCTATAGGTGCTGCTTTAGCGCTAGGGGGTAAAAAAAGGGTGATCTGCGTTGCCGGTGATGGCAGCATGATGATGAACCTTCAAGAACTCGCAACCGTTCAGCATCATGATCTGCCGATCAAGTTGTTCCTGATCAATAATGCTGGCTACTCAATGGTGCAGCAAACCCAAGAACAATGGCTAGGCGGAAAACACTTTGCCACCTCGGCAACAAAAGAAGGCGGGCTGTCATTTCCTGATTTTGGTGCAGTCGCGACCTCTTTCGGCATTGATACAACTACAATCAAGAACAACTCTGAGATAGACCGTGAGATCAACCGGACTCTCCAACTTCCAGGAGCCGTACTCTGTGACGTCTACCTTCCTGCTTCATCGCGCGTCATGCCGCAAAGTAGATTTGGTTTTCCAATTGAAGACTCAGAACCTCTCCTCCCTCGAGAGGAGTTTTTAGCGAATATGCTGGTCAAACCCATGCCAGCGTCTCTTGATGTTCCAAAGGAACTTCTTCTGGACTCTTAGAAAGCTTCTCCTTTACCACTTATCATCATGCCTCATTCAAACTCAGGCACATCAAACTTCAGCACAGCTGGTTCTTCTTTAAATTTGATCGGATTTCCAACATGCGTAATCCCTGCATCATCTTGAATAATCATGCCGCGAGCTTTTGCATGCTCTAGCTGAAAGGCTTCCGCCATATTAAGCACTGGGGCCCAAGATAGATCCAGTGGCTCCAGAATCTCGATCCATTCTTGTTGTGTTTTGGTCTTGAAGGTCTCGGCAATTTCTTTTTTTGCTGACTCCTGTGCAACACAATCGTCAGCACTGCAAACTTCGATCAAATGCTCTAAATTAATTTTAGTCAGTAAGTTTTTAACGAACTTGGGCTCGCGACCTGTTAGCGCAATAAATCGACCATCTCGCGTTTCGTAAACATTATAAAAAGCCGCCCCACCAATAGAGCGCCCTTCTCGCGTCGTGGGGGCTTTGTTTTCTGCGAGCACAGACCCAGACAAATGTGCTGTCCACGACAGGAGGCTGTCGTACATGGAAGCATCGACATAGTCGCCCTCACCCGTAATTTGACGGCGATACAGCGCCATCATGATTCCTGCTAGCCCAATCAGAGATGACCCCATATCCGCGCCTGGCAAGCCAGGAACCACCGGCTTGCCATCACCGTTATCATTTAAGGCCAACAGGCCGGTCAGAGCCTGGGCGCCCATGTCATGCGTGGGTTTTCCAGACAGCGGACCCGTTTGGCCAAAGGCCGATACAGAGCAATACACAATCTTCGGGTTGCGCGCTTTGACAGCATCGTAGTCAACGCCGAGACGCCTAACGACGCCGGGACGGAAGGCTTCAACAAACACATCTGCTGTCTCGCAGAGTTTCAGCAAGGTTTCCCTGTCCGTATCGTCTTTCAGGTTGAGGCAGATGCTTCTTTTTCCGCGGTGGGTATTGCGAAACCAAACAGAATGACCCGCTTGAAAAGGACCGTATTTGCGGGCGGGTTCACCACCAGGAGGCTCGACACGTAATACATCCGCTCCGTGATCCGCCATCATGAGAGTCAAATGAGGTCCAGGCAGATACATCGAAAGGTCAATAACACGCAAGCCTTCAAGTTTCATCGTGTTTCTCCTGGAGTGCTTCGTTAGCGTTAGATCGTTTTTGATCGTCGCAAGTCAGCAATCACATCTGCTGAATAGCCAATATCGGAAAGAATGGCATCTGTATCTGCGCCCAATTTAGGGGCGCTTTTCACCGGAAGGCGTTGACCGTCGAGTTTAATTGGATTGTGTAACACACGAAGATTTGGCCGGTCGGGGTGATCCACTTCAGCGATCATATCAATCTCATCAAGAAATGGATTATCCAGCGCCTGTGCGATGTCATATACTGGTGAGATAGGCAGGACACCCTTAAATTGCTCAACCCACGCCTCTGTCGATTTTTGCGAAAAAATTGCATCTAACTCATCGCTCAACTCAGCCCGGTTCTCCAAACGCGCCTTCAGATCGGCGTACTTTGGGTTTTGTCCCATATCAGACCTCCCTAAACCGTCGATCATCAGATCCCAAAATCGAGGATTTTGACACATGACGAAAAGCCAACCGTCCTGCGTTTTCACCAATTGGCTCGGCGTTACAGAGGGATGAGCGCCGCGCGGACTTCTGCCGGTCTTCAGCCCTTCATTTAGGTACCAGATGCCCGGATATGTTAGTTGATGCAACGCGGTCTCAAGCAAGCTTGCGTCAACATCTCCGCCTTCCCCTTTTTTATGCGCTTTCATAATGGCCGCCGTCACGCCATAGGCCAACATCATCCCCGTCATGAAATCAATAATTGACAGGCCGAACCTCGCAGGCGGGCCATCCGGCTCACCTGTCACGGATAAGAAGCCGGCCTCAGCTTGCATAAGGTAGTCATAACCTGGCCAAGCTTCACGGCTGTTATTCCGCCCATAAGCAGAAATATGACCGCAAACGATATTGGGGTTTATGGACTTTAAAGCCGCGTAATCTAGGCCAAGCTTAGCTGGCTGATTGCCGCGCATATTATTGATAATCGCATCAGATTTTTTAACCAATTTATGAAGTATTTCGCGGCCTGCTTCTGACTTGAGATCTAACGTCAAACTGCGCTTGTTAAGGTTAAAAGCCTGATAGTATTGGCTGTCATGTTCCCCGAGAAAGTATGGCCCAGTATCCCGGGCAAAATCTCCGCCGACTGAGGGGTTCTCGATCTTTATAACCTCGGCCCCCATATCAGCCAGAAACATCGAGCAGTATGGCCCAGCGCCGTACTGCTCAATCGCGAGGATGCGTATACCTTCTAAGGGTAAATGCATTAGATTTTATTCCGTTCAATGAGCTGACGCGCAATGATGACCTTCTGCATCTCGTTGGTCCCTTCACCAATCGCCATCAAAGGCGCATCACGATACAGCCGCTCGACCACAAACTCCTTCGAATAGCCGTATCCACCATGGATGCGCATCGCTTCTAAGGAGTTTTCAATGGCAGCCTCAGATGAGAAGTACTTGGCCATTCCCGCTTCTAGGTCACATCGACGACCTTCGTCATACGCCGTTGCTGCTTGCTCAACCAGTAATCTAGACGCCTCGTATCGCGTTGCCATCTCAGCCAGCTTGAGCTGAATGGCCTGGTGCTGACTAATCGGTTTGCCAAAAGTCGACCGCTGCTGACTGTACTTTACAGATTCATCCAGGGCGCGCTTTGCTATTCCAACAGAGCGCGCCGCCACATTAATCCGACCCAATTCAAGCCCGCCGACTGCCTGGTAGAACCCCTTGCCTTCAACACCACCAATCAGATTATCTGCCGGTACGCGAAAGTCTTCAAAAACCATCTCCCCGGAATCAATGCCTTTATAACCAAGTTTCTCAAGGCGTCTGGAAATCTTAAAGCCAGGCCCTTTTTCAACAATGAAGAAGCTCATACCCTTACGCGCAGGTTCGGCCTTTGGGTCTGTCTTGGTGAGCAAGGCGAAGCAACTGCCTTCTATAGAATTTGTAATCCATGTCTTCGTGCCGTTAATGATGTAATCGTTCCCATCCCGTACAGCACGCGTGCGAATGCCCTGTAAATCCGTTCCTGCATCAGGCTCTGTCAGACCGGTTCCACCGCGCAGTTCCCCAGAGACAAAGCGGGGTAAAAATCGGTGTTTCTGTGCATCAGTTCCGAATTTCTCAACTGCGGTTGCCATCATCAGATGTGAATTAAAGATCCCAGTCAGAGACATCCAGACCTCAGACACCATGGTAACGACTTTGGCATACGTTGAAGCCGACAGGCCGAGGCCGCCCCACTCCTGCCCTATCGTCGCGCCAAAAAGCCCCATGGCCTTCATTTGCTCAACCATGTCCTGGGGGTAGGTGTCTGAATGCTCCAGTGCCATGGCATGGGGCGCGACGTCGCGTTCCAGCCATTTTTGAATACTGTCCAAGATCAGGCGGTCATCAGACTCATCAAACTTCTCATCCTTCAGTGCCATTGGCTCTTTCCGTATAGGTTTGAGGGCTTACCTGCAGACAAATTTCCATTTTGTCTGGTCAGACAATGTATCTAAGATAAGATGTACAGACAATTTATTATTTGTCCGGACGATTAGACAAAATACCGAGACACTTAAAACTGCTCATTGGCGCTGTTTGTAAGAGAACGATGGTAAAACGAGCCCCCAAAAGCCCCACGACGTCAAAAACCGCTAAGGGACCGCTTTATCTAGAACTCGCTGAAGTCCTCCAGCGAGAAATTGAGGCTGATACCTATCCCGTCGGCACCAGGATGCCCACAGAGTTGGAACTCTGTAATCGCTTCAATGTCAGCCGCTTCACAGTGCGGGAAGCCCTTCGGCGGTTGATTGACAACGGAATGGTGCTGAGGCGGCAAGGGTCTGGTACGGTCGTCGTCTCAAAGAATCCGACGATCATGTTTGTGCAAAAGCTTAATTCCATAGAAGAGCTGTTGCAGTACTCGTTTGAGACTCAACTGCAATTAAAAACATCGGCTTCGGTTGTTCTTGATGCAGCACTCGCCCCCATTATTTCTGGCGAAGTCGGCGAGACATGGCATAAAATTGAAGCCATTCGATATCTTGATGAAAAATCTCCAATCTGCTGGACAGACGTTTACGTTCGCCCAGAACATAAGTCTTTGGCGGATCAAATTGGCAAGGATACGAAGCCCGTCTTCATGGTCATAGAGAAAGAATTCGGTATCGTTGCCGAGGAAGTCACCATGGACCTCTTCGCGGGCTCCATCACAGAGTCCAAAGCCTGGGCAATGGGTGTTGAAGCGGGTAGCCCGACGCTCATTATTGTGCGGCGTTATAAAGACAAAACAGGCCGTGTGTTTGAAGTCTCCGTCAGTGAGCATCCGGCCGGCCGGTTTACTTTCTCGATTGACCTGTTAAGAAATACTAAGCGCGATTGAGCCGTTTATTCAGCAGCCAACGTGGGGCATGCCACATTTGTGCCGCCGAGGCCGCAGTAGCCAGCCGGATTCTTAGCTAGATATTGCTGATGATAATCCTCAGCATAGTAAAATGTTTGCAACTCTAACACTTCAGTCGTAATCGCGCCGTAGCCAGCCTTCTCCAAAGCTCTAGCATAAGCCGCTTGTGATTTCTCAGCCGCCTCGCGCTGTTGCAGGGTCGTCGTGTAAATACCCGAACGATACTGTGTTCCTCTATCATTGCCCTGACGCATGCCTTGTGTCGGATTATGAGACTCCCAGAAAACTTTTAATAACTCTGAGAAGCTTACCTTGGTGGGATCAAAAACGACGAGCACGACCTCATTGTGGCCTGTGAGTCCAGAACATACCTCTTCATAACTGGGATTGGGCGTATATCCGGCCGCATAGCCAGCAGCGGTGCTGTAGACCCCATCGACTTCCCAAAACTTACGCTCTGCCCCCCAAAAGCATCCCAGGCCGAACACAACCTGTTCCAGCCCCTCTGGGAAAGGGGCCTTGAGTGGATTGCCATTCACGAAGTGCACAGCCGCGACTGGCATTGCCTTGTCCCGACCAGGTAAAGCATCCTGTGGACTTGGGATCTCTAACTTTTTACGAGATGCAAAGAACATGTTTATCACTCCAAAACTTTGTCTTTGATTGTATATCAGATCAACACATCGTCTCTTCAAGTTGACTTCTGGCCGCGCCAGTAACGGTCAGAACAGTTATTCGGCTGCTTGAGAAACCTTACCGCCAAGTTCTGCGATGACGTCTGAGGTTGTCATCACCCGGCCCCAGAGGCGTAAGAACATCGCTTCAAAGGCCGCCTGAGCATCATCATCGCAGGTGCCGGTGGCATCTGAGACCAGCACCACGCCAAAGCCACGATCTGAGGCTTCCATGGCCGTCATCCCCACGCAGTTATTGGTCGACACCCCGACCGCAACAATTTCCGTTACACCCATGGCCCGCAACCGGCTCTCGATTCCTGTCGATCCAAAGGCCCCCATGGTCACCTTGTTTAAGACGGTCTCATTGTCTTGTGGCGCTAAAGCTTCAACGATCTCGTGTTCTTTTTGGCCTTCAATATTATGTGTGGCTTTCACCAACGCCCGAATATGATTTGGCACGTCTGAGCAATCCGACAACTCCGCGCCATACGTCACGTAAACAACCCTGGCACCGGCACCGCGAAAGGCGTTTAACAACTTTTGGCTATTGGGAATGACAAGTTCGTCAATACGGTTAAAACGGTAGTCGGCCTCATCAATACGGCCCTGCTCTTGCAGCATTTTGCCAAGTCCATGCGTGCGGCTTCCCGTCGCATACTGCATATCAACGACCAATAATGCGGTTGTTTTGGGGTCTAGCTTAACCGGCGCGTTAAACGCATTGATGTAATCAGCTGGCATCCTAATGCTCATTCACAGATAGTACGTGGGTGTATTTAATACATATTGTAGCATCAGATCTAAATGAGACGAAGACAAGGTGTTTTCATCTCAAGCCTTTGCCGGTCAGGCCATAATGTGGTGTTGAGTTTAGGAATATAAAGAAAGCGACTACAGCCATGCAGAACAGGGGAAAGCAAGATGAACAATGACACGGAAAACCTACGTTTGGATCGCCGCACTGCCTTTACCGGTATAGGCGCTGGCCTTGCGCTCGCTTTTAGCAGCCAAACCAAAGCGGCTAGCCCAGAAGCCGTTCCTGCCTTAGAGGTTGAAAAAGAGAAGATCGTAAATGATTTCTGTGCCGCTTGGGCCACTCGGGATGCAGATCAGCTGGCATCCTATCTGTCAGACAACATCGAATACCACATGTTTGAAGGTCGCCCCCCTATCAATGGGGTGGCCGAGTTCAGTGCTCAGCTCAAACCGTTTATGGCGGGCATGGCCGAAATAGATTGGGAGATGCTTCGCTCTAGTGTCATGGGTGACATCGTTATAAATGAACGGATTGATCATTTTATTCGCCCAGAAGGGTCCGGCGCTCCTGACAATCACTTTCATGTGATCGGTGTCTTTTTGGTGCGCGGCGGAAAAATCGTCTACTGGAAAGACTATAATCTATCCGGTGAACTTTAGTGATTGATGATCAGAACTTCGTCACCAGTTAAGCGACAGCTTTCGCCTGCTTGATCATGCTATCGATCAGAAAACCCTGATACATTTCGATCCCTAAATCGGCACCAACATCGCGTGCGCGTTCTTGGTCAACGCGACTGAGGACTGGACGGATACCAAGCCTGCGAAGTTTATCTATAAATTCTTGCTTATCGTACAGCTCATCTTCTGCATCTTCTTGCCAGTGCAATTTGGCCATCTGCGCTTCCAAAAAATCGATGTTCACGAGACCAATAGCCGATGGCGAAATTTGGTCTATGGCAATTTGAGCCCCCTTGGATCTTAGGTGGTCCCGCGCGATGGCATAGCCGTCATAGTTTAAAACAACGTCTTCTTGGGTGAACTCAACCACCACAGTGCGCATAATTTCTGGCGGCGTTCTGGCAATAAAATTGTCGAACGCCTTACTGAAAATACTAGGAATATTGAGATTTATTGAGATCGGCTGCCCTTTGACGGCCTTTGACAGCGTCTCAAATGAATTCAGCATAATGCTATCAAGGATTTTCGTTAGCTCGACAAATCGATCACCACTGGCCTTTAAGTTAACCCCTTCAAAGAACGGCTTACTCAACAAATCGATGCTGATGAAATACTCGGTCATCTTCGATTTGATTGGCCCTTTTTCTGGCGTCACACAAATCTTTTGCCCACGCGCGTAAGTCTGCAGAAATTTGGCTGAGCCAAGTTCGCGATAGGCATCTATGACAGCTTTCAGATCTTGTTGAGTCAACAAACGCTGGCCTTGACCGTTTGAGGCTTTTTTTAACTCTCTTGCGGCTTTGATATAACCAATGACAAGCTTTGCGGCATCGGCAAAACTGGTTTCAAGCTTGTAGTGCTCTAGGATAAGGCCATCACCGTCTGCTTTCCCCTGCCCCGCCCCAAGACGCGACATAATCTTAAAAAGCGCGACCCGAAGGTTTGGAATAAATTCGCGCGCGCCGGCCTCCGTTTCATTTAGCAAAAACGCATAGTCGAGTGTGTGCAGGCGATACACTTCGCCATGGGCGTTTTGTGTTAAGCGCTTGAGAACAAGATCTAAATTTTGAGTCAAGCCATCAACTTCGCCATCGCCGGTGACGCAACCAGCCGCCCGCATAACAACCATGACCACACCTTTGCGCGGTGTAGTCCTGAGGTCGCCAAGTTTATGAAAGAGACTTTCTAAAGGAGCGATTTTCTTCATAACAGTAATTTATTTACCACTCGCAGGCAGTGACTTCACGTTCTGCTCTTGCGTTACTCAAAGAACATGTTTGTAAATTATTAGCGCATTGGCATCGTTGCTAAAGCACCAACTTAACAAGGGAATTGTGCCATGAAATGAGAAGCAACATCAGAACTATTCGCGCTTTTGTAGCGATGCACAAACGTTTTGACAAAAAACAGCAGGGCAGGACACTAAGCAACATACTGTAATAATTGCATAATTTTTGCCGACGCGAGAACCGGAAACGTTACACGCCTCGACTTATTTTGTTAGTCTGGCCACATAGTCGGCAAATGAAGTGGGGGCTCGCCCAAGAATCAGTTTTAAGATTCTCGAATTCCCCAAAAACCCATAAGCATCATAGTGCTCATTCATGATCGTCATTTGCTTTACACGATCTTCAGAAGCCCCAGTCGCACGAGCCTTCTCTTGCATCTTTGAAATTGGCACCTGCGCGGCTTTAATTGACTTGCCCGTTACGTCTTGAATTACCCTTGCCATATCTGTCTGGCTGAGCGCCTCAGGTCCGGCCAGTTCATAGGTTCCATACAGCCAGCCATCATCCAGCGTGACGTTGGCGGTTGCCTCGGCAAGGTCAAGAAGATCAACAACGTTGAATTTGACTTCTGTATTAAAAGGCATTGCATGAATGCCCTCTTCCATCACCTTTTTCCAAATAGGCTCTAAATGCTGCATATAGCGCATGGGTTGCACGATGGAATAAGGCATACCGGATTCGATCAGCAGTTCTTCCGTATCCAGCTTTAAACTGTGGTGGCGGACTTCCCGGCGTAAGGGGTGCATGACCGAGTAATAGACAAATTTAGAAAGTCCGGCGTCCTTCGCAGCCTGAATAAAGTGCGACGTCATGGTTTTTTCGTCTGGGTGCATGGGCGGGCCGATATGAACAATGACGTCACACCCCGCAACAGCAGGTGCAATTGTTGTTGGATCATCCATATCGCCGACCGCAATGCCGCTCGCACCGAGCGCCGTCATTTCAGCTTCTTGCGCAGAGTCTCGCACGAAAGCGATTACAGACGCCCCTTTCGCACTGAGCGCTTTCACAACGGGCTTGCCCGTTCGCCCGTGCGCCCCTGTGACCAGAACCTTCATGCTTTTGCTCCGTCCTGCCTAATACTTTGTCAATATTTCGCTTTAGAAGTCCGACAACAAGCGTCCGAAGCCATCCATTTGGTCTTTAATTCCATTGGCGCGCAGCGCATGCCAATACGTCGCCGTATTAATCGCAATGACCGGCTTGCCCAGCCAGGTCTCTGCTTCAGCTGCCAAACGAACCATGCTGAGGTTGGTTCCCACTTGAACAATGGCATCCACATCATCGCCGTCCAGTTCATCACGGATAAGACCGCGGAGATGATCTTCCGGCACTTCAGCAATCGCCGTCCAGCTTGGACATTGCAGGCAAATATCACGCACCACCTCAAAGCCGCACTCTTCGAAGTAACGTTTCACTTCGGCATTCGCGACCGGGTAGTAAGGCGACACAAACGATATCTTTTTTATATTTCCATAGGCGTTGAGCGCCGCAGACGTTGCGTGAGACCCGATACTAATTTTAACGCCGGATTGCTCTATGACCTTTTTTTCAAAAGCATTGGCCCCCTCGATGCCATCATAAAACGTGATCGCCGACATCCCCATGACTAGATAGTCGGGCGAACAGGTCATCACGCTTTTAACGGCGTCGATTACGCCTTCTGAAATCTTTGTCGTCCCGGCAAGAAATGTCTCATTGCTGATGGCCTGGGAGTTCGGCGTGAAGATCCGGCTGTAATGGTTGGTGACACCGGCGGGGCGCATACCATCAAAATCTGGCTGTACGATCGTATTGGTGGATGGACCAAGAACGCCGAACTTTTTTCTCCAACCTTGAACATCAGTCATGTGAAACCTCATTATGTTAAATAAGAAGACAGAGATGATATATCCAGATCATCTCTCATATATTTGTTGTTCCAAAGAGACATATGAGCCGCTTATGGGCAAGAGAGAAAGGCAAGGGTCATTCATGCGATGACCAAATTACGAGAGAACGCTTCAAGCGTATAGATGAGCAGTGTAGATGAAATTAGACCTTAAGGGAGAGCCTAGGTGTGGTAAACGACAGCGAAACCGAAGCTGAGAAAATATCTGGTATTATTCGTAGCATCTTTACCGCTTTTGAAGATCACGACCCTGACGGCATTGAAGGGCATATGCACCCTGATGCAACCGTTTGGGACGTTTTCACGCCTCACCTTATTCGCGGCAGAAAAGAACGTGATGCCTTTCACGCTGAAGATCAAAAGCAAATGCAGGCCCGTGGCCCCCTCAGCTTTAGCCTTGAAGCGCCGGAGGTACGTGTCTGGGAGAATACAGCCATCGCCATGTATTACCTGAACTATGCGTATCAGCCGCCAAATGCCGCCGAGGGCCGAGTGCGCATCACTGATGTATTTCGGCGTATTGAGAACAAGTGGTTGATCGTGCACCACCATGAAGGCACAGTTCCAACAGGCATCCCGCCGATCACCGAGACGACCTAAGCCACGCCTTACTCATCGCTTCAGAAAGCGCTGCCCCAATGGATGATTTTACTCGCACCCGTGACCTGGCGCTGTCCAGCCTCAACCAAGGTAAATTGGATCAGGCGCTGGGTTATTGTCAGCGGCTGACGGAGCTAAAACCGACTGATCCAGATGGCTTCTTCCTCATGGGCATGGTGCAAGATGCCCAAAGCAATGTCGCAGATGCGCTTGTGGCCGTGCAAACGGCCCTGGAGTTGGGGGAAACAGCAGAATACTTGGCCCACTACGCCCGTATTCTCAGCCGCGTGAAGCGCATGGAAGCTGCCCTAAAAGCGGCCAGCAGGGCTATGGCGCTCAACCCTCAAGATGCTTTGACCCTGGACACGATTGGCTGCGTCTTCAGCCGGGTGGGCAAGCATGAAGCTGCAATTCCCATTTTTGAGACAGCGGTCGCCCAACAGCCAGATCATCCGCAGTTTAGATTTAATCTCGCATCGTCCCGCCAGTTCACAGGGGACTTTGATACGGCTGAACAAGACTACGAGCATATTATCAAAGTGGCCCCTAGCTTTGTGAAAGCGCACATGGCGTTATCGTCACTCCGCACTCAAACAGCAGATAGCAACCATATTGAGCGTCTGGAGCAGATACTAACGGCGACGCGTGATCCAAGATCTGCGCTTCACCTGCGTTATGCGCTGGCCAAGGAGTGTGAAGATGTCGGACGCGATGATGAGGCTTTCGCGCATTTGAAAGCAGCCAACACAGCCCATAAGCAAGCCCTCGGCTACGACATTGCACGAGACAGAGCCATCTTCAACGGATTGATCGACGCCTTCACATTAGACGACGTGGCAGAGAACACGGGGGCTGCGCCAGAGTTTGGCCCAACGGATGAAGCCATCTTCATCGTTGGTATGCCACGCAGTGGCACAACGCTGGTGGACCGGATTATATCCTCTCACCCCGAAGTGGACTCAGCCGGTGAGTTGCAAACCTTTCCGGTACTGCTGAAAATGATGAGCGGCACCAGATCGACTGTCGTGTTAGACCCAGAGACGATAGAGCGCGCCAAAGCTATTGATTTCAAAACGCTGGGCCAGAGATATCTGTTCGACAGCGCGGCCCACCGGGGCGACCTGCCGTTCTTCACGGATAAGCTGCCGTTGAACTTCCTGAACATCGGCTATATCGCCAAAGCCTTGCCAAAAGCAAAAATCATAGCCTTACGCCGTAACCCGATGGACACCTTGTGGAGCAATTTTAAGCACCTCTTCGCCACAGAGTTTTCCTATTACAACTATTCGTACGACGTGAAAGACGCAGCGAACTACATCGTCATGTTCAATAAGCTGATGGATCATTGGGATGCGGTGCTCCCAGGCAAAATCCATCACATTCACTATGAAAATCTGGTGTCAGGTTTTGAGCTCGAAGTACGGCGCGCCATTGCGCATCTGGACTTGAAGTGGGCGGATGCGTGTTTAACTTTCCATGAAAACGACGCTGCCGTCGCCACGCCAAGCTCGGTACAGGTCAGAAGCCCCATTTATGGCGGGTCTGTAGGCAAATGGAAGCGGTTCGAAAAGCACCTCAGCGAAGCGGCAGAGATCTTTGGCAAAAACGGCATAGAATATAGCTGATCCAAACAAAAAGGGCGCCCCCAACGCAAGCGCCCTTCTGTGTTTGGTAGGTCGTGGAATTAGAAGCGATAGCGCGCTTCAATGCCTACAACCCGTGGCCGGATAACGTTCTCGAAGTAACGCCGCAGAGCCACTCCATTAACGTCCCGCACCAGCGACAGATCCTGACGAACCGAGGTCACTGCAAACTCATCGAACAGGTTGTCTGCAAACAACGAGAGTTCCCATTGATCTTTGGACAACGTTAAAGACGTGTTGTGAACTGCGAAGCCAGCCAACACTTGGCCGTTATTTCTCAGACCGGTCTTCGTATAAACGTTGCTGATGTAGGTCATGCCGTAATTGAAGTTCAGCTCATAGTCATTGCCGAGCGTGCGATAATAATCCAGAGAGGCACTGGCGGAATGCTTCGGTGTACCAGCCAGACGATCGCCATCAAAAGCATCATTGCTATCAACCAAGCCAGGCGCATCTTCCGTCAATTTTGCGTCGACATAGGCCCAGGTGCCAGTAACAGCAAAGTTATCGTTAAGAACCGCACGCCCTGAAACTTCGAAGCCTTTACTCACGGCTTTACCGCCGTTCACAGTGATGGGTACGCCGCCATTTTGTGTGATGCTCTGAACTTGAATGTCATCCCAGTCAATGTGGTAGAGAGAGGCGTTAAGAACGATGCGACCGTCATCAAAAGCACTCTTGATGCCGATTTCTTTGTTCAAAGTTTGATCAGGCTTGATCAATTCTTCGTCGGGCAACGCACACACATTCTGTCCTGGCGGAATGGGTGTTGGGCACGCGGGAACCGCATTGACGCCGCCAATACGGTAGCCTTCGCTGACGGTGCCGTAAACCAGCACATCGTCGTTGATTTGATAGGACGCGTTAACCTTGTAAAGGAACCCGTCATCACTGACGACGTTCTGGGCCAAATTAATATTGATGGCTGTTGGATCGCCACTGAGTAATGGCAAGTCAAAGCCAACAGAGTCATCCACACTGTAATCGTAATAGCGGCCACCGACCGTCACTTGGAAGGCATCGGTGATCTCGTACCCGACTTCACCGAAAACTGCTTTTTCTTCCAGATTCTGCAGGGTGCGTTGGATGTACTCAAGGTTATCAGGACGGTCGATCCCGAAGAATTCAGGAATTCCCGGCGTGAACTCCTCGCTGGTCGCATCACCTTCGAAGTCATTGTAGAACGCACCGACGATCCAGCTGAACGGACCATCATTGGATGACACCAAGCGCAGTTCTTGGTTGAAGCGCTTTTCGTCAGATTGCTCGCGGGTAAAGGCAGCAAAGGCTGGGAACGACTCATAGCCATACTCAAACGCAATCAACAGATCACTTTGATCGCGCTGGCCGAGTTCATCGTATTCGGAATAACCGGTGGCCGAGGTCAACGTAGCCCACCCCAAATCCCAATTGAGCTCTGCGCTGATCAACTGGTTCTTACGGTCACTGGGTTCCAGGTAACGATGCGCAGACACATACTCGTCGGTGCCCAGGGCACGACGGTGCGTAATCTGGCGACCACCGGCCTTTTGATCCTGATAATAGTAGCTAAAGCTGGCTTCGAAGTTCTCGGTGACGTTAAACAGCAGGTTCAAACGGGCTGAAAGCGTCTGCTCGTCGTTGGCATCCTCAACACTGGTGAGGTTGGCCGCGACCGCAGCGGGGTCGGTGAAGTCAGGCTGCGGAAGTGACACACCCGGGTTTTGCACCAGGAAGTCGTAATCAATAAAGCCTGGATCATCCAAGTAGCCCACAACCAAACGGGCCGCCACTTTGTCTTCGATCAGGGGTACATTGAGAACGATATCACCCTCGAAGCCAAGACTGCCCGACTCCCCCAGATCATAGCTGCTGACATGCACAGAGCCGGAGAATTCAGAGGGGTCGGCCTTGTTGGGAATATACCGCACCGCGCCACCCAAGGTGCCGGCCCCATACAGGGTGCCTTGTGGGCCAATCAGGACTTCCACCCGCTCCATATCGTAGAGCTTGAGGTCGAGGTACAGCGGAATCTCGCCGATGTAGGTGGCGACTGTGTCGCCGTTGCCATTGTCGAGAAATTCTGAGGCGTTCAAGGAGTCTGTATTCAGACCCCGCACCGACAGTTGGTTGCCGCCGCGTGGGCCTTGATCGGTCAGGTTCAAACCAGGGACCCAACGCGCCAGTTCAGCAACATTGTTGAGCCGCAGTTTCTCGATATCACCCGCGGCAACGGCTGTGATGTTGATGGGAATATCCTGCACACTTTCGGCGCGGCGGGTGGCCGTCACGACGATCTCTTCCAAAGCCATCGCCGACTGCTGGGCCTGAACCGCTGCGCTGGGCACCATGGTCACGCCCGTCATGGCGGTGGTGGTGAGAAGGGCTGTTGAGAGAAGCTTGTAAGATCGCCGCATGTTGTTTTCCTCTTGAATTATTGATTATTGCAATGAACGGCATGTTTTGGATTTATACGGAAATGTTATTGCTGCAATGCAAACGATACAAACGTGAATCCGGTAAATCCGGATTCTCTTGCCGCCTGGGACATTCTCGCAACACTTCTAACGCGAGAAGTGACTTAGCAATCGCTGAGATTGAGCGGCTAAAATCCTATGAAAACTCTTTGGTTCGGAGCTGTACGACATCAGGTTTCAGTCTGCGAGGCCGATAATGTTCTCAGCGCCTCAAGAGCTTCTTCGCCTCGCGCAGCTGGGACGAAAATATGATCATGGTAGGTCGCAGCAACAATATTGGCTGGGAGTCCCAACCCTGCGAGGCAAGCCGCAACAGCGGCGGTCAGCCCAACCGCTCCCAAACTGGACTGCACACGCAACGTGATGCGCCGGAAAACGGGTGTGTCTGGCAGGCCGGCTTTGGCCGAGTCTGCTTGGGTCAAAATAACCGAGAGTCCCTCGTCTTCCTGGAACGTTCCACGCGGCATGAGCCCCTCAAGACGGCCCATTTCAGACTTCGGCACTGAGCAAAACACATACAGGTCTGGATCAAGCGCCGGATCGAGCGACGCCAGCAGCACATCCAGGTTTTGTTCTCGCGTCGACATGCGGCGGGGTCTCCGTGATTACCTCGTTTACACAAGACAAAATTTAGCAGGCTTTTTGGTTCGTGGTTTTCTTTATTGAGCTCGACCTTGGAACAAAAGGTTTTTTGGTGCGGGGCTCTCCCCTGGGGTCGAGGTTTTTGGTGCGGGGCTCTCCCCTGGGGTCGAGATTTTTGTTGCGGGGCTCTCCCCTGGGGTCGAGATTTTTGGTGCGGGGCTCTCCCCTGGGGTCGAGATTTTTGGTGCGGGGCTCTCCCCTGGGGTCGAGCCCATGCACGACTGGTTCCGAGCAAACGAGCCCATGCACGCCAGAAATTCAGTGTTTGGAGGAACGAGCCTATGGAAACGGGTTCGCGCCCCCCCTTGGAACGAGCCCATGCACCCCCCAGGCACGAAACGTTGCCCTGCTCTTGGATGATACAATCTGCGATTCAACTTGCGAATTACAACTTAACTTGTTATCATGCGGCATGAACTCATCCCTTTCCCTCAGCCCCTATCGCACCATGGCGCGCTACAACGCGTGGATAAATGAGCGGCTGTACACGGCAGCAGCCAAGGTGCCGGACAGCGAGCGCAAAGCGGACCGCGGTGCGTTCTTTGGCTCCATCCACGGCACCCTCAACCACATTCTGCTGGCCGACTTGATCTGGCTGCAGCGCTTCGCTACGGCGGACTGGGACTTCCCGGCCTTAGAGGGTTTGTCGTTTGAACCGGTGATGGAGATCACCGGTCTGGACATGCAACTTCACGACGACTTCGCCGCGCTGACGGACGAACGGCAGGTTGTCGACGCCGCCATTCGCGACTGGGCCGACACCGATCTGACCGAAACTGTGCTGGCCGATGAGCTGACCTACTTCAACATTTTACGGCAACGCCAAACCACATTGGACATGGGCCTGTGTGTGACGCACTTTTTCAATCACCAAACCCACCATCGCGGACAGGTGACCACCCTGCTCTCGCAACTGGGCATCGACCCCGGCCTTACCGATATGATTGCGATGCCGAGCTCCCATTAGCGAGCGCCGATTAGAATGCGACGATGTGTCGCTAGATCGAATACGTGTATAGTCTTTAATGCCGTACTTCAGGTGTGACCGTAACCGTTTGAAAGACGCCGCCATGAAAACTGCCTGGACCTTTATCGCGATCAGTTGTCTTTACTTCACCTTTGCGGTTGCCCCGCGTGACGCACTGGCCGAACAAACGTTATCTCTGTCTCACAGGCTGGCGCATATGCTTGTTGGCGAATACGACAGCGTCCGCCAGATGCAAGAGGACAAGGAAAACAACGTCCCGAAAGACATGTCGCATGCCCGGATCAACCGCAGCTTTGTGATCACCGATGCCCCCGCCGTGGGCGACCCGGTTGTGGTCAGCACCACGGCCTATGCGGGCAATCCCTGGCACTTCGACAGCGGGGAGTTTCTGGTGTGGACCCTGACGGACGAGACCACCGAAGACGTTAAATCTGTGGTGATGTCACCGCGCCGATTTAAAGACCAGGAACGCCGCATGCCCTTTGCCCGCGATGGCGAGAAGCTGGGCGGGTTTACGGACGACGATTTGGAAACCGCCGTCAGCGGCGCCAACTGCGTGCTGGTCTGGACCCCCAGCGAAGACGGATTCTCCGGGCGCAGCCAGCCGTGCTACGTGATGTCGACCACCAAAAATAAAATGCTCAACTGGGTGTGGCAATATGAACTCATCGACGACGCGCTGTGGATTTCTTTCGCCGGCATCGACGAGAACGGTAACGTGCTGGATGGCACCCCCAAAGACAGCCCCTACCGGCTGGATCGGCGGGTGAACTAACATGGCGCTGACCCGGGAATTTAAAGACACTATTCAAGCCAGGGCGCAACGCGACCCGGCGTTTCGTGTAGGCTTGCTGCAGGAAGCGGTGGACGCCTTTTTGGGCGGAGAACTTGAGGTCGGCAAAACTATCCTGCGCGATTATGTCAACGCCACTCTCGGGTTTGACGAACTGGCCAAGGTGACCAATAAAAAGCCCGAAAGCCTGATGCGGATGCTGAGCAGCAAGGGCAACCCGCGCGCCGACAATCTGTTTGATGTGCTTGCCAAACTGCAACAGCGTGAGGGCGTTTCGTTGCATGTGCAGGCGGCAGAGTAGATAGAGGGTGAGATAGGTGTAGAAGGTATGATGAAAAATCATAGCCACAGACTAGCGAAATTACGTGACCTCCCTGACCATAAGACATTGACACCTTTATCCATCTGCACGTTTCTCAAGAAGATAATGCATCTTAGGTATTTTATCGGCGAGAGACCCTAGCCGTCTTTGTATTTCAGCTTCAGCTTCGCGCCACTTTGGGGTGGCACGTTCAATAGCGCTTCGTCCCGAAGCAGTTAGTTCTACAATCTTGTTCCGCTGGTCTCCATCCCTCAGGCGCACGAAAGATGTCGCCTCAAGCAAGCTCAAATTTCTTGCTAGAGTCGAGCGATCTAAACCAACGACGTCGGCCAATTGCTTCATAGAGGGGCATTCAAGCTTTCGGATTTCCACCAAAAGCGAGAACTGCGTAATGAGCAACCCAGTGCCCTTGAGGCTCTCGTTATAAATATCCGTGATGATACGTTCCGACCGCCGGAGACTTATACACAGGCACGGATAGTCTTCTTGCTTGAAACTCATTTATCTTTGTATATACATAGATAGAGTTATGTCAACTTCCGTTCTGGTGGTTTCTGTGTGGCCGATTATGAAAAAGGCGTAAGTCATCAAGTTTAGAATTCGTATTTGAGTTGTTATGCGCAATCAAAATCGCAAGAGATCGAGAATCAGTATGACCGAAGGTGGGAGATATTTTATATGACGACAATTGAAATGGCGACAAGCAAATTGACGAAGGACAAGCGCCAGAACTTCAGAGATTTGCATCACGACGGTTGTTTTATTATTCCAAATCCTTGGGATGTGGGGAGCGCGCGATATCTCGCACACCTCGGTTTCAAAGCACTCGCAACAACGAGTTCTGGCTCGGCATGGAGCGCGGGGCGTGCAGATGAAAACGCCGATGTGGATCGCATTCTTTCTCATCTTGCAAGCATGGTGCAGGCGGTCGACCTGCCGGTGAATGCAGATTTCGAGGACGGGTACGCGGACGATAATGAGGGATTGATCACAAATGTGCGTCGTGCCTGCCAAACTGGAATCGCCGGACTCTCGATCGAGGACAAAGACAGTCAGACTGGTTGGGCACGCACGCTGCGCAGCTTCGACGACAGCGTGGCCCGCATGCGTGCGGCGCGTAAAGCGATAGATGCTGATGGTGGTGGCGTTCTCCTGACCGGACGAGCAGAGGGATTTATCGCCGGTAATCCAGACCTAGAAGATGTGCTGCGTCGTCTTTCCGCTTTCGCGGAGGCGGGTGCCGATTGTCTTTACGCGCCGGGCTTAACGACAGAAGATCAAGTCGCGGCGGTCGTGCGCGCAGTTGCACCGAAGCCAGTGAACGTCCTGGTCGGGCAACCGGGCTTTACAGCCGCCGGCCTCGCCGCCCTCGGTGTGCGGCGGATCAGCGTAGGTGGCGCGTTGGCGCGTACCGCCTGGGGCGGATTTATGGCCGCTGCAAAAGAGATCGCGACCGATGGAACGTTTAAAAATTTGGCCCAAGCTGCGAATGGCGCAGAGTTGAACGCCCTCATGTCCGGTATGAATTGACGACAATATTCAAATGAATCTCCCTTTACCGTGCAGGAGGATTCAAAGCTGCTGAGTTGATGGCAAACCAGGCTAAGCAGCGTTGTTTTAGACCGGATAATCATAATCCCATTTGCAATGACCTTTATAGCTTAAGCGTAATGCCTCAATCCCGATATAAGTCCTTATACAGCCCCCAGGCGGGGACGGTGTTGCGGGCGAATTTCTCTTTGGCGGCGTCAATGTCTGCCAGGTTAATCTCAGCCACGGCAAAGCCCTCGTCTTGCCCGCCGATGGACACGAGAACACGCCCATCCGGCCCGACAATGGTGGAGGCACCGCCTGACCATTCTCCCGCAGGGTCGTCGGCCATAATCACTCGCGAGGTTGTGCCGGTAAGTAGAAACACATGACATTGAAACCCGATGGCCTGCTTGAGCGCCTGCCAAGGCGTGTCATCGCTCTCAAAACTGGTGTGCAAAATAAGATCCGCCCCCTTGGACGATAACAAGCGCGACGCCTCTAACACCTCGGCTTCACTGTGTACGAAGCAGGCCAATTTGCCGACGGGAGTATCGACCACGGGCATGATGGAGTCCGGCCCAAAGATTTTCAGATACTCCTCTTCGATGTCACGCAGGTAACTCACATTTGGCGCACTTTGCGCTTGGGTTTTAGGCGAACGCAACACCAACCCCTCTGGCCCCATAATAAACCCGGTATGAAAATATGTGCCGGGCAACTGCGGTATTTTCTCTTGCGTGCTGGTGGCCACATAACAGTTGTGACGACGACAGGCTGCGATGACGGGCGCAAAGATGCCCTGGTCAAGATGTTCAGACACCAGGTCAACGGCAACAGTCTCAATGGGAACGCCCGACACCGCACGGCGGGCCGAGGTATATTGCAACACCGGAAACACCACGACGCGCGGCTTAACCGGCGTCGAGCGCATGAGGTTTTCAATGGCCTCAACCATGGCCTCGGCATTGCGGCGGCGCACGTCCTCGAAGGCATCCTGGGTGGGTGGCACCAACACGGGCACACGCATAACCGCTGCCGGAAAGGACGGTCTGGCCGTATTTTGCGAGTCACGCTGTTGAGACTGGGCTTGCACCTGCACTTGTCCCATTACGGCCAGAGATCCAAGCGCTGCCCCGGCCTTTAAAAGTTCACGCCGCCCAACCTGTGTCATGTTTGACTCCTTTTTCATCGGCTCAGTTTACCTTACTCGCTCAACTGCATCTCTTCGTAGCGTATAAAACCATAATCTGACTTGAAGTTCTTCACCCGCGGCCCCAGGCCGACAAACGACACAGACTCATACAGGAAGAGCGCCTGGGCTGACGTGTGCGCACGCTGCATGATCTGGCGCGTCAGAGCTTCGCGCTTTTCGAGATCTGACTCCGCCAGAGCCACTTCAATTTCAGCGCTGGCTGTTTGATCGCAATACCAGGGCGCATGCCACAGGCAAGAATGGTAACGCAGGGGGTACAGGGCATCGGTGATCGGCGAGAAAAACGGCCAGGCGAAGGCATCGCCTTCCCAAGCGCCGGTTTGAATACGGTCGAGAAAGACCACCGGGGGCAACTGGCGCACCGCCATGTCAACGCCAATGGCGCGTAAGTCGGACGCGACTTTTTGAAAAGCATCCACATAGAGCACCGTTGCGGACGGCATTTCCATGACAAAGGCAAAGCCATCTTCATAGCCGGCTTCTGTGAGAAGGGCTTTGGCTTTGTCAGGGTCAAAGGGCAAGGGATTGATGTCGGGATTATAACCAAACATGCCGCGCGTTGCCGGTTGCCCCGGGACCACGGTTTTACCGCCGAGCAAAATGGCGACCAGTGTTTCCCGATCGACGGCCAGGGTGACGGCCTGCCGGACGCGTTGATCCCGAAACGGGGTGTCGCGCACCGTGTTGAGAATCATCGACACCACGGCTGGGATTCTTTCCGTCGAGACAGAGCCACCGGCCAGTTCAAGGGCCTCAAACTCATCGGGGCTGAGCGCGTTCATCGCGACATCGACCCGCCCCGTCTCGAGCGCGAACCGGCGGGACGAGGCTTCCGTGATAGACACGATCTCCACACCGTCAAAGGAAACCTGGCGCCAGGACGCCGGGGCTTTGCGGAGGACGCCGGTGGCCGCCCCCGCTTCTGCCAGCGTAAACGGACCGGTGCCGACGGGGTCGCGGCCAAACTGCTCGGGCCCCTTCTCCCGCCACTGACCGGGCTCGACAATACGCAACAGCCACAGGCGGCGCGGCAACAGCGGGTCTGGGGCGTGGGTGGTCAACTCAACGCTGAGTGGGCTTAAGACACGGGCGCTGGCAAGGGTCTCCAGATCACGGCCAACGGGGGTCGCGCGCCCGTCCGGGCTGGTGAGAAAGTCGACCGCAGACACGACGGCGCGGGCGTCAAATCGCACACCATTGGAGAACAACACTTCGTCCCGGAGGGTAAAGGTCCAGGTGGTGGGCGATGTCTGTTGCCATGCGGTGGCCAGCCAGGGGATGAGATCACCATCGGCAGACACAAACGTGAGCGGGTCATAGAGCGCCGACCAAATGGGCAGGAAACCGATAGAGGTGGAACTATAAGGATGGGTCCAGTTGGCGGCGAGCCCGGCCCCACTGCCATAGCGGAGCGTGGTCTCCGCCGAGACGTGAGCGATCGGGGCGCAGGCCAGACCAAGCAACAGCAGGACGCGGGTGGTGACCCGGATCACTGGCCGGATCACTTGGCGGGACGTCTTCCTCATGTTGCGTACTCTGCCCCCGGACCCTTAGTTGGACTCTTCAGAGATTGAACTCTTCAGCAATTACCAAAGCTTAACTGTCGCGTCCTGCCGGTTCAAACTATAGGGGGCATACGGGTGTTGCCCACATTGTGGGCATACATATGATGCTGTATATGTAAAGCTCTAGGGCTCGCGGCCAAATCTGCTGACACCGTGTACGCCATTGAAGCTGATACATAAGAAGCATGACGAAAACTGTCCGATCCGTTCTTAAAACTCTGAACGTGCTTGAAGCGCTGAACCGGAACAATGGCGCGACCGTGACAGCAATTGCGACCGAAACCGGTTTGCCACGGGGCACGGTGTTTCGCCTGCTGGAGACCTTGGTGGAAGGCGGGTATGCCCTGCGCGACACTGAAACCGGAACGCTGTGGCTGACCTCGCAGGTCAAACAACTCAGCGTCGGCTTTGCGGATGTGGACTGGCTGGCAGAAAAAGCCAAGCCGTTGATGTTCGATCTGGCGGAAGATGTGCTGTGGCCGGTAACCTTGACCACGCCCAAAGGGGCGGCGCTGGTGTCACGCATCACCACGGACCTGGCCAGCCCCTATACAGAAATACCGAACGTCACAGGCATCGCCATTCAGGTGCTGGGCAGCGCGGCGGGCTTTGCCTACCTGGCCCATTGCCCGAAAAGAAAGCGCGATGCTCTGATTAAACAGAGTCTGGAGCAATTCCCCCTGGCGGATGATGTGTTGAAACAGCGTCTCGCATTGCTGAACAGCAGCCTCCCCACGATTCAGAAACAGGGCTATGCGTATTACCGGGGGGACTACCGGAGCGCCGCGATTTCGATTCCGATACTGGTGAACAAAAAGGTCGAAGCCTGTCTGTCCATGCGCTTTTTTGCCTCCGCTCTGGACAGCAACACTTTGACGGCGGACTACCTGCCCAAACTGCAACAGGTCGCTGAGCGCCTCCAGGGTATCATTGCTGACGGAACACCTGTTGGTGACGGAACACCTGCGCCCTAACGCCTACAGTTTGTAAAACGCCGCAGGGTTTTCGCGCGTGATTTTTGAAGCAAGGTTGGCACCAATGTCCTCTCGCTCTTCCAGCAGTTTGAGCGCTTCCAGCTCTGTGCTGGTATCGGAATGGCCGTAGTCGGTTCCGATCATCAGGCAATGTTCTCCCACCTGGTCAATGGTGCGGTTGATGTTTTCGTGAAACTCACAGGTGACAAACAAACGCTTGTCGGCCAGCATGGTTTCGGTGTGATTCTGAATATCGTAGCGCGCTTGGTACCGCTCGGACCGTGAGATGGCGAAATCCAGCCATTCGGAGCCGCTTTCGATGAAGCCCCATTTGAGGACTGGAAACGCAGCCGGTATTTCACTGCACACTAGAGAACTAAACGCCACCAGGTTCGACATGACCAAACCCACCGGATTCCCCGCCATACCGTCAATCCCGGCGAGGCCACTGCTGCTGTGACCAATGTGCACGCAAATCGGTAACCCGAGGTCGGAGGCTTTGGCATAGAGCGGCCAGAAGTCTTTGTGATTGACGGTGCGCTCGCCTTCAAAGCCTTTGAGGAGCAGCCCGCACGCACCAAGCCGCGCCCACTCCTCCATATCTGAGACCGATTGGGCGATGTTCAATGTGGAGGGTACCGCGACCCATTTCATGGCCTCGCCCTGGGCAGCGCAGGTTTCCGCAAGCCACCGGTTGTAGCTGCGCACCAAGGCCAGCTCGGTTTCGGCCTTCTTGGCGCGCAAACCGAGAAACAGGCTGGGATAGATGACCTGAACATCGACACCGAAGCTGCGCATCTGAGTCATGCGCGTGTCGACGTCGGCCAGATCACGGGTGCCCGCGGGATAGGCAATGAGTTTTTGCCCGCCTTTCGGGTAGAGAACGCCATCAATGACCGAGAACTCTTTACCGGTGGTCTGGTCAGTGACAACCGATGGCCGATGGGCTTTATCGGCCTCGGTGAGGTGATCCCAGATGAAATCGTTTTCGACGACATGGGTATCGGCATCAATGACGCGGTGAGACATAACAGCGTTCCTTTTTTGGGTCGGCGCAAAACGCCGAACAGCAGCGGTCGAACAGCAGCGGACGTGTGTTCTGCCTAAACCACCGCCGCCAAAGGACAAACCCAGAGACCGGTTACTGCCCACAATGTGGGCCGCTTCCCCCGTTTTGCTATTCGACGTCTTGCTGTTCGAACAACTCGATCCACGCGCCGCTGGGGGCTTTGATGATCAGGGACTGCACATCGCCATACAACGCGACCGGCAATGTGGTTTTAGGACGGATAACCTCGACCCCGTTGGTGATGATCTTTTCAGCGTAGGCGTCCAGATCCGGCACATGGATGCGATACATCAGCACGCCCAAATTGGGCGGATGGGCGCGGTGGGAATAATCTGCCCCGGATGCACCGGTAAATTTGAAAATCTCGATGCTGCCGCCGTCGGCCCCTTCCTCAAACAGAAAGCTCGCGGCCATTTCGGTGACCGTGCCATCCAACAGCAGGTTATTAGGAATGCTCATGTTGTTAGAGCCGTCCTCGGGCCATTTTGGGGCGGCTTCCCAGCGGGTGTGCCAGCCCAGTTTGTTCTGGAAAAAGTCCAGGTTTTCCTCGTAGTCGTCGACCATCTGCGTGGCGTTGACCACGTGACTCATTTTTGTGAATGGCGGGATATCGGCGTAAGGATCATTCACGCGATACAACAGATTAATGACCACACCATCGTGACCGCGCAGCATGGCCCCGCCGTACTCCTTGCCAAAGATGGTGTAATAGGTGGGATCGGCAAAACCGACAAAACCGTGATCGCGCATCTCTTCAAAGGTGCCGTCGAGATCTTTGACCAGAGTGTTGAAATTGAAGATGGCGCCGGTATCGAACGGTCGCGCGCTGGAGCGGATGCGCACCTGCGCCACATCATGAAACTTCACCAGACGCAGATAGCCTTTTTCGGTGCCGGGCACACGCAACACCGCCTGCTCAATCACGGTGTCGGCGGGCAGACCCCAGTGCACGGCCTGGGCAGCGGGCGCGGTGCCGCGATAGGCGACCTCCCACCCGGCGATCTGCTGGTACATGTCGACCGCGCGGTCCAGAAACTTCACACTGACGACCATCTCCTGCATCCCGCGCCGGTCGGCCAGGTTGATGGTTTCGGCCTTCACAGACGTCACAGCGAAGGCGATACAGAGCGCGAGTGGAAAAATCCGGATCATGGCACTGAGTCCTTGGTTATTCATGCAGCAGTCGGGCTAAGACAACCGTCAGCCCGTTCATTGCGTTGGGTGTATTAGAAACCGTTCCCCACTTGTAAATCAACATCGCCTATGCGAAACAGAATGCGATATGACACACACGCGCACATTCCGAACATCTAAATGGACAACTGCCTAATTGGCGGGTGCGGGTCATATGTGTCTGATCCCAGGCCGCCGATACCGGGCGGCCTTTTTTATGCAAACGTCTCATCCCAGCATTTTCCAGGCCGCCCCATATTCAACAGACCCTCAGTGTAGAGACTGAGGATCGCTGACATGGACGAAGCGTCATGATGAAAATTTATGGAGATTTGGGCTCCGGCAACTGCCTGAAAGTGAAGTGGACGGCGGAGTATCTTGAGATTCCTTATCAGTGGATCGACGTGGATATCATGGCCGGCGAAAGCCGTACGCCAGAGTTTCTAGCGATGAACCCTGCGGGCCAGGTGCCGACCGTGGTGCTGGACGATGGCACTCCACTGACGCAATCTAACGCCATCACCTCTTATCTGGCAGAAAACACACCCCTGTTTCCCGCTGACCCTTATCTGCGTGCGCGCATCAACGCCTGGCTGTTTTGGGAACAGAACAGTCATGAGTTTTTTGTCGCGGGATGCCGGTTTCATATGGTGTATCTGGGCAAAAGCAAAGCGACGCGCGACCCCATGCGGGTGGAACGCGGTGAAGAGGCCCTAGACCACATGGAGCAGGCCCTCACCGGCAAAGAGTGGCTGGTAGGGGATCACATCACCCTCGCCGACATCGCCCTGGTGGCCTATACACGCGTGGCTCACGAGGGCGGGTTTGATCTCTCCACCCGGCCCAGCGTGCACGCCTGGATTGTCCAGTGTGAACAGACCTTGGGATTGGCTGGGTGACGCCAATGCACACAGCCAAACCTTGGCCTTGTTTGAGTAATATTTAGGAACACACAACAATGGATTTCTTGATCATCGCCGGTGGTTTTGCGGGTTTGATTTTCGGCGGCAATCTGCTGGTGCAGGGCGCGGTGTCGATTGCCACACGGCTGAAAATTTCGCCCATGATTATCGGTCTGACGCTGGTGGGGTTTGGCACCTCCACGCCTGAACTGGTGACCAGCGTTCAGGCGGCATTTGCGGGTTCTCCAGGAATTGCCATGGGCAACGTGGTGGGCAGCAATATTGCAAATATTCTTCTGATCCTGGGGCTGTCTGCGTTGATGCATCCTATCACTGTCAATGCGGCGGCGCTGAAACGTGATGGAACGGTTTTGCTGTTGGCCTCATTTCTCTGCCTTGGCGTTGTTTTGTTTGGCGAGGTTGGGCGCATCGCAGGAGGCATTCTACTGCTCTGTTTGACCGTTTATCTTTGCGGCACACTGTATGCCGAGCGGCGAGGCCAATCGGCAGCCGCCGAGGTTTATATATCGGAAGCTGAAACGCTGTCTCCGACCGAAAACCCTCTATGGCAAAACGTGCTGATGCTGATATTCGGCATGGCGGTCACGATAATCAGTGCACGTTTTGTCGTTCAGGGGGCGGTGTCCCTGGCCACCGAAATGGGCATCTCAGAAACCGTCATCGGGCTGACGATTATTGCGATCGGCACCTCTCTGCCGGAATTGATCACATCCATTATTGCCGCCCGTAAAGGCCAAAGCGATGTCGCACTTGGTAATGTGGTGGGCAGCAACATCTTCAACATTCTGGGTATTCTTGGTGTCACGGCCCTGCTGCACCCGATGCAGATTCCCGCCGCCATCGTCGCGCTGGATATTTGGGTTATGGTGGGCGTGACGGTATTATTTGTAATTTTCGCACGCACCGGTTGGCGCGTGAGCCGCCGCGAAGGTTTTATTATGGCCTTCGGATATGGGGCGTATGTCAGCTATCTTCTGGTGAATGCCTAGCAGGATGAACCTCTGCATGAACGCCATGTTTGGTGTTGGACCATAGTTTGTAGGGCCAGGATTTGGAGTGCCAAATTGTAAAGGCGCGTTTATGTCTGCCGATTTACTGGCCACGCTCTTAATTCTGACCTCCGCCGTGTTTCATGCCGTGAGCAATGCGTTGGTGAAAGCCGGTGGCGATAAGCTGGCCATTCGGGCCATCAGCATGGCGATGTTCGCGATTGTGGCGCTGCCGGTTGTGTTTTTTGTGCCCCTGCCTACTGCCCCGGTGTGGGGCCTGCTGATGGCGTCGGTCACGGTGAACATGATTTACCATGTGTGCGTGGTGATTGCCATCGGGGCGATTGTGTTGAAGGTGAGTTAGAGGAGTGTGGAAAATGTCGTATTTGTACAATCCAGCCTCAACAATAGTGTCAGATGTTTATGACTTGTCTAACTTTGTACGTGCGCATCCGTTTGCGACATTGATCTCGACGGGTGCGAGTGGGGTCGCGGTGAGTCATTTGCCCCTGCATCTGAACGGACTTGATAATAGGTCAGCCCTGAAATTGACGGGCCATGTGGCGCGGGCCAATGATCACTGGAAAGAGATAGAGAACGGTCGCGATACTGTTGAAACGCTGGCAATCTTTCATGGGCCCCAAGCGTACATCACGCCGCAATGGTACCCGAGCAAACTGGCGCATGCCAAAGTCGTGCCCACCTGGAACTATGCGGTGGTGCATGTAAAAGGCACGGTTAAGACGATCAACGACCCCGCGTGGTTGCACGCCCATTTGACTCAACTGACGGACGACCATGAGGATCAATTTGCGCATCAATGGAAGGTGACCGACGCCCCTGCAGACTTTGTTGATAAAATGATGGGCGCGATTGTTGGCCTGGAACTGACCATCACTCACATGGAAGGCAAGTGGAAGCTGAGCCAGAACCGGGATGAAGCCGACCGCAAAGGCGTCATTGCCGGTTTAGGTGCGCAAACAGATGCGGACAGTCAGGCCGTGCATGCAATGATGAAGGAAGGTTAGTATTCGCGGTGCTGGGCCCCTACGTGTCATTAAGCTGTAAAAATACCGGCGTCATTCTCGGATTTAGTCCGAGAATCCAGAGCAAAAAACTCTTATGAGATTAAATACCCTGGACCCTCGGAATAAATCCGAGGGTGACTGATTGAGTTAGGATTCAGGATAAATCCCAGGACGACGGATTGAGTTAGGATTCAACACCTCGGATAAAAACCCCCGCCTCAAAATCATCTACGGCAATGGCCGCTGCGACGGCTTGTTCCATGCGGTGATAGAGTACGGCCTCATCTTTGGTGAATATCCCCTTGGTTACAGCAGTATCTGCATCGTCAATCTCAGTGTCTTTAAGTTTTCGCATTAACGGATCAGCTTCGATGACCAACGCAAACGCCCGCTCGACCACCGCAACACCATCATCGTCTTTGCCAAGGTAAAGATTGGCGGTTAACCGGTCGCGGGTGGGCGATGGGGAAAGGATCAATTCGGCGCAGGCGATGCTGAGATCATCGGACGGCCCCCGGCGATAACTGCCCAGAGGCGCAACGATAAACTTGGAGGCATAAGCAACGACCCGATTGGGCAGATTGGCGAAGATGGCTTCAAACCGTTGTTCGATGGTGTGCAGACCCGCCGCCATACAGTACTCGACCAAGGGCAGATCGGCAGCGTGTTTGCCCTCGTCCTGCCAGCGTTTCAGCACGGCAGATAAGAGGTAGAGTTCAGACAGAATGTCGCCAAAGCGGGCCGAGAGCATTTCCTTACGCTTGAGGTCTCCGCCCAGAGTGAGAAACGCCATATCGGACACAAAGGCAAAAGCGGCGGCATAGCGGCTGAGTTGCTTGGCATGCCCCGTCAGAGCAGCAGCGACGTTGCCAGCCTGTGAGGCATCAGGCGCAATACGTCCACCGGTCCAACTGCGCACCCAGGCACGGCCCAGCGTTGCGATGCTGTGGCCGACATGACCCCAAAACGCTGTATCGAAATCGTCCAGCGCTTTGGCGTCGTCGGTCTCTTGCAGGGCGAGCATCTCCTGCAACAACCAGGGGTGGCAGCGGATTGAGCCCTGGCCGAAAATAATGAGATTGCGGGTGAGGATATTGGCACCCTCAACCGTGATGCCGACAGGAATGGCGCGGTACAACCCACCGAGGTAGTTGGACGGCCCGTCGATGACTGCCTTCCCCGCGTGAATGTCCATGGCATCGACCACAGACTCGCGCATACGGTCGGTGGCGTGGGCTTTCATGATGGCTGAGATCACAGCCGGGCTATGGCCTTCGTCCAGACCGGCACAGGTGAGTGCGCGGGCCGCATCTAACTGATAGGCCGTAGCGGCCATGCGGCCCAACAACTTCTGCACGCCTTCAAACTTGCCGATGGGAATATTGAACTGACGGCGCACCCGGGCATAGGCCCCGGTGGTTCTGGCCGCAAAAGCGGCACCCGCCGCAGACAGCGACGGCAAGGAAATGCCGCGCCCGGCAGCCAATGCGCCCATGAGCATCTTCCAGCCCTTGCCGACTTGCGCCTGCCCGCCAATAACAAAGTCGAGCGGGATAAACACGTCTTTGCCCCAGTTGGGGCCGTTCTGGAACATCTGCATGGACGGTAAATGACGGCGGCCAATGTCGATGCCCGGTAAGTCGGTTGGCACCAGGGCGACGGTGATGCCGATCTCTTCGTCTTCTCCCAGAAAGTGATCAGGATCACGCAGCTTAAAGGCCAAGCCGAGCACAGTCGCCACCGGCCCCAGGGTGATGTAGCGCTTGTGCCAGTTCAGGCGGATCCCAAGAACTTCTTTACCGTTAAAGGTGTCCCGGCAGACGATCCCTTCGTCAACCATCGCGGCGGCATCAGACCCGGCTTCTGGGCTGGTCAGACCGAAACACGGAATTTCTTCACCTTTGGCCAAGCGGGGCAGCCAATGCTTGCGTTGTGCCTCGGTGCCGTAGTGCATGAGCAATTCGCCGGGGCCGAGGGAATTGGGCACCATCACCGTGACCGCCCCGACCAACGACCGTGACGAAATTTTGCGCACCACTTCAGAATGGGCGAACGCCGAGAAGCCAAGGCCACCATGCTCCTTGGGAATAATCATACCAAAGAAACCCTGCTCTTTAATATAGGCCCAAGCTTCGGGCGACAGGTCGCCATCTTGCCAATTAATTTTCCAATCATCGAGTAAGGCGCAGAGGTGACCGACCGGACCTTCCAGGAACGCCTGTTCCTCTGATGACAGTATTGCGGGTGGTGTTTTAAACAGCTTGGCAAAATCCGGGTTGCCACTGAACAGGTCCGCATCCCACCATACATCGCCAGCTTCCAGCGCATCGCGCTCGGTGTCAGACATGGCGGGCAGCGCTTTACGCGCCCAGCCGAACAACGGTTTAGTAATGAAATCGCGACGAAAGGTCTTGAGGCTCATGTCGGGTACTCCAGAGTGACAGCACGCCTTATCGGGTAAGTTAAAGGTGCCTCCCTATAGTAACGCGCCTCATAGCCTTATGTTTCATTTTTCGATGAAGGCTGCAGTCTATTTTTCAGAGCCAGGTGACTAGGATAAGATTGAATCAGAACACTTACCCTTGAGGAGCGCGGCCCTCGGTGGCATTGACCAGGGTGGTGATTTGTTGGGAGTCTGCCTTGAGAATAGGCAGCAGGGCTTTCATCTCCTCAACGGACACCGCATCATACTCGATAAAGGCCGCAACCTCACCAAGGCGTTGCGCGCCAAACTGCTGGCAGAGCCCCTTAATGGCATGCCCTTTTTTCTTCAGGTCCTCAATCGACTCTGTCTCTACGGCCGTCTCAAAAACTTTGACATGGCCTGCGAGACTTTCCGCAAAGTTCAACACCATGGGGCTGGTCACTTCGTGGCCGAGCGCGTCTTCCAGATCGCGCACCATTTCAAAGTTCAGCACATTAAGGCCCATAAACCCCTGATTGCTCTGCGCCGACTTCGTGTCAGGTGTCCCCTGGACGACGACTGCGTCGTGCTCGCCAGATTCTTCGTCAATGGTTTTCTGGGCCAAAGACCCGCTTGCCCGGTTCGCATCATCTGCGGTGGACGGCGATTGATGTTCGGATGACGTATCAACGAGTTCATCAATCGTTTCAAACAGCAAAACCCAATTGATGGGTTTACCAATGACACGGTCAATCCCGGCCTCTAAACAGCGCTGCGTGTTCTCTTCCAACACATCGGCGGTGAGCGCGATGATTGGTGTGCGTTTTTTCTTTGCTTGCGCTGCTTCGTAGTCACGGATTGCCGAACTGGCCTGGATGCCATTCATCACCGGCATATGCATATCCATAAAAATGACATCGAAAGTCTGGGCCTTATAGGCGTCGATGGCCTCTTTGCCATTGGTCGCAGATACCACTGTGTGTCCTGCTTTGGTGAGCATGGCCGTCACAAGCTGACGGATGGTCTCGTTATCGTCCGTCACCAGCGCGTTTAGTGTTCTCGCATTTTGTGCGCTGTTAAGATGTTGGGCAATGAGGTCATTTTTAGATGCGCGATAATTTTGCCGCTGCCGGATTTCTTCAATCTGCGCAGCATTGGCAACGATTAGGGGAACCTCAACCGTGAACTTCGAACCCAATCCAACCACGGACTCGACCTGAATGTCACCCCCCATAAAGTCCATAAGCGATCTGGCAATCGAGAGACCAAGCCCTGTGCCGCCAAATTGTCGGGTGATGGTGTCGTCCACTTGAGAAAAAGCATCGAAGATAGAGTCCAAACGGTCTGCCGGAATACCCTGCCCCGTATCTTTGACCGCGATTGATGTGCGCGCCAGACCAGAATCATCGACGGTCTGGGTGACCTCGATCGTAACGCCTCCTTTTTCCGTAAACTTAATGGCGTTGTTGACGATGTTGGTGATGACCTGACGCAGGCGCATGGGATCGCCCACAACAGCATCCTGTTTAAGGTCTGAGAATTCCAGCTCGAGCAGATACCCCTTGGCTGATGCGACGGACGTAAACAAACTCTGAATGCCGCGCAGGAGTTCTGTCAAACTGAACGCGCGGTGTTCCAACTTGAGGTGACCGGATTCAATTTTTGAAAAATCGAGAACCTCATTGAGTAATAACGTTAGGTTCTCAGCTGAATCCGTAAGTTCCTTTAAATGCTTGTTTTGCTCCTGGTTTAATTTTGTCAAACGCAGGAGGTCAGCCAAGCCTATGATACCGGTGAGCGGGGTGCGTAATTCATGACTGATGACAGCCAGAAATTTCGATTTTGCTTCGCTCGCCCGGTTAGCTTTTTCGGATAGACTTTTAAGGTCATCTTTCTGTTTGTTCTCACGTTTGACCGAGCGCACGTAGGTATAAGTACCTTGCACGAACAGCGTGAATTGAAACGCGATAATGGCCATCACAATCAGCGGTAGAAAATTCTCAAACCGAGAATCAAGGCGGGTGAACAACAGGGCCAGAATAAGAATATTGACGTTATACAATACCGCGCGCAGCCCCATGTTACGGCTATAAGTCTGACCTGCAAAAAAGAACTGGATGGGCTCGAAGGATTTTAGTTTTTCAAAACTGGCGGCACAGGCGAGCAGCATGAGCCCCGTGGTTATCACAGCCATCTCGCCATAGTAGTTTTGGCTACCAACCGCATGACCGATTAAGGAAACAACGGTGATCCCGGCAGAAACCACAAACGCAGCTTGAGCTGGAATGCCTAATTTCGCGCGGGCAAACAGCAGAGACAGAAGCAAGCTGAGGAGGGCCAGGTCGGTCAGCACCCCCATTGACGGGGCCGCACTGGTGGGACCAATCAGAACTGCCTGGATATCATCCAAAACGGATAGGTTTGCAAGGATTTCAATGAAACGCCATATGACGATGACAGCGACGGCACTCAACGCCCCCAGATACAGCCTCTGATGCTGCCCCTCATCCTTGCGAGTCAACGCGAAAAATAACAACGCGAAGACCAGCGTCGTGAAAAAATGCGTCCCCGGCAAATCGGGCCACGGTTGGTAGAACCATGTCCACTGCAAGGGATAGGCCGCCAAAGCAAAAACGGAGAAAATAAAGAGTGTGAGCCGGAACTGTGCCATAGACCAAATCTAACGGTGGATTAGATTTTAGAATAACACGTAAAAACGTCCCTGCGTCCGCTTGATTATTGTGAAGCTGATGTTCAACTTATTGGTTTTCGGGCATCCACTTAGTCCCGCTCAACACGGCCCAATGCCCCAAGCATCTTCCAGTCGCCGGTTTCATCCCGCACCCAGACATGGCAGATGTGCAGCAATTCATCGACGGCTGTGCCATCGGGAAGCATGGTTCTGTGTGTGGTGTAATAAAGGACTGCCGTATCGTCGTGCAGCGCCAGGGCATCAAACGTAATTTCACGCTTCTCCTGATTAGGCACAACCAAGTTGGCCTGCATGCGTTTGAGATCGTCAAGCGATGATGGCTGCGGCGAGCCGGGCGGCCAGCCGACGTAATGCTGGGACGAATGTTCGATGTAATAATCCAGACCCGTTTTGCCCCAGGCGTCATAGATTGCGAGTTCTTTCGCCCAAATCGCTGCTTTGGCCGCTTCATATTCGGCTGAGGTGTTGGCCTGGGCCGGGGTGAAGCCACTGAAGCTCATCAACGCAACAACCGCGATTTGTAATAATTTCATGTTATCTCCTAAAATGACGATCTGAGGCGGAACCCCGCAATCCAACCGCGCTCGGCCTCCCGAAACTCGATACGGTCGATGTTACCGCTGGCCTGATTCGGAGTAAAAATAGTGCGGACCCGTTTGTTGGTGACCTCGAGCATATTGGCCCAGAACAAACGGAGGATCGTGCCCTCCATAATTGTTTGTTCCAGAAAAATACGAGCATCCAGTGTGACGGACTTACGGTCAAACTCAATCACATCGCTTTCCAACTGAGGGCCTTTCTTGGACAAATCAAAGCCATAGGATGTCCCAAATGCCTGTAGGTCATGGCGGGCTTCCATTTTGTATTCATATTCGTGCTGGTTACCGAAGCGGCGTTTAACACCGGTAAAGGGGTCTTCGACTTTTGAATCCTGCAACAAGACCGATCCACTCACCACCGCATCCACATTGGTAAAGCGGCCAAAACGGATACTGGTTTCCACCTCGACCCCGTAATGATCGCCACTGCCTAGATTACCAGGTTGGGAATCCGTGAGGCCAAAGGGAATGAGATCTTTGACGTCATTGACGCGGCGATAGAACACGCGGCCATTGACCACGCCGACCCCATTATTGAGGCGGCGCTCGGCCCCCACTTCAAAGTCCCAGGATTTTTCTGGTGCCAGATTGGGGTTTCCAGAGAGAACCTCGTTGTCTTCACGATTAACAGTAGCGACAAAGTCATCGAAGTCCAGTTGGCCCACATCGCGCCGGGCCGAAAACCACAGTTGCGTATCGGGAATGGCGTTGTACCAGATGTCCACGCTTGGCTTGACGAAGGTGAACGACCGCTCGGTGCCCACGTCACTTCCGATCTGGGTCAGGTCAGAATATTCAGCGGCCAGACCGGTTTCAATTTCCAGACCATCTATGGGTTTCCAACTGTAGGTGCTAAAGCCCTCAATGCGGTCTTCAGTGATGCGTTGATCGCTGTTGATGATGGGAATATCGACAGGCACCCCGCCAACGACGGAAAAGAAATTCAGGTCTTTGTCGAGGGTGTTAATGGCCCCTTCGACGCCAATTTCTAGATCGTGCTTTTTGGCAATGTTCCAATTGACGGTCCCACGCAGAATTTTTTCTGTGCTTGTCTCGTCGCGACCATCGCCGCCCTGAATAACAAGGTCATCCCCAATCCGTGCGAAATTTTCGTTGTCGCGGTCCTCGGTCGCCCGGGAGTAAATAAACAAGCCCGTGAAATTCATCGATTTACTGAGCGCCTGGCTATAGTCGCCGCTAATTTCCCAGGTGTTGTCTTTGCCCGTGATGTTATCCACCACAGTGTCCTGCTGGATCAGCGTGCCAGTACCTGGATCAATAAAAGTGACCGTGGTGTCGTCGTTGTCGAGGGGAAACGTGTTAAAAAGACCGTTGACCTGGAGCGTTTGACCGCCCTCCCAATTGTAAGTCAGCGCGCTTCGCGCCTCGTATTGTCTTTGTTTTTGGCGGCGCTCTTCTTCAATGACACCCGTCCGTTCACCATTGGGCGTGGTGATGATATCAATCACATCGGTTGGCGATTGACCGGGCCTGGTTTGTGCAGAAAATGTATAAGATAAATTTCCGGCGGAGCCATTGTAAGCAATGCTGCCCATGGGTTGCGCGGGACCATCGGAAAACGCAAAGACACCGACTTGGGCATAACCGCTGCCTGAGCCTGCACCTTCTTTGAGAACAACGTTAATCACGCGCACGCCCACATCCGTATCCAGTTCCCGGACATTGCCAGTGATCAACTCAATGCGGGCGACAGATTTTGCCGGGAAGCGCTCGAGAAAGCTGCCGCCCTCGTTTTCTTTCCCGGTTAACCGCTTGCCATCAATCATGATCTGATCGGTGTTCGACCTTAAGCCGCGGCGTTCTTCCTGCTCCTGGTTAAAATTTCCCACCACACCTTCAGTGCCAGGGATGCGGTTGAGCATGTCCTCAACAGTGATAGGGTTATAGGGCGCAAAATAATCCGCTTCGTACACAACGACAGACGATGTTTCATCCGCCGTGCGTTCGCGCACTTCAGGTTCTTGCGCCAGGGCTGCGAACCCCATGAAACCAATGATAACCGTCGCAATACCTGAGCTACAGAACCGAATCATACCCTACCCTATCTTGATCCATACCCCCACAGTGAGATGTTTTATGCACGGGTGTCCACAAATGAAAAACCCCGCGTATCAGCGGGGTTTCCCAAGTGATCATGTTTGTTTTGTTTTAGGCTTCTTTTATGGCGTGCCGAACACCGAACCCAGGAAGCACCGCCTTGGCATCTTCCTTAAGTTTGAACCCGGCGTTCACCAGTTCGTCTTCCAGGTTGATGCTACGGAACTCGCGGCTCCACACTTCGGTGTTCCAACGGTGATCCCACCACGTGCGGTATTGGGCATAAGCCGGATTGTTCTGCGGCCGGGTACGAAAATCGATCGGATAGAAGTAGCCGCCCTTGCGGGTAACGCGATGGGCTTCACGGAACACTTCGCGGGTTTTATCGGCCGGCAATTCGTGATGAATAATGAAAGAGGTCACAATATCGAAGTGCTCATCCGGGAACTTGGTATCTTCCGCCAGACGCTGGGCAAAATTGACATCCACACCCAGTTCAACGGCGCGCATATGACCGTAACGGACCAGCGGCCCACCGACATCAATGCCCCAGACTTCAGCTTCGGGAAAACGTTCTTTCAACGCCACCGTCAACTGGCCGGGGCCACAGCCCTGCACCAGAATGCGTTTGACCTTGCCATCTTCCGGCAGCGGCATGCGTTCGGCAGTGCTGATGTGAATTTGATCCTGCTCGTTTTCGCCGCGGCCACCGGTGTAAAAATTGTTGGTGCCGTAGTGATACATATGACCAGCAAACTCATCCCCCACATAGCCCCCAGGCTGCATGTGAATTTCATGCTTGGTGTACTTCGGAATTTCCATACCAGGATTGAGTTCCAGGGTGCCGGGACCGATGTTGTCGGTGGCTTCCATCTCGGCCAGATAGGCATCCGCATGCTCGTGATAATAGTCCTGCATGCCCTTCCACATGATCATCTGGTTGCTGATCCAGGTGCGGCCACTGGTGGCGACCACATGATCGTTTTCGATGAGCGGCAGGGCCTCTTCGATGCTCATGGCGGCCCGTTTGTCCAAACCCTTTTCTTCCATGATCTTTTCGACCCGCTGTTGGGCGGCCTTGTTGGCTTGGTTTGAATGCCACATGCGGAACCCGGAATGGAAATCATGCTGGCTTTCCATGTGCAGGGTGGGGAGACGCTCGTGCCGACCATCGGTGCCACGAGGCTCAACTTCACCCGGAAGAGTACGGTTAGTGGCATAAGTGGTGGCGGCGGCCGCTTTACGGCTGCCAAAGGCGGCGCCCACAAAAGAACCCACGGCAGCTGTGGCGGCAAACAGTGAACGGCGGTCTAACATCTGGTCTCTCCTCCTGAAAAATAATCCTCAAAAATCTAGCAAAAACGGAGCAGATGAGAAAACCTATTCGGCATCTATCAGCCTTAGTTTTGCAATGTTTCGTAAAACGGTCCTGGTATGCGCTTTTGTCGTAAAGCAGGTTCACGCAAAGGCCCGGAAAACCTATACTCTGAACACAATGACTCATTTGAGGCGAAAGCCCTTCCCGATGGTTGGGAATCGGCCCCTATTAGGAAAAACTATGAAACTCAGTCAGATGGTCCGCGCCGCTTTACAGGTGTCAAATTTAGAGCAATCCAAAGCATTTTACACTCAGGTGTTGGGCCTGACCGAGGTCTACTCAGAAGGCACGGCGGTTGGCGGCAACATGCACGAGTTCATCGGTATGCCAGAGGGCGTAACCACCCGGGTCTGCGTGCTGAAGCATCCAGACTATTCAGCCTACGGCATGGTCGGGCTGTTTGAGGTGAAAAACCCGGAGCCGCCCAAAATCAAGCGGGACAGCGAGGGCTGTAACCTCGGCGAACTGTGCATGGTGTTTTACTGCAGCGATCTGGATGAAGTCGTCCTGCGCGCCAAAGACCACCCGCACACCCTTGTCTGTGAACCGGCCCGGCTGCGGGTCCGGGGCTATGTGAAACAGCGGGAAATGGCCCTGCGCGGTCCCGATGGCGAAAAGATCAACCTGATCGAATGGGACCCTGCCAAAGCGGTTGAGGGCGATAAGCCGGAGAAATGGGCTGGGGAATGGCAAGGCGAGCCTGAATAGGCTGGTTTAAATTCGCATCAAGCAAACCCAATATCCGCTAGAAATCCTGTGACGGAGTCAAAAATCTCTCTATCATGTCCCACCCAGACATGACCGCCTTGCCGGTAAACGATCAGCCGTGCGCCTGCCACTTGGGCAGCGATATGTCGCGCCGCATCAACGGTTAAGAAACGATCATCTTCTAGCGAAATTGCCAAAGTCGGCGCTGTAATTTTGGTGAGCATGGCCGGAGGAGGGTTTCCGGCCTGACGGGCGTCATTGAGTAATCCTTCCGCCCGGTCGCTGACCGGTAGAATGCCGTGCAGTATGTTTAAAACACGTTGCTGTTCAGATGGGGGTGCGGCTGAGACCAAGCCAGAATCCGTTGCCAGCAACGTTTCTATAATCACGTCTGGTATGATTGTGATTGCCGTCCAAAACAGAAAATCTGACTGCAAGACATTCTGAGCAATAAGATTTTGCAGCGGACTCCAAGGCCGCGCGGGCGGACGATTGGGGGCATATGTCGCTGGTACAATCGGGATTAAAGCGGCACAGCGCCCAGGATGCCGAATGGCGAACTCCAGCGCCGAGAGCGCACCGGCGGACCCACCAGCGATAGCTGCTTTTTCGATACCAAGCACATCAAGAAGATCAACCAACGCGTCGGCTTGGTTTTGAGGTGACGGATCAGGCGGCATTGCAGAACGGAGATACCCAAAACGCGACGGCGCAATGATCCGATATCCAGATGCGGCGAGCCGCTTCGCAAAGTACAACCCTTGATCAAAGCCACCACCTGTTCCATGGATCATCAAAAAGGGGGGACCCTCACCCATCTCAGCATATTCTAGGGAACCAAAGCGACTGGGTACTATTGTGCTGTTGCCATGCTCAATATTTGCGCGGGCCTGCCTAAGAGTCCTGCGGTAAGACAACGCCGCAAGTCCGCCCGCTGCGGATAGGGTCGTTAAACCAAGTCCAAGGCCCGCGAATTGCCGACGCGTTATCATAGCAATTTCCTACTTCAAGAAGGATATACTACTCCAACATCACACCTCGGGCGTCCTGGAAATCGTTGAGACTTGGCTGATTTAAAACGCGTAAGAAAGGCGTCCTAATATCGCTTCGTCTTTGCCGTCTGAATAATCAATTGTGCCCTGATAGCTGACAGAGACCGAAAACCGGTTACCCACCAGCGCCAGCCCCGCATTGGTAACAATGCGATTGTCGGAATAATCACCACGCCCGATGGTGGCGATTTGACCTGTGGACGTTTGGATGCTGGCCCCATAGCCGATGCTGTCCAGCTCTGTTTCATAAGCCACGCGGATGGTCGGGATAATCTGAATATCGCGGGAGGAATAGGCGCCGCCAAGCTCAAATCCGACAGCCCCAACGATCCCACTGGTGCGTTGATCAAGCACCGTCAGATTGAGCATCTCGGCCCCGGTTTCTTCATAAGCACTGATATCACTGGAGACATAGCGCACGCCCGCGAACGGACCAATGCGGAACCCGCCCGCTTCCATGGTGTATCCCACGTCTGCGTTGATCGAAACATTGGTGCCGCTGGTTTCCCCCAGCGCCGTAGGCCGGAAGGCGAACGAGGTATCACGGACCGTGTCATAATCATCCGCCGTAACCCCAGCTGCCAAATCAATGAAGACGCCGCTTTCACCGTTGAAGCTGACATAGGCAGACGCCATGAGACTTTCGACTTCGTTTTCTTCGCCCGTAAGCATTTCAACTTCGCCGTTGCCAAGACCAACAGAGGCCCCGACCACCCAGCCAGACCCGACCGATTTATCAATACCGAGCGTGATGACGTCATAGTCATAGTCAAATCCAGCCGCAGCTGGACGGTCATCGCGATCACCGGTGCCCATGCGATACGACACATACACATTGGCCGGAGCGTTTTGCCCGTTGCTGGTTGAGCGGACGGTCATCAGGCGTTGTTCGGTGCCCTGACGTTGGGCCTCCAGAATAATCGGCCCCATGTAAGAGTTGCTCGCCACAACGCGGGGCTGGTCAAACATCGCCAAGGTGGCGCTGGCAAATTGCGAGACCACGGAATGGGCCGCTGCGGTGGGGTGAATGGCATCCCAAAACAAAGTGGCATCTGCCGCCGCCGAAGTCGGGCACGCACCGGTGGGTTGTGCGCTGCCATCAAGACACGGAATCGTGACATTAACCAAGCCATACACTGAAGGATTAGCGATCACATCATCGAACAGACCTTCAATATCCATAATGAAAATATTGACGCCCAGGGACGACTCAAGCCCGATTAAAGTTTCGTGCAGGTTGGTGTTATAAAAAGAGGCCAGCTGGTTGAGCTGAGGTCCGAGACCGGTGGACGCGCCGCCCGGAGTGCTACCGAACTTCGGCAAATTAGGAATGAGGAAGTTCTGTGCGCCAAACGCATTCAGCGTGCCAATGGCCGTGCCGATGCTGGTGACCACATTGGCGGTTAACACGCTGGACGGGGTTGTTGCGGCGTTGCGCAGGAAATCATTGTTGCCGGCCCACACAACCGTCAGCGCATCTGCAGGCACTGTGCCGCCCGAACCGACAAAACCAAGCACCTGATTGCCAACGTCGATGGCGTTAAGACTCCCGGCCTCAGCACCGGCAATGGCGAAGTTGGTCGACTGGCTATAGGTCAACCCAAGCGCGGGCGCAAAGCTCTCGACCCAGACCGGACCGTTGGACACGCGGCCATTAAAGTAAGGCGGGCTCGGCGGATTGGTGCCACCCGACAGCGCAAAGGCGTTACCGGAATCAGACAGACTGTCGCCGAACACATAGAGGCCGCTGAACTGTTGGGCCATTGACGGCACTGCATTTGCAGAGGCAACGGCGAAGGCGAAGGCCACACTGGAGAACAGCGTTTTAAGATTATGGTTCAGCATAACAGATACCCCGTCATAATTCCGTGAGGCCTTTAGTAAAGCACAGGCGTCGGCGCATAAAAACAGAGATGCACACCAGGGTGTCATTTAGGGTTCGATTTCCCCGAACTGTTGCATAATCGCCCAGCGGATATGGTGCAGTGCGACATTGGGATACGCCCTCTCGCGGCTTAAAGTGATACTCCTACTTGCGTAAAATGGAGCCCTGCACCATGAACAGACAACCGATGCTACCTGCTGTGGAAACTTTTGTGGCCGAGGTCCGGGGCCTGTTCGCAAAAGGTCTGGATCACGACGAGATTTGGGAACACGCCAGCGGGCTATTGCAAGAGATGGTGCGCGACCCGGCCCTGCATGAGCATGCCAAAGGCTGGCCCACCAGCCCGGCCAAGCTGGGCCTGGAAGGCAAGCATGCCAACCTGTTGTTTTATGAAGATCCCGACTACGGCTTTGTCATCAATGGCCTGATCAAAAAGGCCAGCGCCAAAACCACCATTCACGATCACGGCAAGTCTTATACGCTCTATGGCGTGGTTGATGGCGGCGAGCAGGTGCTGCGCTTTAACCGCACCGACGGTGGTGCCCCCGGCGACCTGCCCGAGACGGCGGTAGTAGAAGAAACAGAGGTTGTCGATGTCACGCCCGGCTATGTGGATTACATTAAGCCGTGGGAAATTCACGCCGAGTACAATGGCGATGGCCCGACCGTGGCGGTGATTGTGCGCAGCCAACGTTGCGGCACCTATGTGCAGAATATTTTTTACAAAAAAGACAACACGGTCGAGCAGTACTACGGCCCGGACCAAATTCCGTATCTGTTAGGGTAGTTGGATAGTCCTCTAAAGCACATCTAACACTTCGAAGGCGCAGCGCTCGGCGGACTCAGCTGCCGCTTCCATGCCGCGATTGGATTGCGCGGTGTGTTCCCCACAGAAATGAATGCGTCCCGCCGCCTTTGCCAGGTGCGGCTGATACTGATGCACCTGGCCAGGCTGCCATTCCATCCAGGTGCCCCCGGCGAAGCGATCTTGCGCCCAGGATTTATAGGCCACAGCTTCTAATTTGCCTTTGGCGGCGGGGCGGAGTTTTTCATATTCAGAAATCACCAACGCCTGCGCGGCCTCTGCGCCCAGGGTGTCGAGCTTTTGCGCCATATTACCCCGAGCACGGGCCACAAGCCCGGTGACCGACGTGTCATTTTCGAGTTGGCGTAAGACAGCAACTTGTCCGGCAACTGTGTCGGTCCACATGCCGGGGCCAAAGCCATCATCCTCCCAAAACGGGTCTGTGGCCCGCATCACGATTTTGTTGATGTACATGGAGGGCAGCATTTTGATAGCGGCGGCCTGCTGAGGAGGCAGCAGCGGGTCAAAGTGAATCCAACGGAGCGGTGGCAAGGGCGTGGAATTGATGACGCGCTTGGCACGAAACACGCTGCCGTCTTCGCAGGTGACCTCAACGCCCGTGCCATCTTGGCTGATCGCCGCGATGGCTTTGTTGAGATGAACATCTCCAGGCAGCTTGGCCGCCATGGATTCGGGCAACGCCTGATTGCCGCCTTTAACCTTCAGGGCAACATCATCCAGATCAGTTTGCAGTTGATCCCATCCCACGCGGAAAAACCAGGTGAGAATGGAGCAATCATGGGCCGAGGTGCCGCGCCCGATATTGGTGTTGTAGTTAAGCTCAATGGTGGCATCGCTCCACCCTTGGTCTTTGAGGAAGGCATAAACCGAGCGGTCATGTGTTTTGGTGTGTGCCTCCGCCCAGGATTCAAAACTTTCCAGCGGCGACTGTTTCTCGACGACAGACTCAAAAAAGCGACGGCCTGGAAACGCCGACTTGGCATCGTCAGGCATATGGTTCAACGGATGCGCTGCCCAATCTGCGCGCGGAATGACTTTGCCGCCCAGGGCGATCTCGGTGCGTGAGAGGCCCCGGCGTGGCGCGTGGTCGATCAGCTCAAGATTATGCTCGGCCACCAGATTACGCACCCGGCCATAGCCGCCGAGGATGGAATCTCCCCCGGCTTCGGGCTGACCTTCGACGTGACGGAAACTTTCGAGACGACCACCGACACGGTCACGTCCTTCCAACACAACAACCTTAACGCCTTCTGTTGCCAGCAACTGAGCGGCATACAGGCCGGAGAGCCCAGCGCCGACAATGATCACGTCGGCTGTGGTTTTGGCCCGCAGCGAGCGCGACGATAAAGAAGACGTTGCTATGGTCGCTGCTGCAACAGAGGTTTTAAGGAAGGTGCGACGTGCCTGGGGCATAGGGGGGCGCATATGATTTAGATGGTATCCAGCACTTCGAAGGCGGCTCGCTCGCCGGATTCCATCGCGCCTTCCATACCCCGGTTGGAGGTCGCGGTGTGCTCGCCACAGAAATGAATGCGATCTGCCGGGTCGATAATGGCTTTGACAAAGGTGGACACCGTGCCCGGGCTCCACACAGCCCAATCGCCAGCCGCAAAAGGATCGCTCTGCCAGGATTTAATGCCCGCGGGTTCCAACAGCCCTTTGGACGCCGGACGAATGGTTTCGTAATCGGCAACGACGCGGGCCATGGCTTCTTCATCCGTGAAACTGTCGAGGCGATCGGCCAGATGACCCCGGCCCCACGCCATAAGGCAGGTGATTTTGTTGGCGTCTTCGCCTTCCCGCAAGGCGCGGACTTCACCGCAATCGGTGTCGGTCCACATGGCGGGGCTAAACCCGTCTTCTTCCCAGAAGGGTTTTTTCGGCACCAGAATAACCTTGGTGATTTTCTGCACCGGTGTGGTGGCAATGGCTTGCGCCTTCAAGGCGGGCAACAGGGGGTCAAACTTCAGCCAGCGCATGGTCGGGATGGGCATGGAGCAAATCACGCGCTTGGCACGGTAGACGCTACCATCCTGGCAATGGACTTCGGCATGACTGGACTCGCTGCGGATGCCGATGACTTCTTTATTGAGATGAATCTCACCGGGCAGCGTGGCGGCCATGGCTTCGGGAATGCTTTGGTTGCCGCTTGGCGCCTTAAACGCAACGCGATCGAGATCGCCCTGCAACTTGAACCACGCTTGGGTGAAGAACCACATCAACGACGAAATGTCATGCGCCGAAGTGCCATATTGCACATTGGTGTTGTAATTCAGTTCAATGGCTTCGTCGCTCCACCCCATTTCCTTGAACACTTCATAAATGGAGCGGTCGAACTTTGCGCTGTCGGCGTCGAGCCAGTCTTCAAAGGCGTCCAGCGGGTTCACTTTGCCGATTTCGGACTGGAAAAACCCACGACCTGGAAAGCGAGATTTCGCGCCTTCGGGCATGACGTTCAAGGGATGGGTTGGCCAGTCTTCTTTGGGAATGAGTTTGCCGCGCAACGCCAGCTCGGTGCTGGTGGGGTCTTTGTGAGCCTCTGGCGAGAGATCGCGGCGGGATTGGTGATCGACCAGTTCAATGCCGACATTGGCCGACACATCCTGCATCCGGCCATAACCACCGAGGATGGAATCGCCACCCCACTCCGGGTTCCCTTCCACATTGCGTGCGCTAAACAAGCGGCCGCCAACGCGATCCCGTCCCTCAATGACCTGGACAGAAGCGCCGGTTTCGGCAATGAGCATCGCCGCATACAGACCCGATAACCCCGCGCCGATGACAATGACATCGGGGTCTTTCTGGGCGCTCACACGCGTGCTGGCCAGGGCCAGGGTTGCAGCAGTGGCCGCCCCTGCTTTCAAAGCTGTTCTGCGCGTCGTCGTCATAGCAATAGCTCCTCATTTATCTCTTATCATCGTGCCGTGCTTAACACTGCCACGCTACGCCCACCGAAGCCATAATCACTGGGTGATTACGACTAGGACCGGAGTAAGAAGGACCAAAGTGTTTGGGAAAACACGCCCCTGCCCCCTATGGTGCGGGACCCGGATGCTAAAACCTGAGATGATATTACAAAGCTAGAAATGATAATTTGAGGACTCTAATCACCAATGTTTCCCTCTCTCTCCCTTGATCGTTGCCATAACATCGACAGCTTGCGTTCCAAAGCGAAGCGGCGCTTGCCCGCTCCCGTCTTTCACTACATGGATGGCGGCGCGGATGATGAAGTGACGCTGCGGCGCAATACGGACGCTTTTGACGATTATGAGCTGGTGCCGAACCTGCTGACGGATATTACAGGTCTGGACACCAAGACCTCTGCTCTGGGCGTGCCGTTGGACTGGCCCGTGTTTCTTGCGCCCACGGGCATGTCAAAACTGTTTCATCATACTGGCGAGATCGCGGTGGCCCGTGCTGCCCGCAACGCCGGAACGCTATACAGCTTGTCGACACTCGCCACCACCAGCATTGAAGATGTGGCCGCCGCCACCGACGGCCCAAAGATGTTCCAGATCTATGTCTTCAAAGACCGGGGCTTGACCAAAGAGTTCATCGACCGCTGCAAGGCCGCAAAGTACGATGCCCTGTGTTTGACCATCGATGTGCCGGTGCCCGGCAACCGCGAACGCGACAAAGTGACGGGCATGACCATGCCACCAAAGTTTTCGCTGTCGAGCCTGCTGAGTTTTGTGCTGCATCCAGAGTGGAGCTTGAATGCCTTGCGTGATCCTAGTTTTGATCTGGCCAATGTGTCGCAACGGTCTGACCTGAGCATTGCCGAGGCGCAAATTTCACCCATTCAGTATCTGACCAGCCAAATCGACAGCAGCGTGACCTGGAAAGACGCCGCATGGATGGCCCAGGAATGGGGCGGGCGCTTTCTGATTAAGGGCGTGCACTCGGTCCACGACGCCCTTAAAGCCAAAGAGATCGGCGCCCATGGGGTGATGGTCTCTAACCATGGCGGACGTCAGTTGGATGGCGTGCCGGCGTGCATTGATGCCCTGCCCCCGATTGTGGACGCCGTCGGAGACAAGCTAGAGATTATTCTGGATGGCGGCATCCGGCGCGGCACACATGTGATTAAGGCGCTTGCCCTGGGCGCGACAGCGTGTTCCATCGGACGTGGTTATTTATATGGCCTCGGCGCGGGTGGCCAGGCCGGTGTGGAAAAAGCTCTGAGCCTGTTGCGGGCTGAAGTGGAACGCGGCATGGCGTTGCTGGGCGTCACCAAGATCAGCGAGATTACACCGGATGTGTTGCGGCGGCGTTAAGCTTTCCGTGCGGTCGAGATAAACCACTTAATGCTGTTGTCGAGCTGCTGAAATTTGCCCTGCCAGATACTGTCTTCCGGGAAGCCAGCTTCGCGAAGCATTTCGCTGGGATTGTTGGTGGCATAGATGCGCCAATAGGGCTCGTTGTTATTGAGTTGATCCCAGCCGCGATGGAACTGCATCCAAGGGCTGTATTCATCGAAGCGTAAATTCACATCCATATGCATGGCGACACCACCCGGCTTCAGCAGGCGGAAACTCTCACGCATCATGGCTTCGGTGGTGGCTTGCGGAAATTCGTGCATGGAATTGTGCGAGGTGACGAGATCAAAACTCTCGTCTTCAAAACCGGTATGGGCTGCATCTCTTTGGTGAAAATGCACTGCCTTATCCATAGCCTCGGCGCGGGCATGCGCGTATCGGAGAATGGCCGCCCCCACATCAATGCCGTGAACCTCGGCGTCAGGGAACGCGGTTTTGTAGGGCACAGTGGAGGAGCCCGCCGAGCAGCCAATATCGAGCACGCGGGTGGGGGTGAAATCCGGGTATCGGTCTTTGATAAACCTGACGCCCACCTCGCCTTTGCTTTCGGCCTGGCCGACGCCGCGTCCCATGGTGTAGAGGTTCCCGCCGTATTCATAGAAGGCGCCGGCGAGCACATCGTCATCGCCGTAATCAGCCACATAGCCGCCGGGCTGCAGGTGTATATCCACCGTGGCCATACCGCGCGGCGCTTCAAAATCAGGGTCTAACTCTAACGTGCCCTTACGCTGATTGGATTGAGTGTAACCGGAAAACTTATTGGACAGCTGCCCCTGTGAACGATAGAGCGTTTCCGCCACGGCCTCCCACATCATTTCCTGGCCATCACGGTGCAAACGGCTGAACATTTGATACGCGGGATCATCCCACATGACGGTGCCGATTTCTTGAACAGACTCCGGTTCGCGACCATGCTGTTTGACGAAACGGGGCTTGGCGCGACGCTCATAAAGGTCTTCATTGCGCGCCCGCACTTCATCGCGCACATAATCTTTCAGTGACAGCGTGTATTGCTGGCGGGCCAGTTCATCGTGGGTCGGGGATGCCAACATGGCGTGGGTTGGGTTGCGGGCCATCGTATATACCTAGTTCTTTCAGCAGATCAGAGAAATCTAACATCGAACACGGCGTCGATATAGGGGGGGGTGTGCGTAAAAAATAGAGAAACCCCGTCGCAGGCTTTACCCCGGACGAGGTGTCTCATAGCGGAGGATCATGGAACTCCGCGTTCGCGGCAAGGCGCGAACCAATCGTGTGATTTGTGAAATCGCAGCACCAAATTGGCCTACGGACTGTCAGGCACTCTGGTTAGGTGGAGTCATGGTTTTTACACACCCTCCTTGGTTGAAGGCCACTTGCCATCAAGGATTGTGACCCTATCGTAGATTCTTCGAAGGCCCATTTCGAGCTCCTGTTCGCGTCTGTCTACATCGAATATGCTGATCCTCTCAAACGCTCTCGTCAAGCACCTGAGCAAAATTCTTTGGGTCGCAAACCCTGACCTTTTTTGTCGGCGATGAAGTGCCGTACAGCGTTAATCCCCAGAGATTTAAGGCAGCTTCACGCGCGAAATGCGATCCCCAAAAACCGTTCCCATGTAAAGAAAACCGTCATGGCTGAGCGCCACCGACGCGCCAGGGATGAGGCCCTCGCGGTGCTCGTAAATGATTTCCTGATCCAAGGTCACAGGATCAAGCGCCACCACAGCAAAAGGGAAGCTGCACGGCTGTCCCAAACTTTCGCGACAGCCCGCAGTGCCAAACAAGGGAACACCTGTATGACCAACCGATAATATGCGGCCATCCGGTGCCACCGTTATATTGTCAGACTGTACAGGGATGCGCGCGACCTTGGCGTTGCCGCCGGACAGATCAGCCGCTACCAGAGTCTGGCCATAGGTAGAACCGATAAACACGCGACCTGTTTTGGCATCTGCCTCAACGCCGTTAGGAAAAGAGGCTTCACTGCCCTCGACCTTACGCCAACCAGTTTGGGCATCCCATGCCGCAGCATGGCCAGTATGAATGCCCAACAGAAACTTTATGGTCAGCCACGTGCCGCGTGGACCATCATACATATGGCTGACGACAAATCCGTCACCGCCGGTGGATGCCACGTCATTGGGAAACACTGTATCAGGAACCGCAACGCAGCCTTGCCAAGCCAAAGCAGGGCCTGCGGGTTCCACATCGACACGATAGCGCTCGATGCGCTCGCCTTGTCCAGCGTTCACCACCAAGAGCCGAAACCCGCCATCAGCGAGGTCAGACACATGGAAACCGCGCGGCCTGAACTTCGTCGGCATATCTCCGCATTGCGGGAAAGACAGATCGGGTTGTGACGTCGACGTCAGTTCTATCAGCGCATCGGTGTCCAGGTTTAGGGCCGAGAGGCGGCCTTCCCCGCTGAAATCACCAAGCTCGGCGATGAGAAGCCAAGGGTGTTCGCCCAAGGGCTCTAGATCTTCCGGCTTGTCCAGGCCGCAGTACACTTTGATATCTGCGGTGGACTCACAGCCCTCAATCAGCATGGGTTCACCACAGGCTGATAGCGCCAAGCCAGTGAACACAACCAAGGCCGCAGAAACGGCCTTTAATCCCTCAGACATACCTAATCGTCCTTTAGGGTCAGCGATTCAAACACAATACCAGTGGGGCGCGAGTCAAACTGAGCAATGCGGTCATTATAGGCCGTGGTGTAGACTGCGTTAGTGAGCCATAGAGCCGGTGCAAGATCGTGCAAGCGGGCCATGATGTCTTGCAACAACAGATCACGCTTGTCCGGGTCCATTTCGGCGCTGGACTGTTTGATCAGCGGTACCAAATCCGGTTCGCAAAAGAAGGGCCGTGCACGCAGGCAAGAAAAGTATTCAATCGGGCGAATCGGGTCTTGGAAAGCCGCGTTATTCCAGATGAGATGAAAGGCATCGGCATCGCCCCATTCAGACATCGTGTACTTACGATTGTAGTCCGAAAACGGAATGGACCGGAGCGTAACGCGAACACCAATAGCTTCGATGTCCTGCGCCACTTTTTGATACATCAGCCCATCGGGCGTGGTGCTGTCCGTGACCACTTCAACCGTCAGCGGAAAGCCATTGGGATATCCGGCGTCTGCCAGAAGCGCGCGCGCCTTGTCTGGGTCATAGGCAAAGGGTGCAAGGTTTTCGTTAAAGCCTGTGGTTGCAGCAGTGACGCCCTGGCTGGCAACTTCGGCAAAACCGAACATGATGAACTTGGCGATAGCGTCCTTATCAACGGCATGATTGAGCGCGCGGCGGACACGAACATCATGCAACGGATGACCGTCCCCATGGAGCAGATTGGGCAGGGCGATGGACTTAACTTGCGGATTGGCTTTGACCAATACGTTGAGCCCCTCACCTTCGACGACGGCGACATCATCCACATGCAAACCTGTTACAAGGTCAATCTGATCCGACAGCAATCCTTGGATGCGGGACGTTTTATCCGCAACAAGGCGATACTCAACTGCTGATAATCCTTTAGGCGCACGCCAGGACTTAGGGTTTGCTTCTAGCATCGCCATGGCATTGCCCCGGCCAAAAGAAGTGAGACGGAAGGGGCCGGTGCCCACGGGCGCAAGCGTATAGCCACTGACGCCGATTTCATCCCAAAGATCAGGGTCGATGATCATGAGGGTTGCCAAACGCTTCGGCAGAATGGCATCAGGCTCTGAGGTGGAGATTTCAACGGTCAGATCATCGATAACGCGGCTGCCGGAGACCAACGCCAACTCATTGGGGATGAGAAAGCCCTGCATGTCTGAGCGTTTCATCAGCGTAAGAATGTCGACCACATCCTGTGCGCTGAAGGCTTTGCCATTGTGATATGTCACGCCGGGACGAAGGTTAAATACCCACGTCGTCGGTGACGTGTTCTGCCATGACAAGGCCAGGGCTGGTTCTGGCCCGCCGCTCCAATTCAGGCGTGTGAGACCATCGTAGATGGACCACCACAGTTCGGCAGACGGTTGGCTGGCCCCTGTAAACGGATTCCCCAAGGTTGGCGGAAAGGCGGCTACGGCGACCCGCAAGGTTTGAGCAGATGCAGCATGTGCGGAAATAAGCGCCATCGCAATACCAAGAAAACGCATAACAAATTTCATCTAGGCCACCTCGGGCGCATAGTGCGCTTTGTGACTTTTCGGGAGGTCTTCAAAGGTGATCATTTGCAACCGTGGATCTTTCTTGCGGTCCAGTCCAGCCTCAGGATCTGTGAGCACATTAATGATGGTGGTGCGATCTGCTGCAAAAGCCCGCTGCAATGCAGGTTTGATATGTTTTGGCTCATCAACACGCTCACCGAGACAACCGAAAACCTGGGCCATCAATTCATAGCCCGCTTGCCCCAATTCACAGTTGACGTTGCGCCCGGCAGAATTGAGCTGACCATTTTTTTCTGTGCCCCACGCGCCATCATTGGCGATGACGCAGACCACTTTAAGGTCGGCCATGGCAGCCGCGTTCCACTCGCTGGCATAAAACCCAAATGAGCCATCACCGGTGACCAACACAACTTCTCGTGCGTCGCGGTTTTGTTGGCGGGCCAATTCACGCTCGCCCGCAGCTGCTCCGATAGACAAGGCTGTGCCGATCCCCATGGAGCCAAGCGGATAATGATCCAGGTAACTGCGCTCGCCGGAAACACGGACCACACCAAGCATCCAGTTCAAGGCATCCGCCCCATCGCCGACAAAAATCGCGTCGCTCGGCATGACCTCCATCAAATCTCGGCCGATGCGATAGGGGTGGATTTTACCGTCGACATTGTGACCCAACTCATCAATCCGGGCCAAACGCGCAGCCATCGCTTCATTGACCCAGGTAGGCGCACCTGTGCTGCGATAGCCTTTGGTTGCAAGTGCGGACGTCACCTTTGCAACGGTTAGCGCCGCGTCGCCGAGCATGGGCACATCTGTGACACGATTGCGGCCAAACTCATCCGCGACTACATCAATCTGCGCGAACTTGGCTTTTGGATGAAACCGCGGCGCCAGCCCATAACCAATGCGCTGAGACAAGCGCATGCCAACAACCAACACCGCATCTGCCTCTTTGGCCGCGACCTGAGCCAAGGGCCAACTGAACCCTAGCACATGATCCTCCGGCACAAGGCCACGCCCCAGCGCATGACCGAGCACAGGCAGGTTGTAGGTTTTGGCGAGCGCCCTAAGCGCCGGACCTGCGCCAGATAACGCCGCACCACTGCCCGCCAGAACCAAAGGCCGCTCGGCCTGCGCCAGCATCTCTGCGGCGGCTTCAACGGAGTCTGCCGAAGCTTCTGCGACGTTTGTCTTCAACGGGTGCGGATCGAGCGCAATGTCTCCATCAACAGTTGCGGCCTGAATACTGAGGGGCACACCAATGACCGCGACACCAGGCCGTCCAGACGTCGCTGCGCGAATGGCCGCATGGACAAACTCGGCCAGGCGCTCGACGGTTGGCACGGTGCGGCACCACTTGGCATATGGCCGCACCATATCCAGCGGGTCTTCGCCCTCGTCCCCGATGGATTCCCGTGAAGGGTCTGCATAAACGTTGGCAAACAGAACAACCGGTGAGCAGGCCATTCGCGCCGTTTGCACTCCACCCATAGCATTGGGCATGCCCTGTTTACCGGCGATCATGGCAATGCCCGGCTTACCAGTGACGCGCGCGTAACCGTCTGCCGCACCAACGGTACCGGTTTCGTGGCGACCGGATACAATGGCCATACCATCATCTTCAAAGGCATAAAGGGTGTGCGCAAAGGCCGCCCCCGCCAGCACAAAGGTGGTCTCGATTCCGTATCCTTTGAGAATACGGCTGATAACCTGCCCACCTGTCAGTTGATTTGTGTGCTGTAATGTTGGGTCTGGCATTGGAAATCCTGAAACGTGTCTAAAGCCGCAGTTGCTTTTGGTTTTAAGTCATCTTTGCATGATTTACGGTGAAGCTGAATTCTTCAAGGAGGTAGAGTCATGTTTTCTCGTAGAGCAGCCGCACAGGGAGCAGCGGTTTTAGGATTAACCGCCGCCCTGACAACCTCACTAAGAGCCGAAGATGCCCCTCGCAAACGTCACACCTTCGTTTTGGTGCATGGCGCGTGGCACGGCGGCTGGTGCTGGAAAATGGTACGGACGTATTTGCAGGCTCAAGGTCACACCGTGTTCACACCCACCATGACGGGGCTTGGTGAGAAAAGTCACCTCGCCTCAGCTGAGGTAAACCTGGATACCCATATCACAGACATCTCTAATCTGCTGATTTGGGAAGAACTGGAAAACGTAATTCTGGTCGGTCACAGCTACGGCGGCGGCATCATTACCGGGGTGTGTGATGCACACAAAGACCGGATCGCCCACGCCATTTATCTTGACGCACTTGTGCCGAAAAGCGGCGACACAATGGTTGGTGACGCATCGCTTGAAGCGACGGAAAAAAGATTGGGACCTTTCATTGATGGTTACCTAGCCCCACCTCAACAGCCGGTGACATTCGGTATTCCTGAAACCATGACCGAAGAACTGGCCTGGGTGCGGCGGCGCGTCACACCACATTTGGTTGGCACCTGGACGCAGAAATTTAATTTCAAAAATGGCGGCTCAGAGGGCCTGCCTCGCACCTTTATCTATTGTTCTGACAAGCCTCCCATATCGCCAGAGCGACAAGTATTTCTCGACAACTTTGTCAGTGACCCGACGTGGAATTATGAAGAACTGCCCTGTGGGCACGACTCCATGGTGATCTTGCCGATAGAAACAGCACAGATGTTTGAGCGGATTGCGGACGCGACTTAGCGCAGCGTTGCCGCATTGGCGGGAACATCTAACGTGGAACGATCTATCCACACGCCGCCTTTGTAAACCGAGTCAATCATCGTGGTGTTGTTGATGTCCGCGGTCGGGTCAGCGTCAAGCAGCAACATGTCCGCCAGCTTGCCTGGCTCAATTGAGCCAATATCGTCTTCAACACCAATGTACATGGCCGCATTTAATGTGCCCATGCGAATGGCCTCTAGCGGTGAAATTCCCGCCGCCACGATGCTTTTGAGTTCCTGATGCGGCATCGGCCCCATGGAGCGGTCGGTGCCCATAGCCAGAATCGCCCCCGCTTCATGCAGCGCTTTAACATTTTTCATAATCGCTGGGCGCAACGAACTGAGCCAGCCCGTGTACGGCGAGCCATTGAACCGATCGCTTGAGCGTATCTCGTCGCGCATCTCTTGGGATAATGTGGCCACGTAAAGTGGTTCATCGAAGAATGAGGTGTCCGGTTCGATGCGCGTCATCGTCGTGGAAAGAATGATGCCTTTGTCGGCGACCAGCTTGGCAAAGTCTTTGTTGGCTTCATCCAAGTAAACAATATGCGCGAACGCATCCGTGCCCGCGTCAACAGCTTCGCGGGCCATCGCCACTTCAGACACATGCACCGTGGTGCGCATGCCTTTTTCATGCGCATAGGCCACGAGTTTGTTCATCAGGTCAGTCTCAAAAAGCGGAATATTGCGTCCGACTGGCCCCATACCGCGACGTTCGCGGGTGAACTTGAGCAAGTCTGGCTTCAGTACAAACAAAGCATCAAGTTTCTCAACACCGTCTTCGTAGCTGGTGACGACAGTCCCCCCTGCACAACAACCATGACCTTCGGGCGGGGCAATCAGGCTGATGGTGGCGTAGATGCGCGGTCCGCGAATACGCCCGGCCCGTTCGTCATCGCGCATTTTAAATATGAACTCAGCATTGTTGCCAGAGTCATATATGGCCGTCACACCGGAATAGAGGTATGCGTCCATTGATTTAAGAGCCGTGGGCATATCAATCTTCATGGTGCGGTTGCCGGGACCCGTGCGACCACCCGGCAGATGGATGTGACTGTCGATGATCCCCGGCATCAAGAACTTACCAGTGCCCTCAACGACGTTTGTACCCGCTGGGGGGATAATCGGCAGCGTTGAGATTTCTGCGAAGCGGCCATCTTGCACCAAAACGGAGGCCGCGCTTACGGGCGGGGCTCCCGTACCATCAATCAAGGTGACGTTTTGAATGAGGACCGACTGCGCTACAGCATTCTCTGCAAAGGCAATAAGGCTCAGTGCGAATGCAATACTAAGCCGCGAAATTTTATATGTCATAGAGCCCCCAAGCCGTCTCGACTAAGATGCCAGTCTAATCCTATCCGCTTCAGATTGTGCGCGGACATTTGTAACAACGGGCACCACGTGATCGCGTTTCGTACCGCAACGGCCTGTGTCGGTTATTGCCTCCTTATCTTCAGTTATGTGAGTTGAACTGTCGCTTTTGCTATCTCGTGCCGCATTGATTAAACCTGTCGTGTCTTGGTTCGTGCTTGGGACAAGGTTTAGGTCGTCGAATTTTCATCAGCCGGTTAATGGATTCAGAATCATGAATACTGAAAAAGTTGTTTCACGTTTAGGGTTTCTTGTTGGTCCTGACCATGTTCTGACGGATGATGTCTCGCTAAGTCACTTTTCAGAAGACCTGTTTTTTGAAGGACAAACACCACTTGCCGTGGTCGCGCCTGGATTGGTTAGTGAGACCTGCAAGGTTGTTAAACTCTGCACAGACGAAGGCATTGCCCTGCTGCCGCGCGGAGGTGGACTGTCTTACACCGCCGGTTATGTGCAGACACAAGATAACCCACTGGCAGCCATTCTAGTTGACACGCGGCGTCTCAATCGCGTGATTGATCTCAGCCCAGAGAATATGACAGTGACACCAGAAGCTGGCTGCACCTGGGAACAGGTCATGGAAGCCACATCGGCTCAAGGTTTAAGGCCCACAATGTTTGGCCCTTCAACCGGGCGATTCTCGACCCTCGGCGGAAGTTTATCAAACAACTGCATGTTTTTCGGCTCGGCCAACAACGGAACCGCAGCCGATGCCGTCGTTGGCTTGGACATCGTCGCTGCTGATGGGGCTCTCGTACGAACCGGATCTGGCGCAATCAAAAATGGCACGCCGTTTTACCGTAATAACGGCCCAGATTTGACGGGACTTTTTCTCGCCGATGGCGGCGCTTTGGGCATCAAGGCGGCAGCAACATTGCGCCTGGAGAAAATTCCAGAAGGGCGTTCTTATGCGTCTTTCTCTTTTGCATCCTTCGAAACATTAATCCCTATCGTTCAAGAGATCGGTCGATCTGGCCTTGCCTCGGAATGTTTGGGCCTTGGCCCCGCCCCATTGGATCATCAAGAGAATGGCGCACCAGCAATACATATCGTGTGCGAAGGGTGGACCCAGGGAATCGCGGATGAAAAAATTAAGGTCATCGAACGTATTGTTGGCGATTCTGGCACCCCCCTTAATCCAGCTATGCCGACATACATCCGCGAGAATGTATATTCATTCGTTCAATCTTCTCTGGATGCTGCTGGACGCTTGCAAATTTGGACCCATGGCATTTTTCCGATTGGCGATACCTTAAAAGCCTATACCGGCTTTATGGATGTGATGAAGGCGCATGCGGCTGAGATGCAGAGTCTTGAAATTGAAGCAACGCTCTCTTTTGCCTGCGCTGGCACCGCCATGATGGTCGAACCGGTGCTGCGCTGGCAGGGATCCGCCAGCCATTTGCATCGCACGGGCATGGGTAAAGTAGAAGAGAGTGCTGAAAGCACAGCAAAAACGAAAAACAGAAAGGCACATGTACGCCTCATCAGAGAAGACTTTAAAACAACAATGGACTCGTTGGGCGCCGCTCATATGCAATATGGACGCTTCTATGATTATGCATCTATGACGGATGAAAACACGGTGAACTTCCTAAGAAGTCTCAAACGTGGACTTGATCCAAAAGGTCTTATGAACCCTGGCGTGCTGGGGCTTTAAAGTAGATCGTTGATCTGCATAGATCTGCGCTTTACTGACAAAACACCCAAAACAAAGGGTGGCCCAAAGGACCGCTCTTTTTCGTATGCGAAGACTGTTTAAATCGCATCCATGACCTCAAAAGCAGCACGTTCGCCGGACTCCATGGCACCTTCCATGCCGCGGTTCGACAAAGCCGTATGTTCGCCACAAAAGTGGACCTTGAGCTCTGGCTTGCCCACATCCAAGAGGTGATTGGCGATTTGCCCGGGATGCCACACCACCCAATCGCCGCCTGAAAACGGATCAAGCTGCCAGGACTTAAAGCCACCGGCTTCGATTTTACCTTTGGCGGCTGGGCGAAGCGTTTCGATTTCTTTGACAACGCGTGCTTTGGCTTCTTCTTCCCCCAGCGTATCAAGATACTGGGCGGTGTGCCCCCGTCCCCAGCAGAGAAAGTTGGTGACTTCCTCATCGGTTTCACCGAAGCGCTGCGCAGTCACAACGCCAGCTGGGGTATCCGTCCACATGGAAGGGTCGAGACCATCTTCTTCCCAAAAAGGTTCTTTCGGAATGACGTGGACCTGCGTGATTAGCATCTGACCAATGTTGAGAATGGCAGAGCGTTTGGTGGGCGGCAAAATGGGATCAAACTTGACCCAGCGCAACGTTGGCAATGGCATAGAACAGATGACGCGCTTCCCCTTGTAAACGCTGCCATCGGCACAATGCACTTCGGCCAGAGCTGACTCGCTGGTGATGCCGACCACGGTCTTGTTGAGATGAATCTCAGACTTCAAGGTGTTGGCCATAGCTTCGGGAATGAGTTGGTTGCCGCCGATAGCTGATAGAGACACCGGATCAATTTCATCCTGGGCTGCAAACCACTTCTGGATGAAATACCACATCAACAACGAGGTATCGTGGGCGGACGTTCCGTATTGCGCGTTGGTATCGTAAACCTGAGCGATGGTTTCTTCGGACCAGCCAAGATTGCGCAGCAGACCATACACAGGGCCATCATACTTCCACGATTTTGGATCGTACCAATCTTCAAAGGAGTCCAACGGATTGTTACGGGCAATCACACCCCAAATGTATCCGCTTGGGCTGCGATCCTCTGCCCCAGCTGGCATTTTATTCAGTGGATGGCTTGGCCACTCATCCTTGGGAATGACAGACCCTCTGAGCGCGATCTCTGGCTTAGACAGAGCACCACGCGGTTTATAGTCCATTAGTTTGACACCCAGGCGGTCGCACATGTCACGCACACGGCCATAGCCGCCCAAGATCGAGTTGCCGCCAGCCTCCGGGTTGCCGGGTAAGTCTTTGAGAGTAAAAAGACGTCCGCCAATGCGGTCCCGTCCTTCGATCACCGTGACGGAATACCCTGCCTCTTCGAGCAGCATGGCAGAATAGATGCCTGAAAGGCCCGCCCCGATGACAATGACGTCACGCTCTGTCGCCGCATGCAAAGGCTGAGATGCTAATGTTGCTGCCGCGCCCGCCAATGCGGTTCTGCGTGAGACAGAAGATATTGTTTTCATTAGAGGCTCCCCGATGTGCTCTGACAAAATCTGTACCGACAATACGTGAGCAAAAACGGTTAGGCCACAATTACTGGCACGCTATCTCGCTGTTTTGGTTAGTGACTCAGCAGTTTCAGCGTGCGCCTGCCTGATAAAGATTCTGATCAGGATAAACGTCGGTAAAATAAGGGCGAGCGCCACAACAAATGGTGCCGTTGTACCGTAAACGGCAAACACAACGCCCGAAAATGTTGGCGTAATGACGCGCCCCAGGTTTCCGGCGGCCTGAAAAGCCCCTAGCGCTGCGCCTTGCTCGTTTTCCGGCGCGTGCTTGGACGCTAAGCTTGAGGACGATGGAAAAAACAACGCATTCCCCATGGTCAGAAACGTCAACCCCAAAAGCACAGTATAAAGCCCCGTTGCGTAGATCATGATGCACAGACCAATCAGATACAGCACGATCCCGGCGCGCAAAACGCGCGCATCACCAAAGCGCTTTGACAGTGGGCCAATGGCACCACCCTGAACGCTGGCCATGATCACACCCATGTAAGTAAACAGCAGGCCGATTTGGCTAGGACCAAACCCATGCTGCTTGAACGCATAGAGTGAAAAGACAGAATCCATAATCGAAGCGCCCGACGCGAAGATGAAGTTCACGCCTATCAAGGCCCCAAGAACCGGTAAGAAGAAGAAACGGGTGAGCCCTTTCACGGAAATCAACTTCAAAGTCAGAGGGCTAGATGACCGACGTGAACGGACGCGCGTCTCTTTAAAAAACAAGGTCGTGACCACAACTGCAAAGATGCACATTCCGGCTGAGACCACAGCAATGGTCAGAAAATTACTGGCTTGAGGAGTCGGCCCCGCAATAAAGCCGCCCAACGCAGGACCGAGAATAAATCCCAGCGAAAAAGAGGCACCGACGCGCCCCATAACGCGGGATCTGTCTTCTCCAGATGTCACGTCTGCTGCTGCCGCGAACGCAACCGGAATATTCCCCGCCATCAATCCACCAATCAGGCGCGCAAACAGCAGGGCAGGAACAGTTTCTGCGAGCCCCAGAAGCACATAGGACACCGCAGAACCAAGCAGTGTAATGACAAGAACCGGTTTGCGCCCAACGCGGTCGCTCCACCATCCCCAAATGGGCGCCGCGACAAACTGGCCCAAAGCGAACACCGCCATGAGCAATGTGATCTCAGCGGGTGACGCGCCAACTTGTTCGCCAAAAAACGGGAATAGTGGGACGATAATACCGACCCCGGTCAGGCCGATAAATACAACAAGATAAAGAACAAACATGCGGTCGCGATGCCTAGGCGGGAGAAGTTATCGCCCTATCAAGACATAACGTTCCCGCGTTGTCGCGGTTTAATCGCGCGCGTTAATGGTTGGGTTACCTAATCTTTCACGATTCTCATCAACAGCACGCGACATATTAGCAATCAGCCGCCAGTCTTCACCGCGCTTGACCCAGACATGAATGTTTTCGAACCGCTCATCCACCGCCTGTCCACCTGCGCGCTGGGTGCGGTGCGTTTCAAAAAAGGCAAGTGCCGTGTCGCCGTCGAAGGACATCCCTTTCTTGGTCACGGTAATACGCTCTCCCGCTTCCATGAGTTGACCATCGCCGACTTGCTTAGACAGACGCTCAAAACTAAGAGGCACTTCAGCAGGCGCTGGCCAGGCCATGTACCCGGGGTTGGCCAGGGACAAGTAGTAGCCCATATCACCGCTGCGGCGCATTTCGTAGATCTTCATCTCCTGCGCCCAAATCTTATCGGCATCCGCCTGTCGCTCTGGCGGAATCTCAAGATTGGCGTCGGCCGCCATGCTGGTTGTGCCAGCTATGCTCAAGCCCAGAACAACGGATAGTGCGAGAGACAAAAAATTGGATGACATAACGGCACTCCTAAAAGGGTGAGAAATAATTGTATCAAGCGGAGGATGCTAAGCAGGTCTGATTTTCAAACTGGTGTCCATGGACGATAAAGCTTCATAGCCATCTTTACGCACAACAATCATATCTTCGACGTGGGTCGTGCCCCAGCCAATCTCACTGTAAGGCATGTCCAGGGTGTAGACGGTGCCTTCTTCAAATGTGAAATCCTGATCGAACGTGCCAGGGGCCTCAGCACCGGTCGGCCAAGGCTGATCCGTATGCTCCAAACCGACATTGTGTGCGCCGCCAAAACCGTTTGGCACACCCTCTTGCAGCATAAGATCGTAAAACATCTTTGCCGCTTCAGAGAACTTCATGCCTGGTCGCACAGCATCGTAAACAATGCGGCTGCACTTGGTATCTGCTTCAATACGTTTCACCAGACTGTCCGGTGGATCGCCGACCATGACCGTTCGGCCAACATCGCCGTGATAGCCTTTGTACACCCCGACACTGTCGAGCTTCATGAAGTCACCCTTCGACACCACACCGGAATTCAAGCCGTCAATGTTGGCAATCATCCACTTGCCACGTCCGCCCAACTCGCCCCATTTGCGGGCATGGGCCAACTCAATGTCTTCCAAGGGTAAACCCGGGACAATTTGATCAATGGCATAGTCGAGAGCGATCTCGTTGCGTTGGGCCGCTTCACGCAACAGGTCAATTTCATTTTCAGTTTTGACCATGCGGATTTCTTTAAAGATGTTCAGGGCATCAACCTCTTTGATATCCGGCGCACCTTGATCCCGCAGCCAAGGGGCGATGCGCGGATCGTCAAACCCGACTTTGCCTTTGGCCGCGCCGCCCTCATGAATGGCTTTGACCAGTGCCGCCAAGGGCGTCGCGCTGCATTTTCCCTCGTACGCGGCAAACAAAGCCAACTGAAGTTTGTCGCGTTCGCTTTTTTCACCGTCGCCCACAGGCCAAAAACTGGTTTTAGGATTGGCGACAGGTTGGCCTTGAGCATCAAGTTTAATGGCCCCGTCATCGCCGCGCAGCGGCATCGTGTAAGGCTGAATGGAGGGCATCCATGTCGGACGGTAATCCAAATGGTAGAGCATCACCGCCGAGAGAATAATCGCAGGCGGCGCATCTTCCTTGCGCGGAAAAAAGGCAAAGGTTGAGAACGGGCGTCCCATCCACTGCATAATTCCGCCATGACTGGACAGGTAATAGATATTGATGGGCGTCGTCGCGACGAGGCCATCCAGATCGTACTTGTCCATAATGGCGCGGGCACGCTCGACATTCATGAGCCGCTTGGCAGATTGAATATGATCTATGGAGGGGACACTGTCTTTGGGCACGACAAAACTCTCTCTCAAATGAAGACGTTTCTGCTGGCTTCTTTCATAGGCGATTGCCTGTTTGCGGAACAGGGATTCTGACGCATCAAATTGAGACTGCCCGGATGGCGAACTGATCGGCGATTACGCTTAACTTCATGGGCTTTAGTATTCAGAGCCGCATCGAGTCTGAAAAATACTGGCGCAGTTTTGGCCGGAGTTCTTCGTCCATCTGGTTGACCAATCGCGCAATCATCTCCGACCAAATCACTTTCTTGTCAGATATCGTTGCCTCTTCCCCTGCTGTTCTTGTCTGCCGGGTGCGGACGTTCGCCTCTGACTTCACGCGATCATCCGGGCTGACCAGTTGAATCGTGACATCCAATACCGCCGTGTATTCAAATGCCTGCTGTTTCTTAAAGACAGCAGAAATGCCGGTATCCAGGGTTAAGTCTTTTTCCTGAATTGAACTTTCGGTGACAACAATTACAAGCCGGTCGGTGCTATTACCGTTGGGTCTGAAACGTTGCGTGGACCAAGTTTGAATCGCATTTTCAAATGTGAGAGGAGAAAGATGCCCAACGAAGGGCGCCTTTCTTGACGCCTCAAACCGGTAATCGATTTGCGCCCGCTCTGCATCGACAGGGATCGGAAACAAATGATCAAACGTCGGCTTGGCATATTCGGGCTCCGGGACTTTCGACGCGCAGGCGGACAAAATGAGTCCCAAAGCGAAAAGCGTTGCGCTGGTTTTAAGTACTGTGTTCACAGGAAAACTCCAAAAAAAACGTTGCCATTTAGACACACTAACACAAAACCCGCTGCCAGAGTTCCGCGAAAATCTAACACCTTATGCCCTTCACAAATTAGCGGTTTTTGTTGAGATACGGCCTGAGAATGTGGACTGATGCGGGACTTCCGTCGCGACAGCGCACAGCATGACCGTCTTATGAAGATTAGCATAAGGAAACGTTATGGATGTATGACAGAATAGAATTGGAAGTCATGAAGTTACACTGCCAGTTTCCTTCTCATACTGAGGAATACTCAACAAAAGAGGTCCTTTTGGGCAGTCAACGCGCAATGATCGAAACGCCTTCTGGCTTTGTGCATGTGCGCTCCGAAGGGGACGGAACACCCGTTTTGTTGCTGCATTGGACACCGGCGTCAAACCGGCAGTACATCCCGCTCCTGAGCGGCTTAAGTAATCTTGGCTATGGCGCTTATGCGCCGGACCACATGGGCTACGGCCAGTCTGACCCACGCCCTGAACCTTGGGCTGTCAAAGATTACGCCCACAACATTTCAGCCGTAATGGACGGCTTGGGCCTGGAGAACGCCATCATCGTTGGGGGACATTTTTCCTCAGAAATCGCTGTTGAGTTTTCGTTGCAGTATCCAGAACGCGTGACACATCTGGTTTTAGATGGCAGCCCGGTTTGGGACCGTGAATTTCGCGAGCAGGTTCTGGCAACCGCCCGTCAACAAACCCCGCATTGGTCTGAAGACGGCGCGCATATTGCCTGGGTTTGGGAACGCTCGCTGTGGCTACAGCGCATGTGGGATTCTGGTTTTGTGCTTGATGATAAGGGCGCAGCTCTATTACGTAACGCGGTGATTGACAGCCTGCTGGCACAACAAAGTGATGACTCTGCCGATGCTCTAAAAAATTATGACATGGAAGCCGCTCTGAAACAGGTAAACGTGCCAACCTTGGCCCTGACCGCCGAGACCGACCCTCTGAACAATTGCCATGGCAAAGTTCTGGCGCTTGTGAAAAACGCAGTCGGTCACACATTTAATGGGGGACATCCCCATCACCACCCAGAAAAGGCCGACGACTATATCGTCGTGCTGCACAAGTTTATCGAAGGCAACACTGACCAATTTGAGACAGCACAGACATACGAAAAACCACAAACCAAAAGTTACGCTTAACCTCACCCGACGGATCGTCCGTCACGACACTCAAAGTAGGAGAGAACGATGAGGAAAACACTAAAAGGGAGTTTGCTGTTATCCGCCGCCATGGCCGCAGCACTGCCCATGACCTTCAATGTCGCACCGGCTCATGCCCAAGGCATCGCCCTGGAAGAGATCATCGTCACGACCCGTAAACGTGAAGAAAACCTTTTGGACATTCCGGTATCCATCGTCGCCATATCGGCTGATCAGCTTGATAATTACGGCCTCAACGATTTGGAAGACATTGCCAAAATTGTCCCCGGTCTAACCTTTGACCGCTCGGTTTCGCAGAACGACTATCGGCCGGCCATCCGTGGTCTACAAGCAGAACAAGGCCGCACCAGCGTCGGCCTGTTGATTGATGACATCGATATCACATCGGAAAATCTGCAAGTTGCGGGTGGCGGCTCCCTCGCGCGCTTGCGCTTGGTTGACGTCGAACGCATCGAAGTCGTGAAAGGTCCGCAAGCTGCTCTTTATGGGCGCTCTGCCTTTGGTGGCGCGATCAACTATATCACCAAGCGCCCAAGCCTGACCGAGGCTGATGCCAAGGGCACCTTTGAAGTCCATTCAGAATCCGGCTTTGAGGTCAAAGCGTCCGGCGGCGCGCCGCTCGTTGAAGACAAATTCGGTGTGCGCTTTAACGCGTATTACTTTGATGAACGCGGCTCCTACAAAAACACCGTATCAGACGCCTATGTGGGCGGTGGCGACGGTGTCGGTATTGCCGGTGCCTTCCAGGCCCAGGTCACTGAAAACCTGTCCGTCTATGGCCGTATGGAGTATTCCGATGAGAGCTACGATCCGCAAGCCGCCTTCGTGTTGAACGGCAACACGGACATTGCTTTGGATGCAAACGCCCAAACGGTTTTGGGTAGGACCACAACCCGCATCTTCACCGGCCCGTTGATCGATACGCCGATTGGTTTTGATATCGACCCCCGCACCGGCGAAGACTACAGAGGGATCGACGTTGAAAACTTCCGGGCGACCATCATCGCCGATTGGGACCTCGACAGCGTCGGCATCACCTCTCTCACCGGCTGGGTTGATTCCAATGACAACATTTTTCAGGACAACGACTTTGTGTCTGGGTCCGTGAACGGTGTTGTTACCGGTGCGTTCCAGGAAACAGAGCGGATTAACGACACTCACCAGTTCAGCCAGGAAATTCGCGTGTTCTCACAGGGTGAAGGTGCCCTGCAATGGTTGGCCGGTGCCCTGTACTGGGAAGAAGAAGTCGATCAGTTCGGCAGCAACGATACAGGCTTAGCGCTCGGACCAATCTTGGACTCAGATGTTGAATTCTTCTATCTCTCACGGGATGGCGAAGGCCGCGGCGTGGCCCGCGATACCTATCATAAGTCTGCCTTCGCCTGGGCTGAATACGCCTTTACCGACACCCTGTTTGGCTCCGCTGAAGTGCGTTACACCGAAGAAACGATTGATTACTCGTTGGACTTCGAACCACAGTTTGATTTCTTCTTTGGCGTAATTTCATTGGGCGGAGCAGCCCCGCCCATTTTATCTTCGTTCGGATTTGTAAGCGGGACTGACTTCGAGCGGATTAAAGAAACTTACACTATCCCGCGGTTTGCCCTCAGTTATCGTCCCTCGGATGAACTGAACATCTACGCGTCCGTCGGCAAAGGCGTGAAGCCCTCCGGGTTCCAGTCGGGGGCGATTTTCGAACTCGACATTCCTTATGACCGTGAAACACTTTGGTCTTACGAAGTCGGTGCCAAGACCTTGCTGATGGATGGCTCTCTGGCCTTTAACACGGCGGCGTTCTATCAGGATTATTCAGATCAGCAGGTGTCTTCGCAAATCCTCAATCAGACCTCCGGCCAACTCCAGCCGGTGATTGAGAATGCCGGGAAGTCCACCATCTGGGGCCTGGAATTCGATGCCAACTGGAAAGCCACTGAAAACCTGACTCTTTCGGGCTCTTATGTTTACACCAACGCCGAGTTCGATAGCTTCGAGGTGATTTCCACCAGTGCATCGCGGATTGGGGAGTCAGGCTGTGCCGAGCTTATTCCCAGCACACCTCCGGCCTGTTTGTTGGTCAAAGACGGCAACACACCGGCTGATCTGCCAGAGCATCAGCTCAACTTAAACGCCAACTACACAGCCCAACTGACAGACACCTGGGACTGGTTCATTGATGCCAGCGCGCGCTACACTTCTAAGCGGTTCCTGTCCACGGCCAACGTGGCCACGCAGCCGTCATACTGGCGTGTTGATGCCCAACTGGGGGCCCGCAACGACCAAATCCGCGCGGCGATCTTCGCGGAAAACCTGTTGGACGATGACACGGTTACAGATGGCAATCTGTACGTTGACTTCTTCAACGGCTTTGCACCGTCAGGCTTCGGCTATCGGCCTGAGCCTTTAACAGTCGGCTTGCGCGTCAACTTTACAATGTAAGCCAGCAAACATCTTTTTGGAAAAGCCCGTCGCGTTCAATCGTGGCGGGCTTTTTCTTTACGTGAGAGCGGGATAAGGCAATGACGGGTCGCCTTTTCCACCTTGGGCCTCAATCTTCTCTCTACAGATAGCTCTCAGAGAGTCGATGCACGCCATCACTGCCGGCGGGCGGCTTCGATTTTGCCGCGTGATAATGCCACAGAGAGATTCTACGGCGCAGTCAGCATTATTTATTTGAACGATATCCCCGGCCGCAACCTCATCCGCCACCAGATGCTCTGGGAGGATTGAGAGGAGACCACTGTGCAACATGGCCTGTTTTAAATATGTCAGTGACGTCGTGCGAATAACTTGGCGCGGCACCGGTAAGCCGTTTTCTGTGAAGAAGGTTCTGAATACCCTGTTCACGGCGAGTTGATTGGGCACCACCCACCCATATTCCGCAAGCTCCGCCATTGAAACCGACGCCTTTTGCGCAAGCGCGTGATCCGCTCTGGCATGGACACCGGACCGGCTAACATACAGCGCTTCAAACTCTAAGTGTGCATCCACATTGACGGGGGGAAACATCGAAAACACCAAATCAAAATCGGCACGCCTGAGACTGGCCAGCAACTCGTCATAAAACGCGCTGGTGACTGAAATATTAACCCCAGGACGGTCGCGATTGAGCCGTCCAATGGCCTCCGGCACGATGAAAGAGGAAAACGCTGGCGCAATGCCAATGCTGAACTGCCCTTGGCTTAGTCCCTTGATGGCGTGAACCTCAGACACAGCCCGTTCGGATTCGTTGAGAATAATCAGCGCATGATCCAGCATGCTGGCCCCGAAAACGGTGGTCTGAACGCCTTTCGGACCGCGCTCGAGCAGTTCAACGCCTAAAAACGCCTCAAGGTTTTTGATACTCCGGCTGAGCGCAGGCTGCGTAATATTCAACTCCTGGGCGGCACGGCCAATGTTCCCGTGCTGCGCGGCCGCCACGAAATGGCGCAATTGCTGCATTTCCATGCTTAAACGACCTTTGTAACCATCATACCTAAAAGATATGCATATTATTGTTTATTATATTGGCCTGCATGAAGAGAGAATTGCAAACTGCAATTGTCTTCAGCAGACCCCTTAAGGAATTTTGCAAGAATGGGTGCCGCGGCTACAACGACATACAGATATGTTGATACGTCCGAAGGCCAACTTCATCTGACCACTGCTGGCGATGGCCCGGTTATCGTTCTGATGCATTGGACGCCTCTGTCCGCGCAAATGTACGTGCATGAAATTCCACGTTTGGCCGAACGCGGCTACCGGGCCATCGGCATAGATCTCATGGGATTTGGTCGGTCAGCGAAACCGGGTGAAATCTGGCCGTTTGAGAAACACGCTCAAGTCGTGACGGAAGGATTGGAAGACGCCGGCGTATCTGCCTTTGCCATTCTTGGCGCACATTTCTCAGCTCCGGTTGCGGTGGAAATGGCCGTATCGTCGCAAACTAAAGTGACAGCACTTCTCTTGGATGGGTGCGCGCATTTACTTCCCGAAGACGCCGGAAAAGCGATCGGGGCTAAGGTTGCGCAAACGTCCGGGCCTGGCCTCCACGAAGATGGATCGCACCGGACGTTTCTGTGGGATCAAGCGGTCAATGCCTATTCCATTTTTGATCCTGATTTTGAGGTCACAGAGGAAACCCTGCCACTGATCTACAGATTTGTGATGGATTACACCTCCACTGGTGTGCCCAAGGACTTCGGCACCTTCTCGCCTTTTGATATGGTTGAGAAACTTGGTAAAGTTACTGTGCCAAGTTGCGTACTCACAGCGGAAACGGACCCTCTCCGCTCGGCGCAACAACCGACCGTCGACGCTTTGGTCGCTTCGGACACCCAAGCGATCATGCTTTCTGGCAGCCACCCGTTGCATCGCCCGGCGCGACGCGGGGAGTATGCAGATGCAATTGCGACTTTTCTAGAGGCATCACAATGACCGTCACCAAAGATCATATCGCGGCCTATGAACGTGATGGCACCGTTCTCATTCCCGGGGCATTTAAGGATTGGGTGGAACCGCTGAATGAAACGGTAATGGCGGTGATTGAGGGGCAGCGCGCAGGGCGCATTACGCCAGACGACGCGACGTGCGTCTTTCAAAACCCAATGAAAATTGTAGAAAACTTTGGCGGCGGCGCGATGGCTCTCAACATAGTGCCTTATCATAAAGGGTTTTCGGACTGGCTTGCGCATTCACCTGCGGCGGAGATGGCCGCAGCCATTATGCAAAGCGAACGGGTGCGGTTTTGGGTAGATGCAACATTTCTCAAGGAAGAGAACGCGGCCTCAGAAGGCACACCCTGGCACAATGACACCTGCACCTGGCCCTTTTGGGGGAAACAGATGACGATCCTCTGGATCGCCTTAACCGATGTGGACGAAGACAATGGTCCGCTGACGACCGTACGCGGAAGCCATCAAGAAGATGGTCGCTACTACTCTACTTTTTTCCCCGCAGATCAAACCCCGCCGCCTGGGTATAAACCCTGGTCTGAATTGATGGCGCAGGCAGAAGCACCAGACGCAGAAATACAAACCTGGACCATGAAGAAAGGCGACTGCCTGTTCATGCACCCCACCACCATTCATGGTTCAAAACCAAGGTCAGCCCAAACCGGATCGCCCCGTCTCGCCTACAGCACACGCTGGCTGGGCGATGACGTCATTTGGAAACCGGATCCTTTGACCGAGCCGATGACCGAGCGGTTGAACACCCACCCTGCCATGACCTTCAATGCGCCACCGCCCGATGACATTATTCCTGTTCTGTGGCCCCGCACGGCCTAATATATATAAGCGTACTGAGAGAAAAAATATGCACCCGAAAGTGACTCAAGCGATCATTGACACCTACAACAATATTGGCGTTGCCCATATTCCGGGCGCCATGCCGCTACAGTGGGTTAAGGGTATGACCAAAGTGCTTGACGATGCCCTGGCGGCCAAGCGGGACGGCACAAACGAGTTTGGACCGTTGGAAGGACAGCCGGACATTCAGTTTGAAGACCACGATGGCTATGTTCGTATGGTGAATTTTTACTGCCGGCTGCCAGAGATGCGCACCTTGGTTGAAGAGTCAGACTGCGCCCATATCGTTGCCGATGTGATTGGCTCAGACTCCATGCAGCCTTGGACCGATGGCACCTTCATCAAAGAAGGGAGGGAAGAAGCAACGGCCACGCCCTGGCACAATGACGAGTGCCTGTTTCCCTTGCGTGGACATCACAGTCCCTCCATGTGGATCGCCCTCACAGATGTGGATCGCACAAATGCACCTTTGCAAACTTTAGCCGGCTCTAATAAAGACCCCCACCGCTACGTCAGTTCTTGGGCTTTGGACGGTGTTGAAGCGCCACCCAACTTCCACCCCTGGGACGAACTGCTGGAACGCGTGAACTTACCAGATGCTGACATTCGGGTTTGGGAAGTTAAAGCCGGTGATATGTTGATTATTCACCCAAAAACCATACATGCCTCCCTGCCGCGCACTGCTGGACAAGATGGCAGACGGGTTGGGTTTTCCCTACGCTGGATCGGCAGTGATATCCGGTATGAATATAACCCGACGGCTAAGCGGTCCCCTTTCCAGGAGCATCCGGACATCAGAGAAGGGGAACCCCTGCCGGAGAGCATTATTCCGGTCATCTGGCGGCGAAATACACAGGTTGGCACCGCATAGACGCCTTGAAGACAGTAGGGTTGGGCTTATCTGATCATGGATGTGGGTTATAGTGTTGCTCACCTCTTTTACCTTCTGCCTTGGAGAGCGCTCATGAAACAGGTTTACCGGTTCGCCCTTGCCGCCAGTATTTCAGCCATGGCCTTTGTCGGATATGGCCTCGGTTCTATTGAGGTTGCCGCTCAAGCGAGCACATCTCCGATCGATGTAGACTCCAAGTATCCCCCCGAAGCGTACGACCTTTACCTATCGCGCCTTGAGGCTATGTTTGGTGGCTCCGGTGGCGCCAATGGCGGTTTGGAATATGACCCGCTGGAAGTGATTCCAGGTGCTGATGAGTACACACCCCTGCCTGCAACTGATCAAAGCAAACCCAGCACCATCTCCAAAGAGGCTCTCGACATCACAGAGGCTTACGCCGCCGAGCGGAATTCCCAGGCATTCATCGTGTGGCGCAAAGGCAAGCTAGAGCGCGAAGCGTATTTTAACGGCGCCGACGCAGACACTTTGATCGTCGGGCGCTCGCTGGCCAAACCCGTGACCGTAATCGCGGTGGGGCGCGCCATAAAGGAAGGTTACATCGAGTCCTTGGACCAACCGGTGAGTGATTTCATCACCGAGTGGAAAGGTACGGATCGGGAGTCCATGCTGATCCGGCACTTGCTAGACATGCGGACCGGGTTCTTGCGCCAGGGCATGGAGCGTGGCCCAGAAAGTATTCTCAACAGAGCCTACCTGCACCCCTACCACGATGATGTGATTATCAATGAATACCCGCTGACTCACAAACCAGGCGAGCGTTACGATTATTCCAACGCCACATCGGAAATGGTCGCCCCGCTCATAGAACGCGCCACCGGTGTAAGGTATGGCGAATGGGTGTCTGAACAAATCCTCAAACCCATCGGGGCTAAGGGGGGCGAAGTCTGGCTGAACCGCCCAGGCGGCACAGCGCATTCAGGCTGCTGCATCATGCTCCCCGCACGCACCTTCTTCCGTCTCGGCATGCTGAGTTATTTTGACGGCGTCTGGGATGGCGTACAACTTCTGCCCGAAGGCTATGTGGCCAAGACGCGCATCGCGACCCCGCAAAACCCTTGGGCCGGTATGGGCCTATATGTGGCGGGAGACTATGTCGAGACGCGGGGGGCCGCAAATCCAGATATCGCCAACATGCAAGTGACCACTCATGCGGAAAGCTATTTGGCGGCTGACCTCTATCTCTATGATGGTAATGCCAACCAAGTGGTGTACATCGTCCCGTCTGAAGATTTGGTGATCTTGCGCGTCGGCAATGCGCCACCGCGTGACAATCGTTGGGACAACACCTTTGTTCCGAATACCATCATGCGCGGCATTATCCGTGCTCCAGGAGAAACACCACCCCAACCACAGTCGTAATTATCAGACTGATACATCATAAGACTTAAAGGAGACCGATCATGATCCGTCTTGCAGTACTCGCTTTTGCTTTCATGACACTGGGACCAATGGCTATGGCAAATGCGCAATCTGCCAAAGAATATGAAGAAGCCCGTGATATTGTGTGGGCCAAAGAAAAAGCGATCTATGAAGCGCGCTCAAAAACGGGCCTTGATTACTATATCGCCAATTCCTCGCCGAATTACGTGGGCTGGCCCCCAGGAACACCGAAGCCGTCGCCAATTTCTCAACTCAAAGAAAATCAAGAAAGCGGTTTGTTCAAATTTCCAAACCAAGAAAAGCTTGAGCTGTTTTATGATGATTTCGCCATGCATGGGAATACCGGCGTGATTTACTATAACACTCACCGCACCATGCTACCCGATGGCACCGAAGTGGATCAGCGCTATCACACCATTCATGTCTGGGTGAAAGATACAGACAACGATTGGAAACTGATGGGCGCTATGGCCCGCCAGGTTCAATAAAGCGCGACCATAAATCCCGCACGGCCTCTGATCTTAGCCGAGAAATTAAATCGGACTGTTAGATCGGAACGGTCGCTGGATTATAATCGTGGATGGTGATCGGGTCATATTCCTTAGCCCGCTCCTCCAATGCTTTTTCGATGGTACCGTGCATTCTAAGCCCGTTATATCGAGCGCCAATCGTCACGAGGGTGGTGCGTTCACGGCGTGCATCCTCGTAACGCCGTAAACCTTCTTCGATGCTATCGGATGCTTCGAGACACCGCGCGAGTACCACGCCATCTTCAATGGACATGCCTGCGCCCTGCCCCAAAAAAGGCAACATAGGATGAGCCGCATCACCAAGCAGGGAAACACGCCCAACTGTCCATTGCTTCATCGGCTCACGGCCAAACATGCCCCATCGGAAGCAGGTTTCCGCTGGGATATGCTTAATCATTTGCTGAACTTCCTCACAGGTATCCGCAAATTCTGCCTGCAATTCATCCTTACGGGCGGGCACGGACCATCCCTCGTCAACCCAATCTTTCTTTTGCGCGTAGGCGGCGAAGTTGACGGTTTTACCGCCCCGTATTTTATAGCGAACGACGCTGCGGTGTTTGCCGTTGAATACAGATGTATCGGTGTTAATGGTCCCCTCTGGTAAAAACTCTATAGGAATCAAACCGCGCCAGGCGACATATCCGAGAAACTCAACTTTATCATCACCAAACAAAGACTGACGCACGGCCGAGCGGTTGCCATCACACCCGATGGCCAAATCGCCCTTCACGGCATCGCCATTTGTAAAGGTAACTTCTACACCGGACTCATCTTGCTTGAGAGACTTGAAGCAATGGCCGAGATGAATGGCTTCTGGATCATGCGCCCTCACGGTATCAGCCAAAAGACCGTGAATATCTGCCCGGTGGAACATACGAAAGCGGGCATCTGGATCAGGATCGGTTTCCCCTTTTGCCTGACGCACGTCACCCGGCGCAGAGGAATTGGTGTGGATCTCGCCGGTCATCAAATCCTTGCCGCCGCCACTTTCAGGGCGAAACCCGATCTCAATCAATTTGTCCGCAAGACCCAAAGACCGCATTGCCTTATTGGCGTTTTTCGCGAGGGTCAGCCCGGCACCAACCTCACCTAACTCTTCGGCTTGTTCATGCACAGACACTTTGAAACCAGCCCGTTGCAAAGCTATGGCTGCGGTTAATCCACCGATGCCAGCACCAACCAAAACAACTTTCAAATCTTTCACAACACTCTCACTTCACACGGTGATTGATCGTGCAGTTATTGTGCGGCAGTTTTTGTTATAGCTGCCGCACTCAAATGCATATCAATTCTATTATTGGGGAGTGTCTCAGGAGAGAAGATCATTAGAAACAACGGTGCTGTTTTTGGACCATTGCGTGGTCAATTTTGCAGTGCGCTACGTCACTGACAAAGGTTGCACATCAACCGAGACTTTAACCGTGTGCTTACCGCCGCCGATCATAAACCCATTGATCGGGCTGACATCACCATAGTCCCGCCCCCACCCAAGCGTGATGTGTTCATCCCTCGGTATGAGATTGTTTGTCGCGTCAAAATCAACCCAGCCTAAACCAGGACACCACACGGCAATCCAGGCATGAGACTCATCCGCACCGACCATCTTGGTCTGTCCCGCTGGAGGATGCGTTAGGAGGTAACCACTCACATATCGTGCAGGCAGACCAAGACTACGCAAACAGGCCAACTGAACATGGGCAAAATCCTGACACACCCCGCGTCGCTCTGCGATAACTTCTGCAACTGGCGTCGAGACATCTGTGACCCCACCCTCGTATTTGAAATCGCTGTAAATGCGCGTGGTCAGGTCCATTGCTGCCTCAAGAATGGGGCGTCCTGGCGTGAAGGAAGCCTCTGCAAGCTCACGTGCACCGTCAATACCAGTCACATAAGGCGAAGCAAACGCAAACTGATAGGCATCAAGCGTGGCTTGATCAGAGATGCTTTGAAATAGGGCGTTCACATCTTCCCACGGTGGCGTGACCGCCAATTGTAGCGGCGGAGGGGCTTCAACCTCGACCTCTGACAACGCCTCAATTTCCAATGTGTTGTGGGGTTCTTGAATGGTGGCGTAGGTCACCGTGTTTTGAAAATAATCTAAGGTTTCCGAGCGCACAGCTGGTAGCGGTGTCACCTGAACAAAGGCCCTGCTGCATATTTGTCGGCCATGACTGCGCGGCGTCATATGCAGGAGATGATGAGAGATGGAGACAGTCTGGGTGTACTTGTAGACCGTACGGTGATGAATTTTGTACTTCACAGCCCACCCTCGGACCACCTTGGCCCAGACAAATGCTGCGTTTCTGCATGAATAAAATACATCCGGCCAACGGAGTCGGACAGCGCTTCAAGTCCATCATGCAACTGAGTCAGAAGCGCCTCTAGAGCGTCTCTTTTTCCTGTTTTGGCATTAATCATACTCAGTTCATCAACGTCAGCGAGCATCAGAGGGGTACGCAAACCGACCGTGAGTTTCTGCATGGAAGTGAGGCCCTGTGTTTCGCTTGGGTCCGGCAACGCATCAATATGATCCGCCAAAGCCGCAAACTGATAGATCGCAGATCTCGGGTTGCTGTCATCTGATAACAGAAGGTCAAGCACAAGTGGCGTCATCGGCGTGTCTTTGTATCTGGTCCGATAGGTCATCGTGCTATCAGCGAGATCAAGAAGAATATCTAGCCAATCAGAGTGGGCTGGATTACCGGAAACCGCTAAGTGCGACAGGAGGCCAACACCGCGGTAAGCACGCTCTGCCCGACGTCCCATATCCAAGAAACGCCAGCCATACCCGCGGGTCATGTTTTCCATCACCATGCCGTTAAACGCAGACAACTGCTGGACCATGTCATCCAGCATAGTAAGCGCATCAGAAAGCTCTTGCCCGCGCCGGAACGTGGGACGCAGAGCCAGTGCACTTAAACGCTTGATAATGCGCCACGTATCAAGGGAAAGCCGCTCCCGAACCATCTCAGCTGTACGTTGGACGTTCGAGAGGATCAAAGACAGACCATCCGGTGAGGCCGCATCAAATAAAATTTTCCAAAGCTCTTTCTCGATGTTTTCGACACCGGCAGCCAACGCTTTTTTCGCGCGCTCCTTAGAAAGATGCTTTTGACTGACCAACAGATTTATCAGCAAGCGGTGAACATCTGGTTCTTCCGCCATTCCGAAATTACCAGCCATGCGGTTGAGTAGGCTTCTGTAAAGTCGTACGGCCCCTTCGGCGCGCTCACTGTATCGGCCCAGCCAAAACAGATTATCGGCTGTTCGACTTGGCAAATCCTTACCACTGCGCTGGACTGAGATTTCGGCGCGCTGTTTATCAAGAAGACTGAACGTATCGACCGGACTATCGCTAATGATCCAGGTGTCCTTGCTATAGTCCCCGCGGTGCATGGCTGGCGCAGAGTCGTGCGTCGTATCCGAGACACGCGCCAATCCCCCGGGCATCAGTTTATACCCATCCTCAGTCCGAGCCGCAAAAACACGCAAGGTCAAAGGTGCCGGCTTAATGGTGTGCGCGTCAGTCCAAGCTGGAGCTGTCGACAAAGATACAACTTCCTGCCCCACATAATTATGCCCGTACTTCATAATATTCTGACGAAGGTCATCTTTCTCTTTGGACGACATCGCAGGACCAAAATAGCTATTCTCTGACGGATTCAAAATTGAGGTCGGTTTAAACGCACTGCGGATCACCAGTTGATCTAAACGATCCAGCACATAGTTCCGCTCTTTGGGTTGCCCGCACCACCAGGTCGCCACATCAGGCAGCAGTTCATCTTCTCCTAGAATGTGCCTGCACAAGGCCGGCATGAAACTGTTCAGACCATCATTTTCCAGAACGCCACTGCCGAGAGAATTACTGATGATGACGTTGCCTGACCGCGCGGCCTTCACCAGACTCGGAACACCGGTCGAAGAGTCCGTGCGCAACTCAATAGGATCACAATACTCGGAGTCAATTCTGCGCAGCAACAGATCGACCTGCTTAAGACCCTCAACCGTTTTCAAATACACACGGTCATCGCGAACGGTCAGATCTCCACCTTCAACCACCGAATATCCGAGGTAGCGCGCCAAATAGGCGTGCTCAAAATAGGTTTCCATTGTCGGGCCCGATGACAACACACCAATCACGGGCTGGTCTTTACGGGTTAGTCGCAAAAGATTGTCGTTATAACTCTCAAAGAATGAGGCCAAACGCCGGACATGATGAGCGCCGAAAATTTCCGGCATGCTGTAAGATGTGATCAACCTGTTTTCGAGCGCAAACCCTAAACCGGTTGGGGCTTGCGTGCGGTCATTCAATACCCACCACTTGCCATCGGGCGAACGCGCCAGATCGAAAGCGATCAGGTCCAAATAAGAATCTTCCGGAACAGATAGGCCCTGACACGGTCTGAGAAACTGTGGATTGCCAAACATCAAGGCGGGCGGCACTTGGCCATTGAGCATTAGTTTTTGTTCGCCGTAGACGTCGATCAATATGCTGTTCAGAAGGTTTGCACGTTGCTCTAAGCCGGATTCAAGAAAACTCCATTCCTCTTGCGAAATCAGAAGCGGCAGCAAATCCAAGCGCCACGGTGTATGACTGCCATCTGTGCTGTCTTGGCTGACAAACGTGACCCCATTCTCCGACAGCTTGCGCGCAGCTATATCATGAACTGCGATCCGGTCTTGGACAGTATACCCCTGGACTTGCTTGACCAATGACTGCCAATGCGGACGCACTTTGCCATCGCGCGCACGCAATTCATCATAGACAGTGGATGCCGTTGAATAAGCGTTGAGAATATCCCGGCTTTCGGGAAATGGTCCGTCGCTTTTTTTGGGGTTTTGGAGTTCGCTCATTTACCTAAACGAAATTGTAGAAACTGAAATCTAGGGACGCATTATACTGCTTTAGACCATCTCAAGTCCAAAGTGCAGGGAAACTCTGGCCGAGAAATATCTTCAGGAGGGGCCGAGGGGCCAGGAGAATGACCGTACTGTTCAAACCGCGACAGACGCCGACTTTCAGCCTCGTAGGAGTTCACCGGGAAGTGCTCAAAGTTACGTCCGCCAGGATGTGCCACATGATAGGTACAACCGGCAACGGCGCGCCCCGTCCAGGTGTCATAGAGATCAATGGTCAGCGGCGCATCAACCCCAATGGTCGGATGCAGACTTGAGGACGGATGCCAAGCCCGAAAGCGGATACCGCCGACACTCTCGCCGTTCTTTCCGGTCGCTGCAAGCGGCACACGTTTGCCATTGCAACCCACCACATAGCGGGAGTCCGTTGCGCCGTTCAGTTTCACCTGGAGGCGCTCAACCGAGGAGTCCACATAGCGCACGGTGCCACCAACCGCGCCTTCTTCGCCCATAACATGCCAGGGTTCCAGCGCTTGGCGCACTTCCAATTCAATACCTTCGTGTTGGATAGATCCATAACGCGGGAATCGAAATTCAAAGTGCGCTTCAAACCAGACCGGATCAAAGGGATAGCCGGCCAATTCCATATCTTCAATCACGCCTTTGAAATCCTGCCAGACATAATACGGCAGCATAAACTTATCAGCGAGTTGGGTGCCCCAACGCACTAATTTGCCTTCGTAGGGCTTCGACCAGAAGCGCGAAACGAGGCCAAGCAGCAAGAGTTGCTGCGCTAGGCTCATACGTTCATGAGGCGGCATTTCAAACGCACGAAATTCAACCAGGCCCAGTCGACCGGTCGGACCGTCGGGAGAATATAGTTTATCAATACAAATCTCAGAGCGATGCGTATTGCCGCTCACATCAATCAGAAGATTGCGAAAAATGCGGTCCACCAGCCACGGCGCAATCGGTTTATCACCGCCCGGACGCGGCACCTGCGTAAACGCGAGCTCCATCTCGTACAGAGAGTCGTTGCGCGCTTCGTCGATGCGCGGTGCCTGGCTGGTTGGCCCGATGAACAGCCCTGAAAACAGATACGACAAAGCCGGATGATGTTGCCAATAGGTCACCAAACTCTGCAGCAGATCAGGCCGCCGCAAGAACGGACTGGCCGCCGGTTCCGCGCCACCCAAAACAAAATGGTTGCCACCACCCGTGCCGGTATGGCGGCCATCGAGCATGAACTTTTCTGTGCCGAGCTTCAGCTGTCGCGCCTCATCGTAAATTGTGGTGGTGATCGCCACCATCTCATCCCAACTGGACGCCGGTTGGATGTTAACCTCAAGCACGCCCGGATCTGGCGTGACCTTGATCTCGTTCAACCGGGGGTCTTTTGGCGGCGTATAGCCAGCCAAATGAAACGGCACATCCATTTCGGCCGAGCAGTTTTCCACCGCCGCAACCAGATCAAGATAGTCATCCAGAGATTCAACAGGCGGCATAAAGATGGTGAGACGGCCATCGCGCGGCTCGATGGTCATGGCGGCGCGTACAAAACGATTGCCACCCGCTTTGCCGACTTGGCTGGTCAGAACCTGCTGCTCGCCAGGTCTCTCGGCTTCACCCGTCTTGTCACGTAAAAATCTTTGGTTGCGCTCATCAGGATCCGTCAGTTCATCGCGTTCTGCAAAAGGATCGGCCGGAATGACATAGGGATATTCGCTTGGCTCAATGTGCGGCAGCGATGGCAAAGGCAAGCGATAACCCACCGGGGAATCCCCAGGGATCAAGAATATACTCTTTGTGCGGGTCGACCACTTCTCACTGTACCAGGCGCGCTTGCCGCCCTTGGCGTTCCAGCGCTGGATGGGCAGCACGAATCCACGCGGGGTTTCTAAACCGCGTTCAAAAACTTCGGCCAAGCGATCACGCGCCAACGGATCATCGAGCTTATTGGTTTTAGGATCCAGGTTTTCCGGCAGCTTCCGCTCTTGGCCCATAAAATGCCAGGGGTCTTCATACGCTGGAAGGATAGCCTCTGGCTCAACCTCAAGGCGCTTAGCGATGCCCGTCAGAAAAGCCTGGGCATCCTCAACCGTCGGCTCATGATCCACGGTTTCATCGGCCACTAAGGCTTCATTGGACCAAATGGGTTTGCCATCAGCGCGCCAATACAACGCAAAGGCCCAGCGTGGCAATTGCTCGCCCGGATACCATTTGCCTTGGCCGTAATGCAGCAGACCGTTGGGGGCAAACTTCTTGCGCAATCGCTTAATCAGTTTCGCCCCAAGCTCGCGCTTTCGCGGGCCTACCGCTGCCGTGTTCCACTCCGCTGCATCCGGATCTTCAAGAGACACAAAGGTTGGTTCGCCGCCAATGGTCAGCCGGACGTCGTTCTTCTTTAAGTCTGCGTCAATCTGATGACCCAGAGCATTGATGGATTGCCATTGCTCTTCCGTATAAGGCAACGTGACGCGCGCAGATTGTTGAATGCGCGTAACCGACATTTCGAAATCAAACTTGGTGTTGGCTTCCCCAACCGCACCACTGATCGGCGCAGCGCTGGAGGGTCTTGGCGTACAGGCCAGCGGAATATGCCCTTCCCCTGTCAGCAATCCAGAGGTGGGATCAAGACCAATCCACCCTGCCCCAGGTAAATACACTTCAGCCCACGCGTGCAGGTCGGTAAAATCAACATCAGTTCCCGACGGACCGTCGATGGATTTGACGTCTGGCTTAAGCTGAATCAGATAACCAGAAACAAACCGGCTGGCGATGCCAAGATGACGAAACGCCTGGACCAGCATCCATCCGGTATCCCGGCAGGACCCTTTACCGGTCCCCAGGGTTTCATCAGGTGTTTGGACACCTGGCTCCATCCGCACGACGTAATCAATATCCGACTGAAGTTTCTGATTGAGACCAACAATAAAGTCGATCGTCTTCTTCTCATCAGACGGGTCGGGAATATCCAGATTAGACAGCCACTCTTTAAACAGCGGACCCGGCTTATCCAGGTCCATGTAGGGCTCTAGGTCGTCATGCAGAGTGTCTTCGTATTTGAACGGATAGGTGTCCGCCTCCGGCTCAAGGAAAAAATCAAATGGATCATAAACCGCCATATCGGCGACCAGATCAACTTCCACATGAAACTCAGTCACAGGGTCGGGATAGACGATACGTGCCAGATAATTGCCAAACGGATCTTGCTGCCAATTGATAAAGTAGCCTTCTGGCTCAATCTTGAGGCTATAGCTCAAAACCGGCGTGCGGCTGTGCGGCGCAGGACGCAGGCGAATGGTTTGAGGCCCCATTTCGACCCGACGATCATAAACATAATGTGTTTGGTGGTTTAAAGCGGCATGTATGGACATATACTGAGTCCTACACCTTCCAGCAATGTAGCGCCACAGGTGTCGTCCAATCTGAATTCGAAAGCAGCGCTTACACGCCAGGGTACAGAACCGTTTTACGCCAGATCACGTATGAAGGGTATGAAACATGCTCACTTCACGGGCAACGTAGTGAACAACTGAACAGTTGCCCAGAACTGCTGGTTTAATGGTGTTTTCCGTTGAATACAGACGTTCAAAGCTTAAATCTGGTAAAATATTAAAACTCTAATGAAATGAGGCAAGAATGGCCGAAGTCCAGCACGAACACCCGATGATGACCAACCGCAGCCACGACGAGGCCGAGCGGCAAAACAATATCCGGACGTTGCGGCAATCTCTGCTGCGCAAGTTTGCGGCGGGCAGCCGGGAAATGTTCTATCGCGAGATTAAGCCGACTTACGAGAAAAAGACCGGCGCACCGTTGGATGATTATCGTCAGATTCGCAAGGAAATGCTCAAAGACAATTATATGAAATTCCAGATGGGCTTTCATCGGGTTGTGCAAGAGCTGATGTACGAATCGTTGATTCCGCCTGTGGAAAATCAACTGCCGGATCTGATCAAAAAATCAAAGGAGATGGACCAGAATCTGGGCTCTTTGGAACTGGACCCGACACTAGAACTGCCCCGCTACATCACCGCCGTGGATATTCATTGCCAACCGGGGGGCTTCGCGGCTGAAAATTGTGAAGATGATATCTCGGCAGGTGCAATCTACGACCGCTCAATACACATTTATAATAGCGGCAGCAGCGGCATGACCGACATGGCCGGTCGAATGGTGTGCGGCTACTTGGATGAAGTGTTCCCCGATTTGAACCCCAAAAAGGTTCTCGATATGGGCTGCACCATCGGTCACAGCACTGCTGCTTATGTGAAGCGCTGGCCCGAGGCTGAGGTGTATGCGATTGATGTTGGTCCGGCCCTGTTGCGCTACGGCCATGCCCGCGCGGAAGCCCTGGGCCTCAAAATTCATTTCTCGCAACAATCCGCCGAACACACCAAGTTTGAGGATGCCAGCTTTGATCTGATCACGTCGAACATCCTAGCCCATGAAACCTCGACCAAAGCCTGGCCCGCGATCATCAAAGAATGTCATCGGTTGTTGAAGCCGGGTGGCGTGATGATCCATGCGGACCTGCCGCAACTGAGCGAAATCGACCCCTATCGGCAATTCATTTACACCAACGAAACGCATTACAATAACGAGCCGTTTTGGACCAAGTATCGCACACTCGACTTGAAGGAAGTCGCGACGGATGCGGGGTTCCTGCCTGAAAACGTGATCCGCGATTTCTCTCAGGTGAAGGGCGGGAAAGACCAGGCCAAAATTGACGCCGCGATTGAAACCTCGCGGGCCGTGGGATACGGCGCACCGGCGGGATCGCCGCTGGGCATGGCGTACATCATCGGCATCAAGGAATAGGACCGAATCATGAGCACAGACGAAAAAGTGCGGCTACCGCGCGTCGCTAAAGGTCCACGTCCGATGATGTTCGAGGACGAGGCGAACGATATTCTGTTGTCGATGAATGTCTCCCTCTTGAACGAACTGCTGGTCACGCGGCAACGCCTGGATGCGGTTGAACGTCTGCTGGAGGCGAAAGGTGTCCTGAAACAAGAAGAGGTTCACACCTACTCTCCTGATGAAGAAGCCGCAAACCAGCGGGAAGTTTTGCGGCAGGACATTAGCGACCGCGTGTTTTATCTGCTGCTGCAACAAGCGGAGCGGGCCGAGAAAGCCATTCCGGAAGACGAGCCAGGCGACGATATCTAATCGGCCCGAGTCAATGTGCTGCAAGGGCTTTGCTGATGAGACCTGCCGTATCTTGCAGCACCGGCAGGAGCTCGGCCTTGGCCTGGGTGTCCGACAGCGCCGAGGCAATAAATCGCGCTGTTAGTCCTGCGACCGCTGCACCTTCACTGCTGATGGCCACCGCCAGTGATTTCTCACGCGAGCCGGGCACTTGATGAAAGGCAAAGCCGTCTTTCTGCGCACGCTTGACGTCCTCAGCAAATGCGCCCGCGACAGGGGCCATGATCTCCGAAGATCTGACCGTGTTTAGGTATTCCTGGCACACTTCATCATGGGACTTTGCCAAAACGATGCGCGCCGAGGCGGTGTCGGTCAGGGCGATGCGATAGCCGGCGGTCATGCGTTGCAAGGCCAGCGGGCTCTCCGGCTCCGTGGTCACCAGCACCAAAATTTCTGAGCCTGCGGGAACCGTGAGCACCAAGGGCCAGAGCACCTGCTCGGCCGCCGCCCTGATAATCGGCTCGGCCACATTGGCGAGGATATTATTGCGCGTATAGCCCGACGACAGCGTGAGAATACGCTCGGTCAGAAAATAGGTGCGGCCACCGGAAGGCTTGGCCACATGACCACTGGCCATCAGCGTTTTTAAAATGCGCAAGCAAGCCGAGCGGGAAATACCGATGGCTTTTGAGATCGTCGTCACGTTGAGCGGACCCTCCCGGCTGATCAGCTCGAGAATGGCCATCGCCCGCGTCACCGTCTGGAGGGTCTTGGTGCCGCCAGCAGAGTCCTCAGTCCGGTCGTGTGTGTCTGGCATTAAGCTGAGACAGAGAACCCTTCGTCACTCAGGGGTAAGGTCCGGATGCGCTTGCCGGTCGCCGCAAAAATGGCGTTGCAAACCGCAGGGGCCAGTGGCGGCAACGCAGGCTCACCCAGACCACTTGGGGCATGTTCCGACTGAATAAAGTGAACCTCGACCTCAGGGGCATCAGCCATTTTGAGAATAGGGTAGGCATCAAAGTTACCCTCGCGAACGCGACCGTTTTCGATCGCCAACTGCTGGCCCATCATGGCGCTGATGCCATCAATCACCGAGCCTTCACACTGGGCCTGGGCCCCACTCATATTCACAATCGGGCCGACATCACCAGCCACTGTTACTTTATGAATCCTAACGGAATTTGAGGCATCAACACTGACCTCGGCCACCTCAGCAAAATGTCCGGCATGGCTGAAATAAAACCCGAGACCCAAATGATGACCCGCTGGCAATGGTTTTCCCCAGCCCGCTTTTTCAGCGGCGAGCTTGATCACATCGGCGGTCCGCCCTGTATCGAGAGTCCGTGTATTGCCAGGATCAAGCCAACGGGGTTCACCCAACATATCCAGCAAAAACTCTACATGATCGCGGTTTGCAGCGACGGCGAGTTCATTCAGAAACGACTGGTAGACAAAGCCAAACACATTAGAGCCCGGTGCCCGCCAGGCCCCGCAGGGTGTTTTCCATGGCAATAGTGTCTGGCTCAGCTCAGCGTTTTCGATCAGCGGCACCGGAAATTCATCGTCGCGCAAACCACCACCGGTGACGGCACGCTCGCCAGTGGTGGTAAAGCTGACCATATGGTCGCGGATCGACGAAATTTTGCCATCGGCATCGACTGACCCGGAAATATGGTGGAATCCCCCAGCGCGATAGAAATCGTGGCGGGTGTCATCTTCACGGGTCCACTGCAACTTCACAGGCGCCCCGACTTTTTGCGAAATGGCCACGGCCTCGGCCACAACATCATTATAAATCCGACGACCAAATCCGCCGCCTGCGCGAATTTGATGGATGGTGACTTTTTCAGGGGGCAGATTGAAAACCTCAGCAACCGTGCTTAAGGCCCGCTCTGGGGTCTGAGTCGGCGCCCAGACTTCAACTTCATCGCCACGATGCCAAGCTGTTGTGGTTTGCGGCTCCATGGGCGCATGCGCGAGGAACGGATAGCTGTAAAAGGCTTCGACCGTGGCGGCGGCATTTTTCATCGCGCCATCGACATCGCCCTTGGTGATGATTTCGTTGGCGCCCTTGGTGCCAGCGAGGGTTTTCGCCTGTTTTAAGGAAGCCGACCAGCTGTCTTTGGCCGCGTTGGTTTCATCCCACTGCACATCCAAAGCGCCTTTGGCTTTCAGCCCCGCCCAGGTGGAGGTGGCGATAATGGCCACACCGGGCATAACCTCGACATCCACGCCGGTGCCGTCCAGCACGAAGGCATCAAGCACGCCGTCCATGGCGCGAATTTCATCCAGATTGGCCGAGGCGACGGTGCCGCCAAACGCCGGACATTTGGTGTACGTGGCGTACACCATATCCGGCACCACCTGATCGCTGCCGAACAGCGGCTGACCCGAGACAACCTTGTCGTTTTCAACACCGCCGACCCAGGTGCCCATGAGGCTGAAGTCTTTGCGGTCTTTGAGAGTCAGGCTTTCAGCGTCCGGCACGGGCATTTCAGAGGCCAGCGCGGCCAATTCTGAATAGTGCACACGGGTTTCGCCATCCGGATGAATCACATGGCTGTCGGCGGTTTTACAGGCAGCAGCCTCGACGTCCCAGTTTTGCGCGGCGGCGGATACCAGCATGGCACGGGCGGTCGCCCCGGCAGCGCGCAGTTGATCATAAGAGCCTTTGATAGAGAAAGACCCACCCGCGCTCTGACGGCCATAAACTTCGGGATTGATGGGCGCTTGGCCGACATCGACGTCATCCCAGGCGGCATCTAATTCTTCGGCGATAATCATCGGGAAAGCCGTCTTGATGCCCTGGCCAATTTCAGGCGATTTAGAGTAAATCAGAATCCGGCCATTGGGGTTTACTTCCAGGAAGGCATTCGGGGCAAACGCCGTCTCACCTGTTGCAGCGTTACCTGTCGCAGCATGAGCAGAGCCGAATACGCCTTTGGTGTCTGGCTTGAGGGCGAACCCAATCACCAGGCCACCGCTGGCAGCGCCGGTCATTTTGAGGACTGAGCGCCGGGAGGCAGAGGGACTCGTGCCTGTGTTCATGTCAGTGCTCATATCCGGGGTTCCAAATGCGAGGCTGTCTGGCGTGACCTGTGTGTTCACCTGAGTCTCCTGTCGATGGTGGGCATCTCTCAACAAAGAGGCCCCAAAAACTTTGGGTTGCCCCATTATATACCAGATATATATCAGAACGTGAGCCTTGGCCCAGACTCTGACGGCGATATTTGGCGATATAGGTCCCTTTTACAGGGAATCCAACACCTCGAAGGCGGCCCGTTCGCCGGATTCCATGGCCCCTTCCATGCCCCGGTTGACCCGGGCCAGATGCTCGCCGGCAAAATGAATATGGCCGTGCGGCTGGCCCATGGGGTCTGGCAGGGTCAGGGGCTGACCCGGCTGCCAGTAGGCATAGGAGCCACCGATAAACGGATCCCGCTGATTGGAGTGCACGCGTAACGGCCTGAGCGCCCCCTTGGAGGCCGGGCGCAGGCGCTCGATTTCCGAGCGCACCAGACGCTCGGCCCCCTCAAGGCCGAGGCGGTCCAGGCGTGCCGCCTGACGTCCGTTGACATAAGCCAGATAGCAGGCCGGGGCATCGCTGTCCTCTTCCGGCAGCAGATTGAGGCGGTCAAAGGCGGAGTCCGTCCACATGGAGGGCGGCAGGCCATCGTCTTTCCAGAACTCACGTTCGATGGCGTAGTGAATTTGGAAGGTCTTGTAATAGGGCAAAGTCTGAACCGCCTCGCGCTGACGGCCCTGCAAGGCGGGCTCGATGCGGATTTCCTGCAACAGGCTGAACGGCAAGGTGCAGATCACCTTGCGGGCGCGCAGTTTGCTCCCATCCGCAAAGATGACCTCGGCCCCGGTGGCATCGGACACCAGGGCACTGACCGGCTTGTTCAACCGCACGTCTGACTTCAACGCCCCGGCCATACCCGCCGGCAGACGTTCATTGCCACCGGCAATTTGGGTGCGGATGCCGCCCGAGGCTTGCAACTGCATCCACACAAAGTAATGAAAGATATGCAGCATGGAGACGTCATAGACCGTGTTGCCATAGGCGCTGTTGACCTCTTGCAGACGAATGGCCTCCTCGTTGAAGCCCTTGGCTTTGAGGTGATCGGCAAAACGGATATCAAACGCCGCGAAGTCGGAATCGGTCCAGTCGTCGAGGTTTTGCATGGGATTGTCTTTGGGCAGTTCGCCGAAAAACACCTGCCAGGGGGTTTTGTTTTTGAGGTCGTCTGGATGGGGGTTCAGGGGATGCTCAGCCCAGTCGGGGATCATGATGTTTTGCCCGCGAATGTTCATCATCAACTGATCGTCGCCCGCCTGAGAGCGGGGCCGCGGCGCTTGCAGGGTCAAGTCCAACCGGGTCGCCATATCCAGACAGCGGGCATAATACGCGCCGAACACCTCGCCGCCCGCTTCCGGTTTGCCGGGAATATCATACAGCGTATAGACGCGCCCGCCGACGCGGTCGCGGCCCTCGACCACGGCCACAGACACCCCCGCCTCTTCAAGCAGGGTCGCGGCAAACAGACCGGACAGCCCCGCACCGACCACCAGCACGTCAACTTCAGTCGCCCCGCGCGCCCGCGAGGGCAAAGCCGCCGCCGCCAGACCTGTGGCCAGACCCGTCACAGCAGCGCCCTGGAGCGCAGAGCGTCGGGATAAGGCGGAGGAGAGAGGGCTTCTGAAAAGAGAGGTCATGTGAAGTCAGTTCCTGAGAACGCACGCGTTAAGGGGCCGGTGTGAAGTCTAGGAGACAGGAGCCCTCACTGGCAATCACAGGCGTGATTGGAGGGGGGCAAAAAAAGCAAAGGGGCAGCCACCTTGGAACGAGCCCATGCACGAACCTCTGAATCTAATAATTTCAAAGGGTTAGCACACTTTGAAACGAGCCCATGCACAACAGTGTTTCGTGTTTAGGTCATGAAGTTTCGTGAGTGAAAAAAGGTATTTAGATCAATGACTTAAGGAGCTCTGGCGCTAAACACTCAACCTGCTTGAAACCCTGGGCACGCGGGGTAAACCCGAGTGCGACGGAGGTGGTTATTTACGAGTCACCTCTACCCTGCCGTTTTGCCTGCATCCACGGGCAGCACCGCGCCGCTGACGTAGCGGGCGTCGTCGCTCATCAGCCAAGTCACCACATTGGCGATGTCTTGCATCTCGCCAAAGCGTTTGCCGGGAATTTGATTGCGCAGGGTGTCAAACAATTCGGGCATGTTGGCCTGAATTTTCTCGGCCTTTTCGGTGGTGATGATGCCCGGCGCGATGACGTTGACGCGGATGTTGTCGTCGCCGTAGTCCAGCGCAGCGGATTTGGTCAGGCCCACCAGACCCCATTTGGCCGCCGCATAATCGGCCATGTTTTTCACCCCGCGCATGCCGCCGGTGGAACTGTTGTTGACGATGGCGCCGCCGCCGCTTTTTTGCATCAGCGGTATTTCAAACTGCATCAGGTTGAATACGGACGTGAGATTAACGGCGAGGGTATCGGTCCACCGGTCTACCGGCGTTTTATGCAACGGAGAATCCCCAAAGGCACTGCCGAGATTATTGAACGCGCAATCCAAACGACCGTATGTGTCGTCGATGATTTTAAAGGCGGCGGCAATGGACTCACGGTCGGTACCATCCAGTTCCAGGCCCATGGCGTCGCCCCCGGCATCGCAGATGGTTTGCGCGGCAGCGTCACAGTCTTTCACCCGGCGGGCGGCGAGGATCACGGTCGCGCCCTGCTGGCCCGCTTCCATGGCGGTGCGTCGCCCCATGCCGGAGCTGGCCCCGACGACGAGACAGATTTTGTTTTCTAGTTTCATGTGGCTCGTTTCATATGGCTTTTTTCATTTGGTTTACGGGCTGACGTAAGGTTTAAGGCACAGACCTTAACGGCGGGGCGCAACCGAAGGCAACGGTTGTGGGCGATCTCACATCGGTGGACTTTGGCAATCGCAAAGCTTTAAGCTGATCGGCATACATTCCGTGCATTCTTAGAGCCCCAGATTAGGAAGAAAAATATGCCGTCGGTCTCTCGTTCTTTGCTTCGCACCTTTTCCCGCACCCCAGTCACCACGGTCTTCAGCACAGCGTTTCTGGTGCTGTGTGCCATCTCGGGCCTGAGCCCAGACGCAGCGGCCCAACACGCACAGCCCGCCGTGATCCAAGATTGCGACACCTGCCCCGTGATGGTGGTGGTGCCGGCGGGTTCTTTTGTGATGGGATCGACCGAGGAAGAACGCACGCGCGAGAAAGTCCCTGCGCCACCGAAGGTGCCGTTCGATTTTGCAAAATTCGAGCAGCCGCGTCGCGAAGTCGTGTTTGAAAAGCCCTTTGCCATCGGCAAGTACGAAGTGAGCCGCGGCGAATACGCCCGCTTTGTCGCAGACACAGATTTTCCCACCGGACCCAAATGCTGGGCCTGGGATTCCACCAGCGACAATTACGACGAAATGGCGGGCTGGGTTGTGCAAGAGGGCAAATCTTGGCGTGACCCCGGGTTTCCACAAACCGATGATCACCCGGTGGTGTGTGTGGATTTCGCCGAAGTGAATGCGTTTGCGGCCTGGATGTCGGAGCGCACCGGCGAAACCTACCGTCTGCCGACCGAGGCCGAATGGGAATATGCCGCCCGCGCCGGCACCTCGACCACGCGGCCCTGGGGCAACAATATTGATGACAGCTGCCAGTTCACCAATGTGGCGGATCAAAGCCTGGCGGCGGTGCATTCCCGCCCGGCCAACTATGATGACTTCACGCCGTTCAACTGCGACGATGGATTTATTTATACCGCGCCGGTGAATGCCTTTGCTCCCAATGCGTTTGGTCTCCACGGGGTGCTGGGCAATGCGGGCGAGTGGATCGACGATTGTTTCCACGAAAGCTATGACGGTGCACCGACCGATGGCTCGGCCTGGCGCGACAACGCGTGCGCATTGGGTGTGGTGGTGCGCGGCGGCAGCTGGTTCAGCTTTCCCTGGACAGTGCGCTCAGCCCACCGTGTGCGCGGCCAAAACCTAGACACCCGCTACGGCGCAACGGGGTTCCGGCTGGTGCGTGAACTCAACGACTGAGGTGGTGGGAGAGTTGCAGGCGTCTCACTCTGTCGGCAAGGTTGCAGCTCTCTCCAACAGGTGCTGATAGCGTTGAGAAGCATTGAAGCCGGACTGTCCAAGCGCGGTCAAACGTTGATCAATGAGAGGCTGTGCCGCACTGCGCCAGGCCGCGCGTTCTTCAGGCGTGGGGGTGAGAATGGTGTTACCCAGCTCAATGACTGTATCGCGGCCCCGCTGCTCTTCCTGATCCCATTCCACCGCCGCGCTGCGCGCCACATCCGGGCCGGACATGTCCATTACGATGGCGCGCAGATCGTCCGGTAAGGCGTTGAGCGCCTGAGCGTTGATGAACAGCCCAAGCACCGACACGAAAAAATACATTTCGGTGTGATGATTGGCTTGCTCACCCAGATTAAAAATCCGGATCGCCTCATAGGGCCAGAGGGTGCCATCGACGGTCCCCGCCTCAAGCAGCCCATACACTTGCGGCGCCAGATAGCCTGCCACAGGCTCCGACCCCAGTACGCCCAGAATATCGCGAATGTAGTCTGTCGCGCCGCGCATCTTCAGGCCCTGAAGATCTCCCGGTACGCGCACGGGTTTATCTTTGGTATGGATCAGCGAGGGGGCGTTGGTTTGCAGCACCGCCACGTGCAAACCTGCCAAGTCTTTTTTGACATCATCGTGATCCGCTAGAAGCGACATGGCGATGTGGGTGCCATGCACGGCTGACTCCGCAATGAACGGCAATTCGAGCAAGTCTAGCGCCGGGCTTTCTGGCGCAGGGCCAAACCCAATCTCGGCGGCGCCATCGCGCACCCCTGGGGCAATGGCCGCCAATCGAAGCAGAGAATTGTTGGGGTGAACGTCAACCTTGATCCGGCCTTCGGAGCGGCGCTCCAATTCCTCAACCCAGTCGGTCAACCAGCCCGCTGCAAAAAAGTGCTCTTCTTGAAGATAGTGCGCAAAACGCCATTCAATCTCGGCGGCAGAGGCGGATGCTGAAAGCTGGATCGATATAGCGAAGACCATTAGCGCACAGACCAGTGCGCGAGCCCTGCTCAATAACAGGATGCGTGGCGGCTGTTTACGTGGCGTCATAGGTAGGCTCTCGTTTTACGGTGTAACACTACAACCTGTTTCAACTGCACGATGAAGATAAAGTCACTCCCAAATCATACATAAACGTTCATGATCATAATACTGAGAGTCTCACCAAATGAATTTATCGCTGTGATCAATCCGTCAGAGCGAAGATCAACGAAAAAAAGGGCGATGACAAGAACGCCACCGCCCTTTCGATCTCGACTTTGATCTCGACTTTAACTCTCGCAGTCACTCAAACTTTAGCGTTGTGGCATGGCCATAATAGTGACGTCATCTTCCTTAAGCCCGGCCAGCGTGGACTTCCATTGACCGACCGGCCCTTCGAGATCGGCGAACATCTCAAAGGTTTTGTTTTTACAATCCACGCTCTCCAGACAATGCACAGCGACCGCTGCAACATCGGCCCTGGGAATTTGCCGCCGCGCTGCCGTACTATCGATTTGAAGCAGATCGACCCCCGTCACACCGCCGGGATCATCGTTTAAGTTTCCGGGCCGCAGAATTGCGGACTCCATTTCGCTGTCACGCAGGTAATCTTCCCCCAGCCACTTCCACACCAGGATGTTGTTGAAGATAAAGTTGAGGCGATTGCGAACATCCCCGCCAGCCCCGGCTGAGGAGATTAACACGAACCGTTTGACCCCCGCCGCGATGGCGGCATCGACCATGTTCACGACGCCCTTATAGTCGACGTTTTCCGGCCGGTTATCGCCCGTTGGTTCAAGCGAGCCAATGGACGAGATGATGTAATCCGCGCCTTCAAACGCGGCGGCTACGGTTGCCGGGTCTTTGATGTCGACCACGGCCCAGTTGATATCGCTGCCGTAGCGTTCGCGGGCCCGTTCCAGACTGCGAGTGGTGCCAACCACATCATAGCCGGCCTCCTGGGCCAAGCGGATGGCGGCGATGCCGGTGCTGCTGGTGCCGCCGACGACCACCACCTTGTCAGCCGCCAGCAGAGGTGAACTCAGCGACAAACAAATAACCGCCAAGCCCAAGGCTTTCATATAATTACGCATAAATCCCTCCCGTATGCGCCGAAAATTCCGACGTTAGACCCGCAGGCTAGGGTATGAATTTAAGGCGCGTATGCTCAATTCATGTAACACGACCGACGCGTGGTCATTTGCTGAAGATGGTCCATGGGTCAGGATCTCTGCCCACAAGAGTTATCTGATCAGCAGGAAGCTAGCACTTCGACTGTTGCGCGGCGTCGATCAGGTCGGTCACCGCTTGAGGATCCGCCGAGACATTATTGCCTTTGAGTTGGTTCAGGGATTGCCACGCCGCATTGGCGGACGGACCGATGACCGCTTGGGGAAACAACACCACATCATAGCCCAACTCTTGCAAGTCTTGCGGCGTCGGCGCTTGCAGCGCGCCGGGTTTGAGCAGGTTGAACAGCAGAAACACGCGGTCGGTTAAAGTGTCGCACAGACGCTTGCGGTCGGCGGCATCGTTGACGGCTTCGATAAACACCATGTCGGCTCCGGCGTCCGCATAGGCCACGGCACGCTCTAGGGCTTGCTCTGGCGTTTCGGTAAACATGGCGTCGCTGCGGGCGCTGATGATGGTGTCTTCCGAGGTGCGGGCATCCAGCGCGGCTTTGATTTTACCGACCATGGTTTCAATGGACACCAACGGGCGTTGAGTGACCTCTTTGGCGGGTTTGGTGTTGATCTGATCTTCGATCTGAATACCGGACGCCCCCGCCCGTTCAAACATCCGCACACAGCGGCGCACATGAAAAGAATTACCAAACCCGGAATCCGCATCGACAAACAAAGGAATGTCCACACGGTCGCGTACGCGGTCCACCACCTGGGCCATTTCGGTCATGGTGACCAAACCAATATCGGGCCGCCCGAGTTGGCTGAAAGCGACGGCGGAACCAGAAACAAACACGGCTTCGTAGCCTGCTTTTTGCGCCAGACTTGCGGTCAGCGCATCGTAGATGCCGGGGGCGGCCACAATTTCGGGCTGCGCCAAACGTTGCTTTAATGTCGTCACTTAGAAATCCTTACTTACCAATCCAGTGCGAGGCACTTTCCAATCTCGTGCGAGGCACTTACCAATCTCGTGCGAGGCACTTACCACTCTAAGGCGAGGCCAATGTTGCTCTCATCCGCGTTCTTTGCGGCGGCCAGGCCGGCGGCAAGATCCTGCGCGGCCACACCCAACGACTTATACACGGTAATCTCGTCGTCCGTCATGCGGCCTGGTGCATCGCCATTCAGCACGGCGCCAATTTCACCGATCACATGATCACGCGTGACGACCTCGGCTGCGATGGCATTGACCAACTCGCCCGCCTGTTCCAGCGCCGAGGGCAGATAGTCCACGTAGAATTTACTGCGGCTCACCACATCAATATCGGCTTCGGCGGAGGTGCGCACCGCCGCGCCGACCAGATTGACATGTACACCGGGTCGCAACCACGCGCCTTTGAGAATGGGTTGGGTGGAAGACGTGACCGTGCACAGAATTTCGGCTTCGGACGCAGCTTTCTCGGCATCGGGCTCGACGACAATGGACACGCCATTGGGCAAGGTTTGTTCGTCACAGAATTTTTGAGCCCGTTCCGCGTTGCGGCCCCAGACGATAATTTTGGTGATGGGACGGACGGGCAAAATGGCTTGAATGTGGTGCCGGGCTTCTTCGCCGCAGCCCATAAAGGTGAGCGAGGCGGCATCTTTGCGGGCCAGGGTGCGGGTGGCCATGGCGGTGGTGGCGGCGGTGCGAATAGCGGTCAACTCACGGCCATCCATCAGCGCGACAGGCATGCCGTCTTTGGTTTCAAACAACAGCACCGCGCCCACATGGCTGGACAGCGGGCTGCCGGGCTCGCGCGGAAACTTGCTGACGACCTTAATACCAAAACACGCCTCTTGTTGATCCGTCTGGCCAATGTATCCGGGCATCATGCCCAGCTTGCCCTTGGTGCCGGGCACGGCCATGAACTGACGCAGGGGCATTTCGACCTCACGGCGGGAAACGGCGCGCATGGCACCATCCATCAACTCGACGCACTCGGCATGGGTCAACGCTTCGATCAGGGCCTGTCTGTTTAAAACCAACATAATGTTCTCTATCTTAATTTTCTATTTCGCGCCCTACTTTGCATCCGGGCTTTTTTTTCGCGCCCTACTTTGCATCCGGGCGGGGCGGTATGAACTTCATGCCGTTGTAGATGTCCATGACATTGTCCGGCCGAGAGAATTTTTCCGGCATGGGCTCACCCGGCGTGCGCGGTTTGCCGATGGCACGAAACCAATCCTCCAGCGCGGGTGGAAAGAAGACCCAGAAGAATTTCATATCAACATCGCCGGTGTTCTCAACAAAATGCCGCGCATAGCGACCGAACATAATCGTCGAACCTGGAACAATGTCGTAGGTCTCGTCTTCAATTTCGGCGCGGCCTGTCCCTTCGTATACAAATAACAGTTCATGGTTCTGTCTATGCCCATGTTCGCGCACATTGCAGCCAGGCGGTAAAACCTGAATGCCTGAAGAGAACGAGTCATAGGGCATATTGTCTGGGGTCAGATTGACAGTCACATACCCTTGCGTCGGCTCGGGCTGCCAAATGGATTCCCCTTCGTCGGGGCCGATGACGGTCCACCAGGGTGCTTTAACATCAACTTGCGTTGCCATGATCAGGCCTCCGTTGCTGGTTGGGTCAAGAAAGAAACGACCGCCGCGTTATAGGCGGCGGTGGAAACGCGCGGCACGAAATGTCCGCCATGGGGCAGGATCACTTTTTCAGCGCCAGGAATAAGACCGGCCAGCTCTTCGGAAAAACCAACCGGTGTGATTTGATCATCGGCGGCGGCAATCACCAGGGTCGGCAGTGTAATGTTAGACACTTGGTCGCGCAAATCGTGACCTTGCACGGCGGCAATGCGCGCGGCCTCGATGGTCAAGCCCGGAAAGGCGGCAAGGCGCTCCTCGCGGGTGCCGGTCAGCAGGCTGGGGGTGTCCGTCAGAACATCCGCCGGATAGGCCCGCAGAATGCCATCCATCAAATAAGCTTCTGGCCCGGAGTCTTGCAGCACCTGCAAGCGCAAATCAAACAGGGCTTTAAAATAAGGGCTCGGTCCCGCCCAGGTGGCGCTGAGGACAATCCGACTCAAGCGATCGGCATGGTTGAGGGCCAGATGCTGGGCGATGGCCCCCCCGGTGGAATGGCCGACCATAGCGGTTTTCTCAATCTCCAAAGCATCCATAAGGCTGAGCACATCTTTGGCCATCTGGGGTACGGAATAGGCGATCTCGGACTTGGTGCTAGCCCCGGTGCCCCGGTGATCGTGGGTCACGACCTGGAACTGATCGGACAGGGCGGGCACCAGCTCGGACCAGAAAGCGGCCCGTCCGCCCAGGCCGGAAACCAGAAAAACCGGCGCGGCACCTGGGTTTTCAACCCCATCTGTACGTGGGTTTTCAACCCAAACTGCCAAGTCAGCATCCCCAATGTTGATCATATCCATGTGGTCATAACTATCCGTTAGAGGTCTCAACCAGGGCCTTCGCCCGTATTTTTTAGAGTGTGCCTTTTCACCCATATGGGCACCAATTCAAAGCACGAATACTGCCATTCATTTATTTTATGGATAAACCCAATAAAATCATTTGAGATCATAGTCCGAGAGTCGTCATACTCCGGCACCTGCTGCACTGCGGTTTTTAAATGGGTAAATTCGGGACCGGCTGATGGAATTCAAGCAACTGCGACATTTTGTGGCTGTGGTGGAGTGCGGCACGCTCTCTGGCGCGGCTGAGATTCTGAACATCACCCAACCGGCCCTGACCCGCAGCATTAAGAATCTCGAGGGCGACCTGGAAGCTCAACTGCTGGAGCGCCAGTCGCGCGGCGTGATCCCCACGGAAGCGGGGTATCGCCTGTATGACCAAGCCAAAATGATCCTCAATGAAGCGGCACGCGCGGCGGAGGACGTTACCGCAACCGCCAAAGGATTACGTGGCTCCCTCAATGTCGGTGTCGCCGCGCTGTTTGCGGGTCAGCCAATGGCGGCTGTGCTGAGGACGCTCGCAAGAACGGTTCCGGAGTTGACCGTTAACGTGACCGAGGGCTTTTTTGAGGATTTGGTGAACGACCTCAAGACCGCCCATGTAGAAGCGCTGATTTCCAATTTTCCGCCCGGCACCGCCGATGAAGGCTTGCTGTTCGAACCGCTGATTACAATTCGTTCGCATTTTGTGGTCGGGGCCGATCATCCGCTAGCCAAAAAAGACATAGTTGAAATGGCCGATCTTAGAGATTGCCGCCTGGCGCTGGTGCGCCAGTTGCATGTGTCATCTTTGGTGGCTGACTTATTTGCCTCTGATAATCTGACCCTGCTGCGTCCTGCCATTGAAACCAATGCCTTGTCGCTGATGCATGCGCTGGTGCTGTCGGGTGAGTATGTCAGCCTGTTGCCGGATCACCTGTTGGAGCGGGATATCGCCAAGGGATCAATTGTGCAGCTTTCTGTAAAAGGCACCCCTTTCACACGGGCCTCGGGGCTAATCCTGCGCGGATCAGAAACCCAGCGCCCTGCCGTTGAGCACTTTATCAATGCAACCAGGGCCGTGTTTAAAGATTGGCCGGAGCAAATTAGATGACATCAGACAGCACACAGCGCACCCAGACGTTTGATCAGGTGTTTGATCATGTGATCGTCGGGGGCGGGTCTGCGGGTTCGGCTTTGGCCCATCGTCTGGCCAGCTATCACCCCACAGAACGGGTGCTCCTGCTGGAAGCGGGCAGCCGGGATTACTCGCCGTTCATTCATGTCCCGGCGGCGATCATTAAAGCCATCGGCAACCCCCGCCTGGACTGGATGAACATGGCTGAGCCGGACCGCAGCCGTAATGATAGGGTCGATCTTTGGCCCGCCGGCAAAGTGCTGGGCGGATCGAGTGCCATCAACGGCATGTTGTATGTGCGCGGACGCGCCGCCGACTTCAACCGCTGGGCCGACAACGGCTGCGACGGCTGGGCCTACGACGATCTTCTGCCGGTGATGAAACGCCTGGAACGCACGGTGGTCGGCGATCATCATGTCAGAGGCCGCAGCGGACCAGTGAATGTGGCGCGGTTGCGGACCACGCACCCCCTCGCCCATGTCTTTATCGATGCCGCCAAAGAAGCGGGTGTGCCGTTCAACGAAGATTACAATGGGGCCGAGCAAGCGGGCGTGGCGTACAGCCAGGTGACTCAATCTCGCGGCTGGCGCTACCATACTGCACGCGCCTATCTATGGCCTGGAAAGAAACCGAGTAACCTGACGGTCCGCACCGGTGCCATGGTCACGGAGTTGGTGTTTGATGGCAAAACCTGTACCGGCGTTGTGTATGGCAAAGGCGCACATAAAAAGCGCATCAAAGCCCGCGCGGGCGTCACCCTGACAGCGGGCACCATGGCCACGCCAAAACTGTTGATGCTGAACGGCATCGGCCCGGCTGAAGCGTTAACGTCTCATGGCATTGAGGTGCGGCAGGATGCACCGGGCGTCGGGCAAAATTTGCAAGAGCACCCGGAAGGCATGGTCAGTATTGAGGTCAACCAATCGACCTTTAATACGGAGATCAACAGCTGGAAGATTGTGATGCATGCGATGAACTGGTTTGTGTTTGGCCGTGGCCCAGCCACCAGTCCCTACCCTCATGCGGTGGCGTTTATGAAGGCTGACCCGGCGGACGCCGTTGCTGATATTGAAGTGCAACTCGGCCCTTATGCTTTCAGCTTCGATGAGAATGGCGTGATCCCCTATGATAAACCCGCCATTTCAGCTGCGGTCAACATTGCCTATCCGAAAACGCGCGGCACCCTCAGTTTGCGCTCTAAAGATCCGGCCGCCGGTCCAAAGATCAGCCACAACCTGTTCGACAACGAAGACGATCTCGTTCGGCTCACCAAAGGCTGCCGCGCGGTGCGTGGGATTTTGTCCAGCCCGGCCTTTGATGCGCACCGGGTCGCTGAGCGTCTGCCGGGAAAAGATGTGCAAACCGATGATGAGTGGGCCGACTTTCTGCGCCAAACGGCGTTTCTGGGCTATCATGCTGTGGGCACCTGCCGCATGGGCAGCGATGGTGACTCTGTCGTGACCCCAGACCTTAAAGTGCGTGGGGTTAAGAACCTGCGCATCGCCGATGCTTCTGTGATGCCAGATCTGATCAGTGGTAATACCAATGCAACTGCAATTCTGATCGGCGAGAAAGCTGCTGATCTAATCGCCGGATAGGACCGTTACATGAGCGACAGCACCTTGGCCGATAAGGCCGTAGATAATATGCCTGATCCAAACTTCGCCTTTCGCTCAGACAGCTATGCCTGGTTTGTGGTGTTCATGTTGTGTCTGGCGGCAATCATTTCCTTTATCGACCGCCAGATCATCAGCCTTCTGGTCGACCCTATCAAAGCCGACCTGGGCATTTCTGATACGCAAGTGAGTTTGCTGCAAGGCTTTGCCTTCGCTTTGTTCTACAGCGCCGCAGCCATCCCCATGGGCCGCCTGGTCGATGCCAAGAACCGCAAGAAGATTATTCTGGCGGGCATGGTGGTGTGGTCCTTTGCGACAGCACTGTGTGGTCTGGCAAAGGTGTTCTGGCAATTGTTCATGGCCCGCATGCTGGTGGGCGTCGGGGAAGCCACATTATCACCCGCCGGGATGTCGATGCTGTCAGATTACTTCCCGCGCAAAAGCCTGACCCGGGCCTTGAGTGTGTTTACCGGGTCGAGCTTCCTCGGCACCGGCATCGCCCTGGTGGTCGGCGGTTTTGTGATTAATATGATGAATGAGATCGGTCCGGTCGATGCAGGATTTCTGGGCACCATCCGGCCGTGGCAAATGACCTTTCTGATTGTCTCCGTGCCGGGTTTGATCCTCGCCGTGTTCGTTTGGTTGCTGGTGCGCGAGCCGCCGCGCATCGGGACAGCAAAAGAGAACCTCAACCAGCAAGACCAAGCCATTCCCTTGCGTCAGGCGTGGCAATACCTGGCGGACCACAAAACGGTGATTGTCCCCGTGGTCTTCGGCTTCACCTTCCTGACGGTCGCGATGTTTTCGGTCAGCGCCTGGGTGCCAGCGTATTTTATGCGCACCCATGGCATGTCCGCCGGCGAAATCGGCAGTGTTTTTGGACTTTACTTCGTGACTCTGGGGTCCGCCGGTGTGGTGACCGGGGGGTTGCTATCAGACTGGCTGAAGAGCCGTGGCTACGATGATTCAAATGTGCGCGCCGGAGTCATCGCCGCGCTTTTGGCGACGCCTTTCCTGGCCACCTTTGCCTTGGTGCCGGATAAGGACCTGTCGCTCATTCTGCTCGCACCGGTGGTGTTTTTCGGCACTATGCCATTTGGGACTGGGCCATCTGCCCTGCCCCTGATTGTGCCCAACAGACTGCGTGGACAGATGGTCGCGGTCTATCTGCTTGTGGCCAACGTGATTGGCCAGGGCGGCGGACCGTTTCTGGTCGCCTTCTTTACGGATTTCGTGCTCGGCGATCCGAACCTGATTAGATACTCCATCAGTATTGTCTGTCCGACGGTCATGCTGATTGGGGCCGCCATCTTGTTTTATGGTAGAAAACCATTTGCCAGTCATGTTGCAAAATTAGACGCACAATTCGCTTAAAGGAAAAGACAAAAGGAAACGACACATGGACAACATGCCCCCCAAAGACCCACGCTTTGTTTTCGGCGATGAAATCAATGGTGCCGGAAAGCAGTTCTTCGACAACCAAGTGCTCGACAATCTTCATGAATCGTTGCTGGAATTGACCGCGGCGGTGTGGACCTATCGTGATCGCGCCATTATCTTAGAACGTGTTCTGCAAGATGTGATCGGCGACGGCAAAGACATCAGCGCGATGATTGAAGCCTACGAGCCCACCCCGGAAGATAACGCCGCCCGCGCCGCCGAGCGCGCCGAACTGGTATCGAACGTGTTTCGACGTATGTCCCGCGGCTCCAGTGAAGTTGTATTCGGTATGGACCCCGCAGATAAAACAGGAGAGAAATCATGAGTACCACTGTTGCTTTGTCCCGTGGCTACAAAGGCATTTTGCCACGCACAACCCGGCTTTCCGATGAGAGCTATCTTGATTTTGTAGAAACCTTTCGCGGCATTGCTGGCTATGGCACGTTCCCGATGGTTGCGGCTGAAGGCGATAAGGCAGTCGCCGAAGCCCTGGGCAAAACCGACGACAAGACCGACATCAAAGACATCAAAGGGGTCATTAATAAACTGCCCCTGCCCGCCACCTGGCAACGCTATATGCGCTCGCATCAGGAAATGATGTGGCGGCGCACGCGCGGTTCGTTCGAACCTTTTGAAGGTGATATTGTCAAAGCCATGGATGAGGCAGCCACCAAAGGGCCGGGCAAGCTGACGGTCGATCCGAACTTTGAAGTGCCGGCATACGCGCGACGTGAAATTCACCTGCAACCGGGCGGCTATACCGACGATCCCATCGGCGGCATTGTGTTCCATTACGGCACCAAGGTGTTCTACGCTGGCGCGAACGATCAAGATGAGTTGCATGCAGAAGTGGTTGATACGCTGACCACGCCGGCAGATGGCAAGGTCGAGAAGATTCTCGATCTGGCCTGCAGCATCGGCCAGGCCACTATGATTCTCAAAGACCGCTACCCCGACGCCGAAGTGACCGGGCTAGACGTTGGTCTGCCGATGGTAAAATACGCCCACTGGCAAGCGGTGGAGCGCGGCATTGATGTCAACTTCGTGCAGGGTTTGTCGGAAGACACCAAGTTCGAGGACAACAGCTTTGACATGGTGTTGTCATATATTCTGTTCCATGAAATCCCGGTGCGCGTGATCAAAGATACGGTGAAAGAAATGTTCCGGATTCTGCGTCCTGGCGGCACCTTCTGCATTTATGAATTCCCAAGTGCGGGACCAAACATGCCTGCCTCGCAACGGTGGATGATTGATTATGATTCCATCAACAACTGCGAGCCGTATTCACCAGGTTTTGTTTACATGGACTTCCATAAGGAGCTGAAGGAGGCCGGTTTTGATGTGAAGCCAGGACCGAAAAACTCCAATGGGTTCTTGCAGACCATCGTGGCCACGAAGCCCATCTAAGGTCGTTAGGATACGAATGAGCTATGAACGTGACTGTCACACCTGAGAACACAACTGTGATCGCCGTGCTTGAGTCCCTCCGGACCATGCTCGGCGCTGACGCAGTGATAACAGATGAACAGACACGCTTGTATTACTCACAGGATGTCTATGCCACAGGCCCAACGGTGGCGGCGGTGATCCGCCCAACCACCGTTGCGGACCTGGCGCAGGCCGTCAAAACAATCACCGCTGCGGGGATCGCAATTTTCCCGCGTGGCGGCGGCTATTCTTATACCGATGCCTACCTGCCCTCTGCTCCCAACGGCATGTCCCTGGACATGACGGGGCTCAATCAAATTCTTGAGATCAACCCCGAGGACATGTTTGTCACCGTGCAGGCAGGTTGCACCTGGGAAGCCTTGGATAACGCCCTCAAGCCCCATGGGGTGCGGGCTGAATTCTGGGGGCCGTTGTCTGGCTTTAAAGCCACCATTGGTGGCGGCATGTCACAAGGGGCGGCGAGCCTGGGCTCGTCCAAAGACGGCATTTCAGCAGAAGCCGTGCTGGGCATGGAGATTGTGACGGCTGATGGCGAGGTTTTCGCCACAGGTTCAGCCGCTCAAAAGGATAAATCTCCCTTCTTCCGCAACTATGGCCCAGATCTGACTGGGCTGTTCTGTGGCGATGCGGGTGCCCTTGGTATTAAAGCGACCGTGACCTTGCGTCTGCAAAAGCGTGCCAAGTTTACGCAAGGTCTGTCGTTTGGCTTTGACAGTTTTGAAGCTGGACAAAAGGCCATGCAGGCGATTGCCGCGTCTAACCGCGCGACAGAAGTTTTTGGGTTTACCCGCCGCGCGATGGAGGGTGTGGTCGCCAGTAAAGGTCTGATCGAAGACCTGAAAATTATGTATGCGGTCGGCAAGTCTTCAGGCGGTGTGATCAGCGGCATTGTGCAGATGGTCAAAATGGCCATCGCCGGCCGGCGATTTGCCTCCAAGTCTGAATGCTTCGTGCACTGCGCGGTTGAAGCGAATAATCGCACCGAATTAAAAGGCCACATTCAAACCGTGCGCGATGCGGTTGGTGCTCATGGCCAAGACATTCCCAACACCATGCCAACGGTGATGCGGGCCACACCCTTCATGCCCTATCCGGTGGTGGGTATGGATGCGAAACGCATGCTGCCGCTGCACACCATTTTGCCGTTCTCTCAGGCTGTCGCCTTTAATGCAGCGCTGGAAGCCCTGTTGGAAAAACGCAAAAACGAAATTGAGGCGTTGAACATGACGATCCCATCGATCTTTGGGACCATGAGCACCAACGGGTTCCTCTGTGAGCCGGTTTTATACTGGCCCGACACCCCTGACCTTTTCCATGAACGCAACACGCCGGAAGACATGCTGGCTCCCATGCGCAACAACGCGCCCAGCGAAAAAGGGCGCGCGTTTGCCAAAGAAATGTTTGAAGACATCGTGACTCTGATGCACGCCCACGGCGGCGTTCATATGCAAATTGGTAAAGCCTATCCCTACTTGCGGGACCGGTCCGAGATTACCATTGATCTCGTTAAGCGGATCAAGGCCCGCACCGACCCTCATAACCTGTTGAATCCAGGGGCTTTAGGGCTTTAATGTCAAATTTAATTCTAGACATACATACAACGTATATCTGAGACCAAACTTTCTATTTGTAAGGCTTTACGTGACACCCCAAATTAAGACTCTCATTAGAATGAAAGCTTAACCCATGCCCCTGAATACCAAGCCGATAAGAGCCATTACTGACGAAGACCGCGAGATCTACGCGCGCGATGGCGCAGTCTGCTTGCGCAAGGTCTTTGATCCGGAATGGATTGAAAAAATGCAGCCTGCTGCGCGGCGTATTTCTGTGGATGAAGAAGACGTCGGTCTGCTGCCCTCTGCGCCAGGACGATACATGTCACGGATCATTCCCGAGTTTCGGGACTTTATTTTCAACTCCCCCATGGGCCAAGCTGCCGCGCAGACCATCGGATCAAAAACCGCGCGGTTCTTCTTTGAAGAGATTTTTGCCAAGCCGCCGAAATCGGATTCAAAAACGCTCTGGCACTGCGACCGCATGGGCTGGCCCGTTTCCGGTGAAATGGTGCCGTCCTTATGGATACCCCTGAACCCGGTGGCGGCTGAGAATTCGCTGGAAGTTTTAGCTGGGTCGCAAGTTCAAGACGTCCCTTATTGGCTGTTTTCCCCCAACGCTCGCAAAATGATTAAACCAGCGGACCGCGCGCCGCATCCTGATGAAGCCAAGCTGCGGGCTGACCCCAATGCGCGCTTCCTCAACTGGGCAATGGAACCCGGAGATATGCTGGTGGTTCATCCCTGGGTGCTTCATTATTCCTCTGGGAACACCTCAGATGACTGGCGGATTGCGATTTCAGCCCGCATTTTCGGTGACGATATTCGCTGGGCACCACGTCCGGACTGCCTGAACATCGCCGGTGTGTGCTTTGATGAAATGGTCGAAGGTAGCCCACCGGCAGGCCCCTTATTCCCGGTCCTGTGGTCCGAAGATGGTACCCGCGACACGGATGAGCATTACCCCACAGGCTTTGCCACCACCTGGCAGGCGCAGCGCCGTAACACCGTAAACGAAGATGCGCTGTTCAGCGAGTTGGCCAAAAAAGCCGGCTAAGCTGAAGGCGCTTAAATCAGGGCATTAAGAGCAGGCGCTAACAGGGGCTCTTTCGAGGCTGCTTACTGTTGTGGGGCCTTTACTGTTCTAAGCCCTTTACTGTTCTATGTAGGTGATATTTTCGTAAACACTGCCGTCAATGCGGAAGCGGTCTGTTGAGTATCCGGGTTGAAAGCCAACGACGCCAGAGAATTCCAGCAGCCACAACGCGGCCCCTTGATCACGCAGCCGCAGGGTAATCTCCTGCAACAAGGCTGCGCGCTTGACCGGGTCCATTTCAGAGGCCGCCGCCTCAATCAGCGGCATGGACTCTTCATCACAATAAAACGGTGCTGTGTAGGCACAGGAGAATTGCTCAAAGGCTTTTTGAGGGTCCCACAGGTTCATGTTCATCCAGCCAATCGAAAAACCGTCAATGTCTTCCCAGTCCGCATTGAACAAACGACGCACATAATCGGGAAAAGAAATCTGGCGGAGTTCAACGTCTACGCCAATGGCCGCCAAATCCTGGGCCACTTTTTGAAAAATCAGCGAATCCCCCGGCAAGAGTCCACCATAGACTGAGAATTTCAAGGGAAAGCCGTCTGCGTAACCGGCCTCTGCCAGCAACTGTTGCGCGCGCTCCGGATTATAATCGAAGGGCTCTGCTTCAGGGTTGTAGCCAATCAGGTCCGGTGTTGAGGGCTGGTGCGCCACCCGCGTCGTGCCGCCGAGAATGAAATCGACAATGGACTGTTTATCGACCGCATAGTTCAGCGCTCGCCGCACGCGCGCATCCTTCAGCGGCGAGTCATCGGTGCGGACCGTGCGTAACGCGATCGACAAAATACTGGGGTTGGGCACCACCATCACGGTTTTACCCATAGCCTTAAGGGTTGCGATATCATCGCTAGGCAGGCTAACAGCCATGTCCAATTCTCCGGACATCAAGCCAGTGACCCGGCTGCCGACATCCGGCATGACGGTGACTTCAACCCGCGTGATATGTTCCACATCGCGCCAAGAACTCTCAGACACCACAAGAATAGGATTGCTGTTGTTGGGCCCCCAGGACTCCAGAGTATAGGGTCCGGTCCCAACTGGGGTGCGAGAATATTGCTCCTGCCCCAGTGTGGCCCAGGCTTTGGGCTCAATGATGGGCAGTTGCGTTAAACGGTTCGGCAGCAGGGGGTCGGGTTCCGTGGTGGTGATTGCAACGACATATGGGCTGCGGGCTTCATAGCCAATGATGGTCCCCATGTCGGCTTTACGCGCATGAAGCACTTCAGAATTATAAAGCTCAGTCAGGGTGGCGACGACCGTGTCCGCGTTGAACGGTTCCCCATTGCTGAACACCACATTCTCGCGAAGCTGAAACACCCAGGTGGTTGGCGTTTCGTTTTTCCAAGATACAGCAAGTGCAGGCTCAAATTCGCCCGTTGGCGAAAACGTCGTCAGAGCATCGTATATCGCATAACGCAGACCCCCGCCTTCATCACGGGCAAAGGGGTACGCCCCACTGACAGCCGGAGAAGGGTGACCAACGCGCAGGGTCGTGCTGTCCGCGAGTGCTGCAGACCCAAGACCTGCAACAAGGATACCGCCTGCGACACATGCCGCGACTGTGTAACGACTAAGGAGACCAACACCAAGAACAACCATAAGAAACACCACTCATCAAAGATCGGAGTATGATCTTATGATACAGGTAAATGTGGCTATATATAGCCCGTTCTCGAGTGATCAGTCTTTGGTTGACGGCGGAAAACAGCCCTCATCTGGGAACCGGGCGTCTAGTCTCCGGGCGGGGCATCCATGCGTTGCCCCGTCATCAACGGATCATTGCCAATCACCTGGTAGATTTGTTTGATCGTGCTGTCGTCATCGTACGCTCCGACCACTTGATCCGCCAAATCGGCGCGGGTCACGGGGCCTGTTGGTGAGGGCTCAAGGTCTAGGCGAATAATGCCTGAGCGCGGATTGGAGGTCAGCTGTCCGGGCCGGATGATGGTGTAGTCTAAATCCGCCGCGATGATGTAATTTTCAGCTTCTTCCTTGAGCTCAATGACCCGGCCCAATTGCACGCGCTGCTCAGCGGGCACCATAGAGAGGCTGTTGCCCGGTCCAATGACCGTGACCACTAAGATGCGCTTGGGTCCGTGCTTGACCATAGCGTCCACGATGTTGATGGTGCCGACCAAATCCGGGGGCCGCTCGCCACGTCCACCGCCCAGCGTGGAAATAATCGCTTTATAGTTTTTTGCCGAGATTGCGCGCTCGACATCTTCCGCATTCATGGCGTCGCCTTCGAAATATTCGACGCCCAGCGGTTCAAGGTTTTCCAGGTTGGACGTCGGACGGACAAACGCTGTCACAGCCTCGCCCCGCGCCGCGAGGATTTTTGCAATCTCCAGGCCCGTGTTGCGGGTGGCTCCGAAGATCAGAACGCCATCGTCAGCGTAACTGGGGAACGCCAGGAAGGCGCTGGCCAAAAAGGCTAACAGCGAGAGAAAAGTCTTCTGCATGAGGGTTCTCCTAGCGCGGGAACGAATGATTGATATACCGGGTAAACCTAGCATTTTGAGTTGAACAGGAGCTTCAATTTTTAGCTCACTATAAGAGCTGTTGCACAGTTGTCATAGTGACATGACAAATAAGGGTAAACTGTTAGTAAGTTTAAGATTCAGATAGAAATTGCGTCAGATATACTCCTTAATAACCACAGCTATAAGATGGCTTAATTCAATTCCGGGGGAAAAAAATGCCATACCGCAAATTAAAACTCAGCAGTGTATCAGCCTTCGCCCTTTTGACTGCAGTGTCCTTCACGGCCACTGAGGCGGCTGCCCAATTGGCAATTGAAGAAATTATTGTCACCTCCCGTAAACAGGAAGAAAGCATTCTGGATGTGCCCTTGGCCATCACCGCCTTCTCCGCCGCCCAAATTGAAGCGGCCGGCATCAATGACCTGAGCGACATCGCCAACTTTACACCGGGTCTGACCTTTTCCAACCTGCTGGGTGAATTTCTTCCCACGCCGGTTATTCGTGGGGTCGCGCCGACGGATGTGTTTGGCGAAAACAATGCGGCGGTGTTCGTCGATGGTGTTTACATTGCTGGACGTGAAGGACTGAACTTCAGTCAGCTTGATGTGGAACGCATTGAGGTGATCAAAGGTCCACAAAGCGCGGTGTATGGCCGCTCTTCGTTCTCTGGCGCAATCAATATCATTACCGCGCGCCCCGGAGATGAGTTTGCAGGCAAAGCCGAACTGACGTTTGGCAACGACGGCCAACTCAAAGCCCTGGGGTCGATTAGTGGTCCTGTGGTCGCCGGTAAACTGGGCTTGCGCCTGGCTGCGGGGTACGACAGCTTTGATGGCTCATACGAAAACCAGAACCCGACAGGCCCGAACATCGGCGGTTACGAATACAAAACATTACAAGGCAGTTTTTACGCCACGCCCTCCGAAAACTTCAGCATGAATGGTGCTGTGTATTACTCAGACGATGAAATTGACTCCCCGGCTGGCACCAGCATTTACGCCAACTGCGAAGACAACGGCTCGGGTCAACGCCTGCAAAGTTACTGTGGTGTTCTGCCCAGCGTGACCAAAAACAGTCTGTCTGTTATCGACGAAGCAACCGGTGAGAAACGCGAAGTGCTGCGTGCTGACGTCAAGGCGGAATTAGATACCGATATTGGTGTGTTCAGTGCCTTGGTTGGTTTCTCAAAGGTCGAGCAATCCTTCAATCTCGACGGCTCACGTGGTTTTGGCGACTTGAGTATTCCCCTGGTTTATCTAAAACCCGACAGAACGGAAGGAACCATCAATACGGGCCTTGAGCAGATTGGACAAGAATCAGACTCAGAAGAAATCAGCATTGAAGCGCGCTATAACACGCCGGTTGATCGGTCGCTGCGCGGCTCCATCGGCACCTACTACTACACCACTGATATCTTTGAGGGCGACAGCGCAATCAAAGCCACCCAGCCCCTGCCCGCAGACTTCGCTGGGTTTGCGCCTGTGCTGCGCTTTGGTCCGTTTGTTGCCATTCCTGCCGGGAACAACCCATTCCTCGGCTACTTTGGCCCGAACGGCGACGTGAATCTTGATGACACCATAGTACGCAATGAGTCGTCCATCGCCGCCTTCGGCTATATTGAAAACGACTTTACGGAACAGCTCACGGGTCGCGCAGAAGTCCGCTGGACAGACCAAAAGAAAGACTTCACCGAAGGCTTAAGCGGCAACACGGGTGATGGCAGTTGGGATTTCATCACCGCCCGCTTCTCCGTGGATTATCAGCCCACCGATGACTGGCTGCTGTACGCGTCCGCTGCACGCGGTGCGAAAAGCGGTGGCTTTGACTCGGATGATCCGGGTGGTGTTGTCGTTGTTAAAGAGTTCGGTCCAGAAACCAACTGGACCTATGAACTGGGCACCAAAGGCACGTTTATGGATGGCCGCATGCAAATGGATGCCGCCCTCTTCTACATCGACTGGAAAGACATCGTTATTCCGCAGAGTGATGACACGTTTGTGCCTGTTGCGACGTTTGCGCAAAACGCAGGAACCGCTGAAGTGAAGGGCCTGGAAGTGTCCATGCAGGGCCGCCTGACCGAGCAACTATCGGTCAACGGTGGGTTCTCCTACACGGATGCCGAGTTTAAAGACGCTGTTATTCAATCCTTCGAATTGTTCCCGACCTATGCACCGGACGGGGATGTCTCTGGCAACAAGTTGCTGCGTCAATCCAAATGGCAGGCCAATGCTTCTGCGACCTATCGTGATCAGCTGAATGATAATTTCGATTGGTATATCCGCAGTGACTTTACCTACATCGGCAAGCAATTCATCGGTGCGCAGAATCAGGCGATTGCCCCATCGCGTGAATTGGTGAACCTGCGTCTCGGTATTGACTCTGACCGGTACACTGTCGAGCTGTGGTCGGAAAACCTGTTCAACAATAAAGAAGCTGTGGCCGCCTTCCGTGATGTGTTCTTCCAGAACACCGTTGATGGCGTTACCTCAAGCTTTAACACCTTCTTTCCATGGCGGTATTCGACAACCTACGGCCGCCTGCGGACGTTTGGTGTGACAACGCGGATGCGGTTCTAAATACGACAGAAGCATCAGTGCATGAGATCAAGGGGCGGCCTCACGGGCTGCCCCTTTTTTTTATGGCGCCGGCTAAAGTGGCCGCGCAGCGACTGGCAGGCGACTAAGCTCGTAATCAGAGCTAGCGGGCTTCCCTCATGGTGACCTAGCCTGAGGCCTCTTACCACTGTCATACTGAATACCTAAGCCGGTTTTTAAATGGAGCTTTACATGTTGAACTACGTTCTAGCCCTCTCTGTTCTTGCGTTTATCAGCATCGCATCAAACACCAGCGTTGCGCAGACCGCAGCTGGTGAGGTGTTTAAAGACTGCGAGACCTGCCCAGAAATGGTGGTAATCCCGCCCGGTGAATTCACCATGGGCTCGGAACGCGGCGAGTTTGTGCTGAATGAAATGCGCCCGGAAACGCCTGTGCACAAGCGCACCATCCGGTCTGCGTTTGCCGCCGGGAAAACAGAAGTTACGAATACCCAGTTCAAAGAATTTATCGACGCGACCGGCTATATCGCTTCAACCGCCTGCACAAAATGGCGCGGTGAAGTGGTGATGTTCGGTGGCGACTGGACCGACCCGGATTACGGTCGCGCGCCGCAACCGAACGAGCCTGTGGTCTGTGTGTCCTGGCATGACGCCATCGCATATACGACCTGGCTCAGCGGCAAGACCGGCGAACGCTATCGTCTGCTGTCAGAAGCCGAGTGGGAATACGTCGCCCGTGATGGCACACAAAGCACCTGGGCCTGGGGCGAAGACGAAGACCAAGCCTGCAAAACAGGCAATGTGTTTGATCTGCAAGGCGCTTCGACAGAGTATGCCAAAACCAGTGCGTCTTGGGAGCCCGTCAACTGCGATGATGGTTTTGCAGGGGTTGCACCCGTTGGCTCCTTCCCGGCAAATGGCTTTGGCCTGCACGATCTGGGCGGCAATGTGTGGGAATGGAACGAAGATTGTTCCCTGTGGCTTTATGACGACGAAGACGTGAACGAGCAGCCCAATCAGGTACAGGGTCACTGTGACCGGCGCGCCGTAAAAGGCGGTAGTTGGTTCTCGATGATCTCACGCCATCGCCCGGCTTTCCGAGGACGTGACCCGGAAAATCTTTCATCGCACATCTTTGGGTTCCGCGTTGCCCGTGATCTGGCCAACTAACGTGCAAATGAAATCCACACTCCTGGCCGCAGTAGCTTCCCTAAGCATCGGCTTGGCCCAAGGCGGCGCTGCCGAAACACTGAACGTGGGTGGCACTGAACTGCCAGCCAGCTTGGGTAACCCATACGCCGCGATTGGTGTCACGCCGGGATCTATCTTGGGGTCGATTTACGATGGCCTGACCCGTATCGACGCAGACGGCAGCCTGCAACCGGGATTGGCGATTGCGTGGGAGAATGATGGCGCCCGACGCTGGACCTTTACTTTGCGTGAGGGTGCAACCTTTCAAAACGCCGCCCCCGTTACAGCAACTGGAATTGCGGCCAACATCAACGAATTGGTGAAGCCGGAAAATGCGGGTTATCCCATTGCGACAGAGATGACCGTCATTGAGTCCGCGCGCGCGCTGGATGATCGCACCCTCGAAGTGATCACGCACATGCCTGATCCCATGTTGGCGAAGCGCTTTAGTTTGATGCGTATTGTCGACTTCGATTTGTGGACAGAGATTGGCCCCGACGCCTACGCCCGTGCCCCCATCGGCACTGGTCCGTACACCTTAGAGTCCTGGAATCAAGGGGGTGCCATTGCCTTTACGGCCTACGACGGCGCATGGCGTAAAGCACAGGCATTTGACAAACTGCGTATCTTCACGCTGAAGGATTCCATCGCGCGCACGCAGGCTTTAATTGCAGGACAGATTGACCTGGCGCTCGGCCTGACGCCAGAAGATGGACCGATCATCGAAATGCAAGGCCATAATGTTCAGGTCCACTATGGCAATCAGGTGATGGCCCTGGGCCTTCCCAACGCCTTAAAAGAAGAGTCCCCCCTCAACGACAAGCGTGTCCGCCAAGCCATCAACTATGCCGTCAACCGACAAGCGATTGTGGACTTTATTCTCGACGGCATGTTTCCGCTGGCCACCCAAGGCGGCACGCCAGCCAATGTGGGCTACAACCCGGACATCACACCCTACAGCTATGACCCGGATAAAGCCCGCGCGCTGTTGGCAGAGGCCGGTTATGCAGATGGCTTTAAGTTGATCATTGAGGTGCTGGTGGGCATGGGTCCATCTGACTCGTTGATCTATCAGCAAGCCGCTCAGGATTTATCGAAGGTCGGTATACAAGTTGATCTTCGGACAACGACTTACCCGGAGCGCACCCGAAAATACTTCAGTGGTGATTGGGGTGACGTTGATGGGTTTTCAATTCTGTGGAACAACGCGCCCTACAATGATACCGCGCGGGCGTTGCGAGATTTCTCCTGTCTGAAAGCCAATCCGTTTTTCTGTGACGAAGAGGTGGCTGCAAAAATTGAAGACAGCAGCACCGATATGGACCCCGACAGTCGCGCCGCGAAACTGCAATCGATTATGGCCGACATGCATGACCTGGCACCAACCATTAACCTGATCGAATACGGCAGCGTATTGGGTTACTCAGATCGCATTGAGAACATCGAAATCCGGCCCGTCGGTATTGCCTACGAGAATATTCGACTGGCCAACGACTAAGCGCCTGCGGTCACCCCACTCTTATCGATTACGACCTTCCTGAAGCACGTTCTTGGCGATGACACTGCGCATGGCTTCAGAAGAGCCTTCGTAGGTGCGCATGGGCCGCACATCTCGATAACACCGTTCAAGAATGGTCTCATCTGACAAACCGGACGCCCCGTGGACTTGGACCGCGCGATCAACCACGCGCCCGGCCATTTCAGAGGTAAATGCTTTGATCATCGCCATTTGCGTACGCACTTGCTCTCCATTTTGAGCACGCCAGGCTGCGTCATAGACCATCAGCCGTGAGGCATGGAGATCCGTGGCCGAGTCTGCAATCATCCATTGAATCGCTTGGCGCGAGGCCAAGGGCTTACCGAAGGTGTGCCGTTCCTGGGCATAATCAATCATCATTTCATAACAGCGTTGGGCGATTCCGATGGCCCGCGCAGAGATCATCACCCGGCCTCGGTATAGTGCGGTTTCGCTGGCGCTCCACCCCTGCCCCGGTTCACCCAGCAACTGACTGTCCGGCACCACGCAATCATTGAAGAACAACTCATATGTCGATTGGCCATGGAGCATTTTCTGCTCACGCCCCACTGAGAACCCTTGCGTATCCGCATCAACAATAAACCAGGTGATGCCTTCATGGCGGGATGTACCTTTGAGGCGGGTTAACACCAACACATAGTGCGCGGATTTGGCGTGACTGATCCAGCATTTAGAGCCGTTGAGCTTCCAACCCCCGTCTACCTTTTCCGCTGAGGTTTGAATTCCGGCGAGATCTCCCGCTGCATTGGGTTCACTAAAGGCGGCTGCGCCATGAAAGTCGCCACGTACCGATGGGATGAGATACTTCTCTTTTTGGGCGTCAGAGCCCAGGTTGTAGAGCACTGGAAAAAACAAAGACGACCACAGCCCACGCCCAGCCGTGCAGCGAAACGCCTCTTCCATCACAATGCAATGGTCCAGCAAACCGAGACCAGCGCCACCAACGTCTTCCGGCGCGTCCATAGCCCATAGACCAAGGTCTTTGATCTTCTGCTCTAACGGACCTTGCACCTCCGGCGGCAACTCGTGAGAGTTGGGTCGATCCGGCAATGACGTTTCAAGAGGAATCAACTCCGCATCAACAAAACGGCGCACCATTTCCTGGAGCATGCGGGTTTCTTCGGGAAGATTAAAATCCATAACGTTATCCTTCGGCGGCGCGTGGCAGATCAGAGGTATCATCAGGGGCCAGCGTGATGTCCGGGGCTTGCCACGGGCCACGCCATGGCGCACGCAAGAACCGGCGCCCGTCATGTTCCTGGACCAATGACAGCGCCTCGACTTGGGGGTGGGTCATCAATTGATTGAGTTCAGGGAACTCCACGGCGGTTGCGCCATTGCGATTAAAGATATCCAGGGCTTCTAATGCTGGCACACGCTTGAGGTATGTTTCCCACAAACCATGAAATTCACCACTGAGGTAGCCCATCCCAATAGTAGTGCGGCCTTCTTCGATGAAGCGGGTGTTGCTCTCAACATCTTTGAGCATATTGAGGTCTGACAACATGGTTTTGAAGTTATCGTTGTCGCGCAAATTCATCATGGACACGAAAATGTTGTTGTCTTTGGTTTGATAGCCGTGCCTTGGGGGATCTGTTTCCGCCAGACAGTAGGATGGCCCCAACCACGCATCCGGGTTAGAGATTGCCGCCCATTGTAACGACCGCAACGACATGGTTGCGCCGAGACGGCTGACCGCCACCCGCTGGCCCTCGCCAGTTTTCTCGCGGTGATACAAAGCGGCAAGTACGCCCAGCAAGCCCATGCCTGCGGCTGCACTTTCAGCGATGTCAGCACCGACACGCACTGGCTCACCGTCCAAAGCGCCAAGCGCACGAAGATAACCCGTCATCGCCTGAATGGTCAGTTCACTGCCCGGTTGCTGGGCCAATGTGCCCGTCTCACCATGGTAAGACAGGCTTAAGGTAATCAGTTTGTCGTGCGTTGCCTTAGACACCACGGATGCCAGCGCATCATCTGACTCCGCAGACCAATCCATCAAAACAATATCCGCCGATGCAATGAGCTTCGACGCCGCTTGCGCATCTGCGGGATGGGCAACGTTGAGCGATACCAGTTCTTTATTGCGGTTGAGCGCGTCAAACACTTCACTGCGACCGGACGGTGCCGTGGGCGCAAGATCACGCGCCCAGTCGCCCTCTAAGGGTTCAACCTTAATCACCGTGGCCCCCGCTTCCGCGAGCAACAGGCCAATATTTGGCCCCGCATATCCCTGGCTGAACTCGATAACTTTCAAACCAGACAGCGGCAACTTGCCTTCACTGCGCTCTGTCGCAGAGCCTGAAGTGGACACTCCCTCGCCAAAACCTGACGCCAATACCATCTCCGTATCGGCGCCCGGGGCGGGTGTGGGCCGTGACATAGAGGCTGGGGTTTTTGAGAAGGTCCACGGCAGACCGCCTGACATCATCGGCCCCGTGTGATCCGGCGCGACGTCAACTAAGTACCCATTCTCCCGAATATGACTGTGGTTGATGAGGGTTTCCGCATCAAACACTGCACTGGCTGGCACGCCTTCCTGGGCAAAGCGAATTTTCCACCAACGCAGCGGCCCGGTTTTGAGTTTTTCGGCAACGAGCTCATCGAGGACGTCACGGTTCTGTACCCGCAGTTGGTTGGTGGCAAAACGCGGGTCGGTTTCCAGATCATCTTCGCCCAGAACGGCGCATAGACCGGCCCATTGCTGCTGAGTCTGTACCGTCACCGCGATGTAGGATTTATCTTGCGTGAGAAAGCAGCGATTGGGCGCACTGGCCGTGCACGCGCTGCCCATCCGTGGAACGGGCTGCTCCGTTCCCAAGGTTTCTGCAACGCGGCTGGCTTGCATGGCCAAGGTCATGGCGAGGTGACTGGTGACAATGTGTCCGCCTGCACCGAAACGTTGTTTGCCGATCAACCCCAACAGCACACCCGCGGCCAGGAAGGTACCGCCGCTGGGGTCAATATGGGTATACCGCAGCATTTCCGGAGCGCCGTTCGATGCGCCATTCAGCGAAGCAAAGCCACTGAACGCCTGCAAATGGGAATCCACAGCCGACATGTCGCGCATCGGACCGACATCACCCCAACCGGAACTGGAGCCATAAACGATTCCCGGATTGAGCTCTTTCGCCTGGGGGTAGCCAATGCCAATCCGTTCGGCCACACCCGGGCGATAGTTTTCAATGATCGCGTCCGCCTGACTCAATAAACGCTCAACAGCAGCTTTGTTGGCGGGGTCTTTGAAGTCTAGCTCGATAGACCGTTTGCACAGATTGGCAATGGTGTACGCCGTGGACCAACCGTTCTGCTGTGGCCGCGCAAGCCGGGTAATCTCGCCGGAGGGGCGTTCAACCTTGATCGCGTCAGCGCCCAAAAAAGCCAGCAGGGTCGCACTCCATGGTCCAACAATAGCCGTTCCACAATCGAGCACGCGCAGACCATCAAGTGGACCTTTTTTGCTAACTGACATGGAGTGCTCCTCAATTCTCGACGGGTTATTTGGCTTCGACTCTAAAGCCTAGAAACGGTTTGGCTGAGTCTGCGACGACTTTGGCTCACTATTCGAGCTAAATACCTGAGTCTATTTTTGCTGATTCAAAGGCTTTGCCGATATCCGCTGCGGCTTCCTTTAGGGCAGGTAAAAACTTTGCTTGCAGTTCTTTATCTGTCAGAGCAGAGGAGAAATACCGCATGGCCAGGCACGCTAAAATACGATTGCTGGAGAAAACAGGCACAGACAGAACCGAGCGTGATGTTTCATGCCGCTTGGCAAAGCCAGCCGTACGGACCTCGTCCAAACGCATCTTTAGAGCTTTGTCATTGGCAAAGAGAGAATTGGATTTGAATTGGCCCGCATTAGCTGCCATTTCAATCAACGTTTGGCGCTGCTCGTCACCGCAGTAGCTGAGAAAAACAAGACCTGACGCACTGTCGAGGATGGGAACGCGATGCCCCGTAAGGAATCGGTTTTGCGATAAGGGACTCTCAAAATCCGTGTTGAAGCGAATGAGCATGTAAATGCCAGACGGCGTAGACAAGGTTAGCGGCCAAACCAAGGTTTCGCCGACGCTCTGTAACTTTGGGCGGGCGATTTCGTCAATCCACTGCTCGTCGGAATATCCATCTGATAGCGCACGCACTTGGCGCTCTAGCCAGTATTGCCCGGAGTTTGAATCACGCCGGACAAACTTAGACTGGCGCAAGGTTTCAAGCAGCCGAAAGGTCGTGCCGCGGGTCAAACCGGTCTCGCGTGCCACCGTATTGGCATTCGTGCCGTTGTGACGGTTGAGATACTCCAAAATCAGGAGGCCGCGGTTAAACGACTGAACGGGTTGCGTCATCGTTAAGCTTCCAACTCTGCTGGCGTACGATTAGCTCATATTTCGAGCTATACTATGCGCTCACAGAGACATCAGCAATGCGCAAAAACCTATACGGCTTCGAAGATGTAGGCACCGGAGTCGGAACAGGTTCTCAGCACCTGTTTGTCATGCCAGAGGCAATTGAGATGCGCGAGTGTCTCCCCCAAGGCAAAGAAATACTGATGATCGTTGAGCGCCCGCGGAAAGAGAACTGTTGTGGCATCCGCAGCCGTAACCGGCTGCTGACACGCTTTCAGTGCGTCATCTAGCCGATCCATATGATGGGCGCTCAAAGCATCTATGCGCTCATGCAGTCCATAAAAAGGGAGCTTGTGGGAGGGGAGAACAAGCGTGCCGGACGGCAACTGGCGAAACTTTGCCAGGCTGTCGAGAAAGTCTTTCAGCGGATCTGCGTCTAAAGCAAAGGGCATAACGCTGACATTGGGAGAAATTCTCGGCAGCACCTGATCACCCGAGATCAACACACCATCCTCGGCCCGATAGAGCGCGGCCAGTTCAGGCGCATGTCCCGTGCCGACGATCACACGCCAGCTCCGGTTGTTTATGATGAGGTCATCGCCGTCTTGCACTCTTTCAAAGCCGGAAAGCGCAGTCTTCCGGCGTTGAGACAACCCCTGGCGGCGCTTGAGATCACTGTCCTGGCGCTCATGTGGGACACCGCCCTTGACGTAAAATCCGCGCATGACTTCAACAACATCATCGGTGCTCATATCCGACCAGCGATGAAAGGCGGCCCACTCGTCTTGCGTCGTCCACAGCGGAATATCAAAGGTGGACGTGAGCCATCCGGCCAGACCCATATGGTCTGGGTGATGATGGGTGCAGATCAGTTTCCTCGGGTGCTGCCCTGAAAACTGGGTGTTGAGAAGCGAATGCCAATGGGTTTGAGTCACCTCGGAAGCAAAGCCAGAGTCCACCAAAGCAACGCCGCCAATATCTTCGAGGATCCAGAGATTGATGTGATCGAGCGCAAAGGGCAACGGCATCCTGATCCAATGGACACCCGTGGCCACCTCAATCGCCTGACCGGGCTCCGGGGCTACCGCCCATGGGAATTCGAGACCGTCTGTCTCTGATTTTGATGACGTAACCACTATAAAAGCGTCCTTCATTTAGTCATTGATCAACACGGCCAGTTCAGTCTAGGTGCTTTGACCTCAGAAAAGATTGGCGTGTTCAACGTTGGTCATAGCGCGTTTGACGCGGTAGGTCATAGCGCGTTTGATGCGAAAGACAAAAGCATGACGACACAGAAAAATGCACCGCCGACCTCTGTATGGTCCCCCCTCACTGAACCCGCATTCCGGATCTTCTGGGGCGGCATGTCACTCTCGACCGCTGCCTTTTGGATGCAAAACATTGCCGTCACCTGGCTGATGAAGTCTTGGACCGACAGCGATCCGGTGATGGTATCGTTGGTGCAAACGGCTTTGTTTCTGCCAGTCATGGTGCTGTCTCTGCCCGCCGGAAGCATCGCTGATAAATTTGATCGCCGCCGTCTGCTGATGATCTCGCAAGTCGCTATGATGCTGGCACCGCTCTCTATTGCCGTGCTTGCGCTCATGAACATTGAAAGCCCAGTGGCGTTGCTGGCCTGCACGGCCTTGTTGGCTGTTGGCAATGCGCTGAAGCTCCCCTGCCAATCGGCCTTGCTGCCGGCCTTGATTGACAAAGACCGCCTGCCCTTCGCGGTGAGTCTGTTCAGCATGGCGATTAATGGCGGGCGGATTATTGGGCCTGGGCTCGCCGGTGCGTTATTGCCTCTGGTTGGCGCGATGGCGTTATTTCTTGGCAACTCAATGATTTACTTGCTCTATGTCCTGATCTTGTGGCGGTTACCGATCATCACAACACAACAACACAACAATACGTCTTCCTTTATTAAAGGTCTGGTGGACTTAAAAGACTGGGTTGTGATCACGCCAAGCTACGCGACGATCTTATTGCGTGGTGGGCTTTACTTCTGCGCCTGGGCGACCATCCTGGCAGTGGTGCCCTTAATTGCTGACAGCGCAGCCGACTTCGGAATTTTGTATGGTGTGTTTGGGGCAGGCGCGATTACCGGAGCCTCGTTATATGGCTATTCATCGCGTCTCGGCACCCGCTCATCTGCTGTGACCGTCGCCATTATGCTGCACGCGGCCTGTATTTTTATGTTGTCGTTTGCTGACACCTTTATTGTCCAAGCCGTGCTGATGGCGTTGGTGGGAAGTGCATCCTTCTTTGTCATGACGACCTTGCAAGTGAGCGCACAACTGCAACTGCCTGACAAAATTCGAGGACGGGGCCTTGCCCTTATGACCACCGTTTTTATGGGCGCGACGGCCTTGTCTAGTCCAATCTGGGGTAGCCTTGCGGACGCCTTGACGGCAGATATGGCTCTGCGAATAGCAGGCGGGGCATCAGCGATTTTTGCACTTTTATTGGCCGGACGACGTATTGAACCGCCCTCTGCGGTCTCGCCTCATTAGCGATGGGTTGTGCCGCCAGACCCAACATCATCACACGCCGTATCTTTGTGAGGTTGTGACCCAGCCTTTTCGATACGTGGGTCCTTCTTGAGGTTTTTGCTTTCCTCAACAATCTCGGCGATGCCATGTCTGGGCGTACTGCCTTTGCCCCGTTCGGTAGAGCCTGATGCTCCCACATCCTCAACGGCAGGGTCCTGGTGGACCTGCTTAGATGCCGGATCCAAGCTATGGTCTACTTTTGGAACTTTTTGATTGCCCGATGGGTCTTTAAACTGCGAAGTCATTTATTTCGCCTTTCGATTTAATAAAACACTTGGTTTAGCAGGATACTCCCGCCTTTTCTGTCTGACACAAAGGGTCTTGCGTTGGCCCCTTGATCACCATGTATTGGCCTTCAATTATTACGTACTCTGAGGACTCTCCCAGGTCTAAAAACACTTCGATAAAAGGCGCCGCGGCAATTTCATCGGCATCCGGTAAATCTTGATACAAGCTATCACCCTGGTTCACATCACAAGGAAAGAACACTGAGATTTCATCGCCTTCTTCGAGGTCCCCTACGCGGGCCCGAAACACCCGAACGACGGTGCCCTGCAGTGTACATTCGCCAGGCGTAAACTCCGGAACGGACAACTCCGTCACTGACATTTGCAGGTGAAACGCCGCAACCAGCCGTGCACGATAGTTAGGCTCTGGTGCAGCATTCAGCGGGGCCACAAGAAGAAGGGTCAGCACACCGCTCAATAGAGCGATGAGCAGATCGCGAACATGCTTGGACATAAAATCGTACATATCAAGACCTCCCTGTTTAGGATTTTTACTCACTGACACACTCTAGGATACCTAAACTCAGCGCATTGATTAAGCGCAATAAAGCATGCTCATATCGGATTATGCTGGAACTGAGCTGCAACGAACTGTAAATTTAAATGCGTTGGAGAACCGCAATGGTATTACAAGAATATAAAGTTTGGGATGCGACAACCCGTGTATTCCATTGGGTTAACGTCCTCTGCGTGCTCGGTCTTATTGCACTCGGGACGACGATTTTGAATGCCAGCAACCTTGGCATTCCAAACAGTGGAAAGATCATTTTAAAAACCATCCATGTGTGGGTCGGGTACGTCTTTATCCTGAATTTACTGTGGCGGTTGATATGGGCTTTTATCGGTGGGCCGTTTGCCCGCTGGCGCGCCATCCTGCCGTTTGGATCAGGATATACCGAGAAACTGTCAAAAGAATTGGCGGCGCTGCGCGGTCAAAACGCTAGCCATAGTCATACGACGTATGCCGGGCACTCCCCATTGGGTCGCATTGCCGTGACGATCTTGCTGCTCTGCCTGGTGATCCAAGGCGTATCCGGAATAGTTTTAGCTGGCACAGATGTATACATGCCGCCTCTTGGTGGTTTTTTTGCAGAGTGGGTGGCCGCTGATGGATTATCAGCTTCTCAGGTCCTGCCATATGCTCCCGATACCGTGAACCCTGATGCCTATGCAGAAATGCGTGCCTTGCGCAGCCCGTTTTACCAAACCCATGAGTTCACCTATTTCGTTTTACTTGGCCTCATCGCACTTCACATCTTTGTTGTTGTGTTGTCCGATATCAAACGCGGTGGTGGTATTATTTCAGCGATGTTTACAGGTAAGAAGGTTTTCGCGACCCCGCCGGAAGATATTTCAGAGCCTCAGGAATAAGGATTACACTTCAGCCTATCTATAGTGACGGCATCTGACCTTGAGAAAACCGATAGAGACGTGTCCACATTATCTAAGAGTAACGTGACGTCATCCGCATTTCCGCCTTGCGTATAGATCGCGTTTAACCGGTTATCCGCACTGTCCTTATTATCTGTCGGTCGGATAAAAACGCCATAGGTGCCTAAACACCCGCTGAGCAACTTGAGACCCTTTTCCGCACCCAAAACAAACACCGCCGTCGACAGAGCATCCGCGGCCGTGGCAGTCGGCGCAACCACCGTCACAGCGTTCAGACCCGGAACGGGCCAGCCTGAGCGCGGGTCAATGAGATGGTTATAGCGCACGCCATCCACCTCAAAAAAGCGGTCATAATCCCCAGAGGTCGAAACAGCCCCGTCAGTCAGCCGAATACGCCCGATCAGCCGGTTTTCGCGGGGGTGCTGAATGCCAACAGACCATACATCGCCGCTCGGTGCGGGTCCAAACACCGCGACAGTGCCACCAAGGTTGATCAGGGCAGCTGTGACACCGCGGGACTTAAGCAACTCCACTGTATCGTCAATGGCAAAACCTTTGGCGATGCCACCAAGGTCAATTGCTACGCCCTTCTCAAGAGACACACTCTTGCTCTCTTTATTCAACACAACGTTCTTATAGGACACACGCTTCAGAACTGTATCAACGTCTTCTTGGGGTGGCAGTATCTGGCGTGTGTTGCGGTAGAACCCCCAAAGCTCGACCAGCGGCTGAACGGTGATATCAAACGCCCCCGCGCTTAAATTCGCATAATAATTTGACGCAACGAGAATATTATAGAAAGAGTCACTGATACTGACTGGCCCGCTGCCGGCACGGGCATTGAGAGACACAATATCACTGTCTGGCTTGTAAAGACTCATCGACCGATCAAACGCAGCGATCAACGCATGTGCGGCTTCGAGGTCTGCCAATGCTTGGAGGGCTTGCACCTCCGGCCGGTAAAGTGTGATTTCCAGCGTGGTCCCCATCACCATCCAAGCGCGGGTCACAGGTTGTAAGGTGTCTGTGGAATTCTCTGGGCTATCACAGGATGCGACACCAAAAGCGGCAAAGACAAGAAAGATGAGTGCACGACTGTTTTGGACAAGAGACACAGCCGTCGATCAACCTATTGGGTCTTGTAGATCTTTTTTCTCAGCCTTTGCGACCATCAACCAATGTACGCATTTGGCTTTATCATCATACATAATTTCACAATCATCGCAGCGCACACATTCGGTGACTGATATTTTCGGCCCGTCAATCGCGCCCCACTCGCATACCTTTTCGCACAGTTTGCAGGTGTTGCACTGTTTCCATCTTTTTATGCCGAACACTGTGAGATTGGACATGAGCCCAAGACCCGCACCGACCATGCACAAATAGCGGCAATAAAAATTGCGGATGAAGACTGTGGTGAGCAGCAAAATCCCGAGTAAGGTCCACATGACCACTGTGCCGCTGAGCGTAAACATCCAAAACGGCTCGACATATTTGTATATCGTGTTGTCCTGGGTAACGAAGAAATAGCCGAGTACGACAAACAGCAGAACGTATTTTACGTAAATGGCACGGCGGTCTATATGCGCTGGCAATTCAAACCGCAGTTTTACGGGCAATATACGATCCATCAATTGGGTCATTGCCCCAAACGCGCAAATCCGCCCGCAATACAGGCGCCCCCAGAAGATTGTCGACACAATCGTAAAGATCATAAGCAAGTACCATGTGAGATTGTACTCAAATATGGGGAATGACAGATTCATCAACCCAAACAGATGCACGATGGACACCAGGTTGCTTTTCACAAATCCCATATAGGCGACAGCAACCACCATGGTGACATACTTCAAGGGACGGCTTTTCTTAAAAAAACTAACCATGGCCAGAGTCAGGAAAGCGGTGAGCGCTGTCAGATCAATAATGACTTTCCGGTCAAAGGTCGGTTGCGTTTTGTCATCTTCAGCGATCAGAGCGTTGAGGTCTGACAGAGAAAGCTCTTTGGGAACTGACTCTTGCTGTAGAGATGCCGCCATAACAAAGCTGTTGGCGGACGCATCAGAAACAGCTTGCAACGGAATCGACAACGTAATGCCAACGACCAGAACCTTCAGAATATGAGTCACGTTTCTGTTCACTGTTTATTTAGCGACGACAGATGTTGCCGCGCAATTTGCCGCGCACTCTTGCGTATCACGCGCGCCGCACTTTCAATAGAGATGGTCGCGCGACTGACAGAATCGATATCGTCCCCTTCGACAAAGGGATCAAGAATGCTCTTACCCGGGAATTGAGCGGCGAATTCTTCTGGCTCGATTGAGAAATAACCAAAAGGCTCATAGTGGTCGATCAGCTTGATGCCCGTGATGACACCTTCAACCGTCATCCCAACCAAAATCTCCAACTCACTCTCATAGGCCCATTCATCAGGCTCGACTTCATGGGTCATGAACGCAAAACCAACCAGTTGTACTTCACCAGACTCTGGGTCGGTCGCATAAGCTTTATGATGCGGCAGTTGCCCCTCTTTGATGGAGAACACTTCAGCCGAGGGGAAGACCTGCTTGAGCAATGCCTGTTGAGCCTCATCAGCCTGCTCAATGGTAAGTGTGGGGACCGGTGCCAAGATGGTTTGCGACAGAACAATTCCAGCGAGCACGACAAAAATCACACTCGCGGCAACCAATCGCCTTTTCTGCGGCGTCATACACCACTCCACTTCTGTAACTCTATTGAGGGGTAGATTACGGAATGTGGCGCAATAATCAAAAGAAGTCTTATATATTGACCGGATTTCAGCGGGATATAATCTCGGAAGACATTGGCGCGAGCTTGGCAAGCAGCTTATTCTGGATGCGAAATGGCACCTTAAACTCTGCCATGGACAGCTGCAGGGTTTCGACCAGGACGTTAAATTCACGCTGAGTAATGCCATGGGCCTGATGCAAAGACTGCATAGACCGCCCGGTGTAGTCGCAAGGACCGCCCAAAATATAGCAGAATTGCTCGCTGAGGGTTCTTTTGAACCTAACCTGATCGATCGCAAAAAAAATGTCGCCAATGATAGGGTCCTCCAGGACCCGTTGCGTAAAATCCGCAACGATCTGGTCTATCCCTGCCTGGCCCCCAAATTGCTCAAAATATCGCGCATGCGTGTAAGGGGTAGCGCCAGCATTGGCATTAGAAATTGCGTATGGGTCAACAGGGTTTTCATCAGGAAAGGGCGATTGGCCAACAGCGGCGTTCATTGACGCGAGGGAAAGACTGATAATTAAAGCAGCATGAACTGGACGAAGATGCACGTTAGAACCCCGCTTGCAGAGAAAAGTACACACCATTTTGGTTCTCAAACGTTGCAATGCTTCCCAAACGGGTATGGGCCAAAATTAAGGACACATTGTCTGTAATCGCGTAAGCCGCAAACAGGTCCAGCCAATCATCTTCTTTTGCGAAACCTAAGTTATTTGGTTTAAAGCGGTACTCCCCGCCGACCGCAAGACGACGCGACAACAGAAAAGCAACGGAAAACTCAGGCTGTACTGCATAGCCAGAGGAGTCAGTAGATCCAAATCCAAGCAGACCCGTTTGATTCGCTTTGGTCAGCCGCAGCGTTCCATTCACAAGCAAACTTTGGGCAAAGATGAGCTTGGTCGCTGAAATATAAAAATCAGCACCATCACGACTGTTTGCACCAAGCTCTTTTACCAAGTTCCCACGATTGTTTCTTTTGTATTGAACGCCAGCAGCAATTTGCGGGAGCCATAAGTCCTGATCATAGACCGCATCTCCAACAAGCCGCACCTTAAGTCCTGCAACGTCTTGTTTAATTTTAAAATCTTGCCCGAGCCCCAGCAGAGCACCGGCATCTCTGGTGTCAAAGATGTTGTGGCTATAAGACAGTTCCACTGTATCGTAGAAGCCAACGGCCGCACCGATTGAGGTCAGCGAGAAATCAGAGATATCTACATGGCTGACGTGGCCGGTTGCGCCAATTCCACGATCAAGCTCATTCCCGGATATCGTTGCCCACGGGGTCAAGGCACCACCGCCCGCCCCTGCTAAAGTTGTAATACCGCGGGTCAAGGGCAGCTTACCACCAACCTCAAAAAGCAGTTGCCCACTATTGGAGAACTGCCCATAGCCTTGTGATGGGAGCAATAGCGCCGAACAAATGCCTATGAGAGCAAGCCATTTATGGTAAGTAGAATTCATAGGCATTTAAAATATTTGAATATCTTATATCTAATAACCATCAAGGGCATACTGTACTACCGAGTGTTGAGATTCGCGAACTTATGCAAACATGTTTGTGCTCAATTATCAGAACCGCCTGAGGCTCACCTAACCCGACGCATGGAAACAAGCTAAAGAGATGTCGTACATACTAAAACATGCCGGACCGATTGACATCTTGGTCTTGAATGGAGACTTCGATGCCGCGCAGGTGGCAGAATTACGCAAAAGCGTACTTGAATCCCTTGAGAGTTCAGAGTCTTCGCTAGCGATTGATATGTCTAACGTAAAGTTCGCCGACTCCAGCGGCGTCGGCTTTTTGGTCTCTTTGACTAAAAAGCTCACAGGCCCTGATCAGAAATTGATTGTTTGGGGGCTATCTGGTCAGCCGCTTGAAATTATTAAACTCACGCGTGTCGATAGTTTTATGAGCGTTTACGCTGACATGCCCTCGTTTATTAAGTCGCTTGGGACAGAAGCGCGCCGGAGCATGCTAGAGGCTATAGAAGCAGAAGCCGGAAGCGCACAGCACTAAGCATCCTCGCGCTGCAAAACAACTAACGTCGCATCATCTCCAGCCCCATCAGAAAACATCTGGCGGTGAACAGCGGATAACTTTCTCTTAACGGCATCACAGCTTTTCCCGAAAAGCCCCCCAAGCGCAAATATTAGCGACTGTGCCGCTGCCTCCCGTTGGTCAGTTGACTGCCCAACTTCGTACAAGCCATCTGTATAAAGCAACAGAGATTCTCCCTGAGACAAGATAAGGTCAACCTGCTCGAACTCATCGCGCACCGGAAGCCCAAGAAGCGGCCCCCCTACAGCAATGAGCCGATTGCGGCTTTCAGCAATAAGCGCCGGCATGGGGTGTCCGGCTGAGGCCAATTGAATATCTCCGTGATCTCCCACAACGGCAATCACACCTGTCGCAACGATATCCGCCAAAGTTGAGTCAGACGAAAAACTCTGTGAAACCTCAGAGATGAGCGCCTTTGCAGCTTGCAACTCTTCACCATTGAACAGTTTGCACGCCGTTCGAAAATGACTGATAAGCGTTAAAGCGTAAAGCTTTGCCTGCACACCATGCCCCATAACATCAGCGACCATAACGGCCTGGTAAGCTCCCAATCTCTCAGAAACAACAATATCTCCACCTCCGACTTCCGGCGTAAAAGCGTAGAGTGCCGTGTTAAAGGATGCCAGTTTTGGCGGCACGTAGGGAGCTGCTGTCTCAGTGATCTTACGAGAGAACCGCGAAACCACGCGATCGAGCAATTTTCTGCGGCGTATGGTGATCCGGTCCACCACTGTTTTAAGCCGTAGCAGATTAATGGGCTTGTTGAGAAAGTCATCTATGCCCAATGCGCCTGCTTCGCTTTCAATATGCTGGTCCTCAACGCCAGTTAGAAAGACAAAAGAGATCGCATCCAGCTCCTCATCCCTCATCAGTTCACGACGAAATGACAAGCCATCCACGCCAGGCAAAGACAGATCAGATAGTATGAGATCGGGATTTAACTCTGACACCGCAGCCAACGCCGCTTCTGCATTGGTGAAACTGCTGACCTGATAATGATCTTCTAATACAGTTCGAATTAAAACACGGTGACTGATCTCATCTTCCACGATCATGACTTTTGGACGCGCGAACAAAGATGGACGCGGAGGATATCGCATGACAAAGCGGTTCAAGTGATCTTCGTCAGTTTTGCGAGATGTATAATCATGGTCTGGAAACAAGCGGGCTATCAGCCCAAGACCCATGCCAGCCACCTGACCACCGTCCTCCACCGCCCGTTCGAGAGAAAGCGCGCGTTCCGCTGCAAATCCGGTGAACGGCTCTGCGTCATCGGTAATATGACAACTCAGTCCCCCACCTTCCTCAAAGAGTTCAATAGAGACGGAGCGACAGGACTCCCCCGCGTGTTTGACAAGATTGGTATATATTTCTGATACGCATAGCAAAAAGTGTTCTGTCTTTCTTGCCGGAAGCGCAGACTCTCTCAGCACGCTCCCAAGAGCCTCACGGATATCTCGGTTGTGCTCGAAATTCGGCGACTCAAGGGCCAAAAAATAGAGGCTGGGATGATTTACGCTTAACGCCATTCATGTGTCAGTCTGGTGAGAGTTGCCTTGGCCTGAATTCAATATGAGCTTACACCAATTCCATCTCAATCTGACAAGCATCGAAACCTAGATGACTGACCCTGAATTATCGTCATACGGACTATCGGGTGTGTCGTCTATGAGAGGCGCGTCGGCCCCGCCATCTTCGAACAAATCAGTACCATCATCTTCACTCTCACCTTGATCTTCAATTGCATCCATCCAGTCGCTAGACTCTTCAGCTTCAAAGTCGGTTGTCTCATCTTCATCCAGAGAGTCAGGGTTCTCGTCATTATTTGAGTCACCAGAATCCTCCTCCATAGCGATGAGATCAAAGACGGTGCGATCTTGATCTTCATCCTGATCATCGTCCTGTTGTTCGTCCGCGGACTCGCCGTCCTCGTTCGCTGATACGTCACCAGTAGATTCATCATCCTCTCCCTCATCATCTTCGACTAAGGAATCAGATGATTCGTCTTCGCCTACATCAGAGCCGCTACTGCCAGACTCTGATTCGGCGTTGTCTCCATCCTCATTTTCTTCCTCACCATCGCCTGACCCGGTTTCCGACTCGTTAGAATCATCATTCTCAGAAAGCTCAAGATCGTCATCGTCGTCTTCCTCATTTTCACCAGAGTCTTCTGAGTCTGGTTCGTCTGAAGTGAGCTCCTCTGAGTCGCGTTCGTCTTCCTCATTTTCGTCCTCCGGCGCTGAGACTCCCTCTTCACTTGAGTCTTCGTCTTCAGACTGTGAGTCACCTTCCTCGCCATCATCAGAAGTCAGGCCAACGCGGGCACCACGGGCAATGATTGACTCATCTCCATCTCTTCCATCCAGATCATCTTCTGAGTCTTCATCGTCCTCAGACTCCTCATCGGCATCTCCGCCCTCTTCCGCGTCAGAGTCGTCTTCATCGTCATCAGACTCTTCGTCGGCATCTTCGCCCTCTTCCGCGTCAGAGTCGCCTTCATCGTCCTCAGACTCTTCGTCGGCATCTTCGTCCTCTTCCGCGTCAGAGTCGTCTTCATCGTCCTCAGACTCTTCGTCGGCATCTTCGTTCTCTTCCGCGTCAGAGTCGTCTTCATCGTCCTCAGACTCTTCGTCGGCATCTTCTTCGCCGTCCTCAAGACCATCTTTATCTTCTAAATTTTCTTCATCCTCGTCTTCGTCCCCAACAAGGCTGGCAGCGGCTTCATCCAAATCAGATAACGCGCTTGGGCCGCCATTATCGGCAGTATCAAAAATCAATGCTCCGGCCCACGGCATAACCTCCTGCCCTGGAATGTCTGCACCGCTGTTCTTATCGTAAACAACACCAGGGCCTTCCGCCTCGTAACGGGTGCCATTAACTTCAATGAAATCTACAATGAGATTCCGGTCGTCAACGCCTTCTTTGTAGGCATCATTTGTAAATCGAACTTCGACCGACTGCGGACCATCGGCCCCAAAATCACCGGTCAGGTTAATCAGCTCTGTTTCACCTTGTTCACGGTCTGCGGTGATCGTGAACGTGCCCATATCTTGGCCATCAATGGTGATCTGAGCTTTCGGAGCTCCCAAGTAATGGTCGCCACTGATTTGGATTGTGATTGTGCTGTCTTCACCGCCACCAATGTCGCTACCTTCCTGACCTTCTGTATCATCCACTACGGCGGGGAGGACTGTGACAGAGATGTCAGCAGATGTTGTCGCTTGATCTCCCGTTGTCTCAGTTGACCGCGCTGTAACCGTCAGATTCAAAGCCCCATCAAAGTCATCCGGCACTGTGACTGACAGCCCTTGCAGGTCTTGCGAAGTAAGCGTCCAACTGCCATTGCTATTGGCAGTTCCAGCAGACAGTTGAGCGCCCTCTGGAAGGCCAGACACCGTAACAGATAGAGACTCAGACCCATCTGCATCTATGAGTGACGCCCCAATATTAAGCGCAATACTCTCTCCGGCTGTGCCTTCTGAGGCTGACACCGTAAGACTAGGTGCGTCAGCAACAGCGGCGACCGCAACATTAACAGCAAAGGACGATGTATTCTGATCACCACTGTCTTGCTCTTCTGTTGTCACGTGAACCGTCAATGACAAGTCGCCATCACTGTTTTCCGGGGGCCGCACCTGCACGTTGGCAAAGTCATCCGGATCAACGCGCCAGGTTCCGCCGCCAATATTCTCACCGTGAGACAGCACCGCCCCATCGGGAAGACCTGATATTTCAATGCCGACAATGGTTTCAGATCCATCATTGTCATCGAGAACAATGGACTGATTGAGCGCAATAAATGTGTCTTCAACCCCAGACGGCACACCAGGACCACCATTATCTTCCGTATTGAAGACCAGCTTACCGGCCCATGGCATGACTTCCTGCCCAGCGATATCTGCTCCACTGTTCTTATCGTATACGACGCCTGGGCCACCGGCCTCATAGCGGGTGCCATTGACCTCAACGAATTCAACGATCAGATTCCGGTCACCCACGCCTGCCTTATACGCATCATTGGTGAATTTCACTTCGACAGACCCCGGACCCTCTGGTCCAAAATCGCCCGTCAATGTAATTTGCTGGTTTTCGCCCTGCGCGCGGTCCGCCGTGACCGTAAAGGTCCCCATATCTTGGCCATCAATGACAATCTGAGCGTTGGGAGACCCCAGGTAGTGATCACCGCTCACCTGAATGGTAATCGTACTTTGACCATCGGTTGCCGCGCCGCCGCCCTGTACACCATCTGCAACACCTGTGACTGAGACAGGCAGGCTTTCGACTGTGGTTAAGGTTTCACCGGTTGTTGTTTCTTCAACAGTGACAGAAACAGAGAGCTCAAAGTCATCGCTGCTGCCCTCTGGCGGGGTAATAGAAAGACCATCAACTTCCGCAACATCAAGGGTCCATGTTCCATCGCTATTCAGCGTGCCAGCGGAGAGCGTAGCGCCAGAGGGAACACCGGAAATTACAATATCTGTGATCTGTTCAGAACCATCTGCGTCACGCAGACCAATACCGATATCAAGCGGAATACTGGAATCTTCAGCCCCTTCAACCGCAGAGACATCTATGCTGGCACCCTCGACATCGATATCCACGGCGTTGCCGTCCATATCGACGATAGAAATGCCTTCCCAACTCTCGACTGTGAGGTTTAGGTTCGTAAACGTTTGTGGTTCTGTATTACCGCTTTCAATAGCATCCCGCAGCGCTTGGAGGTCGGCCACGATATCAGGGTTGCGAAGGTCTTCGGCTGACACGCGAACGGTCAAATCATCCTGACCTGCCCCCCCTGTGTAAACATCCGTTCCGGAGGCTTCACCTAGGGTAAAGATGCCAGAGTCGTCGCCGTCTCCACCGTCAACGATGTCAGACCCTGCACCACCGTCAAGCACGTCATTACCGGCACCACCTTCAAGTCTATCGTCACCCTGGTTGCCGTACAGCTGGTCGTTGCCGGCACCGCCGAACAACGTATCGCTGTTTCCTGCAAAGTCGTTGACCACGGGATCGATATCAACGCGGACGACGAGGTCGTTGTAGTCTTTGTCACCGCCGTTATTGAGATCTTCGAACCCGATGATCATGCCGCCGGTTTCAGAGTCATAACCAGAGACAACGTGCTGCTTGCCGTCATAATTTAGCGGAACGCTTGAATCCGTTCCCGCCGTATGGAACACGGACCCTTTAACGTCTGTCACACCTCCAGCAGTGTCGACCCAGACAAGATTTGGATTGGTACTGTTAACGGTTGCGCCCGCATCACCATCGCGGAATTCAAAATGGCCATCATTAAAGTTGCTGAAATTATTATGGCTGTAACCATTTGCGACAATAAACAGAGCAAATGTCTCTCCGGCCTCAAGATCGAGCGTGACTGAGGATTCATTGGAGATAAGACTGCCACCAGAGCCCTGCTTTGATGCGTTCTCAAACGCCATTTGAACGTCGGTGATTTCACCGTCCGGTCCAATCTTGTAGTAACCCAACGAATTCTTATAGCCCGCACCTTCGTTTAAGAAGGTCAGAGTGACTTGATGGTCGGCCGCAAGCGTAAAGTTTGACCGCGGGTCTAAACCATTCACTTCATCTGGATCAACAGAGCGACGTTCCGTCAGATCTGGGAACGGATCGCTATGTGACCAATCATGTTCAACAACGTCAGGTGTGCCGCTACCAGTGCCTTCATCGCCAATGAGAACATCATCACCATCGTCGCCATGAAGGGTGTCACTACCTTCACCACCTTCTAAGCGGTCATTACCGCCCATGCCATGGAGTTCGTCATCCCCGTCACCGCCGCTTAAAACATCGTCACCAACAGCCGCTTCGCGATCCACAGTGACGTTCACCGTGGCCGTCTTCGTAGACTGAGTTTCCACACCTGTTTCGGGGTCTTGGTCTGTGGCGATTGCGGTCACATCAATTTCAAAGTCAGCCACATCACCTGTCAGGGTTAGAGACAGACCATCCCCTGCAATCGCATCTAAATCGTCTTGGCTCAGTTCCCAACGGCCATCATCTTGCAACGTTCCCAGCGACAAGGTAGCCCCCGACGGAATACCTTCAAGAGATACGGTCAATGTTTCTGACTCATCAGAGTCTATGAGAGCTGCGCTGATATCTAACGATACCACCGACACAAAATTCTGTTGATCGCCATAGATGACGTCATTGCCTGCATCACCCCCGATGATATTATCGCCGCCATCACCGGAAAGCTCATCATCTCCGTCCGATGCTGTTTGCTGACTTTCAGTGGCGTTCTGTACTTGGGCCGTCGCTTCGGCACCAACGATTAAATCAGGCGCATCCGCAACCGCGTGCACTTCAACCAGTAAAGTCGCTGAGACGGAATCGGTGTCGCCACTGTCTTCTTCAGAAACAGCTTCGATTTCAAGCTCAAAGTCATCACTGCTGTGCTCTGGCGCTTTAATGCTGAGGCCAATGAGTTGATCGGGTGTCAACTCATAACTGTTATCCCCGCTAAATGTGTCACCCGCCGTGTTTGTTAGAACAGCACCGTCAGGAATTTCAGAGATTATGATGTAGGAAAACTCTGATCCATCCTGGTCTGCAAATGCAGCACTGATATCGAGGGCAATAAACGCGTCTTCCTGACCTTCAGCCGCCTGAACAGAAAGTTCTGGCGTATCAACCACAGGCGCGACTTCAATAACCACCGATTGAACGGTCTCAGCTGTTTCACCGGAAGCTTCAGTTGAGGTCACTGTCACGGTGAGCTCGATTTCACCACTGAAATGCTCAGGCCCCTTAATTTGCAAGCCAACGATCTGCTCTGGTGCAAGCTCTAGCGTTTCAAAGCCCTCAAACGTTTCGCCAAGATCATTGGTAAGCGTTGCCCCTTCAGGAATGTCAGAGATCGTAAAGGAAAGAGACTCAGACCCATCTGCGTCAACCAGTTCAGCTTCAATCTCAAGAGGGATAAATTCATCTTCATCGCCTGAATTTGACTGAACCTCTGCCTCGGGGGCGTCGGCGACGGCAGCCACAACAACGGGCAATACAACTGATGTCTCAGCAATATCACCGTCATCTTCCTGCGACACGGCTTCAACCTCTAGATTTAGCGTTCCGCTAAAATGCTCAGGCGGCGTGATCGTGAGACCGGAAATGTCGGCGGGAGAAAGGGTCCAGGTGCCATCTTCATTATCTACACCAGCGGACAAAGTCGCGCCTTCAGGCACATTGCTAATGGTTACAAAAAGAGTCTCTGAGCCATCGTTGTCAGGTAATGTGATGTTGACGGATAGATTTATGGCTGTGTCTTCATCACCTTGAGCCACACCCAATTCGATTACAGGCGTGTCAGCCACACCTGTCACGGAAACGAAAACGTTAGCATTGACGACAGTGTCGACGCCCGTTGCGCTATTGGCCGTAGCCACAGCCGCTAAGATAGTAAAATCATCATTCGAGTTTTCAGGTGGCGTGATCGTCAAGCCGCTCAATTGTGCCGCCGAGACAGTCCAACTGCCGTCTTCATTTTCAACGCCAGCGGACAAAGTCGCTCCCTCTGGAACACCAGAGAAGGTCACGCCCGAAATAGACACCGCAGGGTCATTGCTCTGAGCAAGATCAATAGACAGGGGGATTGGTGAGTCCTCATCGCCGGATGTATCCGCCGCACTCACCCTTGGTTCATCTGGTTCAGGCGCTGGTTCCGGGTCTGGCGCAACAGGCACAACAACTTCATCTTCGACCGGGGGCTCAGGATCCTCCTCCACAACCGGCGCTTCTGGGTCTGGGTCTGGTGTCGGATCTGGCGTGAAATCTGGAGTTGGGTCTGGCGTGGGGTCGGGTGTTGGGTCGGGTGTTGGGTCCACTGGAGGCTCTACAGCGGTGTCAGGTTCTGTCACGGCTGCCGCTACTTCTGGCGCGTCGCCGCCATCATCGGGGTCCCCATCCGCAGGGTCATCGACCGTTTCAACAGTCTCGTCTGTTTCTTCAGTTTCTTCCTCGGCCTCATCTTCAATCGCGTCTAACTGTTCTTCAATGGTGGATTCGCCATCCTCCGCCACGCCATCGCCGATAGCGCCCCCAAAGGTTTCAAAGTCACCAACGGTCGTGCGGCCCATTCTGTTGTCACCGGGCTCATCTGGTGCTGGCGGTGTCTCTTCAGGCACTTGGGTGCGGGATTGCGTTGTGGCCCTCCCTCCCGTGTTACCCGTATCCCCTGCATTACCACCGCCCTGCTGACCGCCTTGATTTGTTAACGGATCAATCTCATCCAACTGGTCTGGTGCATTTTGCGACTCAATATTCTCAATTTGCAAATCGTCAATATCATCAGTTGGGACCGGATCACCTCCGGTCGCCTCACCCTGATAGCCTTCATCCCCGCCTTTATGAATGACGCTCAGGGTGTTGGGATCCTGAGGGTTTGTGCTGGCTCCGTCGCCTAATGGGCGGTCAATAGCATCTAGATCTTGGCCTTCGTCGAGATCTAGGGGCTCATTTGTTGGGTCAGCCATGTCTTACCTCTGGAACTATGAAACGTCGATATACCCATAGTGATGCAATTGACGTGCCAGACAGCCAGACAGCCAGATAGCTAGCTAGAGAGAGAGAACGGGCGAGGCCGTTAACGCTCGCGGAAGCCTTCGTTCACCGCCGTATAAAACGGTTTCAGCAGGTATTGTAGGATGCTCTTTTGCCCGGTTTTGATATCCATCTGGACCGTCATTCCCGGGAACACAGGATTAGCCAGTTGGTCGTGGCCAACGTAGGTCTGGGACAGAGAGGCACGGACCCGATAAAACGGCGTATTGCTCTCATCCAGCATGGTTGTTGCGGACGTGGAAATCACCTGCCCCGGAACAGATCCATAGCGGGAAAAATCATAGGTATGGACTTTGATATCAACCGGCTGGCCCCCATTAACGAAGCCGATATCGCGCGTTGAAACACGGCCTTCGATCAGAAAACCGGCATCGACAGGAACAACTTCAGCCACCAATCCCCCAGGGGCAACCACGCCTCCTGCCTGAACAGCAACTTGTTGTACGAGACCGTGGACAGGCGAAAGGGCGGTTAATCTGCTATCTCTGTTTTCAAGGCCGCTGAGTATTTGCTCAACTTCGGACAGTTCCGACGAAACTGTACCCAATTGGCGCAGAGCTTCCTGACGAAGGCGGCTATCCAACTCGGCCAGCCGTTGCTCCAATTCAATAATAGACTCTCCAATCGTAGCAGCGTTGCCAATCAAACGCTGTCCGTTGCCTTTAGCCGTTTCTAACTCGCGTTGAACGCCGAGATACATAACACGGGACAGGAGGCCATCCTCGAATAGCTTTTGACGAACTTCAAACTCGTCTTGAAGGAGCTTAACCTGTCGGCCATTGCTGGCCTGTTGCTCCCGATTTGTGTCCAGTTCTGAACGCCGTTCGGCAATTTGCTGAACGAGAATATTACGTTGGTTCTGCCGCGACACCATCTCTGACTCGAAAATATTATTTTGATCATTAACAAGAGAGACAAATTCTTCTGGTGCAAAAGTAAAATCAGGTGTGCGGTCTTCGGCGTAGGCTCTGAGCCGCTCTTGCTGAAGCAAGAGGGCAACTTCCCGCGCTCTGACTTGCTCCAATTCCGCAGAGGCTGATTGGGCATCGAAGCGAACCAATGGCGTACCGACGTCAACCAACTCGCCTTCTTGAACAAGAATCTCGGAGACAATCCCGCCTTCCAAGTGTTGAATTGGCCTAACGCTACCAACTGGCACCACCTCACCCATCGCAATCGTAATTTCATCAACCTTCGCAATGGCCGCCCAGACCAAAAAGGTAACAATAAAAAGACCGACGGCCGCGATGCCGCGGGACACCATCTTCGAGGTCCCCGTTTCATGAATGATGTCAGCGTTCGCGATATCGCGAATGCGACGGAATCTAGAATCAAAACTTGTGTTTGCTTCACTCATTACTTGAAACTCCGTAGCCGCTGCGAGCGGCTGATTACTTATTTAGGTTGGGCGAAAAACTTTTCTAAGACTTTTGCGGCAGGCCCAAAGAATTTTGTTGCCCCGCGCTCGAGCATCAACACCTTATCGGCCAGTTTCATATGGCTTGGGCGGTGAGTCACAACAAGAACAGTCGAGGTTTTCTTAAGCTCCTCGACCGCCGAGGTGAACAAATACTCCCCCTCAAAATCGAGACCCGTTACCGGCTCATCCATAAGCACGATCGGTGGCGCTTTGAGATAAGCTCGCGCCAATGACAACCGAACCAACAGACTGGCCGGCAACTTTTCCAATTCACGTGTGCTGATAAGCGTGTTCAGACCTTCAGGTAAACGGTTGAGCTGCTCAGTCGCGCCGGTTCTTTCAATGACTTCAAGCAATTCAGCGTCGGTTGCAGTGGGCAGCGCCAAGCGCAGATTATCGGCGATTGTACCGTCAAACATTTGGGGCACTTGGGGCACATAACCAATGACATGCCTCAATTCCACCGGATCCATTTGCCGAACATCATGACCGTCTATCCTGATGCTGCCACCTTGGGGTTTGTAAAGACCGGAAAGAACTTTCAGCACGGTCGATTTACCACAGCCGTTTGGCCCAATGATCGCAATCACTTCGCCAGGTTCTGCCGTGAAAGATATGTTGATCAATGCCGGGTCTGTATCCGCGCCATACCGCAGCGTAACGTTGCTGAACTGGACGTGTCCCTGAATGCCTTCAATCGGCTCTAAAATCTGCCTCGGGTCACGCTCCGGACGCACGGCCATCAACCGGTTAATCTGGCGGATTGAGGAGCCCACTTGACCAATACGGGTCATAGAAACAAAGGCGCTTTGCAGCGGTGCAAGAACACGCCAGACCATCATCATGGTGGCAATGAGCCCCCCAGTGGTCAAAGTACCGGCGATCACTTTATCGATACCAATACCAAGAGTGGCCAGCCCGGCAATGATTGTCATGGAATGACTGATCGTAATAACCAACGCTGCCATCTGCGCATTCTGGAAATTACTGCGCGCGGCCTTTGCAGATAATTGTGCAAACCTCTCGCGCCAAACCTCTTCTGCGCCACTGGCCTTAATCGCACGCATCTTGTTAACGGTCTCGAGCATCAACTCCTGACGTTTTGCGCCATGCTGCGCCGCCCGGTTTACGTTGATGCGCACGACACGCACAAAAATGATACCACCAACAATATAGAACGCACCGATCGCGATTGGCACGATCGCCAACGAGCCACCGATAATGGCGATGGCGATAATAAAAAGTGTCGCAAATGGAATGTCCAAGGCCGCTTGGCCAACCGGACCATTAAATATGTCTCTCACCCGTTCCAAGTCTTTGATTCGCGCCACTTGAGCGCCGATTCCGGCTCGCTCTGTGAGACGACTGGGTAAGCCCAGCAGGCGTTCAAAAATCGCATTGCCAACGATGTAGCTGAGGCGTGCGCCTGCATACCCGAGGGTCTTTGATCGTATGCGGCGAAACAGGAAATCAAACGCAAAAGCCAAACCAATCCCGATGGAGAGATAGGCGAGCGTGCTGAATGATTCAGAGGTGATCACCCGATCATAGACGAACATAACGTATAAGGGTGTCGCTAAACCGAGTCCATTTACAAAAAACGAAAGCACAAAGGCTTGCACCAAAAGGCTTTCAAATCGACTCAACTTTGAACGGAACCAACGATCTGGCTCAAGACGGTCATTGTCATCGTCAGGGTCGTGCAGCTCGACGGTAATGACGCGGGCCATACCTGATGGCTTGGGGCATTCAACCAAAGTCCGGGTTTCATAATCAAAACTGACTATCGTATCGGCAGCACACTCCAACACAACGAAGGCAGGTTCATCGTCAACCATGACGATTGATTTTTCATCAAGGGGGCTTAACTCCGAAAGATCGAAATCAATAATAACTGTGCGATATCCGAGCGTTGCAAACGCGTTTCGAACATCGGTGATGTCCAGGGGCTCCTTGCCCGCCGGAAGCGCTTCTGCAAGATGACGTGCAGACCCAATCCAGCCCTGCGCAACAAGTGCTGCGACAAAGCATGTACCGAGATCTGATTGACCAAGACGCACAGCGATCTCACCAACAAACAGATCATCAAACCGCGTCTTAAACAAAGCTCTGGGCGAGGTTAAATCGTGCCAATCCTCAACACCAAGGTCTGGCGCGGTTGAAGCCACGACAGACTGTTCACTTATCATAGATTGCTCAGCTGTCATGAGAGCACCTTAAGGAGGATGCAAACGCTTTGGGTCATTTTTTATCACCCTCCGGTCTGTCTTTCGCGCCCTCCGGTCTGTGCGGATCATCATCAAGCCGACCATTATTCATATGGTAAATACGATCCGTCAGCCTGAGAATGGAAGGTCTGTGACTCACAACAATGCAGGTCGTGTGGTCCTTTAAGCGGTGTAAAATATCTCTCAGGTAGGAATCACCATCGTCGTCCATAGCGGAGTTGGCTTCATCAAACAGCATGATCTTGGGCCGGTCGAACAGAACCCGCGCCAGCGCAATACGTTGAGCCACACCGCGCGGTAGCAGATCTCCTGCTCCCGCGCCCACTTGAGTCTGATAACCAAGCGGCATTTTGCCAATCACAGCCTTCAAGCCAACCATCTCTGCGATAACTTTGGCCTGTTCTTTGAGTTCCGGGCGAAACGTTGTGATGTTTTCTAAAATAGTGCCGCGATAAAGCGCTTCGCGTTGCGGTAAATAAGCCACTTGCCCATGAAGACGTGCCGGACCACTTTTCAACAGGGGTTCACCATCAATGAAGACTTCACCTGTTGTGGGTTGAATGAGCCCTCGGATCAAGGTGAGCAGAACAGACTTGCCACTGCCGTTAGGGCCTGCGATGCCGATAATTTCGCCGGGCGAGATATGCAAATTAACACCGTCAAGAACCGTCTCACCGTCGTCCGTAAACTTGAAGGTCACATCATGCAGCGTGATCTCACCTTCAATATTCAAGCGGTCATGGTTAACATCGTCTTTCAGATCGCGATCCAAGGGCATATCAAAGATCGTCCGGAATCTCTTTCTGGCGTTTTTAATGGATTGAAACCGCGTCCAGAAGCCAATCACACCGTTAAGCGGTTGCAAGGCGCGCCCAGCGAGCAACGTGCATGCCGCGAGCGCACCAATGGTCAAGGTGCCGTCGATCACCAAGGCCCCCCCGTAAGCAACCACGGTCACAATGCACACTTGGGTCAACAAATGGCCCATGTCGGTCATCAAGGACGCCAGTTCATCGACTTTGAGGCCAGCGTTAATTTTACTTTCCTGCAACCGTTCAGAGCGGCGCTGAAGAAGGTTCTCAAAGGCCATGCTTTTAACGGTGTGAATGCCGTTCAACACGCCAATGATGTAGCTGTATCTGTCTTCTTCTTTTTCAAGCTGCTCATCCATCCGCGCTTCTAGACGCCGACCAAGCGCCAATGTGCCGAGAAAAAACACCACCGAAAGCGCAACAGGAATCACCACAACACTACCGCCCAACGTAAAGATGAGACCTAAGAACAACAGCGCAAACGGTAAGTCCAGCAACGTCAGAACCGCTTGGCCTGAATAGAAGTCGCGCAATTGATTCAAAGCACCGAAACGTTCGGTATGAACGCCAGAGCCGGTGCGCTCAAAAGCGCCGATATCGGATGCCAACATATGCTCAAACGCAGCGCAGCCTGCGGTGTATTCGAACTTCGCCCCCACGCGCCCCATAACATAGGACCGGGATAACCGCATAAGCGCCTCAAGCAGCACAGCAATCCCAACCCCCACAACGAGCAGAGATAAAGTGCTAACACTTTGGTTGGGGATGATGCGGTCATACACTTGCAACAGGGCAAGGGGCAGCGCCAAGCCAAGCAGATTAATAAGAACCGTAGAGACCAACACTTCCCCACGGGACATCAATATTTTTGGGATAGAGTCCTCAAATAAGGGTATTGCTGACGTCGGTTGGTTCATAAAATACCTTTGAACGGTGTCTTATTGGGCGCTCAGTGATGCGCGAAGACCATTGATCGTAAGTGATATCCGATCGGATACACGTAATCATTGAAAAATTCGTAAACTATTGTAATCAAAACAAGATTTGACTCGCTTACTTTACAAATCCGGTCGTAAGATTTTCTATGCGCGACTCAAAAAAAGCCGCTTAACCCTAGGTTTCCGCCCATTCGGCCCGCTTGCGATAAATTGTTGACGGGCTGACCTCCAGAAGCTGGGCTGCTTGGACAACATTACCGTCACACTTTTGAATGGCAGATTCGATCGCCTGGCGTTCAACTTTCCACAAAGGCAACACATCTAACTGCGTATCCAGACTCTCTTTTACAGATGCTGAAACCTCTCTGATGTTAGCTGTAGACCCCGTTTCATTCAGACCCAAAGTGTCTGAAGTGAGGTCCGCGGTGTCATTTAAAACGATTGCGGAGCGAATTTTATTGATGAGTTCCCTGACATTACCAGGCCAGGGATGGCTGAGCAGCCGGGCTTGGGCTTCCTCGGTCAAATGCGCAGGGTGGCCGCGCTCCTCCTGCCCCACATCAGCCGCAAACTTTGATGCGATTTCAATAACGTCAAGCCCACGATCCCTGAGAGATGGCAGGTGTATGGGGATGACATTGAGCCGATAGTATAAATCGTCCCTAAAAGTGCCGCGCTGTACTTCCTCTGCGGGGTCACGGTTGGTCGCACAAATGACACGGACATCGACCTCAGAAACGTGATCAGACCCTACTTTTTGGACCTTGCCAGTTTGCAGAAACCTCAGCAATTTCGATTGGACGTCATAATCAAGTTCGCAGATCTCGTCTAAAAACAGAATTCCGCCGTCTGCAGATGAGGCTGCGCCGTTGCGGTCTGCCGTGGCCCCCGTAAACGCGCCTTTCACGTGGCCAAAAATCTCGCTTTCAAGCAGGTCTTTCGGGATCGCACCGCAGTTCAGCGCCACAAACGGCTTATTTGCCCTGGGCCCCTGTTGATGGAGCGCCTCAGCACAGAGCTCTTTGCCGGTTCCGCTCTCGCCCGTAATCAGAACCGGGGCCTTGCTTTTGGCTGCCAGCTCGATGAGGCGATAGACTCCTTGCATGGGCTTTGAAGACCCCACAAATCCGTGGAAAACACCACGCGCTTTTCGGATCTTGAGCTCAGAAATCTGACTTTGCAGGGTTTGGGTTTTGAGAACATTAGACAGTGTTGTCATTAAGCGGCTGCTGCTAAAGGGCTTAACCAGAAAGTCATCCGCCCCGGCGCGCATGGCCTCAACAGACATGCTCACGGACCCATGGGCCGATATGACAACCACAGCCGTATCCGGGTGATTGGTTTTCAGAGACTTAACCAACTCAATGCCATTTGCATCTGGCAGCTGAACATCGGTGACGACAGCATTGAATATGGTTTCGGTCAGCTGCATCTGAGCTTCTGCACCGCTGTTGACCACTGTGACCGCAAAAGAGTCAGGGGCGAGATAGCTGGCATACAGCTGGGCCAAAGCGGCCTCATCCTCAATGATCAGTACTTTATTGATGTGTCCCGGAGCCATGGATGCTGTGTACCAAAATTATGAGCCAAGTACACTCAATACAATTATTAGATGTAGAGACTGTTAAGGCGCGGCATTTGCGCAGCAGAGCATTAACGTTTGGGACGCCGGTCGATGCTAGAAAGCCGTAAAACCTCAGGTGCATGCCTGAAATTGATGGCTAAACTGTTAAGCTGTGAAGATAGCCCGCCACCTTCTCGACCCAGATTTTTGGGTGCGTATCGGTGATATCAACACCGCCCCCTTCGATTTCGATATAGGTAAAATGCGGGCAGAGCTGCATGGTCTTCTCGGCCAGCGGATAGAGGATGTCGCCGGTGTTAAACAGCGCCAGGGTTGGCTGTGTGACCTTCTGCATAGCAGCGGCGCCATCATAATTAAAGGCGGCATGGTGACCATACCAAAACGGACCCCGCCCGATGAGAGGCTGCACCACATAGCCGGTGCAAAGATCGAGCCCGTCGGGTTGGTCTTCCACCCACTTCAAACGTTTCACAAACATATCTGAGAAGTGTGAACCATCGGCTTTGGGGGCAAAGTTTTTTTCTTCTTCCAGCACTGTATCGATGTAGCTTTGTTGCTCCTCCCGGCTCATGGGGCCAGGCCCGGATAACACCAGAGACCGCACTCGATCTGGATAGGCGATGGCGGCTTCCATGGCGATTTTACAGCCGGTGTGATGGCCGCCAGCATGGGCTGAGGCCAGCCCGAGATGATCGAGCACGGCAGGAATAGCCTTGGCATAATCGGAAATAAACGGCGGCTGGGATGGCGGGTCAGACATGCCAAACCCAGGCGTATCAATGCCGATGGTGCGGATGCCAACTTCGGCCAACAGCGGATAGACCTTATCGAATTGACGACTGGTTAAAGGCGACTGTGAGCATAAAATCAAAGGCGCGCCATCGCCGCCGCTGTCTTGAAAATGAATTTGACCGAACGGGCCATCAGCGTATCCGCGTCGCAAAGTCATAGTTTTAAACCTTCTTAACTCGCGCTCCCCTTGGAACAAGATTTTCTGTTGGGGCGCTCCCCTTGGTTCGAGATTTTCTGTTGGGGCTCTCCCCTTGGTTCGAGATTTTCTGTTAGGGCTCTCCCCTTGGTTCGAGCCCATGCACGACTGGTTCCGCTCAAACGAGCCTATGGACGTATGATCGGCGGAACGAGCCCATGGAACACCCTTGGCGCCCCCCCTTGGAACGAGCCCATGCACCAAAGTATTTCCCGGAAAACAGAGAATTCACTTGAAAATAACAACTTATATTGTTATGGTGTTTTGTGATGATCATTCAGGGATGTGCCGAATGGTTGGTTCGACTTTTTTGAGGAAGAGCGGCATGGGGTGTGACTCGGCGACAAACAGACCAACACCATCCGCATCTTTCATCCAGAAGCGTGTCATACGTCCGTCGGCGGTGCGTTCGCCTTCTTTAACAATGACATAGCCGTCCTCATCGGCGGCAGCCTTGACCTGGTTAAACGCGGCATCCGCATCAGGCGTTAAAATGAACAGACCAATGGCTCCATAGGGCTTGCGCGTCGTCTCAGGAATGGCGGGCGCATCTGGTTTCTTGATGTGAGGCGCGATGAGCGCGAGATAGCTGGAATTGACATTGACCTCCTCACTGTCCAGAGCCGGACGCAGCACTTCAAAGTCCATCGCCTCGCCGGGTTCAAAGCCGAGCGTCCATTCCAGCACAGGACTGGAGACATTGCGCAAGCTTTCGCTCAGACGCATCCCAAAGATGTCGCGGTAAAGTTTCAACGATACATCTACGTCGCGCACCATGATGGTTGAACGCCACGCGATTGCGCCCTCCAGCTTGGGCTCTGTTGTCGGCCAGGACGGCGGCGTCATGACCATGGTTTGAGCATTGGCTTGACTGGCACATAAAACCATCACGACAGCAGTCAAATATATCTTCATGTCCGTCTCTCCTTCCGCGCGCGATATTTTCTTATGCCACACCCTTATGCCACACCGGGGGCTTTCAAGACGCCCCGGTCCACCAAGCTCTTGATGGTCTCACGCAGCAGGTCATCGTGCTCGCTAGCGTTTTGGATGGGCTGATCCATAAACGCACCAACCGGGGCAAACTCAGCCGCATTGTAGGTCAAGCGATGCACCGGCACCTGCAACGCACCCAACGTGTTTTGCGACCCCAGACCGGTGCGCGCCTGACGCAGGGCATCAATATCAATCGTCGCGGTGATGAAGCCTTCGCCGCCAGTTTCGGCCGCCGCCATCAGTTCACCACGAAAATCGATAATCTCTGACGGTTGCCGGGGTGAAACCTCCGCTGTTTCATCCTCGCCCACTGGACCTAAATTTGACAGCAGGACATAGGCCATGTTTTCAGACGCGCGAACACGGCGGGTCATGGTGCTGACGCTTGGACGCACGGCACCCGGAAACTCCGGCGACGCGGTCGGATTGACAATCACCTCGGCCCCTTTGAGTGCAAACCCACGCATGACTTCGGGCTGCTTGACGTCCAAGGCCACCATGCTGGCGAGCACGCCGATCTCTGTATCCGCCACCGGAAACAGACTGTCCTCGCCAAAGACATCAAGCCAAGCGGGAAGAATATCGCCCGGACGGGTTTTCACCGTCGGGTCATTGAGCTTGCGATAATTGACGATGAGATCGCCGCTGGGAGAAATAATCATGCCGCTGAGAAAATAACGGCCTGGGAAAGCCGCAATGCGCTCGGCGGCGTTGATGGCGACAAAGGCGTTTGCTTTTTGCGCGGCCCGGCCCAGCTGTTCGATCTCCGGGCCGTTGGCCTCAATTGACGCCTTGATCCATTCCTCGACACTGGCACCGGCTGGTGCGGGCTGCAAACAGAACTCAGAGAAGGAATACAACTTGGCTCCAACCTCATCCGCCCCACGCGCAATCCAGGCGGCCACCCGGTCGACATTGGTTTGCAAACCATCGGGATGGAATTTTCCGTTGCTGTCAAAGGCGGGCGTCGCGACCGTCTGCACGCAGGCGGCGCGGTACAGCGGAACTTTAGGCCCCGCCGCCTCAATACCCGGCTTGACGTTTATTTTTATACCGCCGTAACGCCCGGCATCTTCATCACTGACGGGGTTTTCGTCTGCCGCGTGAGCCGCACGGCCACCGGACGCCGCAAGCGCTCCGACAGACAGACCCGCGCCTGCAAACAGAACGTGACGGCGTGTTGGGTGGTTCTGTGTTGCATCGTTCCGTTTTGAGTCATTTTTTTGTGAGGTCATGAGGCCATCCTTTGGTGTGGGCCTGTGGTGTTGGCCTGTGGTGTGGGCCTGTGGTGTAAGCGCACTTACTGAAGACGATCTAACTTATGGAAATTGAAGTTGGCCATGGTCATAACCACAGTACCGTCATCCAAGCGAACAATTTTGTCACGGAACCAGAAGGCATCACCGGTGATCACAGCTTCGTAACTAAACGCTTGCCCGCCGAAGGCACAGGCGTTGGTTTTCATGGGCATGTGGTAGGCGTTGCCCCGTTGCTCGACCATCAAATCGCAAATCTCTGGAAACGGCGATATATCGTCCGGCGTGAGATTGTCCAACATGGACAAATCTTTATAAGCCCCGATGTATTTTTCGCGGTCTTTAAAGTTGATGAGGTTGACGCGGATGACGGCCTCCTCATCGTCAATCGTCAAATTGTAGATGCGCTGGCGATAGGTCTCATCCGGATTACCATCGCGATACTCTTCCACGTACAAAACGTTTTCGCCAAGTGCAGGAAAGTCGATGCGGGCATAGTGCGACGTGACGTTGAGATAGCCACCCATGCCGGAGTTATCGACGCGCCACACTTCGCCGGTGAAGTTGTCTTCACCCATGCGGGCTTCAACTTCGGCAACCTGTTTGTCGTTGTTGTAGGTGCCGGGCCACCACGCCATGATCTGTGCGAGGTCTTGCTCCAGCGGGCTTTGGGCCTGAACCGGCGTGGTTGTGAGGGCTGACCCAAGTGTAGCTCCAAGCGCAGCCAAGGCGAAGATGCGTGCTCTGTGGTGTGTGCGTAAACTCATTGTTATGTCCCCTTTAGATATTCCGCATTAGGTTTTCCAGGTTAGAGACGATCCAAAACTTCAAACGCCGCCCGTTCGCCAGACTCCATTGCCCCTTCCATGCCGCGGTCGGTGGCAGAGGTGTGCTCGCCCGCGAAATGGATGCGGTGCCACGGTGTCGCGAGTGTCGTCGCGAAAGAGGTGATTTGACCTGGCTTCCAATAAGCGTACGCCCCGCCCGCAAAGATATTACGGTTCCACGACCAAACCTTGACCGGTTTCAACGCGCCTTTGGTGCTGGGTCTGATCTCGGCCAGTTCTTGCATCATGAAGGCCACCGCATCATCTGGTGGCATACGATCCATGAATTTCGCCATATCGCCATTGACGAAGGAAATATAGCTGGTCACGTCATCGGGATTGGACGGATCATTCTTCAGTGCCATAAAGCGGCCCATACTACGGTCGGTCCACATGCTCGGCGGCAGACCATCGTCTTCCCAAAACTTGCGGGTCGGCACGAAGTGGACTTGAAACACCGGAGTATACCCCAGGTTCTTGACCGCATCAGACTGTGTGCCTTGTAAAGACGGCTCAACAGAAACCAATTTCAACGCAGAATAGGGCAGTGACGAGATGAGATACTTCGCCCGGTGAATTTCGCCGTCGCGGGTGTGCACTTCCACACCATCGGGCAGCGAACGTATGCCGGTGACATGGGTCTTAAAACGGATTTCCGTCTTTAGGCCCGTCGCCATGGCTTCCGGGATGCGCTGGTTGCCGCCGACGCCGGCTTTTGACCCACTGCCATCGCCCAACGCACCAATGACTTGCCCCCAGGTGGCAATTTGGAACCACATTAAAACAGAGAGATCAAAGACGTTTGAACCGTAGCTCATGTTGGTTCCAGAGCCGAGGTGTATGGCGGGATCGGGCACACCACGCGCTTTGAGAAAATCGTAAACAGAGATGTCGTATTTGGCATACGCTGGATCTTGCCATGCCTCTATATCCCCTTCCGGCAACGGGTTGGCCGCGCCATAGGCCGTGAACTGATAGAAATAAGGTGGCATCGCCCGCGCCGCCGGATCTACAAACGGGTTCTTGGCATGCCCTTCCCAGTCATCGACCAGGATGTTCTCGTTATAGAGGTGATACATCACTTCGCCGTCGCGCGGCTCGGTCCGGGGACGCGCGGGTTCAAGCGCAACGCCGTAACGCGAGGCTGCATCTTTTAATCTGGCGTAGCCGCCGCCAATGCCACTGCCGCCCATTTCCGGATGACCCGGCACTTCGTTCTCGGGCGCGGTATACAATCGGCCACCAATGCGATCTGTGCCTTCTAGCAATGTGACGGAGGCCCCCATCTCTTCGAGCAGCAAAGTGGCATTAAGACCGGACAGACCGGCGCCGATCACAATGACGTCTGTCGTGTTGAGAGCATGGACAGCGCGCGGCATTGACGTGAGTGCTGCTGCCGCGAGCCCAGACTTCAGAACGCTGCGCCGGTTGGCGGTGTACACCTTAAAGTCTGACTTTTTCATAGCCGTCGTTACCCCGCGGTCGCGAAAGAGGTCTTTAACTTATCCCAAGGAAGGGCGTTCGAATAGACCGCATTGCGGGAACTCTTCGCCTGTTATTTCGTTGAACACGCAAGACGGTAAAATTCTCATTTTTTTATAGGAGCCCGCAATGCGCGAGACCAAAAAAACCTACCTACGTTTTTTTAGCATGATTGCCACATCCATGGCTGTGATGTTTGGACTGATGTATCTTAATTCCTATGAAATGGCGCATGTGCGCTGGAGCGAGACACGGTTTTACATGACCCTGATCATGGGAGCCGGCATGGCTGTGGTGATGTTGAGTTTCATGTTGGGCATGTATGAGAATTCCAAAGTGAACGCCCTGATATACAGCGGCAGCGTGGTGGTTTTTTTGGCCTCATTGTGGTTGGTGCGCAGTCAGTCGACCGTTGATGACAACTCGTGGATGAAAGCCATGATTCCGCATCACTCCATCGCCATTCTGACCAGCGAACGGGCAAACATAAACGATGTACGCGTCCAAGCCCTGGCAAAGGCCATCATCGAGGCGCAACGGCGCGAAATTAAAGAAATGGAATGGATGCTCAAAGACATTGAAGCAAACGGTGTGGCCAAAACTGAAGCAGAAGCCGCAGCCCGTCCAGTCCCAGATTTTGACGTCAATACATAGAAATCAGCACATAGCGATTTCGACAATGACGACGACCGCTCCGATCCAGGCCGCCCGGATCCAGGCCGCTACAGTGTATTGTATGGTGACGGACGAGCCCTAATGTGACGGAACATTGTATGGCGACCAGCGTTTAAACACTACGCAACAACAAAAATTCAAATGGCTGCAAAGGTTCCGAACGATGACTGGGTCTGATCCCCGAAAACCAAATTCACCGGTGAAGCCCCCTCAAACGCCTGAACCGGTCAAAGAACCGACAAAACCGCCGCAACCTCCCTCCGTACCCGATGAACCGCCGGTCAAACAGCCACCGCCTGATGAGAAGCCGCCACGACCGCCAAAACCGCCGGTGCCGCATGATCCGCCGATCGCGGAACCACCGCAACCTAGACTCTAACAGTAAGGCTGGTGCTAAGAGTTTGGGCTCAAGGCTGGGGCAGAGATTGATGGGAACAAAAACGCGCACAGATCGTTCGTTTTATTAAGAGGCCAGTCTGTCTGACGCTCTCGTTAGACCGCGCCTCGCGCGCTTTAATCACATGCACTCTCGCAGTGTCATTTCGCGCACGTCTCTCGTTGTATTTCCAACGGAAACAAAGAAGGAGTTACGCTATGTCTCAAGACCCAATAGATCACGCTGGGGAGAAAACATCATCTGAAATTCGACAAGGCGACAAGGGGCACGGGGTGCGTTACGTTCTGGTCATCTCTCTTGTAGGCGCGCTTGTTCTGCTGTTCGTTGTGATGGGCGTTCTGGGCTAAGCGTTCGAGTAACACTCTCAATCGTTGATATTATATCAGACAGCGCGCTGTAAATTATTATAGCTCAGAATTAAATTTGAATCCCTCGACTATGGTATTGCATAAATCGGTATTTCTGCACGAGAAGCGCCGTTGCACAGGCCAGGGTCTGCATTTACTGTAACCTTAAATCTTTAACCTGCTCCCGTCAGATCGAGATGTCGCCTCATGCCCGTTCCATTGCCACCGGATTCACGTTCGCTTTATCGCCATGGCATGATGCCCGAGATCAGTCATGATGAGTCGGCGCGGATAAATGTGCTGGCCTCACTCAACGCTTGTGTTGCAGCAACGCTGAGTTCCGGCGTCAAGCTCGCCTATGAGCATGACGCTAAGCCCAAGTTGACGGCTGAAGAGCTTGATCTGGCGGACCCCAAAGTCCAGACCGGTGCCACAGTGCGCAAAGCGATCCGGTCGAACCCAGTGTATCAATCCTGGGCAAGCCTGCGCCGTGCCATCCAGGAAATGAATCGCCAGACCGCGCGTCATATCGCGCTCCGGCAATTGGAGGCTCTGCAGCAGCGGGCCGAGGCCCTGACTCCATCAGAAGACTCGACAGACGACACCTTGCGCCTAAACCCCTTACTCAAGGTGCCGCGCTATCTTGCAGAAGCAGACAATCATCTCCAGCCTGGAGGCTATCACGCTGAACTTGTGCCCGGCGATCTGACGGCGGCGGCCACCTATGATATCGCGACCTTCGTCACAGCGATGGGAATGTTTGGCGCAAAGGGAGATTCGGGCGGACGCGGCATGGCCAAATGGCTGAAGCAGCATCATCCCGACTTCAAACCGAAACGGATTCTTGATATCGGCGCGGCCCACGGCAACAATACGCTGCCGCTGGCCGCCGCCTTCCCCGAGGCTGAAGTGATTGCTCTGGATGCCGGCGCACCGATGCTGCGTTACGGCCAAGCGCGGGCGCACTCCATGGGGTTCCCAAATGTACGCTTTATCCAGGGAGCCGCTGAAGACCTTGATGACTCTCTCGGCACGTTTGATTGGATTCAGACCACCATGGTCTTCCATGAAACCTCCGGCTTAGCGCTGCCCAGGATTTTAAAGCAGATATATGGCGCGCTTAATCCGGGCGGACTGACGCTTAACCTGGAGCAACCGAATTTCACACCTGACACCCCGGTGTTTGATCGGTTTTTACGTAACTGGGATGCCTGGTATAACAACGAACCGTTTTGGGTGCAGTTGCATGGCATGGACTTTCAAGCTGAGCTGCACGCCGCCGGGTTCGCCCCAGAGACCTGCATAGAAGGCGGCGTCAATCCAGATCTAGAGCCCGGCCATTATCCCGCCTGGGCTGGCAAAATCAGCCGCCATGATCATGAGCATGTCAAACCAACGCCTGAAAAACAGGGATACAACGGCGAGGCGTGGTACCTGTTTGGGGCCTGGAAGTAAGTCCTGACTCATTTGATATGGCGTGAAGACCTGGCTCACGCCTCCACAGCACTCAGCAGCGCAGCATTGCCGCCAGCCGCGCTGGTATTCACACAGAGGTGCCGCTCCAGAACGAACGCAGATTCTGCGGCTTCTGAATCTAAGAGGGGGATGATCATACCCTCACGCTTGGCAAGTGCTTGCCGCGCTTTGCGCATCGTGTCTTCTGCGCTGGCCAAGGCAACGCCAGAAAATCCAGTAAGATGCTCAAGGTCCGCAAGGTTCAGCACACCCTCAAGGCCAAGCGGCCCTGCGTATCCGGGTGCGATAATCACAGGAATACTTCCCACTCGTCTTGCCGCACCCGCTTGCAGCAGCGCTTGCTGAAGCGTCGGTCCAAGACAAAGTACTTTTCCTCTTGGGAACGTAAACAGCCGGTTCAACTCTCCCGTCGGGCCAGGCATATCTTCGATGGAAAGAGGCTCCGCTACAGGTTCTGGCACCTCATCTAACAGCGCCTGCACCTGGTCTGAGGAGATCGTTGGCTCCAGAACTTTCTCGGTGGGCGCGGTGGTTACCTTAAGCTGCTTGCGGAAGCGGGACACATATAATGGACCGCCGGCTTTTGGCCCGGTACCAGACAGACCCTCACCTCCAAACGGCTGAGTCCCGACAATGGCTCCGACTTGATTCCGGTTGACGTAGAGGTTTCCAACCCTCAATCGGCTGATCAATCCTTCGATGCGATTGTCAATTCGGGTGTGCAGCCCGCACGTCAAACCGAATCCCTTTGCGTTAATCTTGTCGATCACTGTGTCAAAGGCATCCGCCTTAAACGCCGCGACATGCAGAACTGGACCAAACACTTCGCGGTCCAGATCTTCAATACCGTTGACCCGGATCAGGGCCGGACCTAAGAACCAGCCGTTGTCTGGCGCGTCTAATTGCTTAATTAGTCGGCCATCTTGCGCAGCAGCCTGGACATAGCTTTGCATGTCAGAACGCGCGGCTTCGCTGATCACAGGACCAACATCTGTCGCTAAATCCCATGGATTCCCAAGTGATAGTTGATCCATCGCACCGGAGATCATCTCAATATACGTCTCTAAAACATCTTCTTGGATATAGAGGATGCGAAGCGCAGAGCACCGCTGACCGGCTGACTGAAATGCCGAAATAACAACATCGCGCACGGCCTGCTCAGGCAAAGCGGTTGAGTCAATAATCCCGGCGTTAAGTCCACCGGTTTCAGCAATCAACGGGATGGCTGGTCTCGCATGATCCGCCAAGCTTTTATGAATTGCTTGGGCCGTCGCTGTCGACCCCGTAAAACACAGACCCGCAACACGCGCATCCGCCGACAAACTCTGTCCGATGCTGCGCCCTTTTCCGGGCAGGAATTGCAACGCGCTCAACGGCACGCCAGCCTTGTGAAGCAATCGAACAGCCAAATGAGCAATCAACGGCGTGGCTTCAGCAGGCTTGGCGATCACGGCATTGCCAGCGATCAGAGCGGCCGCCACCTGACCCGTAAAAATTGCCAAAGGGAAATTCCACGGAGAGATACAGACCACCGTGCCCAGCACATCCGTGCTCGGTGGGGGCTCAGCCTGTGCAGCGTAGTAGCGCAGGAAATCGACGGCCTCCCTCAGCTCAGCAACCGCATCGGCTTGAGTTTTTCCCGCTTCTCTCGCCAGCAGGGCGAACACCTCGCCATAGTATTCCTCGAACAGACTCGCAGCATTGACAAGCACTTGCGCACGTGTTTCTGCACCGACCCCAGCCCATGGCGTGGCGTCTGCAAAGGCCGCCGCCACATCTGCGCTGCCCGCCATTGTCACATGACCGACAACATCCTTCGGATCGGCAGGGTTTGTGATGTCCTGCACGTCTTCGCTATCAGATGGCGTAACTGTTAGCGGCCCGGCACGCCAGCTATGGGCCGCAAAATCGTGACGGGCGCGATCAAAGTCCATCACATCGATGGCGTTGCCAAGATCCCAACCCCGCGAGGCCTCGCGCTCAGGGTGGTATAAGGCGTGCGGCAGCTTCAAGCCTGGCACCGGCTGCTCAAGCTGGCCATCCACGCGACTGAAGGGGTCAGCCGCAATCGCCTCTGGCGATAGTCGGGGGTCAACAATCTGGTTGACGAAAGAGGAATTGGCTCCATTTTCAAGCAACCGCCGCACCAGATAGGCTAGCAAATCTTTGTGTGGCCCCACAGGAGCGTAAATGCGGCATCTCAGGCCGTGCTCTTTCAGAAGCAGATTATGGAGTGATTCCCCCATGCCATGCAGCCGCTGAAACTCATAGTCTGTACGCCCAGGATCAAGATGCATAACAGCCGCAGCAGTCTGCGCGTTATGGGTCGCAAACTGAGGGTAGATCCGATCGGTCATACCGAGCAGTTTTTTGGCACAACAGATGTAAGAGACATCAGTGGCCACGCGGTGCGTGAACACGGGAAAATCTTCTACCCCGTCTATCTGGGCTTGCTTAATCTCAGTGTCCCAATACGCACCCTTCACCAAACGGACCATCACTTTCCGGTCTAAGGTCACGGCCAAATCATATAGCCAGTCGATGACAACACTGGCCCGCTTACCATAAGCCTGAATCACCAGACCAAAGCCATCCCAGCCCGCCAAGCGTTCATCGGATAATGCCGCCTGCACAACTTTCAGTGTGACTTCGAGGCGATCTGCTTCCTCCGCATCCACGTTGAGTCCGATACCGTGGTCTTTGGCCATGAGGGACAATTGGATAAGCTGAGGCACCAGTTCATTGTACAACCGATCCATCTGACTGAATTCAAAACGGGGATGAAGAGCGCTGAGCTTAACCGAAACTCCTGGCGCGTCTTGAATAGCTTCGTAGGGTCCACCACTGCCGATAGCCTTAATGGATGTGGCGTAGGCTTGAAAATAGTCCTCGGCTTCCGAGGCCGTGAGTGCTGCTTCACCCAGCATGTCGTATGAGTAAAGATAGCCTTTCTTTTGTTCGGCTGCACCCCGCTCCATTGCTTCTTCGATGGTCTGGCCCAAAACAAACTGATCGCCCATCTCTTTCATAGCTTGCTTAACGGCAATGCGGACGACCGGTTCTCCAAGCCGTTTAACCGTGCGGTTAAGAAGTCCCAGCACACTCGCTGAGTTATCATCGTCCAACACACGCCCTGTCAGCATGAGGCCAATGGTAGAGGCGTTTACAATGGTCGACTGAGATTTGCCGAGGTGATCATCCCAGTCGTAAGGCGCGATCTTGTCTTCGATAAGGGCATTCATGGTGCCTGGATCGGGAACACGCAGTAGAGCCTCTGCCAAGCACATAAGGGCGATCCCCTCATTTGTGGACAGACCGTATTCGGCCAGGAACATTTCCATCAGGCCAGGCTTGCTATCCGAGCGTATCGCCTTGATCAACTTGACCGCTTCTTTGCCTATTGCCTCCCGGTCTGCTTCAGTGATTCCTGAATGACGAATCAGACGGTCAATCACATCGCGCTCATCAAGCCGGTGCAGGGCGCGGACCGACCCTAGGGCCCCCTCACCGCCTTTAGCCTGCAGTGATTTAGACGCACCTGTAGTGCTGATGTGCATAAGGTTTCTCCAGATATAGTCCGGTGGCGATTAGGGTGTAACGGCCTCCGGATGAATGATTAGCCTGATTTAGCTAGCGACGGACTTTGGATTGCCCTGAACAACCCCGTTTTCAATGAGGTCTTCCATCTCATCGAACCGCTCAAGAACACGCTTGACCGGCGCGGTCGTGGCAAGGCTGACAGCCACGGCGGCAATGGTACTCATGATCACGCCGGGAATGATCTCGTACAATATCTGTGGCAGGCTTTGCCCGCCGATTTCGATAGGCGCATAAAGCCAGAACAGCACAGTCACGGCGCCTGCAATCATACCCGCGAGTGCCCCTTCACGGTTAATCCCACGCCAATACAAACTCAGAAGCAGAATGGGACCAAAGGCCGCCCCGAAACCTGCCCAAGCATTGCCAACCAGCGACAGGATGTTGCTTTGCGGGTCCAAGGCCAAAAGAATCGCAAAAATAGATACCGCAAACACGCACACGCGGCCGACGAAGACCAGTTCAGTCTGTGACGCATTGCGGCGCAGAAATGTTTTGTAAAAATCCTCTGTCAGAGAACTGGATGAAACCAATAACTGACTTGAAATCGTGCTCATGATCGCAGCTAGAATTGCTGCAAGCAGAAAGCCACTAATCAAAGGATGAAAGAGCACCTGTGAAAGCACGATAAAAATCGTCTCGGGGTCATCTACGACGGCCTGAGTATTTGTCACATAGACCAACCCGACCATACCGGTCAGCACTGCACCTATGACTGTAACAACCATCCAGAACATTCCTATATGTCGTGCAACCGCGACATCCTCAATCGTTCGGATGGCCATGAACCGCACGATAATGTGCGGCTGACCAAAATAGCCAAGACCCCAGGCCATGCTTGAGATAATGCCAAGCACTGTGGTGCCAGCGAACCAGTCCGTCAGAGTTGGATCAATCGCCGTCAATTGGGGCCCTAATTCTCCAATACCGCCGATTTGGGTTAAAGTGACAACAGGCACAAGGATCAAGGCGATGAACATAATGCACCCTTGAACAAAATCGGTCAGGCTAACGGCAAGGAATCCTCCGAATAAGGTGTAAGCCACAACCACACTGGCGGTAATCACAAGGCCGAGCTGATAGTTGAGACCGAACGAAGCCTCGAACAACTTGCCCCCGGCCACCACTCCGGCTGAGGTGTAAAGGGTAAAGAAAATCACAATCACAACGGACGACAGAACGCGCAGCATCCGTGTTTTGTCTTCAAAACGTTTCTCAAAAAAATCCGGAATGGTGATCGCATCGTCAGCAATTTCTGTGTAAACGCGAAGCCGGGGAGCCAGAAGTCGGTAGTTGAAATAGGCCCCTATCGTTAAACCAACCGCAATCCACGCCGCGCCAAATCCAGATAGGTAGATCGCACCGGGAAGCCCCATCAGCATCCAACCGCTCATGTCTGAAGCACCGGCTGACAGCGCCCCGACAGCCGGGTGCAGTTTGCGTCCACCAAGCATGTACTCGGACACATCGCTGGTGGACTTTTTGTAGGCGTAATATCCGATCGCCATCATAAGGACAAAATAGCCGCCGAGAGATACGAGAGCTGCGGAATTCATAATGTCTCCGTCCGTTTAATTTTAAAGTTAAGGCGCAGAATCAACCTCGGACCTGTCCGGTGCCATGTACGAAGTACTTAAAACTTGTAAGTTGCTCCAATCCCACGGGGCCACGGGCATGCATTTTGCCTGTCGCAATACCGATTTCTGCTCCCATGCCGAACTCACCACCGTCAGAAAATTGAGTGGAGGCATTGTGCATTACCACTGCAGAATCAATGGCTGTCATAAATTTGCGCGCGGCTTCCATATCCTCTGTCAGAATGGCATCGGTGTGGCCCGACGAATGTACCGTCACATGCTCAATGGCATCATCAAGGTCATCCACCACTTTGATGGAGACGATGGCCTCAAGGTACTCAGTCCCCCAATCACTATCGTCGGCAGGCTTGATGCGCGGGTCCAAGCTGGTCGAGATGGAATCCCCGCGCAATTCGCAGCTTGTCAATCTGGCCGCAATGGCGGGTATCGCTTCATCGGAGATCGCCCGATCTACGACGATACTCTCGGTGGCGCCGCATATCCCTGTGCGGCGTAGCTTTGCATTCTCTACGACATCGATTGCCTTCTTAAGATCTGCAGCTGCGTGAATATAGCTATGACAATTACCATCCAGATGCAGCAGCGTCGGAACACTTGCCTGATCACGGACCAGTTCAACCAACCCGCGACCACCGCGGGGAATAACTAAATCAATGTGCTCGCTATCGGAAAGAAGTATGGATACGGCCGAACGGTCCGTGGTTTGGATACGTTGAATAGCGTCGACAGGAAGCCCAGCCGCCGACAAGCCCTCTCGCATGCACTCGACAATGACCGCGGTTGAATGACGGCTTTCGGACCCTCCCCGCAGAATGATTGCGTTGCCGGACTTTAGACAAAGCGCGCTGGCATCCGCCCCAACATTCGGACGTGACTCATAGATCATCCCAATCACACCAATGGGCGTCGCAATACGCTCAATCTTAAGACCATTTGGCCGGTCGAATGTCGCCAAGACACGGCCCACAGGATCCGGCAATGTCGCGATGTCCTCAAGCGCCTTCGCCATCGCTTCGATGCGATCTTCGTTCAGGCTTAACCGATCAATGAATGACTCTGGCTTTTGACCTCGTATCGCCTCAACATCCTGCGTGTTCGCTTGGCGTAATTGAGTGCAGTTGCTTCTTAATGCCTTAGCCGCAGCCCGCAGCGCTTCGTTCTTTTGTTCAGTAGAGGCTGAGGCCAGAATGCGAGCGGCATGCTTCGCCTTCCTGCCTTGAGCTTTTACGTCGTCAGCAATGATATCTTTCATATGGGTCATAGGGTCTGTTCTATGGCGCCCTGAAACGGGCTGCCGTTCTCCATTTACGATGGTGCAGGTAAGATATTATCGAAGTTCGATTGATCGGTCGTAGGCTGCTTTCAGAGCTTGCTTCATAAGGGTGGTCAACGTTCCATCCCCGTTCAAAGCTTTAAGACCGGCCTCAGTTGTCCCGTTTTTGCTGGTAACAGAGTTGCGCAAATCATCCAGAGACTCCTGGGATCCATCAGCCATGGCAATCGTGCCTTTGAGCGTACCCAATACCAAGTCTCTGGCTTGCTCCTCCGAAAAACCCAGCGCTTTTGCAGCCTCAACATAAGTGCGGGCAATTTCAAATACATAACCAGGACCACTGCCAGCTACGGCGGTAAACCGGTCCAGTTGATCTTCATTGTCGAGCCAGATGAAGCGCCCGGCTGCCTCCATTAGCGCTTCAACAAGAGCCACATGGGATGTGTCAGCCTGCGCATTTTTCGCGAGCCCACTGACACCCTGACCGATGGCCGCTGGAAGGTTCGGCATAATCCGTATGACCGGTGTATTGGGTAACAAAGCATTAAACCGGCCCATTGAGAAACCAGCTGCGATGGACACAACACACCCTTCTGGCGCTAAGAGATGGGTAACAGAGGGCAATACATCCTCAATCATTTGCGGCTTCACAGCGACAACCAGAGCATCAAAGCTACCCGGCTGCAGGTCCTCACGCGCGGCCAACCGTGAGCCTGGAGGTGCCTCGGCCAAGGCGGGATCTACAATTGTAAACTGAACAGACTCAACACTGACCCACTGGCTTATGAGAGCGCCGCCCATTTTTCCGCAGCCCACCATGACCACCTGAGATGTATTTTGTTGCATTGCACCATATTGAACTGTTTCGGGTTGGGTTGACCTAACATATTTAACTTTGAATTCAAATGATAAAAACCTTCAACGATCGCATTGAATAAGAAAATACCCTCATATTTCAACAAATAAAGGCTAAATTACGCAATGTATAAACCAATTCAGCACATTTAGATTGAGAACTTGAATTTTGTATTCAAATAAGTTGCTACGCTGCACAAAATCCAGTAAAGAGGCCGCTTCCTTGACCACCTTAGGAGTTTTGAGTGTCCAAGCGAAAACGGATTGTCGTTAAAGTTGGCTCTAGTCTTTTAGCAAATGAAGAAATGCTGACCCCGCGTTGGGCTTTTATCCAAGTGCTATTGGATGACATCGCAAAACTCCGCGTCGACGGTTACGAGGTTGTGCTCACGTCATCGGGCGCCGTTGCGCTAGGACTCAATACGATAGGTGTAACCGCTGAAGAAGCTGGACTGCGTGATCGGCAGGCCGCCGCTGCATGTGGTATGCCGGTTCTCTTAAACGCATACAAACAAGTGGCTCACGAGCAGCGTTTCGATATTGCACAAGTGCTAGTCACCTTGAGAGACTTGGAAGAACGTCGCCCCTTTCTCAATACCAAAAACACAGTTCACCGACTGCTTGAAGCCGACGTTATGCCGATTGTGAACGAGAATGACTCCGTCACCACCGAAGAACTGCGTGTCGGTGACAACGACCGGCTGGCCGCTAAAGTGGCGCAAATGATCCAGGCCGATTATTTGGTGATTTTAACGACAGTGGACGGGCTTTACGATCGCAATCCGGCAGAATCAGGCGCACAGATTGTTGAGACTGTGGAAGATGTATCCCGGTATCTCGAAGTGGTCCAAGGGGTAAGCGCGCTCGGCAGTGGCGGGATGCTCACCAAAATGCAAGCCGCAAATATGGCTCAAAACACCGGATGTACGACACTGATTGGCCACGGCGTGGCTGACCGCCCCGTGCATTCTCTCCTCAACAACGAGCGCATCCACACGCGGTGTATCGCTCATACAGAGCGTGAACCCGATTGGAAAGTCTGGCTGACGGACCGCCTGCAAGTCGCAGGCAGCGTGGTGATCAAACAAGGTTCTGCGGATGCACTGGAAACCGGGTCTCGTGGCCTCAGCCGCGGAGATATCATTTCCATTCAAGGTTCTTACAGTAATGGCGATGTCATCCATATTTATGATGAAGCCGGCGTTGAGCGTGCGCGCGGCCTCTCGAATTTTACGGCTGAAGAAACGATGGTCCTGGCTCGTAATCCGGATGGAGCAGCGAAAGATATTCTTGGATATCAGACCAGCGGCACGATTGTCAGCGTCGACAATCTTGTCGTTCTGGATGACCGCCATTTGCCTTGGGATACACCCGAAGAAGGCGAGTTTTTGACTGTAGCTGGCTAACCTACAGGTTTAACATGACGGTTTGTCCAATTCGCCCAATTCCAGGATCGGTGCGGCCTCAATCTGGTCAGCATCCATCATGGCGGCCAGCCGTTGCACCGCAGCAACGAGCATACTTTGCTCCCAACTCTCAAGTTGATTGAACGCCTGAAGAAAACCTGATTGCAGGGGTTCAGGGGCATTCTTCAGCCGCTGTCGCCCTAAATCTGTAATCACCACATCAATGGAACGTTTGTCAGTCGCAGCGCGCTCACGTATCGCCAATCCGGCTTTTTCAAGACGGTCCACGATGGATGTGATTGTGGCTTGGGAGAGGTGAACTTGTTTTGCGATTTCTGATGGACGCGCAAAGCCATGTACCGCCACCGCATTCAAGACAAGAATTTGCGGCGACGTGAGGCCGGTTTCTTTGGCCAAACGCTTGGAGTGGAGATCGATCGCCCGCGTGATGCGTCTGAGAGAGATCAAAACTTCATTGTGATAGTTGTCCATGATGGGAAGATATCACGGCCAACAACATGTGTTAAATCCCGGTTGGCGTTGGTGACACCCTCTCAGGCTTCTATACGATCGCGCCAACCTTACCGCCCCAGATTTGACAGGCAGGGGGGGTGCTGGGCTATCTACTACAGTTATGTGTGGCATCGTGGGCGAGATTACGTTTGACGGAAGCACGGCATCCGCTGCGGTTGTCGATAAGATGGCGGACGTCTTGCAAAAACGCGGCCCGGATGGCCAGGGACTGTGGGCCCAAGGCCGGGTCGCCTTTGGGCATCGTCGTCTGAAAATCATTGATCTCAGCGAAAACGCCCAACAACCGATGGTCGACCCTGACCTGGGCCTGACCATTGTATTCAACGGCTGCATCTATAATTACCGCGCCTTGCGTAAGACCTTGCAAGACAAGGGCTACCGGTTTTTCGCCCATTCCGACACGGAAGTGATCCTGAAAGCGTTTCATTGTTGGGGCGCTGACTGCGTTGATCATTTCCATGGCATGTTTGCCTTTGCCATCTATGACCGCGAGACTGGACGCACCACGTTTGCCCGGGACCGCCTTGGCATTAAACCCTTTTACTACGCAGACGTTGCCGGTGGGCTGCGCTTTGCCTCCACTCTGCCCGCCCTGGTGGCTGGCGGGGGTGTCGACACAAGCATCGATCCGGTGGGCTTGAATCATTACATGAATTTTCATGCCGTCGTGCCACCACCACGCACGCTGCTGAACGGCATCAAGAAACTGCCGCCGGCCCACATCATGACTCTTGAGGCCAACGGGACACGCGCCCTGAAGCGGTACTGGCAGGTCGATTATAGTCGCGGTGACGCCGAGACGAATATGGATGAGACCGCCTGGACCGATCAGGTTCTTGAGTCCTTGCGGGTGTCGGTCAAACGCCGCCTAGAGGCTGATGTGCCGGTCGGTGTGTTGCTCTCGGGCGGCGTCGATTCGAGTTTGATTGTTGGCCTGCTGGCGGAACAGGGGGCGAAAGATCTCAACACGTTTTCGGTCGGCTTCGAAACCGTGGGCGAAGAGGCCGGCGACGAGTTCAAATACTCTGACATCATCGCTGAGCGGTTTGACACCACGCATCACAAAATTTTTGTCGACAGCGCCAAACGGCTGCTGCCCGAACTACCCGCCTGCATCGCGGCCATGTCGGAACCGATGGTCAGTCATGATTCCATTGGTTTTTTTCTGTTGTCCGAGGAAGTGTCAAAGCATGTAAAGGTGGTGCAATCGGGCCAGGGCGCCGATGAAGTGTTCGGTGGGTACCATTGGTACCCGCCGATGGTGCACTCTCTGGCCCCAACAGACGACTATGCCCGCGTGTTTTGCGACCGATCGCATGATGAGTACCGCGAAACCGTGACGCCGCGCTTTTATGGGGATGGGGATGACCACGCCCGGGCTTTTATTGCCGACCGTTTTGCTGAACCCGGAGCCACAAGTGGCATCGCGAAAGCCTTGCGCATGGATACACACGTCATGTTGGTCGATGATCCAGTGAAACGGGTCGATACGATGACCATGGCCTGGGGACTCGAAGCCCGCGTGCCGTTTCTGGATCATGAGGTGGTTGAACTGGCAGCGCGCATTCCGCCGACCCTGCATATTAAACACGACGGCAAACATTTACTGAAAGAAGCCGCGCGACGGATTATTCCCGCTTCAGTCATTGACCGCCCCAAAGGGTATTTTCCCGTCCCAGCCTTGAAATATCTGCGGGGGTCCGTGCTCGACATGGTCCGCGAGGTCGTTACTGATAAAACCTTTACGCAACGCAATATCGTGCAACGCGGCTATATCGACCGGCTGCTCGAAAATCCGGATGATCACATCACGCCCTTGCGTGGCTCGAAACTGTGGCAAGTCGCGCTGCTGGGACTTTGGCTCAATGCTCATGACCTTTAAAGTGCGATGAGCTCACCTCAAAAAAAATCCGGTACGCAGCGGCGGCGTAAACCGGTCCCGCGGGTGCGGCAGCAAAATCTTTTGCCGATCGCCGCTGTCAATCAGGTTGGTGATCCCGATGCCTTCGTGGAATGTGGATGGGGACGGCTGTTTTTTGCTCCGACCTTTGATCAATCCGGTGTGCTGGCTGACATGTTGCGGGCTGAAGAGCCTAATGCGCGTGATATTGCTTTTCATGTGGCAGACCCACAAGTGCTTATCTCTCATGCCCCCCAAGACATCTTTCTCGATCCGTCAAAAACCTACCGGATGTGGCTAAACCGCTATAAACCTCGACGCAGCCCAATTAGAGGTTTTTTTATACGCCGGTTACGCAACCGTGCTGACGCGGAAGCAGTCAACAACATCTATACCAAATGCAGCATGGTTCAGGTTCCAAATGCGTTTTTGCAAAACAACCGTGCCTCACGGACGCGCATTTACCTTGTGGCTGAGGATGAAAAAACCGGTCGCATTGTCGGTACCGTCACCGGAATTGACCATCACCGCGCGTTCAGTGATCCGGAAAAAGGTTCAAGTCTCTGGTGTCTGGCGGTCGACCCGGACACCCCCTTCCCCGGCATCGGCGAAGCGTTGGTGCGTTACCTGATTGAATTTTTCCAGGCCCGCGGACGCACCTACATGGATTTGAGCGTTATTCACGATAACACAAGCGCGATCAACTTGTATTCCAAGTTGGGCATGGAGGAGTTGCCGCTTTTCTGTGTGAAAAAACGCAATGTGATCAACGAAAAACTCTTCATTGGGGATAGTGCGGACTCACGACTTAACATTTACGCTCGCATCATCACGATCGAAGCGCGACGCCGGGGCATTCAGGTGGGCGTTGAAGACGAAGATCAGGGACTCTTTGCCCTCACCTTGGGAGGGCGGACCATCCACTGCCGTGAATCCCTCTCAGATCTAACCAGCGCGGTTGCGCTCAGCCGGTGTGACGATAAAGCCCTCACCAGCCGACTGTTGCGCAGGGCCAACATTGCTGTTCCAGCGCAAATGGAGGCTGCAGATCCTGAAGAAAATGAAGCCTTTCTCAGCACCCATAAACGTGTGGTTGTTAAACCCGCAGAGGGAGAACAGGGTGCCGGTATCAGCGTAGACATTCGCACAGCCAGCGAGTTGGTCATCGCGATTGACGCCGCAGCCGCTGTTGGTGACACGGTCTTGATTGAAGAGTATCGCGAGGGTCTCGATTTACGGATTATCGTTATCGATCACAAGGTTGTCGCAGCGGCTGTTCGCCGACCAGCCGAGATCATCGGCAACGGCACCGCGACCGTCGCCCAGTTGATCGAATCCACAAGCCGACGACGGGCCGCAGCAAGCGGTGGCGAAAGCCATATCCCTATGGACCGCGAAACCGAACGGTGTGTAAACCAAGCCGGTCATGATATGGATACCGTCCTGCCAGCGGGAACCAAATTAGCGGTGCGTAAGACGGCCAACCTGCACACAGGTGGTACCTTGCACGATGTGACTGATATTCTGCACCCTCAGCTCGCAGATGCCGCCATTAAGGCGAGTCAAATTCTGCGCATCCCCGTGGTCGGCATGGATCTGATTGTGACGTCCCCGGACCAGCCGGATTATGTGGTGATCGAGGCCAATGAACGGCCAGGCTTAGCCAACCACGAACCACAGCCGACTGTAGAACGTTTTATTGATCTCCTTTTTCCCCAAACAAAACGGCAACCCCATGACTCCCAAGCCCAGTAAAGCGAAGACAAAATCTCTCAAGTCGAAAACGCCAAAAGCACGCACGGTAACAGCAGCGCAATTGGCTGCAAAAACGGGAAAAACTAAGCACCCTAAGTTTGGCGTGCCTTTCATCGACACCGAAGCGATGATGAATACGTTGCTAGACTTGCTCGCCATTCCTAGCCCAGCCGGCTACACCGACAACATTGTGCATTACGTGTGTGAACGCTTGGCCGGGCTTGGTATTGGGCATGAATTGACACGGCGCGGGGCAATTCGAGTCACGCTGAAGGGCAACACTGCGTCACCGTCACGCGCGGTCATTGGCCATGTCGATACGCTGGGCGCGCAAATCAAACGTTTGAAGGAAAATGGTCGCTGCGAAGTTGTGATGATTGGACACTGGTCTTCGCGTTTCGCGGAAGGGGCTCGCGTGACCATATACGGAGACGACCGGAGTTTCCGAGGAACACTTCTGCCCCTCAAAGCTTCAGGCCATACCTTCAACAAAGAGATCGATACTCAACCCTCAGAGTGGACCAATATTGAACTCCGCCTCGATGAAAACGTATCGAGCATTCAAGGCTTGCTGGATCTCGGTGTGAACGTCGGTGATATCGTAGCAATTGATCCGGCACCGGAATTGTCTTCTGGAGGCTATATTTCATCTCGTCATCTCGATGACAAAGCGGGAGTGGCCGCAATGCTGGCCGCGCTTAAAGCCATCAAAGATAAAAAACTTAAAGTCGCTGTAGACACCAGCTTCCTTTTCACCATTTCCGAGGAAGTTGGTTCTGGGGCATCAGCCGTGTTGCACGGAGACGTGGCAGAGCTTGTGGCCGTTGACAATGGCACAGTTGCACCCGGACAAAATTCATCCGAGTTCGGCGTTACGATAGGCATGGGCGATCAGACAGGGCCGTTTGACTGGCACTTAACGCGCCATCTCATCGGCTTGTGCAAAACCCACAGTGTAAAGCACCAACGGGACGTCTTCCGGTATTATCGTTGCGACGCAGCATCGGCAGTTGAAGCAGGCAACGACATTCGCACCGCATTGATCACTTTTGGGATTGATGCCAGCCATGGCTATGAGCGCACCAATATCGATTCCATGGTCAGCGTGGCCCAACTGTTAAGCTTGTATGTGCAAAGTTCCCCAGCCGTGCATCGCGATCAGGTTGGTATGACAGGCCCACTGGAGGACTTCCCATCCCAACCGCAAAAAGAAATCGAATTACCTGAACTCTCAGACCTGGACACTGCGTTTCCAGACCTAGGGACTAAGGCGACACGACGATAAGTCTGTTAGAATAAGACCGACTCAGTTCGCTATTTTTCCGAGATAAACCGACGGATTAATTGCCCCAGGGTTAAGCACAAAACCTGTAACGTTGCGCCGCACCACCGCGCGAGCTTGGTAATGAAATAAAGGTGCGACTGCGGCATCAGAAAGCAACAGGGCTTCGGCTTCGGCAAAGAGTGCGGCCCGGGCCTCTAGATCCGTCGCCTCAAGAGCGGCGGTGAAAGCGGCCTCGAAGGCTGGATTTTGGTAACGCCCATAGTTCAATTGGGCGGCATCCGCTTCAGACAACAGAAACAAAAAAGACTCAGGAGCATTGAACAAAGCCCAGCCGGCGTCGGCCACTGCAAAGCGGCCCGACTCAAGATCATCGAAATGGGTTTTAAGGTCGGTGGTGATAAGGCTGGCCTCGGCATAGATACTTTTCCAAAATGCCTGTAGCGCTATCGCAACCTTGCGATCATCGGGCGTTTGCCGAACACGAAAATCAAATCGCAGCGGCGTGTCAGCCGTATATCCAGCCTGGACCATCAATTGCCGTGCCTCGGCAATCCGCTCCTCTTGCGCTCGTGTATCCGTCTCAGGGCCGCGATAACCTGTAACCGCTCCAGGCACGAAGCGCGCTGCAGTATCGACCGCACCACTGAGAACTCTGTCTGCCAGCAATGAGCTGTCAACAGCCAATGCCAGAGCGCGGCGGACCTCTGCTGAGTTGAACGGTGCCTGTTGAGCATTAAAAACGAGGTAAGATACCCCAAGCGCCGGACCAGATGCGGCCTGGCCGGGATAGTTTTCGTCTAACCATTCACGCCGATTTGACGGATACCATGGGTGAAGATCAAGCTGACCAGATTGAAATTGCCGCATCGCCGCCTCATCATCAGAAAGCGGAACATAACTGATCTGTTCGAGTTGCGGTTCGACAGCGGCGCGGTAATAAGGATTGCGAACCAGCCGAATGACCGAGCCTGCGATCCACTCCTCAATCATAAACGGGCCATTAAACAGAGTTTCAGTATCACCGTCTGGCTGAGGGACAGCAAAAGGCATTGCCAACATCTCGGGTAAGTTGGGCGTTGGGCGTTCCAGGCTAATCCGGATTGTTTGTTCATCAAGAGCGGCCACACCAAGATCCGCTAACGGTCTGCGGCCACTGCTGACATCACGGGCGTTTTCGATGACATAGAGCAATGGTGCAGAGGGCGAGGCGGTTTTGGGGTCAAACAGACGATGAAACCCATTAACAACATGTCGAGCCGTCACAGCTACGCCATTAGACCAAGCTGCGTCAGGCTGTAAAGTAAACATATAGATATAACCATCTTCAGAGACAGCCCAGGAGTCAGCCAAGCCAGGCCCGGGACGACCATCAGCCCCCGGATAGGTCAAGCCCATGTATACATCACGCAACACAGCCCACTCGTCTGTCATGATGGATTTGTGGGGATCAAGAGTGCCGGGGTCTGCTTGCAAACCGCGCCTTAGGTGTGATGTATCTACTTGTGAATCAACCGAGGAGGAGTCAGCCGGACCGGACTGGTCGGTCGAAGAATCACAGGCCGAAATGAAGAGTGAGAAGCAAGTGATGAGAAGAATACGAGTGTAGTGAATCAAGATACTTTCCGCTGACAAAGTTCTGTAATGAAGCCATACCTTAACAGGTTGCAGCTCTTTTTTTCTATGCCTTCTCTGGCAAGTCGTCTCTTTTCGTCGAAGCTAAATCTTCGAGCTCTTCTTCCGTCATGGACTTATACATCTCTTTCGAAGCACCTTTTAAACTGCTCCTCGGGGCATCGCCACGTTTGACGGCCAGGGCCGCCCCGGCGGCCTTTTGCTGTGCTTTAGATTTAGCATCCATTTTCAAGCCCCCTCTTTAGCAACCAGCACCGGACATTGTGCTTCAACGATGACACTTTGAGAGACGCTCCCCAAGACTAAGCTCTTGAGCTTGCCGTGGCCGCGACTTCCGATAACGATAAGGTCTGCACTTTTATTTTTAGCGTATTCCACAATGTCTTTATCGGCTGTCGCAACACCAATGTACTTATGCACGGCGCCAAAATCTTTTCCCGAAACTTTGGTGGCGCGCTTATCCAGTAAAAGTTGTCCAAATTTTTGCAGGGTCTCGTTTGCGATGATAACAGGCGGCATAGCTGCCCCGTGCGGCGTTCCTGCAGCCACCGGCAACACCTCAGACTTATTCAGATCATCGGCGATTTCTTTCTCAAACCCTTCTTTTTTTGCAATGTCGATAAGGTCATTAATAGAGGTGCCTACGAGAAGAGAATGCACTAAGTGAATCTCGCACTCTGGTGATGCGAGTGATGCAGCGAGATTAAAAGCTGCCGTGGACTGATCTGATCCGTCTATTGCAACAACAATTCTCTTAAACATATTTTTTCTCCATGATTACGTTTGAAGACCTTAAGGTGCTTAAGCCGGAAGGTGCTTAAGCCGGAAGGTGCTCAAGCTGGCGGTCCGTCTACCCGCTCAAAAGTATCAAAAAAACAGCGCTGGTCATCGACAATGACGGCACTGAACTTATCCAGGTCTCCGTTTGGTTCTGTGACAAACGCGATGGTGTTCGCGAATTTCAAACTGGTACATGGCGCGTTAAACGTCACTTTGTACCACTGGTCATTGCGGCTCTCGACATAGAGCTCTTCATTAGATGTGGCACGCCAATCTTTTATGCCACCGCGGTCAGCAAAATGAATAGTTTCGGCCTTTTCAGCTAACGCGTTTTGAGAGACCTGAGTATCCGCTAGGGCATTTCCGCCTAGAAGCACTGGCAGGGCAACGGCGAAGCAGCCATAAACATATATTTTATATGAGAACATACCGGTAAACCTCCTGTGGTCATGTTAACTTAACGGCCTAAATTCCGGATGGTTCCCAAAAAAACCCACCTAAAGCAAAGCTCAACTCGCCCTGTTTTATAAAGAAAACACTGCCACGTTTATGCCGTAAATAGCTGATGGTATTCTCACAAATCTTAACCGACCGGAGCGCTTCTGCCAGAAACTGATAGTCTGATATGTTCTATACCATCAGACTTCTTGCGCCGCTTGTATTGTCGCTTTGATTAAAGGATTGGGATGACGGCTCATCGGGTTGAGATAGATAGATAATAGTGCCCTCCCAGATTAGCCCGCTTTAACACAAATAACTCTGCAATCTTCCTCAATTTGAGGTAGGGGACGTTTCGTCATGCGGTCGCCAATTAAGGATTCCAACGACGTGAGATATCTGCGCCCAAAAATAGCCTTGCAGGCAGTTATTGCTGCCATGATCGTCTTGCTCGGGGTGGGGGCACACGCACAACTGCCGCCAAACTCCTCGGATGTTACGTGGCTTGCTCCTCAAGCTGTGGAGATGTTTTACAGCCAAAACACAGATCAGCAGTTTTGGGCGAACGAGGCCGACTACGACCAGTTGATTGCGGCTTTGCACGGCCTTGAACCCCATGGCCTAAACCCCGAGCACTATCATCTCAAGGACCTCATTGCACTCAAGGCCGATCACGCGGCACGCGACCGGATCGCAACCGACGCTTGGTTTTCAGCGGCCGCGCACATGGTGTACGGCAAACTTGATCCAGTATCGGTCGAACCGGATTGGACAGCCGCCGGGCGTGAGGCCGATTTACCAGCGTATCTTACCTCTGCTTTGGAGCAGGGGAACATTGCCGCGAGCTTAGATGCTCTCGCCCCAAAACAACCAGGGTATCAGGCTTTGTTACAGGAGTATGGCCGCATCCGGGCACAGGTGAACACACCGTTTAAAAGAATCCCAGCCAGTGGAACTCTGAAGCCGGGCATGTCGGGCACACGTGTCAGCACCCTGCAGGCACGGCTTATTCAATTGGGACTTTTGGATATTGCCCAGCAGACAGGAACCATGGACCTTGAAACAGATGCTGCGATCAAAACCTATCAAGGCCAGGCAGGATTGGAAGCGGATGGCCTTGTCGGTCCAGCAACCCTTGCCGCTTTGAATCGCGGGCCTGAGGGCGAAATGCAACAGCTGCGGGTCAATTTAGAGCGTTGGCGGTGGCTCCCTGATGAACTTGGCCGTCGTCACGTACGGGTCAATATCGCAGACTTCTCGGTGACCACCTGGGAAAACGCCGCGCCTGTAAGAACTTATCTGGCTATTGTTGGAAAATCATATCGCAAGACGCCGGTGTTTTCAGATCGCATACAATATGTCGTGCTGAATCCGTGGTGGGAAACACCGCCGAGTTTGGCACGCGCTGACAAGCTTCCCATTTTTCAGAAAGACCCTGAAGCCGTTGAGCGTTTAGGCTTTCAGGTGTTGAATGCTGAAGGTGGTATTGTCAATGCCTCAACCATCGACTGGAATGCCCTTTCATCACGTCATTTTCCCTATCGTCTCCGGCAGGCCCCCGGGGAGCAGAATGCGCTGGGCCAAGTGAAGATCATGTTTCCCAATAAGCATAACGTTTACTTGCATGACACGCCGACCCGAGGATTATTTGCCCAGCGTCAACGCGCTTTTTCTTCAGGCTGTATCCGAACCCAGTTTGCTGTCGACTTGACCGAATGGCTGTTGAGCGAAACTCCGAATTGGGGCCGGGAACTTCTGGATCAAACCATCGCGACCGGCCAAGAGACCCGGGTCAATTTATCGGCCCCCGTTCCGGTCCATATTCTTTATTTCACAGCCGTTAATGAGAGTTATGGTGGCGTAAGGTACCTTGATGATGTTTACCAAAGAGACGGTCCCGTTCTTGCCGGCCTTAGCCAAAGAGTGGAATAAAGAGATGCGCGTTGCGAATCTTTGTTGGTACCGTACGGTGGTATCAACTGCCGCTTTTTTCTTTGGTCTGCTGTTGATCAGTCCCCACATGGCGTCGGCATTTCAGCCTGAGCGCGCTAATTTTACCGTCTCTTTCAGCGGGCTAACGAGCGACCTCCGTATTCTTTCCACCACGGTGATGCCGGATGGTGTCCTGACCGTAAACACAGAAAGCGAGGCCACAGCATCCAACGGTAAGTTGACGCAGGGCCGTCCGTCTTGGGTATGGAAAGCCCCTTCTCAAACCGGCTTATCGGTTTTGACTTTCACCAACGGGACAGACCGTATAATTCTAAATGTATTTGTCTTAACCCCTTGGAAAAATGGCACTCAGGCGGAGTTTAACGGCTACAAAATTGGCCGTTATGACACCTCCCCCTTCCGGGGTCTGGCCGCTTACGAAGCCCCGACGGGTTTTATAGAGGTCACACCAGAACTGCTTGATACACGCGTTTCCCCTCATTTCACCCTGCGCCAGTTTCTGTGTAAACAGCAGCCAGGGCATTATCCAGCATATGTGCTTATTCGGCCCGGGATGTTGATGAAAATTGAACGGTTGCTGGAAGCGGCAAATGCGAAAGGGTGGCCAGCTGAAACCTTCAACGTCATGAGTGGTTTTCGCACACCGTATTACAACAAGCTGATTGGCAACACGACAACCTCATCCCGGCATTTATATGGCGGAGCAGCAGACGTGTTTATTGACAATGATGGCGATGACTACATGGATGATCTGAACGGCGACGGAAAAGTCAACATAGCCGACGCCAGGGTACTTGCTGATTTAGCCAAGCAGCTTTCAAACACGCATGCAAAAGACTGGCGCCCCGGTGGCATTGCCGCCTACGCTGAAAATTCAGTACACGGTCCGTTCGTCCATGTGGATGTACGCGGCTATCAGGCACGGTGGGGGAAATAAAAGCGGTGGCTAAACCGCACTAAATTGCCGTTGTCGCCGCGTTGTACTCGAAAAGACCAACCGACTCTTCATTACGATGTTTCGCTTTATTGTATTTTTCTGTCTCTTTGTCTTCCAGTCGCAGTCCCTTGGCTCGGGATTCCAGTTGAACAAATGCTGTGCGG
>JAVKEJ010000052.1:0-401624 GCA_040221475.1 Rhodospirillaceae bacterium | reverse complement strand
GCCGTAAACGTCGCCCCTCCAGCTTCCGCCAACACCTTCGTAATCGCTGCTGTCAACGTCGTCTTACCATGGTCAACGTGACCAATCGTTCCTATGTTACAGTGCGGCTTCGTACGCTCAAACTTCTGCTTCGACATGGCTTTCTTTCACCTCGTTTGGGCACCCGACGGCCTGCCCTGACTAACCCCGGAACAACGTGTTCTGCAGGGTGGTAATTGGAGCGGGTGGACGGAATCGAACCGACATAACTAGCTTGGAAGGCTAGGGCTCTACCGTTGAGCTACACCCGCAGAGTATTAGCAACTTTAACACACGAGCTCAGAAGAATGGTGGAGGGGGTAGGATTCGAACCTACGTACGCTATGCGGCCAGATTTACAGTCTGGTGCCTTTAACCACTCGGCCACCCCTCCCAACACTAAGGTGCGCCTCAGTTGCGGGGCATCCACCTATGAAGTTTGTCAGTTGTTGTCAACTTTAAAACCTTGACCTGAAGCGCGAAGTGTCCGAAGCGAACGGAATGATAAGGAAAAAACATCAGAAAACAGGCAAGTCGGGCAAACGCGGCGCGCCTCAAAAAACTCAAAACGCCCAAGCCTCGGGTAAACGGCCTCCGGCAAAAACGGCGTCCGGCCATTGGCTTTATGGGCTGCATGCGGTTCAGGAGGCGCTAAGTAATTCACAGCGCAAGATTGACAGGCTCTTGGCGACTCCAGAGGCCGCACAGAAGCTGGCGGACAAAGGCCTCAGTCAAGACCTGTTGCGCACCATAGAACCGGCAGATCGCAGCGCCATCGATGAACTGATCGGCGCTGACAAAGTACACCAGGGACTCGCCCTGAAAACCCATCCGCTGCCAGACCTCGACATCCAGGATTCGCTCTCGGGTCTGGACGAAACCGAACCTGCCCTCATCATCGCTCTGGATCATGTGACAGACCCTCACAACGTTGGTGCAATCTTGCGGTCTGCCAGTGCCTTTGGTGCGCGGGCCGTCCTGACAACCAAGCACAATGCCCCGGAAGAAACAGGGGTATTGGCCAAATCGGCGTCGGGCGCTGTCGAGCATGTTCCGATTGTGAGAGTCACCAACCTGGGGCGGTCTCTTAAGGAATGCCAAGACCTTGGGTTCTGGGTTGTGGGCCTGGATGCCTCCGGGTTGGAAGAAATGGACCAAATGGACCTGCCGACGCGCTGCGTTCTCGTGCTGGGCGCTGAAGGCGAAGGCTTGCGCCCCGGTGTGGCAACCTCATGTGACTATATGGCCAGATTGCCCATGTCCGGCCAGATGGAAAGCCTCAACGTCTCGAATGCGGCCGCCATATCAATGTATGAATGGCAGCGGCAACGCCGGGTTAAATGACCCGGCAGAGGCGGTAACACGGAACTGAAGTAAAACCGAGCATCCGTGAAAAATACGCAACCTTGTTCTTGCCCTTTTCAGCCTTGGGCAATAATGTGCCCGCGCTTTAAGGCTATACTGCCCTGTGGCCAGTTTGCCGGAATAGCTCAGTTGGTAGAGCACCTGATTTGTAATCAGGGGGTCACGGGTTCGAATCCTGTTTCCGGCACCATTCTTTTTATGAAATGATCATGCCCCCTCTCCAGCCTGTCCTTAGCTTTCTCACAGACAATGGCTGGATGATTACGGCAGCCCTGTTTAGCCTCGGTTATGTTATCATCCTGGGCATTATGGTTAAAAAAATAATGCGGGACCGCAAACTCCCGGACAGCGAAAAACCTGGCCCGCGCCCTCTCTTTTATTTGGGGCAAGCCTATCTGGCCTTCGTTTGGCCTATTCCGCTCTTCATGGTTCTTGAAGCGCTAGATTATCTAACACCGGCGCTCTGATCCTGCGGATGCAATCACAGACCTAAGCGCTTCGAGGGCGTGGACAACGCCCTGTCGGTTTTCCTGTGAGCCGGTTTGCGCTGCAAAAGCCACCAACGCTGCTTCTGCATCACTCGCGGCGTGACCGACCTGCGCCATACTGAACAAACCGGCAGACCCCGCCAGCGTGTGAAGCCCCTCTCTCAGCGCCGCAGTGTCCTGTGCGCGCACAACATGCGAACCGGAGATTTTAAGAAGGTAAGACGATGTGAGGGCGTCAATTTTTCTAAGACGCGCTGCAAAAGCACTTTGCAAGTCACTGTCACCGGTGACGGATAGCAGCGCAGGCTGTGTTTCAGATTCCCCCTCGAAATACGGCTCAAGTTCAGTGAGCAGTGTTTTCGGGTTAAAGGGCTTATTCAAAAAGCCATCAACGCCGGATTTAAGAAGCGTCTCTTTTTTCGTCTGCGACAATTCAGCTGCTGTTGTAATTATGATTTTAGTCGCACCGTTTATGCCGCCGCGAAACAGGGGCAATGCCTCGTAGCCATCCATGACCGGCATCATCAAATCTAAAAGAATAATATCTGGTGAGAAAAACGAAAGATCCTCTAAGGCATCTGCAGCAGATCCATAACCTTGAATTCTTATTTTCGGATTCACCGCAAGGAGACACGATCTGACGATGTCCCGAATGACAGAATCATCGTCTACAACCATTATACCTTTAGTGATTTTCACCGCAGTGTTCTCAACTTCATTCAGGCCATCTCGCAAGGATTCATCAACCTCACAGACATGCCCTAGTGAGTGAAATCAAGTCTAAACAGAAATGCTCACTGGACTAAGTGCTAATATCTGGAGAGAATTATCTTACGCATCAATAAAACCACAGGTTAACAGCCTCTACAAATGTCAGAAATCGAATCCAGCTCTGGCTCTAGCGACGGCATTCTCATCGTTGAGGACGATCAGCTTGCGCGGGAAGCTTTGCAAAGCTTTCTGACTGATGAGGGGTTTAATGTCCAAACGGCTGGGAATGGCGATGAAATGCGATCCTGCTTAAAAAGCTCAATTCCTTCAGTTGTGCTGATGGATCTACGCTTGCCGGGCGAGGACGGCTTCGAGCTCACCCGTTATCTTCGCGACTCTTTTGACCTGGGCATCATCATTCTGACGACAAAAACCGAACTTGTTGATCGCGTTGTCGGATTAGAAATTGGGGCGGATGATTACATCACCAAGCCCTACCAACCACGCGAACTTCTGGCACGGATCAGAAGTTTGCTGCGGCGACTGGAAACCAATGCGGCAATGGAGTCCGCAGCAACATCCACCAAAAAATCCACGGACATCCCGGTTGATCTTTTTAAATTTGCCGGGTGCACTCTGGATGGTGAGCGTCGCAAATTGAATGGACCAAACGGCGAGTTGGTTGATTTAACAAGCGGTGAAATCAAACTGCTCAGTATTTTGGTGCAAAACCCTTATGTGGCGATAAGCCGGGCAAACCTGATGCAGGACATATACGATCGCGAGTGGAACCCTCTTGATCGGAGCATAGATGTTCTGGTTACCAAGTTGCGGCGCAAGCTGGAAAAACTGACCGGAAACGCGTCTCTTATTCGCTCGGTCAGAGGTGTCGGCTATGAATTAGCCGCCGCTGCCGAAAAGCAATAAAAAAAGCCCCCGGACACGATGGTCCAGGGGCTCTGTCTCTTGGTTTGCAGACGTATCTAGATGCGGAAGAATGGCTGCAAGACTTTGGCTATCATGCCGGTCGGCTGTAACTCTCCTTCTGTCACAACCAAACAAATGCACTCTTCACCTTTATCCGCAACCGGCTGGTGAACTAGCCCATCATCTGCGGCCTCAACATCACCGCGCTGAAAACTTCCAGTCGCATCGGTATATCCACCAGTAAGCACCATAGTCATTTCGTTCCCGCTATGGCCGTGCATCGGCACTTTGGTTCCAGGCGCAATGCGCAACAAACCGACCTTAGGGCCGCGAGCCTGAGTCTCAATTGCACTATAATGCACGCCTGGACCCAGCCAACGCCATGGCAAATTGCCAAGCTCATTCGGCAAATAGTCCTTCAGTGGTCGAGGCACGCCTAATGCATCGTGTTGGGCATCTGATATCTGAGGAACAGTCTCAAACTTCTCGTCATCCTCATCGTCAAGACGCGCCAATACAGAGTCTAAGGCGCTCGCGTCGACGTCCAGTGGCTGAATGTCTTCAAACAATTCACCACTGAGGCTCTCCGCTTTCGCAACCACGCCTCGGCATGCCGGGCACAATGCCAAATGCGTAGCAATCAGTATCGAAGAGGGTTCGTCTAATGACCCAGATGCATACGACCACAACAGATCGTCACTTGGATGATGACTCGCATTCATTCTTTCTCTCCTAAAGCCGTGCGTACACGCCGCATAGCCAATCTCAATCTCGATTTCACCGTGCCCAATGGCAGACCGAGTTCTTCGGCAATCTCACCGTGGGGTTTGTCCTGATAAAACGACAAACGAATCACCTCAGCTTGTTCAGGTGGTAAGGTCGCAACGGCCGCTTTAATCCTGACCTGCGTTTGCCCTATCTCTAAGGCATGATCTGGCGCTATTTCCGCTTCCGGAACAAAAGCCGGGTCTTCCGGGTCAAAGTTAGGTCTTCTCTCTTTACGCAACGCATCAATTCTCAGATTACGAGCAACTGTAAAAATCCACGTCCCAGCTGACGCTTTGTTCGCATCAAATCTATCAGCCTTCCTCCAGACCGATAGCATCGCTTCCTGACTAAGTTCATCAGCAGACGCCTGATTCGCACCTTGACGCATTAAATAGGATTTAATTCTTGGAGCATAATGAGCAAATAACTTTGCAAAAGCGTCTTTGTCACGCTTTTCAGCCACTGCGACCAAGAGCCCAGTCATGACCACTGTATCAGGTAGAGCAGTTGCCCCCGATTTATTGCCAATCACTGCGCGTCTTCCTCGCCGATTGCCCGGCGGCCCCTTAATTACGACTGCGGGTGAACTCGGAACGTCATATCGTTCTTGCACACCAAACACAAAAAACTCCCTCTTACTGCAATATAAATTCCTTACGCAGATTGAGTGGATATAGATCACTCATTGGAGAGTAACAGTTAATGAGGTGAACCGATTCCGTATTTTAACCGTACAGTCTTAAAATCAGCATAACTTTGCATTTTCGTATTATACTTTTTCAATTGCACATTCATGCAATAATCCCAGGGTTCACCCATTGACCAAATTAGATAAGAATAAACTCTCGGGATTCCAAGCATTTACATTTAAAAAAATGCTCTGCACGGCACTTTGCCCAGAGCAATATGGGGCCTTTTTCGATGCGCAATAAAGCCAAATTAAAGATCGCCGTCGTTGGCACAGGAGTATCTGGACTGTCAGCGGCATGGCTTCTGAACAAGCGCCACGATATTACCGTATTTGAACAAGACTCCAGGATTGGCGGACATTGCAACACCGTAGATGCCTTGCTCAATGGTCCTCAGGGAGGGAAAGCTGTTCCCGTTGATACTGGATTCATCGTTTACAACGAGTCGACTTATCCAAATTTAACAGCACTTTTTAAACACTTGGATGTGCCAACCGAAAACAGCGTTATGTCATTTTCAGCATCTATAAGTGATGGTGGCTTCGAATACTCAGGTGCCGGATTGAAAGGCCTTCTGGCCCAGAAAAGAAACTTTATGCGGCCCCGTTTCTGGACAATGCTTTTAGACATCCTGCGTTTTTATAGAGAATGCAAAGATGCTGCACTTCTCCCCCAAAACGCAAATGTTACTTTGGGCGAATATTTGAAGTCTTCTGGCTACGGCAATGCTTTTTTGCGTGATCATATCTACCCTATGGCAGCGTCAATATGGTCTGCAAGTTTTGAAGAGATCCGTGGGTATCCTCTCACAGCTTTTGTGCGGTTTTTCTCTAATCACGGCTTGCTAGAAACCCAACATAACAAACGCCCACAATGGAAAACCGTATCCGGTGGCAGCAAAGCCTACGTGAAAAAAATCACTGCGGAATATGCAGAGAAAATTTTAGTAAATACGAAAGTAAAAGAGATACGCCGCTCACAAGATTACGTCACCATTACAACAGAAGATGGTCATAGCCATAAATTTGATCACGTCGTTATGGCATCACATTCAAATCAAACTTTAGCGATGCTCAAAGATGCATCACATGAAGAAACGAGCCTTTTGGGTGGCATTCGGTATGAGGCAAACCATGCTGTGCTCCATACCGATCAGGCGCTTATGCCTCGTCGGAAGCGCGCCTGGGCGAGTTGGAATTATATTTCTTCCGGCTCTGGCACAGATGATCAACTGGTCTGTCTAACCTATTGGATGAATCTACTTCAGAACATTGACGTTCAGTACCCAGTGTTTGTTACACTGAATCCACACATAAAACCGGATCCTGCAAAGATCATTCAGTCGTTCGATTATGAACACCCCATTTTCGATCAGAAAGCATTGGAAGCTCAAAAACAGTTATGGAAACTGCAGGGTAAAGATAGAACTTGGTATTGCGGTGCCTACTTTGGGTACGGCTTCCATGAAGATGGACTACAGTCTGGACTTGCCGTCGCTGAAGCTTTAGGCGGACTAAAACGCCCCTGGATAGTCGAAAATGAATCTGGTCGACTGTGCTTAGCAGAAGTCGACGATGCACTATGTATCCAATCTCAGGCGGCCTAACGCACATGACGGCATTTGAGTCATCGCTGTACACTGGCACGGTGATGCACCGCAGAACGCGACCCAAGAAACATCGCCTGACTTATAGCGTTTTCGCAACCCTTCTGGACCTGGACGAACTAGAGAGTATTGATAAAAAAGTCACAGGATTTGGTTACAACCGGCTTTCATTATTAAGTTTTTATGATCGTGATCACGGACCTGGAACAGGTCAGCCACTTCGTCCGTGGGTTGAGAAAATCCTTACCGAGTCAGGACTCTCAATTGATGGCGGACCAATCAGACTTCTTTGCTATCCGCGGATGTTGGGATACGCTTTTAATCCACTTTCAAATTATTTCTGTTACGCACCCGATGGCAAGATCGTCGCAGTTCTTCACGAGGTCTCTAACACATTCGGCCAGCGCCACTGTTACCTTTTCGATGCGCGCAGTCATGATGGCCTGGTCCGACATTCAGTTAAAAAATGTTTCTATGTTTCACCGTTTATCGACATGGATATGATTTATAATTTTCGCATTCGTCCTCCTTCTGACGATGTTGCAGTCGCCATTCACGAAACCGATGATGACGGCACACTCCTGTTTGCGTCGTTTGCAGGGGTACGCAAACCACTAACACGTTGGGCTATGGTAAAAGCCTTTTGCAGTTACCCCTTAATGACACTTAAAGTTATCGGTGGCATTCACTGGGAGGCATTTAAACTTTGGCGCAAAGGTGTGCCCCTTGTCCGTCGCCCAAAACCACCAGAACATCCAGTTACATTTGCATCTCATAGAAACGGTTGACCGAGGAATGTATGGCCAATCCCAATAACGAACACTCCATCTTTAAAGACAGCGGACACGCTCTCGTTGGTAAAGTCATTGAGGTTTTAAGCAAGATCACAATTGGCACCATGGATTTAACGCTGCCAGATGGGTCACAGCACCGCCTCGGCCCAGGTGGCGCTCCAGAAACCGTTATGGTGATCAATCGTTGGCGGGCTGTTCGACGGCTTCTGACGCAAGGCGATATGGGCTTTGTTGAGTCTTACCTGGACGGCGACTGGGACAGTCCAGACCCTTCAAAGGTGGTTGAGATCGCTGTTATTAACCGCCCGTCTGCCAAGACAAATGACCTTCAAGGGTTTTGGCATCGTGTTTTCAATCGTGTCGCCCATATGCGGCGCCCAAACACGAAGCGTGGCGCAAAAAGAAACATCGCAGCTCACTACGATTTAGGAAACGATTTCTACCAGCAGTGGCTTGACCCGACGATGACTTACTCATCGGCATACTACATCACGGATGATCAGCCGCTTGATCAAGCGCAGACAGAAAAATATCGGCGCATTGGTGAAATGCTAAACCTTCAACCTGATCATCATGTGCTTGAAGTTGGTTTTGGCTGGGGCGGGTTTGCAGAATTTGCAGCTAAGGAATATGGATGCAGAATTACTGGGCTGACCCTGTCTCAAGAACAACTTAAGTTTGCAAGCGAACGCATGCAGCGCGCAGGTTTAGCTGATAAGGTTGATCTGCGCTTACAAGATTACCGTGACGTTGACGGACAATTTGACCGCATCGCTTCAATTGAAATGTTTGAAGCTGTGGGCGAAGCAAACTGGCCAAATTATTTTGACATGATTCGTAATCGCCTTACACATGGTGGAGAGGCTGCGCTACAAATTATCACGATTGATGACGCCTTCTATCAAAGGTATCGCAGTGGAGCAGACTTCATACAGCGCTATATTTTTCCTGGCGGCATGCTCCCCTCAGTCAAGGCTCTGACTGATGAAATCCATCGCGCAAAACTAAATCTTGCTGACTCCACAACATTTGGTGACAGCTACGCCGTGACACTCAAGGAATGGCGGCAACGGTTTCTCGCAGCCTGGTCATCTATAGAGCCCATGGGATTTGATGATCGTTTTCGCCGGATGTGGGAAATGTATCTTGCCTATTGCGAGGGTGGATTCAGAGCGAAGTCTATAGACGTCGGGCAGTTTAAGGTCGTTCGCACTTAAAGCTACGCCTGCCGTAACCTTTGAAAGATGGATGATGGCATCTGCCCCCCCAGTCTCGTTACGGCGTCTTGCAGCATACAGCGCGCCTGCATTCGCGTTGGCCATGCCAACTATCCCCGCCTTTGTGTATTTGCCAGCCTTGTACGCAGAGAGTTTGGGGTTGGCAGTTGCCGGTTTGGTGCTGCTGAGCGCACGGCTTGTTGATGTTGTCTCTGACCCCCTTATTGGTATTCTCAGCGACAGATACACAACACGTTGGGGTAATCGAAAACCTTGGATACTGGTTGGCGGCCTGATCTCCGGTTTTGCGCTCATCAAACTCTTTCAACCCCCTGAAGACGTCACCACGGCGTATCTATTGATCTGGGCAGTCCTGCTTTATCTGGGGTGGACACTGATCTCTGTTCCTTACACTGCATGGGGAGCAGAACTGAGTAATGATTACCACCAACGATCTCGCATTACTGGCGCACGGGAAGGCGTAACACTGGTTGGGATTTTAGCCGCAGGGGCCATTCCGGCGATTACAACAAATATGGGATGGAGCGAGGCAGATGGGTTGTCCGCAATTTCTTGGCTGGCGATTGCGATAGGTGGGCCTGCTATTGCGATATTACTCTGGGGTGTGCCTGAGCGGCCACAGAGAACACAAAACCGCTTTGGCGAACGGTTTTCCTTTAGCGCCGTACAAAGTGCGGCCCGCGTGATCGCTGGCAACAAACCCTTTATGAGATTAATCGCGGCTTGGTTCATAAATGGCATGGCTAACGGCATTCCAGCCGCACTCTTTCTGCTGTACCTTGAACATGCTCTTGGCGCGGACAGTGGACAGCGCAGTCTGCTGATATTGGCTTATTTTTTGAGTGCCGTCGTTTCTATCCCACTCTGGCTTTGGTTAAGCAAACAGGTTGGTAAACATCAAGCTTGGTGCTGGGCGATGGTTTTGACCTGCGCCGCGTTTTTATGGGTTCCGTTTCTGGCACCCGGCGACATTGCCTTGTTTACAATCGTTTGCATCTTTACGGGACTGGGGTTAGGCGCCGATTTAGCCCTCCCCCCAGCTTTGCAAGCTGATGTCATAGATTTTGATCAACTGAGAAGCGGAACGTCTCGGGCCGGCTTGTTTTTTGCTTTGTGGAGTATGTCGACAAAAATGGCGTTAGCGTTGGCCGTGGGTATCACGTTCCCGATTCTGGACGCATTTGGTTTCTCTGCTGACGGGGACAACTCAGTATCCGCATTGTGGACACTATCTGTGATCTACGCTTGGGTTCCTGTCGTACTTAAATGTGTAGCAATCGCGGCAATCTGGACTTTCCCGATCACGCGGGAGCGGCAAGAAATGATTAGACGGCGCTTAGATCAGCGCATTGGGCGGCCTGCATAGGAGGCAGACATGTTGAGAACCTTCCTTCTCTGCGGCTTTTTAATACTCGGACTAGCAGGGTGTAGTGGATCAATGGAACCTGAACTATTCGAAGGAAAAGAGCCGCGCCTTGTCCTTGAGGATTATTTTGAGGGCAAAACTAAAGCATGGGGTATGTTTCATGATCGCTTTGGCAACCTGCGTCGGCAGTTTGTGGTAGATATTACCGGAACTTGGGACGGTTCAACGCTGACATTAGATGAGGAGTTCGAGTACGCCGATGGCGAACTCGATCGCCGCGTTTGGACGATCAAAAAGATCGACGACAACACCTACACAGGAACTGCCGGAGATATTATTGGCGAAGCCCGCGGTAAGACTTTCGGGAACACCCTAAATTGGACCTATGACATGGACCTTAAGGTTGGTGAAAGTTTATGGCGCGTCACATTTGATGACTGGATGTATTTACAGCCCGGTGGCGTGTTATTGAATCGCGCATCAATCTCAAAGTGGGGATTTGAATTAGGCGTTGTTACAATTTCATTTTCTCGTGCTGACGAAAAAAAAGAGTCTTTCAATGCTAATGTGCAGCAACGCGCCGCCGAATAAGCCGAATTAACCAGCCAACAACGGGTAGTCGATTATAAAACTGCGTTGATGCGTCCCAGTAATCAAAATGGGCAACAACCCTGCCGTCTGATGCGAATCTGAGCTCAGACATTCCTTGTACTTTCCAGGAGGATTTGCCCAAGGCTTTGACGGTCGCCTGACAATTCCACCGCAAGAAACAAACGTCTTGATCATATGCCCTGTGTAAAACCTCAAAACTGATATCTGGCGTCACACGAAACATATCTGCCAACACGTTGCTATAAGCTTTTATACCAACAACATCGTTAAATGGGTCTTTAAATCTGATATCTTTATGAGCAACTTTTGCAAGATCTAGCAAAGTCTCAGGCGTTAGATTTTCATAAAACGCGACATACGCGTCAGCAGAAAACGGCCTAGAAGCGGGTTCGTCTATCATAATAAATGCTTCATACCTTGGTCATTTTTTTGACCAAAGCAAAGTAAAGCCCATAGGGCAGTAGCTGTAAAAACTTCAGAATTAAAACAAAGGGTGTAGGAAAGGCGATTTCAAATTTTTTGCGCGCCATGCCATCATATATCGCCTTTGCCGCAGCCTCAGGTTCCATCAAAAAAGGCATTGGAAAATCATTTTTGTTAGTCAGTGGCGTTCTTACAAACCCAGGATTAATGACAGACATGGTTACGCCTAATGCATCCAATTGCGTCTTCAGAGACTCACACATGTTGATAAGCGCTGCTTTGGTTGCCCCATAAGCCGACGCATTCGGAAGACCGCCATATCCTGCAACAGAGGCGACAATAGCGATGTGGCCAGCTTTCCGATCAATAAATGTAGATAAAACAGCGTCCAAACCGTTCACAGCGCCCATGTAATTCACTTCCATCAGGGTGCGAAACGGCGCAACGGAAAACGCTTCCGGAGGCGTGGGAGAATGTGTGCCAGCATTAAAAATAACCTGTGTGACCGGACCGTGATCTGCCTCAATCGTTTTAAAAACTTGTTTCACCGCATCATGGTCAGTGACGTCCAGCGCATACGCACAAATTTTCCCTGATGCCTTATCTTCCTCAGCCTGCTTCACAACTTCATCTAAGTCGCTCTGCGTTCGTGCGCTGATTGCTACAACCCAACCGTGGGAGGCGTATTCAAGCGCGACCGATCTGCCGATGCCCTTACCGGCCCCTGTAATCCATAAGACTCTACTCATTGCTTTTCTTCTAACGGACTAGCATCCGAGATTTGCTCGGACACACCTGGGAAGCCGCACTCGCGGCAAACGTAGTCAAGCGTTTCACCTTGCTTTGTCGTAAACTTCATACGCACCCAGCGCCCATCACTATCATACCAAACAATGGTATCGCGCAACTCTCCCGTATACTCAAAGCGTTCGGCGTCGACCGCCCCCCCGCCCTTCGTTTCAACAAGTTCGATACCTTTACGAAGAACCTCAACCTTAGCAAGTTGGCCATTTAGGGTATTAAGAACCACGTCGGACTCTACCGCTCCAACGTTCCAGTGGGTTGTCGGATAAACCCAATTATTAGTCACAAATGGTCCTTTACGGCCCGTCGCATAAAATTTTCCATCCTCAGAAAGATAGGCATCGACCGAAGACTCTTTTCCATTATCATTCGTTTCTGCAACCAAAGACTGCAAGATACCGTCGCGCCAAACACCTGTAGATTCAAAATCAAATTTATATGCCGTGACAAACAAGACCTTCACGCGCAACTTGAATGTGCTGGTCACGACCCAGGCGTTGTCATCTTCCTCAAAAGTCACCTTGTGGGTGCCGACACGGCTGCCCTTTCGGTACACATCAAACTCAAGACCATTCGGATAAAGTTCAAAAGGATTCGTGCCAGACCGCCCTACGGGCTCTGACATTTCGACCAGCACGGGCTCGCCTAAAACGACATCATCACCGGAAGCGTCTTCCATAGATTGCGAAGACGCAGGGCGTGGCGTTGCAAGCCAAATCATGCCCAAAATCAGGGTTACCCACAGCAATATGGCCCAGATGCGGGCCGGCGGTTTCTTGTTGGTCATCAGCGTCATCGGATCACAATCCTCAGTGGCTGTTTGCCTTCGTTAGCTCATTTACGTCTGGAAGACATAAATGGATGCCTATCTGACGAGTCTGTGATCTGGTCCTTAACTAATAAAAGAATGTCATCACATAACGAAACGAAAACCAGAACGCGATAGTTCCACGCTCTAAGGCGAAAGGTCGAGTATTGCCCGCCTCTTGGCAAGTATAGACTGGAGTATATCATAGTTACGCTCCATTCTAAGGATATCGCCCCTTCTCAGAACGCCGCAATGACAAACGCAACTGACACGAAACGTATTGATGCCATATTGGACTTCTGGTTCGGTGCACCCGGATCTCCGGAGCATGGCACCAATCGTGCGGTTTGGTTTCAAAAAAACGAAGACTTTGACCAACAAATCACCAACCAATTCATGGCAGACTACAAGAATGCAAGAGATGGCAGCTATGGCTCATGGACAGAAACGTCTGACGGCTGCCTTGCTCTGATAATATTACTCGATCAGTTTCCGCGTAACATGTTTAGAGAGTCCGCGCGTGCCTTTGCGACAGACCCGATGGCGCTCGAGATTGCTGTAAATATGGTTGAGCGCGGAAAAGACAAAACGCTTTCTAAAGAAGAAAAGTTTTTTGTCTACCTGCCCTTCGAACACGCCGAAGACATTGAAATGCAAAAACGCTGCTTAGAATTAACCGCAGCAATGCCGCAAGGGACCGGTAAAAATAGCCCGTATTATTGGGCCAAAAAGCACTACGATGTGATTGCCCGGTTTGGGCGTTTTCCACATCGCAATGCCTTGCTTGGCCGAGCCAACACCGCGGAAGAGGACGTTTATCTCTCTCAACCCGGTGCTGGCTTTTAGCGACCGTTTTATTAATCAATCTTCTTCAGGCAATGGCGTCATGGACAAATCAACTTTGAGTCCAAGCTGGCGGATCATCGCAATACTGTCATTGTTGCCCCACCGCTCGACAACTTTGCCATCCTTGAAACGGTACGTATCCGTGGCGGTCGTTTCATAGCGACGTCCATTTGGCGGGTTGCCTTCCATCTCACCGGTGACACGCGTGCCCTTCATAGTGACGCGTGCAACAACAACATCTCCCGCGCATACGATAAGCTCATTGATCAACTGACGATCCGGAGAGTTCTTTTTTGAATGTTCCCAAATACGGGTCATATGATCAGGTGTACGCACAGCCGTGCCTAAGCCACCTGCATCACTATTATGGCTGATAAATTCGTCCGCATAGTATTCGCTGGCGCGTTCACCTTGGCGTTGATTAAAAAGAATATCGGTCATCTCAAGATAGGTATTCAAATTGTCCTCATGCCCATCACAGATGATTTCTAGCGCCGCTGCCGGAGCCGTGACGCTAAGCGCTAAGGTAAGGGCTGTAGCCGTAAGAACGCGCATTGGGTATCTCCTTGCATAATTTGGGAATAATTAGGTCGTGTTTACGCTATCTCAAATAAGCAGACAAAAGCGTGTATTCCAGCGGGGGTATTCGGCGGCTGAACGAATCTTGATCTTAGAAAGCGACGTTACGGTCCAAAACGATCGCCACAAACACCACAACCAAATAAAGCATCGAAAAGAAGAAAGTCTTCCGCGCCAAGACCTTGGTTGGTTCCAGAACAAGTTTCCAATTTAGCCAGAGGAACCGAAGCCCCAAGACGGTGCTGATTGCGAGATATATTAGCCCGAGTTCGCCGAACGCAACTGGCAACGCTGCCGAAACAACGAGAAAGACGGTGTTGACCATCATATACTTTGCACATTTCGCATCGCCGACAAGTACCGGAAGCATCGGCACGCCTGCCTTTGCATAGTCATCTTTGATCATCATCGCCAACGCCCAAAAGTGAGAAGGTGTCCACAAAAACAAAGTAATCGCCATCAGCATCGGCAAAGTAAAGGCGCTAGGATCAGCCGCAGCAGCACCAGCAAGAACTGGAAAACTTCCAGCCGCGCCGCCGATGACAATGTTCATCCAGTGCCGACGTTTAAGCCACACAGTGTAGACAACCATGTACACAAAAGCGCCTAGAGCTAAATGGACTGCGACAATCCAGTTCAAAGCGACTAGGGCCAAGGCACAGCCCGCAACAAGCAAGCCACCGGCAAGCCACAGGGCAAGTGTAGGATCTCCCATCGCACCGGAGGCCAGTGGGCGATTACGGGTACGGTCCATCTTTTGGTCGATATCGCGGTCATAAAAATGATTGAAGACAGAAGAGCCCGACGAACACAGCATCATCGCAACGACCATTGCAATTAACGGACCCCATTGCACGGTCTCAGCAACAGCAAAGTACCCCGCCATAGCAGTGATCGCGAGAAGCACTCCGATACGCAGCTTCAATAACTCAATGTAGCGCGCGAATGTCATTTTATCGTTCCGAAATATTGATTTTTACTAGATCAGCAGAGTTTCATGCCGGATCGGTTACTTGTTCTGCCACATTCACGTCGTCGAGTCTGTGTTTTTTGGTCAGACAGCGTATGGCCAATACAACGAAAATCACACCACCGATCACTGCAATCAATCCCCCCAGCCCCATCAAAGCCATAGAAGACAGCTTCGTAGCGCTATCTAAGCCTTGTTCGCCGCCAGCGACTTTTCTAGCAACACCGTCCAAGCCAGCCGAGAACAGACCCAAGGAGTGGAAAAATTGCCCTGTCCCCAGCAATACATATGATGCAATCCGCCATTTGCGTTGGGGCACAGATCGATTCAACAACGGTACGAAAAGCGCGAAGTAAAGACACATAAAGACCAGTGTCACACCAATCAGCATCGCGTGATAATGTGCCGGAGTGCGCGTATCTACAGAACTCTCGAAGAATCCGATTATACCGCCAAAACCAAACAAAATAAGTGCCACCCAGAGGCCAATGATCTCGGGTGTCTGTTCTTTGAGGGATCTAGCCCGCCTGAACAACAAGAAAACCATCCCCAGTAACACAACACCAGAAGGCACCGGCAAAACATACCAATAAAGGTCCGTAAATGCATTGACCTGCAAGGCGTCATCAGCGGGAAAACTCACATAAAACAGTGGTCCTATTGCAGCACCCGCAACCATAAGAGCCGCCATGAATTTGAAGAGACGATCAGAGACTGGGGTTTCACCGAGTGACATTCGGCTCAACAAATAAAAGCCCGCCATCAGGAGAAGCGTATTTGCGAACTGGGTTACATGCCCCATCCCCCAAAAGGCCCGCTCTGCCGCATCAGTCGCAAGCATGCCATCGGGCATCGTCACCCAAGCTGCTGCCAGACAGACCAGCGCGATGAGAAAAATAACGCCGGACGCCGCTATTGCAAACACCACAGGCTCGCAAGATCGCTGCCCCGCAACCTGAGTCAGGAGCCTTAAGATCGGCAAAGTTAGCCCCAGAGCCAACAACGCAAGACCGGCAAAAAAGACCGGATGAATCAGAACTGGCACATAATTGTTGGTGGACGGTTCGCCCAAATTCAGCAGCACTGGCGCAAGTATAAGAACAAAGCTAAGCCCTGCAGCAGCCAATCCGGCTTTTCCCACAATGGAAGCCCCGCTGCTCACCGGTCCGACCGACGCCGACGCAAGAACAGTCAACGCACCTTGAATACCCATGTACCAGATCACAAAAGCGAACGTGACGTGCGCAATTAGTCCTTTTTCAAAAAATGTTTGTGTGGTCCACGGTAAAACAGCCTCAGCACCGGGCACCCGGAGTACAGCCACTAAAATGGCCATTAAGCCCGCAATAGCCAGCGCCGCTATCGGCAAGACAACCCAACCTCTGAGCTCCCAGAGCATATCTTGAGAAAGTCGGCCAGCGAAGTGTCCGTCTAAGGGAGACTCTGGAGTCTCGATCCCGTGCTCAGGAGGCGGTGGAAGGTGAAAGTCCATCTGGAGTAATGCCTCGGCGCTCACATAGGTGCAGGGTAAACGTGGTATAGAATAGCGTACACTGCTATTCCCGATGTTGTAACGAATATCCAAACAGGCCAAGTCCAGCGGGCAAGTCTCTTATGCTTGTCAAACTGACCGTGCAAGGCCCACCAGGCCGTCACAACAACCATTGGGGTCACTACCGTTGCCAAAATGACGTGAGAGATGAGGAGCGCGTAATAGGCAGGGACCGCCCACCCCGTGCCAGGAAAGACAAATATAGGGGCTGTGAAATGATAAGTAAGATACGACACGAGAAATACTGCCGAGACAACGATAGCAGAAATCATCGCTTTCCGATGAGCATCTTTATGGCCCATTTTAATCAGCACAAAGCCGATCAAGAGCAATATGGTTGATATGCCGTTAAGGGTTGCATTGATGTGCGGTAAGACGGCGGCCGTTGTCATTCTTTGAACCCTTCACATTGGCTGTTTTAATAAACTTCAAAACGTCTATCGAGATATCAGCCTAAGGGCCATCAAAGGCAACCTTGGCGATAAAGCTGACGTACATAAAAAGCGACAAGCCGGCGACACATAGCCCAAACACGACAAGCTTCTTTTTATCTGGGGGTGAATCAGTCATGGCGATCTCCAAATTAGATTGGCTGTGAGCTGTCTTAGTTGCTCGACTCGTTGCGCAAATCGTTGCGAATGGCGCGCGCTCAGTACCATAAGCGTCGCAAACTGTCATGACTTTATGGCGCAACACCCCATCATCAGAAGGGCTGCACTGTAGAAACTGCGAGACATTCTCAAGCCTTTAATTTCACAAGGTTTTCTTTACCTTATGGGCTGTATCTACTAATGTTTCTTTCATCGTATTGGTACGTTAACGGTTCATGGTGATGCGATTAGATGGGGTGGGGATCTCTAAACCAGTAACCCTTCGGAAAAATCGGTTGAAACCAAGCCTCTGGCCCCTTAAACGGTGGTCGGTTCAAAAGCGTTAGGGAGAAATAAGAGTGACCCGCATTTCGGCGTTTCTTACAGGTTTGTTTTTGTTATTGATTGGCGCGTCCTCAGCCTGGGCGCAAGACATGCCAACACCAAGTTTTCCAGTTCCATGGCAGTTGAACCTGCAAACGCCAGTGTCCCCTGTCGCTGAAATGATGTATGACTTTCACACGTTCTTGCTGTGGATCATCACATTGATCTCGGTTTTTGTTCTGGGGCTCCTGATCTGGTGTGCCATTCGCTACAACTCCAAGTCTAATCCAATTCCTTCCAAGAACTCTCACAACACACTGTTAGAAATTGTCTGGACTGCTATCCCCGTCATTATCCTTGTCGTTATTGCCGTCCCTTCTTATCGGCTTCTTTACTTCATGGACCGGGTTGAAGACCCCGAGGTCACCGTCAAGGTGATTGGCAATCAGTGGTACTGGACATACGAGTTTCCAGACGACGAAATCGTTTTTGATTCTCTGCCGCTGCCCGACGAAGAAATTGATGTTGCAGCTGGCCAACATCGCCTATTGGAAGTTGATACCCCTCTCGTTCTGCCGACAGACACAGATATTCGTATCCTGTTCACCGCGACAGATGTGATCCATGCCTGGACCATTCCAGCCTTTGGCGTAAAGCTTGATGCCGTGCCTGGCCGTATCAACGAGACCTGGACGCATATCACCGTTCCGGGCAAGTATTACGGCCAATGCTCAGAACTTTGCGGCATTGATCACGCCTTCATGCCGATTGTTGTACATGCTGTTTCTCCAGAAGAATTCGAAGCCTGGAGAGCACAACAACTGGCGTCTAATACCAACACCCCAGACGATGCGAACCGCTTCGCCGCCCTCACTCAGGAGTGATCAGAATGTCCACAACGGCGACTCAAACCCACGACGACCATCACAACCATGCTCCTCCGGGCATCACCCGCTGGCTGTATTCGACGAACCACAAAGACATCGGCACGATGTACCTTGTGTTCTCGATTGTGGCCGCTTTAGTTGGAGGGGCGCTATCCTTCCTCATCCGCTTAGAACTCGGAGAGCCCGGTGTACAGATTTTCAACGAACTGAGTTCTGATCCTAAGCAGTTCTATAATGTTGCCGTTACAGCGCATGCCCTTTTGATGGTGTTCTTCGTTGTGATGCCAGCTCTTATCGGCGGCTTCGGCAACTGGTTCGTTCCCATGATGATTGGGGCGCCAGACATGGCGTTCCCACGCATGAACAACATCTCATTCTGGTTAATGCCTCCGGCATTGATCTTACTGGTGCTCTCCATGGTGTTGGGACAAGGCGCGGGCACAGGGTGGACGCTTTATCCGCCGTTGTCGGGCCTTGCAGGCCAACCAGACATGTCTGTGGACTTTGCTATTCTCGCGCTCCACGTCGCTGGTGCCTCCTCGATCTTAGGCGCGACCAACTTCATCACAACAATTATGAATATGCGCGCGCCTGGCATGACCATGCATAAGATGCCGTTGTTCGTTTGGGCCACACTCATTACAGCCGTTCTGCTTCTGCTCGCCATGCCTGTTCTTGCTGGTGCTCTGACCATGCTGTTGGCAGACCGCAACTTTGGAACAGCTTTCTTCGACCCCCGTGGTGGTGGCGACCCTCTTCTGTGGCAGCATCTGTTCTGGTTTTTTGGTCATCCAGAAGTGTACATCATGATTTTGCCCGCTTTTGGCATCGTCAGCCATATCGTATCGACCTTCTCGAAAAAGCCAGTCTTTGGCTACCTTGGGATGGCCTACGCCATGGCCTCCATTGGGGTCGTCGGCTTTGTTGTGTGGGCGCACCATATGTACACCGTCGGTATGGGCGTGAATTATCGTGCTTACTTTGTCGCTGTGACTATGGCGATTGCTGTGCCAACTGGGATTAAAATCTTCAGCTGGATTGCCACCATGTGGGGCGGATCAATCCAGTTTAAAACGCCAATGATGTGGGCTATCGGCTTTATCTTCCTGTTTACCGTTGGGGGTGTCACCGGTGTGGTACTCGCCAATGCAGGGATGGATATAGCTATGCACGATACTTACTACGTCGTGGCACACTTCCATTACGTGCTGTCACTCGGTGCGATCTTCGCCATCTTTGCCGGATTCTACTACTGGTTCGACAAGATGACAGGCCGTGTTTATCCGGAATGGGCGGGGCAATTGCACTTCTGGACGACATTTATTGGCGTGAACGTACTGTTCTTCCCACAGCACTTCTTGGGTCTTGCTGGTATGCCACGCCGCTATATCGACTATCCGGACATCTTCGCAGAGTGGAACATGGTGTCCACATGGGGCGCATACGCCACAATGATCAGCACCATGTTCTTCCTGTTGATGACCCTTTACGTCATGTTTGCAGGTCGTAAGTCCGTTGCAAACCCTTGGGGTGAAGGCGCGACAACATTGGAATGGACAGTTGCTTCACCAGCACCGTTCCACACCTTTGAAGACCAACCTGACTTCACCGGCGGGGCAAACCGCCCAGCCGCTCAACCTGCTGAATAGGCAGAACGCAAGGTGTCATCTCAACCTGATCTAAATCGGCGCAACCGCCGGACAGCTATCACGGCATTCGCTGTGGTAGCTGGAATGGTTGGTATGTCTTATGCCTTTGTGCCACTTTACACTCTGATCTGTCAGGTCACTGGACTTGGTGGCACACCTCAGTTTGCAGCTGTAGCACCGGAAAAAGTGTCTACCGAAGAAATCACCGTGCGCTTTGACGCCAATGTCGATGCAAGCCTACCGTGGTCTTTCAAACCGCTAGAGCGGTCTGTGACAATCAAAATAGGTGAAGAGCACCTGATGGCCTATCAAGCCACAAATTTGGCTGCGACGCCTGTCCATGGCATATCGACATTTAATGTCACTCCTATCAAAGCAGCTCAGTATTTCACCAAGATTGAGTGCTTCTGCTTTATTGAGCAAACTTTAGAGCCTGGGCAAACGGTAGACATGCCTGTGACATTTTTCGTTGACCCGGCAATTCTGGAAGATGAACTTGCCAGCGACGTGAAAACGATCACACTCTCTTATACATTTTACAGAACTTTGGATGATGTACCTTTAGAAGATGAACCCAATGCGGTCTCAGACTCTAAAACATCTAATGTCTCAGCTTTGGCAACCGCCCTCTCTGGCGGTTCTTGATTTAACAGCGGAACGTACGAGGACGCGAACGATGAGCGCACAAGCCAACCACCCCTATCACATGGTTAACCCCAGCCCTTGGCCGGCATTAGGATCCCTCGCAGCGTTGGTTCTCGCGATCGGCGCCATATTCTACATGCATGATGAGCCTCTGTTCGGCATCAGTGGGCCAATCAAACTGGTTCCGGGTTTTGTGCTGCTCATCATGACCATGGTCTTTTGGTGGCGTGACGTCGTTCGAGAGTCTGTGAAAGAAAAGGCTCACACAGACCACGTTAGCCATGGCCTGCGCCTTGGAATGGTCCTCTTTATCGCCTCTGAAGTGATGTTCTTTGCAGCGTTTTTCTGGGCCTTCTTCCATCATTCCCTCGGTTTTTCAACAGCCACTCTGCAATGGCCACCCCCAGGTATTGAAACGCTCGCTGCATGGCACCTGCCGTTTTACAACACAGTTATTCTGCTGACCTCGGGTGTCACCGTGACACGGGCTCACCTCTATATTGAAGCTGGCAAAAACGCTAAGGCAGCAAAGTGGACCTGGATCACAGCCGGTCTTGGGGTCCTCTTCCTCGGCATGCAAATCTTCGAGTATGGGCATGCAGCCTTTTCAATAACAGACGGCATTTATCCTTCAACCTTCTACCTCGCGACCGGATTTCATGGCTTCCATGTCTTTGTAGGAACTGTCTTTCTGATTGTGTGTGCTCGTCGCGCCCAAAAGAACGAGTTCTCTCCGGAGAAACACATCGGCTTCCAGTCTGCAGCTTGGTACTGGCATTTTGTTGATGTCGTGTGGCTCTTCCTCTTTGTTTGGGTTTACTGGCTCCTGGGCTCACCCGTCCGTGTATTTTAATTTGACGTTTTTGAGTTATCCCAGCCACATTAGTGACCATGGATAAGTCTACGAGCCCTCAAACACCTTTAGCTAAAGTTGCCTTCGCCGCGCGGTGCCCCCGTTGCGGCGAAGGTGCTTTATTCGATGGCTTTTTAACGGTCGCCACGTCCTGCAAAGTGTGCGGGCTCAGTCTGGCAGGCCACGACACAGGCGATGGCCCCGCCTTCTTTATCATGATGCCCCTCTGTATCATTGTGGCCGTTTTAGCGCTGTTGACCGATCTCAGATTTGAGCCACCTTTGTGGCTTCACATGGTTATTTGGCCTTTGGTCATCATCAGCTTTGTTGCTTTAACTCTGCGCCCGGTGAAGGGTGTTATGATTGCTTTGCAGTACCGGCACCGAGATGTCGAAACAGACGATCACTCAAACCAACAATAAAACAGAGTTTCCAAAATAAGCCTCCAGAACGCGCAGCCCAAGGAAAGTGGCTCGAAACATTTCATCAAACGTGACCAAGTGTAGATATTTTCTGGCATTCTAAGTTACAATCCGTTCTCTTGAGTCTTGGAAACACCCAGAATGACCAGCTTACCACCAGATCAAGTTTACTACGTGTCTCCTGAACAAATTGAGACGTGGCGCAAGAATAGTGACGCCGTCATTATCGACGTACGCGAACAAAACGAATGGGATGATGCCCATATTCCAGGAGCCATTTTAATTCCTCTCTCGACATTTGATCCAGCTGCTGTCCCAGACCCTGGTGATAAAAACTTAGTGTTCCATTGCCGGTCTGGACGACGTTGCGGCATGGCGTCGGAAAAAATGGTCGATACCGGTTACACCGGCGTGATCAAACGGATGGAAGGCGGCTTTTTGGCCTGGGATGCCGCTGGCTACGACACTGAGAACGGCTAAGCTGAGGATCTAACATTGAACGAAACCTCACAATCATCCTCCAATCCAGCATCCACAAAAGTCGGTAAAGAGAGTAATCGTGTTTTTTTGGTTGTCGTGAATGAATCAGAGGAGCTTGCCAGTGTGCTCCATTACGCCTGCAATAGGGCCCTGCATACGGGTGGCAAGATCGCGCTTCTTTACCTGATTGACACTGAGTCCAGCAAAGACTTCCAACACTGGCAATTCGTTGGCGATATGGTTGAGGAAGAAGCCCAGGAAGCCGCAGAGAACGCCCTGCACCGCCATGCGGAACAGATCATCAAAAAAACCGGTCTTCCCCCAATCAAATATATTCGCAAAGGTCACCCGCGCGACGAATTATTCTCTCTGGTGAAAGAACATCCCGAAATTTCAATTCTCCTCATGGGGTCTTCCCAGAACGAAAAACAAGGGCCTCTGGTTGAGGCCGTCACTGGCAAAAATGCAGGCCAAATCGGCATTCCGGTCACCTTAGTCCCCGGCTCTCTCAGCGCCGAAGAAATCGACCATTTGACCTGAGCCGCCGAATGGCTAAATTCCAATCTGACGTCTATATTGAGGTCTGCATTTCTCAAATATGCAACCTTGGAGAATATTTATGCCTTTGAATGCCCCTGCTGAGAATGATGGCGTAAACACGTCGCCACCAGTGGCAGATGAGGTCAAAACCACCACCTGCTATATGTGCGCCTGCCGCTGTGGCATTCGGGTTTTCCTGAAAGACGGTCAAGTCCGCTATATCCAAGGCAATCGGGACCACCCTATCAATAAGGGTGTGCTCTGCGGCAAAGGGGCCGCTGGTATTATGAACCAGCTGTCTCCGGCCCGCCTGAGAAAACCTCTGAAACGGGTTGGGCCACGTGGTACTGGAGATTATGTCGAAATTGAATGGGATGAAGCGCTGGCAACAGCAACAAAATGGTTAGGCGATATTCGCAAAACCGATCCCAAAAAGTTAGCATTTTTCACCGGTCGCGATCAAAGCCAGTCCTTAACAGGCTGGTGGGCGAAACAATTTGGAACGCCAAACTATGCGGCTCATGGCGGATTCTGCTCGGTCAATATGGCCGTTGCAGGTCTGTACTCAATCGGCGGCTCATTCTGGGAGTTCGGCGAACCAGATTGGGATCACACACGCTTATTTCTAATGTTTGGTGTTGCTGAAGATCATGATTCCAACCCCATTAAGATCGGCCTAGGTAAACTTAAAGAGCGTGGCGCAAAGGTCGTGGCTATTAACCCGGCTCGCACGGGCTATGCGGCGATTGCCGACGATTGGATTGGCATACGGCCCGGGACAGACGGCCTACTTGTGCTTTCCCTTGTGCACGAGCTGCTGCGTGCCGGAAAAATCGATCTGGACTATCTGCTGCAATACACAAATGCCAGCTGGCTGGTGCAGCAAACGCCTGGCCAAGAAAACGATGGCCTCTTTATGCGCGGCACTGATGGCACGCCGTTGATCTGGGACCGCAATACCAACACCTCTGTTCCCCACACAGATCGGTCAGCAAAACCATCGCTGGCAGGGGTGCATTCCATAAACGGATTAACAGCGACGCCCGTTTTCCAGCTCATTGCTGATCGCTATACCGATGAGACATATGTGCCAGAGAACGTTGCTGAGCGGTGTGGTGTGGACGCAAACACAATCAAACAGCTGGCTGCGGAGATTGCCGACGCAGCTTTCAATCATCAAGTTACCTTGCCAGTGGCTTGGACCGATACGAACGGTATTCAGCACGAAACAATGACCGGGCGGCCAGTCGCCATGCATGCTATGCGTGGGATTTCTGCACACAGCAACGGTTTTCAAACCTGTCGGGCTCTGCATGTGCTGCAAATGTTGATCGGAGCCGTGGATACGCCCGGAAGCTTCCGTTATAAACCGCCGTATCCCAAACCCGCTCCGCCTGGACCTATGCCAGCAGGTAAAACAATCGCACCCAATACGGCCCTTAAAGGCATGCCGTTGGGGTTCACAACCGGCCCTGAAGACCTTCTGGTATCTGACGATGGTAAGCCGCTTCGGATTGATAAGGCGTTCTCTTGGGAAAACCCGATGTCAGCTCATGGCGCGATGCACCGAGTCATTGCCAATGCGGCGAGCGGTGATCCCTACCCCATCGACACGCTGTTTCTATATATGGCCAACATGGCGTGGAACTCATCCATGGATACAGCAGGAACTTTAGCTGCTTTAACAGCTATGGACCCTGAAACCGGCGCCTACAAAATTCCACATATCATCTACAGCGATGCCTATGCCTCGGAAACCATCAGCTACGCCGACTTGATACTGCCCGACACCACTTATCTTGAGCGTTGGGACTGTATCTCATTACTAGATCGCCCGATCAGCGACGCAGAAGGCGCAGGTGATGCCATTCGCCAACCAATTGTGCAGCCCGACCGCGATGTCCGTCCGTTCCAGACCGTTCTTCTCGATCTCGGTGCACGCCTTGGACTTCCAGGCTTCGTTGCAGCGGATGGTACCCCGGCGTATCCCGGAGGATACGAAGATTACATCGTCAATCACGAGCGCGCGCCGGGTGTCGGCCCGCTGGCCGGCTGGCGTGGTAAAGAGGGTGAAACTAATGGGAGAGGCGTGTCCAATCCCGACCAACTCAAAAAATATATTGAGAATGGCTGTTTCTGGCGCGGCGAGATTCCCGAAAATGCGCGCTACTATAAGATGGCCAATCAATCCTACCTAGACTGGGCGGTTGGCATGGGATTTCTTGGCTCTGCCGATCCCATTATCATGCAGCTCTATTCAGAGCCCGTACAAAAGTTCCGCAATGCCGCCCGCGGACTGGGTCCATCTCAGCCTCCCGCAAACCTAAAAGACCGCGTCGAGCAGGCATTTGATCCTCTCCCCGTTTGGCAGCCAACCTTTGAGGATGACGCAACAGACAGCGCCGAGTATCCGCTGCACGCGCTGACGCAACGGCCCATGCATCACTATCACTCCTGGGGATCACAGAACGCCTGGTTACGCCAGATCACGTCGCAGAACAGGTTGTTTGTGCATCATGACACTGCGGCAAAGTTTGACATTACAGACGACGATTGGGTCTGGGTCGAATCCCGCCATGGTCGGGTTAAAGGCCAAGTGAAACTTATAGACGGGGTAAACAAAAACACGGTCTGGACCTGGAACGCCATCGGCAAACGCGGCGGAACCTGGGGCTTGGATAAAGACTCCCCTGAAGTGAAGCGCGGTTTTCTGCTCAATCATATTATTCCTGAAAAACTCAATGATGGAGTGCTTTCAAACTCTGACCCTGTCACGGGGCAAGCTGCGTGGTTTGATTTGCGGGTGCGTATCTCCAAAGCCGAGCCGGATGAGCAAGGAATAACATCGCCCCTACTCGATAAGGTTTCTGACCTGCCCGGCACAGAGCCCAGACCTCAAACCCTTCAATTCGGCAAAAGCTTCCGCGACCAACGGGAGACCTCCCAATGACCTGCCTGCCGGAAAAAACAACACGCAAACTCGGTCTGGTCATTGATTTAGACACCTGCGTTGGTTGCCAAGCCTGCGTGACCAACTGCAAAGAGTGGAACACAGGCGGCCATATGGCCCCGCTGACCGATAACAACCCTTACGGGGCTGAAGCGGACGGCGTCTGGTTCAACCGGGTGCATACCTACGAAGTCACAACACCGGAGGGAAAAAGTCAGAGCCTTCATTTTCCGCGCTCTTGTCTCCACTGCGAGGATGCCGCCTGCGTCACAGTTTGTCCCACAGGGGCCTCTTACAAACGCACGTCAGACGGTATTGTATTGGTGGATGAAGACAAGTGCATCGGCTGCAAACTCTGTTCCTGGGCCTGCCCCTATGGTGCCCGCGAGTATGACGTCTTTGAAGGCGTGATGAAAAAATGCACCCTGTGTGTGGACCGCATTTACAACAAAAACCTAGACAAAGAAGACCGCGTCCCCGCCTGCGTCCTGACCTGCCCGACCGGCGCGCGGCATTACGGTGACCTTGGCGACCCGCAATCTGAGGTGTCTCGCCTGGTCAGAAAACGCCAAGGCCAGGACCTCATGCCAGAGATGGGTTACAAACCAACAAATAAGTATCTCCCCCAACGCAAGAAGTCAGCATCCACAAGCCCGACGACCGGCAAATCGGTATCGTTAAAACCTCTGGAAAACACCGCTGGCGCATCCGGCCTTCTAGGATGGGTTGACCGCATGCTTGAGCGCATGGACTGAGGACCAGATATGCATCCTGCGGCCTCAGTCATTCTCTTTACGACCGCCTCAGGCGTTGGCTACGGCATGCTTGCTTTGGCCCCCCTGTTGGTCGCCTACGGACTGCTGCCAGACGATAACCGCTGGCTCGGGGCCGCGCTGATGCTTCCTGCGTTGGCGTTGGTCACCCTTGGCTTATTGTCGTCCACGTTTCACCTTGGACACCCGGAGCGGGCCTGGCGCGCCGTGAGTCAATGGCGCTCCTCTTGGCTATCTCGCGAAGGCGTCATGGCTATTGTCACGTACGTCCCGGCCCTCGCCTATGCCTATGCCTGGATAATACTTGGGCAAACTGAAGGGCCTTGGGTCTGGGCCGGATTCGCGACCGTGATCACCGCCCTCTGCACCCTCTTTACAACAGGCATGATCTATCGATCACTAAAACCAATTCCAGCCTGGTCGACAGACTGGACAGTCGCTGCCTACTTAGCCTTAGGGCTGCTCACCGGGTTGGCCGTTCTGGTGACCGTTGCAGCCCTGTTTGGTCTACACCCAGGGCGTTTTCAAGCGCTCGCCATCATCCTGGTGCTGGCTGCGGCGATTATCAAAAATGGTTACTGGGCGCGCCTCAGTGCGGCATGGGAAACACACGCCAGCAACGCAGGCGCCGCTGTCGCATCACCAGGGAAAACAGTTCACTCCGTTGAGTGGCCGCATACGGAAGCCAACTATGTGCTGAAGGAAATGGGCTATCGTGTCGCCCGAAAGCACGCGGAGTCGTTGCGCCGCTACAGCCGTATTTTGCTTTTTGTGGTCCCAGCGGCTGTCTTTGGTGTGATGCCGTCACTACTTCCGATGTCAGTGTTTGTTTGGGCTGTGGTGCCTGGCGTGCTGCTGACCCTCGTGGGAGTCGTCATCGAGCGCTGGCTTTTCTTTGCCGAAGCCAAACACGTCGTCACCCTCTATTACGGCGTTGAATAGGCTTTCAAACCTCAGCTTTCTAGGTGTTTAGACCTCACGAGGCAGCATGTCGTCGCGCCTCGCACCCAATTTGTTAACCAATTTGGCTTAAATAAAACAATGTCGCGGGGCGCGAGTCCCGTCGGCACAGCACTGTTTAAGACCTTTGGAAGGGTGCGCAATGCCTAGTTTGCAGTACACAACCCGCATTTCAACCGTGCGGCGGATTACGGTCATTGAAAACTGGCTGGACCAGAATATCAGTGGAGCCTGGTCCGTCAGCTTGGAAGACGTCTCTGAGGATATGGAGAAGAAAACCTATATACTATCTTTCGAGAACGAAGCCGACCGCGCCTTTTTCAGAATGCGGTTTAAACCCGCTAAACCTGTGGCACCACGTGGCGCTGAAGAATTGCGTGACCAAGTCTCAGATAAAACCAAGTCATTGATCCGTAAAACATCAAGCGTTTTGTCAAAGGTACGCAGTGCCCTAGGCCGACTGTTGACTCCCTTGAACCAGCAGCCTGACCCATAATCTCAATATTGCGGTTTTCTAGCCGCGCTGGGCAGCAACTTTCTGCTGTGCTGGGCGATCTACACAGGTCTTTAACCACGCTGTGACCTTTGGGTAGGGTGTAAAGTCGAAGCCGATCATGTTGAGGGAGTTGACCACGCAAGCCACATTCAAATCCGCCGCTGTAAAGGCATCGCCCGCCAAATAGGCATTTTTGCCCAGAGTGGTTTCCAGCACGTTCAAAGCAGGTGGCAGCTTCGCCAAACAGGCTTCGGCAACGGCTTCATCTTTTAAGTCTTTCGGTTTGAAAATCAACTCGATCAGGGCACCAACCGTATGCGGCTCAATCTCGGTTGCTGTGAACATGGTCCACTGGATGCAGGCCGCTTGACCCGCTTGGCTGTCCGGCCATAACGAGCCTTTGCCATAGTTCATGGCGAGATAGAGGTTGATGGCAAGGGACTCAAACATCGCCGCATCGCCATCAGTCAGAGCCGGGGTTTTGCCGGCCGGGTTGATGGCAAGGAAGTCAGCTTTTTTAGAATCACCATTGGTGTGATCAACCATGTTACGTTCGAAGTCGACACCCAGTTCTTCGAGCATCCAGAGGTTGCGCGTGGCGCGCGAGCGGTTATTTCCGTAAAGTGTAATCATCCTTGAAGCCTTTTCATCATTTGTGCTGCGATTGGAGCGCGTGCATCCTGTACTTTTTGGTTGGCGGGGCGTCCGTAACTCCGCTTGTACCATGCCTCAACTTTAGGCCAAGGGGTGAAGTCAAACTGCGAGCGTTCCAAATACTCAACCACACAGGCGACATTCAGATCTGCCAGTGTAAACTCATCTCCGGCCAGGTAATCGCTCTCAGCCAATGTCAGCGCCATAAGCGTCAGAAGCGGTCCGGTGCGCTCTGCCATATCTTCAACCAAAGCGGCATCCCGCTCAGACTCCTTCTTGAACATAAACTCCCGGATACGGCCATAGGCCAGAGGCTCCAGTTCAGCCGCCCCCCAGAAGGACCACTGCACACAGCGCGCCCGGGCCGCATCGTCATCGGGCCAAAGGCCACCCGCGCCATACTTGTCGGCCAGATACAAATTTATGCCCAGGGATTCTGATAAGATCGCGTCGCCATCCACCAACGTTGGCACTTTACCTGCTGGGTTGATCTTAAGGTATTCAGGTGAACGGTTTTCCTGCTTTCCCCAATCCAGCGAGACATGCTCATAGGTGAGGCCGAGTTCTTCCAGCATCCACAGATTGCGCGTCGCCCGCGATACATAACTGCCGTAGAGTTTAATCATGTCGCTTATCCTTCCTTAATGTCCCGCAGCTTCTTTGGCTTTGATATCAGCGACAGCGAGAAACGCGGGCCTTGAAAGGCATCGCTTCATCCAGTCGTCGACCTTAGGCCACGGCGATAAATCAAAGTTTGTGCGGATAAAGTATTCCACAACACAGGCCGCATTGAGATCGGCGACCGTAAAACGCTCACCACCCAGGTACGGGCGATCTTGAAGTGTCGTCTCAAGAGTATTCAAAGGTGGCTTGGAGCGTTCCGCAGCGGCAGCAATGGCCTCCTGGCTGCGCTCGGCCTCACTTTTGAAGATAAACTCCACCAGTCGCGCCGCACCGGGTGGCTCGACCTCAGTTGCTGCGAAAAGGGTCCATTGCAAGCACAGAGCCTGGCCCGCTGGATCATCCGGCCACAACGTGCCGGTGCCGTAGTTTTGAGCGATGTAAAGATTAATAGCGAGACTCTCAAACAGGGCCACATCGCCATCCACAAGCGCGGGAATCTTAGCGCCCGGATTGATAGCCAGGAAGTCAGCGGTTTTGGCCTCGCCTTTGGTGTAGTCGAGCGGGTTGTGCACATACTCGACACCGGATTCTTCAAGAGCCCAGAGACAGCGTGCCGCGCGTGATATGGATTTCCCAAGCAGGGTGATCATGGTGCGTTCCTTGTTTATTTTTTTCAGCATTTTAGCGACAGAGAGTTTAGAGGCTTCGCCAAGACCGCGCTATACTGACCGCATGGTGTGTTCATTCAAGACTATACTTGGCGCTATAGCCCTCGCCCTCGTCACCGGGTTGACCAGCCTTCCCGCCCTCGCTGAAAAGGCACTGACCCTGGGTATTCAAATTCTGCCAGCCACGCGCGGCAACCCGCATCAGAATGTCAGCTTGCCCGGCACACTGCCCTTGCAAGCCGTTTTTGATCCCCTCACCCGCATCGGACCAGATGGCAGCGCCGGGCCAGCCCTGGCGACCGGATGGACGGCGGAGAACGAACTGACCTGGGTGCTGAAACTGCGTCAAAATGTGGTGTTTTCAAACGACGAAGCGTTTGATGCACAATCTGTTGTCGCAGCGTTTGAGTATCTGCTCTCACCCCAAGGCAAAAGCGAGACCATCGGCACGCACTTGGCGCGTGTTGGCGTTGTCGCAGCCAAGGCCAGAGACAGTCATACAGTCGAAATCACGACAGCGCGGCCCAACGCGATTCTGCCGATCCATCTGGATTTTGTGCGGATTCCGGCGCCTCAACATTTTGCTGATCTGGGGCCGGCGGACTTCGCCCTTGATCCGATTGGCACCGGGGCCTTCAAAGTTGAAACCTGGGCAGAGGGCCGCATTGCCCTGACCGCAAACCCGACCGGGTGGCGGCAGCCAAAGCTGGACCGGATCACTCTGGTGCAACTGTCAGATCAAGCTTCGCGCCTGCAAGGTTTGCTGTCTGGCTCCCTGGACGTGGCCTTCAATGTCGCCGCTGAAGATAAGGATGTGGTTGAGGCCATGGGCGGACGCATTGTGACCTATGCCAATCCCTCGGTGGCCTATATCCAAACCGTCAACACCAAGGACTCTCCTTTGGCGGATGTCCGTGTGCGCCGCGCATTAAACTACGCCATCAACAAAGAGGTGATTATTGAAGTCATGTACGGCGGGGCCGTTGAACCCCTGGCGCAAATCGCACATCCGCAGGCGTTTGGCTTTAATCCCGCATTAGACGCCTACCCCTATGACCCCGAACGCGCCAAGGCTCTGCTGCAAGAGGCCGGTTACGCAGATGGCTTTAAGATGGTGACGCTGATGGTCGGCGGCGCCTCAAACGATGATCAGGCCCACCAGCAGGTGGCCGCGGACCTCGCCCGCGTGGGCGTGGAGATGGAACTGCAACGCACCACCTTCGCGAAATATTTGGAATACATGTACCAAACCGGGTGGCCAGACCCCTTTCTGGCCTTTTCTATGGTCACCAGCGGCTTTGATCCGATGCATGGCTATCGCACCCGCTCGTGCGCCTGGTCACCGGCCTATTACTGCGATAAGGCAATGATGCCGCTGATTGAAAAAGCCGAAGGCGCTGTTGATGTGGAAGACCGCCGCCGTCTGGTTGGTGAAGTTCTTGCCTACGAACGTAACAATCCGCCGGGTATTCTGATGTGGCAAAGCCCGGCCTTCGATGCGGTTGCTGGGCGAGTCAGGGGGTATGCGGTCGACGCCGATGTGTTGTCGTTTCATACCCTGGATGTGAACGATTAACTTACGAATCTAAGACGCAGCCACACCCCAATCCTTGGCCCATCCCAGACTTGCTTTGGTGTTTGACCGAGGCGTGTATTCCGCGCCGACCCAGCCGCCATAGCCATGGGAATCCAGCAAGTCAAAAAGGTAGGGCCAGTTGAGTTCGCCGCCACGGTCGGGCTCGTTACGGCCAGGAACACCTGCGATTTGAATGTGGCCGATCAGGTCCAGGTGGCTTTCCAGGAAGTCTGTAATCGCGCCCTGGGCCAATTGCGCCTGATAGATGTCGTAGAGAATTTTCAGGTTCTTCGCGCCCACATCGTCCAGAACCTGCACCGCGTCATCGGGCCGGAAGAGGAAATAACCATCCATGACAATCGGCTCGATCAGAACAGTAATGCCGTCTTCACGGGCCATATCCGACGCTGCTGCCAGATTGGCAATATAGACCTGTAGCGCCTCTTCCCACTGCTCTTCAGGCACAATGCCTGCCAGCACGTGTATGCGCTTGCAGTCTAGGAACTCTGCATATTTGAGCGCGACTTCAAGGGAGTCTCTAAAGTCCTGCTGACGGCCAGGCAGAGCGGCCAGACCGCGTTCGCCTGCGGCGAAATCCCCCGGGGGTGCGTTGAATAATGTCATTTTAAGTTTTGCCTTAGCCACAGCAGCGCCAACTGTCTCTGCCGGTTCCGCATAGGGAAACATGCATTCTGCCCCTTTGAAACCGCAGTCGGCCGCCGCCTGAAAACGCTCAAGAAATGGCACTTCGGTAAACAGCATTGAAACGTTGGCGGAAAAGCGTGGCATAGGTAGACCTTATTCTTTCAGCGCAGCGCCATCGGTGAGACTCTTGATAGCATTGGCGATATCGTTTGAGGGATTCAGAGGCGGATGCGTCCACGCCTCTAGTTTCCCGCCCAGGGGTTTAGCATACCCAAGATCATACAGTCGCTGATGAAGTCGCGCGTGTTTTCCACTAACTGATTTTGGTGGAGCATAAATGTAAACGGGCGTTTCCGTAGCACAGGCTTCTGCACACATGGTGACGGAGTCGCCCGTCACGACAATAAAATCGGCCAGCGCAAGATAGCCGTGATAGGGATTTTCGCCGGTCTGTCCCCAAGTAAAAACTTCACGCGGCTCAGGGATCACCTGCATCAACGCCAGTTCCGCCGCCTGACCTGTGCGACGCGAGGTGGTGAGAAGAACCGTGCCATTATTCTGTTTCGCCAAAGCGGCAACCTGCAATCCGAGATCGAAGGCCCGCACTGTCGAAAACGGTTTGCGGCGGGTCGCGCCACCAACGATAACCGCGATGTAAGGCCGTGGCAGGGTATCAAAACGGTCCCGCCACCGCGCAGCCTCTTCGGCCAGCATGCCTGGGGTGATCAGACTTGGGGCCCCCGTCATGGTCATCACATTGGACCACTTTGCCACCCGGGGTTTGGCATCATGATCCGGCACTGCAATGAGATCAAAATCCCGGGCACCGGTGCGCCCCGGAAACATAATTTGGACGAGCTTGGCCGGGCCTTCAGGCCGCGATGCCGATTGTTTTTTAATCCAGCGCGCAACAGGGGCCGCGCGACGCCCTGCCGCAATGACCACATCTGGCCAGGGACCGTTCAATTCGGCCCGGCTGGCATCTGTCACCCCCGCCAACGTGGCCCGGCGGATGATATTTGGCAGGCGCGCAAAAGCGGTATAGCGAATCGGCTTCTCGATGACCGTCCAGCCGAGCGCCCGCGCAACGCCCAAAACCTGAACATTGTTTCCCGGCCGGTCGTCTGTCAGAGCCCAAAGGATGGGAGAAGTCTGGGAAGATGCGGTCATACTTACGGTCATACTATGGGCAAGGAAAAACGATCCGTCCGTAGGCGTTGAGAGATGCGGCACAACTCAGTAAACAAGGGGAAGCTTAATTCGTAAAGACAGCAGAAAGACTTTCATAAAAATGAAATCCACAAGTGCTCAAGCACCGATACGTACGCCCCGCCAGCAGGCTGCCGCTCGGACCATCGCGAATATCCTGCTCGAAACCAAAGCCGTCAACTTCCGGCCTGAAGAGCCATACACGCTTACGGCTGGATGGGCGAGCCCGGTTTATATTGATTGCCGCTGGTTGATTTCGTTCCCGCGTGCGCGCCGGACCATCACTCTGCTGGCCCGCGAAGAGATTGAACAGACCATCGGCTTTGAAAGCCTGGATAGCGTTGCGGGCGGCGAGACGGCTGGAATTCCTTATGCCGCTTGGATTGCAGATGCCCTGATGCTGCCGATGCAGTATGTGCGCAAAAAGCCTAAAGGCTTTGGCCGTATGGCGCAGATTGAAGGCAGCCTGGAAGAAGGCTCTAAAGTGCTGCTGGTGGAAGATCTGGCAACCGATGGTGGCAGCAAGCTGGCTTTCGTGAAGGCCATTCGGGATGCCGGAGCACAGTGCAATCACACCTTTGTCGTATTCTTCTATGGGGCCTTCCCGGGGGCGTTGGACAGTCTGCAAAAAGAAGAGGTTTCACTGCTCTATCTGTGTACCTGGGCCGATGTTCTCGACGCGGCTGAAGCGGGAAACTATTTCGATGCCGCAAAAATCCAAGGTGTACGAGACTTTCTTGCCGACCCCATTGGCTGGTCTGAAGCCCATGGGGGACGCGGCGCAGACTAAAGGCGCGCGACAGGATGCCCCGGTATACAGTCGTTGTCCGACGCGCCACCAAGCGAGACGCCAGCCGCATCCTCGAATTGGTAAATCAATGGTATGCGGAAGACGGAGAAAAACCGATAGAACGGCTCTCGTCCCGCATTATGAAGGCCTGTTTTGGGCGCACAAAAGTCGATCATCTTCTGGTCGCCGTAGATGACGACGGCGTTGTCGGCTACGCCTATGTTCACCCCATGTACGACATCGGCATTGAAGAACCCCATTTGATGCTGGAAGACCTATACGTCACAAAGCCAAAACGCAGCCGCGGCGTCGGCAACAAACTGATGAGTGCCGTCGCGCGCCTGGCAAAACAGGAAGGCGCGATTGGTGTGGTCTGGGTGGTTCACAAGTTTAACCGCCGCGGAATTAAGTTTTATGCCTCTCAAGGGGCAGAAAAAAGCGAATACGATACGTTGTATCTCAAGGGCCGCGCCTTATCGTCGAAGGCTCGCAGCGTCGCAACCATTTAAGAGAGGCTTGGATGTCAGAGTTTGTTCCGCCGCAAGAGCCGAAGCTTGGCTGGGCCAGCGATGTGGCGGCTGAGATGCTGCAACGCACTGGCCTCAAGTATATCAGTCTGGTGCCGGGCGCCAGCTTCCGCGGACTGCATGACTCCATCGTCAATTACCTGGGCAACACAAACCCCGAGATGGTGCTGTGCCTGACCGAACAAGCGGCCGTGGCGATCGCCCATGGCTATGCAAAAGTCACCGGCAAACCCATGGGCGTGGCGCTACATGCCAACATCGGAGTCATGCACGCGGCGATCAACATCTTTGATGCTTTTGCCGACCGCATGCCGATGGTGATTATGGGTGCGACCGGCCCGGTGGATGCGGCCAAACGCCGCCCCTGGATTGATTGGATTCACACCGCTGCGGACCAAGCTGCGATGGTCCGGGATTACCTCAAATGGGATGATCAGCCAGGGTCTGCCGAGGCGATTGCGGAGTCCGTATTGCGGGCATACCTGATGGCCTCGACCGCCCCGATGGGGCCGACCTATGTGTGCCTTGATGCGGCTTTGCAAGAACAGGCGTTGGACGAACCTCTCACCCTGCCCGATCCTAAACATTATCCGGTTGGCGCCCCCCCAGGGCCGGATGCAGAGGGATTGGAACGCGCGGTTCAAGCCCTTAGGAACGCCAAGAACGTGGTTATTCTGGCTGGACGTGTGTCCCGCGATGAACAAGACTGGTCACGCCGGATTCAACTGGCCGAAACGCTGAAGGCAAAAGTGTATACAGCGCTGAAACTGGCCGCATCATTTCCCAATTCACATCCCTTGCATGAAGCAGTCTTGCCGCTGTTTCAAACCCCAGACGACCTCCAGGCATTGAGCGAAGCCGATGTCGTGCTGAGCCTGGACTGGCTGGACGTGAAAGCGATTTTGGATACGGTCGGTCGCAGTGAGGACGACTCGCTGACCGTGATTCATGCCTCGCTGGACCGCTACGCCCATACCGGAGCCGTGATGGATTACCTGGGCCTGCCGCGGGCAGACATCATGCTGCTGGCTGACCCAGACAGCACCACCAAAGCCCTTCTGACAGCGCTCAAAGCACCCGAGACCTCAACTGAGGTGGCTGTAAAACCTGGCGTGGTTTCAGTGCCAAAGACAACAACCATCTCGATGGCGCATTTGGCAGAGGCGACAACACACGCTCTGCGTCATCATAAAACCTGCTACGCCTGCCTGCCGTTTGGCTGGCCGATAGAGGCGTCTCCGTTTGATCATCCGCTGGACTATCTGGGCGCGGATGCTGGTGGGGTCATCGGCGCTGGTCCACCGTTTGCGATTGGTGCTGCTCTGGCGATGCAGGGCACCGACCCGGAGCGCATTGTGGTCTGCGCCACTGGCGATGGGGATTTGCTGTCTGGCATGGCGAGCCTGTGGACCGCAGGGCAACGGCAACTGCCGATTCTGGCAGTGATCAACAATAACCGCTCGTTTTACAACGACGAACGGCATCAGGATCGCGTCGCCCAAGCCCGGGATCGCCCCCGCGCGAACAAGTGGGTGGGACAACGGCTGGATGATCCGCCGCCAGATCTGTGTGGACTGGCCAAAGCCCAAGGCTGGGCCACCGTTGGTCCGGTGGCTCTGCCGGAAGATTTACCTGCAGCATTTGAGCGCGCCATGGCGTCTCTGGCGCGGGGCCGACCGACGCTGATTGATGTGCTGGTCGACCCTGAGGCGTAAGTTCGGCGCAACACACTGATCGGCAAATTCTAAGACTCACCAAATTCCAGGCACAAAAAAACCAACAAGCCTGACGGAGCCGTTGGTTTTAGTGTACCTCTTAAAAGAACGCCGCACTCACCGAAGTGAGTGCGGTGTACTCAACTGAGATCGCCGAGACTTATTCGACGACCAAGTTTTCGGCAGAGGCTTTGCCGTTTTGGCCTTGCACGAGTTCGAATTGAACTTTTTGGCCTTCATTGAGACCGGACAATCCGGCGCGCTCAACGGCTGAGATATGGACAAAAGCGTCCTTCGAGCCGTCGTCGGGTTCGATAAACCCGTAGCCCTTGGTCGCATTGAACCACTTAACGGTTCCGCTCGGCATAGTATATTCTCCAGTAGTACGTACACACGTAGGGCCTCTCCCACAGCGGGCATGAGGCCAATTAATAACCACGTTAAACACGGTTACCCTCCCTGCTTCACCCTAAGGTGGCACAGGGAAGCCCTGATTAAACTAGGTCACATTTAGACCCCTAAACGTGTCGCGGCAATGAGTCAACTGAAAGTGGGGCGACTCGTTGAAGTTTCAAGCGCTATGAACCCCGCTCAGGGTCATCAAAGCCAGTCTCTCCCCCGTGCTCAAAACTTTCTTGTTGAGGCTCTCCCCCTGGGTTCGAGACGTGTTATTTGGGGCTCGACCTGGGGTCGAGATTTGTTGGTTGGGGCTCGACCTGGGTTCGAGCCCATGCACGACTGGTTCAGATCAAACGAGTCCATGGACGTATGATCGAAGGAACGAGCCCATGGAACCGCTTCGGCCTGCCCCCTTGGAACGAGCCCATGCACGCCGAACTGTGATGCAAAACTAATGGCCCTGGCTCTATTTTATTGAAAATAACAATTTATGTTGTTATACTTCCCGTTCAAATATTACGCAGGAGTCCCCTATGCCGACCTGGCGCAACAGACCTCGCCCCACAGTGTCCCCTGCGGGGCGTGCTCACAGCAGAGACGCAACGGTCTAAATGCCCGGGTCCTCGAGAAAGCCGGGATAGTTGGTGTCCACCCAGGTTCTGATGTCGGCTGGAGCATCGTCGGCGCCACGTTCCAGTTTTTGACCGACGGTCTGCCACGACAACACGCCGGTGCTGTCGTCCATGCCCATCCAGGGACGGAACCCGCCGAGGCTTTGATAGTTGAATGTACAGGGCCGGAACGCTGCATCGTCGTCAGCGATATCAGTCACCGTCGCGGTGTAGGTGGTCAGGGATGATGAGGTGCTGACCGCTCCGGGCACACGGCCTTTGTTTTTGGTGAGAAAATTCTCGCGCATGAAAATCTGCTTGCCCGTGATCATCGGCGCGGTGATCTCGCTTTCAAAGTGAAGCACCCGGTCGCTGTGCTGGCGCGCGAGCCCGTCTGGCGTAATAACGCCGCGATTGAGCGAGCGAATGTGATCCGGCGCGGCGGTCACGCCGTTGAGCGGATTGGTCCAAGTTGTTAACGGTGCGTTGGTCTCCGGGTCGCGAAAGGTGCCGCGGCCAGCTTGGGCGTCACTTAGGGTTCCATCGGATTGGGTGGTCAAACGCTGAAAGGTCAACCCTTCGACAGTGAGAATATGCACGGCGATATCGTTATTGGGTTTGGCCCAGACAAAGCCATTCCACCACCATAACACCAATGCACCGTCTTTGGTGCTGGCACGCATGCGACGGTAAACCTCAACTTTGTTCCCGGGTGCAGTGAGGTCCAGGGCAGCGTGTGCGCGGGTTGCAACAAGATTAGGCGTTACCGCAAGTGCAGCTGCACCGGCTAAAGCATTACGGCGCGTTATCGGCATCATCAAGCTCCCCTTGTGTTGGACCGCGCGATAGCAAAGCCCATTTAAGGGCGCTGTCGTTTGAATACCTGAACGACACTAGCGAAGGGACATGGAGCATGGCGCATAGACCTGACGGTGCGTCCAGCTAGTGAGAGCGATGCGAGACGCCTGTCGGCCTAGCGGTCCTGCTGCGACAAAAAGCGTAAAAATTCCCGGCGGTTTTTGGGGCCGAAGGTAAGATAGCTGGGGTCGTGCCGCTCGGCGTAGTCTTGCTTGGCTTTTTCGACCGGATCGACTTTGGTGTGTTTGCGCACTTCGTCCGGTGAAAGGTCATAGGCCGCCGCGCCGTTAAGGCCGAACACCTTGGCGCGAATCTCCGGCGTGATTTTGGGATAACCGTATTTTTCCTGAAACTCGTCAGAAATCTGAAAGGCCCGGAAGGCCATAATCTGATCCTGTGGTGAGCCGTACCAGATGGAGTCCGTGCCCCACAACACGCGATCTTCGCCAACATACTTCAACAACTTACCGATGACATGCGCCGCCTGATCGGGATCGCGCATCAGGTAACGCCACGTGCTGCCGATCTCGGCATAAACATTTTTAGGCGCGCTGGCGGTGATCCCGCTGTCCATGAGGGAGGAGATGAGATCATCCACACCTGCCCCGGAGCCACGCTGGTAAGGCCCCTCGGGCACGCGCATGTCGTACCCGGCATGATAAATCATAAACGTGATGTCAGGGTTTTGCGTGGCGGCGGGGCCGACGTCGCGCGAACTGGCGTATTTTAGATTCTCTGTGTATTGGAGAAACGGCAACCCTTTGTGCACGGCAATACGGTTGACGCCGGTTTTGCGCACTCTGTCGATAAAGGTTTGGCCCAAGTCATCATCCAGAAAGTAACCCGTGTCGTTGGGACCATGCTGGGTATAGGTCTTCCAGGCGGCGACGTCCCAGTTGGCCGCCGTCTCATCCATGGCGATGAGGTCTTCGGCGTAGGTCGGCATACAGCGGCCATGGACCATCAGGCGCTGGGTTGTGCCAAGCGCCTCGACAATGCGCATGGTCTCCGCGCCTTCCGAATACTGCGGCATCATCTCGTTGTTGGGCGCAGGCCCAAAGGACAACACGGCGATGTCCGTGTCGCTGTCCATGAACACTTCTTTGACATACGATTCACCCGTCAGACATTCGATGTGACCGAGGTCAGGATCATCGCCGCCGTAGTCACACCCGGATTGGGGCGCGAAAAATTTGAAATTGTTGCGCGCCGGATAAAGCGGCGTGCCTTCCGCCCAGCTTTCAATATTACCCACGTGATGGCCCTGAATATCGAAGATGAATTCATCGCCATCTAAAGCCTCGGCGGCAGCCGCTTCATCCTTGCCGGCCTCCCACGGCAACTCGTAGGAACTGCCGCGCTTGCCCGTGGCCGCGTTGACCTCGTTAAAAGCGAGCAATGTGGCCGCCGCGCCAGCCGTTGAGATCAAAAACTCGCGCCGCCCTTTACCGACATGCCGCGCGTTTTCATCCGCCGCCCGCAACGCCCGCGCATTGGCTTCGATATTGGCTGCGGACAGCGCACGTGGCATGAACTCACCGTTGGACGTGGTATCGACCTTGATAGGTAAACGCGTACCATCGGGATCGTTGTCGAACGTTCTAGATTTTTTACTCATGCCGCCCGCCCCCGAAATTCTGATATCTAGACGTTAAACCCTTGCCACTGCCACACGCCAGTCTATTCAGGTTCTTAACTCTGCACCGGCAGCGTGACCCGCGTGCGCAAACCGCCCTCAGCGCGATTGATGAGCTCGATATCGCCGCCCATGGACCGAATGGCGTTGCGGGCGATGGTCATCCCCAGCCCGGTGCCGCCGGTATCGCGTGAACGAGACGTTTCCAAACGATAGAACGGCGTGAACACTTGTTCTTTCTGATCGTCGGGAATGCCGGGGCCTGAATCCTCAATCAGAATTTCAACGATGTTACCTAGGCGGGCGAGTTTAACCTTGGCCTGGCCGCCGTACTTGATTGCATTCTCAATGAGATTGGTCAGTGCCCGTTTCAATCCTAAGGGACGGACAAAAAGGTTTAAGCTTGGCGGGCCATCATAGGTGGCCTGCGCGCCCGATTCTGCTTCGTCGCTGACAATCCGGGCGATCAAGGCCGCCACATCAGTGATGTCCGCAGACTCATTGGCGGCATCATCGCGCGCAAACGCCAAGGTGGATTTGATCATCGCTTCCATGTCATCGAGGTCAGACAGCATTTTGTCGCGCTGCGCGTCATCATCAATGAACTCAGCGCGCAGGCGCATGCGCGTAATGGGGGTGCGCAGGTCATGTGAAATCGCGGCTAGCATTTGGGTACGGTCTTGGACAAAGCGTTGCAACCGACTTTGCATGGTGTTGAACGCGCGCGCAGCGCGGCGCACTTCGCCGGTCCCGGTCTCAGCTAAGGGGTCAGCATTGAGACTCATGCCGAGGCGCTCGGCGGCAGCCGCAAACAGCAGCACGGGCTGGGTGGCCCGGCGTACGGCCCACACCGCAAGACTGGCAATCAGAAGCGTTATCATCGTGGTCCAGAGCCATGGCAGGCTGCGCGCACTGTCTTCTGTAAGATCGAGGTCAACACGGGCGTTTAACCAGGCATTTTCGCCAAAGCGAATCGACGCGCGGACAAAGGGCTGAAAACCGCGGATGTCTCTAAACGTTTGGTCCAATTCAAAACCGCGGCGGTCTGGATTAAAGCGCCCCTCAGGCCCGGGCCGGGGGCTGAGTTCTCTCTCCTGCGGTGGCGGAGGGTGGTCCATTTCGTCGCGATGACGGCGCATATTGCGCCGCACTTCTTCCTCTGTTGGAAAGCGTTCATCACCGAAAGTTTCGACGATACGGCTGTCGGTATAGATTTCTGTGCCTTCGGGGAATTCACGTTGCAGCTTGCGGAACACAATCCGGGACGCAAACGAGTCATCAGATTCGCTTACGATGGGGCGGTTGGTGATGATCATACGTAACCCCGGAGAGTTGAGGCGCCGGATCAAAGCGCGTTGCTCGCGCGGGTCGGTTTGTTCAATCACCCGCTTAAACACGATCAACTGATCGGCCGCCTGACTGGAGGCCACGGCGGCGGCGCGGTCATCGCTGAAAATAAAATAGGCCAACAACGATGTGCCATAGATCAGGATCACGGCGGCGGCCACAACAGAGAAGACCCACCCCCCGAGGCTGTCAGGAAGAATGCGTTTCATGATCCGGTTAAACCCGTTCAACCTCGGCGGTGAGCATGTAGCCACCTCCGCGCACGGTTTTGATCAGCGTGGGCTCGCGATAGTCGGGTTCGATTTTCTTGCGCAGACGGCCAACCTGCACATCAATAGAGCGGTCAAAGGGAATCGCCGAACGGCCCTTGGCCATATCCAGCAATTGATCGCGGTTGAGAATGCGTTGCGGGTGTTCGACAAAAGCTAGCAACAGGTCGTACTCGCCAGCGGTGATATCGATCTCGTCTTCACCATTATACAAGGAGCGTGTGGCCGGATCTAAGGAGAAGCCAGCGAAGGCGTAACGCCCTGAAGCTTCGTCATCGGTGCGGGGCGCCGCACGCCCCTGCTCGGCCCGGCGCAACACCGCTTTAATGCGGGCGGCCAGTTCGCGGGGGTTAAACGGCTTGGCCATATAATCGTCCGCGCCGACTTCAAGTCCGATGATCCGGTCCACATCCTCTCCCATGGCGGTGAGCATGATCACCGGCATGTTGGACTCGGCGCGGACTTTGCGGCACAGACTCAGACCATCTTCTCCCGGCATCATCAAATCCAAGACAATCAGATCGACCTGCCAGTCGGTCAGGGCCTTCTTCATTTCCCGGCCATCGCGGGCGGTGGTGACCCGAAACTCGTGTTTGACCAGAAAGCGGGACAAGAGATCTCTAATTTCTGCGTCGTCATCGACAATCAGAATATGAGGCTTGGTATTTTCAGTGACTGTGTTCATGGCCAAGATATTACAGGCGAATGACTAAAAAACACCACTATTCCCGCAACAAACGGTAACGAACCGGTCATCTGTTACCGCCAGTTACACTTTTCCATGGTTTGCGACATCGCTGCGTTACAGATGGCAGGCATAGTGGGTCCATCAAAATTACAGAGCACGAAATTACAGAGTTTCAAACACCCGGCCCCGCCAAACAGACAGAGCGACCCGGACATATCAAAAAGGAAGAAAACGATGGACACCATTTTGAACACCGCAGTCACCAGCCTGGTTCTTCTCACCACCTGGGCGACCGTTGCCTCGACCGTAGCTGCCGCTTGTCCCCTTTAACGGCAGCTACATCCCCCACCGGGCCCGGCGAAATCCTCCCCTAAGGAAAATCCCCATTCCCTTAAGCCGGGTCCGGAAGGTGGCCTGATCCCCCATCACCACCATGGGCCACCGCTCACCACCCCTCCCCTGACTCCCCCAGGGACTAAGAACGAAGGACGTACATTATGAATAAGACCTTTATCATCGAAAACGCTATCAAAACGTCATTGACCGCTTTTGTGTTGCTGGCCTGCTGGGCCGCCCTCAGCCCGACTTTTGCGGCTGAAGACAACTCTGACCCCCGTGCTGACCATCGGGCGCGCTTTGAAGAGCGTATGGAGCGCATGGAGCATATGGATAAGGATCTGTCCGTCGACCAAGTGCGCGATATTGTAGAAGGCCGCATCGCCAGCATGGGCGACACCAATCTTAAAGTTGGTGGTGTCACCGAAAGCGCCAACGACACCGTGTTGGTCGATATCGTCACCAAGGATGACTCCTTGGTGCAGACGGTTGAAATTTCCACCCGGACCGGACGCCCCGCTGATATGGACCGCCGCTTTAACCGTGAAGGCCGCCGCAGCGAGTTACGTGGCCCTGGACGCGGCCATAAAGGACCACACGGTCAGTTTGCCGTTGGCAAACGTGGCGGTGACTTCTCTTCCCTGGCGTTGGCCATGGGACCGAGAAATGGAGACTTGGGCCTGACCGTAGACCAAGCCCGCATCCTGGCCGAGTCCCGCTTGATCCTGTCTGGCAACGACCGCTTAAAAGTTGGGTCTGTGGAAGCCATCGACGACGAAACCATTATTGTTGAAATCCTGACCGTCGATGATTCCCTGGTCGTGCGCCGCAGCATTGACCGCGACAATGGCCGGATGCATCCGGTTCGCTAAGCGCAAACGCCTCACCCAATACTTCCATCGTGTGAGAGGGGTGGTCTTCGGACCACCCCTTTTTTTTTGAAATATAATTTAGAGAGCCCCAGACCCGGTGGGTGGACCAGCCACATTGTCCGGGCGTTTTTCCGCCCAGGCGTAATCTGGATTTTCAGGGGGCACGTCCGCCGCGTAACAAGACCAGGTATCGACCCGGAAACTTTTCATCTCCCAAACATCAGGCAGCGTTAGATAGTCCGGTGCGTGTTTCTCGATATACGCGAGCACTTTCGGGCGCACTTCGGCGGTGCCGGGCAACCCCTTGTGACTGTGCATACGGCCAAACATCTGGAGATCTTCCATGCCACTGCCGCCCATCATCATCCACGGCCAAGCCTGAGAGATGCGCGAGAACCCGGCAACAAAACGCGCGGTCGGCAAACTGCGGTCTTCAAGTTCGGTCTTCGACATATGAAAAGTGAAGTGTTCAGATGGCGAGATGCGCGCGCCCGTTGATGCTTTGGGCCAACCTTCGGGTGTAACGGGGTTGGTGTATTCATGGGTGTAATCCCAGTTCAGCATCAAATCATCGCCGTATTGCTGGAACGGCAGAATGAACGGAATCTTCCCGGTCTCGTCGGGGAACACTGTGCCTTCATTCATTTTGGTCGGCGCATCGGTCGCCTTGCCAAAGTTGAAGGTGGACATTTCGTTATCCATCTTGCGCACCAGCAACGGATTATAAAAATGATACACCGGGACGGTTTCGCCGGTGATCGGATTGTCCCAGGTTTCCAGAATATCGCCCGTCCGTAAGTCGGTGAAAAAACCGGTCTCGCGGGAGACACGAGTCAAGGTGCCATCCGGCTCCCAGCGCGCTTGCAGAACGCCCGTGCCTTCATAGCCGAACACAGGGATCATACGATTGGTGCCGCTGCGGATATACATCAAGCCGTGAAAACCGCCGATGATGGGCTTCTCAAACGATGACCAGATTTTCGCGAAGGCATAAAGATTGTCTTTGGGGTCGTTATAGTTCAGTCCGCCATCTGAGGCTGGCGCCGCCGCAGATACTGGCGCTGAGGCCGACACGCCCGCTGCCGACGCCCCAGCAACGGCAAGCGCACCCGCGCCAAACCCGCGCAAAACAGACCGCCTTGAGGCGCTGGGCATAAGGACTGAGTCCGTCGCAAAATCTGATGGCAGCATAGCTCGTCTCCCCTGATTAAACTCAAACTCTAGGCTGATGGTGCGAGACGTGTAAAGCGCCACACGATGAACGCGACGTGCCTGCAGCGAAAGCCGCCTCTGGTCTGAGCGCCAGAGATGCGTCTATTCTGCACCATCACGAGGAGAGGGTTTCATGCTGACACGACTGACACGGCGGACCATGATGGGGACAACAGCAGCGGCGGCCGCGACCTCGGCCACCGCCACCGCCACCGCCGCCGTCACCGCCACCGCCACCGCCAGCCCACTCGCCGCTTCTCAAAACTCTAAACCAAACAAAACACCAGGAGATGCTGCCATGGAAGTCGAGCGCGCGTTTGTCAGAATCAAAGAAGGGCTAGTTCACTACCGGCATGCCGGGGCGCAGACCGAAGACGGCCCCCTGCCCTTGTATATGATGCATGCGGGGCCTGGGTCTTCCAAAGGTCTGAGCGACTTGGTGGCGATCCTGGGCCAAACCCGGCGCTGCATCGCCGCCGACACGTTGGGCTTCGGCGAGTCTGTGCCACCGGAGCCTGAAGCGCCGGACTTGGTCTATTACGCGGACAGCGTTGTGCGCGTTTGGGATGCGCTGGGTCTGGAGAAGGTGGATGTGTATGGCAGCCATACGGGGGCCAATGTGGGCATGGAGATTGCCATCGCCCATCCGGACCGGGTGCGCAAACTTGTGTTCGACGGCGTGGCGTTGTTTGATCCAGAACTGGCCGCCGACATGCTGGAAAATTATGCCCCGAAAGTGAAGCCGCAAGAGAACGGCGAGCACTTCATCTGGGCCTGGAACTTTATGAAAGACATGGGCGTGTACTTCCCGCACTACAAACGCGATGCCGAGCATTATCTTGGCAAAGAACCCTGGCCCGCCGCAACGCTGCACAACGGGGTGATGGAAGTGATGAAGGCGATTGATCACTATTACAAAGGCTACAATGCGGTGTTCCGCCACAAAACTCATGAGCGCCTGCCCCTGGTAACAGTGCCGACGTTCTGCATGGCGCATCGGGCTGATCCGTTGCATGTCTCGGTAGAAGAAGCCGCAGCCCTGGTGCCGAACGCAGAGCATCTGGTGCTGCCGGTGACGGCGAGAGAAGAGGAACGCTCTGCTGCGATCATCAAATTTTTGGATGCTTAGCCGAATGAAAGTTTTCCGAATGAACTTTATTCACGCCGCCGCAGTTGGATTGTTGGTTCTCACCAGCAGCGCCTCTGCGCAAGACGCAAAATTATCGGACTTCCCGTTCTGGCAAAAAATGTCGGGATGGTGGGCGAGCGAGAACACCTATTTTACGGCGGACATGGACTACACGGTGCGGTCCTATAACAGTCTGGTCCATATCGAGTTGGACGGGACACAGTTTCGCGAAAGTGAGCACCGGTTTTATCCGGCGGGAATCGCCACCACACGATATGGCAAGGGCCTGATGGCCGAGGACGAAGGGATTGAGCTGATCATCGTCACCACAGGCGAACTGGTTGATGAGGATGGTACATTGGGAAAGATCCGGATGGACCATAGCTCGGGAGCTTATGACCCGTCTGTGGTTTACAAAGTCTTAGGGGATGACGATGGCGTGCGCGTGCGCCCCAACGCAAAGACCGGCGTGGACACCTACCGCATGTATTTTAACTTCACGACGCCCAACCACCGGTTCCGGCAAAACTTCGGCATCATTTATGATGAAGACGAAGATGTTGGCGGGCTGCGCGCGTTTATTCTGTATCGGGACAAACGGATTGAGCGCTCTGACTTTAAAGCTCAGCAAGCTGAATACAGAGCGCGACATAACGTTAAGGTCATCAGCACTGCTGATCCGAACCAACCAGGGCAGTCCTGGGTGCGGCGCTTGGACGACTAGCTGAAACCGCTATAGGTGTAGTGGGGTCTATCTGGTGGGGCCTATCTGGCGCGGGCTTCGGCGACTTCCTGATCGAAGTTGATGGCCGAGGTGACGGTGTCTGACGACAGCCCTGACAGCACTTTATCGTCAACGATATAACCAGGCACCACGGAGATTTTGAGCTTGCGGGCCAGATTAAAATTCTCAATCAGTTGATCGGTGACAGCAGGAGACTGCATATCCTCGCGCAGCTTGGCGACATCCAAACCAACAGTCCCGGCAATTTTAAACACCCGGTCTTCATCAAGCTGACCCCGGTGGTCCATGAGCGCGTTGTGAAACACTTCGTGCTTACCTTGCAGGTCTGCCGCCAAAGCGGCCTTTGACGCCACCACAGATACCGCACTCAGGATGGGAAAGTCTTTGATCACAAACTTGATGTTGCCATCCCGTTTGACCAACTCTCTCAGACGCGGTTCTGCCGCCTTGCAATACGGGCACTGGTAATCAAAAAATTCAATGACGGTGACATCACCGTTGGGATTGCCGATGACCGGCGTGCCGGGATCATTACGCAGATCAAACGCCAAACGGGCGGCCCGCTCGTTGGCGTCGCGCTGCATCTCGGCATCAACCGCATGACTAATGAATGGCATGCCCAACGCCAAAGCCAAAGCAACTGCAGGAAGGGTCTTGCTAAGCATGCGGATCATGGCAGCCTCATCTTTAAAAAAAAGCGGACTTCACTATGGCTTGAGTCCCGGTGCAAGGTCGATCAGCATCGCCCCATCACACAGGATCGTGATCACATGTCCGGACCACCGGCGTTTTGAAAGGCCGGAGTGGACCTAATCTTTAAACGTCAAATACCGGGTCCGATGGGTGTTGGTGATGTTGTCTTCAAAGCCCGCGATGCGCTTGGACACCAGGTTGCGATGGGTACTGAAATCCATCGGGATGATGGGGTGGTCGTCGAGCATCAGTTGCTCCGCCTCTGACATCAGGCGCGCCCGCTCGGCCATATCTAAGGTTCGCGCGGCCTGCTCAATCAGCGCATCATAGTCCGGGTTACAGTAGCCCGCCCAGTTGAGCGGACCCGCTTCACACATCAGCAGATACAAGAAATTATAGGGATCGTTGTAGTCAGCGACCCAGCCGCCATCGCCCATCTGATAATCGCGCTGCTCCATCCGTGCGTAGGTTACGCGGGCTTCCATGGCCACAACATCGGCGATCACACCGACGCGCCGCAGCATCGCCGCAATGGCGGAAATCCGGCGGCCATTGTCATAAGTATTGCGGTAGATCAGATCGAACGTGAGCGGATTGCTGTCATCATACCCGGCCTCAGCGAGCAAACGTTTGGCTTGTGCGGTTCGAGCCTCCATAGACACCCCGGCAAAGTCCAATTGCGCGCCGGCTTGATAATTGGCGGTCAGCGGTGGCACCAAGGAATAGGCAGAGATATTGCCAACGGCGACCACGCGCTGATTGATAATATCGCGGTCAATCAGCATGGAGACGGCTTTGCGCACCCGCACATCATCAAATGGCGGACGCGTCACGTTCAGCGGCATATAACTGGAACTGAGATAAGGATAAACCCGCGCCTCGCCCGGAAGTTCTTTCAGCAGGTCTTCCAGCTGGGCCGCCGGAAACCCACCGGTGGTGATGTTCATGTCCAGTTCGCCGGACTTAAACATTTTGACAGCCGTGCGACTGTCCTCAATGGGATAAAAGTAGACCGTGTCGATGGCGACGTTATCCACGTCATAAAACAAGGGGTTCTTGGTCACTTTAACGTGGCCGTTCGACACCCACTCCTGCAACACATAGGCCCCGTTGGATACCATGTTGCCGGGACGCACCCAGTTATCGCCATATTCCTCGACCACATGCTGGGGGATTGGATAAGTGGTGTAGTGGGTCAGCAGTTCAGGCAAAAACGGCGCCGGACTTTCGAGGGTAATCACGACAGTTTGTGGATCAATGGCTCTTATACCGACCTCTGTAAGATCCATGTCGCCGGTATTAACGGCATAGGCGTTTTTGACTTGATAGAGAAGAGACGCATAGCGCGCAGCGGTCATGGGATCGAGAATGCGGCGGAAGCCAAACACCACATCGCTGGCTTTGACGGGCACACCATCCGACCAAAAAAGATTGTCCCGCAGCTTGAACGTATAAACCAAACCATCTTCACTGACGGTCCAGCTTTCCGCCGACCCCGGCACAACTTCGCCTTTCGCATCTTTTTCGGTCAGCCCCATAAACATGTCGGCAATGATGTTATCTTCCCAAACGCTGGCCGCGCGGTGGGGGTCTAAGGTGTCCGGCTCTGTGCCATTGCCCCGATGCAGGACAACTTCGGCAAACGCAGGGCTCATCCCGACGATTGAGAGAATCGCGGCCAGAAAAACAGATCGCAGGACAAACATGCAGTCGCTCCGCAGGGTGAAAGATGGGTTGCGGCGAACCATACCGGTTGGACAGGCGTTTGTGTCAAGGTGATTCGGTTGACGGCCAGACAAAGCTCCTTCACCCTTGAACACATCATCCTTGGCGCATCTCAAAACCGATTGAAAGGATAAGCCGTGCCTCAGATTTCTTCACTCACCACAACGCTTGCCGCAGTGGCCGTCACCTGCATGGCGTATGCCGCCTCAGCAGCCGACACAACGTCTACAAACATCGTGCGCAATCCCACTGGCGGATACAGCCAGCGCAGTGTCGAGATTCCGCCTGGCTCTCGCGTTTTGTTCATCAGCGGTCAGACCGCGACAGATGCCGAGGGTTTCACTCCGCCGGATGCCGAAACCCAGGCAGATATTGTTTACGCCAAAGTCGAACAAACCTTGAAAGACGCAGGCATGGACTGGAGCGATGTGGTGAAAACCAATCTGTATATGATCAATCCGGCTGATATTGGTGCGATTGTCAAAGCAGGCCAGAAATACAATCCGGGAGGAACGCAAGCCGGCACCTTGGTCTATGTCAAAGCGCTGGCCTTACCAGAGGTGTTGATTGAGCTTGAAGCCGTGGCGGCCAAAAAAGAATAATTATTTAACGCAACAGTTAACGCTCATCATCGTTTACATAGTCCCCGACTATTTGCCGCACATAAATCCTGAAGCACTTTGCTTCCTGAAAAATGGAGACAATGAGATGCGTTGCTTTCTCATAAGTATGGTGTTGGGCCTCTTGATGGCCTATCCCGCATTTGCCGAGACCACAGCAAAGGCCATTTTGATTGCGCCCGATGGACTGCTATGGCCCGGGGAAGTCACGCCTGTGGACGTGATGTTTACGAATCCGTCAGACGCCCCTCTGGAAGTCAGGATTCCTGACAGCGTGTCTTACGTTTTGAGCGGCGGCACAGACAGCATCCGGGGTCAACTCAACCGCACCACTCTATCAGCCCCCAGCACTCTGACGCTCGCGCCGGGAGCCTTTGTGACTGAGCCTTATGAATTGACCGTGCCTGCGGCGTGGACCGGGTTTGCAAGGCTGGAAGTCGATCTGCCGGAAAAACCGGTTGTCCTGGTCGAGGTCGCCTCACCTGCGACGCAACCCGCACAGGCTGTGCGTGCACCCTCTACAGAACTTGCGCTGGCAACTGAAGATGCCGCCGCTGATGAGGACTCGGTGATTGAAACGATCTCGGCCGCTGTCGATGACGTCTACCAGCCCACTGAGGATGCGCCCTTTGGCATCCATGAGCCGATGTACTTTGTTTATGGCCTCAATCCTGACGAGGTCAAATTCCAAATCAGCTTCAAATACCGGCTGTTTCACAATATTAAGGACACTTCCCCCTTGCGCTGGCTGCAAAACCTGAACGTCGCCTATACGCAATTGTCGTTTTGGGACTTTGATTCCGCGTCCAAGCCATTCCGGGATTCATCTTACAAGCCAGAGCTTTTTTTCGACATCGGAGATCCCTCTCATCCGGAAGGTTTGATTTTCCCGAGCCTGGGCCTGCGCCATGTGCGCGTCGGGTTTATGCATGAGTCCAATGGACAAGATGGCCTGGCCTCACGCAGTTTGAACTACGCCTATGTTCAGCCCGAATTTGTCTATGACTTTGAACGGCCCGCCCAAGGCTGCCGAGAGTGTGAGTGGTGGGAATTATCCGTGAAGCCAAAGACATGGCTGTATGTGGGCAGCACGGCTGACAATCCAGACATTGATGATTTCCGTGGCCATGCAGAAATAGCCGTGCGTTTGATGCAACGGAATGAACGTCGGCAGAGTGGTTTAGGTCTCATGGCGTCCTTGCGCAAAGGCGATGCCCAGGAAAAAGCAACGTTACAGATTGACGCGACGACGCCGTTTCCCTTCATCCAGAAATTGTTCACGCCGAACCTGCACGCCCAGTTTATCAGCGGTTATAGCGAGAGCCTGCTTGGCTTTGATCAGAAAGACACGCGGTTCAGATTAGGGGTCGGTACACGTTGGTAAAAACTGTTAGTAACGCTGGGGTGAAGCTGGCTATGACCAATCAGAAAACCGTAAGATCATTTTCTTGAGATCTGGTTCGTCGACCAGCTCAGCCGCTTTATCGCCCCCCATCCACATGCGTTCGCGTTTTTGAAAATGGGGGTAGTCTTTTAATTCCTGCTTCACTTCGAGCGGAAACACTTTGACGCGATGCAACAGCGCTTCGTCGCCCACTTCTTTATGATAGGTGTATGAACCGACGCTGGCGTAATGCAGCTTGCCGGTGACTCCAGCCTCTTCGAATGCCTCTAGTTCAGCAGACTCGCGCGCTGTCAACCCAGGCTCGACATTCCCTTTGGGTATAATCCAGCGCTTGGTGTCCAGCGATGTTATGAGCAAGAAACGCCGACCCGCCTTTCCCTCTTGGAATGGCAAAGCGGCGCACTGCCGAAAGCGAAGTAATGCTAGCATACACTGCCGTTTTTTAGACTCGACATTGACCATACTTCCTAAACATCGTTAGTTCTGTTTCATAATTATTACAGATTTATGAAGCACCCCCAAATCTTCACTGTATCAATGGGCGTTTATTCTCCGATGTCATTGCTCACGCCTCCTCCAGGGCCCCCACAAGCAACACCTAAGAAAACGGCAATCGACAAAGACCTGAAACGTATTGTTCAACTAGAGAAAGCAACGAACTACGCCGGTTTAAGAAGTCTTGACATGGGCTTCGGGCTGCTATTCGTCATGGCCGTATGGCTCTATACCTATTTGCAATCAGGGTCATCGGACGGCTACGCCGTTATCGCTATTGCCTCCATTGTCGGCGCTTACATGGCCATGAATATTGGCGCCAATGACGTCGCCAATAATGTGGGTCCGGCAGTCGGCTCAAAGGCTTTAACAATGGCCGGCGCCTTGATTATTGCGGCCACCTTCGAAGCGGCCGGGGCGCTGATTGCGGGTGGCGATGTTGTGAATACAATCTCTAAGGGGATCGTCAGTCCGGAGTCTTTTGCAGATCAAGACACCTTCATCGCAGCCATGCTGGCCGCGCTGCTGGCCGCAGCACTATGGGTCAATCTTTCAACCTTAATCGGCGCGCCGGTGTCAACCACACACTCCATTGTCGGCGGAGTTATGGGGGCCGGCATCGCAGCGGCAGGGGTCACCGCCGTTGATTGGCCCGTCATGTCAGCGATTGCGGCAAGTTGGGTGATCTCGCCGTTTTTAGGCGGAGTGATCGCAGCTACTTTTCTGACCTTCATCAAATTTGCAGTGCTATTTCAAACAGATAAAGTGGCGGCGGCGCAGAGATGGATTCCGATGTTGGTGGGAATCATGGCCGCGGCGTTTTCCGTGTATCTGGTGACTAAGGGTTTAAAGAAATTATGGCAGCCTGAAGTATGGGCTCTTGTGGTGATTGGAAGCACTGCCTTTGGCATCGCCTATGGCCTGATTCGATTTTCGACCTTAAGAGACACCAGCCGTATTGACAATTCGCGCAAAGCGGTGGGGCAGTTGTTTCGCAGCCCATTGATCTGCGCTGCCGCCTTATTGTCTTTCGCGCATGGCTCAAATGATGTCGCCAACGCCGTCGGTCCGCTGGCGGCGATCGTCAATGCCGTGACGAGCGGAGGCGTTGCAGGGCAGGTCACCTTACCGCTTTGGATTCTCGCCATCGGCGCGATAGGCATTTCAATCGGACTTCTCTTGTTTGGTCCCAAGATCATCAAAATCGTTGGCGAGAAGATCACAAAACTTGATCCCATTCGTGCCTTTTGCGTGGCCTTGTCCGCGGCCTTGACGGTGATTATCGCGTCTGGCTTCGGCCTCCCCGTCAGTTCAACCCATATTGCCGTTGGAGGGGTGTTCGGCGTTGGATTTCTGCGCGAATTTATCGTCAATCGACAGTTCAACCGCGCGGGCCCTAAGCTGACAGGTCCCGCCAAGCTGGACGCACCGGACACCACGGATTTGGCCTTTAACCGCTGGGCTAAAGCCCGAAAGCGAAGGCTGGTCAGGCGACGCCATTTGCTTGGCATCGCAGCCGCCTGGGTGGTGACGGTGCCAGCCTCAGCGGCGCTGGCCGGCGTTCTGTTTCTGGTGGTCAACGCACTGCTCTAGCCTCTGAATAACGCTTCATAACAAATGTTCTTGTTTTGTTCTATTTATTGTGTATGATCGGGATATGGAAACAGTCCCACATAACTTGCGCACGCCCGGTCAACACACTGCCGCCGTTCCCCCCATTGTGCACCCTGACGCCAGACGCGGGCGTGGCACGGTTAGCAACTGGACCGGACGCTATGAGCGCGAGCGCCTCACCCCTGCAGATGATGGTTGGGGAAATCTTGACGCACCGCCAGAGCCCCTGCGCACCCAGGTGTTGCAGGATTCAACCCGCACCATTCTGGCCCGTAATCAATCGCCTGACATTCCTTTTGACCGCTCTATCAATCCCTATCGTGGCTGTGAGCATGGCTGCGTGTATTGCTTTGCGCGCCCGACTCACGCCTACTTGGGACTGTCTGCTGGATTGGATTTCGAAACCAAAATTTTCATCAAGCCTGATGCCGCGCATTTGCTGGAAAACGAGTTGCGCAAACCGGGCTATCGCCCGCGCGTGATCGCCATGGGGACCAACACAGATCCTTATCAGCCCCTGGAAAAAGAGCGCAAAATCACGCGCTCGATTCTGGAAGTGCTGGCGCGGTTTAATCATCCGGTCGCGATTGTCACAAAATCAAACCTGATCACGCGCGATCTGGATATTCTCGGCCCCATGGCTGCCAAGGGCCTGGCGAAAGTCGCGGTGTCAGTTACCACACTTGATCACCGGCTGGCCCGCACCATGGAACCGCGCGCCTCGACGCCAGGACGCCGCCTCGACGCTATTCGCCAACTCAAGAAAGCTGGGGTTCCTGTTGGCGTGATGTTTGCGCCAGCCATACCCGGGTTGAACGATCACGAACTGGAAAATGTTTTGACCACCGCCAGCGAAGCCGGTGCCAGCGAAGCTGGATATGTGGTGCTGCGCCTGCCGTTGGAGGTGAAGGACTTGTTTCAGGAATGGCTGAGCGAAAATGCGCCCAATCGCGCCGGCCGCATTATGGGACTGATTCGCTCGATGAACGAGGGCCGCGATTATCACCCCGCCTGGGGCAGTCGTCAGGTCGGGCGTGGCCCCTACGCAGATGCTTTGTCGCGACGCTTCAGTTTGGCAGCAAAAAGACTGCGGCTGAACTTACACATGACCGCGTTGTCTACATCCAAGTTTATCGTCCCGACCGATCAACGCGCTGCGCAGCTCAATCTGTTTTAGAACACTACAAAAAACTGCATGCTTTTTTATGGTGGCACTTCGTTCTAAATGGCGCGATGGTTAACGCCTCATAAAAACTGATCAGCTCAGGAGACCTGCATGCGGGACAAACGACTTGGCGTGTTTACAGCCGCTTTCACCATGGCCCTTATGACTTTCCTGTTTGGATCAGCAGCAGCGGAGGATCAGGTGATCTACAAAAAAGGCTATGTCGACGCGCGGTTCGGCCAGATTCATTTCCATATGGCGCGACCAGCCGATGGGGATGGGGATAAAACCCCCATCGTCTTTTTTCACCAGAATCCAAAGTCTGCGGAAGAATATCGCCCACTGCTAGAGATTGTTGGTCGAGACCGTATCGCCCTTGCCTTCGACACCCCAGGCTATGGGGAATCTGACCGCCCTGCTGAACCCCAAGACATCGCCGCTCTCACCGGCGCGTTCGAGGACGCCTTGGTCGCCATGGGGTACGGCAAGGAGGGCAAAGGCCCGGTTGATGTGTTCGGATTTCATACGGGGGTATTTATGGCCACGGAACTGGCAATTACACGCCCGGATCTGGTGCGCCGCGTGGTGGTGTCGGGCATTGCCTACCGGGATGCCAAAACCCGCGCCGAAATTCTGGCCGGATTGCCGACGGATAAATCTCTGCCAGAAGACGGAACCTTCATCATGAACCGCTGGTACCTGATTGTGATCAAGCGGGCGGAAGGCGTTTCGCTTGAGCGGGCTGCCAAAGTGTTTCTGGAAGACATTCATTCCCTCGACAAGTCCTGGTACGCCTATCACGCCGTCTGGACCTATGCGCCGGAGGACAGGTTCCCGCTCGTAAAACAGCCCGTTCTAGTGCTGCAACCCCATGAGATGCTGCTGGAAGAAACCCGCAAAGCCAAAGCAGAGTTGCTGCCCAATGCCGACATGATTGAATTGCCTGACATCGTGGACGATGTGTTCGACACCGGCGCGGAAGAAATTGGTGCCGCCATGACCAAGTGGTTAGACGCCAATTGATGCGACGCATACTTTTTGCCGCAGGGCTCTGGTGTTTCGGCGGTTTTCAGGCGCAGGCAGAGCAAGTTGAGATTGGCGGCTTCGTCATTCCGGGCTCGCCTGCCGCCACTGTGTTTTACGATTATGCAGAGCGCCTTGAAGCGCAGTCCGGGGGACGCTTAACACCGCAACTGCTGATTCATGGCGAGGGTGGACCAGAAGAACAAATTCTTTCCGGCGTGCGACGCGGACGCATCAAGGTCGCGTCGCTGTCGAGCTTGGTGCTGTCCAACATTTTGCCGGAACTTGGGTATCTTGGTGCACCCTTTCTGTTCGACAGCAAGGCCGAGTTTGACCACGTGGTCGATACGGTTTTCTTCGAGGTCTTCACCCCGTTAATGGCCGAAAAAGGCCTGACGATTTTGCGCTGGCTGGACCTGGGAGGACAGAACATCTACGCCAACCGGCCTATTCTGTGGCCACAAGAGGCCGAGGGCGTGCGCCTGCGCGCGACCCAAGACATCGCCGCACGTCTATTCCTGGAGTCGGTTGGGGCCGATGTGATTTACATCACCAGCCCAGAGACCATACCCGGTTTGCAGACCGGCCTGATCGATGGGGGATTAACACCGACCATCGCCTACACGGGCACGGGTCTGGTGCCGGAAGCCCCTCATTTTATGCTGACGGAACATTTTTTTCTGGGCGGCTTTTTGCTGGCCAACACCAAATGGCTGGACGGCCTCTCCGCGCCAGACCGGCGCGCCGTGATTGACAGCTTTGCCAGCACCGCAGACGTGCGGACCATTATCGCTGGCATGACCGCCATGGCCCTGGCCAATGCGGGTGGCGAAGGATTCACCGCCCATGTTTTCACCAAAGAGCAACGGGCGGCCTGGAAAGCCGCATCTGTGGGCACACACCAACGCTTGATTCGCGAGATCGGTGGTGAAACTCAAGCGGTCGCCGACGCCATTCACGCTGGACGTGCGGCGTATGCCGCGGGTGAACGCTAAAGCTTATTCTTCCGCCTCTTCGCCAAAGCGCGAGAACTCGGCCTTGATGGCCGTTGAGAAAAACAAACTATTGAGAAACATTTTGTTCGGGCCGAACCACCACGCCCGAAAATTCGGATTATCTGAGAGCAAAACAACAGCCCCCTGGCCCCGCCGTTCAGCCAGCACAGCACCCGCCCCCGCAACTTTCTCGATGTTCTCGGCGCTGGCAAAACCACTCATCAGCGGCGCACCGGTGTATTGAGCGACGGTACCGAACGGATTTTTCGAGCGGCCTAAAATGATGCGGTTTTCTCGAAAAGACGGTTGCAACCGGGACGTATACCCGAAGCCAATCGGATGTGTGATGTCCACATCGGTTTCAAAGATTGTGCCGCGGATACGCTGGGCCTGTTCGACGTTCTCTTTGACGGCGTAATCCTGCCGCTCTGGTAACGGTGCGGCGGTGTCTTCGTCGTTGGCCGGTGTTGGCGCACCGAAGCCAACGATGGCAAAGTCATCAATGATGTCGACATCCATGAGCTTGTTCTTGACCGCCCACAATGCCGCCCGCTTGATGGCGACCAAAGTGCCGCCTTGTTTGATCCAGGCATCGATCTGCCTAACCTGATCATCACTCCATTGATCGTAACTGCCGTCCGGCAATACCAAGTGAGTCACACGGGACCAATCGGTGCTGCGCAAGACCCCGGCGTCGCGCATCAGGACCGGGATGTCCATGCGGTAATCCATCAGATGCCACAATTCACCGGCGTCATAAAAGCGCACAGACTCGCCAATGGGCATCAGCACCTTCGGCATGACTAAGGGTTGCGCATAGTTGCCGCCGAAATCGATACCGCGTTCCGTGCGCCCGGTAATGGCGGCATAGACCTGAATACCATCCTCTTTACCGATCGTTGTCATCACACTGTGCAATGCCTCTGCGCTGAGCGGCTGTCCGTCACCGACCGGAACGATGATCGCGCCAGGTTCAAAGTCGACGGCCCCTTGTGTGGTCATGGCTGTGAAGGGCTGCAATGCGACCCTGGCATGGCCCTCTTTTTTGAGCAGACGGGCCACGGCCCGCGGTGCGTAATACCCTTCCCATGAGAACACATAGGCATAAGCGGCGCGGTCAGGCGCGTCCTTGACCGGGAATGCGGGGTCTATTTTATCGCCAAGCAGGTCAGTGCCAAACGCGGTTAAGTCGGCATAGGTCAGGCCAAAGGCCAGTGGCTTGGTCCAGGTTGTTGCGTCATAAAACACGACATCGCCAAAGTCCGTTCTGGTTTCAAACAGATTGCGGATCAAACGGTAGGTCGGCTGATTGGTCGGCACGATATAACTGTTGGCCGTTTGAAAGGTTACGCCATCGTCCCGTAGAGATCGCGCAAGGCGGAACACATCAATATCCAGGCGATCAAGCATGTCCAAAAAATGGAACATCCGCGCGTCATCACCATGGGCCGTAAACACATAACCCTTGACCCGGTCTGACGCCGCAGCCTCGCGAGTCATCGCGCCAAACTGATAGCGATAGTCGAGTAAGGTTTCGCGCAAATCTGATGCGGCGCGCACCATGGAAAGCGAAATGTTTAAATGCCGTTTGACGCGGGTTCCCAAGGTGATGTCGCCAGAGGGGGTTTCTGCCAGCAAGCCTTCAAAACCACGGTTCTCGAACAGGAACGCAACACTGCCCAGCAGCAACGGATAGTTGGAGCCCATGGCCGGGTTGTAATCGTCAAAAAATTCCTCGGAGTAATAAAGCTCCTGCGCGCTGTCCAAATACTCTTGAGCGTATGTGCCGATGATACGGGTGAGTTCCGTTGCCCGCTCGGGAATATACGGGTTGCGTTGCTCGGCGATTCCCGGACTGAAAAAGTAAGTGGAATCGATGAGCATTTCGTGAAAGTCCGCTAATAAATGGGGTTTCCACTTTTGAAACTGCGCGCCCCATGCCTGGGCTTCCGGTTGCGTGCGCGCCATCCATTGGCGGTTGAGATCAAACCAATAGTGATTGGTTCGCCCGCGTGGCCAGGTGCCGTTGTGTTCTGCATGTTGCAGGTTGGCGACTGGCGCTTCGCCGCGATAAGTGTTCAAGGACGTTGACGCGCGGTTGTAGCCATCGGGGTTCAGCACGGGCACCAACAGCACAACGGTGTTTTCAAGATGCGCGACGGTCGCGGGATCTTGTGCGGCAGCCAGGTGATAGACAGTTAACAGTCCCGCCTCCATAGAACTGATCTCATCGCCATGGACACCAAACCCGAGCCAGGTGATGGCCGGCATGTCGTCTTCGACGGTTTGCGATGAAGACGGCTCGCTAAGGGCCAGGTGCTTCGCGTGAATATCGTCGATGCGTGCGAGGTTCTCCGGCGACGATATCGTTAGCATATGGATCGGACGGCGTTCATGGGTGCGCCCAATGACTTCGAGCGTGATGCGATCTGAAGCGGCGGCAACCGCCTGAATGTATGCGGTCACATTGCCCGGGTTAGAGACATACGCCCCGACTTCGTATCCAAGCACTGAAGACGGCGTTGGAATTGCCGGGTCATAGGCAACGCCAGACGGCAGGTAATAGTCCAAGTCTTCGGCGACGCTGCTGACACTCGCCAAAATCCCGAATAACACTGAGAGCGATGCTGCTTTAAGGTTTCTCACGTGGCTTTCCCTTCCCCGTATTCTTGTGGGCTGCGTCAGACAAATCAGACCTTGCCCCTGAATAGTGTTCCCGAATTTTAGGAAGGTTAAGGGCAGAAACCCGGACTCTGGAACAGTTTTTACGCGCCGCCCCTAATTCCACCTGCTTGTGCGGTAATAATTTGTCTGTGTCAGAACTGTCACAGTCCTTTGGAATCGGCTATTTTCAGCCGTTTCCAAGGGTCCGTGCGTTGCAACGCTCTCGTTTTCGCGTAGCTTTCATGCGTTATCATAGGTGCGACTGCGCCACCCGTGACGTCCGAGAGGCATCTATTCCCGCTCATCAGACGTAACCGTGTTATGCGTTCCGATAAACGGAACCGTTATCTAGGAGAGAGACACAGTGAACTGCTCACCGCTGAAAAAGACCCTGTTACTGTCCACCAGTGCCTTGCTGTTGGGCTCGACTTGGACAGCGCCATCATTTGCGCAACAAGTTGCCATTGAAGAAATCATCGTAACTGCCCGTCAACGTTCTGAATCTTTGCAGGATGTACCGGCCAGCATCACGGCTTTCACCGCAGATCAGTTGGAACGCGCCGGTGTGCAGCGCGCGGAAGACTTCATTAATTTAACGCCAGGCGTAACCATCGTGGACGCCGCTGAAGTCGGCGACACTCAGGTGAACATTCGCGGCATCAACGGTGCCCGCGACGCTGAGAACAGCTTTGCGCTGATCATTGATGGTATTCTTCATACCAATCCAGCGGCCTTGAACCGCGAATACGCCAACCTGCAACAGATCGAAATTCTAAAAGGCCCTCAGGGCGCCATCTATGGCCGTAACGCTGCTGCTGGTGCGATCATTATCACCAACAAGCAACCCGGCGAGGAGTTTGAAGGCGAGTTCAAAGTCTCTGGTGCCAATGATGACAGCTATTACGCCTCCGCCTACATGGCTGGCCCGCTGAGCGACACCATTGGTGCAAGCTTCCAGGTCGATTGGCGGGATTCGGATGGTTTCTATTTTAATGAAACCTCCAATCAAAAGAACGTCGACGATTTTGAGAACTACAACATCTCAACCCGCTTCGTCTTCGATACCAGCGACACATCCACTTTAGATGTTAAAGCCCGGTACGGCGAAGTGGATGCCGCCGCAATTTCCTTTAACCCGGCCTTTGCGGCCAGCTTCCTAGCCGACCTGTTCGGTAATCCTCTGCTGTTTGAAGACGTCAACGAACATAATTTCCAGTTCGTCAACCAGATCGATTCTTTTAATGAGCAAAAAACCATCGAAGTCTCCGCCAAATACGACGCGGAATACGACTGGGGATCCTTAACCGCTTGGGCGTTGTATTCAGACATTGAAAATAGTTTGGGCGCTGACGGCACCTCCGGAGCCTTTGGGTTCTTCTTCCAAGAACCAAGCTGTATCGCCAGTATTGATGCACTGAACGCAGCCGGTGTGACCTTGCCAGGACCACAGTTCCTGGGGCCGGATGCGGCATCGTCAATCCTTGGACCCTACACACCAACATCCTGCGATGGCACTCAGTATCAAGAGCGTTTTCAAGATGACATCAGCTTTGAAATCCGCTTGGCCTCTCCGGCTGATCAGGAGTTGCGCTGGTTGGTTGGCGCGTACTTCCTGGATCTGAACCGTCGCGTGGGCGTCAACACCGGTATTGAAGATGTGACCACGGTGACACCTCAGTTGTTCGTCCCAGCGGGTCAGCCCAATGCCACCGAGCAGTTGGTTCACGATAAATTCGACAGCAAGGTCTACGCGGTGTTCGGTAACATTGCTTATGACATCAACGATGATGTCGAGCTTTCCGTGGCTTTGCGCTATGACCGGGAAGAACGGAAAAGCCGCAGCCTGGTGCCGACGGATGCGCGGTCGACCTATATCGACTTTGATCCCAGCGATGGCTTCCAAGGTGGCGATCCCATCAACCCTGGCCTGAACCCGGCAATTAACCCGTCCGGAATCATTCCCGATCAAGCGCGGGCCTTTGAAGAAATTCAGCCCAAGATCAGTTTGACCTGGGATGTTGGCACCGACACAACGTTGTTTGCCAACTGGGGTATCGGCTTTAAATCTGGTGGCTTTAACAGCTCAGGGTCTCAAGCAACCATTGACCTGTTCATCAATGATGCCCTTGGCACCAATGTCTCGATTGAAGACTTTTTCCGCAAGGAAACCTCGAGTGCGTTCGAGCTTGGTTTCAAAGGCAGCTACTTTGATGATCGCCTGACCTTGGAAGGTGCTGGCTATTACACCAGCGTCGAAGACATGCAGTTCTTCGAGTTCTTTGTCGGAGCTTTCGGCTTGCTGCGTATTGTTAACAACATTGATGATGTCGACATCTATGGTGTCGAATTCGCAGCCAACGCGGCGCTATCCGAAAACTTCAGTATCTTTGGTGGGTTCAACATCTTGGATAGTGAAATCAAGGGTAATGCTGTGCGGCCGAACACGGTCGGCAACAAGGCCCCGTACACAGCCGACTACACGGTCAACGCCGGTATCCAGGCTCAGTTCCCGATCACAAACGAAATCGAGTTCGTCAGCCGGGCCGACTACAGCCTAGTCGGACCAACGTGGTTCCACACGGTACAGGATCAAGACAACACGTCGCTCTTTGGCCCTGCCAACTATGGCCGGACAGAGCGTGATGCCTACGGCACAGTCAACCTGCGCATTGGGATTGAGTCTGACATGTGGGCGATTACCGGTTTTGCAACCAACCTGTTTGACAAGGAATACCTGGAAGAAGTTATTCCAGCGCCTGAGTTTGGCGGATCATTCATTCACCCAGGTGACAAAGCCCGTTACGGCGTAGAAGTGCTCTACCGCTTCTAAACGTTACAAAACTGAGAACGAAAACGAGCGGCGGTCCTTTGGGGCCGCCGCTTTTGTTTTTGGTAAGGCAATGTCCAGCCTTCTCAAGCAACTAAACCGCTTTCACCGGTTGAAAACTCAGCACAGCAAAGGCATTGTGCTGCCATGATAAGACGCCATGGTTACCTGCTTGTCCTCGGCACGCCGCTTGAACGTACTGGGATGGACAAATACCAAAGTTTGTTGCCGCCCATTTATAAGCAGCACAACGGTTACCGCCTGGTCATGGGCGGGCAAACCGGTGGTGTGTCGTTTTTATCTGGCGGCCTCAAAAACCTGTCCGTGATGTTGGCCCGGTTCCCCTCGCCTGAGGACGTGTCACACTTTTGGTGGTCAGACGACTACCGTAACGCCTATACGGTGCGCAAAAAAGCTGGGCGCTTTGCTGCCGTTGGGCTCGCGGGGGTCGATACAGAGGAAGACCCGATCCCCGGCGCAGGCGGGTATCTGGTTGCCATGGCTGCCGCAAAAACACCAGGATGCTGGCGGCGGTTTGCCGACCCTTTCCTTGAGGGTATTGAGCGGCACAAGGGCACTGTACTTGCTGATTCTGGCCCGGAAGGCATTGAACGGCTCGAAAACCTGATGCCGGGCAGTCACATCATTGTCGCGATGTTTTCTAATGAACAGGCTGCGCAAGATGCCTGGGCAGCTCTTGCGCCAACCCTGCAAATTGAGTTGCAAGACTGCGAGCCGGTTACAATTATCGCCTTATCGGGCCTCGAAAACGACCATCCCTGGCGGCTGGCAGATACGCTGTAACGTATTCCCCTAATCCGTTTGGGTGCTAAAGTGGACCCAGCAAGAAAGGGAGAAGGCCATGAATCACAACTGCATAACCGCTACTGTATTCACACTTGCTTTCATTGCGCTTACACCATTTTGGACTGTCTCCGCCTTGGCTCAGGGTCAGGACGGCACACCCGCAGAACGGGATCTGACAATTATTGCAGAGATGTTGCCAGGAACTTACGACAACCGTGAGCAACAGTATTTCGATGGCCGTTTGGGCGTTCGTGAAGAAGCCCGCCATGAGAGACTGACGTCGACATTCACGCGCGTGGATCTGCCGGCCTTTGGCGAATACGTGTTTTTTGTCCGGGACCATCGTGACAATGACTCGGACAACCCCTACCGCCTGCGCATCTATTCTCTGAGCGCAGACAACGCAGAAGCTGCCGTGCGGATGAAGATATACTATCTCGAAGGCGAGGAAATGATCGCCACCTATAAAGATGCTCATCTGGAACCAGACTTGCTACAAGATCGTACACCGGAGAACACCATGATTCTGCCCGGATGTGACGTATTGTGGCGGCGTGAGGCCGGACAGTTTCATGGCGCCATGAAAGACGGCGCCTGTCGCTGGGACTGGCCCGGCAAGGGCATGGCCATTACCGATTATCACATGATGCTCGCAGAAGATGCTTTGTGGTTGCGGGACGGCACTTACCTGGAGGACGGGACACAGATCACCGGGAACCCGGACAAGGTTTATCATAAGCTAAACAGAGCCCGGAACTTTACCTGCTACGCGGACATGCCGGGTGTGTCGGGCGGTGCCGATATTCCCTTCACGCGTTATGGCGACCTCAAAATCACCGATCAAGGAGGTATGGCGCGGTTTACATCCAACGAAGACACCCCACGTACCATTGAGATCAATCTCAGGAATGTGGATTGGCCGATGAACAATGAGGTCGGTGCCTACACCCGGGACAGCCTGGTGATGTACATTTTTGAACGCAATACGGACGGTACGCCGGGAGAGTTTTTCGGTTACACCTTCACCCAACCCGACGCCGAACGGCTTGGCCTGAATCTTGGCTTCATCCTGGTGAATTGCCATATGCTGTCTAACAGAGACGCTGCGCCAGAGTTTTAGTAACAATCTTTGACATCCCCAATGACGCCGGTTCTTTTTGTGATCAACGCCTAGGTTATGGTAGACTTTGATTTCATTATCGAACCTTAGGGAGACTGATGATGCGCTTTTTTATCACCGGTGCGGTGGCCTTCGGCTTAAGCGTTGCGTTTTTGGTACCCGCATCTGAGGCTCAAATGTTCAGCCGTGGAAATGGCCTGGTGAATGAATCCGCTCATGCTTTAGACCGCAGCAAGTGGGACAAAGGTGTCAGCCTGGCCCGGGAAGCTCTCAGGTCTGGAGAACTCACACCGAACAATGTGCCAGCAGCCCTTAATAACTTGTGCATTGGCTTGACAGGACAAGGCAACTACGACGAAGCGATGGAGACCTGTGACAAAGCCATCAGCAAGCGACCACGGGAATGGAGCTTTTATAACAATCGCGCCAACATTCATTTCTATCGCGAGCAATACGACCGGGCGCTATCTGATTACTATAAAGCTCTGACCTTTAGCCCAGGCGATGACGTGCTCATCACAAACATCAGTTTAACCTTGAGTGCACGCAAAAAGGCGGCGGAACGTATTGGGGCCGAAGGCACAATTGAGCGTCAAAGCTAATACCAGTTCCATCAGATTCTGATTGGGCTGTTAGCACGTGTGTTCCCGCTATAGATTACTCGCTCCTCCCGAGGACATCCTCGCGCGCTTTGGTTTGAGCCTCACCGCGCATGAAGTTCTGACCCGCATCGCCGCCAACGATATTCGACCGACCGACCTCGCGTTGACTGTCGCTCAAGACAACACTCCCGCTATCCTGCCCTGGGGGTTGAAGGTGTCGTGGCAACCTGCTCCGGTGATCAATGCCCGGTCTGAGACAGCGCCCGACAAGCCAACCTTCGCGCCCTTATTAAATCGCCGGGTACTTGTTCCGGCCAGCGGCTACTACGAGTGGCGCAAAACAGATCGCGCGAAGATAAAAACGCATATTGGGTTAGCAGATCAGCCGTTATTTGCGATGGCGGGGTTTCAGTCAGAAGACCGGTTTGTCATTTTGACCTGCGCGCCTGACAGTGCGGTCGCGCATATTCACAATCGTATGCCCGTCATTTTGAACCCAGACAGCGAGGAAGAATGGCTAAACCCTGACCTTGATTTTCGACAACTAGCCGCTTTGCTTAAGCCCTATAAAGGCCCATTTGAAATTTCTGAACAAGAGCCTAAACCACCCGCGCAACACAGCCTTTTTGATTAGTGACTCATGAGAACAGGCAAGATGGCTTCTTCCATCACATAGCCGGTCACACTACCGAGCATCAGTTGTCGCAATTTCGACCGGGTATATGCGCCCATCACCATCATGTCGGCCCCACAGTCTTTGGCCGCAAACAACAGAGACCGGCCTGTTCTAACTTCCCGTGGTAACACCTTAGAGATTACGGTTTTAACGCCATGACGGGTGAGATGGACGTCTAAGTCCTCAGTGCCCGCGTACCACTCTTCTTCTTCGACCCGCAATACTGTCACTTCTTTGGCTGAAGCCAGCAGCGGCACAGCTGCTTGCACCGCGCGCGTGGCTTCGGTGCTGCCATTCCAGAACACAGCAATGCGCTCAATCGGGCCAGACGGAGGCGCCCCCTCGTCTGGTAGCGGTGGAGCCGCAACCACGGCTCGTCCGCTCTGCATCAACGCCGCATTCAAGGTCATCAAGGCGGAGGTTTCATTGTCTACTTTTGGCCGGTCCACAACAATCAGGTCTGCACGGCACCCTCTGAGCGCGACAACTTGCTCTTCGACACCCGCCTCTTGCATCCAACTGACGCCAAAGCGGTCGATTGGACCAATTGTATCCGTTACCAGCATGCCTTGGGTCATGTCGTCAAACATCGCGCGGGTCTGTTTGGCACGGTGGTCAGCTTCGCGCTCTGCAACGCCCATCATTTCATCCACCATGGCACCGGACATAGCTTCACCAACGAGGGGAAGAGCGGTTGTTGGGTCAGCCAGCACGTGCAAAGCATCAACATGGCAGTTGAGTTGTTGCCCGAGACGCAAAGCGGTGTGCAAACATGCACGCCCAGAGTCTGGATCAGCAATGGCAGCAAGAATACTTTTGACAGCAGACATGAGACCTAAATCCCTTTGTTCGGACTCAATTCAGATGCCAGAGGTTAGCAGCCGGCACGCTCTCAGGCTACAGTCGTGATAGGGGTCTGAAGTGATCAAACCAGCGTAGAACCAACGGGGGGATGATACTCCTCAACCCCCTCAGGGTCTTGGTGAATAATGATATCAGCGCCCGGGTAATCCGCCATCAATGCCATTTCAACTTCGTCGGCAATACGATGCGCTTCCAACAATGACAGCTTTGGATCTAAGACCATGTGCATCTGGATAAAGGTTTGCAAACCCGAGGAGCGGGTTCGCAATTCATGGACATCGCGCACTTTGGGATGCTTAAGCGCGATGGCTTTAATGGCTTGGCGTTTCTCTTCTGGCAGCTCGTGATCCATCAGAACCGCAATGGAACGGCGCGCAATCTTCGACGAATTTAAAAGCAGGAATATCGCAATGCCAATAGCGAACACGGGGTCAGCCCAAGTCATACCGCCGTACGTCGTGAGCAGCAATGCGATGATGACACTCAGGTTTAAAAGAAGATCACCCGTATAGTGCATAGAGTCCGCTGAAATTGCGACCGAGCCTGTACGCTTAACAACGAACTTTTGAAACATGACTAAGACCAGCGTGACGATGATGGTAAAGACCATCACGCCTATCCCTATTTCTCCCGCGACAACCTGATTGTCTTTGTTGATGCGGGAGGCCGCCTCGACCAATAGCAAAACGGCAGAGCCCGCGACAAAAGCAGATTGCGCCAAACCAGAAAGCGGCTCGGCTTTACCGTGTCCGAATCGGTGCTCTTTGTCAGCCGGAGTCAGCGCATGACCAACGGCCCATAAATTGACCAAAGACGCGATGAGATCAAGCAGAGAGTCCATCAGACTCGACAGCAGTGCGACGGAATTGGTCAGCAGGAAAGCCGCCGTTTTCACAACTATGAGCATCAGCGCCGTAGCAACAGCCGCATAAGTCGCGAAACGCATCAGCCTGGAGGGCGGCGTTATGAGAGCTGCAGCAGTCAGAGAGTCGTGTGGCATAGCGTTTGTGAGTAGAGCTTTACGGGTATTGGCGTTCCGTTCTCCACCCTTGTCCCTCTTTGAAATAAACAAGCCGGTCATGCATGCGATGTGGCTGATCGAGCCAGAATTCGATCATAACAGGACTGAGCTGAAATCCCGACCAATGAGGTGGCCTCGGAACGTCTTTATTATTAAAACGTTGAGACTCACTCTCAACTCGATCCATAAACGTCTCGCGGTCCTCCAAGGGACGAGACTGATCAGACGCCCAAGCCCCAATCTGGCTTTCACGGGAACGACTGGCAAAATAGGCATCTGCTTTCTCGGCACTGACTTCAGTGAGCATGCCTTCAACCCTGACCTGACGGCGCAGTGACTTCCAGTGGAAGCAAAGCGCCGCGTTGGCGTTCACCGCGATTTGTTGGCCCTTACGGCTTTCCTTATTGGTATAAAAAGAAAATCCCCCAGGCTCCAACCCCTTCAAAAGAACCATGCGCAGGGATGGCACGCCCTCCGGAGACGCCGTTGCCAAAGCCATTGCATCTGGGTCATTCAATTCAGTGCCTTGAGCCTCCTTAAACCATGCCTCAAACAAGGCTATGGGGTTATCAACCTTTGGGATAAGCGCTGCGTTTGGCATCTTTTCTAACCTATTATTTGAGCCAAATATGGGAAATCTGGTGTGGTCTGTGATCACGAATATGTCAACTCCAACCAACGTGAATGCCCTTATTTTGCCACCTTTTCTCATTGAAATGCGTTTATAGAATGTGAGCCAATTATTGCACTCAATTGGAACTTATAGAAAATAACAGGATATCGCCATGACCAGAGCAACTCCTAAAACCTACGTATCAGCAGCTATCATCGCCGCTTCACTTGCCCTGAGCGGCTGTGCGGCGGATGGCAGCAATCAAAACGAAACGCTGGGCACTCTGCTCGGTGCCGCCGCCGGTGCCTGGGCTGGATCATCCATTGGGTCTGGTGATGGCCAAATTATAGCGACGGCTGCCGGCACAATGCTTGGCGCTGCGGTCGGCAACAAAATTGGTCGGAACATGGACGAACTTGACCGGATGAAAGCCGCCGATGCGCAACGCTATGCCTACAACGCTCCCATAGGCGAAACCATTGTTTGGAACAATGTGGACAGCGGTAACTCCGGCAATGTTACACCCGTGCGAGATGGTTACACCGACTCAGGCCGGTATTGCCGGGAATTCCAAACTGAAGTGACGGTCGACGGCGAACAGCAAAAAGGGTATGGCACAGCTTGTCGTCAAGAAGACGGCAGCTGGCAGATCGTCAGCCAATAACCAAGGTCGATAAGTTTACTATTCATAACGGCGACATGACTGGGTCGACGTTTTATGTTTCCGGCGCATCTGAGGCATTAGAGTCAGATGCGGGTGGCTGCTCAAACAAAGAGGCTATGGATTGACTGAGAATATCGTTTTCCGTCTTTTGCGCTTCAGCCATTAAAGTGCTCAAACGTGATACAGCCTCAGACTTACCGATAAGCTTTGGTGTCACAGGCACCCCATAACCAAGCAGATGCACCAGATCGGAAACTGCTGTGCGGTTGAGATCGCGGCCAAGACGCCACACACTGTCATCCCCGAAGACAATGAAGCCGCCTGCGCGCAATTCTTCTAAGACCGGAATTAAGGCCGCTTCTTTGACTTCCACATCGTCTCGAAGCGCACTTTGAACAACACCCGTTCCTGACCCGGCGATATCATACAACGCGGACAGCACATCAACAGCCAAGGCCAAACGACCGCCAGGACCGGTTGCGCGCTCGTGTTCGGCGCGGCGCCAATCAGGTAAAGCGGCAGATATAACGGCTCCAGCGAGAATGACGTTCCAGGACAGGAACAACCAAATCAGAAAAACCGGCACGGCCGCGACAGCGCCATAGATGGCCTGGTAGGTTGGCATACCTGCGACAAACGATGAAAAACCATACCGCAAAAGCGCAAATAGCAAAGCGGCCATAACACCGCCAATGACAGCGTCGGCCAAACGAACCCGCCGGTTGGGCACCATGGTATAAATCAGGGTAAATGCAACCGCAGACAACACCGTCGGCATCGCTGCTCCAAGAAGGACAGATACAGCGCCCGGTTCTTCCCCTCCAAACATCGTGCGTAAGGTCAAGAAATAACCAGACAAGGAAAAACTGAGGCCGACGAGCAACGGGCTAATCGTGATGAGCGTCCAAAATACAATAATCCGGGCCATAAATGGCCTTGGCCGTATCACCCGAAAGATACGGTTAAAAGCACTTTCAATTGTCAGGAGGAGGAGCACAGACGTGACAATCAACCCTACAATACCAATGGTTGTGAGCTCTGCGGCAGCAGAGATAAACGTTTCTAAAGCCTCGTTCATCCGCATGCCGGTATCCGGAATAAAGTTGCGCAACACCAAATCAAGGACTGAGTCTCGCACGCCTTCAAAAGCCGGAAAGGCCGCTAAAATCGCCAGAGCCAGAGAGAGCGCCGGCACCAGAGCCAAAGTAGACGTATAGCTGAGTGACGCTGCAACGCGATTGACCTGATCTTCTTTCATACGCCCAACAACGAAACGCGCGAAACGTACCCCCCGACGAGCAGCATTAAGAAGATGTTCAGGAATCTGGCTTGGATCAGCAGAAATACGAGCCTCCGTCATAGCGTCAGTCTTGCCCTTAGTGGTCAGTGGTGTAGGATGCCCTAGACCTGCGCAAGTAGGCGAAATCTAACACGTTTTTGACTACAGAACATAGGACGTCATATGAGCGGGCAGGCCGGGATTCTCTCTGGTAAGCGCGGCTTGGTGATGGGAGTGGCCAACGAACGATCCATTGCATGGGGGATCGCACGGCAAGCTTCAGAACAAGGCGCAGAACTAGCATTTACATTTCAAGGCGATGCGTTGGAAAAGCGCGTTAGACCGTTGGCGGACAGCGTTAATTCCAAACTCGTCGCGCCCTGTGACGTCACCGACCAAAACTCTATGGACGCTCTGTTTGAGCAACTAGGTAACACCTGGGATAAAATCGACTTTGTTGTTCATGCCGTCGCGTTTTCAGACAAGTCACAGCTGCAAGGCCGCTATGCTGATACTACGCGTGAGAATTTCCTGCGAACCATGGATATATCCTGTTTTTCATTCACAGACGTCTCACGACGTGCGGCAGTTTTAATGCCCGATGGCGGGTCTTTGCTCACACTTAGTTACTATGGTGCAGAGAAGGTCGTGCCTCATTACAATGTGATGGGCGTGGCCAAAGCGGCCTTGGAAGCGAGTGTACGTTACCTGGCTACAGACCTGGGACGCGACAAAATACGTGTGAACGCGATGTCGGCTGGCCCAATGAAAACCCTCGCCGCGTCCGGCATTGGCGACTTCCGGTACATTCTGAAGTGGAACGAATTAAACGCGCCCATGCATCGCAATGTGACGATGGATGATGTGGGTGGCGCTGGTATTTATCTCCTCAGTGACCTCTCGAGCGGCGTAACGGGCGAAGTCCATCACGTGGACTGTGGGTATCACGTGGTTGGCATGATGGCCCCAGAATCATCCCAAGACATAGCCGATCTGTTAGACGGCGCGAATCTCACTGATTAGCGCCGAAGATGTCAGCAAACACTTTTGGAACGCTGTTTCGCTTTACGACCTTTGGTGAAAGCCATGGCCCCGCCATTGGCTGTGTGATTGACGGGACGCCACCGCGTCTGCCTCTGACTGAAGATGACATTCAAGTCTGGCTGGAAAAGCGAAAACCCGGAACCTCACGGTTTACAACGCAACGTAAAGAACCGGATCAGGTGAAAATTCTGTCCGGTGTTTTTGAAGGGGTCACCACGGGGACTTCAATTGGCCTGCTGATTGAAAATGTTGATGCCCGCTCTAAAGACTACGGTGATATTGCTGAGAAGTTTCGGCCAGGCCACGCCGATTACACTTATTGGAAAAAGTATGGCATCCGCGATTATCGTGGCGGCGGCCGGTCATCCGCGCGCGAGACAGCCATGCGCGTTGCCGCAGGGGCTGTGGCCCGCAAAATTTTAAGCGCTGCGCTTGGGGACCAAGTCTCCATTCGTGGGGCACTCGTGCAAATCGGCCCCCACAAGATCAATCACGACAACTGGGATTGGGCGGAAGTCGATAACAATCCGTTTTTCTGCCCGGATGCTAAAGCGGCCAAAGCTTGGGAAGATTATCTGGACGGTGTGCGAAAACGTGGCTCGTCGACCGGGGCTGTTATCGAAGTTATCGCAGACGGTATTCCCGCAGGGTTGGGTGCCCCCATTTACGGCAAGCTCGATGCCGATTTAACATCCGCCCTGATGAGCATTAACGCCGCCAAAGGCGTGGAGATCGGTGCCGGTTTCGAGTCTGCAGCCTTGTCTGGCGAAGAGAATGCTGATGAGATGCGCATGACAGATTCCGGTGATGTTGAATTCCTGAGCAACAAAGCCGGGGGCATCCTCGGCGGCATCTCGTCTGGTCAACCTATTGTGGCGCGCCTTGCGATTAAACCAACCAGTTCTATTTTATCGCCGCGTAGGACGGTCGATATTCATGGCAACAACGTCGACATTCAAACCAAGGGTCGGCATGACCCTTGTGTCGGCATACGGGGCGTGCCCGTGGCCGAAGCCATGATGGCCGTGGTTCTGGCGGATCATTGGCTCAGACATAAAGCCCAAAACGGGTAAAGCACCCTGCCCCTCTAACGGACATACATTCTATGCGCACCATCGGTAAGTTTTTTGTAGGAATACTGGCCAGCCTTGGCTTCGTTGTCTTGTTGTCGATCGGCGTGCTGATTTATCTCTTTCTCAATGCAGATGGATTTTCGCAGAAAGCCCAACAAGCGCCTGATACAATTATTCTAAGCCTCAACTTGGACGCCGGATTTTCAGAAGGCCGGAGTGGTGCCGACTTCAGCACCTTTGGGGTCTCCACACAGACCTCTTTGCAAGATGCCGTTATCGCTCTGCGGCGCGCGGCGGATGATGACAGAGTAAAAGCTGTCGTCGCAACCATCAGCGGACAAAGCTTAGGACTCGCGCAGACGCAAGAGATCAGAGATGCACTGGCTAAGTTTCGAACCAGCGGCAAACAGACCTTGGTGTACTCCGACACCCTTGGAGAACTGAGTAGTGCGACAGTCGCGTATTATCTGGCCAGTGCTTTTGATGAGATTTGGCTACAACCTTCTGGCGGTGTCGGCCTCACAGGCTTGGCTATTGAACAGCCCTACCTCAAAGGTTTTTTAGATAACCTTGGTATTCGTGCCAATGCGTTACAGCGTTATGAATATAAATCCGCTGCTGAAAACCTGACCGACAATGAGATGTCTGCGCCAAACAAAGAAGCGCTTGACGCTTTGTTTGGCTCCATCTTCGAGCAACTGGTGACAGGAATTGCAACGTCGCGAGGCGTCACTCCAGATCAGATTGAACAACTGATGGCGAATGGACCGCTCACTGCAACAGAAGCACTGGGTGGGAACTTAGTTGACCGCCTCGCCTACCGGGATGAGTTCGAACAAAAACTTGAAGACGATTACGAAGACGGCAAACGCGTCTCAATAAGCAGCTACCTTAGTTTTGCCGACCCAAGCGACAGTCGCGTAGCAGAACGCAGCGTTGCTGTTATCCATGCGGTTGGCGCGATACAGCGCGGTAAAGCCGATGATAATCCGTTCAGCGGAGCGTCTAGCGTTGGTGCGGAGACCTTAGCAAAAGCCATTCGTGACGCGGCAGAGGATGAGGACATTAATGCTATTCTTCTTCGTGTGGATAGCCCGGGTGGGTCTTACGTGGCGTCGGATACGATTTGGCGCGAAGTGATCCGTGCAAAAGAGAGGGGTAAACCCTTCATTGTCTCTATGGGCAATACGGCCGCGTCTGGCGGCTACTTTATCGCAATGGATGCAGACACAATTTTTGCCCAACCCGGAACGATTACCGGATCAATTGGCGTTATCGTCAATAAGCTGGTGTTTGAAGGCACGCTGGAAAAACTCGATATCAATTGGTCAACACTCACCTACGGCGAAAACGGAGATATTTTCACAATCGCGAGGGACTTTAATGAAGCTGAATTGGGCCGCATGAACCGGACCTTGGATGTCATCTATGACGACTTCACAACCAAGGCAGCGGCGGGGCGGGACATGCCTATTGAGGACATGCGGGCGATTGCCAAAGGCCGCGTTTGGAGTGGCGTTGATGCCCAACGTATTGGGCTTGTGGATCGTTTGGGGGGCCTGAGCGATGCCATTGATCACACAAAAGTCGCCATCGGACTGACCACAGATGACTTGGTGCGCCTGGTACCGTATCCAGCGCCGAAAGACCCGCTGCAAAGCTTATTAGAGGCACTAGAGAATGGGTCTCTTCCCTTCGGCCTGAGAAGCGCGATTGAGGGCCTGCTGAAAATTTCAGCGACTTTAAACACATGGTTAGGACCCTATACACGTGGTCCCGAAGCAAGCGTGCTGTACGCCGCCCCAGTGATCATTCGCTAGATACAACCCTCATGATTGCGCCGGGCACCGATGAGAAATTCTTTGTTACCCTCCGGGCCGGTGATGGGGCTTTCGGTTATGCCGCACACAGACCATCCTGGTTGCTGAGACATCCACTCAGCAATCGTGTCACAGACTTCATCGTGCAGCGCTGAGTCGCGAACAACACCCTTTTTGCCGACTCTCTCTTTGCCGACTTCAAACTGCGGCTTGATCAAGGCGATCAAACTGGCGTGTGGCTGAGTGAGACTCATAGCCGCCGGTAGAACCGTGCGTAGCCCTATGAAACTGGCATCACAGACCACAATATCAATAGGTTCAGGTATGTGCTCTTGGGTAAGATAGCGAGCATTGAGGCGCTCTAAGACGATGACGCGCTCATCTGAGCGTAACTTACTGTCCAGCTGTCCATAACCAACATCGACGGCGTAAACCTTGGCTGTGCCATTATGCAGAAGCACATCCGTAAACCCGCCTGTTGAAGCGCCAACATCTATGGCGATCTCTCCCGTGGGGTCAAAACCAAAGTGCTCTAGCCCGTGCTCCAACTTCAGCCCGCCGCGTGAAACCCACGGATGGTCTTTGGCCCGCACCGTCAATGGGATCTCAACAGACACTTGATGCCCAGGTTTATCTAACTTCTTTTGATCTGAATAAACAGCCCCAGCCATAATCAAAGCTTGGGCTTTTGAGCGACTCTCTGCCAAGCCTCTATCAACCAGCAATTGATCGATCCGCGTTTTGGGAGTGGCCATCAAACTGAGGTTATTTTAGCCACATGCGGGATGCTTAGCAGCGTCCTGACCCAGCCCTGCGAGAACCGCTTGAACAATTCCGTTCGCATCTAAGCCAGCTGACTGAACCTGATCTTCGGGCTTAGCATGATCGAGAAAGGCATCCGGCATGGTGAGCGTGCGAATTTTAAGGCCACGGTCCAATCTTCCGGTTTCTGCTAACGCACTCAGAACCTGAGCTCCAAAGCCGCCCTGAGACCCTTCTTCAACAGTGATTAATATCTCATGGTTGTCAGCCAGTTGGGTTAGCAGATCGATATCCAAGGGTTTCACAAAACGCGCGTCTGCAACCGTGGTCGATAAACCACGTGCCGCCAGTTCATCGGCCGCCGCCAAACATGCTCCAAGACGCGTGCCAATACTCAGCAAGGCAATCGTCGCTCCCTCCCTCACAACACGGCCTTTTCCAATCGGCAGCACTTCGCCCCTTTCCGGGAGGTCAACACCAACGCCCTCACCTCTTGGATATCTGAGTGCAATCGGCCCACTTTGATGTGCCGTCGCGGTGGCGACCATATGCATTAGTTCAGCCTCATCCGCCGCAGCCATAACCGTAAAGTTGGGCAGGCAACTTAAATACGCCAAATCGAATGAGCCCTGATGGGTGCAGCCGTCGGCTCCGACATAGCCAGCCCGATCAATTGCAAAACGAACCGGAAGATTCTGCACGGCGACATCATGAACAACCTGATCATAAGCCCGCTGCAAGAACGTGGAATATATCGTCGCAAAAGGTTTGTAACCCTCAGTTGCCATGCCAGCCGCAAACGTCACCGCATGCTGTTCTGCGATGCCGACATCAAAGGTGCGGTCAGGGAATCGTTCACCAAACTTATCCAGCCCTGTGCCACCTGGCATCGCTGCTGTTATGGCAACAACACGCTCGTCCTTTTCCGCCTCAGCGATTAAAGCTTTCGCGAAGATCGACGTATAGCTTGGCGCATTTGGTTTCGATTTTGCCTGGTCGCCTGAGACAACATCGAACTTCGCAACACCATGGTATTTGTCAGCGGACTCTTCAGCCGGAGCATACCCCTTGCCTTTTTGGGTAACCGCATGGATCAGGAACGGACCAGGGGTTTTGGAATCACGTATATTTTTCAACACAGGCACAAGATGTTCAACTTTATGCCCGTCGATTGGTCCAACGTAGTAAAAACCGAGTTCTTCAAACAGCGTGCCGCCAGCAACCATACCCCGCGTATATTCTTCCGCTTTACGCGCTGCGGTCTTAAGCGGCTTTGGGAAATAGGAGGCGATTTGCTTCATAGCCTCGCGAATACTCAGGTAGGATTGAGAAGACAGCAGACGGGAGAGGTAGGCACTCATGGCCCCAACAGCTGGCGCGATAGACATGTCGTTATCATTAAGAATAACGATCAAGCGACGATCCATGCTACCCGCATTGTTCATCGCTTCGTAGGCCATACCCGCGCTCATCGCGCCGTCACCGATTACGGCAATAACTTGGTTATCATCACCGGACAAATCTCGCGCCACGGCCATACCGAGCCCAGCAGAAATCGATGTCGAACTATGACCGGCTCCAAAAGGATCAAATTCGCTCTCTGGCCGATAGGTAAACCCTGAAATACCATCCTTCTGACGGATGGACTTCATACGATCACGCCGCCCTGTGAGAATTTTATGAGGATAACATTGGTGACCAACATCCCAGATCAACCGATCTTTTGGCGTGTCAAAAACATGATGAAGCGCAACGGTCAATTCGACCACACCTAAACCAGCGCCGAGGTGCCCACCGGTTCGGGAAACCGAGTCGATCAAATCCGCACGCAGTTCATTGGCAAGTTGGGTTAGCTCATCAATGGATAAGCCCTTCATATCTTTAGGGCTGCCAATCCAGTCGAGAAGTGGCGTTTCTGAAGTCGGAGAAACCATCTTTGAGTCCGTTTCCACTCGTCGATATCCCTTTACCTAAGACCGCCGCGCGACGGTAAATGCTGCTGCGGCCCTCAAAGAGGCTGCGGCTTCACCAAACGTGTGAAGAGTTGCAACCGCTTGATCAACCAAGGTTTTCCCATGATCCCTAGCACGTTCAACACCGTACAGGGAGACAAAAGTGGCCTTACCGGCGGCACGATCCTTGCCTGTCGCCTTCCCCATGTCGGCCTCAGAGGCTTCTAAATCAAGTAGATCATCTGCAATCTGGAAAGCCGCACCAAGCAACTGACCAAACCCTAACAGAGCCTCTATTTGATGGGAGTCAGCGTGCCCCAATAGCCCGCCCATCTGACAACCAACCGCGAGCAACCGGCCTGTCTTCATGGCTTGAAGATGTTTCACCTCATCTTCAGTGAGGTCTGTGGTTTCAGCAATCAAATCGAGCATTTGCCCACCGACCATACCGCGTGCCCCCGCCGCTTGTGCTAATGCTGCAATTGTGGCCGCACGGACGGTATCATCAGGATGTGTCTTAGGGTCACTCAACACGGCAAATGCCTCCGTCAACAAGGCGTCACCGGCCAAGATTGCGGTCGCTTCGTCAAAAGCGCGATGACACGTTGGCTGACCGCGTCGCAAGTCATCATCGTCCATCGCAGGAAGGTCATCGTGAATCAGCGAATAGCAATGCACCATTTCAAGCGCTGCCCCCACCCGCACACTTTGTGCGCGTGGCACGGAAAATAAATCCGCGCAGGCAACCACTAAAAAAGGCCGTAGACGTTTTCCACCATTCAGAGCGCTGTAGCGCATGGCTTCAACAACACGTCGCTCTTTTCCCTCGGGTAAAGTCAAAATGGCATCAAGGCAATCGTTTGTGGCATCAGCGATTGTGGATAACTGCTCTGTAAAAGAACAGATCGGCTCAATCGTTGCAGCAGCGCCAGACGGAGTCATTCGGACTCCATGCTTTCCAATTTGATAGCGTCATCAAGACCGGTGATTTTTTCAATTTTCATGCGGGCGTCGGACAGCTTATTTTCACAATGCCGCTTCAACAGGGCTCCCCGTTCATAATGCTTAACAGCTTCATCGAGTTTCACTTGCCCGGCCTCAAGGTCACGTACGATCTTCTCCAACTGACTCAAAGCGTCTTCAAAATTAAGGTCCGTGATCTCTTTAGGAATTTTAGTTTCAGCCATAATTGAATCTCTCTTGTGAAGTACTCATCAGCCAGACATTAGCGCCATAACATGCGCCGCTGCGCTGGAGCCAAGGGCAGACAAGTTATAGCCGCCCTCTAATGTAGAGACCACCCGTCCGTCAGCATGTTGTGCAGCAACAGACAAAATTCTTTCGGTTACCCAGGTAAAGTCATCTTCGATGAGCCCCATATGAGACAGGGGATCGTCCTTATGGGCATCAAAGCCGGCAGAAATAAGCACCAAATCAGGCGCGAAAGAGTCTAATGCTGGCAAAATATGCTGTTCGTATGCGGCTCGAAACGCTGCGCCCTCCGTCCCTGGCGGCAGGGGCGCATTAACCACATTGTTATACCCACCCTTTTCATCTGACGCCCCAGTTCCGGGGAAATGGGGATATTGATGGGAAGATGCAAAAAACAGATCAGGATCATCCCAGAAAATGTCTTGCGTGCCATTGCCGTGATGCACATCAAAATCAACCACAGCTATTTTAGCCACCGCGTATGCCTCCCTGGCGTACAGAGCTGCGACAGCGATATTGTTCACAAAACAAAATCCCATTGGCCGCTCTCGTTCGGCATGATGACCGGGCGGACGAACAGCGCAAAACACGTTTTGCGCCTGACCCGTCATCACTGCGTCAACAGCTGTCACCAACGCCCCGGCTCCCATGCGAATGGCTTTCCCTGTCCCAGGTGACATCACGGTGTCACCATCTATATGACGATAGCCTTCATCCGGTGCAGCAGCGAGGATAGCCTCAACGATTTTTGCCGTGTGGGGAGCCGCCATCTGAGCCTCTGTTGCGGGCCTGGCTGCCAGACGGCGCAGGTTAGTAAAGTCTTCGCCCTTTAACGCAGCTGTGACACTGCGCAGTCTGTCAGCGCTCTCCGGATGCCCCTGACCAGTATCGTGATCAAGAAAACTGACGTCTGTTATGAGGGTTGTTGTCATTCATAAGCACCTTAAAACAAGCTCTTAGTTTACCTTGACGCTCATGGGTCGCAAGTCGTGTCCGACCGTTTTCATATGCGGATAAGAGCGCTATTGTTAAATTGAAAACGGGGAGCACCAACGTTGGCCGAAGACTTTAGTCGACTCGAACGAGACGCGGAAGATACCTGTGCGGTACTGCGGGCCATCGGCAACCCTCATAGACTGATGATCCTCTGTCGGTTGAGTCAGCGAGAGCACACGGTGAGAGAGCTTGAGGCCGTCGTCGGCCTCGGGCAATCAGCCGTATCGCAACACCTCGCCCGTTTAAGACGTGACAACCTCGTAATTACCCGTCGAGATGCCCAAACAATCTTTTACTCTATAGAAAGCAGGCGGATAACAGGCCTTCTGAGCGCGCTCACGGCGGTCATGTGCGACAAGACTTAAACTCTATGGATTAAAGACAAAAATTTAGTACTAGCCTTAAGCAGCGGTATACTTAAACCACGTTAAGCGGCAGCTTGAGATAGGATACCCCGTTTGATTCGGGCTTTGGCATTTCCCCCGCTTGAATATTGACTTGAACGGAGGGCAACAAAAGCACGGGCATAGCAAGGTTGGCATCACGCTCTGTGCGCATCTTCACAAACTGCTGCTCGGTAACACCCTCTCTCACATGCTTATTGTTTGCTTTCTGCTCTGCGACTGTAGTTTCCCAGGCATACGGTCGGCCATCAGGACCATAATCGTGACAGACAAACAGTCTTGTCTGTGGCGGCAAAGATAAGAGGCGCTGAATCGACTGATACATGACAGACGCGTCTCCGCCAGGAAAGTCGCACCGCGCCGTGCCATAGTCGGGCATGAACAACGTATCACCAACAAAGGCGGCATCGCCAACCAAGTATGTCATACAAGCTGGTGTATGACCGGGGGTGTGCCAGGCTGTGACCTTAAGGCTTCCGGTCTCAAGCGTTTCGCCGTCCTTCAGCAGTCGATCAAACTGAGACCCATCGGTTTCGAAGTCGGACGATAGATTATAAATTTTACCGAATTCGCCTTGAATCTCTGTGATCTCGGAGCCAATCGCAACCCCTGCACCCAACTTGGCTTTAAGGTAAGAGCCCGCGGACAGGTGATCTGCATGGGCATGGGTTTCGAGTACCCATGCAACGTCTAAATTCTCTTCGGACACGACCTGCATAATACGGTCGGCATTTTCGGTCGTGGTACGGCCTGCGCTTACCTCGAAATCGAGTACCGGATCAATGATAATAGCCTTCTGGCCCTCAGGCTCGCGAACCAAATACGTGACCGTAAACGTCTTTTCATCAAAAAACGCCGTGACATGCGGGAATGAGTCAGTCTTCATTAAACTGCCTAGAAATTTAATCTTTAGACAATGCTAGCTGAGCCAAGCTTTTGAAGCCATCTATAAAGGTCGTATCTAGAAGAATTGAGGAGACTTACGAGGCAAGGTTATGACCATAAGACTAGGCATTGATTTAGGTGGCACGAAGATCGAGCTGATCGCACTCGATCACAAAGGAACCGTACGTCACAAGCACCGCGTTCCAACACCGGCAGGCGATTATCACGGCACAATTGCCGCAATAAGGGGCTTGGTTGCGGAAGCAGAATCCAGATTATTACTACCCTCCGAAGAAAAACTCAGGGTCGGGATCGGCATTCCCGGCACTCTATCAAAGTCCACAGGGTTGATTAAGAATGCAAACTCAACCTGCCTGATTGGGCACCCTCTTGATCGCGACTTACAAGCGGCTCTGGGTCGTCCTGTTCGTCTCGCCAATGACGCCGACTGCTTTGCGTTATCGGAAGCCACAGACGGCGCTGGGGCAGCTTACGCGAACATCTTCGGTGTCATTTTAGGAACGGGTGTTGGCGGTGGCTTAGTGATTAACAAGCGAGTGGTCAGCGGCCCTAATGGCATCACCGGCGAGTGGGGGCACAATTCACTGCCATGGCCCGACCCAACTCTGGACGAAACACCGGGGCGTGATTGCTACTGTGGCCGTGCAGGCTGCATTGAGACATTTTTATCTGGACCAGGGTTTGCCTTAGATGCTGACCATGGCCGTGGCATATTTACGGATTGGTCAGCAGAGCAAATTGCACAGGCGGCAGAAACCGGAAATATTCAGGCGTTTAAGGCTTTAGACCGATACATACACCGCTTAGCCAAAAGCTTGGCCTTGGTCATCAACATTATAGACCCGGACGCTATTGTTCTTGGCGGGGGACTCTCGAAAATTCAGCAGTTATACGAGCGCGTTCCAGGATCTTGGACAGAGTTTGTGTTCTCCGACACAGTGGCGACACGTCTGCTCCCACCGCAGCACGGAGACGCAAGCGGTGTAAGAGGCGCAGCGTGGCTTTGGCCCCTCAATGAGGGATAGAGGACTAATCCTCGCACGCACCCGCGCTTTGCAAATCAATCAGGCGGGTCAGAACCGTATAATCTCCCAAGTTCTGGTCTATAAAGCCAACAATTCCGCCCTCATAGATTTCTACACGGAGTTCTTGAGAGGGCAACTCATCTGAGCTGGCTGTAGGATAATATGCAAGTTGCGCCGGCCACGGCGGACTTGAAAGAAGTCCATCTGGATCACGGACATTCCCGATTTCTGAGCCTCTGCGGCCGATAACAGCAGAGATTCGGTTTGGTCCATCTTCAAGCAAGCCATCGGCAACAACACGGCTGACAAAAGAGCCACCCGCCTGTGCTTGTTCAAGCACTTCAGCGATGAAGGTTAGAGATAGCTGTGCATCCTGTTTAATATTAAAAACTTGATTTTGATCAGCCTTTTCTCGCGCTTCGGGGCGAACGTAGGTCATTGTGCCGTCCTGTGCCCTAATTTCAACGCCACCGCTGTAGGAATCTAAAATTCGGTCATCCGAGGTAATCTGCATTTCAAACGTGGACGACGTGCCGTCTTTCGCTTCGAAAGAGGCAAAGGACTGGCGAAGCGTTGACTGCCGACCATTGCGGTTCAAAATCGCGACATCAAGAGAGGAGTCCTGCTCAAAACCATCGCAGACATCTTTCAACACATAGACCATGGTGCCAGACAACCCAGCAGGCGCATTTTGGCCGGTCGCCCTGCCCAGGCTGACTTCGTAAATGGCGGCATGCGGCGTAACCTGAGCCCCGAAGACCTCAACAATACCGCCCCCAAATACAACGCACACGGTCGTGATTCGTACAATTATAGTTTTGAGGATATACAATTTTTCAATCCAAACGTTGAAATGGGATAACTCGTTTTACTGACTCTTCCGGCTGCAGCAAATCTACTAGGCCACTTTCACCAAAACCGGCCCACTCCACAACAAAATTATAACATATTGATTTATATTGCTTTTTTAGACGAAAAAGAATACGTTTAATGTCCAGCATGAGCTTTTCAGAGCCCCTAAACCATAAGCAACTCGGCCTAAGCACCGTATTACTCTACATCACCCACACGAACGGTTGACTGGAGCAGCGGCTGCGAAGACGATACAGCTTGTAGCGCGGCAGGCCCGCTGCACTTTTGGATAGTAATACGCATGTCAGAAAGCCAAAAAGCACAATTGGAACTGGTAAAAAATATGCCAGACCATCACAGCTTAGAGGACAAATTGTCAAAATTTGTGCGGTTTGCGGAAACCGTCGAGCCTGCCGCGGTGGAGTCAGCCGCGGTCGAAAAAATAACCAAACTTGCTCAGTCCCTCGTAGCAGAAATCTCTGATACGCTTAAGGCACAGGACAAACGTATTGCTGAACTTGAAGCTTTGGCAACCACAGACGAACTCACGCAGATTCTAAATAGGCGTGGTTTTGAGCAACAGCTTGAGCATGAACTCTCTATTGCACGTCGTCATGGGGTTGGGGGCGTTATGATCTTTGTCGATCTTGATGAATTCAAGCCAATTAACGACACTTATGGTCATGCTGCAGGCGATGAAGTGTTGAAAGCGGCGTCGACGATTTTACAGGCACAGATTCGCGACACGGATTATGTCGGGCGACTAGGCGGCGATGAGTTTGCCATTCTGCTTCCCCGTTCAAATAAGCGAAATGGTGTCAGACGCGCAGAAGAGTTAGATAAAAAACTCAACAACGCCTACGCCTCTTGGAATGACATGCAGATTCCAATTAAAGCAAGTTGTGGCATTCACATGTACACGTCTCGCGCTGAAATTGGTGAATTGCTCGCTAGCGCAGACAAAGCCATGTATAAAATCAAAATGGAGCGCAAAGCGAAAAAGGGCATTATCCCTCGCACCTAAGCTTGATTTTCGACCGCGTTTTCAGTTCTTTTTGTTAACACTTCGTTTTTGTGTTGCCCTTAAACTAATTTGGCCATTACACCAGATTTGGATACCTCGCCATGAGCAGAGGATTGTTTGCTTTTATTTTGTCCGGTGCCATCGCAGCCCTCATCGCAGCGGTCGTTATTGGACCCAACTGGACGGGCTTACTAAGCACGTCTGATAAAGCTATTGCAGACTCTAGCTTTACCCCTGCAGAAATCGAGAAAATGATAGCGGATTGGCCAATCGCGCTTGCAGAAGTTGACACGGCTCTTGTTGAGTACCGCAAAATAGGCGGCAGTCGTGCTGGAGAAAGAGCCATACGACGAGGCGTGCAGGCAAATGTGTTCCAGAGACTGCAGTGGCCGAACGGCAGAGGTGAATACCTAATCAGCTACTTTTTTATGCTACGCAACTCGATCTTGAAATATTCCGATCAGCACAGCGCTTTGGGGTATTTTATGGAACACTACGAGCAGAACGATGCTGTAAGTCCCGAACTCAGAGAGCTACAGATTTCACAAATCCAAACCATGCTCAATCAGATTGATGATGCTCCAGACCTTCTAGAGTACCCCCCTGGAGATGTAGAACTGATGGTGCAGTACTTTGATCGGTTTCACGAAATGCTGGTTAGCTACGGTCGCCCGCCTGGCTATACGACATCCTCACAAGCCAGCCGCTAATTCATCAAGCTCTCCAACAACTTAGCCTGAGACCTTCTCTGAACTGCCTTTCTCAATCTCCTTCGGGAGATCAATCTTGATGTGCAATTCTTTAAGCTGTTTATCACTCACCACGTTTGGCGCCTGCATCATCAAGTCTTCAGCCTGGTTGTTCATGGGGAACAGGGTGACTTCACGAATATTCGGCGTGTCAGCCAACAGCATTACGATACGGTCAATACCAGGTGCCGCACCACCGTGCGGCGGTGCGCCGTATTTAAACGCATTGAACATGCCACCGAAGCGCTCTTCAATCACGCTTTCTTCATACCCGGCAATAGAGAAGGCTTTAACCATAATGTCGGGCCGATGGTTCCGGATCGCTCCCGAGCAGAGTTCAACACCGTTACACACAATGTCGTACTGGTAAGCTAAGACATCAAGAGGATCAGTGGCTTGCAACCCTTCAAGGCCACCTTGCGGCATTGAAAACGGGTTGTGGCTAAAGTCAATCTGGCCTGTGGCTTCATCCCGCTCATACATGGGATAATCGACGATCCAGCAAAGATCGAAACGATCCTTGGCTAAGAGATCCAGTTCATCACAAACCTTGGTGCGCACTAGCCCAGCGAATTTTTCAGCAATGGATGGTTTATCGCAAACGAAGAACACACTGTCGCCGGGCCCGACACTAACGGCATCGCGAATTGCAGCCACGCGGCTTTCATCCAGGTTCTTTGCAATTGGTCCCTTCGCGCCACCATCGGCTTCGTAGACGATGTAACCAAGACCACCTGCACCCTCGCTTCTTGCCCAGTCATTCAACTTGTCGAAATAGCTGCGTGGCTGGCCAGCAGAGCCGGGGGCAGGAATCGCCCGCACAATCGCGCCCTTCTCAATATTCTTTGCAAACAAACCAAATGTCGATCCTGCGAAGTGTTCTGTGACATCCGTAATCAACAAAGGATTGCGCAGATCAGGTTTGTCACTGCCGTACTTAAGCATAGCTTCTGCGTAGGGAATACGTGGCCACTCGCCAGACGTGACGTCGCGACCATTGGCAAACTCATGAAAGATACCACCAATGACGGGCTCAATTGCCGCGAACACATCATCTTGCGTGACAAAAGCCATTTCAAGATCAAGTTGATAAAACTCACCGGGGGAGCGATCAGCCCGGCCATCTTCATCACGAAAGCACGGCGCGATTTGGAAGTAACGGTCAAATCCGGAAACCATGACCAGCTGCTTAAAAATCTGTGGGGCCTGGGGAAGCGCATAGAAACGTCCTGGATGCAGACGCGATGGCACCAAGAAGTCACGCGCGCCCTCGGGCGAAGATGCTGTCAGGATGGGAGTCTGAAATTCAATAAAGCCAGACTCCGTCATGCGGCGCCTGATGCTGGAAATGACTTGGGACCGCAAGATAATATTATCGCGCATTTGTTCGCGACGCAGGTCCAGATAGCGGTATTTTAGCCTTAACTCCTCGGGGTAATCGTTGTCCCCATAGACCTGAATGGGCAGAGTATCTGTTTGCGATAGAACTTCAACGGCCTCAACCTGAAGCTCTATCTTGCCGGTTGGCAAACGTTCGTTGACCGTATCTTCGGTGCGTACAACAACTTTACCGGTAATACACAGCACCGTCTCTGAACGTGCGCCATCAATCAGCGCAAACACAGGGCTGGACGTATCCACAACGCACTGGGTCAGACCAAATTGATCTCTGAGATCAATAAACACCAAGTTTCCGTGGTCACGCTTGCGATGGACCCAACCGGAAATACGGGCCTCTTGACCAGCGTCTTCTAAGCGCAAAGCGCCACAATTGTGCGTTCTATAACGGTGCATGACCGGTTCCCCATGGCGGAATGAATGAGCCCCTGCATCAAGCGGAGGGAGCGGGTCGAGAAACCACACCGAACTAGCGCGTTTGTCAAGGTTTTGGGGCCTTTTAGGAAAAGAATAACTGGAGTCACTCTGGTGGTTGCAGCGAGGGGGCAGAATCGATAAGAACGCTTGTATGGATTTAATCACAACGACTGCGGACCTTTCCGCCCTTTGTCAGCGCTTATCGTCTGCAGAGTTTGTGACCGTCGATACCGAGTTTCACCGGGAAACCACGTACTGGCCGCTCTTGTGCCTGGTTCAGGTCGGAGGACCGGATGAAGCCCATTGCATTGATCCGTTGGCTGAAGGCATTGACCTCAGTCCCCTGTACGATCTGTTCCGCAACGAGAATGTGGTTAAGGTTTTTCATGCCGCACGCCAGGATTTAGAAATTTTCTACCACAAAGCAGATCTCATCCCGGCTCCCCTGTTCGACAGCCAAGTCGCCGCGATGGTCTGTGGTTTCGGCGACTCTGTTGGATACGAAACGCTCGTGTCCAAACTCACCAATGCACGGATTGACAAAAGCCAGAGATTTACAGACTGGTCACGCCGCCCTCTCTCAGAAAAACAGGTGGAGTATGCCTTAGCCGATGTTGTGCATCTTCGAGACGTTTACGTGCATTTAAAAGCGCAGCTTGAGTCCAGCAAACGTTCAGCTTGGGTTTCTGAGGAAATGGAAATCCTGACCAATCCGGAAACTTACGATCTGACCCCCGAAGACTCATGGCGACGCCTAAAGTCTCGAGAAAAAAAGCCCCGCTTTCTAGCCATTTTGAAAGAGGTTGCCGCGTGGCGCGAGCGCACGGCGCAGGAGCAAAACACACCGCGCCGCCGCGTCATTAAAGATGATGCCTTGATAGAACTCGCATCTCTCAAACCAAAAGATGAAAACGCTCTTGGTCAAACACGACTGTCAAAACACCTTGCGCGCAGCAAACACGCCCGCAGCGTCTTGGCAGCAATTAAGCGCGGCATAGAAATGCCGGACTCTGACTGCCCAAAGCTTCCGCGCGCTCCTGATAAACCCTCCGGTCTGGGTCCTGTAATCGATTTGTTAAAGGTCTTATTAAAAGCCCGCTGCGAAACCAATGACGTCGCATTAAAACTGGTCGCTACAGTTGACGATCTGGAAAAGATCGCCATTGATGATGATGCAGACGTGCCGGCCCTCAGAGGGTGGCGAAGACAGTTATTTGGCGAGGATGCCATTAAGTTGAAGCATGGCCAACTGGCCTTATCACTCTCAAAAAGTGGTAAAACAGTAGATGTTGTTGAACGTTAGACGTTTTACAGCAGCTCAATTTTATCGTTGAGACCGAGATGATTGGCCAGCCGCGACAGGCGCTTCGGATAAGAACCGCTGCCAAATGTAGGATCATCGGCTGGCAGCGTCAGAACTATTGTCGTCTCGCCAACATCAAGTTTTGTTTTTGGCAATATGCCTGACATTCCTCCGGATAGAGAATACGCTAGGCGCAAACCCAGACCAATGGTCCTCACCCGATGTATGCGACCATCATCCAGCATGGCATGGGCCTGCTCAATAGCCTCAGAGGTATCATCGCTGCGATAACGGTAAAACATGGCAAGTGCCAAACCAGCGCGATCTTCGTGCTCCAGGCCCATAAACGGCAATCTCAACACGCGCAGGAATGCCTGTTCTGCGCGGTAGTCCGGATGTTCAGCCCAACAGACATCTCGCAGCAAACAGGCTGCCAAACGCAGCTTGGACTGTGCCCGTGTTTCGCCTGGGAAAAGAGAGTCGAGCCACGTGAAAGCCTCATGCCCCGTCTTCGGGTCTCGGCCAGCGCCGCGGCTCAGTTCCTCAGCGGCGCTGATCAGAGGATCAGTCACTCTTATTTTCTCAGGCAGATCTTTGTAAAACTGACCTTCACGCATGCCATATATAGAAAAAACCAACTTCTCTGGTCGGTTAATTTCCAGGAGTCTTTGCAGAACCATTGCGGCTAACGGCAAGGTAACAAGGCGGGCCTTATCAATGCTACGAATCTTATCAAGCGTTTGGGCGCTGAGGTTTGAAATGAGTTCGAAAACCGAAATGGCCTGCTGCCGGGTCAAGGTGAAATTATCAAGGACATGCAGGGGATAATTCATGTGGGCTATACAGACCCGCGCCAAAGCACGCCAAGCGCCACCAACGGCATAGAGACTCCTGCCTTTGGTACTGGAAATCCAGGACTCTGCAGCAAAATAATGGTTAGCAATCTCTTCGGCTTTTTCAATATTTTGATTTGAGGACGCAGACAATCTCAGAGTGCCAAGAGGCAGCGTCGCATGGTTGGAAAACTCGCCATTGTGAACGTCGACCAATTCCAAGCTCCCCCCACCAAGATCGGCCACAATGCCATCAGCATCAGGAATTCCACACAGGACGCCTAGACCGGCACGCTTGGCTTCCTGTTTTCCAGAAAGAACTTTAATGACAAGACCGATTTCTTTTTTAACCGTATCGACAAAGTCTTGCCCGTCTTCAGCATCGCGCAATGCTGCCGTCCCAAGAGCATCTAGCTGAACCAGGCCCATTTCTGTCGCAAGAACTTTAAATCGCCTTAAAGCGCGGAATGCTTTATCGATACCTTCCGGATGCAATCGACCGGTCGCTTCAATATCACGACCTAAACCACAGGTAGATTTTTCGTTGTAGATAGGAACGGGCGTTCTCATAACGCCGCTATAAACCACCAACCGAACCGAGTTTGACCCGATATCGATGACGCCAATAGGCCGATGTCGTAACGCTAATGTCGTGCTGTCGGTTGGCACACGATCTCTCACACCAAAATCTTAAGGTGCGCTGATAGCAGGTTTAACGCCGGCTTGGAACCAGTTTGGGCACCAAAGCCTTCGCTTGATCTATTGAAGTCCCCTGGCCGGACAAACTCGGGTTGTTCATGAAGTACTCATGAGCCGCAAACGGCGAAGATTCTGGCTGATCGCGACAGAATCTGCCATCCGATTGAAGAGTCCAGCTTTGAACATTGTCATTAATGTTCGCAACCATAATCTGATCCAGAACCTGCTGATGTACAGTATGATTTTCAATTGGGACGAAGGTCTCCACGCGATTTATCAAGTTGCGTGTCATCCAATCGGCAGAGGAAATGAAAACCTTTGCCTTACGAGAGGGAACCGGATGGCCATTACCGAAGACAAAAATGCGCGAGTGCTCAAGAAAGCGGCCGACAATACTTTTGACATGAATATTTTCTGAGAGGCCCCGAACACCAGGGCGCAAACAACAAATACCGCGAACAATCAATTCTATCTGCACGCCAGCCTGAGAGGCCAAGTACAGTTGATCTATTATTGCAGGATCAACCAGCGAATTCATCTTCGCCCATATAGTTGCGGGGCGTCCCGCCTGCGCATGCTCAATTTCTTTTGCAATGAGATTTTCAATTTTTTCTTTAAGGCCAATTGGGGCAATTGAAAGCTTTTCCAAGGAGTCTGGTCGCGCATAGCCGGTCATAAAATTGAACGCCCGGTTAGCGTCGCGGCACAAGGCCGGATCACATGTGAAGAATGACAAATCCGTGTAAATCTTGGCGGTAACCGGGTGATAATTACCCGTGCCAAAGTGCACATAAGAGTTAAGTGCGTTGCCCTCGCGTCGCGTAACCAAAGATATCTTGGCATGTGTTTTTAGATCAACAAACCCATAAACGACGTTTGCTCCAGAGCGCTCAAGGTCGCGCGCCCAACGGATATTGGCTTCCTCATCAAACCGCGCCTTGAGTTCAACCATAGCTGTGACTGATTTTCCCGCCTCAGCGGCTTCAATCAGCGCCTGAACAATCGGAGAGTCCTTGCTGGTACGATACAGCGTTTGCTTGATGGAGACCACATTTGGGTCTCTGGCCGCCTGACGCAAGAACTGAACAACCGCATCAAAAGATTCGTAAGGATGATGGACAAGAATGTCTTTTTTACGGATAGCGGCAAAGCTATCTCCGCCAAAATCGCGAATACGTTCTGGAAAACGGGCATTGTAAGGTGTGAATTCCAGATCAGAGCGCTCACCCGTAATCAACTGACTGATATCCGCCAAGCCAATCATGCCATCAATGCGAAACATATCATTCGCTGAGGTTTCCAGTTCATCACAAATCAGTTGAACCTGATCTTCTGGCATGGACGCACTGACCTTGAGGCGAATGCAACTGCCTTTGCGGCGGCGCTTGAGAGCCGTCTCAAAACTCTGAACAAGGTCTTGCGCTTCTTCATCAATTTCCATCTCGCTGTCACGAATAACCCGAAACACGCCAGATTGAATCACCTTGTATCCCGGGAAAAGCCGATCAACGAACAGCATGATAGCGTCTTCAAGTGTGATGAACCGCATCCGCCGCCCACGTAGACGAATAAGACGGTTAACTTGTGACGGCATGGGAACCAGCGCACGCATAGCTTCACCATTATCAATGCGAACCAGCTGCAGAATGAGAGATAAGCCAAGATTAGGAATAAATGGAAACGGATGTGCCGGATCAATCGCCAATGGCGTGAGAACCGGAAAAATGTGATCCATGAAGCGCCCACGCAGCCATGTCTTATCCGTTTCATTCAGTTCATTTGAGGTGACAACGTGGATATCCTCTTTATCCAAATCAGCCTGTAAACTCTCCCAGCACTCATCCTGACGTTTAAGCACTTCTCTAACCGCGGCATTGATGCGGGTGAGTTGTTCGTCTGGCGTTAAACCATCAGCACTGCGTTGGGTAATCCCTGCGCGCACTTGCCCTTTTAGGCCCGCCACACGAACCATATAGAATTCGTCCAGGTTGGACGCTGATATAGAGAGAAAGCGAACACGCTCCAAAAGCGGATGGTTTTTGTTCTGGGCTTCTTCCAGCACACGCGTGTTAAATGATAACCATGACAGCTCTCGATTAATAAAACGATCACTACTGCTCATAGTGATTTCTGGAGCCTTCGGATTATCCATTGCTGGTGCTGTGTCTTGCGGGCTCACGCATAGCATCCTTAAAATTTGGGAATTGGGTTGATTGCAAACCCCGCACTAGGGAAACGCAAATTATCGGAAAACCCAATATGACCAGAGCAAATTTAACGAAACTGCAACCTAATCTAATACAACAATTGTATCATGGTGCATATCTTCATGTCGAATAATAGGCTGATACATGCCCTTAACTCTATTACTTTTGCGCCATGCTAAATCTGATTGGTCAGAAAATATCAGTACAGACCATGAGCGACCGTTATCTGATCGTGGCGTGCGCAATGCAATGACAATAGCCAATTACCTAGAATCCAAAAGACTCAAGCCTGACAGAATTTTATGCTCAACAGCGTTGCGGACCCGCCAAACGGCTGACGCCGTATTATCTATCTGGCCTAAAATAGACATTAAATATCACAAGCAGCTCTACTTGGCTTCTACACAGGATGCACTTGACCTATTGCGCCAACAAGACCCGGCCCAACGGGTGTTGATGGTGGGGCATAACCCAACAACTGAGGATTTCTTGCGTATGTTAGTGGACTCTTCATTACCGCAACACAAAAGCCTCAAAGACGCATACGCGAAATATCCAACAGGAGGACTTTCACAATTGGCGTTTACAGCTGCGGATTGGAGCAGTTTGAAGACGTCCTCCGCCCAACTGATACGTTTCGTCAAGCCTAAGAATCTGGAACGCGACGAAGAGACTCAGTAAAGCTTTTAGCTTTACTCCTGGTCAAAATCGATTGCTTTGGTGTTAAGCACTTCACGCACAAAGGGAACGCTGATTTTTCGATTTTGCGCCAGAGATTCTCGGTCAACAAAATCTACAAAAGTCAGAATGGCAGAGAACGTCCGGGGAATGCGCTTGTGCACGAACTCGATCACGTCTGGACTGACGTCGATCTGACGATCTCTAAACACTTTGATTAAGACTGCTGACATCGTTGCATCGTCAGGTGCCTGCATGGCAACAAGAGGCATTCCAGCCAAGCGTGACTTTAAGTCAGGCAACTTAACAGGCCATCTAGAGGGTGGTGTCAGCCCTACAATCAGAAAATGCTTACCGAGCTCTCGGACCGCATTAAACAAATGAAACAATGAGGGCTCATTCACAATCGCCTCAGCCCCATCCCAGACCAGAGCAGCATGGGCCTTGACCAAACTAAGTGGATTCGCGTTTTCAATTTCGTCGACATCTAAAAAATAAGCGTCTGCTTTAGCCGAAAAAACAGCTGCCAGATGAGACTTACCACAGCCTGGCGGGCCATGAAGACCAACGACCGGGGCTGGCCAATTCGGCCAGCTATCAATCCAGCTTACAGCTTCACGATTAGCCTCGGTGATCAGAAAATCGGCACGACCGAGCGCTGTCCTATGACCAAGTTCTAGGGGTATTTGTTGAGGCGCCACGAGATTTACCGAGAAAGCTATAGTCAGGGTGATCGGGCGGGTTGACTATTTCTGAACAGTCCAGATGGGTATGGCTCGGGAGGTGCACTTATTACCTGCCCCTCATTCACAAGACCGGTCGAACCACCAACCGGCACAGGCGTTAGCGGCGATGCCGGTAAAGCACCGATCGTTTGAAGGGTATCTAACACAGCGGATCGGTCTTCGATAACCCAAGCTCCGTCTTGCCATAAAAACCTGAGATCACTTTGCGCCATCGCCAATTTGAGCTGGTTTTCATCTCCCAAGTAATACAAAGTAACCTGTGCACGATCCCTCGTTATGGCCTGTAAATCATATCGGTCAATAGACGGGACTCGCTCAAGACGTTCGCGCACAGTTAACCAATCTTCAAGCCGTTTAAGTGGAACAAGCGCCGTAATCTGACCGGTGACATCGAATTGAAGCATAGTGTCGAGTTTCCATTCGTCTTCAATCAGAACGCTCGCTCGAATGGCCGCCGCTTTGAACAACTCGCTCCACGTTTGACCTCCTGAGGCCGCAATATCAAACTGTCTCTCGGCCCCAGACCGAGAAAAATAAAGACTAACGCGAACTGATTCAGCCCCAAGAGTTCCAATCAAAGAAGCTTTGGCGATCACTGCATTGTCCGCGTCATATCTAGCAGCCCATGTCGCTAAACGGTCTGTATCCCGAGCAACAACATCTTCGGGTCGAAGCCCTGTCAGATCCTCCAAATCACCATACGGCAATTGCAGCGGCGCAAGCCCCTCAAGTTGAGGTACCTGCGACCAAGCATCTAACCATGGATTTTCAGACCAAATGACCGGCTCAGATACGATTGATTCTTGATAAAGCGGCACAACCACGATGGGCTTGCTAACAGTCTCTGCGAATGGCACTGAGTTAGTTCTTAAAACTGTTCGCACGCTATCTGGCTTAAACCGAACCAGTATAGTTGCGATATACCTTCGCGCCGTCGTTTTCTCGTTAGCGACTGAAAAATCTTGAACTAAATCGATTATATCTTGCCCTGATAAACTGGGTATATTGGCTTGATAACGCAGGGGAACCAGGCGCTTAAACAGTCGGCTGAGGGCCTCAACTTGGCCTCGTTGCAAACCTTCGGTTCGAGCTTCTGTTGTTGTTCGAGCCGTCACATCTACGGCAACATCACTAATAGTAAACACATCAGACTGAGCGTTTGCGGGCCCGGCCGTGAACGGAACAGCAAAACACGCGGCGAAAACTGCAAAACAACACAACCAAAAAGTAACGCAGCCCGTTGCAACGGTGCCGACTTTAGCTATGGTACGACTTCTTTTAACCCGTAGATGTGAGGCTGACATTTCTAAGTCCTCTCAGGCCGATGACCGCCAGACAAATGGTTTAACCTACAAAGACGCCGGGGTCGATATTGACGCGGGCAATGCTTTGGTTGAAGCCATTAAACCCCTTGCTAAATCGACCATGCGCAGCGGCGCTGATTCGACATTGGGCGGCTTTGGTGGCCTTTTCGATCTTAAAGCAACTGGCTACAAAGATCCTGTTCTTGTCGCAGGTAATGACGGAGTCGGCACAAAACTGCTGATTGCTATAGACGCTGGCCAGCACAACACCGTTGGAATCGATTTGGTTGCCATGTGTGTAAACGATTTGGTGGTACAAGGCGCGGAACCTCTGTTCTTTCTTGACTATTTTGCGACCGGAAAGCTCTCCGTCGAAGATGCCACCGCCGTTATTGCTGGTATCGCCACCGGCTGCCGAGAAGCAGGATGTGCCTTGATTGGCGGTGAAACAGCAGAAATGCCTGGTCTATATGGCGAAAATGAGTACGACTTGGCTGGGTTTTCCGTTGGTGCTGTCGAACGGGATCAAATCTTACCCCGTAATATTGCCGCAGGTGATGCCGTTATCGGCCTGCCTTCAAGCGGTTTCCATTCCAATGGATATTCCCTGATTCGCAAAATCGTCTCAGTGGCCGGGTTTTCATACAGCAGTACGGCACCTTTCGACCCCTCCATAACGCTCGGAGAAGCGCTGCTGACCCCGACCCGTATTTATATCAAGCCCTGCCTTGCTTTGGTTCGGAATGAATTAGTAAACGGATTCGCTCATATTACCGGTGGCGGCCTGACAGAAAATATTCCACGCGTACTGCCAGATGACCTAGCCGTGACAATTGATACTTCGGCCTTTGAGCTGCCGCCTATGATGAAGTGGCTTGCTGACACTGGTGGCTTATCGACCATGGAGATGGCCCGTACATTTAACTGCGGGATTGGAATGGTTGTATTGGTCTCAGCTAATAATGAGCGCTCTGCTCTGGAAACCCTGCAGCAAAATGGGGAAAAGCCCATACAACTTGGACACGTCATAGCCCGCGAAGGTGGCGAACAGGTTCAGCTCAAAAACGTTGAAGCCACATGGGGTCTAAAATAGCGCCCGCCTAGAATTACGACTGACAATTAGTAAAAAAGCCCTAACTTAAGGTGTCTAAGTCGATTTCTCCGGCGACAATCCGCACCAAGGTCTCTGAAAGAAACTTATGTTCTTTCGCGAGAACCCGTGCCGCCAAGTCCTCCGCCGTATCACTCGGGAAAACTGGGACTTTAGTCTGATCAACGATAGCACCCGTATCATACGCATCATCAACCAGATGCACGGTAATACCAGATTCGCGCTCTCCGGCGGCGATCACAGCCTCATGGACTTTACCGCCATACATGCCCTGCCCGCCATATTTTGGCAGAAGAGAGGGGTGAATATTGATGATCCGGTTGTGATACGCTGAGAGAACCTTGGGGCCAATTTTACGCATGTACCCAGCCAGAACAATAAGATCGACACGCGCCTCTTTCAGAGCAGCGAGGTGAGCGTCGTCTAAAGCGGCCTCAGACCCTTCCGTCTTTGGGCTGAGGTGCAAATGGGGCAAAGCCTTTTCAGCAGCCCAGGCCAACGCTGGGCTATTCAGGTTGTTGCTGATCAATAGAACGGGGTCAGCCTGTAACGTGCCGTCAGAGCATGTAGAGACCACCGCGCGCATATTACTCCCACGGTGAGAAACGAAAAAACCGAGGCGCGGGCGATGAGGTAGCGGCGCCATCGGTTTCTCCTTCAATAGGTCTGATTATTTAACTAGCCGACGATTTCGTTGTCTTTAAAGAAGTAAGCGATTTCAATCGCTGCATTCTCAGGTGAGTCTGACCCATGCACAGAATTGGCTTCAATGCTCTCTGCCAAAGTCTTGCGAATTGTGCCCTCCGCAGCGTCAGCCGGGTTGGTGGCGCCCATAATTTCTCTGTTGCGGGCAACAGCGTTTTCACCCTCAAGAACCTGAACGACAACAGGCCCTGAGGTCATGAAATCGCAAAGGTCGTTGAAGAAAGGGCGCTCTTTATGAACGGCATAAAAACCTTCAGCTGCAGCCCGATCAAGTTTGATCCGTTTTTGGGCGATAACGCGCAAGCCACCCTCTTCCAGCATGGAAACAACCTTGCCGGTCAGATTGCGGCGGGTGGCGTCGGGTTTAATAATCGAAAAAGTGCGTTCTAGAGCCATTATATAATCATCCGTTTGAATTAGTGGTTGTGGGTAATGAGGCTTCTGAGCCTATCCAGGCTGAATACATTATCAAAGTCGGGCGGTTTATAGACAACGGGTGACCCAGAGGCAACAGAAGTACTGCGATTCGAGACCTTAGGCTTGGGCCTTCTCTTCCCAGCTCCCTTGCTCGGTTTGTTGCCAATAATGAAGCTCATGCCCGTTGCCACGTGCCTCTTGCCAGCGGTTACGGGCAAGACTTACGGCTTCTTCGTCGTTCCCATCAAACATATCGAGGCACCGCTCATAACTGTTCAAGGTCTCCGCTGACATACTATCTGTGAGCACCAAAATGGCCGCACTATTTGGATTTTCAGGGTGCTCTGTCACCCAAATCGGCTGATCTTGTGGTTGTCCATCCTTGACCGTGCCGTTCGGCAACCAGGAATTGGGATCAAAGGTCCATAACGCGTTGCTGAGACTCTCGACCCTTTCCTTAGAGCCCGCCAGGACCACAGCGCGGTGGCCGTTCTGGCGGACTTTTTGGAGCATTTTGGGTAAGGCCTTCTCTAAGGGCCATTTCTGCAGGTGATAGAAGTCAATTCTCATACTTCGGGCACCACAGTGTTTAGAGGTCTATTAGCTCTCGCCGATCCTAACCGGTATCAACCGGAAATCTTGGCCAGACTGAATACGAAGCAATACGACAGAGCGGTCTTTGCTCTTTGCGTCCGCAATCACTTTTTCAGCTTGATCAGCCGTCTCAACCGGAGTTTGCTGAACTTCTGCAATAATATCTCCTCTACGGAGCCCCTTTTTAGCAGCATCACTGTTCCCGTCTACATCAACGATAACCAGACCGTTGATCTCGTCCGGCAACTCATACTGAGATCTTACTGCTGATGTCAGTTCTGCAACTGTCACCCCAAGCTCACGAATTTGCTTACTGTCAGGGCGGCCTTCTGATTGCTTATTATCACCGCGTGAGGCAACCTTTACGGCTTCTTCTTCGAGTTCACCAATGAGCACATTAAGTGTTCTCTCTTTGCCATTGCGCCAAACGGTCATTTTTACGCGCTTGTCGATATCAGTTTCAGCAACGATCAAAGGCAATTGTCTCATTTCATCAACGGGTTTGCCATCAAAGGTTAGAATAACATCACTGGGCTCAACCCCTGCTTTGGCCGCTGGACTATCTTCAACAGCTTCTGCAACCAGCGCACCACGGGCTTTGTCGAGACCAAGGCTCTCAGCAATTTCCGGGGTCACAGTTTGAATTTTCACGCCCAACCAGCCCCGACGTGTCCGCCCGAACTCATTGAGGTCGCCAATGACTGATTTGGCAAGATTGGAGGGGGATGCGAAACCGATCCCGACGCTGGCACCGGTCGGCGAAAAGATCGCTGTATTAATGCCGATAACTTCGCCCTTCATATTGATCAGAGGACCACCGGAGTTGCCGCGATTAATAGCCGCATCGGTTTGAATGTAATCATCGTAAGCATTGCCGTTGCTGAGTTGGCGGGACCGCGCAGAGATGATTCCAGCAGTCACAGTTACGCCAATGCCGAATGGGTTACCAATGGCTACTGACCAGTCGCCAACACGCATATCATCTGAGTCGCCCCACTTGATTGTTGGCAACGGCTTATCTGCTTCAACTTTAAGCAAAGCCAGATCAACTTTTGGGTCACGGCCAATCAACTCAGCTTTAAGGATAGTGTTATCCGCAAGGATAACAGTGATTTCGTCTGCGTCTTCGATGACGTGGTTGTTCGTGACGATAAGACCGTCAGCCTCGATGATAAAACCAGAGCCTAATGACGATGCGCGACGGGTCGGACGATCATTATCGCCCTGGCCATCTTGGTTTGGTTGAAGCTGGTCTCCGAACTGTTCAAGAAAATCCTTAAACATGTCTTCCAGCGGCCCGCCGCGTGGCATTTGCGGCAAACTGCGGGAGTTTCCGCGACGCTGCTCAACAAGCTGTGTTGTAGAAATATTAACAACGGCCGGGATGATATCCTCAACAACGTCAGCAAAAGAGTCTGGTGTCGATGCTGACTGAGCAGGTGCTGAAAAAACGAATAGTGTGAGGGCCAACAAAGCCAACAATAGCAAACCACCGAGCGGAGTCAGATGTTGTTTTTTTACATTTAAAGTTTTGGAAAGACTGGTCGTCCGGGCCATTCCGGGCCTCCTTTAGTTCTAGGTGACTGTCCCCACCGTCTATGGAATACATCTTTGGCGGAAATGGGAACGATCAACAACTCCGTCAACAGGTTTGTGTCGCTTTCTATCAGCTTCGTAATCTTTATGGATCTGATAGATTTGAGGCTTCCTATGCCAGACGCCTGCGGCGCCTAGCATAGGTTTAATGTTTAATCGCGAGCAGCAGGCAGTGTATCGAAAAATCGGAAGAACTCGGAGTCAGGACTTAAGATCATCGTTGTCCCCTCCACAAGGGAGCCCTTGTAAGCTTCCATAGACCGCATAAACCCATAAAATTCAGGGTCCTTGCCATGGGCCTCATTAAGTACACGACGACTTTCCGCTTCGCCTTGACCGAGTTGAATTTGAGCCTCTCGTTCAGCATCAGCTAGAATAATGGTTCGCTCACGGTCAGCTTCAGCTTCAATACGAGCTTTGGTCTCCTGCCCCTGGCCTCTTAATAGAGCGGCCTGCGCAATACGATCTGAGCGCATCCGGTTGTAAACTGACTGGCTGGTTTCAGGCGGAAGATCAGTGCGACCAATGCGGACATCAACCACTTCGACTCCAAACTCGGGCGCACGGCGGCTAACACCGCGCGTAATCTCTTGCATGACCTCAACACGTTTATCCGTCAGCAAGTCAGACAATTGCGCCTGACCTAGCGCATCGCGAACGCTACCGTTTAAAATTGTACCAAAGCGGTCACGAAACCCAATTTCCGTTCTGACTGCTTGATAGAATTTAAGGGGGTCAACAATTTTATACCGCGCAAATGCATCAACGATAACACGCAGTTGATTCACCAGCGGCATTTCTTGGCTCGGCGGATCAAGATCAAGAACACGATTATCGTAGTAAACAACGTTCTGCACGAGCGGTATTTTGAAATGTAGCCCTGGCTCAACAATCACACGTTTAGTTTCACCCAATTGCAGTACAATGGCCTGTTGCGTTTGATGAACCGTAAAAAGAGTACCCGTCAGAGCTATGGCACCAACCAGAACAATGACACCAAGTGCGAGAAGTTTTCCTGACTTCATTAGTTTGTTCCTCCATCACGAGCACGCTGCAATTGATTCAACGGCAAATAGGGAACAACGCCGTTGCCTTGTCCGTTGTCATCCATGATGACCTTTTCTGACTTACTGAACACCTCTTGCATCGCTTCCAGATACAGACGCCGTGACGTCACGTCCTTATTGTTACGATAAGTCTCATAGAAGGCATCAAAGCGTTGTGCGGCACCCTGGGCCTCACGAATCAGCTTTTCTTTTTCAGCTGATGCGTTTTCAATCATGCGGGAGGCTTCACCCTTGGCGCGCGGAACGATATCGTTCCGGTAGGCAGTAGCCTCATTACGCAAACGTTCTTGGTCCTGATTGGCACGCTGTACGTCGTTAAACGCGTCGATCACTTCTGGAGGAGGGTTGGCACCCTGCACTCTGATTTCAAGAATACTGATACCAGAACCATAGCTATCAAGAATTTCCTGTAAAACCGTCTGTGCGGTTTGGCCAACAACTTCACGACCGCCAGTGGTGACAAAGTCCAAAGTGTTTTGACCAACCACTTCTCTCATGGCGCTCTCGGCAGCGAGCTTAACAGTTTGCTCTGGCGCACGAATGTTGAACAGAAAATCTCCTGCATCTCGAATGCGCCACTGCACCACAAAGTCAACATCAACGATGTTCTCATCACCTGTAAGCATGAGGCTCTCGGCAGGCACATCACGCAGGTTGGTTGTGTTAGGAACGCCTCTAAACCCAACAGTGATTTGATTGGTCAAAGTCACTTTCGGCGTCTGGACTTCACCGACCGGGCCTGGAAACCAATAATTTAGGCCGGGTTGTGTGGTTTTGACATAACTACCGAATAAGAGTTCGACACCTTGTTCATCTGGTTGCACCCGATAAAAACCGCTTGCACCCCAGATAACCAGGACAGCAGCAATCACGATCAATATCCCGCGTGATGAGCCCATACCGCCCGGTATGAATTGCTTTACCCGATCTTGGCTGCGCTTTAAGAGCTCTTCCAAATCCGGTGGCGGTTGGCCGCCGCCCCAGGAACCTCCCCCATCACCGCCGCCATTTCCGCCGCGACCGCCTTTGCCGCCCTTGCCGCCCCACGGGCCGCCTGATCCGCCACCGCCCCATGGGCCGCTACCTTGTTGTTTCCAGAACACTGGAGTATCCCTTCCTGTCATTGGTCTGCCATATCATTGGCGACCGAAAATCAAGTGCTACGGCCTTATATGACATGTGCCCGGGAGGCGCAACGCGAGCCCCGGACTGGTCTTGATGAGTCTAGACCACAAAAGTACATATCGGTTGATAAATTGGAGGTTTCAAGGGTGCCAGACGTGACAAAAGATCAAATTATTGAAGCCCTTAGCGCTGTGGACTCAGGTACAGGCGGTTTGGATGTAGTTGCGCGGGGCTGGGTTCAAGACATTGTGATTAAAGAAGGACACGTCGCCTTTAGCCTGCAGGTCCCTCCAGATCTTGGTCCCAAACTGGAACCTGTAAGGGCTAACGCAGAAAAAGCCGTTCACGATTTACCAGGCGTTATTTCCGCGACAGTCGTGTTAACAGCAGAAAAACCGGCCAGCAAAACTCCTCAAGCCAAGAGCGGAAGTGGTCGGGATCGTTTGGAACTGCCTGGCATCGCCGCCATTGTGGCCGTAGCGTCCGGAAAAGGCGGTGTTGGCAAATCAACAACCGCAGCCAATCTAGCTGTGGCGCTAGTCAAATTAGGAAAACGCGTCGCCTTGTTTGATGCGGACATCTTTGGCCCCTCGATGCCGCGCATGATGGGATTGTCTGGTAAAAAGCCGCATTCAGACGGACGCAAAGTCTACCCACTTGAGAATCATGGCGTGAAAGTCATGTCGATTGGCTTCATGATCGCAGAAGATGATCCGATCATATGGCGCGGCCCTATGGTCATGGGTGCCCTGGAACAAATGCTTAAAGATGTTGAATGGGGTGACATCGACGTCATGATCATCGATATGCCGCCGGGCACCGGCGACACTCAACTGACCATGTCTCAGCGCGTGCCTTTGTCCGGTGCCGTTATTGTATCAACACCCCAGGATATAGCGCTGCTAGATGCCCGCAAGGGCCTCAACATGTTTAAACGTGTCGAAGTTCCGATCCTTGGCGTCATTGAAAACATGAGCCATTATATCTGTCCCTCGTGTGGGCATCGTGACGATATTTTCAGTTCTGGCGGCGCAAAAAAGGCAGCAGCTGAGCTGAATGCAGATGTGCTTGGCGAAATTCCTCTAGATATTCGCATCAGGGAAACTTCCGATGAAGGCACCCCTATTGTCGTTTCTGAGCCAGAAAGCGCTTACAGCAAAGCCTACCTCGACATTGCTGTAAAACTATCGGAAAAGCTAACAAAGAGCCCCAAAAGAGCAGCCCCAAATATCTCAATGGGATAGCTAACAGCAACGTATTTAAGTGTTGGCCCGGCGGTCTAGCACTACAAAACTATATGATGGGCCACCCTCGTCATCTGGCGCAAAACGCTCACGGGAAATTTCTTTCCACTGGGTTTTGTCGGGTGCCATAAACCAAGCATCCCCATCGAACTGTCGATGCACTTCTGTGAGATAAATGCGATCGGCTTCGTTTATGAGGCGGGCATAAATTTCAGCGCCGCCGATGACCATGACTTCATCAACGCTATCCGTTGCCGCCTGCGTTTTGGCTTTTTGCACTGCTTCTTTAATTTCATTGCAAACGGTGACCCCGGCCGCAGACCATCCAGCTTGACGGGTGATCACGATATTCGGTCGACCCTTCAAGGGTTTACCAATAGACTCAAAAGTCTTGCGCCCCATAACGACAGGTTTGCCCATCGTCAGCTGTTTGAAGTTCTTCAAATCCGCTGAAATATGCCAGGGCAATGCGTTATCCGCACCGATCGTTCCATTCTCAGCGCGAGCCATAATGAGGCAAAGTTTAATCTTTGACGCGACCATCGTTCTGCCCTTTAAACCGCGACCGGTGCAGAAATGTGTGGATGTGGGTCATAGCCAACAAGCTCAAAATCTTTGAAGTCAAAGGCAAACAAATCGGTCACATTTTGATTCAATCGCATAACAGGCAATGGCCGAGGTGTTCTTCCAAGTTGGGTCTTAGCCTGCTCCATGTGATTTGAATACAAGTGAGCATCCCCGAACGTATGAACAAAATCACCGGGCTCGTATCCTGTGACTTGAGCAACCATAAGAGTTAAAAGCGCGTACGAGGCAATATTAAACGGAACGCCGAGAAATATGTCTGCACTGCGCTGATATAACTGGCACGACAGACGCCCGTTTGCGACATAGAACTGAAATAAACAATGGCACGGCGGCAGGGCCATTGAGTCTACATCCGCTGGATTCCACGCCGTCACCATATGGCGGCGAGAGTCAGGATTATTTTTGAGGCTGGTTAGAAGTTTGTCGATCTGATCAATGGTGCCCCCTTTAGGGTTTGGCCAAGAGCGCCATTGATATCCGTAGACAGGTCCAAGGTCGCCTTTTTCATCAGCCCACTCATCCCAAATCGAAACTTTGTGATCTTTGAGATAGCCAATATTGGTATCGCCGCGCAGAAACCACAGCAGTTCGTAAATAATGGAGCGCAGATGTAGTTTTTTCGTCGTCACCGCTGGGAAGCCCTGGGATAGATCGAATCGCATCTGATAGCCGAACACAGAACGCGTACCCGTCCCGGTTCGGTCTTCTTTTTTTTCGCCATGTTCAAGAACATGGCGCATGAGATCAAGGTATTGTTGCATCAGCGAATTTATAGCCGTGCTGGAGCGGAGAACAAGCTTTGGCTGTCGAATAAGTCAAAGCATAGCAAAAACGCCCAAGACGCATTATATTGTAAATGTCGCTTCGGCGACTATGGCGCTAAACCTGCTATGAAATAATCGCTGCGGACCCGGGGGCAGTACCCGGCGCCTCCACCATACCTAGCCATTTTGATAAGGTTTTGGCTGATTTTGGGGGCGAAACAGGATCGACGCGCGTGGTAAAGATAGTAGCTGTTCTCGGCATGGTACCACCGACATCGGGCCATTTTGAAAAGTGCCAACGATAACGTTGCGTACGCCGCTGCCGCTTAATTGAGGCAAGCGCGGTTCGGGGGGCACCGGGCAACAGAAGCCCCCCACTTCTTGCGACTCGTCGTCGCAGCACGCTACTGCCAAAAGAACGTCAAAAAAACTGAACCAGCCATTGAACCATGTCCGCTTGCCCGCCAAAATAGGGTCCGATTCGTTTTCACCTCTATCTTTAGATTCGAAATGACTGTGACTGAACCAACCGTAACAACGCTGATCTACGAACGGATGGTGGAAGACGCCCTGCGCGGTGTCCTCCGTCAGGCCCTCGAAATTACCAAGGCACAAGGACTGCCGGGGGCGCACCATTTTTATATTACATTCGACACCACGCACCCCGGTGTCAGGATTGCGGCTTCATTGCGCGCCATGCATCCCAGTGAAATGACCATTGTGCTGCAGCATCAATTTTGGGATCTGACCGTAGAAGAAGACTTTTTTAGTATTACCCTCAGTTTCAGTGGTGTTAGTCAGAATCTGTTCGTGCCTTTCGCTGCCGTCACAGCTTTTGCTGACCCCCACGCAAAATTTGGTTTGCAATTCCATGTCGAGTTTGAAGATGACGACGACACGTCAGACATGGATGAAGACGACTATGATGAAGATGACGATTTTGACGTGGCCCCGATAGACAGCGCTGCTGTGACACAAAAACTCAAAGCCAATCGCAAAGCGCGCAAGGAAACTGCTGACTCCGAGGACCAAGAGGCAGCAACCGACGAGGACGAGTCGGGCAAGGTGGTCACATTAGACGCATTCCGAAAGAAATAGGCTCATCACTAAGACCATTAAGTACGTGATGACCATAACCGATGAGGACGCTGGGCCATGCTTGACGCTGCCTTCTCCGACATATTTCCGCTTTCAACGGATTCAACACCCTATCGAAAACTGACCGAGGACGGACTCTCCACAGATACATTCCGTGGTGAAAAAATTCTGGTGGTTGACCCTTCTGCTCTGACCCGCCTCACGGCTGAAGCGTTTAGAGATGTGTCTCATCTCCTTCGCCCGGGGCATCTGGCTCAACTCCGCGCCATAATGGACGACCCGGAAGCGTCTCCGAATGACCGGTTCGTTGCCCTCGAACTCCTAAAGAACGCCAACATTGCCGCAGGAATGATTCTGCCGATGTGTCAGGATACCGGCACGGCAATCATCATGGGCAAAAAAGGTCAGCGCATATGGACCGTAGGTAATGATGCAGAAGCCTTATCGGCTGGTGTTGTCGACGCCTATACCAAACTGAACCTGCGGTACTCCCAACTTTCTCCCGTATCGTTATTTGAAGAAAAAAATACTGGCAATAATTTACCCGCACAGATCGACCTATACGCAACTGCTGGCGGCGCTTACAAATTTCTGTTCATGGCGAAGGGCGGTGGCTCTGCCAACAAAACATTCCTTTATCAGAAGACAAAAGCCCTTCTGAACCCTGACGGTCTTCGTAAGTTTTTCGAAGAAGAAATTAAAACGTTAGGAACGGCAGCCTGTCCGCCCTATCACCTCGCAATCGTGATTGGCGGGACCTCTGCAGAAGCCAACCTGAAAACTGTAAAGCTGGCTTCCGCCCGGTACTTGGATGACCTCCCGACGGAGGGTGGTGCGCACGGCCAAGCGTTTCGCGACACAGAAGCCGAAGCACAAGTGTTGGAAATCACACGCGGTCTTGGCATTGGCGCACAATTCGGCGGAAAGTATTTCTGTCATGATGTACGAGTCATCCGGCTGCCCCGCCACGGGGCGTCTTGCCCAGTTGGGATTGGTGTGTCGTGTTCTGCAGACCGCCAGATCAAAGGGAAGATAACACCTGAAGGTGTTTTCCTTGAGCAACTTGAGTCAGACCCGGCACAGTACATGCCCGACGTTAAGGATGAGAAGCTTCCTGGCGATGTGGTCAACATTGATTTGACTAAACCGATGTCGGAAATTCGCGCCGAACTTTCAAAATACCCAATCAAAACACGCGTGTCGCTGACCGGGCCGATGATCGTTGCGCGGGATATCGCTCATGCAAAGTTGAAAGAACGGTTGGATGAAGGTCGTGGCCTGCCCGACTACATGAAGAATCATCCTGTATATTATGCAGGCCCTGCGAAAACGCCGGACGGCATGGCGTCCGGCTCTTTCGGACCGACAACTGCTGGACGTATGGATTCTTACGTTGATTTGTTGCAAGCCAATGGGGGGTCAATGGTCATGCTGGCCAAAGGAAACCGGTCCAAGCAAGTGACTGAAGCCTGCAAAACACATGGGGGCTTTTATCTCGGCTCTATCGGTGGCGCTGCGGCCAGATTGGCGCAAGAATCAATCAAAAAAGTGGAAGTGCTTGAATACCCAGAACTTGGCATGGAAGCCATTTGGCGCATTGAAGTTGAGAACTTTCCAGCCTTTATCATTTGTGATGACAAAGGCAACGACTTCTTCGCCAACATCTGAGTTATGCCTCTGCCTGACCTTCTTGTTGATGGGCCAGGGTCAGCGCCGCTAACGATTGCCCTTGCCCACGGCGCAGGTGCCCCCATGGACACCGAGTTTATGGATGTGTTTGCAAAAGCTATTGCACAGCAAGGGCATCGCTGCGTGCGTTTCGAATTTCCATACATGGCACACCGCCGCGCAACAGGAAAGAAACGGCCCCCGGACCGGCAACCGAAACTCTTGGAGACATGGCAGATCGTTATTGATCATCTGGGCGCTGACTCATTGATTATCGGTGGAAAATCGATGGGGGGACGCATGGCCACTATGATTGCAGACGCGACTAATGTGCGCGGCGTTATTGCCTTGGGGTATCCGTTTTATGGCGCGGGCCGGGCCGATCAGCCGCGCATAGAACACCTTAAAACACTCCAAACCCCAACGCTCATTTGCCAGGGCACGCGCGACACCTTGGGGGCATATGACACTGTTTCGGCTCTTTCTTTATCAAAAGCCATTACCTTTCATTGGTCGGAAGACGGTGATCACTCGTTAAAACCGCGGAAGAAATCTGGTCGGACGCAGGAACAGTCGTGGAACGAAGCCGCTGATGCTGTAGAAACTTTTCTCAAAACCTTATCTTCATGAGGATTCGTAAACATGCTTGAGACCCGCACAGAAACCGACAGTCTCGGCGCCATTGAAGTCCCTGCTGAAAGATTATGGGGGGCGCAAACCCAGCGCAGTATAGAAAACTTCCCCATTGGCACCGATCGCATGCCACTGAGCATTATCCATGCCTTCGGGATTCAAAAACAAGCTGCGGCAAAAGCCAATAAAGCCCTTTCTGAACTATCAGATGAAATCGCCGATGCCATCGCAAAGGCGGCCTCGGAAGTGGCAAACGGGAAGCACGATGATGAGTTTCCTCTTGTTGTCTGGCAGACAGGATCTGGCACACAAACGAACATGAATGCCAACGAGGTGATCGCCAATCGCGCCAATGAAATCCTTGGTCACGCCCGCGGAAGTAAATCGCCGGTTCATCCGAATGACCATGTTAATAAAGGCCAGTCCTCCAACGACACCTTTCCCACAGTCATGCATATTGCCGCTGTCATTGAGACACATGAACGACTGCTTCCCGGACTGAAACGGCTTCAAGATTCACTCTCAATCAAAGCGGATGCCTTTGCAGACATCGTGAAAATCGGTCGCACTCATTTACAAGACGCAACACCACTCACTTTGGGCCAAGAATTTTCAGGGTATGCGACGCAGGTCAGCTTTGGCCTAGACCGTGTTCAAAACTCTTTGCCTCGCTTATACGCCATTGCACAGGGTGGCACGGCGGTTGGCACCGGCCTAAATGCTAGATTGGGATTTAGTAAAATCTTCTGTGAGGAATTAAACAAATTGACGCAGCATCCGTTTAGATCTGCAGAAAACTTTTTTGAGGGACTAGCCGCCCATGATGCGCTGGTTGAAATGTCTGGAAATCTTAACACGATTGCCGTGTCATTAATGAAAATTGCCAACGACATTCGGCTCTTGGCCTCCGGTCCACGCGCTGGCCTTAATGAATTGAACTTGCCCGCAAACGAGCCAGGGTCCTCAATTATGCCGGGCAAGGTCAACCCCACCCAATGCGAAGCCATAACTATGGTCTGTGCACAAGTGATGGGCAATCACACGACAATCACAGTCGCCGGTTCGCACGGTCATTTGGAATTGAATGTCTTTAAACCTGTAATGGCGTCTGCCCTGCTACAATCGATACGGCTATTGGGTGATGCTTGCAGCAGTTTTTCAGAACGATGCATTGAAGGACTTCAACCAAACTCAAAAGAGATCGCCGCCCACGTGGAGAACTCTTTGATGTTGGTAACTGCTCTGGCGCCGCATATTGGATATGATAGAGCGGCGGAGATTGCGAAACAGGCGCATGCAGAAGGGCTTACTTTAAGACAGGCTGCGACAAAGAGTGGATACATATCTAACGAAGATTTCGACAAATTTGTCGACCCCAAACTCATGCTGGGCCCCAAAGGTCCATCAGAATGAGTCTCATTCTGAAGCGCTCCATCAATATTGCAGGTCATCCCACCAGCATTTCCCTGGAAGAGGAATTTTGGGAAGCGTTAAAACAGATTGCGCGGGACGAGCGCTGCTCCCTCCCCGACTTAGTGGCTAAAATCGACAAAGAAAGAACAGGTGGTTTATCAAGCGCTTTAAGACTGCACGTCCTTAAAACTCTGCAAAACGGAACACAGACTGCTGCTAACGCTGTCTCAGATTCAGTTGGCGACTAAGCCACCACTCGCATTGAGCCTGACGTTTGGAGCGTCTAAAGAACCAAAAACCTCAATTGGAATCAGGGCCGGTAATTGCACTCTATTATTAGTCAATTTTGCAAGCGTGTTAGATTGCAGTCTGATCCGGCCTTGGGCATCAATTGTCCATCTCGGCAGATCAATCGTGCCCGTGAATTCTCCAGCGTATACATTGGACGTCAAACTTGCCTCATCAAGGGTTGCAACTCCTTTAGATATATTGAACGCTGACTCCAGCGTTGCTGAACCATCGGGTCTATTACCTGTTACTAGCCCACCCAGTTGACTGAGCGCACGCACAGGCACCAGGGCCGCAGCGATGACTGCATTTTCACTGGTGGCTCTTGCATCAAGGTCACTCGTCTTCAAAACGCCACCGCCTGAGAGATTCGAAACCAATTCTTGTTGGCTCTGACCCGAAGAAGAGAACTTACCACTAAAGCTCATAAACGCAGATGAAGCCGAGTCATCTGTGTTCTGATTTAACTCTGCATCAACAACATCCATACGCGTTTGAATCTGATGTGTTTCACCCACGGTAATGGTAAAATCGCCATTTGAAGGCCCACCGAAAAGATCACCAGACCATTTTGTGATCGAGAGCGTACTGTCTTGAAGCGTTATGGGAGCCTCCAGATTTTCAATCAAAACTCCCCAGCCGCTCAGACTCTTTGCGGTGAGATTTAGTGTGCCATTAAATTTAGATATCACGGATAGATCAATAGGTGCGGATGACCACCGCCCAGAAACATCACCCGAGTTATTTGTGCCACGAGCCAAACTAGACCGCATCAAGCGTGCTGTAGAGTCTTTTGGAATCACATCGTCAACGTTTAGGTCTAATACATGTAATGAGCCTGTCACCTGAGGCTGAACGCCAGACAGATCAACAATCGCGTTACCTTCAACGCCGTTTACGCCGACATTTAACAACAGTGAGTTCAGCGTGATGAGGGAGTCTCCTCCTACAGCGTTCACGGACAAACTACTCGCCTCGGCTAAGATTGAGTCATCATTTCGGTCCATGTTCAGACCGGACAGAAAACTCGAGTAACTTGGGTGATCAGCGCTGGCCTTGATCTCAAACGAAAGACCTTGATCAAAGCCGGAAAAAACATCTGAAAGAGTGCCGGATGCTTTGATAACCAAATCACCAGCCCTTCCCTCGGCATTGAGCGACAAGGATGATGGCGTGCCCGTGATCTCGCCCTGCAAATTAATAGATGCACTCAACAGCGGAATAATAGGGACGTTGGCATTAAGCGCACGCACCAGGCGGTAGAAATCATTCGTTTTTGCTTGAACTTTAAAATCTTCAACGCTGAAAACCGGGGAAAAGCTTTTTATGAGTCCCGCGCCTTGCAAAGAGGCACCCGCGAAATTTGACAGGCTGAAATTCTTAACGAGAACTCCGTTTGGGGTTGTGTTGGCGCTCAACAACATGCCCTCAACACTTTTACCAGCGACAACAACCGAACCCAATGACGCCGTTATACTGACATCAATTGGAAACTTAGAAATTAATGTTGATGTCTTATCGTTAGGCTGAGTTGTTGAGACCAGCTCAATATCTTCTGCTCTATGAGCTATACTGAAGAGCCGGTCCGAAAAGCCAGGCGCGTAAGAATCCAAGTCGAGCTGATTAACATTAATATCCAGCCCGAGTTGTAAACGCTCTGCGCGCGCAAGATTGGCCGTTCCTGTAAGACGCGTTGTATCCAGAACAGCTTGAATGTTTTTCAGCTTAATATCGCTCGGCGTGCCAATGATTTGACTCTCAAACGACAGCGCATTCATTCTACCTGAAGTGGCAAGGCCGTCGGGCAAATCAAACTCAAGCCACGACAATAAACTACGCGCGTTACGGCTCTGTCCCACCGCTTTGAGGTCAAAGAACACGCCACCCTTATGGTTTTTTACAGATCCTGAAAATGAAAGTTGCGAATTACCAGGCAAGTCCAAACTGGCATTTTTTATTGCAAGCTCGCCCTCTTGCAACGATACAGAAATAAGACCATTGCGCATGACCTGACCGTTCCATTCGATCAAGTCTATGCCAAAGTTGAGTCGTGCTGAAAGCATCCGTGGAAGCACATAAGAGACCTCACCCTCGGCCAATGTGTTCGCGGTTGTGGCAGCGTCAAAGTCAAAGAAAGGTGTATCAACGATACGATCAAGGCCACCTGTCAGCCACGACTCGAGGTCCAAACGTGAAGCCTTTAAAGAGAGTTCGATATGATGAGATTCGCCCCATTTTGCTTCTCCAGCACCACTTAAACGAACTTCATCAGAACGTAGCTCAATATTCGATACACGCGCAGATGACTCCGCAAAGTCAACTTTCGCGGCGAGTTCATACGGTCGACTTAACGCTCGCGCCAAACTATCACCGACAACAAAGCCAAATGAAGCAAGACCTTCGGTTGCGTTTGTTCCACTGAGTGCCAGCCTGCCGCTTATAGAAGACATTCCAAGGCTCGCCGCCATCTGACCTGAAAATCGCGACTGGATATTGCCGTTTGCCGTATCCATATCGACCGCAACCGTCCTCAAACCGTTTGTGGTTGGTGCGCCAACAGTGCCCTGAAAGGTCCAGTTGACGCCAGCGACCCTGGCCTCCCCATGTGCGGCGTAGGGTCCGTTAATACTTTCAGCCGTTATGTCTGCATTGAATCCACTTACAGCGTAGATCGGATCATCAGTCGCATTATTATAAATCAGCTCTCCATCGATCACTGTCAAACTATCAATGCGCAAATCAAATGAAGTGTTGCTATCGGAGAGTCGCGCGCCGTCAATTGAGACGGATAACGATGGATTGAGAGTCCAGGTATTTCGTCCATCCGGCAGCACCTCTGCAAAAATCAGCGGTCGGACAAGCTCAACTGAAGTGAACTGAATACCTCCGACAAGCAAAGGACGAAAAGCAAGATTTACATTCACAGCCTCAGCAATTGTGAAATCAGAACTTATTGCACCATCAATACTGCCAATACGCACCGCTTTCATGTATAACGCCGGACGGGGCAAAAAAGAAAAACTTAAATCACCCTCGACAGTGACTTCACGGCCAGTGATGGCAGAGATACGAGATTCAAAGATTTTCCGATACGGCGTCCAATCAATAAAAGACGGCGTTATTAGCACGCCTACCAATAGCAAGATAACAACGCCAAATGTAATCGCGCCGAAGCGTTTCATGCAGGCGTCTCTCTCTGATTAAAACGCGGCCTCTGGAAGTGCCATCATCGCACGAGACCCTGACCGCATTGCCGCATCCAAAGAACACGTTCCAGGCAAAACACGCGTCATGAAGTAACGACCGACAGTCAACTTAGTGTCGTAGAAGTCATCGCCACTCGCGCGCGCATCCAGAGCCTTCTCAGCCATTTTCAGCCACATCCAGCCATATAACGTAAGCGCGAATAGCTTTAGATAATCATTGGCTGCTGCACCAAGCGCATTGACGTCTTTTTGTGCTTCCTCTTTAAGCCACTCAGTTGCGGCTTTGAGACGGTCTAAAGAAGCTTCAAACGGAACAACAAACTCAGACAAATCATTGCGCCCGGCTATGGCCTGAAGTGACTGATCAATTTCTTTGAGTAACCCCGCAAACAGGCGACCATCATGCAAGGAAAGCTTGCGACCAACCAAATCCAAAGCCTGAATAGTATTCGTGCCTTCGTAGATTTGAGTGATCCGGACATCACGCACCAATTGCTCCATGCCCCACTCCCGGATGTAACCATGACCGCCGAATACTTGAAGACAAGCGTTAGTGATTTCTGTTCCAAAGTCTGTGCATGCTGATTTTATAATCGGCGTCATCAGCGCTTCCATATCTCCAGCATGCTGGCGCACGGCATCGTCAGCGTGTGCATGCGCCATATCGACGTTGAGTTGCGTCCACACAGCTAAGGCCCGTTGAGCTTCGATGATTGATCGGGAGAACAGCAATTTATTGCGAATATCGGGATGCACGATAATAGGGTCAGCCGCCTTATCGGGCTGGGTTGCCCCCTCGGCAGAGCGACCCTGAATACGATCTTTCGCATAAGCCACCGCATTTTGATAGGCAGTTTCTGCCTGAGAGATTCCTTGAGTGCCGACAAAAAGCCGCTCTTTATTCATCATCGTGAACATGCCAGCCAAGCCCTTATGCTCTTTGCCCACAAGCCAGCCCTGTGCGGCATCAAAATTCATGACGCAGGTCACCGACGCCTTCATACCCATCTTATGTTCGATGGATCCTGCGGAGACGGCGTTACGAGCACCAAGTGAGCCGTCATCTTGGGGAAGAAATTTGGGCACCAAAAACATTGAAATACCCCGACTGCCTTCCGGCGCTCCCGGCAAACGAGCCAGCACCAGATGCACAAAATTCTCGGTCATGTCGTGCTCTCCGGCCGAGATGAAAATCTTCGTACCGGTAATGGCATATGTCCCGTCATCGTTTGGTTCAGCCTTACTGCGCAGCAACCCAAGGTCAGACCCAGCATGTGGCTCCGTCAGGCACATGGTCCCCTGCCATTCACCGCTAATCAGTTTGGGCAGATAAGTCTTTTGTTGGTCTTCTGTGCCATGTGCCGTGAGGCACATGATGGTGCCCTGCGTCAGGCCGGGATAAAGCCCAAAGGATAAGTTGGCGGACCCCACCATTTCATCAACTAAGTATTGTAACGTTTCTGGCAAGCCTTGACCGCCAAACTCCGGGCTAGCGGTTAAGCCACACCAGCCACCTTCAGCAAACTGCTTGTATGCTGCTTTAAAGCCAGACGGGGTTGTGACGGAACCGTTATCAAACTGACACCCTTCTTCATCACCAGATTGATTCAACGGTGCCAATACACCTTCACAGAGTTTTCCGCATTCCTCCAGAACCGCATCTATCAGGTCTTCAGATGCCTCTTCGAAACCGGAAAGGGACGTCAGTTTATCAGCGGCAGAGAACACTTCATGGGTGACAAAACGCATATCGCGAAGGGGAGCTTTGTAAGCCGACATTGACGATCCTTTTTGTGTTGGCCGATCCAGGTTAAAGAAGATGGGTGCCCAGTAAGTCGGCAGTGACAATTGATCGTAACTTAAAGTTTTCAGGCTCCCGGTCAACGGTGCGAACCTAGGGGGTATACCCCAGAAAAAGCATAAAAACCCCAGAAATCCTTTGGGAAATCCAAATCACGAACTTGTTACGTATATACAGTACTAAATTAGTCGGGTTTTTATTGTAAACAGGACCGAACTAGTCCTATTTTAATCATCCAGCCACTTAACCAAGGAAGGTAAAGGGTTCAAAATGTCCGAAAAGTCCGCCACACAGGCTCTCAAAGGTGCTGTCAGTCACTTGACAAATGTACCGAGCGCGCTGCATGCGCGCTCATTTCCGGTCTTGTCTGAAGAAGACGAGAAAGATCTCGTGCGCCGCTGGAAAGAAACCGGCGACCGCAAAGCCCTTGACCGCCTGATTGAAAGTCATCTTCGTCTTGTTCCCCGCATTGCACGTAAATTCAGCGGGTACGGCATTAATGTCGATGACCTGATCAGCGAGGGCCACATTGGCCTGATGCAATCCATTGAGCGCTTCAAGCCTGAAAAAGGCTTTCGCTTCTCAACCTACGCAAGGTGGTGGATCAAAGCAGCAATCTTGAACTTTATTCTGCAAACTTGGTCGCTAATCAAGGTTGGCAACAGTGCCAGTAAGAAGAAGCTGTTCTTCAACTTGAAGCGCGCCAAGCGGGATATGTCATTAGAAGGTACGCGATACCTGACTGATGCAGACGTCACAGCCATCGCCGAGCGATTCAGCGTCTCACGAGAGGACGTTATTGCAATGGACACCAGATTGTCGGCGGTTGATCCGTCATTGGAGCAGCCCGTATCAGAAGAAGATGGTAGCACGTTAACGATGCTGGACACCATCGCCTGTGACGACGAGACACCTGAGCAGTCCTATGAAGTACAAGAGATGGAACGCCTCAGAAAACAAGCTCTCAAACGTGGCTTAACCCGGTTGGACCCGCGCGAACGGGATATTGTCAGTAAAAGATATTTAACGGACCGCCCTAAGACGCTGTCCGCACTGGCCAACATTTATGGTGTTACAGCAGAACGCATTCGCCAGATTGAGTCGGGTGCAATTGCAAAACTAAAATCTGCTCTGGCGCCGGATGCTTCTAACCTGGCCCACGGCGCGATCTGACCGGCCTAAAGAAAAATGAGTTTTGAGCCGGCGGCAGCATTGCCGCCGGTTCACCAGTCCTGCTAAGTCTGTCCTTTCGCGTTTCACTTTGGGGGCTGGTCTGGTCTTATGTCACGCCGCGACACAGCCCTTGCGACGTTGGCGGCCGTCTTATGGGGTTTTAATCTTATCGCCGGAAAAATCGGCGTTGAGGCTGCGCCACCTCTTCTCTTCACTGCCTTACGCTTCATAATTGTAGCCGCGTTGATTGTCCCGCTTTGTCCTGTAGACCGCAAACACTGGCGTGGTCTCATCATCTTATCTGTATGCTTTGGCACAGGACATTTTGGCCTCTTGTTTGTTGGGCTATCTGGTGTTGATGCCGCAACGGCGGCAATCACACTGCAACTCGGTGTTCCCTTCTCGATTCTGATCTCATGGCTAGTCTTCAAGGAAAATTTTGGGTGGCGAAGATCTGTCGGACTGGGCTTTGCCTTTATCGGTGTGGCTTTTCTTGCCGGTGAGCCAGGCAACACGTCTGCGGTGCCATTCTTTATGCTGGTTGTGTGTACTGTATTCTGGGCATGGTCGAATGTCCTCGTTAAGCGCATGCCTGACGTTCGGCCTCTGGCAATTACCGGGTGGCTGTCATTGTTCGCGGCCCCTCAACTGCTCGCCCTCTCAATGGTATTTGAAACTGGTCAACTCAGCGCAATATCGAACGCAGGCTGGTCGCTCATCGGAGCTCTCGCCTATACCGCGATTGCCGCGTCCATCATGGCGCATGCGACATGGTATAGCTTGGTCCAAAGATATCCGATGAATACTGTCGTTCCCTTTAACATGCTGATTCCGATTGTCGGTGTTGCTGCTGGAATACTTGTTCTAGGTGAACCGCTGACATGGCAAAAAGTTATGGGGGGAGTGTTAACTCTGGCTGGCGTAGCTGTGATACAGTTGAGGCTGGCACGAAAAGCAGTTGAGCAAGGCACGAAAGATGCTTCCTAAGGTCACACAAAGACTGTCTCAAAACTTCGACCACCGCCGAGACGTGACAGGTCGAGTAAAAATCTCAATGCTGGTGCTTCACTACACCGGAATGCAGTCTTGTGAAGAAGCTTTAGAACGTCTCTGTAATAGAGATGCCAAGGTAAGCGCTCATCTGCTCATTGACGAAGATGGATCGGTCTACAAACTTGTAGAGGAAGACCAGCGGGCTTGGCATGCCGGGCGATCCTATTGGCGTGGTGTTTCGGACATCAATAGCGTTTCAGTTGGTATAGAGCTTGTGAATCCAGGCCATGAATTTGGTTATCAAGATTTCCCAGGCGCTCAGATCAAATCTCTCACTGCCATCGCCCAGGACATCACAGAGCGGCACAATATCCCACCAACCGGTATTGTCGGCCATGCTGATATTGCCCCTGGGCGTAAGGCCGACCCCGGCGAGCGGTTTCCATGGGAGCTCTTAGCATCTGAAGGCATTGGTCTATGGCCAGAAGAGTCCGAAGAAAAACTGAGTACGAGTGCTCCTTGGGATAACTTAGCTTCAATTGGCTACGCTATGCCAGGCAACTCTGACTGCGGCGGGGATATCTTAGACCCAATCACAGGCGAAAAAGATGTCATTTTAGCCTTTCAACAGCGGTTTCTGGCCCATCATCTCACTGGTTCACTCGACGACTTAACAAAAGGCAGAATCTCCGTTGTCGCTGCGACCTACTCCTAAATGATTGTTCTTTATAGATTTGTCATCTATTGACGTTTGGCCAGATGGTCGGACGGTCGCTGCCAGTTTCGACTGGGAGAGGAAAGTCCGGGCTCCATGGAAACAGGGTGCCGGGTAACGCCCGGCGGGGGCAACCCTAGGGAAAGTGCCACAGAAAGCAAACCGCCCACACGGCTTTGGCCTGAATGGGTAAGGGTGAAAGGGTGCGGTAAGAGCGCACCGCGCGTCCGGTAACGGAGGCGGCACGGTAAACCCCACCCGGAGCAAGACCAAATAGGGGCAGCAGCATCGTTTCGGCGATGCAAGTGGGTTTCCAGCCTGCTGCCCGGGTCGGTCGCATGAGGTGTTCGGTAACGAACATCCTAGATGAATGGCCGTCTCCTGATTCTCAGGAACAGAACCCGGCTTACAGACCATCTGGCGCTTTTTTCTCCACAAATTCCATTGCAAACCTTAAAACCCCACATCTCGACACTTAACCTCTTGACAATAAGAACAAATACGGAACATATGGCCGAAACGACACCTTAGTACCATTGACGCCCATAAATTCCCATGTCATACCAGAAAGGTTGAGAATTTAGGTGCACTACGTGCGCCTCGGTTCTGACATTTTTTTGGCGGGATTGAGGGGTGGTCCAGCGATGAAGTCATTCATCGGGACCTTTGTGAATAAGATTGATGCGAAGGGGCGAATTTCCGTTCCGGCGCCGTTTCGTGCTGTTCTCCAGACCAAATCTCTGAGCGGCGTGACCTGTTACCCTGCGCTAACCGGACCCTGCATTGAAGGGTGTGGTCTCGACCGGATCGAGGCCATGGTTGAAACGCTCCCAGACGATCCCATCCCTAGCGTTGATGAAGACGCAATAGCCCATCTGATATTCGCTTCTGCGCGCGATCTGCCCTTTGATGGCGGCGGGCGTATCGTTTTACCGGCTGATTTTCTCAAAAAAGCAGACCTAACGGATCAAGGTGCATTCGTCGGTAAGGGGCGTACTTTTCAAATATGGAACCCCACTGCCTTAGAAGCGGTTCAAGCAGAGATGTTTAATCGCGCTATGGAAGAGCGTGCCGCTCAAGTGAAGGAGAAGGCCATAGGGTCGAAAGCAAGGACGGAGGCTGTATGATGGCATCCGTGGCGCCCCCCCCCTCCGCCCCGATTACTGATCCAGACCACATTCCTGTTCTCCTCTCCGAAGTCATCGAAGGTCTCACACCTAAGGATGGAGGGCTTTATGTCGACGGCACCTTTGGTGCTGGCGGTTACACTTCGGCCCTGTTGCGGGCTGCTGACTGCACCGTATGGGCCATTGACCGTGACCCAGAGACATTGGAGCGAGGCAAAGCAATCGCCGATGCCTACCCTGGGCGCCTCAACCTGCTTCATGGCCGCTTCGGAAGCCTTGCAGAATTACTCACAGAAAACGGAGTCACCGCTGTTGACGGCATTGCGCTCGATCTTGGTATCAGTTCCATGCAGATCGACGACCGCAGTCGAGGCTTTTCTTTCCTGAGAGATGGCCCGTTAGACATGCGGATGGAAAAATCCGGCATGAGTGCCGCGGATGCTGTTAACTCGCTGCCAGAATCAGAACTAGCCGACATTATATATAAATATGGCGAAGAAAGGTTTTCTCGTCGCGTTGCCCACGCCATCGTAAATGCGCGCAAAGAACGGCCATTTTCACGCACAATACATTTAGCTGATGCCATTCGTGCGGAGGTCCGTCGTTCTCAAGACGGAATTGATCCAGCCACACGAACGTTTCAGGCTCTGCGGATATATGTAAATGACGAACTTGGTGAGTTAGAGCGTGGTCTTGCAGGTGCAGAACGCATATTAGGCGAAAATGGACGTCTGGCTGTCGTCAGTTTTCACTCCCTCGAAGATCGCATTGTCAAAACGTTCATTAGGGATCGCAGTGGCCGAGGCCCTAACCCGTCGCGACACCAACCGGCACCAAATAAAGGGCGAGTCACAGCGACTTTCAGCACCGTAAATTCACGTGCCATCACGCCCTCCAAGCGTGAAATAGGAGACAATCCACGCTCACGATCTGCGCGTCTTCGCATTGCAGAGCGCACTGCCGTGCCCGTTTTATCGACCATTGACGGCGGTGTAGCATGAGATTGATGGATGTCATGTGGGTCGGCTTGGTGCTTATCGTCGCCATCGCTTTGTTTGTTCTCAAATATGAAGTGCAGAGCCTAGAAGACACGCTAGCCAGCCGCCAAACCGAAATAGACGAACACGCCCAGGCCATCCAAGTTCTTGAGGCCGAATGGACGTTCTTGAACGATCCTTCCCGTTTACGTCGCCTCGGGTTGGAGCACCTTGAGTTAGCTCCCGTTGAGCCCGCCCGAATTGTTTCTATCGATGTATTGCCGTTCCCACGCGTTGAGAACGAAGACGAAAAAACGTCCAGCGCTGAAGTCGGGGCGCGCTGATGGCTGTTTGGAACCGGAATACGCGCAAAGCAAGCTTCACCTACCCCGGCGAAGATATTCAAGCGACATCAAAAACACGTGTCACCCTTGTTGGAGATAATCAACGGGCCGTGGAGACTGGTCGTGCACGCCTTCTCGTCACTGCGGGGTTATTTACTTTCGCTTTCCTATCGATTTCAGTCCGTCTTATTGATCTTATGGTTCTCAATGGCGCGCTCGATACTGGGCCATCATACGCGACGAATGCAGAGGGCAGCTTACAACAATTCCGCTCGAATATCACAGATCGCAACGGCAGGGTTGTCGCAACAACATTACCGACCGCTAATCTTTATGCAGACGCAACAGAAGTCATTGATGCTACTGCCGCTGCTAACGCTCTGACACAACTGTTTCCCGAGCTTACCGCCGACACCCTCAAAACGCGTCTCAACTCTAACCAGCGTTTCGTATACCTGCGGCGACATTTAACGCCGAATGAGCAATTCACAGTCAATGGATTGGGTATTCCAGGTCTGTATTTTGAAGACTCCGAACGCCGTATCTACCCGTACGGCAATCTGTTCTCGCACGTTCTTGGCGTTACCGATCCAGATAACAAAGGTAAGGCCGGAGTTGAGTTGACGTTCGAGAGCGCTCTTTCAAAGCGTCCTGAACCGTTGCAGCTATCTTTAGATACCGGCGTTCAAAATGCAGTGAGGGAAACACTCTCTGCAGCAATGAAACGCTTTCGTGCTGTCGGTGCTGCCGGTGTTGTGATGAATGCCCATACGGGTGAAATAATCTCCTTGGTTTCACTACCCGACTTTGATCCGAAAGAGAACGATTGGTCGAATGCAGACACACAGTTTAATCGGGCAACATTGGGCGTCTATGAAATGGGCTCAACGTTCAAACTGTTCACCGCAGCGATGGCTTTGGAGATGGGGGTTATCGGCATGGACAGCGTCTATGATGCTCGGACGCCGCTGACCGTCGCGCGCTACAAAATTGATGATTATCACGCTGAGAAACGCTGGCTCACCGTCCCTGAAATTTTAATTCATTCCTCTAACATCGGCGCGGCAAAGATTGCTTTAGATGCTGGCACACCAGCGCAACAAGCCTTTTTGCAGCAACTTGGTATGCTGTCTCCGCTCGAGCTTGAATTGCCTGAAGTTGGCCGCCCGATGTATCCCGCCGTTTGGCGCGAGATTAACACGGTCACGATTTCGTATGGCCATGGCATCGCCGTAACGCCAGTACATGTTGCCTCAGCAATTACAGCGATGGTCAACGGAGGCATCCTTCACAGACCCACATTGATTAAGCGAGACACCGTGCCCAGCGAAGAGAGCACGAGGGTCATCTCCGAAGCCACGTCGAAACAAATGCGTATGCTTATGCGCCTGGTCGTAACAGAAGGGTCCGGCAAGCAGTCTGAGGTGCCCGGGTATCTCGTCGGTGGCAAAACAGGGTCTGCAGAGAAAACTTCTAATACTGGCGGGTACAGCGAACACAGCGTCCGCACCTCATTTGTTGGGGCCTTCCCAATGAATGACCCAAAATATGTGGTCTTGGTTTTGCTGGATGAACCTAAAGGACTCAAAGAAACCTTCAACTTCGCCACTGCGGGTTGGAATGCCGCGCCCACAGTTGGCCGCATTATTGCCGAAATTGCGCCCATGCTCGGGGTGTATCCCACGACAGAGAAACCCATGGCACCTGAACTTGGTGTCCTAATCGAAGCAAACGCCCGGATTTCCGATATGGCCTTAGCCCCAGCCGGTACCGGCTTTGGGGGTAACCGTGCGGCTGAGTGAATTATTGGAGGATACAGGTAAAGACATGCACCGCCTGACCGACCTCAATATTGCGGGACTGACTGCAAATTCGAAAGCAGTCGAACCAGGCTACCTGTTCGCAGCCCTTCCAGGCAGCGCATTAGACGGGCGTGCTTTTATTGCGGAGGCATTGGCGCGTGGCGCAACGGCAATTCTAGCACCTGACGGAACTGATTTAGACGTCACAGATATTCAATTGATTACAGATGAAAATCCAAGACGCGTATTCGCTCAGCTGGCTGCCAAATATTTCAAAAGTCAGCCAGAGACCACCGTTGCAATCACGGGCACCAACGGCAAAACATCCGTCGCACAATTCGTCCGTCAAATTTGGCAACAGGCCGGTCATGAAGCAGCATCGCTGGGCACATTAGGTGTAACGTCAAATGTTCTCGAAGATCAGGGCAGCTTAACAACACCCGACCCGGTTTCGCTTCACAGGCTTTTGTCCGATCTCTCAGATCATGGCGTTGACCATTTAGCCATGGAGGCATCAAGCCATGGTCTCGATCAATATCGCCTCGACGGCGTTAAGGTCTGTGCCGCAGCCTTCACCAATTTAAGCCGCGACCACCTCGATTATCACGGCTCTATGGAGGTCTATCTCGCCGCTAAAATGCGTTTGTTCGCGGATGTATTGGTTCCAGGCGGCGTTGCAGTCATCAACGCAGATGCGCCAGAGTGCGCGAACATAAAAGCGGTCTGTGCCGCCAAAGGGCACTCAGTCATCACCTACGGTTATGCTGGTGACGCGATTAAACTTTTACGATTGACGCCATCGAAGGAGGGACAGCAGCTTGAACTTATCATGCTCGATAAGATCGAGCGCTTAACCCTGCCGTTGGCCGGAGCATTTCAAGCTATGAATGCGCTCTGCGCAGCAGGTTTAGCTTTGGCAACAGGCATATCAGTCAGCGACGTTGTCAAAGCTTTGGCTAAGCTAGAAGTCGTACCAGGACGCTTGGAGCATGTTGGCACTAAAGCAAATGGGGCGCGTATTTTTGTCGATTATGCACATACCCCCGATGCCTTAACCACATCTCTCAATGCTTTGCGTCCGCATGCTGAGGGCAATCTCAGTATTGTGTTTGGTGCCGGAGGAGACCGGGACACCGGTAAACGCCGACTGATGGGACAAGCCGCAGCAAATAGTGCGGACAGAGTCTATGTCACCGACGACAACCCAAGATCAGAAGATGCCGCCTTAATTCGACAAGCTGTTCTGTCCGGATGTCCGGGCGCAATAGAGATTGGTGACCGTGGTGATGCCATTGAAGCCGCAATTGCATCACTCGGCCACGGTGATGTTCTGTTGATCGCTGGTAAAGGACATGAAACCGGCCAGATTATCGGTAATGACGTTCTGCCATTTGATGATAGGGAAATCGCCCGTCAACTCCTTAAAAAACTGGGGTGCGACTCATGACCGCGCTCTGGACAAGTGACACCATCATTACCGCAACCGGCGGAAAGACATCAGGCACTTGGGATGTCGATGGCATCGCTATAGACAGTCGTGCTGTCGAGGTCGGCGACCTTTTCATTGCCGTGGTAGGACCGAAGTTCAACGGCCATGATTTTGTTGTTGAAGCGCTCGAACGCGGTGCTGCTGCGGCTATGGTCAGCGAGGTGCCGGACGGAGGCAAACAAACCGTTAATGAAGACCGTTTGTTGATCGTCGACAACACCACAGATGCGCTCAACGCTCTGGCTGTTGCCGCGCGACAACGCATGACTGGCAAAGTTGTCGCCATTACTGGCAGTGTTGGAAAAACAACAACTAAAGAAGCATTGGCACTTACGCTAAGTCGACAAGGCCGTACCCATGCAACGACCGGAAATTTAAACAACCATTGGGGCGTTCCTCTTAGCTTGGCGAGAATGCCTGCCGACACCGAATTCGGTGTGTTTGAACTTGGCATGAACCATGCTGGCGAAATTACTCCACTAACAAAGCTTGTGCGCCCCCATGTAGCTGTCATTACGACCGTCGAAGCGGTCCATTTAGAATTCTTTGACTCGGTTGCCGGGATTGCGGATGCAAAAGCCGAGATTTTCCTTGGATTGGAACCCGGCGGCATTGCAGTTATTCCCTCCGATAACCCCCATAACGAGCGGCTCGCGCGTGCAGCTGAAGCAGCTGGTGTTGCATCAATTGTTTCTTTCGGCACCGATAACAAAGCGGCATACGGATTGATCGCCTGGTCGGTCAGCGAAGCCGGCACGCGTGTTGCAGCAGACATTGATGGACGACGGTTGGTTTACGACATCGGTATGGTCGGTAAACATATGGCGCTAAATAGTCTCGCTGTTCTTGCCGCTGTTGAAGCCTTAGGCGGAGATATCGCGCAGGCAGCCGGTGACCTCAATGATGTCACTCCACCGCCTGGTCGCGGTGCGCGGTCAATCATCAAAACCCAAAAAGGTGCGATTGACCTTATTGATGAGAGCTACAATGCCAGCCCGGCCTCCGTCGCGGCGCTTGTCGAAGCTCTCAATGCAACGCGCAAACGTAGCCGCGTTGTGTTGGTGCTGGGGGACATGCTCGAGCTAGGCGTGAAAACGCCAGAACTCCACGCAGATCTTGCAACTCCAATTATTGCAGCTGGAATAGACAGTGTCTTTACTGCAGGCCCTGCAATGAAACACTTGTACGATGCTCTGCCAAAACATCAGGCTTCAGGTCATGCAAAGACGTCCGCAGAAATAGCACCTTTAGTTGTTTCAGCGGTGCAACCCGGTGATGTCATCGCGGTCAAAGGTTCGTTCGGCAGTAAAATGTCGGTTGTTGTTAATGCCCTTAAAGACCTTGGTCAGGCGCCTGCGCCAACCATGGCCAACGGCGCTTAAGGAGATTTAACGACCCATGTTGTTTTGGCTCTCAAACTTCTCAGGCGATATCGCAATTCTGAACCTTTTTCGATATCTCACGTTCCGAACCGGCGGTGCTGTTTTAACGGCGATGCTGATTGCCTTCGTGTTTGGTCCTGCCATCATACGGTGGTTAAAAAGTCGCCAAGCGCATGGGCAACCGATCCGTCAAGATGGCCCGCAAAGCCACGTGCTCACCAAGCAAGGAACACCAACCATGGGCGGCATGATGATGCTGCTTGGCATCGCCGTCGCAACATTGCTGTGGGCGGATTTGTCTAACCAATACGTCTGGGCCGTGCTTGCCGTTACGCTTGGGTTTGGCGGCATTGGTTTCGCCGATGATTATTTGAAAGTGACAAAGAAACACTCTGGCGGACTACCGGGGCGTGTAAAACTGGGACTTGAAGCAGCGATCGCTCTTGCTGTGGCTGTTTGGGTTGTAAGCATTACAACCGATATTAATCCGACTGGGTTGGCGCTCCCCTTCTTCAAAGACCTGCTGATCGACCTTGGCTGGTTCTACATCCCATTCGCAGCCTTTATTATTGTTGGCGCGTCAAACTCGGTAAACCTAACCGATGGTTTAGATGGTCTGGCCATTGTTCCAGTGATGATCTGCGCCGGTGTGTTTCTGATCATCTCCTATCTCATCGGTAACGCATTTTTTGCCGACTACCTTCAGGTTCATTTCGTGAAGGGAACTGGGGAGCTAGCCGTGTTTTGCGGCGCGATTATTGGCGCCGGTCTTGGGTTTCTGTGGTTCAACGCTCCACCGGCCATGGTGTTTATGGGCGATACAGGATCGCTGGCCATGGGAGGCGCACTTGGCGCTGTTGCCGTCGTTACCAAACACGAAATTGTACTGGGCATCACTGGCGGGCTATTCGTGTTGGAAACAGTGTCTGTGATCGTCCAGGTCGTTTCTTTTAAACTTACAGGCCGCCGTGTGTTCCGCATGGCACCATTGCATCATCACTTTGAACAAAAGGGATGGGCTGAACCAACCATCGTGATTCGCTTTTGGATCATCGCCTGCATCCTGGCCATCGTCGGCCTCAGCACATTGAAGTTGAGGTGAGGCACGCATGATTCCACTCACCTCTCATCGTGACGACGCCATCTTGGTGGTCGGACTGGGCAAGTCCGGGCGGTCCGCCGCGCGCGCCCTGTCGGCTGCCGGTGCGCATGTCTCGGTTTGGGATGATTCAGCCGATCAACGGACGAAAGCTGCCGCTGAAGGCTTGACGGTGTTTGATGCCGACACCGCAGACATATCGACCCTTGATGACATCATGTGGAGCCCAGGTGTGCCGCACACGCATCCCGCCCCTCACCCCCTGGCGGCAAAAGCCCATGCAGCAGGTTTGAAATTGCGTTGTGATGTGGATTACCTGGCAACGGCGCAACCAGATGCCACGTACATCGGCATCACAGGAACCAATGGAAAGTCAACAACCACGGCTCTCACCGCGCATGTTTTTGCGGAAGCCGGAAAAAAGATAGAGGTCGGAGGAAATCTTGGCTTTGCAGCCCTAGACCTCGCACCACTCTCCTCTGATGGCATTTATGTTCTTGAGTTATCGTCTTATCAGACGGAACTGACGCCCAACCTGCACTGCGCTACAACCGTCCTTCTCAACATCACGCCTGATCACCTAGATCGTCATGGCGGCTTTGAAGGATATGTGTCTGCCAAAACCGAATTGTTTAAACACCAGAAAGACGGTGCAACGGCTATCATCGGGCAGGACGATGCCACCTGTCGTGGTATCATGGAGCATCTTACTTCAGCCGGTCGGCATACTCTTATTTCCGTATCAGCAAAAACACCGGTTAAGAACGGTGTTTACGTTCAAAACGGTATACTGACAGATACAGCGTTTGGTCGAGACGACACCATTGACCTCACTGGCTTCAAAACTTTGCCAGGCCAACATAATTGGCAGAACGCGGCAGCGGCCTACACAATCGCACGCAATCACGGCCTTGACCGAAGCCAAATCGTAGAGGCTTTTGCCACTTTTCCAGGTCTCGCCCATCGCCAAGAGTTTGTCGGTTCTGCGGGGCATGTCTCTTTTATTAACGATAGCAAGGCGACCAATGCAGATGCGGCTGAGAAAGCCCTCACCTGCTATGACAGTGTGTATTGGATCGCGGGTGGCGTCGCAAAAGCGGGCGGCATCACCTCGCTCGGGCCGCTGTTCGGACGTATTCGCCACGCTTTTCTGATTGGCGAAGCTGCCAAAGACTTTAGCGCCGACCTAACAGCCTCTCAGGTCAATTCTTCAACGTACACGTCCCTTGAAGCGGCCACATTAGCCGCAGGTCGTATGGCGATTGCGGACGGACTTAAGGACGCAGTCGTACTGTTGTCGCCAGCCTGCGCGTCTTTCGATATGTTTAATAACTTTGAAGAGCGCGGCGACGCATTTCGTGCGGCTGTGCAAAACAACTGGTCAGAGGTGGTCGCATGAGCACCGCCTTTACCAGATCAGATACGAGCGTCGTAGGGCGTTGGTGGTGGACCGTAGACCGCTGGCTGTTGGTGGCGGCGGGCACCCTCATCATCATCGGCATGATCCTCACCTTGGCCGCAGGCCCTCCCGCAGCGGGCCGTATTGGCGCCGACACCTATCACTTTGTCCGTAAGCAATCGGTGTTCTTACCCATAGCCATTGCCGTGATGCTTGGCATTTCTCTAATGCCAGCGCTTTGGATCAGACGCTTTGCTGCCCTTGGCCTGTTGTCGGGCTTCCTGCTCATGCTTGCTACGCTGCTGATCGGAGAGGAAATCAATGGTGCCCAACGCTGGTTGCGGCTTGGTGCGTTTTCTATTCAGCCATCAGAGTTTATCAAACCCTTCCTCGTTGTTGTATCCGCCTGGATGTTTGCCTTGAACCGTAATCAAGATGGCATTCCTGGAAATCTCATCGCGTTCGCTTGCCTTTTGGCGGTCTGCGCCGTGCTTCTGTCCCAACCCGATGTTGGGATGACGTTAGTGGTTGTATCGGTTTGGTGCGCGCAATTCTTTATGGCGGGCCTGCCAATCTTCTGGGTCGTGCTGATTGCCTTTGCCGGCCTCGGCTTATTGGTTAGCGCATACTTCATGTTTCCGCATGTCGCCAGCCGTGTTGACCGTTTTCTTGACCCAGCCTCCGGTGACACCTATCAGATCAGCCAGGCCATCCGCGCGTTTCAAAACGGAGGATTGTTTGGACGTGGCCCTGGAGAAGGCCGAGTCAAAGAAACCCTGCCCGATGCACACACAGATTTCATATTTGCCGTGGCCGGGGAAGAGTTCGGTGTCTTGTTGTGCCTTTTCGTCGTCGCCCTATTTGGTTTTCTAGTTCTTCGCGCGATGATCAAAGTGCTACGCGAAGACAACTTGTTTATCTTGCTGGCCGTCGGCGGCCTCTCCGTGCAGTTTGGTTTGCAAGCCATCATTAACATGGCATCTAGCCTACACATGATGCCAACCAAAGGCATGACACTTCCTTTCATCTCCTATGGCGGTTCATCCATGCTCGCCCTCGCCATTGGCATGGGTATGATCCTGGGCTTAACCCGCCGTCGTCGCGACACGGAGGGCCTACGCGCATGACTGACCTAGGGACTCCGATTGTTCTGGCTGCTGGTGGAACTGGCGGACATATGTTCCCGGCGGAAGCCTTAGCGAAAGTATTGATGAAGCGCGGACATCGTCTTGTTTGGATTACAGACGAACGCGGGTCTGCGCGCACTGGCCTACTTTCAGAATTACCGAAGCATATCATCAGCGCGCGTGGCCTTATGGGGTCAGGCACGCTTGGTCGACTGACCGGAGTCCTGAGCCTTGGCGTTGGCGTCTTTCAGGCGAGACGTGTGCTGAAAGAACTGAACCCCGCCGCTGTCATTGGTTTCGGGGGATATGCCGCAGCGCCAACGATGATGGCGGCGACGCATCTCAAATTACCGACAGCACTTCATGAGCAAAATGGGGTGATTGGCCGGGCGAACAGGCTGTTCGCCAAACGCGTCAATAAGGTGTGCACAAGCTTTGCAGCCACCCGAAACATACCAGAGGGCGTCACTACGATTCATACGGGTATGCCCGTACGCAGTGCCTTCGGCGCGGTGCGAGCTAAACCTTATGTGGCTCCAGTTGAAGGCGAGAATATTCGCTTAGTTGTGATGGGCGGCAGCCAAGGTGCAGCAGTGTTCAGCCATCTTATCCCAAGCGCCTTGAAACGCTTACCCGAATCTCTACGCAAGAAAATTACTATCGATCAACAATGCCGTAGCGAGCTTATTGACCAAACACGCCGGGCGTTCTCGAATTGCGGAGTCCAGGCGCGGCTCATGCCCTTCTTTGACAATGTACCAGAACTCTTGGCTGGTGCACATTTGGTCATTGCCCGCTCAGGGTCGTCGACAACAAGTGAAGTCTCGTACTCCGGTCGACCAGGAATTTATGTTCCCTATCCTTTCGCTGCTGACAATCATCAAACCGACAATGCGGAAGCTTTAGCCGAAGCCGGTGGCGGTTGGTGTTATCAACAAGAAAATCTCACGCCGAACCGCCTCGCCGAACAGATAGAGGCGCTGTTGTTAGAACCAGCAGCCCTGGCGACAGCCGCCGCAAATGCAAAAGCTTTCGCCGTTCCCAATGCAGCAGACCGGCTTGCGGATGTTGCTGAAGGATTGGTCAAGGGAAGCAACGGTCACCGTAATGGCCACAACAATGACACGCCTCAAAATGTGCGGGGAGCCGCCTGATGCGCACTATGCCTTTAGACATTGGCACCATCCACTTCGTCGGGATCGGCGGCATTGGCATGAGCGGTATCGCCGAAGTTATGCATAATCTGGGCTACCAGGTGCAAGGCAGCGACATCGCTCAGAACGCCAATGTAGACCGGCTGCGAACGCTGGGAATTACAGTGGAGGTTGGCCACCGGGCCGAGAATCTCGGCGAAGCGCGCGTGGTCGTCATATCTTCAGCGGTCAAATCAGATAACCCAGAAGTGGCCGCCGCCCGCAAAGCCATGATGCCGGTGGTCCGCCGGGCTGAAATGCTGGCCGAACTGATGCGTCTTAAATGGGCCATTGCCATTGGTGGCACCCATGGAAAGACGACAACAACATCACTCATTGCGGCTGTGCTTGATGCCGCCGCACTTGATCCCACCGTGATCAATGGCGGCATCATTAACGCCTATGGCACCAACGCCCGTCTTGGCGAAGGCGACTGGATGGTTGTCGAAGCCGATGAGTCTGACGGCACGTTCATTAGACTTCCGGCAACCATAGCGGTGGTCACCAACATTGACCCCGAACATCTGGATTTCTATGGCGACTTTGAAACCCTGAAAGCCGCCTTCCGCACATTTGTAGATGCGATCCCGTTCTACGGTTTTGCCACTCTATGCATCGACCATCCTGAAGTGCAGGCGTTGATCCCCCATTTGTCTGACCGCAAAATCATTACCTATGGCCTTGGTCCTCTTGCCAACATCCGTGGCGAGAATGTCAGCCTGGACATGAGTGGTGCCAAATTCGACGTTGCGATATCGGACCGCATCACAGGGGGCGAGCGTCGCATTGAAGGCATTCAGTTGCCTATGTTTGGCCACCACAACGTTTTGAACGCCCTCGCCGCCATTGCCGTCGGTGCAGAGCTGGGCGTCGACGATGCAACAATTCGCAACGGCCTGGCGCGCTTTACAGGCGTCAAACGCCGCTTCACCAAAACGGGAGAGGTCGACGGCATCACAATTATTGATGACTACGGACATCACCCCGTAGAAATTTCTGCGGTGCTTAAGGCTGCCCGCAGCGCCGCCTCTGGCCGGGTCATTGCCGTGGTACAGCCGCACCGCTACTCCCGTCTGGCGTCCTTATTTGAGGAATTCTGCACCTGTTTTAACGATGCCGATCATGTGGTCGTCGCTGACGTTTATCCGGCTGGCGAAACGCCCATCGAAGGCATGGATCGCGACGGTCTCGTCGAAGGATTACATGCCCACGGACACACACAAGTGACTGGTCTTCTCTCCCCCAAACATCTTGCGGCTGTGATTGATGACATCGGCAATGCGGGTGACGTGGTGGTGTGCCTGGGTGCTGGCAACATTACAGCTTGGGCGCAGTCGCTCCCAGATGAACTTGCAGCGATCCGTTCCAAATCATCTCAGGACGCGGCTTCATGATGGCAGCTGAACGCAAAGTCCCAAACCTCATCGCGCAGTTGCCTTCAATCCGTGGCAGCTACGAGCCCTATGCTGTGCTCGCTCCTAAGACCTGGTTCCGTGTGGGTGGCCCTGCCGAAGTCCTCTATACGCCTGCGGACACAGAAGACCTCTGCACGTTTCTGCGCGACAAGCCCAAGGATGTTTCTGTAACGGTCATTGGTCTGGCCTCGAATTTATTAATCCGCGATGGCGGTATCCCAGGTGTCACGATTAAGCTGGGCCGCGCGTTTAACACCATCGACATCAATGGCATGACCCTGCGGTGCGGTGGTAGTGCCGTCGATGCCTCAGTGGCGACCAACGCCCGTGATCATAGCATTGCAGGTCTTGAATTCTTGACAGGTATCCCGGGGACCATTGGTGGTGCGGTGCGCATGAACGCCGGTGCTTATGGGCGCGAGATTCAAGACATTCTGATTAGTGCAACTGCCATTGATGAAACAGGCACTGTCCGCAAGCTTAGTCGCGAAGACTTAGGCTTTAGCTACCGTCACTGCACCACACCAAAGAATTGGGTGTTTATTGGCGCAGAGCTAAAGGGCATTGCAGGCAACAAAAACGATATCACCCAACGCATACGAGACATTCGTACCGAACGGGAACAGGCTCAGCCCGTACAAAGCCGCACCGGCGGCTCGACCTTTGCCAACCCCTCCGAAGCCAAAGCCTGGGAACTGATAGATCAAGCGGGTTGCCGCGGCTTGGTGCGTGGTGGCGCTATGGTGTCTGAAAAACATTGTAACTTCTTGGTCAACACCGGCTTAGCCACAGCCGCCGACTTGGAAGGCCTGGGCGAAGACGTCCGCCGCCGTGTCCGCGATACGTCTGGTATCCCCCTCACCTGGGAAATTCGCCGTGTTGGTGTCTCGGCCGAAGATGCCACAGCACCGCTCCACCAGATGGAGGCGCAGGCATGACCTCAAAAAAAGCGATTAAGCGCGTTGCTGTGTTGTACGGCGGGTTCTCAACAGAACGTGAGGTTTCGCTGGTCACCGGGCGTGATGCTGCCGAGGCGTTGGAGCAAGCAGGATACACTGTTGTGTGCATTGATGTGCCACGCGACATGCCCGCACTCACCGCAGTACTCGCAGAAGCCGCGCCTGACGTTGTTTTCAACGCGCTGCATGGACGCTACGGCGAGGATGGCTGCATCCAGGGCCTGCTGGACATGATGGCCCTGCCTTATACGCATTCAGGACGCATTGCATCCACCCTGGCCATGGATAAAGCCATTGCTAAGCGCCATTTCGTTGCGGCTGGATTACCTGTTGCTGAAGACGTGGTCGTCACCCGCAAGGAAGCGGAAAACAGCGACCCCTTGCCCCGGCCCTATGTGATTAAACCCTTAAACGAAGGTTCTGCGGTTGGCGTCCACATCGTTCGAGAAGGCGACAACAAAGCGCCTCTGGACGATATGGGCGGGACAGACGACACCCTCATTTTGGTCGAACGCTACATTCCTGGACGAGAATTAACAGTGACTGTTCTAGGCGACAAACCCCTTGCCGTCACGGAGATCACGACCGACCGCGCCTTCTATGACTATGACGCCAAGTATGCGGAGGGCGGCTCAACGCACATCCTGCCCGCAGACTTGAGCAACACTGTCTACGACAAGGCGATGGCCATTTCCTTGGCCGCTCATGAGGCGCTGGGATGCAGAGGTGTGACACGTGCTGACCTCCGACTTGATGGGGATGCGCTGTTCCTGTTGGAGGTCAACACCCAACCGGGCCTGACGCCAACCTCACTGGTGCCTGAACAAGCCGCGCATGTCGGCATGGCCTTTACGGACCTTGTCACCTGGATGGTGGAGAACGCGCAATGCGACGCATAAAACTCAGATACCTAACTCTGACTGGCGGCGCAGCATTGATTGTTGGCGGTCTCTGGGCCTTTCAGTTTGTTGTCACTCCTGCCGACTGGACAGACGTTCCCAATCAAGCCGCTGAGTCACTCTCCGCCGTGGGCATGAACGTAAAAGAAGTCTTGGTTACAGGTCGTACGAAAACTCCGGCTGCCGATATTCTCGATGCCTTGGGAGCTGTGCGCGGCACACCGATCCTGGAGATTGATGTCCCTTCGGCTAAGGCCAGGATTACAGCCCTGCCTTGGGTGAGGTCTGCGGAAATCGTCCGCCACCTGCCCGGCAGCCTGCATATCAATATCGACGAGTACGACGCTTACGCGCTTTGGCAACACAACGGCGGATACACTCTTATTGACGGCGATGGCACATCAATCATCAACGTGGACTCAGCCCCAGCCAACCTGATTGTGGTTGTCGGCGAGGATGCCCCGGCCCATACGCAAGCCTTGTTTGAAGCCCTAGAGCAGCACCCAGAACTCTTTGCACGCGTCAAAGCCGCTGTGCGGTTCGGCAATCGTCGCTGGAACGTCACGCTGGATGATGTCGAGCACGGGGTCGTGATCAAACTGCCCGAGCATGGCGTTACCGATGCCTGGAGTGGATTGGCTTCCCTGGATGCCAAACATCAATTGTTGAGCCGGGCGCTTGCTGAAATCGATCTGCGCATTGAGGGACGTCTCACCGTCCAATTGAAAGAGGGCTATGCGCCCCTGCCACAACAGAGCCAATACAACAGTCCCTTAAAACGGGATGTCCGAACGGGTGCCCAAGATTTGGGCAACCAGAACGTGGGCCAAGAGGAGTTTTCAAAAGGTGTCTAAAGGTCCTTCACGCAACAGCGTCATTGCTGCCCTTGATGTAGGAACAACGAAAGTCTGTTGTTTCATTGCAACCACAGATGACCGCAGCCAATTGCAAATCGCGGGCGTCGGTCATCATCGCGCCAACGGCATGCGTAACGGCCAAGTGGTCAACATGGATGCCGTTGAGGCTTCCGTGCGAGCGGCTGTTGATGCGGCTGAGCAAATGGCAAATGAACGCATCGACCGGGTTTTCGTCAATGTGACTTGCGGCAGTCCTCGGTCCTCTCAAGTTGAAGTGGAGCTTGCCATTTCCGGGCATGAAATCCGCGACACCGATGTACGGCGGATAATGGAGCATGCGGGCGGTCAATTCGACGCCGGAGATCGTGACCTGATCCACTGCATCCCGACAGGCTATTCGATTGATGGCTCCAACGGCATCATTGATCCACGTGGCATGTATGGCGAACGACTGGGTGTGAATATTCATTTGGTTACAGCCGCTCTCGGACAAAGTCGCAACTTATCGACCGTTATTGAGCACTGCCATTTAGACATCGAAGACAAAGTGGTTTCGGCTTACGCGTCAGGATTGGCGTGTCTGGTTGAAGATGAAAAAGATCTCGGTGTCACTGTGATTGATATGGGCGGCGGCACAACCTCGGTCGCCGTGTTCCAAGAAGGCCATATTGAATTTGTAGAGTCCGTTCCCATCGGCGGCAATCACGTCACCAGCGACATTGCGAAAGGACTTTCCACGCCCGTCGCCAAAGCGGAACGGCTTAAGACGGTCTACGGCAGCGTTGTGCAAACGCCCTCAGACACGCGCGAACTGCTGAAAGTTCCTTTGGTGGGTGAAGATGACGAAAACAGCGCCAACGAAGTGCCGAAATCGATGTTGGTGCAGATCATTCAGCCACGTCTTGAAGAAACGTTTGAATTGGTGCGCGGTCTGCTGGACGCCAGCGGTTACAGCAAGATCGCTGGACGCCGCGTGGTCATCACCGGGGGCGCAAGCCAATTGGAAGGCGTGCGCGATTTAGCAGAGCTCGTGCTCGACAAACAGGTGCGCCTAGGTCGCCCAAAACAAATTAAAGGGCTGCCGGAATCTGTGTCCGGACCTGCTTTTGCAACCGCCGCAGGGCTGCTGCGCTACGCCGTAAACGAACAAGTGATGTTACCCGACCTGATGGCCATGGAAGCCGTCAGTAAGGGACGGGGCTTTGGCCGAATCGGTCAATGGCTAAGGGAGAATTTCTAATGAGGAGAGGACGCCAAACTAGGGTCATCAAAGCGGGAACATATCCGCATACACGTCCTAGAAAAGGATCGGGGAAACCGACCATCAACGTCCATTCGAGCTTAAGACTACAAACCTGGAGGAAGGTATGACTTTGAACATTAGTGTTCCGAAAACAGGGGCCGAACCGCTCCTGAGACCAAAGATAACTGTTGTCGGTGTTGGTGGCGGTGGCGGAAATGCCGTGAACAACATGATCGAGAGCGCCCTAGACGGCGTTGAATTCGTTGTCGCAAATACAGACGCGCAGTCGCTATCGCTGTCGCGGGCTGATCGTCGCATTCAATTGGGCCCAGACACCACGTCTGGCCTTGGTGCCGGGGCGCGCCCCGACATCGGCCGTCATGCGGCGGAAGACTGCATTGAGCAGATCGGCCAGTATCTCGAAGGCTCAAATATGGCCTTCGTGACCGCTGGTATGGGTGGCGGCACCGGCACAGGTGCAGCGCCTGTAGTGGCTCGCATCGCCCGCGAGCTTGGCATTCTGACTGTTGGCGTTGTGACCAAGCCGTTCCAGTTCGAAGGTGTGCACCGCATGCGCATCGCCGAAGCTGGCATTGAAGAACTCGCCCAATCCGTTGACACCCTGATCATTATTCCGAACCAAAACCTGTTCCGGGTGGCCAACGAAAAGACGACCTTCGCCGATGCCTTTAAAATGGCTGATGACGTTCTGTACTCGGGTGTGCGCAGTGTCACCGATCTCATGATGATGCCGGGTCTGATTAACTTGGACTTTGCGGATGTCAAAACGGTGATGATGGAAATGGGCCGCGCCATGATGGGCACCGGTGAAGCCGAAGGCGAAAAACGCGCCATTGAAGCAGCAGAAGCCGCCATCGCGAATCCCCTTCTGGAAGACACATCCATGCGCGGTGCCAAAGGTGTGTTGATTAACATCACCGGCGGATCTGATGTGACATTGTTTGAAGTCGATGAAGCCGCCAATCGCATCAGAGACGAAGTCGAAACAGAAGCCCATATCATTTTTGGGTCCTGCTTCGATGAAAGCCTCGAAGGCCGTATCCGGGTCTCTGTTGTGGCCACTGGCATCGAAGCGATGTCAGGACACATGCCTAAGCCCGTGTTGATCCGCGATGAAACCAAAGCCGTTTCTGATCGGACCGTGCACTCTCGAACGGAACCGCCAGCGCATCGGCCAGCAGCCCTGGCCAATGCGGCCTTTGGTGGTGGTCAAACAACGGCCACTCCCGAGATCGCCCACGGATCTACGGCAGTACCTGCTACGACACCAGCTGCAAACTACGCAGCCCCCCCGAGCGCAACACTTGCCCCCGCCAGTTCAACCACCCATCCCCCAGCTGAAGAATTGGATCTGGCCGCTCGGGTTGCACAATCAACTCGCCAAGGCGCCCCCCAAGGCATAACGCCTAGCGCTCCGGTCGCTCAGACAGATGAGATTGCCGAAGCCATGGCAAGTGCCCCAGCGGTCAAGCCTAAGCCAACGTCACCACAGTCTCGTTTGCCGACCGATACCTTCATTCCGAAGGCACCGGTTATGCCAAAGGCAATGCCTGCTGCTGAACCTGCCCCAGCGTCTGCGCCACTCGCGGCTCCTAAAACTGAGGCACCCGTTACAGCAGCAAAACCTTTCGCGTCAGACGCTCCAAAGCAGGAGGGTGGCAAATTGAGCTTGTTCAGTCGCTATCGCAGCCTAGCCAAAGGCAAGCCAGAATCTGAGGTACAAGCGACTGCTCCAGCAGCGCCTGAGCCAAAACCGCTGGCAAAAACAATTGCCCGGCCAGAACCGACACCTCAGTCGAACTTAGCGATTTCGGTTAATCCGGCAGATCGGCCCGTCACCTCGCATGATGAAGAAGAGCTGGAAATCCCTGCTTTTCTGCGTCGACAGGCCAACTAAGACAAAACCGACACGATCCGTGGGGGTGGCCCTCTGAGGGGGACGGGCCACCGACGGGAGGGGAAAAGGCCCGCTGAAAGGCGGGCCTTTTCTTATGATTATTTAAGGATTTAGCCCCTTGCGTGGCGCCCGCTAAATATATTCATACAAATGCCACATTTTTTTGGACCCTAAAGCCAAAATGTTTTTACTTGTCAAAGCATTACAATCTGCAACAATGATTGTGTTGCAGGGACTAATTGGGGTTGCTACTACATTATATAGTGGATGTAAGGGCGCAGACGTGTGCCTCAATATCGTTTTGTTGCAATTAATACCGGTGAACTATGTCCCCTGACGTCCGCGCACTTCGCACCGTTTCTGGTGCCTTTGGCAATGCGACGCCCAGTGACCTCCCGAAAGCTACCAATCTCCAACGTACGTTGAAATCACCTATTGGGTGTAGTGGGATTGGCTTGCATTCTGGAGCACGGGTCGCGATGAAGCTACACCCAGCTCCCATCAATACGGGCATCACATTCAAACGCATTGATCTGGTCGGCGGCGGCGCAGAGATTCCAGCGCGCTGGGATCGGATCGCCGACAGTCGCATGTGCACAGTACTAGCCAATGAAAATGGTATCAGTGTTGCCACTGTCGAACATCTCATGGCCGCGTTTTATGGCATGGGAGTCGATAATGCCCTGGTCGAATTAAACGGGCCTGAAGTTCCCGCGATGGACGGCAGCGCCGCACCGTTTATTTTTCTGATCGAATGCGCCGGCGTGGTCGACCAAAATGTACCGCGGCAAGTACTGCGTATCCTTGAGCCCATCGTTTATCGCAATGGCAACAAAGAAGTTTCGCTGACACCCTCAGAAGATGGACTAACGCTAGAGTTCCAAATTGACTTCGCTGCTGAAGCCGTTGGACGGCAGTCGTGCACCTTTGATATCGACACGGATGTCTTCAAAACCGAAATCAGCAAGGCCCGCACCTTCGGGTTTCTCTCCGATGTGACCGCCTTGCGTGAAGCCGGTTTGGCCCGCGGCGGCAGCCTTGAGAATGCAATCGTCGTTGATGGCGAGCGTGTGCTCAATGAAGATGGCCTGCGCCATAATGATGAATTTGTGCGCCATAAGATGCTAGATGCTATCGGTGACCTCTATCTCACGGGGCACCGGATTATCGGTCATTTCCACGGCACCTGCTCAAGCCATGCAGACACGGCAAATCTGCTGCGTCAATTGTTTGCCAAAGACAGCAACTGGGATTTGGTGGATATGCCGGAAAACGGGCGCATTAATCGCCCAAAAACGTGGAATCAAACCCTACAGCGCCAGGCCGCAGCCCAATAATCCTAATCTGGTGGCTGGGACCCTAACCTACTGACCTGGACTCTAAACTGCTGACGTGGACTCTTAAGCTGCTGACATGGTCAGTGGCGATGATATACTCACCTCCCTTTTACGAGCGCGTTTGAAGACTATGGCCCTTTGTGACACACCATTCACACTAAAGCAGATTGCGGCGGCTGTTGCCGTCTTAGCGCTGGCAGCTTGCGCGTCAGATGACGAGCTTGAGTACCAGGAACTAACGGTCTACGAAATTTACAGTCAGGCCACAGAATATCTGGAAGATGGCCGATACCGGGATGCGTCTCTGTATTTCGATGAGGTCGAGCGTCAACACCCCTATTCAGTCTGGGCCACAAAATCCAAGTTGATGGCGGCCTACGCCCATTATATGAACAACAAATACGATGACGCCACGGCATCTTTAGACCGCTTTATTCAAGTCCACCCTGGCAACCGTGATGTTGTCTATGCCTATTATCTCAAAGCGCTCTGCTACTACGAGCAAATCTCCGACGTGCAGCGGGACCAGGACATGACGCAACAGGCACTGGTCGCCTTGGAAGATGTCATTACCCGCTTCCCTGACACCGCCTATGCGCGTGATGCGCGGCTGAAGATCGATCTCACACGCGATCACCTGGCCGGCAAAGAGATGGCTGTGGGACGATTTTATTTGAACCGTCAACACTATCTGGCCGCCATCAACCGTTTCAAGAACGTGGTTGAGTCCTATGGCAACACAACCCACGCGCCCGAAGCGCTGTATCGTTTAACAGAAACCTACACAGCCTTGGGGCTGCGGGCTGAAGCCAAGCGCACGGCCGCCATCCTCGGCTACAATTACCCAGGCAGTGACTGGTACGAAGATGCCTTCGCCCTGGCTGGTGTTGAGCGGGAACTGCGTCAGGCCCGCCGGGCGGCAGAGGTTCAGGCCGCTGAAGACGAAAAACCCTGGTGGAGTATCTGGTAAGACGCCTGGATCATGCTTGCCTCGCTGACCATTCGCGATGTTGTCCTTATAGATAAGCTCGATCTTGAGTTTTCCGAAGGTCTTGGTGTGCTTACCGGGGAAACCGGCGCAGGCAAGTCGATCCTGCTGGATTCCCTTGGATTGGCGCTGGGCGAACGCAGCGACGCCGGGCTGGTCAGGCCCGGGGCCGATAAACTGACGGTCACGGCGGCTTTTGACATTCCAGCAGATCACCCGGTACGCAAGGTGCTGGGCGAGCACGACATCAGCCTGGACGAGGATTTAATCGTTTTACGGCGGAGCGTCGGCAAAGATGGCCGCAGCCGGGCCTATATCAACGATCAATCGGTGAGCGTCGGCCTGTTGCGTCAGGCCGGAAGCGCCCTGGTCGAAGTCCATGGCCAGTTCGATGCCCACGGCCTGATGGATCAAGCAACTCACATCAATGTTTTAGACCGCTTCAGGCGCGCTACAAGCGGTGCTGAGCACGATAATGCCTGTCGACGCTGCTGGGAGACCTGGCGCGCAGCTCATAAAGCCTGGCAGGCCGCTGCGCGGCTGATGCGAGAGGCCAAGGCGGAAGAGGAAGAGCTGAGAGCCGCTGTCGGCAACCTCAGCAAGTTGGCCCCGGTCGCCGGAGAAGAAGCAGACCTGGCCGCCAAGCGCGCATTGCTCAGGCATGGCGAACAGATCCTGACGGCCATCGAAACTGCCCGCCAGGCCCTCACCGAACACGCCGATGTGGATGGCGCGGTGCGCACGGCCCAAGGTGAGTTGGAACGCGCGGCCGCCAAAGCTGAAGGACGCCTGGACGCGGTTTGTGCCGCCTTAGAACGCGCCTCAATTGAATTGGCGGAAGCACAAACCGGCTTAGACGCGGCGGCGGCGGCCTTTGACCTCGATCCCGGCGAATTAGAATCCGCAGAAGAACGCTTGTTCGCCCTCAAAGCCGAGGCCCGCAAGCACAAGGTTAGCGTCGATGATCTGGCAGATCATCTGGCCGCATTGGAAGAGAAACTGGTTGCGGTTGAAGGCGGAGAAGACAACCTCATTCGTTTGGCCAAAGCAGAACAAACTGCCCGCAATGCCTTTGAAACAGCTGCCAAGGCTATGTCAAAGGCGCGGGCGAAGGCTGGATCAGCGCTGGCCAAAGCGGTGTCGAAGGAACTGGCCCCCGTCAAACTGGACCAAGCCTCATTCCGGGTCGCCATGGAAACCTTGCCGGACACCGAGTGGTCGGCCCTCGGCTGTGATCGTGTCGTCTTTGAAGTGGCAACCAACCCGGGCCTGCCCCCAGGCCCGCTGAACAAAATTGCCTCGGGCGGGGAACTGGCGCGCTTCCTGTTGGCCTTGAAAGTTGTGCTGGCGGATAGTCAACCGCCTGCGGTTATGGTGTTCGATGAAGTGGACTCCGGTATTGGCGGTGCGACGGCCAGCGCGGTTGGCGAGCGGCTGGCCCGACTGGCCGAAGGCGTTCAAGTGCTGGTGGTCACTCACTCGCCGCAAGTAGCAGCACGGGGACGGAACCACTGGCGTGTGGCCAAAGTTACGGACGGCAAAATTACAGCCACCCGCGTGGTGCAATTGACCACCGACGAGCGCCGCGAAGAAATCGCTCGCATGCTGGCCGGCTCAAACGTCACCAACGAAGCGCGGGCCGCAGCCTCAATTCTGATGACGGGGAGTTAGGCGCGTGGCGCACGACTCATCGCTGCCGGATGTCGCAGACTTATCAGAAAAAGAAGCCAAAGCTGAACTGGCCCGGTTGGCCGCTGAGATGGCCGCGCATGACAAGCATTATCATCAGAACGATGCCCCTGTTATTTCCGATGCTGCTTATGATGCCTTGAAGGCGCGCAACGCGGACATCGAGGCACGCTTCCCGGCCTTGGTGCGCGAGGATAGCCCCAGCCTCAAAGTCGGTGCATCACCATCGTCCGGCTTCAAGAAAGTCAAACACGCGGTGCCGATGCTCTCGCTCGGCAACGTGTTTAATGAAGACGATGTTGCCGATTTCTTTGCCCGGATCCGCCGGTTCTTGGGCCTCAGCGACACCGCGCCGGTCGAGGTGATTGCCGAACCCAAAATCGACGGCCTGGGCTTCTCGGCCCGTTATGAAAACGGACGCTTTGTGGTAGGGGCAACCCGGGGCGATGGCCAGGTGGGCGAAGACATCACCGCGAACTTACGCACCATTCCCGACCTGCCAGATAGGCTCAGGGGGCCTGCGAAAGACGTGCCCAAGGTCATTGAAGTGCGCGGTGAGGTTTTTATGACCAAGCCGAATTTCCAAACCCTGAATGCGGCCCAAATAGAAAAAGGCGCGAAAGCCTTTGCTAACCCGCGTAACGCAGCCGCGGGCTCCCTGCGCCAACTGGATTCCAGCATTACTAAGGCGCGCCCCCTCACCCTGTTCGCCTATGCCTGGGGCGAGGCAGAACCGCTGACCTGGGACAGCCAGCAGATGTTTGTGGCGCGTCTCAACGCCTGGGGCTTCTCAACCAACCCGTTGACACAGTTATGTACCTCTGTGGAAGAAGCCTTGGCTGCCTATGCAGAGATTGGAGCGCAACGAGCCGCCCTGCCCTATGACATCGACGGCGTCGTCTACAAGGTGAACCGGCTGGACTATCAGCAACGCCTGGGCTTTGTCAGCCGCGCCCCGCGCTGGGCGACGGCGCATAAGTTCCCCGCTGAGCAAGCCCAAACGGTGGTAGAAAAGATCGATATTCAAGTGGGGCGCACGGGTTCTCTGACCCCCGTGGCGCGCCTGACTCCGGTCAACGTGGGCGGTGTGGTGGTGTCCAACGCGACCCTGCACAACGAAGATGAAATCGCGCGTAAGGACATTCGCGAAGGCGATACGGTGGTGATTCAACGCGCAGGCGATGTTATCCCTCAAGTGGTTGAGGTGCTGACAGACAAACGCCCCAAAGACAGCACAGCCTATGTTTACCCCCACACCTGCCCGCGTTGCGACAGCCTGGCCGTGCGCGAGGAAGGCGAAGCTGTGCGCCGCTGCACCGGGGGGCTAATTTGTCCAGCACAAGCGGTGGAGCGCCTCAAGCATTTTGTCTCGCGCAACGCCTTCGACATTGAGGGTCTGGGCGCGAAGAACATCGAAGGATTTTACGCGGACGGCACAATCAAAAACCCGGTGGAGATTTTTACGCTCGAAAAACGCGATAGCGCCGCTGACAATCTGACGCCCCTGCGGAGCCGGGAAGGTTGGGGCAAAACATCGGCCGAAAATCTGTTCGCAGCGATTAACGACAAACGCACGATTGGCCTGGACCGCTTTCTCTATGCCTTAGGGATCCGCCAAATTGGGCAGGCGACCTCTCGCCTGTTATCACAACACTATGGCTCACTGGACGCCCTACAAACCGCGATGAAAACGGCTCAGGATCGCGGCAGCGAAGCCTATGCAGACCTGCTGAACATCGAAAGCGTTGGTGCCGCCGTGGCTGATGATCTGCTGGGCTTTTTTGCCGAACCGCATAACCAGGATGTGCTGGCGGGCCTGGCAGAAGAGCTAACAATTGAAGACTTCGCGGCCCCAGAGACTGATAGCTCACCGATTGCTGGCAAGACGCTGGTGTTTACGGGCAATCTGGAGACCATGAGCCGCAACGAGGCCAAAGCGGGGGCACAAGCCCTAGGTGCGAAGGTGGCGGGCTCTGTGTCCGCCAAAACCGATCTGGTGGTGGCCGGGCCAGGAGCAGGCTCAAAGCTCAAAAAAGCCGAAGAACTGGGTGTCGAGATCAAGACCGAAGACGACTATCTGGCCCTCATCGGCAAAGCCTAAAAAACCCCTCATTTCTGCCGTTTTTTTTAAGGTTGGCAAAACAGCTCGCCCTCGCAAACTTGGAACGAGATTCTTTTCTTCTGGGGCTCGTCCTTGGAACGAGCCCATGCACGCCCACCTGAATGTAATAAAAACAATGACTTAGAAGACAGTGAAACGAGCCCATGCACAACATTGTGACTCAACAGCGACAGAATGTTACCGGCCATGTTTTATAGCAGGAATCCCACCCAATACGTCTTTGCTCAGCCGTGCGACGACATTGATGTGAGGATTAACAATTTCGGCAATCTCGTATTTTAGCGACGCACCAAGCACCATTGCAATTTCACTGCTGTCCAGGTCATAGGTGTGGGTCAGCCACAGCGACATGCCAGTCGTCTCCTCGCGCAACGCCTCATCAAGCGAGCCTGCGATGCCCATGACCATGATGTACTCCGCATTTTCCAGCCACGGCTGGCCGAGGGTCCAGCCTTCAATAAGATCAACGCTGAAGCTGACATCCATTGAGGTTTCCAGGCCGGTTCCCGTTAACTCGCCATCCCCCTGGACAGCGTGAGCATCGCCAAGAAACAAATAAGCCCCAGGTGTAAACACAGGAAGATAGAGGCGCGCCCCTTCTGCGATGCCGGGGTAGTCCATATTGCCGCCAAAGGGTCCAAGATCACCAGCGCGGAAAGATTGATCTAATGGCGGTGCCACGCCAATACCGCCAAGCATGGGCTTAAGATTAACCTTAAAGTCTTTCAGTTTATCAGAAGCGTCGGCTAGAGAGGATGAACCCTTTGCGGGGGATTAGTAAACTGATTCGAAGAAAATACTTGTGAATGGCGCTTGTCGCTGCGCTGTTGGAGCCTTAAAAGTGGAACTCAAAGTAGGCTTATAGCGTTATGTATGAACACGTTAACAACACGAAATCGTATTGATGCCGTCTGATCTTGCTGCTTCCGCCCCCCAATCGACCGAAGACGTCGACCTCAAACGCATCACCGTGCTGGTGGTGGAGGACGAAGATGTTATCCGCGATGTGATCTGCGCCCTGCTGCAAAAAATTGGTATCCGGCACGCCGTGGCCGTGGGCAATGCGGAAGACGCTATGTATCAATTGGAAGATGATGAAGAGACCAAGGTCGACCTCGTTCTGGTTGACCTGATGCTGCCTGGTGCCAGCGGTCTGTCGTTGATTAAAACCATGCGCGAACACAAGCGCGAACGCTTAAAAAAATTGCCGGTGGTGGTGGTGACGTCCTACACCAGCATGAAGGTGTACAAAAAGGCTGCTGAGTTCGACATCAACGGGTTCCTGCGTAAGCCGGTCGCCCCCGGGTCCTTGGAAACCGCCATTGTGAAAGCGCTCGGTGGTAAAGTGTCGGCCAAGGCGATGCAGAACTACCGCGCCGAGGCCAATGCCCTGCACAAGGAAGGCGGTGCCACAAAGAAACCCGGCTTCTTTGCCATGCTGTTTGGCTTGGAGGGATCGTCTTCGTCACAGTCGAGCGCAACAAACGCTGCACGCCCGAACTCACCTCCCGGAGCCGCAGCCGCTAAGCCGAAGCCCAAAATCAATCGCAGCGCTTGAACGCTGCATCCCTAACGGACCCCCCTGCAAAATAATCAGCTATAAAATGATTAAGGGATCATCCATGGTGCCCAATGGCTCAAAACCGTCTTTGGTGACCATGATCAGATCTTCCAAATGGGTCGCCCCCCAGCCGATTTCGACCTGGGGTAAATCAATGGTTAGGGTCATGTTTTCCTGGAACGTGAGATCATCGCCCACCACGAAGGGCAAGCCATCGCGATAAGGCTGATCTGTGTGTTGCAGGCCAACGGAGTGCGGCCCGACGCCCATGCTCCAGCCTGACGGACTCGCCTTCTTCACGGCGTCAGTCACCGTGCGCTGCAATTCAGAGTACTTCACACCGGGGCGCACGGCCTCGTGGGCGACCTCACGGGCCAGGCTTGTCAGACGGATGCGCTCTTGTAGCTCTTTCGGCGGCTCACCCACACACCAGGTACGACCGAAGTCGCCGTGGTAAAAGTTAATCTGGCTGACCGCATCAACCATCATGGCTTGGCCTTCAACCACTTCACCATGACGGAAACCGCCAATGGTGCCCGAAGCAATCCACATCGCTTTGGCGCCACGCTTGGCCGCTTCAACCAGGAAAATATTATCGAAATCGTTTTTGGTCATGCCGAGTTCAATTTGCGACAGCATGGCCTTGCATGCCTCTTCGTTGGCTTTGGCGGCACGCTTCATGTGACCCAATTCAACCTCGGATTTGATCATGCGAATTTTTCGGAACGTATTGTCGCCCGGCACACAGGTGACGGTATCTTGACCCAGGGTGTTGAGAATATCTGCGATGCGCATATCATCGACGGCGATTTTGCCGTTCATCAGACCCGCTTCCCGCAGCGCATGGACCAAGCCCCATTCGGGCGTTGCAGCCTTACCGCTTTCCCAGCGCTGCTCCATCTCGTACCAGCCCTTCTCGATATCCGTAAGGGCTTCGATGTTTTCCGGCATCCGCATGTAATTGCGGGATTCCGGCTCGGTATTCCATAGGTCTGGATTGCGATAGTTTTCCCAGCCACCAGGAAATCCGTAAGGGATGATCTCGGGATGCTCACGCGCGGCATTGGCGATGAACCACAGGTCTGATGAGGACACGACCAGGAATGAAGGCTTGTTAGGATCGCGTGGCATCACCGCGAAACTGGGAATGGCGCGCAGCTTTTGTAACTCGTAGGAAAAGTAGTTGCCGAGATAGAACACGTTGACCGGATTGAGGGCAACGATGCCATCTATGTTTTCGCGTTCCATAATCTCATAGGCGCGGGCCTTGTTGACGAGGCTACGGCCATCGAAATCTGCCGCCGGGACTGGACCAGGGGCGACGAGGCCCCAGTTGGCGTGCGCCTCTTTGCCACCGAGCATGGTCGCGCCGAGCATGCCAGCGGCCCCCATCCCCACCCCAGCAAAAAAATCACGGCGGTCGATGGGGGGATCAAAGGGATCAGTCATGGCGCATACTCCTGAATCAATGGGGCTCTTATTTTCAGCTTATAGGTTTACCCTAGGCCGATGATTGTTTTTGCGCAAACGGGTTGTCGCTTTTGTGCGTTAAGGGGCTTTCAATACGCCGGCCTGCACGAGGTTGACCAAAACACCATCGGGATCACGGAACATCATCTCCACCGGCTGAACGGCATATTCTTCACGGACGATCAGCGGAACCGGCGGTGAGACAATGGGATACCCTGCAGCAGTGATTTCTGCCGTGAGGCGATGAATGTCATTGGTGGGAAACACCAAAGCAAAATCACCGGTGCGGGTGTCGGGTGTTTGTTGCGGTGCCGGGGGTTCTGTTGGGTCTTTATGCAACTGATAAATGCCGATATTGCCCTGTACGGACTCGCCAGCCATGAGCACGGTGGCGCGCAGTTCCACGCCATCTGTCCCCATGATGGCGTTGATGCCTGTGCCGCTCCAATAGTTATCGAACATGGGCTTGAGGCCCAGAATATCGCGATAGAGTTTCAGGGACTCCTCAATATCACGCACAAAGATCGTCGCCCGCGCAAGCGGGGCGAGGTTCATGCCCTCTTGAAAAACGGTGGGATTTGAGGTGGGAACAACCCGTTCCATGAGCGGGACGACCTTGGAGTCATCCTGCGCAGTTCCAGGAGCCACAAAAAGAAACTGGGTGGCAGCCAACAGGCCACCCCCCAGAGTCTTTTTCACGACCCGGCTGACACGGGTCATCTTTTAATACCGTGCGGTAAGAGTGATGCCGAACGTTGCGCGCTCGCCGAGGTACGCGTTGTAAGCCACGTTAGGCTGCTGAACCACGGCGTTAGACACATATTTTTCATCAAAGATGTTCTTGGCCCACAGTTGAATGCTGTAGCCATCGCCTTCAATACCCGCACTGGCGTTAACAATGGTGCGGCTTGGCACGATGGAGAGGTTGACCGCCTCGCCGTACATTTTGGACTGATGGACTGCGTCGGCGCGAATGAAGTAATCCAGGTCCATGTCAGAAGATAGTTCGTCTAACCATTCACCGCCAAACGTGGTCTGGAACTTGGATTGACGCTCCATCTGGTTGCCACCGATATCGCCGATACTGCTACAGACGACATCATCACAGACGGAGGGATCGCGCCCCCAGCGACCATCGATGGTGCCGTCTTTGTATTTGGCATCGCCGTAGTACAAGGTGCCGTACAAGCTCAGGTTTTCAGTAGCCGCAATAGCGCCATCTACTTCAAACCCTTTGGAACTAACGTCACCAACGTTTCTGATAATGCTACGCGACAGCGGGTTCACGTTGCCTTCATCCGCCGCCAGAATTTGCACGTTGGTCCAATCCACATAAAACAGCGTGGCGTTCAGTTGGACTTTGCCATCGTTAAACGTGTTCTTGGAGCCAATTTCATAGGTCCAGTTTTGGTCATCATCATAGGTGCGATTTTCCGGCAGGGTTGCCGCCGCACTGAAACCACCGGATTTGACCCCTTTGGCCGCTGAGACAAACAGCAAGTTGTCGTCATTGACGTCATACTCAAACGTGACGCGCGGTGTGAAGCTGGTGAAGGTGTCTGAGAAGAAGGCCCCGGCAAACCCGCCGAGACCGCCGCCGCCGCCAGAGGCCGCTTCCCCTTCGTCCTTTTTGTCCCTGGAATAGCGGGCCTCAACGCCAATACGCGCCCGGTCATCCAGGAACGCGTAGTTGAGTTCACCAAACACGGACTCTGTCTTGGTGACGGTTGTGATGTTGAGCAACTGAACCTGGAAAACGAATTCGTTGGGGTCCAACACATCAACTGGGGCTGTCGGGGTTGCGGTTAAGAGTGGCAAAGCCGCGAAGTTAGACGTTCTGAAATCGGTGCTCTTAGAATAGTACGCGCCAAAGGCACCATCGATATTGCTGTCATTATCGAACACGAACCGCACTTCATGGGAGTCTGTTTTGAAGTCGCCGATGGGGCCGCTTTCGAACACACAGAACGGCACAAAGAAGGTGCAGCCTGGCAGGGTATCTTTATAGCCAAAGGTTTTGGTGTCGGCTTTGATCTGCCCGAATTGATACTGCATTGTGAAATCATCGGTCAGCTCCCAGTTGAGAGAGGCCCGGATGAAATCTGTATCGAGTTGCTGGGCATAACCGCGCGGGTCAATCGGAATGGACCGGACAGGCAACTCGCCGCAAAAGAGACGGAACCAGTCGCCACCGCCGCCAAGGCCAGACCCGGCCGGGCGGACGTCTGGATTGTACTGACCACAGTTCATCAACTGACTGTCAGCGTTGAGTTCGCCAAACCAGTTCTGGGCACTGTGCTCGCGGTTCTTATCGACATTCATGTACGAGACATCAATTTGTATTTCTTCGGTCGGCAAAAACTGAAGGGCACCGCTGTAAGTGGTGTCTTTCCAGCCGCCGAGGCGATCATCCGTGCCGGGACTGAAATCGATATCCGCAAAGGGATGGCTGTTCTTCCAACTGCCGTCGAACTCCGTGTAATCAACCGAGGCCCGCATGCGCAATACATCTGGGACGATCGCCCCAGAGACACCAACCGCGGCGTCAAAACGTCCAAAGCTACCCGCAGTCAGTTGGCCTTCGGCCATCCACTCTTCTGTCGGTTTTTTGGAGATATAGTTGACCGCCCCCATGAAAGCGTTACGGCCATAGCGCGAGCTTTGTGGGCCTTTCACGACCTCGACACGCTCAATGTTGCCAAACCCAAGATCGGTCACGTAGTTCCGTGGGAGATAAATGCCATCAAAGAAGAACGATACGTTCTGCTCGATACTGCCCGCCACTTGGGTGGCGCCGCGAATAACAGGCGCTGTGGCACCCGAGTTACCAAAATTCTCAAAGTTGAAACCCGGCGTCGACAAGGCCACATCGGTCATCGACTGAATGCCGCGCTTATCCATATCAGCCGCCGTGAAAGCGGTGATGGAAATAGGGATATCCTGGATCGACTCACTGCGTTGACGCGCGGTGACGACGATTTCTTCTAAAGCAAGCTGTTGGGCTTTCGCAGACGCGATGAAGCCCTCAGATGATGCGGCGACCGCCGATATGGCCAACAGCACGCCTGTGGTTTTGAGCAATCTCTTACGTGACAACATTCCTTTGACCCTCCCAAGCCTGACAAAACGCTATAAGTCAGGTTAGACACTGCTCATTCTCTTGAATAGCGCCAAACTGAAACATTTCGCCTAGCGACTTGGCATTTAAACCTAATATAAATAGGGTCTTAGGCTACTCACCCGGGGGTCATCCCTTCAGAACAGGGAATTTCCCCTGGGAAAGTCAGAAAGACGCTGAGGTTCATATTTTATAAAGGGCGCGTAGCCTGTGTCAGCCACGGACCAATCTCATCCCTGACGAGAGGCATCAGCGTTTCACGCACGCGGGCGTGATAGCTATTGAGCCATGCGATCTCGTCGCCGGTCATGAGGTTCGGTTCAACCAGCCGGAGATCAATGGGGGCAAGAGTAATGGTTTCAAACGCATATAGCGCCCGTTCGGCCCCAGCGGGTTTGTCGCCTTCGTGGACGACGACCAGGTTTTCGATGCGGATGCCGAACTCACCGGTTTTGTAATACCCGGGCTCGTTGGAGATCACCATGCCGGGTTTGAGCGGCGGCCCAAGACTCGCCTTGCTGATGCGCTGCGGGCCTTCATGCACACCAAGGTAGGCACCGACGCCATGACCGGTCCCGTGATCATAATCAACCCCATCGGCCCACAAGGCTGCGCGGGCAAAGCCGTCGAGTTGGCCGCCTGCGGTGCCTTCTGGAAAACGCGCCATGGCGAGCTGAATGTGGCCTTTCAGGACTTGGGTAAACCGCCGTTTTTGTTCTGCCGTCGGCGTGCCAATCGCGATGGTGCGGGTGACGTCTGTCGTGCCGTCGAGATACTGACCACCGCTGTCCACCAGGAACAACATGTCGCCGGTGATGGGAGCATCGGTGGCCTCGGTCGCGCGGTAGTGCACAATCGCCCCATTGGCCCCCGCACCAGAAATAGTGGGGAAACTGAGGCCGCGCAGCATGGGATCGCGGCGACGGAACTGCTCCAGTTGATCGGCGGAGGACATCTCGGTGAGGTGGCCAGACGGGGCTTCCTGATCAAGCCACGCCAAAAACTGAGTCAGCGCGGCGCCATCACGCACATGAGCGGCGCGGATGCCGTTGACCTCGGTGTCGTTTTTGCACGCCTTGGGCAGGGAACACGGGTCTTCAATGACATGAACCTTCAAGCCTGCCGCTTCCAGACGATCGACAGCCCATTGCGACACCGTTGCTTTGTCGACGGCCACTGCGGTGAGAGCCCCCCCCAAGCCGTCCACGACTGCGCCCAATCCATCGGCGGGTTCAATGGACACGTCATCCCCCAGGTGCGCAACCACTGCATCAGACATCTTGGCGGGATCAATAAACAAAGACGCCCGCCCATCGGCGAACACCAAAGCGGTCGCCAACACCAACGGCGTATGTTCGACATCTGAGCCACGGATATTGAGCAGCCAACACAGAGAGTCGGGCGCGGTCACCAAATAGGCGTCATAGCCGTCTTCTGTAAGACCTTTGCCAAGGGTGGATCGTTTCTCAGTGTGTGGCTGGCCAGCCAGCGAGAGCGGATGCACCGCAACAGGAGCTTGTGGCCGAACAGGTTGATCTTGCCACACTTCGTCGATCGGATTGGCGGCCAAGGGCACCAGTTCGGCCTTGTTTTTGGTGCAGGCGTCACGGAATTTTTTAATCTGCTCGGGCGTATGCAGATGCGGATCAAAGCCGAGGCGCTGGCCGGCGTGCAGCATGTCTTTCAGCCACTTCACCGAAGACTCGTCTGGGAGTTGCTTGAAGGCATATAAGCTGGCGTCAGCCTGATCTTTCACCTGAAGGGTGTAGCGGCCATCAATAAACAAGGCGGCCTGCTCTGGCAGAATAATCGCGAGACCTGCGGAGCCTGTAAAATCTGTCAGCCAGGCCAAACGCTCTGCGTAAGGCGCAACAAACTCGCCTTGAAACTCGTCGCCGCGCGGGACGATGAAGCCATCGACGCCTTGGGTTGTGAGCTGTTTACGAAGCGCCGTCAGGCGTTCGGCGGGAGTCATGTGCATAGGAAAACCTGGGTCTGTGAGCGTCAGGAGAAGCTAAGGGGCTGCGCCTGAACTTGCAACCGAACTCACAGGCCGCCTCACAGGTGAACTCACAGGCAAGGAAGACCCCTTGCGCAGCACCAGCGTCGACCACGCGCCAATGTTAAACTGTACCGACATCACCAGACCCTGTGCCCGGTAGGCGTTCGCCACCATTGGAATCTGCGTGACCAACAAGCCGGACAAAATCAGCGCGCCACCGGGAGACAAGAGTTTGGGGAGATCTTTGGCCAGACGACACAAGGGCCGGGCCAGAATATTTGCCGTGATGATGGCATAGGGCGCGGACGATGTTATGGACCTGGCATTTATGCCATCGGCAACCACAAATCGAACGCGGGTGTGCAGATGATTCAGCCGCGCGGTATGGGTGGCAAACCTCACCGCTTCCGGATCTATGTCGGAGCCTAATACATGACCGGGCCACACCCGCGCAGCGCCGAGGGCCAGAATGCCCGTACCACAGCCAATATCCAGAACACCGGTCGCACCAGATGCCGCCAGCTTGCTGCGCCAGTGTGTCCGCCGCGCTAAAGCCGCTAAAGCCAGCAAACAGCCCGCCGTGGTGGCATGCTCGCCGGTGCCGAACGCTGTGGCCGCATCGATACACAAGGGTAACCGTCCCGTTGGCGTGGTCGATGTATCGTGACTGCCATGAACCCAGAACCGATCGATGGAAATGGGTGGAAACGCCGATAAGGTTTCAGCAACCCAATCGGTCTGGGGGATTGCGGCTATGGTGACCTCTGGAGCCTCAATAGAAACCGAGGCCGCAATAAGAGCGATGCGCGCAGAAACCCCAGCGGGGCTTGGTTCCTCCGCGTAGATCAGATCAATCTTCCACAGATCATCAATCTGGCATCCGTCCTCATCCATCACTTCAAAACTGGAAAGAGCGAGAGAGTCAGGCTCCAACGCTTTGGAGAACGCATCCACCGCGTGGGCGGGGACTTGAAACGTTACTGTCCACATCAGCCAATCACCAAACGAACACCACCAAGACCACACGTGCAACCGGTGCCACTGGCGCTATGCACGCCAGTCATCTCAGCTATGCACTGACACGCCCTAGTTTTGAAACAAAATGGAACCATTTGACACACCAGACGTAAATACTATGAGCATGTTAAGCGACAAAGGATCAGAGAGATATGGCGAGCCTTTATGACTAAACCATTGAATTTGCACAGGCCCCGCGCCTTCTCCTCCAGTGCGGAAGAGGAAACACCCCGCGCAGTTCCAACCCAGCGTTCGGCACTGATCCAAATGTGCGAAGACGGCGTAAATAATATAGTAAGTCATCAGAATATGGTGACGATAGGAAAAATGCCCGGTTAAGACTGACTCCCCCTCAGACTAACCGGTTTCTCGGCGGCGGAGACGCGATCCCTCCCCCAAACTCTTCCCCCAAGAGTGCGATTTCGTCGCCGAGTTTTCTTCTTCCGAAATTATCTCAAAATCACTCCAGCGGGCGCGACAAAGCTGGCTTATGCTGGTTCGACAAAGCTGTCGATGACCTTCTTTTGCCCCGCCTTATCAAACGCAATGTCGAGGCGCGTATCATCAATGTCTTGAATGATGCCGTAGCCAAACTTTTGGTGAAACACCCGCATGCCGATGGCATAGCCGCCTGAGGATTCGCGGGCCTTCACCTGCCAGCCTTCACCCTCAATAATCTGCGACTTACGTGCTTTTTGCGTCTGCCAACTGGAGGTGCTGCCCCAGCCGTCGGAAAACCCGTCACCGCCGCCCCCAAATGACCCCATCAGGCCGCTGTCGGAAATATGCTCGATGTGTTTCTCGGGCAGTTCAGAAATGAAACGCGAGGGCAGACTGGCCTGCCATTGATTGTAAACGCGGCGATTGGCGGCATAGGAAATATTCACCTTCTGGCGCGCGCGGGTGAGACCAACATAGGCCAGGCGGCGCTCTTCCTCGACCGCCGCCCCACCGCCATCGTCCAAGGCACGCCGGTGCGGGAAGATCTCTTCTTCCCAACCAGGCAGAAACACGGTGTCGAATTCAAGACCCTTGGCCGCATGCAGGGTCATCACCGTGACCGCTTCCTCGCCCGCCTTGGCATCGTTTTCCATGACCAGGCTGACGTGTTCCAAGAACGCGCCAATGGTGTCCCATTCTTCCAGACCGCCGACAAATTCCTTGAGGTTTTCAAGACGTCCGGGGGCTTCCGGCGAGGTATCCCGCTGCCACATCTCGGTGTAACCGGATTCATCCAACACCTGGGCTGTCAGGTCTGCCGGAGACAAGCCATCCCGCAGCGAGCGCCAGCGGGCCATATCTTCGACGAGTGTACGCAAGGCCGCGCGCGTCTGGGCCCGCAACTCATCGGTTTCACACAAGCGCAAGGCCGCTTCTATCAAACTGATGCCAGCCGACCTTGCATAGACATGCACTTTTTGCACTGTGGTTTCGCCGATGCCGCGCTTTGGTTTATTGACGATGCGCTCAAACGCAAGATCGTCCGTGGGCGTGGTGATGCAGCGGAGGTAGGCAATGGCGTCGCGGATTTCCATGCGCTCGTAAAAGCGCGGTCCACCGACCACACGATACGACACGCCCGTGGTAATGAAGCGTTCTTCAAACTCCAGCATTTGAAAACCCGCACGCACCAAGATCGCCATAGACGACAGGCTATCGCCTTTGGTGTGCAGTGCTTCGATTTCATCGACCACCCAGCGGGCCTCTTCGGGGCCATCCCAAACGCCCTTCACGGTGACGACCGCCCCCACTTCTGCTTTCAATTCTTCTGCCGAACGTAGCGTTTTGCCCAAGCGGTCTTCGTTGTGGTCAATCAGGGCAGAGGCCGCCGCCAGGATGGTTGGCGTAGACCGATAGTTGCGCTCGAGGCGCACAACCTTGGCATCTTTAAAGTCTTTTTCGAACTTTAGGATATTGCCTACTTCTGCACCGCGCCAGGAGTAAATGGACTGGTCATCATCGCCGACACAACACAGGTTACGATGCTTCTGAGACATCAAGCGCAGCCAGAGATACTGCGCGACGTTGGTGTCTTGATACTCGTCGACCAAAATATAGCGGAACTTATTTTGGTATTCGCTGAGGACGTCCGGATGATCTTGAAACAAGGTCAGGCAGTGCAACAGGAGATCGCCAAAGTCAGCGGCATTGAGCGTAATCAGCCTGGCTTGATAAGCCTTGTAGAGATCAACCGCACGGCCTGCGGCCAAATCACCAGCCATGGACGAGGTGACTTTGTCAGCGGTGAGCCCTTTGTCTTTCCAGCGCTGAATCACAGCCAGCACGGCAGCGGCTGGCCATTTTTTGTGATCAACACCTTCGGCCTCCATCACCTGCTTCAAGAGGCGCACTTGATCGTCGGAATCCAAAATCGTGAAATTGGACTTCAGACCAATAAGCTCGCCATGCTTACGCAGAATACGAACCCCAAGGGCGTGAAATGTCCCGAGCCACAGAGACTCCGCCATCGGCCCGACCAGCCCGCCGACCCGCTCGCGCATTTCTTTGGCGGCACGGTTGGTGAAGGTCACAGCCAGAATTTGCCAGGGCTGCGCCAGGCGCTTGCCCAAAATATAGGCCAAACGGGTAATCAACACGCGCGTCTTGCCGGTCCCCGCCCCGGAGAGGACCAGAACCGGACCATCGGTGGTTTCGACAGCCTGGCGTTGTTCTGGATTAAGTCCCGACAACCATGGTGGGTCTTGCCCAACAGAAGGTTCTGAAGGCGCTGGCGGCGGTGAATCGTCAAGAGCGAAGGGATCTGAGGAAGATTGAGAAGATGAGTGAGTCATGGCCGCATCCTACGCAGTCTCACCCGGGATAAAAGCCCGAAGTTTGATCGGGTTTGGGATTGGCGGAAATGCGCGCCTGTTATCGCAGAGGAGCCTTACCGAAAATTGTTTTATCAGATGTTTTCCGGCCAGAGGCTTCAGCATCCGCCTCAAGTAGGGTCAGATTTACGGCCCTGAGCAGGGCTCTTGCTTCCACAGTTCCGATCAACCTGCGGTCTTCAAGACTGCGGACCACGGGTAAGCGGTTCATGCCAGCGGCCAACAATGCCTGTACAGCATGCTCAACCGTGTCGGTGGATGTCACCAGGGAGGCTGCGCTGTGAACCAACGGTTTAACGGGTTTATCTGCGGCCTCGCCGCGTATTTCTGAGACATCGGACCCTGCGACAACGCCCAAAAACTGGTCAGAGTCGTCAACCACGTAGACCTCACCGATATTGCGCGCGTGCAACATGGTCTGCACCTCGGCGATTGACGTTTCCGGGACGCAGGTCGCCACTTTAGGGGCCAGAAAATCAGCCGCCGAAGTACCCTTGAGTCCACTGACATCCTGCCCGCCCCCCAGGTGAATGCCCGCTTGCGACAATTGCCCGAGGAAAAACGATTTGTGACCGTACAACTGTGAACTGACCAAGGTGGAACTCACCACGCCGACCATGACCGCAATGGTGAGCGTGTAATCCCCTGTCATTTCAAAAATAATGAGCGTTGTAGAGATCGGCGCGCCGAGCACAGCGGCAGCCAAGGAGCCCATACCCACCAGGGCATAAGCTGCAGGCCCGGACGACAGTTCCTGACCGACCAGGGTGGCGGCTGTACCAATGGCCACGCCGACCAAGGCCCCTAGCGCCAAAGACGGGCTGAAGATACCGCCGCCAAAGCCCCAGCCTAAACATAAAGTGGTGGCGACCAGCTTGGCGGCAATCAGCATCAAGACCGTGGTAAGCGGATACATATTTCTCAGGGCGCGGTCGGTTTGTTCGTAGCCAACGCCAAGAATATCCGGCAGTTGCAGGGCTATGAGGCCAATGGCAAGCCCGGCCAAGGCGGGACGGATCCAAGACGGGATCGATAAGGAGTCCCCGCTCTTTTTGAGGACGGCAATCCCGCGCATCAGGATCACAGCCGCTAAACCGCACGCCACCCCGGTTAGTGCAAAGGCTGGGAATTCGATCCATTCAATGACGTCAAAGGCGGGAATGATGAAGGCAGGATAGTCGCCATAAATCGCGCGCGACACCATGGTTGCTGCGATGCTCGACAACACCACCGGCGTAAACGCATTCAAAGCGTAATGCCCGACAATCACTTCATGGGCGAACAAGGCCCCGGCGATGGGAGCGTTAAAAGATGCCGCCACGGCGGCTGCGCCGCCGCAGCCGAGCAGGGTCCGCACCACCGGCCGGCCCAGATTCAGACGCTGACCCAACCAGGAACTGAGCGTCGCCCCCAACAACACCGCAGGACCCTCACGGCCGACTGATGCACCAACCCCGAGCGACGCCGCACTGCCTAGGGTCGCCGCAAGCCCCGGCCACAGCGACAGGCGACCAGACTTCAAAGCGCTGGCGTCGATCACCTGAGCAACCCCGTGGGGTGACCCACCCGGCATGACGAAGCGGTAAAATAAACCGACCAGAAGCCCCCCCACACAGGGCGCCGCGATGATTTGCCAGGCCGGAAGACCACCCGCAATGGTGGCGAGATTCTGACCGCCGTCGCCATAAAACACGGTTTGAATAAGCGAGATCGCCGTTCTAAAGCCAGAAATAGCCCAACCAATCGCAACGCCGACTACAATCGCCAGCACAGCGATGATGAGATTGTCGTGACGGACGACAGCGAGCACTTGCCCCTTCACTTTGCCGTATCCACTCACGTGCTTGACGCCTCCCTGTCTAGGCCGTTGACGATGGCTCCTGAGACGGCTCTTGAGACGGCTCTTGAAACGGCTCCTGAGGACGAATACCGAGCACATGGCAAATGGCATAACTCAGGTCCGCGCGGTTAAGGGTATAGAAGTGAAACGCCGAGACCCCCCCAGCGACAAGTCGCTTCACCTGCTCGACCGCTAAACTGGCCGAGACCAATTCCCGGGTGCCGGGATCATCGTCGAGCCCCGCAAAAAGATCATGCATCCAAGGCGGAACACTGGTGCCACACCGCTGCGCAAAATTGGCGTTTTGGGTGAAATGTGTGACCGGCATTAACCCGGGCACGATGGGAACGGTGATCCCCGCCGCCGCCGCGCGATCGAGAAATCTGAAATAGACCTCAGGATCAAAAAATAACTGTGTGATGGCGCGGGTTGCCCCGGCATCAATTTTTCGTTTGAGGTTATCTAAATCGATTTCGGGGCTTTTCGCTTCCACATGGGTTTCCGGATAGGCGGCGACACTGATTTCAAAGTCAGCAACTTTTTTAAGACCGACCACCAGATCAGACGCGTAGTCATAGCCATCTGGATGGGGGGTATAACCGGTCTCGCCCCCCGGCGGATCGCCGCGCAATGCTACTATATGTTTCACGCCCGCATCCCAATACCGGCGGGCCACATCATCCACCTCGCCACGGGACGCACCGACGCAGGTCAGATGCGCGGCCGCCACCAAATCTGTTTCTTCTTGTATACGGACCAGCGTGTCGTGCGTGCGCTCCCGAGTCGAACCACCCGCCCCATAGGTGACAGACACAAAATTAGGCTTCAGCGGCGCCAGACGTTCAATGGCTGTCCATAACTTTTCCTGCATCTTTTCCGTTTTGGGCGGAAAAAACTCGAAAGAAACCTCAATATCTGTGGGTAAGAGATCGATGAGCGGCGACCCACGATCTGGTGATGTTTTAACCTTCGGCACGAAACCCTCAACGACCTGTGTTCTGAATGTCACATTGTGACGCTGCTTTCTATCAGGCTTACCGCCATTCGCAAACGAAGACCGCAGAAATGCTTAAGATATGCCGTTGGCGCTCGGCGTCTTCGCAGAAACGTGTCTGGCGTTTATGACACTGTTATGTTACCAAAATAACTATCATTTCGCGCAGTTTTCTGCGGAACTCATAGATTTTTCTGCGAATATTTGGTTCAGGTTAGTTGATGTCACGTTCCTCTTTTTTCTCAGCTTATACCAAACATGTTATAGGCGCGTTGCTCGCTGTTGTTGCGTTATCGGCGTGTGCCTCAAAACCACCCGCATCGGACCCGGACGCGCTCAGAGCCTACACGCAATTGAATGATCCGTTAGAGCCCTGGAACCGCTCGATGCTGCAATTGGATCAGGGCCTGGACACGGTCCTCTTTAATCCGGCGATTTCGGCCTATCAGTTTGTGGTGCCCGAGCCAGGACGGCGCGGCGTAACCAACGCGTTTCGTAATTTCCGCACCCCCATCACTTTGGTCAATGATATCTTGCAAGGCGAAGGAGATCGCGCAGGCACCACCCTGGGGCGCTTTTTGATCAACTCTACCATGGGCCTGTTTGGCTTTTTTGATGTCGCCTCCCGCTGGGGATTGCCCTATCACTCTGAAGATTTTGGCCAAACCCTCGCCGTCTGGGGCGTCAGCGATGGGCCGTATCTTTACGTTCCAATTCTAGGCCCGTCTGGGGTTCGTGATCTCGGCGGGTATACAGTTGACAGTATGGGCTTTGATGCCATGGCCTGGATTGGCCGCGCCGATAACCCTTTCTGGTGGCAAGTGGCCTATTTCGGAGCACTCGCCGTCGATGCCAAAAGCAATGCGGAACCTGTGTTAAACGAACTGAAAGCGTCTTCGGTTGATTATTATGCCGCCTTGCGCTCGGCCTATCGTCAGAACCGCGGGAATGTCATTCGTAATGGAGCGCCTGCTCCAAACCCAGATTACAATGACTATGATGATGACAACGATGGTGACCCGTTCTCAGGACTTGAAAACGAAGAGACCACCACAGAAACAGCGCAAGGACTGACACAGTAATGGTACGCGCCTTTTTCCTTCTCGTTTTACTCTCCTGCAGTGGAACAGCAAGTGGCACTGAGGAAGCCTGGCGCACGGACCCAACCGCTTTCATCAATCATTTCGCAACCGCTGGCATTGACGGCATTCTCACCGCTAAGATTGATGAAGCCGAGAAAGCAAAACGATTTCGCGCCCTGTTCAATGATGGCTTTGATATCCCCGCCATCAGCCGCTTTGTGCTCGCGCGCAATTGGCGCACGGCAAGCAACTCGGAGCAGCAAGAATTTATCAGTGTTTTCGAAAATGTGATCGTCGCCACATGGTCACGGCGATTTAGCGAATACAGCGGCCAAACAATTAAGATTCTTGGCACAACACCGGATGGAGACAACGGCTCCGTGGTTGACTCAGTGATTGTTGACACCAACGGGCAAAACATTGCGGTGCAATGGCGGCTGCGGCAGCGCGAGGATGGCCTGCGCATCGTCGATGTGATTGTGGAAGGCGTCAGCATGGCGATTACTTATCGCCAAGATTACGCCTCGGCTATTCGTCAACAAGGTGGCCTGGAAGCACTGCTAACCCAACTGCGCAAGCAGGCGGCCAGCGCTTCTTAAAACGTTCTTTCTAAGTTTATTGCCGCATCGGCGGCTTAGAAGGTACCACGAATAAAGACATTAAAAATACGCCCCCATTTGTGGCGCTCTTTACGCTCGCCAATAAGCGTGCGCGTTCCAATGGTTCCGCCGGGCACGAACAATTGCCGGTCCCGCCTCTGGAGACGGTTCAAAAAGTTATTGGTCGAGAAATTCAGACGGAAATAATCATTCAGCCGGTGCTCGACACTGAGGGTGAGTGACCCCCCTTCTTTGATGCGTTCGATATAATCCAAGTCATAAATATAGGTTGCGCCACTCTGAGAAAAATTAAAGCTGACATGTCCATCAATGATGAAATCCACATCGTGACGGTATTCGACCTTGGACTCCCAGTGGGGCGTTAGACCAAAGCGCCGGGTGCGGCCATCAAAGGGATCGGTGACAGAAGTGTCACGCCGGAGATAACTGGCCGTCAGAACGCCGTTCCACCACCCAAGCCTTGTAAATTGCAAGCTGGCTTCAACTTCCGCTCCATATTCTGTGCCATCACCAATGTTTCCGGGCTGAGAGAGCAGTCCGTTGAAGGTGGTGCGGCCACTGACATCCTCAACGGCGCGATAGAATGCGGAGGCAGAAAGCACGCCACCACCGTCTGCGATGCGATGCTCGATCCCGAGTTCCGTATCCCAGGATTTTTCTGGTCTGAGGTCAGGATTACCTGCTTCCAGTTCCTGATCGCGATCTGTGATGGTGGCGACAAACTCGAGGAAATTAAGTTGCTTGACGTCACGGGCGACAGAGAAAATGATCTTATCACTCGGCGTGATATCCCAGTAGGCATTGAAGGTTGGCTTTGCGAACACAAGCGTGCGGGCGTTATCCACATCACCACTGACCTGAGTAATCCGCGAAGCCTCAACAGCAAGTCCGGTCTCGGTTTCCAGTTTATCAAAGGGCCGCCAACGCAGGGTCGAGAACGCCTCGGAACGATACTCAGTGACCTTGCCGTCGCTATTGAAAATTTGCAGCGGCGTCAGGACCCCATTGACCAAGGTCGACAAATCGAACGCGGTATCTTGTGTGTTCAAGGCACTTTCCAAGCCAATTTGCCCCCCGAGGGTGGGACTGACCGTGCGGTCGTAGGTGCCGCGCACGATGGTCTCGGTTTTAATATCCTGACGCGCCTGACGCACCAGAACGGGCTCATCCTCCGGTGCCAAATCAAACACTTCGCGGTCGCGGTTTTCTTTTTCCCAGTTGACCAAACCGAGCAGCGTGACCGTGTCAGATTCACCGACCGGAAAGCTGTAATCGGCACTCAATTCCGCCGTAAAGCGGTCCCGCTCGTCAACTTCTAGGATATCTGACAGTTGGTTGCTTTGGCGGGGGATCATGGGATCCCGCAGCACCTCGCGGCGCTCGCGATCAAGAATCCGCCATTGTGCCAAACCATTGAATTGCAGGCGCGAACCGGAGTCAAAACTCTGTTCATACCGACCGGTGGATTGCATCGTATAGTTGTTCGACTGCTCTGACTCGACGCTGGACAGCACCGGCTGACCGGCCAAGTCGGTTGTCAGTTTGGTCCGTTCCCAGGGGCGGTAAATCGGGTTGGTGTTCATCGACACCGTGTAGTTGCGGGTGGGTTCATTGACGCTGTAGGTCGCGCCAACGATGGGACGCACCGACCCGTCATTGGTGTAATACGGGCTCGCAAATGTGAGAGTTGTAGTCGCCCCGGCATCCGCCCGCAAGATCACGTTGATAATGCGCTGGGTTGTGCTCTGCACTTCACTGGAGGAGCCGCGTAAGATTTCAATGCGTTCCACTTGAGCGGCGGCAATGCGCTGCAGTTCGGAAGCCCCGCCACTGTCTTTTCCCGTGATCTGCTGCCCATTAATGAGAATGGCATCTTCGTTGCCACGCAAACCGCGGCGTTCTTCGGTGGCGACAGACTCCGTGATAGATGCGCCCGGAATACGCTGGAGCATATCCTGCAGGGTTAAGGGGTCGTACTGAACAAAGTAGGCGGCGGGATAGACCGTCTTTGACCCATCTTCAGAGACCTGTGGCTGCGCCGGTAACAAAACAGGCTGTGTCTCTGCTTGCGCCAGAGCGGGCAATGCATCTGTTATAAAAGCAAGAAAAACAGCGACGTGAAGAACAACACTTGAGTGCAGACGATGGAGCATGAATAAAACTTTACGTTGAAGATGTTCAGGACATACATCAGCCTGACTCATTACGCAAAGACATCTCGACTTAACGTTCACCGGAATAAAACCAGGAAATGTCTTGTAAAAAATAGCGCAAAAAAACAGCGGCCGGGGAAGACCCCGGCCGCTGCCAAACTGTTTATATGAGCGAAAACTTAGAAGTTGTAGCTCGCCCGCACACCGAAACTACGTGGGACTGGCAATGACACACGAATTTCGCGCGCACCAGGAGCCGGACCCGTAATGAAGTTGAACACGTCTGTTCCTTGCAGGCCGTGGATCAACTCATCGTTGTTAAACGCATTCAGGACGAAAGCTTCCAGGGACATGGCCTCATTACGAATACCAACGCGAAGGTTCACTTTGTCAATTGCGGCTGTCTGCGCAACGTTCGAGAAGTCGGTATTCTTTGCGCCCGTGTGGGTGTAGTCCGCACGACTGTACCAATCGAATTCACTGGTCAGTTGATCGGTATACTCGGCTGAAAGTGCCCACGTGTACTTTGGAACAGTTGGAAGATCATTTCCGACTGCGTCGAAAGTCCCGTATACGTTATTACACTCTGAACAGTTGAAGGCTTCGATCTCCGTGTCGTTCAGACCAAACATACCTGTCAACGTAAGGTTTTCGGTTGCCTGGAATTGACCTTCAAATTCGATGCCCTTGAGCTTGGCGACACCGTTATTGATGGTTAGGCCGATCAGGTTGGCGACGCCATTGGCCACTACAGGGATGCTGTTCTGAGACTGTCCGTTCAACCAATCCATATAGTAGAGCGCGATTGTTGTCCGGGCACGGCCATCGAGCAGTGTTGATTTCAAACCAACTTCGTAGTTGTCGATCTGCTCTTCCTGATAGGAGATGCCTGCATCCGGCACAACGGCGCGCAATGCTGCAAGCGTTTCAGGTGTTGAGGTCACAAGACCCGCATTGAAGCCGCCCGGGCGATACCCACGAGAGAACAAGGCGTAGACGGTCGAGTTTTCTGCATACTTGTAGTCAAGAGAGACACGAGGCGAGAAGCTCTTGTAGGTTTCTTCTAGCTTTGTTGCGGCAACGCCGGTGGTCGGGAGACCATTTGTGCCAATGATAGGCTGCTGGCTGATTTTATCCCATTGGTACCGCGCTTCGGCACTGAGTGTCAGGTTATCAGCTATGTCATAATAAACAGCGCCGAACACGGAGGGTGTCTCAGCCCATTGCTTGGTAATGGCCGCCGTAAAGAATGGCCCAAGGATCAGGTTACCATAGACCGTTCCACCCGGTGAATGCGCGTAGAGATAGTTAACACCCGCTGTCCAACGCAAGCGCTCGTCTTGCGGCGAGGTAATGCGCAATTCCTGACTCCAATCCCGAGAGCGGGCTTGGCTAAGCAGGAGGGTGTTGCGCCACGGCAAACGGGTCGGCGTAACCGTTTCAGAAACATAGAACGGGTTCGCGATATCATGAGCATCGCGATAATTAAGGTCGATCAGGTTTGACGACTTGTCTTTGTGAAAGGCTGACAAGGAGCTGAACGAGTAACCGCCCTCGGTGTCGTAATCGACGCGAACATTCGCCTGGAAGGCGTTGCGACGGTGCGCATAGCCTTCAACAAAGGTCGGATCGAACGTCAACCAATTTGGGTTCGGGTTGAACAATGTCTCGCGGAGCAAGGCGTTGATCGTGTAGTCGCCCGAAATAAGCGACGGGTCGAGTTCACTGACGCTTGGCAGGGTGCCGCAGAAGTATCCTCGTGCGGCGCTGCTTCCAGGCGTGATATCGGCAGGCAACGGCGTGCTCGGGCGGCAATTGCCGTTGCGATCAGCAATGCCGTTAAAAGACTCTTGCTTCAACGCAGCTTGCGCCGGCGCACCGTCTTTGTTTTCGAAATACTGGACGAACGCTTTAACCTTTAAGTTTTCACTCGGCGTGAAAACAAGTGAGGTTGAGATAGAGGACGTGTTTTGTTCGCCAAATTCCTGAAGTGGATCGGCAAAGTTATTATAGTAGCCGCCAACGTGCACATTGCGGCCACCAACACGAATGGCCAGCTTGTCTTCGACAATCGGGCCTTCAAGGCTAAGCGCAAGGTCATGGGAGTTAAAACTTGAGTACTCGGCGTTCACGCGGCCTTTGAACTCATCACCAGGATCACGCGTGACAAAGTTAATCGCGCCAACGAACGTTGAACGACCGAAATAGGCGCTCTGTGGGCCTTTCAGCACTTCAATACGTTCGACGTCGCTGATGCTCGGGGTCTGGGCCCCAATCACCGGAGCCCCATCAATGAACAATTGCCCGCCAGCGGACAAGCCGACGTTGTTGCCCAGGAACAATCCGCGGAAGGTCAGTGCATTAGACGAACGGTCGTTACGGCCAGAGCCGCCTTGCTGGTTGACGAAGTTAAAGCTTGGCGTAAAGGAACTGATGTCATTCAGGTCCTTCATGTTACGCGACTCAATATCCTGCGCTGAGAAAGCGGTAATGGCCAACGGCACTTCCATGAGGTTTTCTTCAACCTTACGGGCGGTCACCACGATTTCTTCGAGGGCCAAAGTTTGGGCCATCGGTGCCACATGCGGCAAAAGTAGCGACGTGACCAAAGCTGTCGACGCGGCCAATACAGACGTACGTTTCATTTAAGTAGTTCTCCCCTGGGTGTAAATTAACTTGGATGATGCCTATATACACATGGCATAGCTTTCTCCGAGGCGGATCATGAGAGAAAGTACAGACTGCCCCAAACTGGGATCGTTATAGCGTCCACAGAGTGGTAGTTTTATAACGTTCACTTCGCGTTCATAACAAAGTCTCAATGCGGTCTAAACCTGACGTCCATGCCATCGTGCGCTACTGTGCATCTAGGAAAACTGCCACTTTTCAAAAATCACAAACGTGCCCCTAAACGTCCTACAGCGAAAAAGTGCAAAAATGTCACGGCTTTCTGGTTTCTCATCCGCCGCAGTGATCTGGAGACTGTTTAGACCCGTTCAGCCTGGTCGGCGTGGTTTTAACGCTCAATCTTTTTGTACTTGATACGATGTGGCTCGGTGGCATCTGTGCCCAGACGGCGGCGTTTGTCTTCCTCGTAGTCTTCAAAGTTGCCCTCAAACCACTCCACATGGCTATCGCCTTCAAAAGCGAGGATGTGTGTGGCGATGCGGTCCAGGAACCAGCGATCGTGGCTGATCACAATGGCACAGCCGGCAAACTCTAACAGCGCCAGCTCCAACGCCCGCAGGGTATCTACATCCAGGTCATTGGTGGGCTCATCGAGAAGAATGACGTTGGAGCCGGATTTTAACATTTTGGCCAGATGGACGCGATTACGCTCCCCGCCAGACAACTGTCCGACCTTTTTCTGCTGGTCGGAGCCTTTGAAGTTAAACCGCCCCACATAAGCCCGGCTTTGCACGGGGAACTTGCCCAACATGATTTCATCATTGCCGTCTGAAATTTCCTCCCAGACGGTCTTATTTGCAGACAGAGCCTCACGATTTTGGTCGATATAGCCAAGTTTGACGGTGTCTCCGATGCGCAGCTCGCCAGAATCAGGCTTTTCAAGTCCGGTGATCATTTTGAACAACGTAGACTTCCCGGCCCCGTTGGGTCCGATCACACCGACAATACCCCCGGGCGGGAGATTAAAGTTCAAGTTGTCAATCAGGAGGCGGTCGCCATAGGCTTTAGAAATGCCCTTGGCCTCAATAACCAAGCCCCCCAAACGCTCACCGGGCGGAATAACAATTTGCGCGTGGTCAGGTGCACGCTCGGCGGCTTGGGCCACCAAGTCATTGTAGGCTGAGATACGCGCCTTGCTCTTGGAGCGTCGGGCCGATGGGCTTTGGCGTACCCATTCCAATTCGGTTTGTAGGGTCCGTTGACGGCCTGTTTCTTCGCGCTCTTCCTGCTTAAGCCGTTTTTGTTTTTGCTCAAGCCAAGACGAGTAATTGCCTTCGTAGGGAATGCCGCGGCCACGGTCCAGTTCAAGAATCCAGCCGGTGACATTATCAAGGAAGTAACGGTCGTGGGTGACACCGACGACCGTGCCTGGGTATTCTTCCAAAAAGTGTTCCAGCCAGCCGACAGATTCCGCATCCAGGTGGTTGGTCGGTTCATCAAGCAGAAGCATATCGGGCTTAGAGAGCAGAAGGCGGCACAACGCCACGCGACGTTTTTCACCGCCTGAGAGCTTCTCAACACTAGAATCCCCTGGCGGACACCTGAGAGCATCCATGGCGATCTCGACGCCACGCTGGACATCCCAGCCGTCTGCCGCATCAATTTTTTCCTGCAAATCCGCTTGCTCGGCGATGAGGTCGTTCATTTCATCGTCGGTCATCTCCTCTGCGAACTTGGCGCTGACCTCTTCAAACCGTTGCAACAGGGTGTTGATTTCGCCAACCCCTTCCATGACGTTGCCCAGCACGTCTTTATCAGGATTGAGTTCGGGTTCTTGCTCAAGGTAGCCAATCTTGACGCCATCCGCCGCCCGCGCCTCACCGGTATACTCGGTATCCAGGCCGGCCATAATTTTGAGCAGCGTCGACTTACCTGAGCCGTTGTAGCCAAGCACACCAATTTTCGCCCCCGGGAGGAACGACAAGGAAACGTCTTTGACAACTTCTTTACCACCCGGATAGCTCTTGCCGAGTTTGTGCATGGTGTAGACGTATTGATAGCTTGCCATATGTCGTTCGTTCCAATGTCGATGTGCATTGCCTGAGCGCGAAAGTGATAAAATCACTACGCTCAGCAAATCTGTTCAAAAGCGCGATTGAGCGACGTCTATATCCCAGATTTGAGCCCTGAAACAAGCGCATCAATGTGAATGGGGCTCACTCTTAAAAAGCGAACCCCATGTGCACCTAGAATATCGCCATTTTTTAGAGACGTGCCTTAGCCTTGGACCCGTCTTATTTAGAAAGGCCGCGCAGTTGAAGGATGCGCTCGAAGAAGGACGGCCCCTCATCAAGCTCAGGTGAGACATCAAACCGGTCGCTGTGGGCCCGCGCGCGGACCAGATAGTCTTCATCCAACTGATCAACATCATCAATTTTTACGGCGTCAAAATGCCAGTTCACGTTGCCTGGTGGTATTCCCAACTCGGTGTATGGCGTGCGGGAGCCGGCCATAATGTTCCATCCACTGGAAACGCCGCTGGCCCGATCCAGATCGGGATCGAAGACTTCCGAGGCCCACGCAAACATTGAAGCGTACTCGATAGAGGGTTGCGGGATGATCGGTGGAAAGTTATCGCCTTCCTGGCGGCGGATGACATCGCCATCCAGCGTCCAATCCATGTGCAATGGCTCATCTTTGTATTTTTCAGGAAATGCCTTTTTCATGGAGCCATAGTAACTGCCCATCGGCGTAAAGAACTCCCCTTCCTTATGGCGGATATAGCTTGCGGGAAGCGTGAGGGTCTCACCGTTGAACGGGCTTGTGTAGGTGTCGATGAATTCATCGGTCTCGGGATCGGTGAAGAAAGACATGGTCGAGTTGTAGCGGACGTAGGTGGTGTCATCGATTTGCCGCCACCACGTGCTCTCACTGCCCCGCATGCCATACAGCAGAACCACGTCATCGGGCATGATCGCAAAAATCTTGCCTTTGGTTTTCCAAATCACACGCTCTTCTGCGCGCGTTCCCATCATCTTAACCATGGCGTGCAATTGCTCGACCGGGTCCGTTGGCAAAGCGGTGACCGCTGCCTGCCCGCGAGTGCTGGCACCAAGACCAGCCGCTGCAACACCCAAGCCCGCAGCCGTGGACGCAAGCCCTCGTCGTGAGATTTTAGAATTGTCCATGCTGGCTTTCCCCATGCTGATGTGTTGCAACCGCAACGTACCCCCATTGTGCATGGCCAGATGCGATCGAGCAATTGTTAAAGGAGCTGTCTGTTCAGCCGTTCGCAAGGGAACCAGGAACAGCACTTATTCGGGTATATTCTTAGCGGAGTTTTTGCCAGCGTTCTGCTGAGTCCTTATCTAGGGTGCGCGCATAATATCCTTGCTGGGGCGCGACAAAAGCATCCTCGTTTTCAGGCTTCCGGAACACGGCAAACATCATGGCGTTGGCTCCGATTTCTCCACGTTCAACCATGTCGTGGATGGTTGAACGTTCAACCACAGCGATAATGTTCGGCGGTGACACTTCAGCGTAGAGTATAGAAACCGGCGCGTATTGGTTGGCTGCAGCCAAATCGAAATAGAAGGTCGGTTGAAAATTGTAAAAGCCGTGATCGACCCAACCTTGAAATGGCAGGCCATGCAGCATCAACCCGCCGGGCTTGGTGCGCTCATGAACCGTCTTGAAGACCTGGTAGACATTAAAGACATGTTCTGCTGTTCCAAAATTACAAACAACATCAAACTGGTCTTCTATCGGCACCGGTTTATTCAGGTCAAACTTGTGAGCCCGCTCATCAACACCATGCAAATCAATTGCCATGTAAGTGTGCGGCCCTAGGAAGGTTTCCCAGAACACGTCTGCAATTTTGAACAAGAGGTGTTTCGGTTTGTCTTGAGATAGCTCCCGTAGGCGTTCGACAAGTGCCCCTGACTCTTCTGGAGACGCTGCAAATTGCTTGGCGTCCTGGGCGAGTGTGTCGAGTGGAACATCGCCGTACCAATTGGATTGGCCGAGTTCGAGAATAGATGGCGCGCTGGGAAATAATTTTTCATCCGCCAAACGTTGGATGAGCGCATATTCGATATGAGTGATCGCCATGAAAAACCCTGTTGTAATCTACGGCGCTACTTAGGAGTTTTTTTGCGACAGGGCAATCAGAGGAGAACGGAGAAAGCTCTTATTCTTTGCCAATACGCGGTTCTGATCCATGAGGACCAAAAGCCTTGTCCAATGTGCGTGTTGAATCTTCGGCCAAAGCGATGGCCTCTGACAAGTAGTTCAATACTTTTATATTGTTATTCAACACATGCTGTGCCTCTGGGCGACCGTCATCCGCAATCTTTAAGCTGCGGGTAATAACGTCTTTGCGTATAGCGTGCAGAATATCCTCTAAACGAAATCCTTCTTTATTTTCGTCTGATATTAAAAATTTAGTCATCATGCCCCCGGCAGTTCATTGGCCTCATCTGGTGTATGATTGGGCCTGAGACGATGGTCCCCCGTCAAGCCCTGAAGCCACGACGGCGCGGAAAAGCTGATATACAAAGGAAATCTGGCACGTTAGAAAGCCGGTAATGTGATTGAAAGTTGAGATTTCATGGACGATTTGGACGCACTTGAGGCTCAGAGCATCTTTATATTGCGCGAAGCCTATAACAAGTTCGATCCCCTGGCCCTGCTGTGGTCCCTCGGTAAAGACTCGTGCGTGATGATCTGGCTGGCCAAAAAAGCCTTTCTGGGCCGCATGCCCTTCCCTGCTGTACACTTAGATACGGGTAAAGAATTCCCCGAGGCTTATGCCTTTCGCGACCAATACAGCGCCGCGTGGAATTTAAACTTAATCGCAGATGATTGCCCGCCCATCGAAGCGGTTGATGCCAGCCTGCCACCCGCGTCCCGGTTTGCAGCACGTAAGTCGCTCGGCTTGCAGCAGGCCATTGAACGTTATGGGTTTAAGGCGCTGATTACAGGCATTCGCCGGGATGAACAGGCGACACGCGCCAAAGAACGCGTGTTCAGCCCGCGTGGTACAGATAACTCGTGGGATTTTCGCGAGCAGCCGCCGGAGTTCTGGGATCAGTACAACACCGACTTCCCACCCGGCACCCATGTGCGCGTGCACCCCTTGCTGCATTGGACCGAGGTGGATATCTGGCGTTACATCGAGCGGGAGGATATCCCCATGGTGCCCTTGTACTACGCCAAGAATGGTCAGCGCTTTAGATCCTTGGGCGAAATTGGCATTACCGAGCCAATCCAATCTGAAGCCACGACCATCGCAGAAATCATTATCGAACTTGAGGCCACGAAAGATCCGGAGCGTGCCGGACGGACGATGGATCATGAATCGGAAGACAGCTTTGAGCGCCTGCGCACGATGGGGTATCTCTGATGGGGTTACCTTTGGTTAGGGAACGCGCTTTTCCCATTGTTATTGTTGGGCATATTGATCATGGCAAGTCGACCTTGATCGGTCGCATGCTCCATGACACGAACTCTTTGCCAACCGGAAAAGTCGAGGAGCTGCAAGCCAGTTCTGATCGGCGCGGGGTGCCCTTCGAATGGTCGTTTGTGCTGGATGCCTTGCAGCTTGAACGTGATCAAGCGATTACCGTGGACTCCACCCAAATCTGGTTTCATACCGAGACCCGGCGCTACGTGATCATTGATGCGCCCGGCCACCGGGAATTTTTGCGCAACATGGTCACCGGTGCAGCCAGCGCGAACGCGGGCGTGATCGTTATTGATGCCAAGCAAGGTATTTCAGAACAGACACGACGGCATGCCTACCTGCTGCACCTAATCGGAATTCCGCAGGTGGTGGTCGCCGTCAATAAAATGGATTTAGTCAACCATTCGGAAGAACGCTTCAAAGTTGTTGAGGCAGAGATGCGCGCGTATCTCAAAGATATTGGTCTGAGCGCTCAAGCGGTTATTCCGGTGGCCGCCATGCACGGCGATAATCTCGCCCGTCGATCTGGCAGCATATCCTGGTACCATGGCCCAACCCTGACCGACGCTTTAGATGCCTTTCCAAGAGTATCCGCAGCGACGGAGCGCCCCTTTCGCATGCCTGTTCAGGATGTGTATCGACAGGACGGCAAACGTTTCATCGTTGGCCGGGTTGAAAGCGGAACCTTAAATCAAGGCGACGCCATTTCGGTTTGGCCGAGTGGCCGGTCAGCGAAAGTATTGTCATTTGGAAGCTGGAAAGCCGCAGCCCCTATTCAATCTGTTCAGGCCGGCCAATCTGTTGCGTTGAACTTAGACGATGAACTGTTCATTGAGCGCGGGCACGTCCTCACGCTTCCAACAGCGGGTCCTAAACTTTCTAACGCGTTGTCTGTGCGCCTGTTTTGGCTCAGCAAAGATCCGTTGCGTCAGGGCGAATCCCTGACGCTTAAGCTCGCGACGGCCAGTTACGATGTGACTGTTGATTCCGTCGACACTGTGATTGATGTCGAGGACCTCAGCCGGCACCGTGGAACGGAAGTGGTGCAAAATGGGGTTGCAGAAGTGACACTCCGGTCCCGCAGCGACATTACTTATGATCTGTTTCACGACCTGCCGGCGATGGGGCGTGGTGTTTTGCTGGATGGATACGATGTTGTCGGTGGCTGCATCATTGAAGGCGGCAGCGATATAGAGGTGGCGTCACGCAACTTAACGGCTGTACCACAATCCGTCACCGCAGAAGAACGAGCCAAAGCCAACGGTTATCCAGGCGCAGTATTGTGGATGTCTGGATTATCCGGTGCGGGAAAATCCACCTTAGCGATGGCGCTGCAACGGGAACTGTTCAGCCGTAAAATCCAGGTCTACACGCTGGACGGCGACAACGTGCGCAACGGCCTGAACCGGGACCTTGGGTTCAGCGAAGAAGAGCGCATTGAAAACATTCGCCGCGTAGCTGAAGTCGCTAAGCTGTTTGCCGATGCGGGAACGATTGTGATTTCAGCCTTTATTGCGCCGACCAAAGCCACACGTGCTGCGGCACGGGAGATCATCGGCGCAGAGTTCCACGAGGTTCACGTAAGCGCCAACATGGACGTGTGTGAATCTCGCGATGTTAAAGGTTTGTATGCAAAAGCGCGACGCGGCGAGATCGACGATTTCACCGGCGTCTCGTCACCTTGGGAACCCCCGGAGTCTCCCGACCTTGACGTTAACACCGGAGAACTCTCGTTAGATGAGTCGTTGGCAAAGATGTTGGACTACTTAGAAAAGAACATTCTTAAGCCCGTCTAGTTGTGCTCTCCGTAACTATGGATCGACGCGCATAAAACTGCTGTCTTGCGTTGGGTCACCGCTTCCATCGTATTGAACCCTCGCAGGATACGGAAAGACCGGTCGGCTGAACTCGACCTGATCCGCGCTCAAGGGTAAATCGGTGCCCGCGCTATCAACACTTACCTTTGGGTGAATACCGGTCAATCTGTCTGGCGCTGTTCCCTGCTCAACCCATGCTTCCAAATAGGCGAGATAATCAATCGCATAAGCCCCGTCTCCTCCGGTGCAATGATTCATGCCGGGGATCATAAACAGGCGAAAGAACTCTTGCGTCGCGGCCTGACCACCCATGGTATTGGTAACGGTGTCGGTGTAGTCGATGATATTCAATGGTACCACGGACTGATCACTCCAGCCTTGATAGACTAAAATTTTTCCGCCATTGGCTTTGAATTTACGCAGATCCGGGTTTGAGCCACTGTAAAAAGTTTCCATCAACCCAAGCCGTTTGTAGTCATAGTCGAAGTCGAAATCAGTCTGCTGCCATGCGGGGCCAGGGTCCGGCATGAAACCAAGATAGCGCCACAGGTCACCCATGAAATTTTCATAGATCGACGGGCCCCCATCTTCGCTGATGTAGGTGCCGATCCAGTTCAGTTCAGACCCACGCTGTGCACCGCCCGTATACAGCGCCTCTCCTGCCGCATTAACCGGGCCGTTATAAATCTTGCTCACCACCTCAACCTGGGCCGCCGTAAGACAGGAGGCCCGGTCCTCACCACGACATTGCAACTCACTGGGTTCAAAATCACACGCCCGCGCATCGCCGATCAGACCATCTTCAAGGCCGTCATTCCTATCGCATTTCTTGACGACCGCATCATGAATCATCTGGACTTTTCTGGCGGGCAATATCTGTTTTCCACCGTCATCACGGTTGGCCACAACATTCCACAGCAGTTGCATACCCGCACCGGTCTCGTTGATCACCGGTGCGCCCGCAACAATGCCGTCAAAGTCGTAAGGGAAGCGTTGGGCTTCGACCAATCCCTGACGACCGCCGGTTGAGCACCCCATGAAATAGGATCGTTGAGGGGCGGCGCCGTAGAAGAACTCCGTGATCGCCTTCCCGGCCACCGTGACCACATGGGTGGCACGATACCCAAAATCGATTTCGGCCTGGACATCGTTATAGGCCCATTTGCCATCGGTGCCAGTCGAGGTATGGCCCATATCACCCGCAATGCAGGCATAGCCATCTTTCAAGTGATTGTTGCACGCGGTGATAAAAACGCCCCCACAGAAGCCACCGCAGCCGCGCTTCAGAAATTTACCGTTCCAGTTATTCAGGGGCAGCCGGATCTCAAACTCAATGCTAGGCGCAACATAGCCACGCACCTGACAATGCGCAGGCACACCCTCCGCTGATGCCGGAGCTGCTTTGCTGCCCATAAGATGGGTGGGGGCATCAATGACCGTTGAAAAGTCCTGATTGAGGAGCGCTTGGCATTGGGCCTCTGTGGCTGACTGCGCATCAGACGCATTCGTCATCAGCACACCGATACAAAATAGCATTAGGACTTTTGGCCAATGTCGCATTTCATTCCCCTGACTCTGACTTCACCTTGAGCATCGTAGGGCTAAGAGCCTCCCCCGCGTCAATGGTCAAGTATGCGCCTGGGTTGCGTGGAGAGCGTTGCGAGTCACGTGCCCAATCATTTGCCCGGATCAGGTGCACCGGTCACGCGTTTGTCAAACCCATGGCTAATTTTATCGCGTAGAGTGTCCTGATAGAGATTTTTGGGGTTCAGGGATTTATATGACCGACGCGACGCCAACACCGCTACCCGCAAGTCGGCTTAAGACAATTCTGACGCTATCGCTGCCAATTGTTGCCGGCATGGTCTCGCAAAACATTCTGAATCTGGTTGATACCGCGATGGTCGGGCGGGTTGGGCCGGCCGCTCTAGCAGCCGTAGGAATCGCCAGTTTTACCAATTTCATGGCCATCGCGATCATTCTGGGACTGGGCACTGGCGTTCAAGCCATTGCGTCGCGCCGAAAAGGCGAAGGCAAAGAGCACGAAACCGCCATTCCTTTAAACGGCGGCTTATTCCTGGCCTTCATCATCGGCGTGCCGCTGACTGTCATTTTTTACTACGCCACACCTTTTGGATTTCCATTGTTGGTCAGCGATCCGGAGGTTGTTGAGCAAGGTGTGCCCTACTTACAGGCCCGCTTTCTGGGCACAGTAGCAATTGCGATGAACTATTCCTTCCGCGGGTTCTGGAACGGAATCAACATGTCGTTGGTCTACATGCGCACTCTGATCGTGATGCATGTGGTCAATATTTTCCTCAATTGGGTTTTGATATTTGGCAATTTGGGAGCCCCGGCCCTGGGGGCTGAAGGCGCCGGCATTGCGACGACGATTTCAATTTTCGTGGGCACGGTCCTGTACGCCACGCAAGCCTGGCACCTGGCACGCGACCGGGGCTTTATGGACCGGCTGCCCAAACGCGAAACTCTTCTCGGTATTCTGCGCATCTCAATCCCAGCCTCCATTCAGCAGTTCTTTTTTGCCGCCGGGTTTACCGCCCTATTTTTGATTATTGGAAAAATTGGGACCGCAGAATTGGCTGCGGCAAACGTTTTGATGAATGTCTCTCAGACCGCATTCTTGCCGGGATTAGGGCTAGGGATTGCCTGCGCGTCCATGGTCGGTCAAGCCTTGGGGCGCGGCGACCCGGAAGATGCCAAAGCCTGGGGGTGGGATGTCGTTAAAATCGGGATCTGCGTCATGGGCGTGCTGGGCATCCCCATGGTCTTTCTACCAACACCAATCCTGTCGATTTTTCTCACCGACCCTGAGGTCATTGCCCTGGCACGACCGGCCCTCATTTTGGTTGGAGCAACCATTTGGTTCGAAGCCGTTTCGATGATTCTCCTGAGCGGCCTGCAAGGCGCCGGGGCGGCAAAGGTCGTCGCTAAAATGTCAATCAGTTTGCAATGGCTTGTGTTCCTGCCCCTGGCCTATGTGATCGGGCCGGTGTTGGGTTATGGACTGATGGGCGTGTGGACATGGTTCATCACCTACCGCCTGCTCACAACGCTGATCTTTGCCGGGTTCTGGCAATTTGGCCGCTGGCAACACATCAAGGTGTAAGCGCGCTTGGCTTATTCAGACATCTGGACGGTTTTAGCAAATTCCGACAGTTCGTTATTAAAGCGATCAACGCGCTGAAAAAACGGCAAGTGGCCCGTGTCCGGGTAGAATGACAAGATCGCATTGGGGAGCGTTTCCAACGCCAACGTCGTATCTGAATCAGGCATCATGAGATCGTCCGAACCGCGTGTTAACAGCATGGGCACGGTCATCTGCATCGCGATGTCTATATTGTCCAACTTGCGGCCCGCCATAGCACGGCGCACGTAAGCGGGCATCATCAGCCCCATAGCCACCTGCGCCGCTTTATCGGCGTCGGTCATGTTGTCCGTGTAAAACGATGCCGCCACATTCTCAGCGGCGATAACGTTGTCCAGGAGATTCAAAGACCGGGTGCGGGCAGAATTTTCCATAATCTCTTTCACATCGTCGGTCTGGGGAAAAGGCGAACGCGGCACCAATCCGCCGAGCGACCCAACCAGGTTGATGCCGGCGATGTTATCAACACCATAATGGCGGACGTAATCCGCGACCACGAAGCCGCCATAGGACCAACCGACGACAACCGGTTTATCGAGGCCGGTAACGGCCATAACGGTTGCGACATCGCCCGCCCAGGGCTGAGAGGGTCCCAGGAGTTCTGGTTGCCATGGCTTGCCCGACAAACCATGACCCCGCATGTCAAACGCAACCAGATAAAATTCGTCCGCAAGGCCGGATTCAAATTGCAGACGAAATGCCTGTGAGGCTTGCGCCATACCGTGAATAAATAAAATCGCCGGATTGTCGGGATTGCCCGCTGTCATCACGTTCAGTGGCACGCCGCCGTAGCCTTCGACCGTCATAAACTCAACATCGGCTGACGCGATCGCCGACCAGGTCAGCGTGATCAGAAGAGACATGTGAAATATAAATTTTTTCATTTTATTCTCCGAAGGGGCCGTACTGTTAGTCTGAGTCTTCTAGTACTCGTAAATCTCAAGCCGGAGACCATTGGGGTCTAGAATGGAGATGGATTGACTGGTCCGCGTTGTACCTGAGTCACCGAGGTCAGCGACAAGGGGCGCGCCAGCTGCTTGGGCGCGTGCGACGACCTGATCCAAGTTGTTAACGCTCAGTCCCAGTATGGCATCCCCAACAAAGGAAGGGTGGCTTGCGTTTCCTCTATTTGGGCGTGACGACGCGGATGGCACTTCAAAGAAACTAAGTATAGCGAGCGACTTATCACCTTTGACCCAGGCATCAGGTGCCAGAGCAGCATAGCGAACAGCTTCACCAGACGGCTCACCGACCACTTGGCGTGTCTTTGGCGCCGTTACATCAGTAGCTCCCACCACAGAAAAGCCGAGAACGGTCTCGTAGAAATGAATGGTGGCGTCTAAATCATCGGTGACGAATCCGACAGAGCCCATCTTGGCCAGAGGGCGTTCCACCTCTTCTTGCGCATCTAAAACAGAGCCCCCAGCAAAAACGAACAGGACGCAGCACGCTAGAGATAAGAACCCGCTCTGTTTTAAAGCTGACATGTAGCAATGCTCCGGTAAAGTCTATGTACTTTCATAGAGATTACCTTAGCTGGCCTGAGAGAAGCTCAAAAGCTCTAAGGTTGAACGGGTCTGAGAAAATGACCTTTCCCGCCTCAAAAAAGGTTATAAATACATTTGAAGTGTTGTCTCAACGATTCGGATGAAAAATCATGATCCTGCGCCTTGCATTGACAGCTTTCTCACTGGTGGCGGCCTCAGCATCGGCTCTGGCCGATGCAGACCGATACACGGGCAAGCCAGGCCCCTATGAAGTAAGCTATGTGCGCAATCTAGAACTTGCTGTGCCTGATCGCCCGGAACCCTTTGTTGTGCAAGTGACGCGGCCTGTTGGTAAATCTGAGTCGCCGGTGATTATTTTTTCGCATGGCTTTAAATGTGAATTAGACGGCAACGACCCATTGGTCGCCCACTGGGCCAGCTATGGCTATACCGTGATTCAACCGCGCCATCTGGATGCCGAGCCGGACTCAAAAGCCGAAGCCTACCCGCAAGAGGTTGTTTGGACAGAACGGCGGCGTGACATGGAGCGCAGCTTGGACTTGATGGATCAGATCGACGCTGCCATTCCGGGCCTAAGTGACTCCGTCGACCTGTCTACCGTGGTCGCCGCAGGCCATTCCTATGGCGGCCTCACGGCGCAATCCGCAGGCGGTCTAAAAAGCTATTCACGCGGCGAGCCAAATGTGCTGGTTCACGAACCGGACGACCGCTTTAAGGCCATTGTTGCGGTTTCACCTCCTGGCCGGATGCCTGGATTTGTCGACGAGCAGTCTTCGTTGTCCATTGACCGACCGATGATCGTGACTACCGGCACTGAAGATTTTATTCCGCCGATGATGCCAACCTGGGAAGTCCACGCGGACACCTATAGAGACGCAGCGCCGGGCGATAAGTACCTAGCCGTGGTTGAAGGCGCGGATCACCGCTTCGGCGGCCTCATCTGTGGCGACGTTGGCGCAGCCCCCATGCCAGAGCAAATGGCGACCCTAAATGCGGCGACTCTGGCCTTTATGGACCTGTATGCCCTGGATATGGACACCGCCCGCGTTTATCTGGAGGGTCTAAGCGAGGCCGGACAGACAGAGGCGATGTATGCGTTTGAGCGCAAATGATGTGGCATGACCACTGTGGGGTCGGCGAGACCTTGCGTTGGTGCCAAAAAGGCGACAGAAATAAGGTAGATTAATCACTGCCGAGTTCAACACAGGTAAGACATATGTGGATTTTAAAACTCTTGAAAGTTCTGGGACGCGCCCTTGTGGACCTACTTTTCATAATTTTGTTCGTCGTCCTGACCTCAATTGTTCTTAGCTCGGTCAGTTTGGTTATGGCCTTCGTGCTGGCCATTCCCGTCTGGCTCGCCTGCGCTTATGTCTATCGCGCGCTGCAGTCTATTGGTGGTCAAAAAGCCCAGGCGGTTTAAGCCCTAAGAGAAACCTGCGAGCGCTTCACGCAGCCGCGTACAGCTCTTCAATCAGCGTTAAAGCTGGCAACACATCCTCCAGTGTGACCGGAAACGGTTCTTTGCATGAGAGTGCCTGTGTCGCTTCGGCCACAAGTGTGCCGTGTCCTGGCCCGAAAAAGAAATCCGAATCCGTTGGCTCTGGGGCTGGCGGGTCTGAAACACCTGATGCTGTTACGATCTGATGCCCGTGCATTTCGACGCGTTGGGCGTTTTCACCGGTTTGTCCTTCGATAATGCAAACGACAGGTCCAGCCGCCCGTTCTTTAACCGCTTGAAGGGACACTGACGCCTGGCATCCGGACTCAAACTCAAAGGCTAAATCGCACGCATGATCCTGAGGCTGCCCCCTCAGTTGAACCTTAACCAGCGTGGGCGTCCCAAACCACCACAACAACAGATCCAGATAGTGCAAACCGATGGTGCGGAGCACACCACCCCCAGAACGACTAGGCTCAGCATGCCAGCCCGTTAAGCGTGCCAGATCACCCGTGAAGGTCACGCGCGTTGGGTTCAGATGGCCACTCTGCATAAGGCTAGTCACCCAGCGTGTGTGCGCTTGGGCGCGTTGATTTAGAACCACACCAAACGGCACACCCGCAGTCCTCGCTTTTTGATTTAAGGCCCTAGCCTCAGCCAATGAGACCCCTACCGGCTTCTCGCATAAAACAGGGAGGCCAGCCGCGATCGCTTTTTGGGCTATCGCCGCTTGCACATCGTTGGGCGTCGCGATGATAAGACCATCTGCTGGACCGGCTGACAGAGCAGACTCAAAATCCTTAAAAACAGAGGGGGCTCCAGAAGCTCGCGCCAGATCATCGGTCAGGAATGGATCAATCACGCCACCCAAAACTGCGTCGGAGCACCTTTTGATCGCGGCGATATGGCACTGTCCGGCTTGCCCCGCCCCCGCCACAAGCCAGTTGATCACCCTACAGCGCCCGTTTGCCTTCAAAAATCACTCTGCCTCAGACTTTGCAAAGACGGGATATGGGCCCAAGGCCAGCATCATTAAGCCGCCCAAAACAAACAGGCCAGCGGTTGAGTACAGAATCAGTTCATAGCTGCCAAATGCATCGAATGATAATCCAAACACGGCCGGTGCTGCGCCAGACCCAATGGCAAAGAAAATAAACTGCGCACCATACAATTGGCCGTAGTGTTTCATCCCGAAGTAGCGGCTGGTCAAATACGCAATCAGGTCAAGTTCAGCGCCAGCGGCCAGGCCAACGGCTAAGGCCGCGATGGTGATCATGGCCGGCGTCAATTCGTCCTGTGCAAGAAGGATGCAAGACACAGCCGGCAATATCAAAAATAAACACGCCACCTTTGGTGCCCAAATGCGGTCGATGAGATAGCCTACGAGCAGTCGACCAACCACAACCATCGCCCCTACAAAACCGGCATAGCTTGCCGCTTCGGCAACGGGATACCCGTTGTCCATAAGGAGCGGGACAAGGTTAGAAATGAGCCCAGCCACGCCATAACACACGAAGAAGAGCGCAATCCCCATCACCCAAAAGCGATATCCTGAAAGCGCTTCTTTAGGGCTCAGACCTTGGTCACCTGCTGATGCATGGGAATCAGAGATGCCTTTGCCGCGCTCACGCAGATAGAAAAGTGCCACGAGCACGCCGAACCCCACCAGCACCAGACCAACCGTCATATCCTGCATGATCTTGAGGGCGAGGTTGGACAACAACCCCCAGAACACATACACAACAAACAATAGCGCGGCGGCCATGATAAGCAGCCGTATCCCCTTAGGCTTTACGCCTAAATCTGCCCGGTCTGTATCTGCACTGCCCTTTTCGTAAAAGAAGAAATAGGCAATCGGAAAGGTGCAGACAAGAAGCGCCAATCCTAAGACGCGATACGCATCTCGCCATCCGTAGTCTTCTATGAGCGACGCGGCAAACGCAGGACCCACAGCCGCCACCAAGCCTGTGCCCATCATGGTGAGACCAAGCGCCAGCCCACGGTTTGCATTGAACCACGTGTTTACACCTCGCGTCCAGGTGACCGGAAAGGTGCCCGCGGCCAAGACCGACATAATGATCCACAAAGCGTAGTAGACGAAAATCTGATCCGTTGTCAGAGACAGGGCGGCAAACGTTGCGCTGAGGGTAATCAGCGATATGAGTGACAACTTACGTGCACCATACTTGTCACTCAAAAACCCAATGAATGGGGCTGTGACCAACGCACTGATCATAACAAAGGAAAAGGCGAATTGGGTTGCACCCCGAGTCCAACCAAATTCTTCCGTCAACGGGATGACGAAGACACCATGGGTGTAAAAGACAATTCCGGTCAGGCCCGCACCAACGCCAAAGATCGCGCCAACAAGCGGTTGCCACCCGGCGCGAAACTCATCCAAGGACCGTGTTGATTGTTCTGACATAAAAAGGCCCCTCGCCGATCTTTAAAGAGAACCACAGCTTAGCTTAAATTCTGAGACAAAGTCTCTGCTGGGGCTTACAGGTAATGATAACTCTATACTATTAGGTAACAATCTTGGCAGCCGCGCGACCAGAGAGCCAGCCAAAAGCGGTGGCTGTCAGAAGGCCATTGCCAGCCATGTAGCCTGATGCCCCTGGCCCTGAAATACCGCGCGCGGCACCTCCCCCGGCAAACAGATTTGGGAACAACGAACCGTCCTCACGTTTAACTTGACCGTTGCCATCGACAACCAAACCGCCTTGGGTATGGAACAATGCCGCGCTGACCTTCACAGCATAGTACGGCGCTTTCAGAACCGCGTGACCGGTGAAATCACGCCCAAACGCATCCTCCGTCTCGCCGCGCGTCATAGCTTCCACATCAGCGACCGTTTGTTTCAAGGTTTCGGGCAGCTTTGTGATCGCGACAAGATCATCCAGTGTATCGGCCTTACGAATACAATCCGCCTTCAAAGCATCGTGGTAATCGTCAAATTCTTTCATGACGTTATGACAACGTTCATCGTAGATGCTCCAGGCGTAATGATCCGGTTGCGCGACGATTTGTACAGCTTGTTCCGAATAACCTTTGGCTTCGTTTGAGAACCGATCCCCCTTAGCATTCACCTGGAAGCCGCCTTCCATAATATGCGCCCAAAGGATGGGAACCCCCTGACCGTAGGCAAGACCGCCATGACCTTGGTACGAATGAATATCACCAATGGCTGCGCCCATGCCTCGTCCCCAACGGATGGCATCCCCCTTATTGCCAGGGTGCCCAAAAAACTCCGCCGCAACGATTTCAGGAATATATTCCTGCAACATCTCCTGATTGCCGGCGAAACCGCAGCATCCGAGGATCAGGGCATTACAGCCGAGGTCTTCAACCGTGCCGTCTGGACGCGTGATGCGCACACCTTTGACCAAACCTGCGCTATCCGCAAACAAATCCGTTACAGGCGCTTCCAACACGATATCCAGGCTGTTGCGCGCCATCGCATCGTGCAGCGCCCCCATCAGTTCAGACCCGGTGCGGTTGGGTGTGCCGTGCATGCGGCGTTTGGTGTGACCGGGGTAGTCGAAGGAATCAACCAGGGACAGCGGCACACCGCAAGACTCAGCAAGCCATTCGACCGTTGGTGCAGAGACCTTGGCCATATGAGCCGCCATATCATGATCTGTTTCATTATGTGTTTTACGAAGAAGATCGGCTGTGAAGAGTTCTGGCGAATCTTCAATGCCCTTTTCTTTTTGGAACCTGCTGCCTGCCCCCGGAATCAAACCGGTCGACATCGCTGTCGTCCCAAGGGCAGAAGAATCCCGTTCAAGAACCAGAACTTCCGCGCCTGATTCATGAGCAGAGAGCGCCGCTGTTAGACCACAGCCGCCAGCCCCAATCACCAGAACATCAACTTCGCCGTCAAAATTCGCTGTTTCTGGACTTAAAATACTCATGCCCACCTTACTTTCTAATCTATTGATGCGCTTACGCTTAAAGACCTTAATAAATTTGCTATCATTGCTGACTTCAAAAGGCGCGATGATGCGCACTGAATGACTGTTTGTTCTTGCTCACCCCTGAGTTTAATTAGCATCAATGGTGATCTTATCGTAATCGATATGTCCTATGACAATTTCATAGCCCTGCACAGACCGGCTGACCGCATCAAACCGTGATGTTTCATACAGTAAAATAGCCGGTGCTAAACTCAACTGATGACGCATAACCGCCTGGGTGAGCTTACGGCGTTCCTCTATATCAAAAGCAGCCTCGGCCTTCGCCATGAGCGGCGGCACAGAGGGATCACAGAACCAGGGCTGAACCCATAGGCAGGAATGACGGACCAACGGCGTTAAGGCATCCAGCGTTGGGTTAATGCCGTAATCCACACCAAACGCTTCGCCACCCCAGTCGCCCTGGTAGAGACCACGCGCATACTGAGAAGCAGGAATCTGGCGCAGAGAGAGGGTCACACCGATGCGGGCCAGATCGGCCGCCACCTGCTGATAAACCTGCGGTGCAAACGACGCACTATTGAGCAAGATATCTGCCGAAAACGAAAACCCATCAGGATAACCAGCTTCGGCAAGCATGGCTTTGGCTTGATCAGGATCATAGGGCCAGGGTTTGATTTCCGGGTCCCAGCCGAACGCAAAGCTCGGCGTGGTCTGGGTCGCCATTTTAACGCTGCCTCCGAGCAACCCCTCGGCGATTGCCGTGCGATCTACCGCATAATTGAGCGCGCGGCGCACTTGGAGGTTTTGCAGTGGAGACTCTTTTTCGGTGATAAAGGCCAGAACTTGCATGCTAGGGTCAACACCGACAACCATGCGATGTCCGGCGGCTTCCACCATCGGTGTTTCATCAGGCCCCAACTGCAAGCCTATATGCAAACGCCCCGACAAAACGCCTTGCACACGAGCTATGGCCTCAGCTGCCGCAATAATTTCCAATCCATCAACATGTGGCTGACGCCATGCGGTTGGAGATCGGGTTAACGTCATGGAGGACGATCTATACTCTGTGATCATAAACGGTCCGGTGCCAATCGGTGCCGAGGCAAAACCATCCACACCGACATCAGCCCAATAGCGCGGTGGAACAATTTTCAGAGCCGCGATTTTGTTAGGGAGAAGGATGTCCGGCGCTTGAGTGCGCACACGCACCGTTCGCTCATCGACAACTTCAATAGCCGTAATGCCCGCCAACTCACGAGCAATGGGATAAGTAACGCCGATCTCTGTTTGTAAAATCGCGTACGTGGCCGCTACGGCAGCCGCATCTAGTGGTTCGCCATTGGAAAACACGACATTTGGCCGGAGGTGAAAAAGCCAGGACGTCGTCGTCTCTGACTCCCATCGCTCTGCGAGCATGGGCACCGGCGCGGCGACACTGTTGACGCGAGTCAGCCCCTCGAAGAAAGCCGCATAGGTATAGAGACTGGGCAGGCCACTTGTGGTGTTAAACGGATTACCCCGCGAGGTTGGCAAACTCGTAACACCAACACGTAAAATCTGCTCGGCATTGGCAGTTTTATGAATGACGGGGCTAAAGAAGAGACCAATAGCCAGCGCGGTAAAAAGCCCCACCGCGCGTGTCCAGCGGCTCAAGATCGAGAAACGAACCATGTATCACCCAGGTCAGTTGACGAATCGTTGCACTAGCATGGCAGTCTATGCTGCGGGCGTCACGCCGCTGTTGACAAAAATGACGTCGATTTAGGGAGTTTAAGACAAGACGATTAACGTCGGCGGGCCTTGCGCGCGGCATACTTAGCGTCACGTGCCGCTTTTTGTTTGGCCTTCAGCTCCTCTTCAGCGGCAGCTTGGGCCTCGACATCAGCCACCTTTGCAGCCTCGGCTTCTTCCAGCTCTTTTTGACGCTCGAGTTTCTTGGCCGCGCGCTCTTCTGCGACACGGGCCAGCTTCTCTTTCTTCTCAGCGGCCTTTTTTGCTATGCGTTCTTCACGCTCTTTGGCTTTCGCCAGGCGTTCTTCTTGACGTTTTTCAAAGTCAGGATCGTTCTCCGGAGCTTTAGCACGGGCCCGTTCCAGCAGCGCTTGCTTCGCCTTTGCTGCTGATTTCATGCGTTCGGCATGGTCCGGTTCGTTGTGCTTCATGTGTGTTCTGGCTCCGAATGATGTGATTACAGTTGATGGCCTAAAGATTTGAAGGCCGTTCCTATCAGAAATTTCTTATACAGGTCAAAAAATAGCGCTTTGAAGACAAAATTATAGATATCGGCCTGCCCCTGACTTTTTACCTTATCGCCGGTATTTGCTCTGTAATCCGTCTAAGTATTATCGCCTTACAATAGCACCATCATGCTCAAGAGGCTGTGGAATTGGGGAATTCTTACTTAGAGATTTAAGTGAGTCCGAGCACGAGCTAAATATCGGGTATAGCTCTTCAATGTCTAACGTAGGTGGACCTCTCCAAATAGGATTTTGTGATCAAGACAATTCTGAACATTGAGCCGATAACGTGCCCGGTATATCCGTTTTATCATGGAGATCCAGATGCCGTTGCGCGGTCTCTGATGCCGCTGGAAATGCCTCAGTGCGATGTTCTTTGCCGCAAGGCGTTTTTGATGTCTTGCTCAGAGCCAAAATTGCAACAAAGAAAAAGCCGCGAATTAGACCATTCTGATCCGATTACAGATGATCCATGACCTATTCAAGCGCGTGAGGTTTTCGAAAGGAACAGCGATGGTTTTAAATTTACTGACTATTCATTAAACCCGATTGCGGGACCGACACCCGCTGATCCTTATAAATACCGCGCATAAGAGTGTTTGGAAGATATGCATTATCCCATTCAATACCTTCACCACGCACTGGAGGAAGGCCTGTGCGAAGCAAGACCATGTTCTGCGAAGGGACGATATAAACGACTTGGTTTGCGTTACCATCAAACAGATAGAGGTCACCTGCAAGATAGGGCTCGCTGTGAAGAATTTGCGGCAATCCGCTGTCCGGATTTGAAAAACCGCGTCGGTCAGTATAGGAACCAGCTACCCATACACTCAAACCAAAGTATGGGTTTTCTTTGGTCGGCGTTATCATTTTCTGAACATAACCCTCTGGCAAAAGCTGCTGCCCGCCCCAAACGCCGTCCTGCAGCATTAAAATACCGAGGCGCAAGAAATTCTCCGCAGGCACCATCATGCAGCATCCAGCGTGGGCCATACCTCCGGGCCGATTAACCCAAACCGTTCCGCCCATGGCCCCGATCTTTTGCCAAATTTCAGTCCCTACGAATTCTGCGTACCGCCGCCCTGTGGCACGTTCGATTAAAACAGCAACCATCTCACTTGCCGCATTGTTGTATTCGTAACGCGTGCCTGGCTCGTCTATCACCGGATATTCGGCAATGATGATCTCATCATGACGTGGATGTAAGAAGGTTCGAGACATGACGTCCCTTGGATCAGCGCCCCCACCTTGCGGTAAAAACCCAGCGCGCATATCCAATAAATGACGAATCAGTATCTTTTCACGTAAAGAATCGCCTTTCCATTCCGTCACGTAGTCTGCGACAGGCTGATCGAGCGATTGAATATCCCCCAGGTAAAGTGCGCGCCCAATAGCGAACGCCGTGACTTGCTTTGCAAGAGAATGAGAAATGATCGGTGTGGACCGCGTATGATCTCCAAAGTAGCTTTCCAGCTCAACTTTACCATTCCGCCAGACAATAAAAGCGTTTGAATTGTTCTTGGCCGCATATGTGATCGCATCTTTCAAAGCTAGCTCTGAGATTGTTCGCTCGTTCGGCAAAGCGGTAGGAAGAGGTTCCCAGTTCGGGGTTCCGACAATTTTTTCTTGATCAACGTAGATCTCATCCGCTGCCGCTCGCACCTGAGCCTTTTTATGACGCTCCAGGTATTCCGCTTCTTCTTCCGGTGCAAACATAAGCTGCCCGGTATAGAAACCGTCATTTTGTTTCAGTTGCGCATACGCAGGCATTACAACTGCGATGGAGCAGATAAGAAGAATATTGAGGCACCCAAATTGCATTTTCACGTTTGAGATCCTACTAAATCACTGGATTATTTCACGGATATTGTACCTGTCCTCATAAGCTCGCGCGCAAACTTCTCGAAGGTAATTAATTCATCTGGCAATAGACTACTTTTTGCCTCGCCTTGTTCGGGCTTCATTCCAGTTTGTTGAGTCGCAGCATACATGTGACGCAGTGCGTTCAAGGACCACGGAGGAAATGCGCCTTTTTTGAATTCCGCCCACTTATCAAGATCATCTCCGTAGTAGCGGATCGGTTTTCCAAGGAGTTTTGAGTAGATTTCAGCAATGCTATCACCGGTAAGAGAGTCCGGTCCAAAAACGCGAAACTCTCCTGTTTCAAAGGGTTCTTTGGTCAACGCTTCTGCCATCGCATACCCAACATCTCGCGTATCTATGCGATTAACGCCCACAGATCCGATTGGTGCGCTAAATACGCCTTGATCAACAATCTCTGATTTCAAACCGGCGTCGGACTGGAAAAAGCTGCTCGATCTGACAATGGCCCACGCCATTCCCGACTGTTTGAACGCCGCTTCAATTGTAAGCTTGCTTTGGTAGAACGGTACCTTCTCTGTTCCTAGCCCATGCACCAGAGACAAAAAAACTAATCTTTTAACACCGGCAGCTTTAGCTGCCTCTACCACGGCCAAGCCCCTCGCTTGCTCTGCCGGATTAACCGCTAGGATGAGCATCACCTCATCAACGCCGACAAATGCTGCCGGGATAGTCTCAGGTTTATCAAGATCACCTTGCGCAGCCTCGACACCAGATGGAAGCACCGAGAGTTTGTCTGGAGAGTGCGTAAACACACGAACGGTTCGGCCCTTCTCGACCAGACGCCTAACCGCCGCCGAACCTACTTTACCGGTTCCGCCGAAAACCAATGTAACCATAATTATGTTCCTAACTTAGGTTTGGTGTCATACCTGCGCCGACAAGATTATGCTGCTAGAGGACATTGAATCGCATCGTAGCTGTAAATCTCTTCCACACTCGCAGCTCGCTGTTTGGACTTATCTCCATGAACACGTTGATACAGTTTCGTGGCTTTTCGAGCATGCTCGACAAGCCAGGTGGTGCGCGAAAGGCGTGTGTTTTGATAAACTGTTAGCGCATGTTCTTCATTATCTTGGTCAGCTAACGCACGACCTAATACAACAGCATCTTCGATTGCCATCGCGGAACCTTGCGCAGCAAATGGGAGTGTCGGATGCGCGGCATCGCCAAGCAACGTTACACGACCAACAGTCCAAGATTTCAAAGGTTCTCGAACGAACAGTCCCCACTTGTAACAATACTCTGCCGGTGTGGAGGAAATAAGTTGCAAGATATCTGGGTGCCACTCAGCAAACTGCGTAATGACCTCCTTAACAGGCGCAGCCCTATTCCAACCCTCTTCTGCCCAATCTTCAACGGCTACAATCGCAACATAATTGATCAAGCGTCCCTGCCGGACAGGGTATTGAATGATGTGCTTGTCCTCACCAATCCAGGAGATCATGCTTGGCTCAGTCACAGATTCAGGCAGCCCTTCAGTTGGGACCATGCCGCGCCAGGCAGATTGCCCGGTATACTGCGCATTACTCTTGCCAAACGAACTCGCGCGCACCTGAGAGTGAATGCCGTCACAGCCAATCAAGAGAGGTCCGGAAACGGACTCACCATTTTCAAAGCGCACAGCAACACTCGCATCACTCTGATCTATTCCGGTAACCCCGTAACCTGGGCATATAGCGTCAGGGTCATGAGCCAGCACAGCCTGCATCAGAATAGAGTGCAAATCAGCTCTGTGGATCAGGTAGTAGCCGGCACCATAAGTGTCGCGCATTCTGTCTTTCACCCCAGCACGCATAATAACTTCAGCAGTATCGAATTTACGATAGATTGACTCTGAAGGTTCGATCGCAGCCGCCGCCAATGCGTCACCAACGCCCAAGTATTCTAGGCATTTAACAGAATTGGGCGTGAGCATGATGCCTGCGCCAATTTCACCGAGCGTCTTTGCACGCTCGAAAATACGAACCTGCCGCCCGATCTTTTGACAGGATAAAGCCGCTGCCAGACCGCCAATACCCGCACCGGCAATAATTAAGCGCTTCCCTATCTTTTTAAGTGGCAAGTGAAAACTCCGGGTTTCAATGTGTCAGCAACATCTTGATTAATGAGACTTATTCGCTTTGGTTAGAACAAAAACCTATTTCACACGCAGAAATGCAGACAAGTTGTCATGCATAGAAAGCGCGCAATGCGTGCGTCGTGAACGATTATCTCTGTTTTTTGTGTTTAACAAAACAATGGCCAAGCGCGCTTTAACGATCTTGCCGATTCAAGAAGTCTTCCACGCGTTCGGTAATTTGCTCAACTTCGAGGTCAAAAATCGCACCTGACAATGTCGGGAGTTCAATGAACTCGACATTTTTGAGTATTTTTGCAGCAGCTCTGGACGGCCCAGAAAGCGGACTGTTCGGATTTAATATCAAAACTGGGCAAGCAACCCGCTCTAAGCTGGAAACAGTGTCATAAGTAAATAAGGCTTCATGCGCCCACCATTGATTAGGGTAAGCACGTAATTCGTCAACGAAACATTCAAAGGCCCGTGGCAAAGATAAACCAGGCGTGCGGTCGCGAATAAAGTACTCCCAACGCGCTCTGAACTGTTCAAAGTCTTCCGTCAATTTGGTTTGCTCTGCTAAAACTGCTCTACGTGCTTCCCGCTCAGACCCGAGATAATGTGGAACGCCAATGAGAATGATAGATCGAAACAACTCAGGGCGTTGAGCAGCCGCCTCAAGGGCAACGAAAACACCTGTGTGGTATCCAAAAACATCAACGGGACCAGACTCCAGGCCGGATGTTTTGGATACAAGATCAATAAACGCTTCGGCATAGCCGCCAAGGTCTGGAAGCTTAGATGGACGGTCTGAGCCACCATATCCGGGTGTGTCCGGTGCATGCACAATCCGATTATCAGAAAGCTTTTCCATCAATGGAGAAAACGTTCGACCTGAATATGCCGTGGCATGAAGCATATATAAGGGCGGTTGCGAAGCCCGCTCTTGCCCACCAGTTAAAAGATGTACTTGGCCATAGAGACCATCAACATAGGACTTTCTAAGAGCAGACGTTCTGGTCATTTCAACTCACCCTCAATGGCACGTGAGGCCAGATAGAAATGAAGCGCGGACCAAATCCACCAACCTTTGCCACTGCAATGAAATGGCAACTCCGCCTCTTTTGCTAAATCTGCCATCTTCCGACCAACCTCTATCTATTGATGAAGTCAGCAATGTATTTTGCCGCCAATTCAGGCTGCTCAATGACGAGATAGTGCCCACATTGATCTAGTATTTTGGTTTCACAGGTCTTGAGGCCCTCGGAAATATTAGACATTCCAACACCGCTCGCGGAGGGATTGTAGGGGGTCATATTGTCTTCATCACCCGCGAGCAGGAGCGTAGGCGCTGATATCTTCGAAGTAAGATGACTAAGGTCAGTCTTCTCAATGGTTTCGGTGCCAGCGATGAATGCCTCAGGGTCCGTATTGTTAAAGGCATCGCGCATGGATTGCAGTTGTGCCGGGGCACCATCAAGATCGTAGAAACTGCGGGCGAATCCAGCAACTGATGTTAAGTCAGCGACAGCTTCCATGCCGCTGTCTCGCGCCGCACGCTTCCAGGTTCCGCGCATCATGCGGGCCGCGTTGTCATATCTCGCGAGGAAGCAACTTAGAATGAGATGACCAATCACTTCTGGATGATGTGCCGCAAGGCAAAAACCGATCATGGCCCCAAATGATGTGCCGTGTAAGTTTACCCGCTCATAGCCAGCCCGCAGGATAAACTCATAGACCTGCTCCGCGAGGCCCTCCATACCGCCTGGCCTGGACGCTCCAACGCTTTGGCCGTATCCAGGTAGGTCAAAGTCAATCACTTCAAACTTTTCTGCAACACGCGGGGTAAGCTTTTCAAAGTTGCGGTGACCAAAGGCTGAGCCATGGATGTGGAGTAAAGGTGGACCTGATCCGGTCTTCTTATACCAGATGGTCTCGCCCTGGCTTAGGGTAACAGTTGTCATTTTTACACCGTCTGCTTGAGAGTCAGAAGCGATATGAGGTTAGAGATACTGTCAGCGTCTTCGAGGGTCCAAACCGCATCTAAAATTTGATCCGCACGGCCATGAGGTAAAACATCAGCTGAAGACATGCGGAACAGATCAGAAAGCTGCTCGTCTGTCATGCGACTGCCTGGGCTGCCCAAAAATGCATCGACGTTTGCGGTTTCGGTGGTCCCGTCCGTAAATATAACGGTCAAAGAACAGCCTTCAAAGGTCTCGCGCGTTTCATCCTTTACGAGACGCGTCCGTGACCGCAGATCAAGAATATCTTTATCTGTGTAGGCTGATTCCCGCATTTCATCCAAGGTGAACCGGCCACGCTGCCAGGCAGCGGCAGCGCAAAAGCAAAGATCAAACCTTGCGGTCAATTCACTGTCGGGATCACCAAACCGCGCCATCCGCTCGTCGCAAATTTCTTTGACGATCGGACACACTGCAAACTCGAGACTCTCGACGTCACGGCCTTTGGCCCTTGGTAGAACGTCTAGGACTAACTCAACTGGTCCATGGGTAATGGTTTCAGTTGGTATGACTTTGTAAGTTTGACCATGAATGCGCCAACTCTGACCTAATGTGCCAAGCACCTCATCAATTTTTTTCGCATCTTCATCGGAATGCGTCACCAACATACCCTTGTCGCCTTCAAAGGCCGTCTGCGGTGCGTCGAACCCCCTCTCTGCAAGACTGAACGCCGCCAAGCCGGATCGTGCGGTTGCTCCGGTGATGTAGGAGAGCGTCATACTGCCGACAGAGACATACAACCCGAATGCCGTGCACATGGCGATGCCAATCGCGTTACGCATCTGTTCCTTGCTCAATCCTGCCAAGATACTGCAGGCCGCCGCAGCTCCGACACTGCCTGTCAAACCTGCTGGGACGTAGCCGCGAAAATAAGCCGTCGGCATGAGTATCGTCGCGATGGCCAACTCAATTTCCATGCCCAACGCGAGAGCTTCAATGACCTCTTTGCCACTTTTACTCCTCCCTTCAGCGGCAGCCATAACTGCTGGTAAAACCGCCGACGTGGCATGCATGTAGCAAGGGATATAGGTATCGTGGAAATCAAGGACTTCATAGAGAGCACCGTTGACCAGTGCGGCGTCTTCTTGGGTGGTTTGAGTCCCCAACCAAATAACGTGCGCAGGTTTTTGATCTGGCCGAGGTGGCGCGATAGACTCATGAAGAATTCTAACGGTTTCAGTTTGGGTTGCACCGACTGACGCTTTGAGTTGATTAAGAAGAAGCCGCTTGGCTTCGTGCGTTACATGCTCGGGAACCCCACGCTCTTTCCATTCAAAGGCGAAATCAATCAATCTCTCTGATACTGATCTGTCTAGCATTAGGAGCTCTCTGCCGTTCCGTTTTTAGCAATATCGCCATACATCCACTTCAACAGGCTTGTTTGCCGCTGGTTTTCGGCATCTAGAGCGGTCAAAGCTTTGTAAGCAGGATATCCGCGCAGACCCACCAATGTCGGTTTTCCGTTGTAGTTGCTGGTGTAGATGACGCGTACGGGGTAAGCGTGAATGACCGAGATGTGAAACGCATAATCAATCCCATCATCGTCGCGGACCAATGTCTTACCCCGCGCTTCAGTGTCCAAAGCAATCTCTATACAGGCTTGATATTGCCGTTCCACGGGATGAGTCTTAACCGGGTAACCCGCCTTACGCTCTTTCTCCATATCGGGCGCGTCAAACAAGCTAAGCCGGAGACGGAGAACACCTGTTATTTTTGACCAGCTTTCTGCAATTTGGCGCAGGCAAGACCGGAACTCTTCTTCGCTCGATTTGCTGCGAATGAAGAGCGCGAATGTCGGCGCGGCACATGGCCCCTGCGGCATAGCGATGCCTGTCTCGTCGACATAGGTAAACGCATTTCCATTTACAGCACGGTAAGTGGTGCTCTGATCCACAATAATATCAATATCACCAAGGATATCGGATTTCGCTTTGCCCTCAGGCGACTTATCGAAAAGCGCCAAAGCCGCCTCGTCTCTATAGCGAACATCCGACGTCCACATCAGTTGTTCGAGAGGGGGAGCAGCAAATTCAACGCCCTCAATCGGAGCTAATACATCTTTACGTACGGGGTCATATTGATAGTGGCGGTAATCATAGAGTCCAGCGCGCCGCGCGATAGCAGGACTGTGCACGTCGCGCCAGTAACGCCGCACCCAGTCAATTGGTAATTCAGGCTTTTTCCAACCGCATGTGATGCGGCACAGACCTGCCTTATTTTCAATGTCGACGAGAGTCATGTGTTACCTATCTAACTCGTTCTGTATTGGTGATTTTCTTGTGTAACTGAATCAAGCTGATTCACTTGATGCCGTGCTTAAAACACTGTCAGAAAGTCAGCAACTGCCTTCTGGAAACGAATACGCGGATTCTGAATGTGCGCATAATCGCCAGCCCCTGGAATGACCATCAGTGATTTATCTTGAGTGCCTAGACTTTCAAAGAAATCACCACGCCGCTGGCTGCCATGCATATAGTTTGCTGCGCCCGCGGCATCACCATACAGCAGCATTGTGGGGCGCGTTATGGCCGCCGGATTAGTGGGTATGCTTCCATTAGCATTTTCCTGCCGAATGCCATTTGGTGCCTTTGGTTCAGTAGACGAAACAAGGGCGGCAAACGCCTTACGGGCTTGCAACTCGGTGTATTCTTCTTCCAAACGGTTGAAGAAGTAGTCGTAGGTATTATCCCACCATTCCTCTGTTGGATGAGGAAGAACCAATTGACCGCCCCCCAAGGCAGGGTCCAGCAGAACAAGCCGGTCTATGCGATCCGGATTGGTTTCAACATAGCGCCCAGAGATTCTACCTCCCCAAGACCAACCAAGAAGATGCGGTTTTTTTATACCTTCTGAATTCAACCAATTGATAACGGCGGCGAGATCTTCAATGGCTTGCTCTGTTTGTACAGATAGCGGTGCACTTTTTAATTCTGATTTTTCATATCCGCGAATAGAGAATGTAACAGAGCCAATTCCGCGTGCTGACAGTCCATCCATAAACGAATAATCTGCGCCGCCATCAAACTTGAAATCATACCCGGCCTGCCCCGAAACATTGGCACCCTGGACGAGCACAACAACTTTGCCATTATTGTCGCTCATACCGCGTGTTCGAACGGAGATTTTCCCATCTGGGCCAGGAATCATAAGGTCTGCGTTATCAAGCATGGATTATCCTCTATAAAAAAATGCATGAGTTGCAGCTGAGTTGGCAGGGTGAACCCTGAACCCGGCAGCAGGACTTATTCTCAACGAAGCACTCACTCATCGCTGGTCGCTCTTGTTAGAACTAGTGATGCTGTGCTGATCAACTCCAATAAGTGATTCGGCAATATTATCGGCGCTGTCGGTTAGGGGCTGATAAAATTGTGTTGCCGCTTTCGCAGGACTCAGAGCTGATTGAAAATACCGGAGAGATAACGCTCCAAACATTATGTCTCCGAATCTAATCGGAACTGAAATAGCACCTGTATTGGCCAACTGCCCTCGAACAGACGCGTATCCCTGGCTGCGGATTTTATCAAGACGCGAGGATAAATTCGCAGAACTCAAGATGGACAAATCATCGGGATCATCCAACAATCTTAGTAGCACTTCAATTAACGAAGCACGTTGCTGCTGCGTGCTAAACGCTAGATAGGAAAGTCCTGACGCTGACTGAGGTATAGAAAACCTAAATCCTCTGGAATACCGATTCAAAACCAGAGGGCTTTGTGAGTCTGACGAAACTCTCACCAGCATGGAATTACCAGACAATGTGGTCAGCGATATTGGCCACATCAAATCTCTACCAAGTGCGTTCACCACCGGTTTGGCAATTGACTCGACCCATTCCTCATCATTGAAGCCATCTGCCAGATTACGCACAGCATTTGTCAGCCAATACTTAGGGGACTCAGCCTTCTTTGTGACATAATTCTTTTTGCGAAGCGTTTCCAAGAGGCGATAAACAATCCCACGGTTAATTCCTGTGGCACTGGCCACTTCACCGATGGACGCGCCATCGTGCGTGTTCAAATAGACCAAGACGTCCAGACCCCGATCAAAAGCTTGTACTATTCTTTTTTGCTCCATATCTGATGAGTTCACTTCGGTTTATGGAATGTGTTTAGAGTGACGCTAAATAATCGTTTCACAAGACCGGCTACCATTTAAGCACGCAATGCGTGCCATCTAGAAGTTAGCCTGTGGCAGGCAGAGGGATCGCATGTTTTCATTCTTTCACACCGACTGACCGACAAGAGGCCCAATGTCACAAAATACGATAAAATTCGACACCGGCTTTGGAACTCAGAAAGTCCAGGCCCGGTGGAATGGCCGCAAGCTATCCTGGATTCAGCAGACCCGGAAAAGGCGACTTATTCTTTCAATTACCTTTCTTCTATTCGGCCTTTGGAGCACTGGACCTAGCTTTGCTAAGTCGGACATTTTGCACGTGGGCATCGCTGAACTACCACCCTCTCTTGGCAATCCTTATACAGCTATGGGGCTTCCATCTGGACATTTCTGGGCAAGCATTTTCGACCCCCTGACTGAGATCTCTGAAGATGGGACGGTCGCTCCGTCTTTAGCGGTGAAATGGGAACAAACAGAGCCGAAACGATGGGTATTTAGCTTGCGTCGTGATGTGCTTTTCCATAATGGCGCTCCTTTTGATGCACAATCCGTAACAACGACAATTAATTATTTGAAAAGTGCAGAAGCTGCACGTTACCTCTTGGCCACTGAAGTCAAGAATATTGACAGCGTTCATGCCCTCTCGGACCATGAAGTAGAAATCATCACCATTGAGCCGGATGCTATCTTACCGCGTCGCCTCAGCCTTATCATGATGATCGAACCAAAGCTGTGGACGGAACTTGGACCAGAGAATTATGCTCAGGCGCCAGTTGGCACAGGTCCCTATGCATTGGTTCAATGGGGCCGTGGCAACAATTCTGCCACCCTAGAAGCGTCAATAAATTCTATATCATCAGCACCTGCAATAAAGACACTGATTCTGACTGAGGTGCCTAATAACGTTTCACGGGAACAAGCCTTACTGTCTGGTGATTTAGACCTCATCGACAACCTCAATTCCGACTCGTATGAGGGGTTGCAGAATGCTGGCTTTAAGGTGCAGGTACATTCGCGTTCGCAGGTGTTATCCGTTGCACTCCCGAATGTGACTCGGGGGTCATCTCCATTGAACTCAGCTTTGGTGCGTCAAGCTCTTAACTTTGCTGTTGATCGACCGAGCATCGCAAAACATATCTTTGGGGGATTCGTTGAAGCGGCCAGTCAAGGAGCTGTTCGCGGAACAGTCGGCTTCAACCCCGACTTAACACCCTATCCTTATGATCCCTCTACCGCACGCGAGCTTCTCGTTAAAGCTGGATATCCGGGTGGCTTTCCGCTGATGATAGGTGTCTTGAGCGCTGCCGGATCGGGACAAGAATTAGCTTACCAGAAGGTTGCGCAGGACTTAAACGCAGTCGGCATTTCAGCCGAAGTCAGAGCTCTGCCCGGAGCAGAATTCTTGCGGCGCTTTACCAGCAATGATTGGGGTGAGTACGATGCGTTCTCGTTGCTCTGGAATAATGAACCGATGCGCGATGTTGGTAGGGCATTGGAATACTTTTCCTGCCTTCGGCCAAAGCCGTTTTTCTGTGATGAAGCATTGGCTGACGACATCCGCTTAAGCCGGACACAAGCTGACCCAGAAATAAGAGATGCTACGCTTCAACAGATCATGTCGGCTATGCGTGAATTAGCGCCAGCCATCTGGCTAACCAACACGGCTCAGATCACTGCGTCTAACCCTAAACTTACCAACGTCAAAATGGGATCACGCGGCCTGAAATTTGAGGATATGGCATTTCAGCCATAAAAGGTCTTTAAAGGTCTTTTTTCGCAATTACATAATGTCGGAAGTTACAAGAATACTCATTAATCACTTATCTGTGTTCAACAATTCATCATAAACATCACACAACAAGCGCTTCGCCAACGAGCCGATCATATACGCCGTTTGCGTAAACCAGGGGCTCAATTTCATGGCCGAAATGAATATCTCTCACGAGGCCAATAAAAATATCATGCGAACCATACGGCTGACAAAGATCTTGCTCACAAATTATTGATGATTGTGCATCAGCAAGATAAGGAACACCAAATTCGTCTTGAGTCCACGCGCCTTGATCAAAACGCGCTTCGCCCTTTGCACCAACACTGCAGACATGAGCCAGCATCAAATGATCTCTGGCCAAAACATTTATGCAAAAATCAGCTCCCTCCTTGAGCGCTGGATAGGATGATGCATCACGGTTGATACAGAAAAGCATGGAAGGCGGTGCCATACTTACTGGTGTTACTGCGGTTGCTGCCATCACGTGGCGTTGCCCGTTTTGATCTATGCTCGAGATGAGCACGACGGACTTTGCAAGACCGCGCATTGCCAATCTAAGTGAGTCCGCAGTATTGGATTTGATTTCATTTCTCGGTGCATTCGGCATATCAATTTTGGCTTGTGAAGAAAGCAACTGCTCCCTGTTCGTATAGACCTTGCGGTATGAAAAACTTGATCATCACGTCTGTCTAACTTTGGGCAAATCGAACACAATCTCCAGACACAACGCAGCATGCGCACGTAATGCGTGCCAATACGGGATTCCCAATTGTGGGGATAATTTTGTTGCTTTCTAATTTCGTAATCAAATTTAGCAAGCGAATAACCGTCCATTAACCGGCACCACAAGCAGGAAAATCCTAGGACATGAAATTCTCTACGCTGCTTAGAGCCCTCAAATATCTGACTGGCGTTACCGCTGCAATTTGTGTTGCCGGTCTACTTGCAACACTTTGGATTTATCGCGACATACCAGTTGAAGTTCTGGAAGCGGAGTATGGTAAGCCGCCATCACAATTCATGATCATTGACGGCGTTCGGATCCACTTTCGTGACGAAGGTGATGGCACAACGATTGTTCTTATTCACGGACATTGGGGAAGCCTTTTTCAATGGGACTCCTGGATACCAACGCTTCTGCAGAACCATCGCGTTGTGCGGTTTGACCTGACAAGCCACGGCTTAACCGGTGTTGATCCAACTGGTGACTATACTAATGAACGTGCCGTTTGGTTGCTGGAACAGCTTGCCGACCGGCTAAACCTCGAAAAATTTCACATAGCCGGGACTTCAATTGGCGGAATGATCGCTTACAAATATACTGCAGCTAACCCCGATCGAATTTTAAGTCTTGGGCTGATCAATTCTGGTGGCCTCAAAAACCCTGCTAGAGGACCAGACGACCGTTATGAGATGGCTTGGTGGATTGACGCGCTTGCCTACTACACTCCGAAATCAGTTGTAGAGAATATATTGCGCAATGTTGCTGGCGATCCGACGAGCATCTCCGATGACGTGGTCGATCAATGGTACCGCTTCAATATGGCTGAAGGTCAACGGGAAGCAGAGATAGAACGTAATCGACAATTCACGATCGGTCGCACCACTGAAGAACTTAATTTGATACGCTCCCCCACCCTACTGATGTGGGGTGAATCTAACGCCAATTTACCTTTGAGTCAGGTTGATGAATTCAAAAGTCGATTGATTAACGCGCCCGTTACAACGGTGATATACGAAGGCATTGGACACAATGTCACTTATGAGAATCCAAAGGAAAGCGCCAGAGATTACCTAGAGTTTGTCAAACAAGTACCTGCTGATATCGCCGCACTGACTCACATATTTCGCAGATCATATTCTGAACTTCCTGAAGATAGCTTCAGACACAAGAACTAACGCACCAAGCGTATTTGGATCTCAAACATGCACCCCCCTCTTCATCAAAATAGAGCAGCGTCATCGCCTCCTTCGTCATTTATTTCACTATTGATCTCGGACGGTGTTCGGTCGACTGCGGTTCGAAATCCAAGCAAACCAGCCCTTATGATAGATTCCGAAGTGAGAACCTACCGTGAGTTTGTCAGCCGCATGAACAAAATCATCAATGCCGCTGCTGAAGACTTAAATTTAGGGCCTGGCGATCACGTTGCAATATTGGCAAGAAACCGCTTCGAATTCATGGAAGTAATGGTAGGCATTTCTGATCTAGGTGTTGCAGTTGCGACTCCAAGCCCAAGCCTTACCGCTATTGAAGTTAATGACATACTCTTAGACTGCGAGGCACAAGTCGTTTTCACCGAGCCTGAACTTGTGGATTTGATTAATGCAGATGCACTGCCAAAGCTTCACAAAATTATGACCTTCGGCGCTGAATTTGAAGCTTGGATTGATCAAGCATCCGATCGCCCTCGTAAGCCACTTGCAGATGAATGGACAACGTTTTCCATTCCCTACACCTCTGGCACAACAGGAAAACCTAAGGGCGTTCTTGTACCCCATCGTGCCCGAACACTTAACATCTATGCAATGGCTGTTGAATATGGGTGCTATGGTCCAGACCATCATTTCCTTGGCACGACGCCTATGTGTCATGGAGCCGGTTTCACAATGTTATATGCGAGCCTGTTCTTTGGAGGCACTGGTGAATTCATCAGACAGTACGATGTTGAGCACACGCTCGAAAAACTACACCGAGGAAATGCGACCGGCGTCTTTCTTGTACCTTCTCAATTTCATAAGATTTTTAACCTCGACGACAGGACCTTGGAAAAGTATCGCGGCACTCAATTGAGGTCGATCATTTCCAATGCTGCCCCTTTACAACAATCGTCAAAGGAGAGGATTGTAGAGTACTTCGGGTCGGATAAGCTGTTTGAGTGCTATGGCTCCACCGAAGCTGGAATAGTTTCTAATCTCAGACCTGCAGATCAACTCAGAAAACAAAAATGCGCCGGCCACCCTTTCTTTTCAACATCGGTAAAACTCTTGGATGAAGATCGGAATGAAGTCAAAAATGGTGAAGTCGGAGAGCTCTTTGCTACCGGGCCCTCGCTCTTCAATGGATACTGGAACAGAGCCGAAGAGACCACCGCCGCCTTCTACGGTGACTGGGTTACAGTTGGTGATATGGCTGTCAAAGACGACGAAGGCTACATTTATATCGTAGATCGCAAAAAGGATATGGTCATATCCGGTGGCGTGAACGTGTACCCAAGAGAGATTGAAGAAGTCATTTCAGAACTGTCTGGTGTCACTGAAGTCGCTGTCGTTGGCGTTGAGGATGCGCAGTGGGGTGAAAAGCTCGTCGCACATATCGTTCTACGGAACGGAGCAAATGTAACCGCTCCTGAGATTAAGAAGCACTGCTCGCAATCGCTGGCAGGGTTTAAAATTCCTAAAGAGGTCATGTTCGAAACAGAGCTCCCGAGAAATCCAGCCGGCAAGGTGCTCAAAAGGGAACTTAAGAACCGCATAAAGTTTTAACAGGTACGACTTAAGAAAACGAACATTTCATTTATAATATAAGTTTCCCCATGAAAGTCGGCATCTAAGCTCTTGATAGAGGTAATATTAAAAAACTTATCTGAAGTGCTCTTCGCTCAGGAAGCGTCTAGTGTGTCTATGGAGAGCAAATCGACAGGCTTGGCCTAGTAATTAAAAAGAAACCTCACGGAGCCACCATGAATCCTAAAGACTACAAAACCATATCTGTAACGCGTAGAGGCAGAGTTCTAATACTCAGCCTAAATCGCCCAGAGGCCCTCAACGCCGTGAATGGTGAAATGCACGAAGAACTTTCTCGCGTGTTCATTGATGCTCAAGACGATAAAGAATCAGACATCGTTATGATCACGGGATCGGGAAAAGCTTTTTCAGCGGGTGGCGATATCGGTTGGCTCAAAAGCATGACAGCAAACACCGCCGAGTTTGACATTGTTCGTGCGCACGGCAAGCGCATTATTTTTTCGATGCTGGATTGCGAAAAGCCAATCGTCGCTAAGATCAACGGTCCCGCGGTCGGCCTTGGTTGTACCATAGCCCTGTTCTCAGACATCATCTTCGCTGCGGAAGATGCAGTGATTTCTGACCCTCATGTTAGTGTTGGCCTTGTGGCAGGCGATGGCGGGGCCGTGATATGGCCTCAGTTAATCGGATACGCTCGCGCAAAGGAATATCTCATGACCGGGAAACGGCTCTCCGGCTCTAAAGCAGCGGAGATCGGTCTGGTTAATCACGCAGTGCCGACAGGCGAGCTAGATGCAGCCGTAGATGCTTTTTGCGACGACCTACTGGCAGGCGCTTTACTGGCAATTAAATACACTAAGGTTTCCATTAATATCAGCCTGAAACAACTTGCTCATTCAATTCTCGATACCAGCCTGGCCTATGAGACCATAACCAATAGGTCGAAGGATCATCTCACGGCAGTCACCGCCTTCGTTAATCGTGAGAAACCTACTTTTACAGGCGAGTAAAATGGATTTTACAGTACCAGAGCATATCCAACTTCTTCGGGATTCACTGGCCCGTTTCACGGCAAAACATATGCCACGTGAACAAGCACGGCTCTGGGACAAGAATGATCATTTCCCAGAGCAAGTGTTTAAAGCCCTAGGTGAGGCTGGAATGATGTCTCTGGTTGTCCCAGAGGAATATGGTGGCGCGGGTCGAGACATTTTGGCCTGTATGGTGGTCATCGAAGAATTGTCAAAGCGCTCCATGGCTGTCGCCGTCCCGTACATTATGAGTGCCTGTTATGCTGGTATGAACCTCACAGAGTCGGCATCTGATCAACAGAAGCGAGACCTTCTACCAAAGGTTGCTGCAGGGAAGATTATGTTTGCTTATGGATGGACTGAGCCAGACGTTGGCTCTGACGTGGCATCCGTAAAAACTACGGCCAAGCGCATGGATGGTAAAGTCATCATCAACGGGTCTAAACGGTTTTGCACCGGTGGTGGCATTGCCGATTACCTCTATACCGTCTGCAATTCAGACCCGAACGGCGATCGATACAAAAACTTATCTATCATTCTTATACCGAAAGGCGCGCCAGGCTTTGAAGTCAAACGCATGGATATGATGGGCTTTAAGGGCGCTGGAACGACTGATATCACGCTCGATAATGTGGAGGTACAAGAAGATCACATTCTCGGCGGACCGGATGGGTGGAACCAGGGATGGGAGATGATTGCAGGGCCTGGCTTGGACGTCGAAAAACTAGAAGTGGCGGCTATGGCGCTCGGTCTCGGCCAAGCAGCGTTTGAGGATGCCTGGAATTATGCCCAGGACCGCATCCAGTTCGGCAAAGCCGTATCAACCTATCAATCGATCCGACATAAACTGGCAGACATGAAAACGGCGCTGCATGCCAGCAGGCTAATGCTTTATAATGCGGCTTGGATGGCCACCAATAACATGCCTGCTGGCGTTGAGACCTCTATGACGAAGTTGTTTGTGACTGAGCAATGTAAATTGGTTTGCCAAGAAGCTCAGACAATACTTGGCGCTTATGGCTATTCTAAAGAGTTCGACACAGAGCGCTACGTTCGGGACAGTTTACTCATGCCCATCATAGGGGGAACCTCGTCCATTCAAAGAAACAATATCGTAAACTGGTCTGGATTAGCGAAAGCGTGATTTCAATGGCAGTAATTTCGAGTAAACGAAATTCATTTTAAACCATTATCAGAGTAAGAAATGAGATAATTTGTTACTCTAGGAGAATCCGAGACTCACGAGAGGAAGTGGAAGTTCTTTCTCTGATGATGCCTGTCCCTCAAATACTTAATCACTGTTAATCGAATTTCTATCGAACTCCATTCCCTCGATACTGGAATACTATGATTATTTCTCAGTTCAGGGTTTAAGCACGATGTCCTCGAACCTGAGTCCATTCGTCCCGAGTTTTATATTTTCCAGATTCGGACTGCTAGCGGTGATTTGCACCATGGATACCAAATTGTTAGGTGCACGCAATGCGAATAGAAAAGGTATTTCTATTCAGGAGACTCTAGTGAAAGAGTGTTTAATTAGCCGGTTAAAACAATTAGTACCTCAAATTTAGGGGAGAGTATTGCAATTGGGATTCAGTCAAAACCTAAGGGTTAGTCTTAATTCTCTGCAACGGCACTTGTGTCCATAGAGGCACTGGAAGACGCTAAGGCTTAAGAAGCTACCCCCTCTGAATGGTAAAATGATAAGGATGCTGACATGCGCTTTGGAGCCTTCATTACGCCTAACCATCGTCCCGACGACGATCCGACTCTTGCCCTTCACCGCGATTTGCATTTGGTCGAGCACCTCGAGGGGCTCGGCTATGCCGAAGCATGGTTCGGAGAACACCATGGCTCTGGCTGGCAGTACATCGCGTCTCCGGAAACTTTTATCGCGGCGGCCAGCCAGCGGACCACGCGCATCCGCTTGGGCACAGGTGTTGCAGGACTCCCCTTTCACCACCCGCTCATGCTCGCGGATCGCATCGTCTTACTTGATCACCTATCAAAGGGTCGCGTCATTCTTGGAACCGGCCCCGGTGGCCCTCAAGTTGACGCTCCGATGATGGGATTGAATCCGGATTCTCTGAAGACGCGCCATGAAGAGGCGCTTGAGACCATCCATGCCCTGCTGACCACCGACGAACCCATCGACCGTCAGGCCGACTGGTTCACTGTCAATAAGGGTAGATTGCAATTACGACCTTACCAGGATCAACCGATTGAGATCGTCGTGTCATCGCTGTCGTCATCAACAGGCCCAACCCTCGCTGGTCGTTTTGGTCTCGGCATGCTTTCCCTCGGCCTGTTGGCTAATGGCGGGGCGCAACGGCTTGCAGATGCTTGGGGAATCGCCGAACAGAAAGCTGCAGAGTCCGGGACGACGGTGAGTCGCAAAGGCTGGCGCCTAGCAGGCCCAAGGATGCACCTCGCCCCCACAGACGCAGAGGCACGTCGCGAAGTTGCGTTCGGACTGCGCCAGTTCGTCAGGTTCATGCATGCGACCGGCGCTCGCCATGTCTCACCAGACGACGATCTTGACATGACAATCGATCGCCTAAACGAAAGCGGCTCAGTGATCATCGGCACACCAGATCGTGCGCAAGCCTACCTTAAGGAGTTGCAAGACTCTGTCGGCGAAATTGGTTGCTATCTGATACCGACACAGGACTGGGCCGATCACGCAGCATCGCTTCGATCTTTCGAACTGTTCGCGCGATTTGTGATCCCGCACGGTAAACCACAGACGGCATCGTTGAGGCGCTCAACAGACGAGTTTACAGCCATCATCAGCAATAAGCCGGGCCCTGCAGTCAAGTTGCAAGCGGGGACGGTCAAGGTAGAGGAAGTTGCGACGGGCTGAAGCGAGCATTAGCTAAGTGTATAGCTGTACGCCGAGCAAATACCGCCTTAGAAGTTCATATCAGTACAATCTTCTAATGCTTTGCTAAGAGTTGCCATTCACTGCTGAACATAAAGGTTGAAGCTGATTGAATCGTTCGCCTAAGAAAAACGATGGCATACTTCCCTTGCCACGAAGGTCAATGGCAGGACGTTCTTCAAGCGCATATGACTCTTTTATACGATCAGCTACCGGTTTTGATAAATGGATGCGATTTGGCACGCCCGATGATTCATAACGGCTTGCGGTATTTACGGTGTCTCCCCAAACGTCAAACATCGAACGCTTGCCCCTAAGCACCCCAGCAATTGCAGGCCCAACACTGATACCAATTCGAATATGAAACGGATGATTAAGTGTTGGACGAAGCTCATCAAGACGAGCAAGGGCCGCCAATGCAAATTCAACAATGTAAAATGTCGCTTCCACCCTGTCTTCCATAAGATTACTTAACGCCATATAACAGTCGCCGATCGTCTTTATTTTTTCGATCCCGAATTGATCTGCAAATAGAACTGTTATCTCCTCAAGGTTGTCGGCGATCTCAGTTTTACCTGCATTCAAGCGTGCAAGAATTGTTTCCGGAAGAGTATTGGGAAGTAAGTTTTGATAGGCATCTCTCTCACGCCTGTTCTGATTGTAGAGGGCACGTACTCTCTAGCCCCCTTGTTATGGGCCACTTGCTCGTAGATTTTCTGGCACGGCGGTCTCATGTTGAGGTCCTGATGTGGCCGAACATGGTTGTATTGCCTGAGCGGTCCTTGCCCCCGCTCTCCTAACCGGCTTGGTGTTCGATGACACAGGTGACCGGTTATGCCCATCTCATAGTGACAAGCCAGGCAAGCGCTATCGGTATTACATCTCAAAGCGTTTGATGCATGGACCGGCAATGCCAGGTAACGGATGGCGGATACCGGCCAAGGCTCTTGAGGGTGACGTCATTGACGGCATGACGCAGCGTTTTGAAGATCAGAACTGGGTGCTTGGCGTTCTGGCCAAAGCAGCCACCTCTGCAACTCAGATCAAAGAAGCGGCTGCCGCGTTGAAAGAACTGACCCTGCGCCTGAGAGATCTTTCAGTCATCCAGGTCTCAGTGAAACGGATTGAACTAACAGCACAGGATCTAAGCATCACCTTGGACCCTGCTGGTCTCTCCAAACTGATTAGCTGTAACTCTATAGACCCAGACAACTCAGCCTTGAAGATCAAAGTAGCACTAGAGTTGCGCCGCCGTGGGGTTGAGACAAAGCTGATCATTGCGCCCGTATCGACCAAGAAGTCAGACGTTGATGATGGCCTAGTCTCCCTCATCGCTCAGGCTCACACCTGGTGGACCCAGCTTCAGTCTGAGTCTGCCGCGTCGATTGAGGATTTAGCTAAGACATCACAGATGCCACCAAGTGAGGTGACGCGAGTCTTACCGCTGGCATTCTTAGCACCAGATATTGTGAGCGCCATTCTGGAAGGGCGGCAGCCGGTAGACCTCACCACAGAACGCCTCAAACGGCTGCGTCCGTTTCCGACAGACTGGCAAGAGCAGCGCCGCGTCTTGGGCTTCTCCTCCTAAGTTCTCAGCTTCATTTACGTCTATCCGCATTCTACGTTCTGGATGCAGGAAATCGCCCTGAGAGACTTTTAGAGTTTTACGGCGATTCGGCAGAGAATTGCAGCATAAGAGCATCTCCGCGATAGCCAGAACCCCGCTGTTCTGCGCCATTCCGGGGCAGAAAATCTCTGGCGGTGAGTTCGAGCAAAAAGGAGTGGTGGGCCCGGCAGGACTCGAACCTGCAACCAGACCGTTATGAGCGGCCGGCTCTAACCAGTTGAGCTACGGGCCCCACCTGCCCCGACATATTAGCGCGGACGGCGACAAAGTAGCGTTACCTTTGCCGAGGTCAAGCGTACAGATTAGTTCTGAGCCACCTTCAGGCGAACGCCGACCACCTAAAGTGGCTTTATCAGTAAGTTTGCCCTGTAATATGGAACAATGCCATCAGCCCAAAGTGAGATCTGATATGAGCCAGCGACGAACACAAAAAACACATCGACTTATGAGTCGGCGCATAGCGGCTAGCTTTCTTACCAGCACCGCAATCGGTGCCGGCATGGCTGTCAGTAAGTTAATTTCGAAGCCTGCACTTGCCTCTAACCAAAGAGACACTCTTATGCCTTCTGACAGGCAGCTAACGACCGTGCGCAAAGCCTATGCCGATGGACCGTTTGGACAGATTCATTACCGCTATGCCGGGGACAAGGCGTCAACAGAAACGCCGCTGATGTGCCTGCACGCCAGCCCGCTCTCAGGCCTTCTGTATGATTACTGGCTGGCGGAAATGGCGAAAGACCGGTTTTGCGTTGCCCCAGACACACCTGGTTATGGCGGATCTGATACACCAAGTGAGCCTCCACTCATCGGCGACCTGGCCGATGCCATGATTGGTTTTATGGACTCGATTGGTCTGCAAACCGTGGATGTTATGGGCTACCACACAGGCTCTTTCACATCGGCTGATCTAGCCATGCGCTATCCCGAGCGCATTCGAAAAGTCGTGATGATCTCGGCCCCGATTTTTGATCAGGCAATCATTGATGATTACAGCACACGCATCTACGAGGCCGTGCCACCGCTTCATGAGGTGTTGACTTCCACAGCTAAAAACTTACGCGAGAACGGTCGCGGTATGTTCCGCGATATGACCGATGAGCGCTATGAAGATGTTAGCATCGAACGGCTGCGCCATTTCAGGACGGGCAATTGGGGTTTCAGAGCTGCGTTTGCCTATGATCTGACGAATACACTACCAAAGATCGATCAACCCATCTTGATCCTAAATCCTGAAGATGATCTATGGGAGCAAACGCCCAGGGCAAAGCCCTTTCTAAAGAACGGTCGCATCCACGACTTGCCGGGATGGACTCATGGGCACCTGGACATGCACACCGAAGAGATGGCTGACATCGTGCGGGGGTTTTTGGCGGAACCTATATGACCCTTGGTGTATTACGTCCGTCACATATCCGCCTTGCCCTACCGCTTGTCATCGGCTTTTTTTGGCCGGTTACGGCACTGACCCAGAGCGTTGCGGGTGTTTTTAGTCCGGTCGTCAATGAAGGTCATATCTCGGCAGAATACCGTTTGGGCTTCGTGCCCGAGGAAGACCGCGCCGTCCACCGCCTCCACTACCAGCGCGCAGTAAACGACTCGGTCTTGTGGCGCGTTTCAGCACAAGGGCGCCATGCGTCGGGTGCGTCATTCTATCTCGACCATCTCGGCGTCGAGCTAACATGGCAAATCACAAATAATGCGGCACCCTGGCAGAGTGGCATTCGGATAGATGCCCGCTACAATAACAGACACGAGAATGGCTCATTTGCGGTGAACTGGGCCAATCAAGTTCAGCTCTCTGACGGCGTATATCTTCGTTTCATTGGGCAAGGCGCCTTAGATATTGGCAACGGCAGACGCAAGGGTGTGTTGTTACAGACACGCGCCCGCATCGACTGGGCTGCTTCAACTGTGACAACGCTCGGCATTGAATCCTACAACACTTACGGATCGACTGTGGAGATTCCAGCTTTGAAAGACCAAGTCCACCAGACAGGTCCCTTCATAAGCGCTCGTTTGGGACGTGAGTGGTCCGTATACGGCATTCTACTGGTCGGTGTGACCGCGGCCAGCCCCGACGAAGAAATCCGTGTACGCCTTGGCCGGCGCTTCTAGCACCGGCCGCTCCAACCTTTTAGTTGTCGAGGAAACTTCGAAGTTTCCTCGAGCGACTTGGATGCTTCAGCTTACGCAGCGCTTTGGCTTCAATCTGCCGGATTCGTTCACGTGTAACCGAGAACTGCTGACCAACTTCTTCCAGGGTGTGATCCGTGTTCATACCGATGCCAAAACGCATGCGGAGCACCCGCTCCTCACGAGGAGTGAGGCTTGCAAGAACGCGTGTCGTGGTTTCCCGCAGGTTGCCCTGAATAGCCGAATCAATTGGCTGTATGGCGTTTTTATCTTCAATGAAGTCGCCCAAATGGCTGTCTTCTTCGTCACCAATTGGCGTTTCAAGCGAGATTGGTTCCTTTGCAATCTTGAGAACCTTGCGCACTTTCTCCAGCGGCATCTGCAGCTTTTCAGCAAGCTCTTCAGGTGTCGGCTCACGGCCAATTTCGTGCAGCATCTGGCGGGACGTTCTGACGAGTTTATTGATCGTCTCAATCATATGGACCGGAATACGAATGGTCCGCGCCTGATCCGCAATGGACCGCGTGATCGCTTGACGAATCCACCACGTGGCATAGGTGGAAAACTTGTACCCACGACGATACTCAAACTTATCAACGGCCTTCATCAGGCCAATGTTACCTTCTTGAATAAGATCGAGGAACTGCAGGCCACGGTTTGTGTACTTTTTAGCGATAGAAATCACCAAACGAAGGTTAGCTTCAATCATTTCCTTCTTCGCTTTGGATGCCTCACGCTCACCTTTTTGAACGGTAGAGACAACGCGACGGAGTTCAGAAATAGACAAGCCTGCCATTTCCGAGACCTCAGCGATGCCGGTTCGCAAGTCTTCAATTTCGGTTTTGTATTTGGCACCAAAATCTTTCCAGCCCTTGCCGGTTAATCGGCGCACTCGGGCAAGCCATTTCGGATCTAATTCACTGCCATAGTATTGCTCAATAAACTGATCTCTCTTGACTTTGGTCTTGGTTGCCAACTGCATAAGTTGGCCTTCCATGATCATCAGAGATTTATTAAGATCGTTCATCTGCTCGACCAGATAGTCAATACGAGCATTGTTCAGATGAATATCATCCATCATCTGAATCAGTTCTTGTTTGTATTTCTGATAGCGCTTCTCAACGGTCTTGGCGATTTCTTCACCGGTATTGAGAGACGTCAAACGCTGATCTTGCGCGCGCTTCATCTTAGTATAGACGCTGGAAATTTTTTCGAAGGCATTGACCACCTTCGGCATCAATTCAGCTTCCATAGCGGCCAGAGATACTGCGCCCTCATCATCGTCATCGTCGTCGTCATCTGAATTATCAGAGGTAGACTCCGTATCCGAGCCGTCTTTATCAGCCTTATCATCTGAGCCACCAGATTTTGCATTGTCATTATTCGATTCTGGAGGCTTTGCAACTGAAGCGCCAGGAGCGGCTGGGTTGACTTTGGCATTGTTTGTGGCCGAGTTACCACCATAGGTAGTGTCGAGATCAATAATATCGCGGAGCAGCATTTTGCCATCGACCAAGGCATCGTGCCAGGACAGCAATGCACGAATGGTCATCGGGCTCTCGCAAATACCGCCAATCATCATTTGCCTGCCAGCTTCGATGCGTTTGGCAATCGCAATTTCGCCTTCACGGGACAACAACTCGACAGAGCCCATCTCGCGCAGATACATGCGAACAGGATCATCCGTACGACCGATATCGCTTTCACCAACATTGCCGCTGGCTACAACTTCGGTGGCTTTCTTTTCGGCTTCTGTCTCAGAGTTCTCGTCTTCTTGCTCGTCTTCTTCGACGACGTTAATGCCCATTTCCGAGAGCATCGACATCGTGTCTTCGATTTGCTCAGAAGACATCTCTTCAGACGGTAGAGCGCTATTGAGCTCTTCGTAAGTGATGTAGCCTTTCTCTTTGGCTTTCTGAATCAGTTTTTTGACTGATGCGTTGGTGGAGTCGAGAAGCGGGCTATCGCCTTCTTCCCGTTCTTCCTTTTTCTCAGTCTTGGCTGCGGCTTTAGTCGCCATGGAGCTACGCTCTCCCTTCGTTAAACCATCCCAGCGACTCACGCCTTAGCAATGCGTCGCTTCCCCCGTCGGGCCTCTTCAAACTGCCCGTCTGGGCTATCTTTACGACCGATCATTATCGTCTGACTCTTGACCTTCAGTTCTCAAAGACTGAAAAACTGCAAAGGCATTGTCAGTCGGATCATTGATCAAATCATCTGCTGCACGCCGGACATCTGCCTCTAAGTCGCCGCGCTGACATAACGAAAACGTGTGATCCCACCCTTTCGTTGCGTCCTCAAGTTGAGCCTCTTGACGTGCAAATCCGGCGTGTATGTAAACCTCTGAACTGATCAGCTTCTTTAGTTCGTCGGAGAACCCTAATTCTGATAAGTGGTCCTTTAAGACCTGGGATTCAAGGTTCGACGACTGCGAGAGGTGCATTAAGGCCGATTGTCGAAGTGAGTCAAGGCGCGAATCGGCATACGGCATAGCTCCAAGCCGCTCTTCAACATGATCCAGGAGCTCTGGATGGTTGATAAGCGTGGCTAACAAGATTCGATGTCGTAACGTATCAGCGTCCATAGCGGACTGTTTTGCCGCAAAATGAGGTTGTCTTGAGCCAGTTTGCAGGCCCCGGCCTTGCCGAGTTGTATTGCCACCGCTTTGCCCCCGGAACAACTGATATATGCGCTCACGAAGCAAGCGCCGATAATGCCCTTGAACCGAGCCATCTTTTACCACCCGAATCAATTCATCTGCTTCTTTCTCTAGCGCTGCCCGGCGCTCAGGCGTATCGATGCGCCGCCCCTCGATAAGACGTCGCCAGATAATTTCGGACAACGGTAGGGCACCATCAAGCACAGCGCGCATTGCTTCTTTCCCGTCTGACTTAATTAGATCATCTGGGTCCTGCCCTGCTGGCAAAATCGCAAATCTCAGTGATCGCCCGGGCTCCAGCATCGGCATCGCCCGGTCGGCGGCCCGCAGAGCAGCTTTTTGCCCCGCGCTATCGCCATCAAAACAAAGTATGGGCTCAGGAGATATGCGCCAAAGTAAAGCGATCTGCTCTTCAGTGAGAGCCGTTCCTAAAGGCGCAACAGCGTTTGTGATACCAGCCTGGGATAACGCGATAACGTCCATGTAGCCCTCGGCAACAATCACTTCGCTTTGCTCTGCAGCAGATTTTCGCGCTTGTGAATACCCGTAGACAATATGCCCCTTATGAAAAAGGGGTGTTTCAGGTGAGTTCAGATACTTAGGCCCGCCATCCCCTAAGACTCGACCTCCGAAGGCCACTGGACGACCGCGTGCATCGAGAATCGGAAACATGACCCGGTCACGGAAAAAATCGAAAGAAGGTCGCCCATCCTGGCCGGGGCTCAGAACACGCGTTTCTATAGCAATATCTTCACCTATGGAGTCGCGAGACAAAGCCGCTTTTAGGGCGTTGTTCCCCGGTGCGTAGCCCAGACGATAGGCTTTGATGATAGCGTCACTTAAGCCACGGTTTCGGAGGTAGTCATAAGCCTCACGCCCTTCTGGTGATCGCAATTTTTGCTCATAAAATCGACAAGCAAACTCGACCGCATCTTGAAGCGTGGTGCGGCGCTCCGCCCGCTGTGCTTCTTCTGGCGTCGCGCGAGGGACTTCCAAGCCAGCCTCTTCGGCCAGTCGTTCAACAGCCTCTGGAAAGGGCACGCTCTGGGTTTTCATGAGAAACGTAAAGATGTCGCCGTGCTCACCGGACGAGAAGCAGTGGTAAAACCCTTTCTCATCATTGACCGTGAAAGACGGCGTTTTTTCAGATGTGAACGGGCTTAAGCCTATGAACTCCCGACCACGTCGCTGAAGTTTGACCGCACGTCCAACCACTGACGACACGGGCACACGCACGCGGATTTCATCAAGAAAATTAGGAGGGTAGGACATATGGCATCCCTAACCTGGACCTTATGAATCGCCCAAACAATGGTGCGTCAGGCAAGATTTTCCTTAACCACCGAACTGGCCTGACCGAAATCCATCCGACCAGAGAAGCGCTCTTTAAGGGCCGCCATCACCCGCCCCATATCCTTTAAACTGGAGGCTTCAAGCTCACCAATTACATCCGTGACAGCGCCACGAATCTCATCCTCATCGAGTTGCTCAGGCATAAAGCGGGAAATAATTTCAATCTCTTCTTGTTCCCGCTCGGCCAGTTCGCAGCGACCGCCTTGCTCATACATGTCGATGCTATCGCGGCGTTGCTTAATCATGGACTGAAGCATTTCAAGGATTTCAGCATCATCTATGCCGTCGGTATTGCCGCGCCCACGATCACAAATGTCGCGATCCTTGAGCGCTGCAAGAATAAGGCGGACTGTGGCGACGGACCTTTTGTCGTTGCCACGCAGCGCATCTTTCAGCGCGTCGGAGAGTTGGTTACGTAACATGGAAAAAGAACTTCCTAAATAGAAGTTAAGGGATCAAAATAACCTATTAGACGGACTAACGCAAAGCCTTCTCGCATGCGATCAAGTTATTGTTTTTGCTAACGAAAACCTGGCACATCAGAGACTTGACTTGATCCATATGATTGCTTATCAACCGCCAAATTTTGCTTATGCTGAGTACTTATGTGAGATGGTTTCGGCCGTTTTACAAGCCCGGGTTTGACCCCGCCACATATTGAGATTTTGCGACGCTGACCCAGGTCATTAGACTGGAAACGGAATAGCAGGACAACTGGACCGGGTAAACACGCTTAGATGAGCAACCACCCAGGGCTTAATTAGGCCCCAAAACAGACGGATTCTTATGCCGGAGGCGAGCGCCAAAGAATTTCCTCCCCAGCCACCAGGTGCGACGGGGGTATTGGTTCTCAGCGATGGATCTGTTTTTTGGGGTAAAGGCTTAGGCGCCATTGGCGCCCATGTCGGAGAAGTGGTCTTCAACACGTCCCTAACAGGGTACCAGGAGGTACTGACCGACCCATCCTACGCAGCACAAATCATCACGTTTACATTTCCTCACATCGGTAATGTGGGCACCAACGACGAGGATATGGAGAGCACGCGCCCTGCCGCTCTTGGCTGCATATTGCGTATGGACGTGACCGAGCCCGCCAACTGGCGGTCCAGTCAACATCTAAACGAATGGCTAAAAGACCATAATCTTATTGGCCTGTCAGGTGTTGATACGCGGCGTTTAACAGGGCTTATTCGAGATCATGGCGCACCTAATGGAGTTGTTGCTCATTCTCCCGATGGCAAACTCGATCTTGAGGCCCTTCTCAAGCAAGCAAAGCAATGGCCTGGGCTTGAAGGTATGGACCTCGCAAAGGAGGTCACGCGGGAATCTTCAGAGGTATGGACAGAAACCCGATGGGATCTGGCCAAGGGATACGGGGCGATCGGCAAAGATGGTGCAACGGCAGAGCATCACGTTGTCGCAATTGATTTTGGCGCTAAACGCAACATTCTCAGATGTTTGGCCAATGCTGGATGCAAGGTCACGGTTGTTCCGGCAACAGCATCAGCAGAAGATATATTATCCTACAAACCTGATGGCATCTTTCTTTCCAATGGCCCCGGAGACCCCGCTGCAACAGGCGCCTATGCGGTTCCCGTTGTGCAGTCTCTGCTGGAAACTGGTAAGCCGATTTTCGGGATTTGTCTTGGACATCAGATTTTATCGCTGGCCCTAGGTGCAAAAACTTACAAGCTGAAATTTGGTCATCGTGGCGCTAATCAGCCTGTCAAAGACCTGGAAACCGGTAAAGTTGAAATCACCTCCCAGAATCATGGCTTCAGTGTAGATCGGGACAGCCTCCCGAATGGTGTCATCGAAACCCATCGCTCTCTATTCGATGGCATATTAGAAGGCATACGAGTCGAGAATAAGCCGGTGTTCTCGGTGCAATATCACCCAGAAGCATCACCAGGCCCTCAAGACAGCTACTACTTGTTTGAACGATTCGTAGACCTTATGACGGCTGCAAAAACCAATGCGGCAGGAAACGCTTAACCCATGCCCAAACGTACAGATATTAAAAGCATTCTGATCATCGGCGCTGGCCCAATTATTATCGGTCAGGCATGCGAATTTGATTACTCTGGTGCGCAAGCGTGTAAAGCCCTGCGTCAGGAGGGGTACCGCGTCATACTGGTCAACTCGAATCCGGCGACCATCATGACCGACCCCGAGATGGCAGATGCAACTTACATTGAACCCATCACGCCGGAGACCGTTACAAAGATTCTCGAGAAAGAGCGTCCAGACGCTATTCTTCCAACCATGGGTGGACAGACTGGACTGAATACAGCCATGAGGCTGGCTGACGATGGCGTACTTGAGCGGCTTGGTATTGAACTAATCGGCGCACAAAGAGATGTCATTGCCAAAGCTGAGGACAGACTGCTGTTCCGCGAAGCAATGGAAGCCATTGGACTAGAGAGTCCACGCAGCCAAGTGGTTCATAGCCTTGAAGAAGCGCGGGCTGCTGTTAAACATATCGGTTTACCGGCCATCATTAGGCCATCCTTCACCCTTGGCGGAGAAGGCGGTGGTATTGCCTACAACACAGAAGAATTCGAGACCATCGTAGGAACCGGCCTCTCTGCGTCTCCAACAACGGAAGTTCTGGTTGAAGAGTCTGTATTAGGCTGGAAAGAATTTGAGATGGAAGTCGTGCGCGACAGCGCGGACAACTGCATTATCATCTGTGCAATTGAGAATGTGGACCCCATGGGCATCCACACAGGCGATTCTATAACTGTCGCACCGGCACTCACTTTAACTGACAAAGAATATCAAATTCTCCGTGACGCTTCGATTGCATGCCTCCGTGAAATTGGTGTGGATACAGGCGGCTCCAACGTACAGTTCGCCATCAACCCTAAAGACGGGCGGATGGTCGTTATTGAAATGAACCCTCGCGTCTCACGATCATCAGCGCTCGCTTCAAAAGCGACAGGGTTTCCGATTGCCAAGATCGCCGCAAAACTGGCCGTCGGTTACACGCTGGACGAACTTGACAACGACATTACTGGTGTAACGCCAGCGTCCTTTGAGCCGACAATTGATTACGTGGTCACTAAGATTCCACGTTTTACCTTCGAGAAGTTTCCTGACACCGAACCACTGCTCACCACCTCAATGAAGTCAGTTGGCGAAGCGATGTCGGTGGGACGGTGTTTTGCCGAAAGTCTTCAAAAAGGACTGCAATCCATGGAAACGGGATTGACTGGCTTGAACGAAGTCTACCTTGAGGAAGCAGGAAAACCGGTAAACGATTTGAGCACCCTCACAGCAGCACTGCTTGCCCCTCGCCCAGACCGGTTGCTCGTGATCGCCCAGGCTTTCCGTGCTGGAATGACGCTTGAAGAGATTCAGAAGCCAAGCAAGTTCGATCCGTGGTTTTTGGCTCAGATCAAAGCCCTTGTCGATGTTGAGACCCAACTGAAAGCTGATGGTCTTCCTACTGACCCGCCAGCGTTTGCTCGCCTCAAACGTCTCGGCTTTTCAGATGAACGGATCGGCGAACTGACAAACACAGACCCACTCGTGGTCGCTGAGAAGCGCCGCGGAGCCGGAATTCTGCCCGTCTACAAACGCATTGATACCTGCGCAGCAGAATTCGCCTCACAGACGCCATATATGTATTCCACCTATGAGGGCGATGGATATGTTGAGCCTCATTGCGAATCAGACCCAACAGACAAAACAAAAATCATCATTTTAGGTGGTGGTCCAAACCGGATCGGGCAAGGCATCGAGTTTGATTACTGTTGCTGTCATGCAGCCTTTGCACTGTCTGATGCTGGCTATGAGACGATTATGGTCAACTGCAATCCGGAGACCGTCTCAACTGACTATGATACCTCTGATAGGCTTTATTTCGAGCCGTTAACGCCAGAAGCTGTAATTGAATTAATTCGCGTTGAGCAACGTAGAGGGACGGTAAAAGGCGTTATTGTGCAGTTGGGAGGTCAAACACCCCTAAAGCTGTCACAGGCCCTTGAAGCCGCTGGCATACCTATTTTAGGAACATCACCCGACGCCATTGATCTCGCCGAGGATCGTGAGCGTTTTCAGCATTTGCTCAACGATCTCAAACTCCGTCAGCCTGCCAACGGAACTGCCCTCACAGAAGAAGATGCCGTAAATAGCGCAAACAAAATCGGATACCCAGTCGTCATCCGTCCGTCTTATGTTTTGGGTGGACGGGCCATGCAAATTGTTCATGAGGAAGAAGGACTGCGCTCTTATATCCGTGATGCCGTCAAAGTGACGGGGAGCAACCCTCTTCTGATTGATTCCTATTTATCCGGCGCGATTGAAGTTGACGTAGATGCTGTATCGGATGGAGATGATATCTACATCGCCGGCATCATGGAACACATTGAAGAAGCTGGAATTCACTCTGGAGACTCAGCCTGCTCGCTACCGCCTTACTCATTGTCTAAAGAGATCGTTGAAGACTTAAAAATTCAAACACGCGCCTTGGCCAAGGGCCTTAATGTTGTCGGGTTGATGAATGTTCAATTCGCCGTCAAAGACTCTGAGATTTATATTCTTGAGGTCAATCCGCGTGCCAGTCGCACGGTTCCATTCGTGGCCAAAGCAACTGGCATACAAGTTGCTAAGATTGCTGCCAGGGTGATGGCAGGTGAGAAACTCGCTGACTTGGGTTTATCAGGATACGATTTCGACACGCGCGCAGAGAGCAAGGATCACATTGCTGTAAAAGAAGCCGTGTTCCCCTTCGCCCGCTTCCCAGGCGTTGATATCATTTTAGGACCCGAGATGAAGTCAACCGGTGAAGTTATGGGGATCGACGTGGATTTCCCCAGGGCCTTCGCAAAGTCGCAGATGGGGGCCGGAACACGACTCCCGCTCTCAGGCACTGCATTTTTATCTCTAAAAGATCAAGATAAGGCCGGTGCGCTCAAAGTGGCTCACAAACTCACAGACCTTGGCTTTAAGATTATTGCAACCTCAGGAACCCAGGCTTTTCTCGCTGAGAAGGGTCTAAATGTTGATGTTATTAACAAAGTTCTTGAGGGACGACCGCACTGCGTGGATGCCATGATTTCAGGAGACATCCAACTGGTGATCAATACTACGGAAGGCGCACAATCGCTTAAGGATAGCTACGACATCCGCAGGACCGCGCTAACCCGTCAGATTTGCCATTATACAACCCTTTCGGGGGCTGAAGCGGCCGTAGATGCAATTTCAGCTTTAAGAGACGGCGCACTTGATGTCGCCCCTCTGCAATCCTATTTTAGTTAACTTCAAGAACCTGACGTTAAGCGCCTGGCTCACCTTGGAAGGGCAGGCGTTTTTCATTTACGGATAGAATAAAGGGTGCGTCGTGGAAAAAGTTCCTATGACGGCTGGGGGATTAGCCCCGCTGCAAGACGAGTTGAAACGACTAAAGTCGAAAGAACGGCCCGCTGTTATTAAGGCCATTGCGGAGGCGCGTGAGCACGGAGACCTCTCCGAGAACGCAGAGTATCACGCTGCCAAAGAACGACAGGGCTTTATCGAGGGCCGTATTCAGGAGCTTGAAGACGTCATCAGCCGTGCAGACGTTATAGACGTTTCGAAACTCTCAGGGTCTGTAGTGATGTTTGGCGCCACGGTCTGTTTTGCCGACGAAGACACGGATGAAGAAACGACCTATCAAATAGTTGGTCCATACGAAGCCGATTTGGATAAAAAACGCATTTCTGTCCAGTCTCCTATCGCACGTGCGTTGATAGGTAAAACTATTGGAGATACCACTGAGGTGAGAGCCCCAGGTGGCGTTAAAAGCTACGAGATCATTGACGTCAAATTTAAGTAAGACTTCTGGCGTGAATTCTAAGCCACATCCTTATCTGGCCGCACCGTAATTGGAACACCAGAGAGCTTCTTTGAACTGCGAATAGCTAAGGCTGACTTAACCTGCGCAACATTTGGCGCTGCAGTCAGCTTTGAGGTGATGAATTTTTGGTATTCGTCCCAATCGCGGGCAACAATCTTGAGTAGAAAGTCCGTCTCACCAGCAAGCATGTGGCACTCCCTGACCTCGGGCCAAAGATCGACCATTTTTTCAAACGCCAATAGATCAACTTCTGCTTGGCTATTTAAACCGACATGCGCAAACACAGACACATTAAATCCGAGCGATACGGGATCTAAATCTGCATGATAACCTTTAATGAATCCTGCTTCTTCTAAGGCTCTGACTCTTCGCAAACAGGGTGGAGCTGAAATGCCCGCTGCTTTAGCAAGATCAACGTTTGTCATGCGACCATCAGACTGGAGATCACTTAATATCTGTCGATCAATTCGATCTAGTTTTACACGCTGCATGATCTCTCCCGACAACGATATAGTTCGGATTACTAAGACTTTACGCGTAATAATATTACACAAATAGGAAAAATTGCGACCGAAATAGTCACTCACTCATCACGACACGGAATCCCTTAAGAACCGCCTATCTTTGCTCCACTGTCGTCTTGTCACCCCCCCGACCGAGACCTATGTTACCGCTCCCTTTGCTACACTTTTCTATTAGAAAGCATTCACGACTTATGGCCGAGCATCACTCAAAAGTACTTATTCTTGGATCTGGCCCCGCAGGACTAACGGCTGCCATTTACGCCGCACGTGCCAGCTTAGAGCCTATTTTGGTGGCGGGCATGCAACCTGGCGGTCAAATGACGATCACAACCGATGTTGAAAACTATCCTGGTTTCGCCGATGTCATCCAAGGCCCGTGGTTGATGGAGCAGATGCAAAAGCAGGCGGAACACGTCGGCACCAAAATCATTCAAGACACCATAATTTCTGTTGACCTAACGTCAGGTCCATTCACTTGCGTTGGTGATGGTGGTGACATTTACACGGCAGACTCTTTGATTATTTCCACCGGCGCGTCTGCACGATGGATCGGATTGGAGTCAGAGGAAAAGTTTATGGGTTTCGGCGTATCTGCTTGCGCAACCTGTGACGGCTTTTTCTTTCGAGGAAAAGAAGTGTGCGTCATCGGTGGCGGCAACACCGCCGTCGAAGAGGCCCTTTACCTGACCAACCATGCCAGCAAGGTAACGGTAATCCATCGTCGAGATTCCTTCCGGGCTGAAAAAATTCTCCAAGATCGCTTGTTCGCAAACGAAAAAGTTGACGTGATTTGGGATACAGTCATGGAAGAAGTGGTCGGGGATTCTGATCCATTAGGTGTGACGGGCGTGAAGCTAAAGAACATCAAAACGAATAAGACATCACAACTTTCAGTCGATGGCGTTTTTGTCGCTATCGGACACACACCGAATACGGAATTGTTTAAAGGCACATTGGATATGGAAGATGGCGGCTATCTGATTACGGCCTCTGATTCCACACGAACCAACATCGACGGGGTGTTCGCCTGTGGCGATGTCCAAGACCATATTTTCCGGCAAGCGGTTACGGCGGCAGGAACCGGATGTATGGCCGCTCTTGAAGCAGATAGGTTCTTAGCCTCACGCTCAGCCTAACCCCCTCGTGCGGCACATTATGACCGGGAAGGACACCTCATGCCCTCGCAAGGAAAAAGCCGACTCGACTGGGACAAACTTCGTGTTTTTCACGCCGTCGCCGAAGCGGGTAGTTTTACCCATGCCAGCGAGGCTCTAACACTCAGCCAATCAGCCGTTAGCCGGCAAATCAGTGCCCTTGAAAGTTCTCTTAACGTTACACTGTTTCATCGCCATGCACGCGGCCTGATCCTTACAGAGCAAGGTGATTTGCTCTACAAAACGGTACACGACGTGTTCTCTAAATTGACGTCCGTCGAGAACCAATTGACCGAATCAAAAGATGCCCCAGAGGGTCCGTTAACAATCACGACCACAATGGCCTTTGGCTCAGTATGGCTCACAGGTCGTTTACGACAGTTTATTAAAGACTACCCAGGGATAGACGTTACCCTCAGATTGGATGATCGCGAATTGAACCTTGCTATGCGTGAGGGCGATGTCGCCATCCGCTTCAACGAGCCAAAACAGCCTGACCTTATTCAACGCCATGTAGGCCATCTATACGGCCATATTTTTGCGTCGGCAGACTATTTGAAAGAGCATGGAACACCGACATCGATTGAAGACCTAGTTAATCATAAGCTTGTTGTCTTCGGTGGAAGCGCCCTTCCGTTTGAAGAAGTGAACTGGCACGTCAATGAAGTTGAAAAAACGGTAGGAAAAATTAATCCTGTCCTGCGTGTAAACAGCCTCTACGGCGTTTACCGGGCAGTTAAAAGCGGTATAGGAATAGGTGCGCTACCCGAGTACTTTTATCGCGAAGGTCGGGGTTTAGTACAGATTTTACCTGAACTGAGTAGCCCACCGATTGATGCCTACTTCGTTTATCCGGAAGAACTGCGCAACACTATGCGTGTAGCTGCTTTTAGAGACTTCCTGCTCAAAGAAATCACACGTGCACGCCTGCAACTTCCTGTGTCTCAACAGCACGTAGAGAAAGCACAAGACGCCAGTTAAACCCTAGCCTATATTTTTTAGGGCTCGCCGCCCATAAGAAACGCGCGAGCATCAGAAACCGTGGTTTCGGGGTCTTCCAGCATCAATTGATGACCCAGGCCCGGATAGCGAATCACCTTAACTTCCGTGCTAGTAAACAAAGGCAGGACTTTATTCAGACCATCTGCTGTCAGGACTGGAGACTGGCCCGCCCACTGTAACAATGTCGGCGCTGTAATTCGGCTGGCAGCCTCAGCGAGATCAAACTCACTGCGGGCATTTGCCATGATGAACTGACGCACTCTTGGAATGTTACCCTTACGATTGTTAAGGTCTGCATACCCTTGAACCATCTCCGGCTTAATGCGGTCGTCGTTGCCAAAGATATTTTCTAAAAACAAACGCCAATACAATTTTGGTCGCCAAACCTTAAAGATGTTATCACTGATCCACATCACGGAACGAAACTGCCACGGCGGCGCCACGCGGTCGCCCGGTGTGTACGCGGGAACAGTTGACAGGAGCAGTTTATCGACGCGTTCAGGGAACTTTGCAGCATATCTGAGCGCCATAATGCTGCCCGAAGATGTGCCACCAAGGTGAAAGTGTTCGTAGCCAAGTTCTTCGACCAGTCCTTCGAACAAGGGCATCGCACGCTCAACACCGTACTCCTCTGTCGGATCTGGACCCGACAGGCCGAATGGCGCGAAGTCAAAACGTACAACGCGGAAATCTTGCCTTAGGCGTTCCGCCCAGCCTTCCCACTGACGGTTGCTGCCTAAGTACCCGTGGATCAGAATAATGACGGGTCCCTGCCCTTCCTCCACCACATGAAGACGAACACCGTCAATCATTACAAAACGCGAGCGCTCGTCTGTGTAGGTTTCAGCAAGATAGTCTTCAGAGGGATTGAAGACCCCAAATCTCACTGCTATCAGCCACAGGACAAGCAGAGAGACAAGAATGCCGACGCTAACGAGACTTATTCTGACCATGGCAAAACCGCCCCCAGTTGACTAGGAGGCAGTCTGCCATTGTATCCGCAGAATTCCTAGGACAGGGCTGCACAGAACCTTTGGATGCGCGTGCACGCTTCTTTCAACGCGTCTGTAGACGTTGCGTAAGAGATTCTAAAGTGCGGTGACAAACCAAAGGCTTCCCCTTGCACAGCCGCAACAGCTTCTTCTTCAAGAAGAGCCGTCACAAAGTCTGAGTCGCCCTCAATCTTACGCCCGCCTTTAGACGTTTTTCCAATGCATCCCGCTATAGACGGGTAAACATAGAATGCACCTTCCGGCGTCAGACAGCTAATACCTTCGGCTTGATTGAGCATCTTGACGACCAAATCGCGACGCTCTTTATAGACCGCATTGCGTTCAGCTAAGAAATCCATCGGACCATTAAGCGCGGCCACGCATGCGTGTTGAGTTATTGAGCTGGTGTGAGAGGCGCTCTGAGACTGAATATTGTTCATGGCCTTAATCAAATCCAAGGGTCCAGCAGCATATCCCATACGCCAGCCCGTCATTGCAAACGCTTTGGAGACACCATTAATGGTGAGCGTGCGATCAAACAGTTTTGGCTCAACTTGCGCAATCGTCTTAAATTCGAAATCGTCGTAAACGAGGTGCTCATACATGTCATCCGTCATCACCCAAACATGAGGGTGCTTGAGGAGAACATCGGCAACGGCCTTTAGGTCTGCTTCCGTATAAGCAGCACCGGTTGGGTTTGATGGTGAATTGAGAATCAACCACTTGGTTTTATCAGTTATAGCAGCGTCCAGCTTCTCAGCAGACAGCTTGAAGTTATCCCCTTCAGTGCACTCAATAAAAACAGGTGTACCCCCAGCGATAAGGACCATGTCGGGGTAGCTTACCCAGTAGGGTGCTGGGATGAGCACTTCATCCCCGGCATTGATGGTGGCCAAAATAGCGTTAAATAAAACTTGCTTGCCACCAACGCCAATATGGACCTGACCAATGTCATAGTCCAAGCCGTTTTCGCGCTTAAACTTGTCCACCACAGCTTTGCGCAATTCGGGAATACCATTGGTCGGCGTATACTTGGTTTTGCCGGCGTCAATCGCTGCCTTACCAGCTGCTTTGATGTGATCGGGGGTGTCAAAGTCAGGCTCTCCGGCGCCCAATCCAATGACGTCTACACCCTGGGCTTTGAGTTCACCCGCTTTGGCCGTTACAGCCATCGTTGGTGAGGGTTTGATAGCTGACATACGGTCGGCAATGATGGACACGGGATCCTCCCGAAAGATTAAGAAAAATTGTGTGGTCGTTGGGGCGGAAGCTACTGCTGTGAGCGCAGCGGTGCAACCAAGATCACCGCAAAAAGCATCGAAATCTTGAATTTCGGCACTGGAGGCTATCGAAATCTATCCTTATGTTAGCTGGCATGACTGTTGCCCTTCCAATGTATGAGAAACCTGAGCCAGGAGAGAGTGCAGACTTTCGACTCGTCAGCGAGTTTGAGCCTGCTGGAGATCAACCGGCTGCTATTAAAGAACTAGAGAAGGGCCTTCGGGCAAATGAACGCGATCAAGTATTGCTGGGCGTTACCGGGTCCGGCAAGACATTTACCATGGCGCAGCTTATTGCGCGCACTGGGCGTCCCGCCCTGATATTGGCGCCGAACAAGACTTTAGCCGCACAGCTTTATGGTGAATTTAAATCCTTCTTTCCGGACAATGCGGTTGAGTACTTCGTATCCTATTACGATTACTACCAACCTGAAGCCTACGTGCCCCGCACCGACACCTATATAGAAAAAGACGCCAGCATCAATGAACAGATTGATCGGATGCGCCATTCTGCGACTCGATCAATATTGGAGCGCCGGGACGTCATCATCGTGTCCTCGGTCTCTTGTTTGTATGGTTTGGGCTCGGTTGAATCTTACTCACGCATGACCATTGTGCTTGAAGAAGGGGCAACGCTGCCCCGAGCAGAACTGGTCAAGCAACTGGTTGCCCTGCAATATAAGCGCAATGACATGGCTTTTGTGCGCGGCACATTTAGAGTGCGTGGCGACGTCATTGAGATTTTCCCGGCTCACTATGCAGATCGGGCCTGGCGTCTGTCATTGTTTGGCGACGAAATCGAATCGATTAACGAGTTTGATCCTTTGACCGGGGAAAAAACGGCTGCCCTGCAACGAATCACCGTTTACCCAAGTAGCCATTATGTGACCCCCCGCCCAGCGCTCTCCCAAGCCGCTAAAGGCATAAAAGCAGAGCTGAAAAAGCAACTGGACGTCTTTCACAAGGAAGGAAAATTGCTGGAAGCCCAACGGCTTGAACAACGGACCATGTTTGACCTGGAGATGATGGAAACAACGGGGCACTGCAAAGGCATCGAGAACTATTCGCGCTATTTGACAGGGCGCAAGCCTGGAGAACCACCCCCAACATTGTTCGAGTATATTCCTGATGATGCGCTGCTATTTGTAGATGAAAGTCACGTTGCTGTTCCGCAAATCGGCGGCATGTACCGCGGCGATTTTGTTCGCAAATCAACACTTTCCAACTTTGGTTTCCGGCTACCATCTTGTTGCGACAACCGGCCACTAAAGTTTGAAGAGTGGGAAGCCATGCGCCCACAGACCGTGTTTGTGTCGGCAACCCCAGGTGATTGGGAAATGGAGCGTACCCAAGGGGCTTTTGTCGAGCAGATCATACGACCGACCGGACTGATTGACCCGGTCTGCCACATTCGCTCGGCAGATACACAAGTCGATGATCTGCTTGGAGAAGTCCGGGACGTCGCCGCAAAAGGCATGCGTGCCCTTGTTACCACTCTTACAAAACGTATGGCGGAAGACCTAACAGAGTATTTGACGGAACAGGGCGTGCGCGTGCGCTATATGCATTCGGATGTGGACACACTAGAGCGTATTGAGATCATTCGCGATCTCAGATTGGGAGTCTTTGACGTCCTGGTTGGGATTAATCTGCTGCGTGAAGGACTTGATATTCCTGAATGCAGCCTCGTTGCTATACTGGATGCAGACAAAGAGGGCTTCTTACGGTCCACCAGATCTTTGATTCAGACCATCGGCCGTGCTGCCAGAAACATCGACGGCAGAGTTATTCTCTACGCCAATAAAATGACAGGTAGTCTTGAGCAAGCCATCAACGAAACTAATCGCCGCCGCGAAAAACAGCAGGCATTTAATGTGGCCAATAATATTACGCCGGCAGGCATCCGCAAAGAGATCGCAGATCTGCTGGAAAGCGTTTACGAGCAGGACCGCGTAACGGTTGATACGGGCTTCGCCGAGGAGACTGAGCTCCTGGGTCACAATCTCCGTGGCGTTATTACGGACATGGAAAAGAAGATGCAGACGGCCGCAGGTAATTTGGAATTCGAAGAGGCCGCCAGATTACGCGATGAAATTCGTCGATTAGAAAACCTAGAACTAGAAATGGCACCCGATGTGCTGAGTGGCCCCGACCAAGAGGCCAGGGAAAAAGCGGCACGCATCCCTGAACCAGGGGCTAAAGGCAGAGGCCGCACGGTAAGGCAACGTCAGAAATCACGCCGACGCTAACCTGCCTCGATACCACTTAACTTATTGTTCTATATGTATTTCTAGGGTTTTTCATGCCGGTGACGCATAGCTGGCATACTGAGATTGTATGTTGACCCAGCATATATCAAATCGATATAAGGCCATCCGAAAGTCATAAAGCGGATCAGACCGCTTTCACAACTTAAAGGGGTCGCCCGTGGACGCCAAAACACTTTGCCTAGGTGCGTTGATGGACAAAGACGCATCTGGTTACGAAATTCGTAAGCTGTTTGAAGACGGCCCCTTTAGCGCCATCTACGATGTGAGTTTCGGGTCCATATACCCAGCTCTTAATGTATTGTTGGATCGTGAATGGGCGACCTGTTGTGTCGCCGAGCAGGCTGGCCGTCCTGACAAGAAAGTCTATAGCATTACGCCCGCTGGCCGGTATGCCTTTTTAGAAACTTTATCGCGCACGCCAGCACCCGATAAAATGCGATCAGAGATGCTATTTATCTTATCGTTTGGTGACCATCTGTCCCGATCAGTCGTTCTGAACCTTGTTGATCGTTATATTGCTGATTACGAAGAGCGGCTATCAGCTATTAACGACTGTGCTGACACACGCAACCTCTCCAGTCCGGTGAGACACTTCGTCCATAACTTTGGCGTCACTATGTATGAAGCCGCTTTGACATATTTGCGCGACCATCGTGCAGAGCTTGTTGAAATCAATGAGGTTCACACCCCCTTAACAGGCCACCCCAGTCAGCAGAATCTACCGGCAGGACCCTCCTCATGAATAAATCATATATAACAGCGATTTCCATCGCTGCTGTCGCAGTACTTTGGGTCGCCTCCGGCGTCATATTTTCTCCGGTCACTGAAGCTGAACTCTCGGCTGTGGAACAAGCTGCAAGAAACCAGCCCGAAGGATTGCAACGTGTGCAGGTGATCCAATCTCGCGCCATACCAAGAGTGAGAGAAATTCGTGTTGCAGGACGAACGGAAGCCTCCCGACAGGTGACCCTGCGTGTCGAAACCGAAGGCCCGATCACCGAATTGCTGGTGAGTCGTGGCACAGTTGTCAAGAAAGACCAGCCGCTAATCAAGCTCGGCGTTAATGACCGCCAAGCGAAGTTATCGAGAGCGGAAGCTTTAGTTTTAAAACGCGAATTGGAATTTCGAGCTGCCGAAGATTTGTCTAAAAAATCTTTTACATCAGAAGTCTCTCTTGCCAATGCCAAGGCGGAGCTTGAGTCTGCGCGAGCTGAGTTAGAAAGCGCTAAATTTGAAATCGCACGAACCATTATTCGTGCGCCCTTTGATGGAGTATTCAACCGCAACCACGTTGAAATAGGTGACTACGTCCGCGTTGGTGATGAGATTGCAGAGATGGTCGACCTTGACCCCATTCTTATCATCGCTGAAATTGCAGAACTGGCCGTGAGCGATGTGAAAACCGGTGCAGTCGCAACTGCAGACCTAATTAATGGCCTTAGTGTAACTGGCCCGATTACGTTTGTTTCAAGTCTCGCCTCACCAGAAACTCGCACGTTTTCCGTTGAGGTTTCTGTGCCTAACTCTGATGGTCGAGTTATCGACGGAATGACTGCCACTCTAAGGCTTCCGGCTCAACAAGTCATGGCGCATAGCGTACCACCCGCCGCTCTGACACTTAATGATAGCGGCGCAGTAGGTGTGAAATTGGTCGACAAAATGGGCCGGGTCTCTTTCGCTGAAGCTTCTGCCTCGTCTGCATCCTCTGACAATGTCTGGCTCACAGGACTACCTGAATCAGTAGATATCATTACCGTCGGCCAAGAGTTTGTTACCGTCGGTCAAAAGGTCGAGCCTGTGATCATAAACAGCAGTCAACTAGGGCCAGTGGGACTAATGCCTTCCAGAGCCTCTGATCAAACTCAACTGGTGCAGCGGCAAGGAGCGCAACAATGATCGCCCTTATTGATGCTGCTTTGAATCGTTCGCGGACGGTACTCTCTTTGCTGTTCATGATTCTCGTCGCAGGTATTAGTGCTTTTATGGACATCCCTAAAGAAGCGGAACCAGATATTCCGGTGCCAACGATCTATGTCAGCATGGTGTACCGGGGGATTTCGCCGGAGGATGGTGAGCGCCTATTGGTGCGCCCAATGGAACGCGAAATGCGATCCGTCGAGGGCGTCAAAGAAATTACTGGCCAGTCTTACCCCAATGGCGCCAACGTCACACTAGAATTTGAAGCTGGATTTGACGTCGATAAAGCTCTTATGGATGTGCGTGAAGCAGTAGATGTCGCAAAAGCCGAACTTCCAGAAGGCGCTGAAGAACCGACAGTGCAAGAAGTAAACATGAGCTTGCTGCCCATCTTGGCCATTAGCTTATCGGGTGATGTGCCAGAGCGGACCTTGTTTACAATCGCCAACCGCTTGAAAGATAAAATCGAAGAGATTCCGAGTGTTCTAGAAGCCGACATAGCTGGTGACCGTGAAGAACAGATGGAAGTCATCATTGACCCTGCATTGTTGAAATCATACGGCATCGATGCAAACGAGTTTACAAACTTTCTTAAGCGCAACAATACAGTCATTGCCGCCGGCGAACTGGACACAGGCAATGGACGCTTCGCAATCAATTTGCCAGGGCTGATTGAAGGCGTTGAAGACGTTCTTGAGTTGCCTGTAGTAGTCAACCGAGATGCCTCAATCACAGTTGGAGACGTTGCTAAAGGTCGGCGAGCCTTTAAAGACGCTGATGGTTATGCACGGGTTAACGGTCAATCGTCTTTGACTCTGGAAGTCTCTAAACGCTCAGGTGAAAACATCATTGAGACTGTCGACCTTGTCAGGTCAGTGATCGAAGAAGATCAAGCGTTGTGGCCACCTGGTATTCAAGTGAATTACTTCCAAGACAAATCAAAAATGGTCAAAGACATGCTGTTTGAATTGCAAAACAACGTGGTGACTGCAGTTCTGCTTGTTATGATCGTCGTTGTCGCAGCGCTGGGTTTGCGCGCAGGGTTATTGGTCGGGATCGCCATCCCTGGTTCATTCCTTATGGGTATACTCGTGTTGTATACTGGCGGCATGACCATCAACATGGTTGTATTATTCGGCTTGATCTTAGCTGTCGGCATGCTCGTAGACGGTGCCATTGTGGTTACTGAATACGCCGATCGCAAAATGACCGAAGGCCTAGATCGTAAGGAAGCTTATGCATTGGCCGCCAAACGTATGGCGTGGCCAGTTACGGCATCAACGGCAACAACACTTGCTGCGTTTACGCCCCTCCTATTCTGGACCGGTCTGTTTGGCGAATTTATGAAGTACTTGCCAATCACGCTTATCGCAACACTCACCGCCTCACTACTAATGGCTTTGATTTTTGTACCAACGCTTGGGGCTCGCTTTGGAAAGCCGGGCATTGGTAACCCAGACATCATGCGCGCTATTGCCGCAGGAAAAAACGTAGACATGACCAAGCTACCGGGGATTACAGGCACCTATGCGAGACTACTGACCTCGGCGCTGAACAACTCAGGCAAGGTGCTCATGGGCGCGCTTGTTTTGTTGGTTTCAGCGCAAGTTCTCTATTGGTCCTTCGGAAAAGGCGTAGAGTTTATGCCAGAGTCTGAGCCTGAACGCGGCGCTGTCTATGTTCATGCCCGCGGCAATCTGTCCGTCGATGATAAAGACCGTCTGACTCGGGAAGTTGAGCAACGCATCTTTGATCTGCCTGAATTCACAACCGTATATGCGCGATCCGCCCAAGGCGCACGTTATCGCGACGGTGGCTCTGCTGACATCGTTGGTGCGGTTCAGTTCGAATATAAAAACTGGGAATTTAGGCGGTCTTCTGAAGAAGTTGTAGCCGATATGCGCGAGCGCTTATCCGACCTTTCTGGTGTCAAAATCGAGATCTGGGAAGAAAAAATGGGCCCCCCGACAGGCCGACAATTTCACCTCAATCTGATGGCGCAGGATTTCGATGTCTTAGCAAACCATGTTGCCATGGTCAGGTCCGAAATGGCACGGGTCGGGGGATTTGTTGATATCGAAGACACATTGCCCCTTCCAGGAATCGAGTGGGAACTCGAAGTTGATCGCGCCCAAGCGGCTAAATTCGGCGTCGATATCGGTGCCATCGGCGATATGGTGCAACTGATAACCGAGGGCTTAAAACTCTCAGACTACCGGCCAGATGATGCGGATGATGAAATTGATATTGTTGTCCGCTTTCCAGAAGAATATCGAACTTTAGATGAGATGGATGCGATTCGGGTCAACACACCGGCTGGGCAAGTCCCTGTCTCAAGTTTTGTCAAAAGAGTTGCCAAGCAAGATCCCGGCGAAATCAACCGGATTGATGGTCGGCGTGTGGTGTCAGTTATCGCAAGCGTCGAGAGCGGCATTTTGGCCGGTGAGCAAGTAAAGCAGATAGAACAATGGCTAAAATCTAATGACGCTTGGAGTGAGTCCGTGAAGTGGGCCTTCAAGGGCGAGGATGAAGAGCAACAGGAATCTGCAGCCTTCTTGCAGCGCGCCTTTATGGTCGCCTTGTTTTTAATGGGCGTGATTCTGATTACGCAGTTTAACAGCTTCTATTCAGCCTTCCTGATCCTCAGCGCTGTTGTGATGTCGACCATAGGCGTTTTTATGGGGCTACTTATCTTCCAGCAGCCCTTCGGAATCGTCATGTCTGGCGTCGGCGTCATTTCATTAGCCGGAATTGTGGTGAACAACAACATCGTGTTGATCGACACTTATGACCGTTTAAAGAAAGACTTTACGGATCCTGTTCAGGCGATCATCCAAACAGGTGTTCAACGGTTGCGCCCTGTCCTCCTAACCACAGTCACGACTGTGTTAGGTCTGATGCCCATGATGTTCCAAATCAACGTCGATTTCGTGCAACGAGCCGTCCACATTGGTGCACCATCTTTACAATGGTGGCAGCAACTGGCCATTGCCATTGTCTGTGGCCTGAGTTTTGCGACAGTCTTAACCTTGTTTGTCACGCCCTGCGCCTTAAAACTCAGAACGGACGTTCAGGCGATTATTGCACGTCGAGCATCCATGAAGGATGCAATGGCTAATCAAGCTGCAGAATAAGGTGAAATCAGTCTTCCGATTCGACTTCTGCAAGTTCTTCCTCGGAAGGACCACCGCGGCGGGAGAGACGGCGAAAAGTCAGAACGCTAAAGGGTATACTGATTAGATAAACGATCCCCATTAAGCCAAGTGTCGCCCAAGTTTCTGTGACCATAAACCCGGCAAACAGAGCGATAAAAATCATCATTGGTAAAGCGAAATGCCGTGGCACGCGGAGCTTCTTAATCGAGAACGTAGGTACCTTACTGACCATCAAAAACGATACAGTCGCTAAAAACACGCCGACGATTATCGGCGTGTTAAAAACACCCGCTTCAAAATAAAACGAAAGAATCATGGGCAGAATCGCAAGCCCAGCCGCGGCCGGTGATGGTATACCCGTGAAATAGTTATGAGCCCAATTGGGAAGTCCTGGGTCACCGACCATGGTGTTGAAACGCGCCAAGCGTAAGACACAAGATACTGCAAATAGCAGGCATAATGCCCACCCAATGGTACCCGCGTCTTGCATCGCCCAAAGGTACAATAGAATAGATGGCACCATGCCGAAGCTAATGGCATCTGATAAAGAGTCCAGTTCCGCACCAAATTTGGTCGTACCGTGTAATAAACGCGCGACCAACCCATCAATACCATCAAGAAAACAGGCAATCACCAAGGCTATAACTGCGCGCTCCCAGTCTTCGGAAATGGCGAAACGGATTGAGGTTAAGCCACTGCATAAGGCTAGAACTGTCAGTATGTTCGGAAACAGCTTGTTGAATGGCAAGGTCTTACGCTGCCTTGGGTTGTCCATCTTAGGAGTATCTGGCTGTTGCGTTTGCTTGGTCACTCAGCGGACCTCACCCAGACGTTGATCTTCTTGAGAATTTGCGTCAGCGATAACAGTTTCTGCAGACACCATCTTTTGGCCAATAGCGACAAGCGGATGGATTCCGGGCGGTAAATAGACATCGACACGACTGCCAAACCTGATCAAACCAATGCGCTCACCGGTTTCCAGTTTTTGGTTGGCTTGAACGTCACAACGTATACGCCGCGCGACAAGGCCAGCAATTTGTACGACGGCAAATTCTTTCCCATCTTCAGTTTTCACGAGCAGACATTGGCGTTCATTATCTTCGCTTGCCTTATCCAAGGTGGCGTTTAAAAATAAACCTGGGACATAAACTTCTTTTATGATTTCTCCCGCAATCGGCATGCGATTCACATGACAGTCAAACACGCTCATGAAAACGCTCACACGCGTAAATGTCTTTTCCGCCAAATCGAGTTCAGGTGGCCCCGTCGTTTCTGTAATTGATTGAATGACGCCATCAGCAGGACTGATGATGAGACCGCCGCGCACAGGCGTGACCCGGTCAGGGTCGCGGAAAAAGTAAAAACACCATACGGTTAGACCCAGCCCAACAACTCCCAACGGGGTCCATATGGCCCATAGAATGAGTGTCACGAGCGCAAATAAGGCCAAAAAACCTGGGCCTTCGGGGTGCAAAGGCGGAAACAAATAGTCTTTCCAAGTTATTTCGCGACTGGTCATATGGCCATTCTCCAAGCGGTGCATGCAATGTTGATTAACTTTACGTTAGGCAAGCTTAGCCGTTTTTCGAGATCGACTTCATAAAGTATATCACATTGAGGTTTATAGCCTGTCTTTGACGGGCAACGTAAAGACTTGGCCAGGATAAATGAGATCAGGGTCTTTGATCTGATCCTGATTCGCTTCATAGATCAGAGTAAACATAACACCCTCGCCATAAACTCGACGTGCGATGCGCCACAAACTATTACCTTTTACAACTGTAATAGCACCAGATTGCATATTCGGATCAGGCGGTTGACGATTAAACGGCACTTCAACACGAGAGATCACAGTACCCTCTGAGTCCAATTCATCGGCTCTTACGACGTGTTGGCCAGGCAAAGCGCGTTCCGTCGCTTCAATGCTCCAGTAACCTGTGCTGTCAACCTGAACACGACCCGCAAACGTGTTATCCAAATAAACCTGTATTGTATTTCCTGCTAGAGCTTGACCGCTCAAGAACAGTCGACCTTCATCATCGTAGTCAACAGTTTCAACACTTAACTCAATCGGACTGACTTGGGCGGGTGCTTGTAGGACACGACTTGTCCCACCATCACGTGCCGTTTCTATAATGAGAATGTCGCCTTCTTGTTCTGGGATAGACATCACCACAACATTTTCAGAAAGCAAACTCTCTTGTCCGTCGCGGTCAACCTGAAGAGAAAGCTCATGCGTACCGGGTGACAGCGATTGCGGTGGAATAAAAACCCACTCACCGCGACCATCGGCGACTACACGTCCAATCTCTGACTGACCATCTAGAATTATGACGGTCGCACCAGGACCAGCACGGCCAGCCATGACTGTATTCCCCTGGGGGTCAATGCGCACCACATCAAAACTAGGGAGTATAGGATTTGCAGAGGCTGCAGTATCAGCAGCGGATGATCCAGCGTTATCCGTAACGCCAACACGTGACTGATCAGCACCGGGCGCAGGGGGACCTGGGTCTTCAAGCGTAAAATTCAATACGATGGCCGCTATTACGACAAGAACACCAATAATCGCAACCAGGAGTGGACGGTTCACAGTGCCTCTCAGCTTAGAAAACCCTTTCCTTTTAGTACGGGATTGCGTGGACTGAAGCAACGGGACACTTGAGGCAATCGCCCAAGTGTGAAGCGATTTTTCTTAGCGTCCCGACAGGAGAAATGCGATCACCGCTGAAAGCCCGACCGGCATCAGACACACGACCATTAGAGCCAAAGGATACAGCGCTGGCCGGAGTGCCACAGGTCCAAGCGGTAGGCGCTTGGTTGTGCCGTCGGCAAAAGGTACCAGAAAAAGGCAGAATAGAGCGATTATAGACGCTTCGGCAAATGGATCAGCCAGGGCCATGGCAAGGGCTAGAACTGTACCGCCGCAGCCCAAAATAACCGCCTGACTGACCGCCAAGGCCAAAACCCAAGTCAAAATAAGATGCCCCGCGACGGCAGCGACCAAACAGTAAGCCGCCGCTGCAATTGCTCCTTCACCGGACATTTGAGCCACCAAGGCAAGTCCTAGAGCTAACATCACTGAAAAAATCAAGACCGACGGCCCTTCAAGACGCAGGGCTGTAAACCGCCAAAACAGGCCAAACCACATTAATAGATAGATAACGAGCCTCAGCCAGCCGCCAACCTCCTCTGGTGGCGGCCCAAGCAAAGCGCCTGAAATAGTGGCCCAAACACTGCCAAGAGTGTAAATAGCGACCACAATTGACGTAATTGAGCGTCGAGGCTGCACAAAATCCAACACCAAGCCAAAAAGAAAGCCACCAATAGCGATATGGATGACCCGGCTTAAGGGGTCATGCGGCACCCAAGGGGTCAACAGTAGCCAATTCCAGGCCGCTGCAAAGCCAAACAGGATGCCAAGTCCAGCCAGGCGAGCACCATAATTTGGACCCGCGGCTAGGCGTAATACGCCTCCTATCGCCAAGGCGACTCCAAACGGTATGAAGTATGGAAGCAGAGAACCTGTCAAAATTTATACAGTCCAAACCATACGGCTATGAATTGCCCCTAGGTCGTACCGTCCTTTATGATGCTGCTACAGCGAATAGCAGCCCGTCTCAAAGGCGGTCAAGCTTGGGGAAAGAGGGGAGTAAGCATGTCTGACACGGAACACCATAGAAATGGCCAGAAATGGACCGCAAAGGTCTGGGACATTTGGGTGCGATTGTTCCACTGGTTGCTCGTCGTAGCGATTCTGATGAGTTACCTTACCGGCGAGATTGGCGGGTTCGATTTCACCATGCCTGGGACCGACCGTTTTGTTTCAAATATGAACCTCCACATTTGGAGCGGCTTAACCATCTTGGGATTAGTCATCTTCAGGATCATTTGGGGGTTTGCCGGATCATCCACAGCTCTGTTCAAAAACTTCATTGCCGGACCATCCGTGATCATAAATTACGTTAAATCTGTATTTGGCGGGCCGGTAAAATTTTTCGCCGGCCATAACCCCGCTGGCGGCGCAGTCGTCATGATTATACTGCTGGCATTGATGGTACAGGCCAGCACCGGATTGTTCGCAAAGGATGAGTCCTTCTTCGCCACCAGTGGACCGCTGGCATTCTTGGTCAGTGAAGAGACAAGCAAAGAAATCACCAGCATCCATAAACTGTGGTGGGAATATGCGGTGCTGATTTTGATCGTATTACACATCGCGGCCAATTTGTTTTACTGGCTTGTAAAGAAACAGGACTTGATCTGGGCAATGATAACAGGGCGGCGGAAGCTGCCTGACGGGGTTCAAGACCTGGACGTCACATTTGCGCCTCTTTGGTTGGGCGTCGTGATCGCCTTAGCCGCTGGTGTCATCGTCTTTCTGGTCAGTTCTGCAGAATCACTTTAGACATGCTGTACGCAAAGAAAAGCCGCCGGTCTGTATAGACCGGCGGCTGCTTCTGAACACTCTTGGATAAGAGGCTTATTTCTCGGTGCGATAGATGTCGTGACAAGACTTACAGGTGAACAAGCCGCTCATCATCGGTCCTGCTTCTGCCATTCCACCACTGCGTGCAGCGGCGGCGACTTTGCGCGCTGAGTCAGCAAGGGCTGCAAACCGCTGATTAAAATCTTCTTGGTTTTCCCAAATGTTTGCAGCTGCGGTGCCGCCTGGCAGATTTTCAGAGAAAGCCAGTTCTGCGGCGTCCGCTGCGGCCGCAATGCCGTCTGCGTGATAAGCGAGGTTATCAGAGAACGGCACTTTATTCTGAGCAATGGCACCAAGGGCTGCGGCGTGGGCACCCAACGATTTCATCAGATTCTGCCGGTAATCGATAAAATCTTTATCAGCAGCTTGTGCGGACGCCAGTCCGAACGAAAAAGCAGCTGCAACCATCGCAACAGCAAGATGTTTTAACTTCATTCTAATTCTCCGGTTTGACCCTATTTCCTACTCCGGCGCTCAACCACATTAACTTCAAGGTAGATTATGCGCTGACATAAGCAGTACATAGTTCCTATATACCTGGCAACCCGAACCCAAAGCGCCCCATGAGCTTAGACCCCAACAAAAATAAGGCTTTTGGCCTTTGCGTTTTTTGCGGCTCAAGAACTGGTATTGACCCTAATTATATAAAATTTGCCGCTGAACTTGGTGAAACTATGGCACGTGATCAGGTCCGACTGGTTTACGGGGGCGGGACGAGCGGGTTAATGGGAGTCGTTTCAAACTCTGTGATACAAAATAACGGTCAGGTTATTGGCGTTATTCCCGAGTTTCTGACTAGCCAGGAGGGCACAAATACACACGCAGAGATTAAAATTGTGCCAGATATGCACACCCGCAAGCGGACAATGTTTGAACACTCAGATGCGTTCTGTGTGTTACCGGGCGGTGTTGGCACTCTTGAAGAATTTCTGGAAATCGTGACCTGGCGGCAATTATCGGTGCACAACAAACCCGTCATCTTGGCCAATTGGAATGGGTATTGGGACCACTTCGTTACGCTCGGAAACACCATAGAATCCAATGGGTTTGGCTACGGGCCAATGCACGAACTTTATACCGTCGTCCATTCTGTGGCTGATATTATACCTACCGTTAGACGGGAATTGGCCAACCTCAAGCAAATTTCAGGTCCTGGGCATCCAGATTTGACCAAAACCTGAACTGTTGGGGTTGCGCCCAAACGCCCGGTTGCCCTAGTTTCCCGGCACTTGAATTCGGGCGACAGCCCAAAAGACCAAGCGGAAAAAGTCCGCCATTAAGGGAGCAGTCAGTGAACAAAATTAAAGTTAAGAATCCAATCGTCGAGTTGGACGGCGATGAGATGACCCGGATCATTTGGGAGTTTATTAAGAGCAAATTGATTCTCCCCTACCTTGACGTAGATCTCAAATACTTTGATCTCGGCGTTGAGGCCCGTGACGCCACGGATGACCAAATCACAATTGATGCCGCCAACGCGATCAAACAGCATGGTGTGGGCGTGAAATGCGCAACCATCACTCCCGACGAAGAGCGCGTTGAAGAGTTCAAACTCAAGAAAATGTGGCGTTCGCCAAACGGCACCATCCGCAACATCCTCGGTGGTACCGTTTTCAGAGAACCCATTATTTGTTCGAACGTCCCACGGTATGTTCCGGGTTGGACCGACCCCATTGTCATCGGTCGCCACGCATTTGGAGACCAATACAGAGCGACAGACTTCAAGGTACCTGGTGCGGGAACCTTAACCATGACCTTCAAGCCAGAAGACGGCGGTGAGCCAGTTGAGTACCTCGTATACAAGTTCGAAGAAGCCGGCGTCGCAATGGGAATGTACAACCTGGATGAGTCCATTCGAGGATTCGCACGGGCTTGTATGAACTATGGCTTACTGCGGAACTATCCAGTGTACTTGTCGACCAAGAACACGATTATGAAAGCCTATGACGGTCGCTTCAAAGACCTGTTTCAGGAAGTCTTCGAAAACGAATTCAAAGAAAAGTTTGATGCCAAAGGCATCACCTACGAGCACCGTCTCATTGATGACATGGTGGCCTGCGCCATGAAATGGTCAGGCGGATACGTTTGGGCGTGTAAAAACTATGACGGTGATGTTCAATCAGACACTGTGGCCCAAGGCTTTGGCTCACTTGGCTTGATGACATCAGTATTGATGACCCCAGACGGCAAAACTGTAGAAGCCGAGGCTGCGCATGGCACAGTGACTCGTCACTATCGCTTGCACCAACAAGGCAAAGAAACGTCCACAAATCCAATCGCCTCTATCTTCGCGTGGACTCAGGGGCTGAAGTATCGCGGTAAATTTGACGAAACACCTGATGTTGTTAAATTTGCAGAGACCCTGGAAAAGGTTTGTGTAGACGCAGTTGAGAAAGGTTTCATGACAAAAGACTTGGCGATTCTTATCGGTCCAGATCAGGCGTGGATGACAACCAATCAGTTCTTGGAAAAGCTTGATGAAATGCTCCAAGCTGAAATGAACTAATGCTTTTATAAGGCAACGCGAAAACGGCATCGCCAAAACTGGCGATGCCGTTTTTCTTTGCGAGAAGAGCTAAAACTAAGCAGCTTGCGCTGTTGCTTTCAATTTTTCTTCGTCCAGGTCATAGAAAGACAGAAGACCAACGGCAGCAAAAAGACATACCCCCGGTGCCACACCAATAGTTAAATATATTGCTGTGATGGCAGTTGCAGGTTGCGCAATAGCAGCCCCCGCCGTCCCAGAGACATACCCCATGGCCCCCAAGAGCACGCCCGTCAATGCTGGCCCTAGAGCATAGGCCATCTTTTCAGCCGTGGTGTATATACCAGCAAAAACGCCCGCCCGCTCCAGTCCAGTCCGACGACGATCGTACTCAATGGTATCCGGCAACATAGACTGCCCAACAATCAGCATGCCGGCAGCCGCAATGCCGGTCCCAAAAGGGCGAAGCAATATCAGGAATAAAGACTCATCCGCGGTAGCAAGCAACCAGGAGAAGCCAGACAAAGCCAAGATTGAACACGCAATCATTAACGTCCGTGGTTTTCCAATTTTTCTCGAAACTTTCAACCAGATTGGAATGGCAAGAAGGCCCGTGGCTGTGGACGTCATGAACATATACGACAAAACGGTATCGGGCTGCTGAATGACGCGCTGAACAAAATAGGCAAACCCGCCGAACGAAAACGAATTGGCCAGCAACATGAAAAACTTGATCCCAAGAAGCTGCAAGAAGGGTTTGTTTTCCGCAACAGTTCGCAATTGGTCAGCAAACTTTGGTGAGGGACCGGACGGCACATCATGGAAATGAGCCTTAGCCGTCATACGAAAACTCAGAATGCCAGCGACCACCACGACAGACGCCATCACCCAGCCAACAACAGCGTACCCTTCGCGTCCCCCCCCTGCCGCAACCAGGATAACGGGCGAGAGAATCAAACCGATGACTTGAGCGCAGTTGATAGCCACCACGCGCCACGACATAAGAAAAGACCGCTCGTGATAGTTCTGTGTCATCTCAGCCGGCATGGCCAAGTAAGGAACGTTAAATATCGTGTAGCCCGTTGAATACAACACCAACGCCCCGAGCATGTACCAGGCTGCTGTTGAACCAACCACACCAGCCGGCGGGCCAAATATGGCGACAAGCGACGCACCGCAAACAATTCCCCCGAAGATCAGGTATGGCCGGTGGCGCCCCCACCGTGTGCGGGTGCGGTCACTTATCGTTCCCATAACAGGGTCGGTCACGGCATCGTAAATTTTGGAAATCGCGAAAATCGCACCCGCGGTGACAGCGGCAATGCCCAGAACGTCGGTCATAAACCGCATCAGAAACACGTTCGTGATATTAAACATGATTGAGGGCACGAATGTGCCAATGCCCCACCCTATGGCCACCACAAGTGGCAACTTTACATCTGTTCTAGAAATATCGACCATATCTTCGTCCCCTCTTTGGATCAGTATGCATAAAAATTGCCGGTCCACCTAGCCAGCTGTCGATCTAACTAAAGTTATTCCTCGTACAATGGATAAGGTTCTCTGACGGAGTTTAGCGATGTTTAGGCGTACATTTTTTACGGGATCACTTGCGCTTATTGCTTTACCCTCAAATACTGTGAACGCAGATCAAACACTACTGATAGATGATTTCTCTAGTGGAAACGGGGTGGCTCTCACTGGCAATCAATGGATGGGCTTTACCGATCAAGTGATGGGTGGGCGCAGCACAGCAACCTCGCGCCTGGATGAGATTGAAGGTCGACCCTGCATCCGCTTGACCGGCACTGTGAACACCAAGGGAGGCGGCTTTATCCAGTTGGCCCTTGATCTCGGGCAGCGGCGCCAACCGTTCGACGGACATCCCTATTCGGGCATTGAGCTTGATGTGTACGGCAATGATGAAGAGTACAATTGTCATCTACGCACAACAGACATCAGATGGTATGAACAGTCATACCGCACAACTTTTAGCGCTCCGCCAAAATGGACGACTGTGAAATTGCCCTGGTCGGCCTTTGAACCTCATGCCATAAACAAGGATCTTAACTTAAACGGACTATTGCGTCTGGGCATTTTGGGGTGGATGCGTGACTTCAAAGCTGACATTTCAGTCGGCCGCCTCGCCTTATTTTAACTGAGTTCACTTGTCATGCCTGCTAGTCGCCCAGCGCCTTTTGCCCCGCCGCGAACACAGCTTTGGCGGCCATGACCTCTTCGTAAAGCGCCGCAGCATCACCACCAATTTTTTCTATAAGAGTGCGATGAATAGCCAACCCTCTTTTTTGCCATTCGGCCCGTTCATTTTGCTTTGGTTCGATCACCGTTAATCCACGACTGCGCGCGACCGCCAGATACGACTCATTTTTGTCGAGCACCAATGCACGATACCAGGCGGCATTTGGCACGGCGTCGCGGTACACAAGTTGATCTTCTTTCCGCAGGCTGTCCCACCAGGATTTATTGGCAACCACGCCTGCGGTTGAATAGGCATGATGCGTTAAGGATAAATAAGGTGAGCGGCTTTCTAATCCCGCCAATGCAAAAATTTGTGTGCTCTGCTCCCCGCCTTCAACCAAGCCGGTCTGCATGGATGGGATAACATCACTAAGTGGAATCTGAATTACATCAGCCTTTAATGACCGAAAAAACATTAATGCTGAGTCATCAGCAGAAATCCGGAGTTTTCGCCTCGCCACATCTTCTGGCATATGAATAGGAAATGTTGCGTAGATATCCATCCACCCATCCATCATCCATGACAACAGAACCAAATCCTTATCCCTAAATTTAGCCGCCAAGGACTCAAGCAAATAACGGTCGAGTACAAATGACGCTTCTTCTACAGAGTCGAATAGAAATGGAGCCCTGAGCACGGCAAGTTCTGGGACGGCCAAACCGAGTGTCCCCGTTGATATGCCACCGACCTGGAGCCTATTACGGCGCAAGCCTGCAAATTGAGTTTCTTCTGGGCCAGCCTCGCCTAGGACCATCAACGCCGCATCCAACCGCCCCCCACTTAACGTGCGCACAGCGTCTTTATACTGCTGCCAGTACACCTCGCCTGCGGTTCCTGGAGCCGCGAAACCGGCAATTTTCGGTGGGGCCGCGCAGGCTTGGCTCGAGACGAGCCCTCCTGCGACAGACAGCATCAAAACCAATGCTACCGGAGCGTACCCCATAATTCGTGTGTAGAATGTAATCATAACCCCAGCAAACCACACGGAGTCGTGAAACGGTAGAGTCTTGGTGCAGGTTTATTAGTCGGGCACTATGTTGATTACATATGGTTAAAGTATGGGTTTAAAGCCCCCAAGATTACAAAGGTAAACCTTAATGCAAGATATGGTTCAAGACGTCGTCAAAGCGCGCTACGGAGCAGGCGCTCAAGAACGTGAGGAAGCCCTCTGTTGTCCTGTGGAATACGACCCAAGGTATTTGAAAGTCATTCCAGCCGAAGTCATTGAACGTGATTATGGCTGTGGTGATCCTTCTCAGTATATTCGTGAAGGTGAAACGGTGTTGGACCTTGGATCAGGCACAGGAAAAATTTGTTTTATCGCATCACAGGTTGTAGGCAAGAATGGCCACGTTATTGGCATTGATATGACAGATGAGATGCTTGATGTCGCTCGCCGGAACGCCCCCATCGTGGCTGAGCACATTGGGTTTGCGAATGTCGAGTTTAGACGTGGGCACATTGAAGATCTCGCAACGGATGTTACGGCCTTAGACGCTATTCTTGCCTCGACGCCAATTTCCAATGCTGAACAATTGGCTGATTTTGATGAGATGCGCAGTCGGCAAAAGTGTGAGGCCCCCCTTGTTGACGACAACTCTATAGACGTCATTGTTTCCAACTGTGTTTTGAACTTAGTGGCTGACACCGATAAACCGGCTCTCTTTAAAGAAATGTTCCGGGTTCTTAAAATGGGAGGGCGCATTGCCATATCAGATATCGTGTCTGACGAACTGTCACCCGATCATCTCAAAAAAGATGACACGTTGTGGAGTGGCTGCATTTCTGGCGCACTTCAGGAACATGAATTTATCGCCTTGCTTGAGGACGTCGGGTTTTACGGCATAACCATAGACAAACGAGACGCCGAACCATGGCAAGTGGTTGAAGGTATTGAGTACCGCTCGGTGACTGTGCTGGCCTGGAAAGGTAAAGAAGGGCCCTGCTGGGAGAAGAATCAGGCCGTTATGTATAAGGGCCCCTTCTCCAGCGTAGCGGATGACGACGGGCACGCCTACATCCGCGGAAAGCCGATGGCCGTATGTGAGAAAACATACAAAATTTTGACATCTGAGCCCTATCAATCGCATTTCCATGCCATCCCTGCTCAAGTCGAAGTGACCGATCAGGTACCCTTCGATTGTTCACGAGATGCAGTTAGAGCACCATCAGAAACCAAAGCGGGTGTGACGCCAGAAACGCGCGTCAACGACGCTTCCTGCTGCGATCCTTCGACGGATTGCTGTTAGATCAAATTTAAACTGAAACCACCTTATCCACTGGTCGAGTCCTCCTCATATTGGTTATAGTAATGAGACAAATCCGCTGATTCTGATAAAGGAGCCTTGCCATGGTGCGTAACCCAGAACACGAAATGCTGTCCCCCCCGACTCATGATGAACGGTTACGCCAGCAGTTTGTCTTCTCGCTCAAAAGGCACATCGGCACAAAAGTGCGACCTGGAAACCGCACGATTTTTGAGAAAGTGGCAAAACCTGCTTTTGAAAAAAAAGAAGGCCGCCTGCCAGAAACGACATCCGAGATCGGGGCCACCATGTGGCAACAACCGGGGTATCAATTGTTTTCTGCACTCAACAGATCGGCCCAGGAGATGATGTGGGATTCGGTCGCTGATCCCATATACCGCAATCGTGAACGCCTCTCCGAAACCTACGACAAATTACATAATCGCAATGATCGCAAGGGGTCATTGGAATTGTCGCCGGGCTTCGAGGTCCCGCGCGGCATCGCCAGCATTGATATACACTTGCAGCCTGGAGGATACGCCATCGACTATGGCGATAATGATGTTCTTGCCGGTGCTTTTTATGAGGGCGGTGGCAATCTCTATTCCATGTCCGGTGGCATAGGCACACGGGAAAGCAAAGCCGAAGTGATTATGCGCTTCATCAAAGAGCGCTACCCTAATTTCACGCCGACAAAAATCTTGGACTTCGCCTGCTCTGCAGGGTCTTCATCTACGCCTTGGGCTTTGGCGTTTCCAGAGGCGGAAGTGCATGCCATTGATGTGGGAGCAGCCATGCTGCGCTACGCCCATGGGCGCGCAGAAGCGCTCGGCGCTCCCGTACATTTTCACCAAATGGATGCCGGAAAAACTAATTTTGAAGACAAATCATTCGACCTTGTCGTCTCCCATAATGCAATGCATGAAATGTCGCAAAAAACGACAGAGAATATGTTTAAGGAAAGTTTCCGGCTCTTAAAGCCAGGTGGTATCGCCATCCACCAAGACGTGCCTCTGCGGTTTAGTGAACTGGATGCCTATACAGAGTTTGAATACAGTTGGGATCAACAGAACAACAACGAGCCGTATTGGAGCACCTATGCCTCTAATGATCCTCATCAAATGTTCTTGGATGCCGGCTTTCCGGAAAAAGATGTCTGGTGCGGTAAATTTGAACAACTCGACAAGACGGTCAGTTGGTTCGTAAGTGCTGCCCAGAAGCCTAAAAAGTAGGTTTTTAAGTCAACGACCAAGCCGCCTCGACATCGTGCCCGCGATCGACGGTGACACGCTTGGGCTGTGTGCGCACCAATAACCGCCAGAGGTCGGCAGAACTGAGCTGACGAGGTCGCCTATTCCCGGTGCAGCCCCACCTTCATTGCCCCCGAGACACGAGGGAGGGGGAGATCCGAAGACCAGGTTTCAAGCGAACGGAAATCATTGAGACTGTGTATGGAGCCCCAATTAGTCGAAAATGTGAATATCCTCTAGGCGGAAAACACATCTCGGCGCCATCCCTTAGACCACCGAGCCACAGAACGATTGCCTAGCAGTTCAGTCTGAAGCCTGCTACAGACATATAGCCGTTTCTTTCTGAGGGGACCGAAATATGGCCGAAGCTACCCAGCAATCGTCGTCTGAGTATCCGAACCAACGCTACGCTTGGTATTGCATGAGCGTTATCGTATTCGCCTATTTCTTCGGTTTCATGGACCGAATCATTGTCGGCCTGCTGACTCCGGCGATTCAGAAAGACCTAGGATTTTCAGATACACAGATGGGGGTCATTCAGGGCCTGGCATTCGCCGTCTTTTACTCCCTTTTTGTTATTCCAATCGGATGGGCCGCTGACCGCTTCAGCCGGAAAAACATGCTCACCATTGGCACCGCCACCTGGAGCCTGTTCACCGCTGGCTGTGGTCTTGTCAGAAGCTTTGGCGGTCTTTTTGGCATGCGTGTGGGCGTCGGGATCGGTGAAGCCACCCTGAACCCCTGCACGGCCTCTTTGATTGGGGATTATTTTGAGCCACGCAACCGACCCAAAGCATTTGGTTTTTATACTATGGCCACAGCGTTTGGCACAGGGTTGACCTATGTCTTTGGGGGCCTGCTCATTTCGTTCACCGGTGCTTTTGCCGACCAGGTGGCCATGTTTAATATGCCTCTGCTGGGTGAAATCCCGGCTTGGCAGGCTGTCTTCATTATCATTGGCTTGGCCGGACTTATTCCCGCCCTCTTGATGGCGTTGACCGTGCGAGAACCGAGTCGAAAAGAAATTGCCTTAGATAAAAGCGAAAAAGCGTCATGGCCCGAGATCTGGGCTTTTGCGAAAGAAAATAAAACCACACTGCTGTGTCATCACTTTGGTGTCGCATTCATCCTGATGGCCGTGTACGGCTGGGTGAACTGGCTGCCATCGTTATTTGAGCGTGTGCATGGCTGGTCCGTGCCGCAATTCAGTGTCTGGTACGGCATATTTGGCGGTCTATTCGGCATTATCTCTGCGATTTCCAGCGGATACGTCACCAACTGGTTCAAGGACCGTGGCAACACTGACGGCGCGATGCGCACCGTACTATGGGGCGGCGCAGGTCTCACTATTGGAACGACCCTTGCCCCGCTAATGCCGACCCCTGAGCTTTGCCTTGCTCTCTTTGCGATGGCTGGTGTTTTTTCGAACTGGCCTCCGGCTCAGGCCCTTGCCGCCGTTAACGATATGACGCCAAATCAACTCCGGGGCGTCATCACCGGTGGCTACATTCTCGTTATCGGTATTGGCGGTGCTGGGGTTGGCCCCTTCGCCATGGGGTGGGTCACGGACAACGTGTTCGGAGATCCTCAGAAGATCAATCATAGCATGGCGCTGGTGACGGCTGTTATGGGGTCGATGGGCACCCTGCTTATTGCCTATGGTTTAAAATCCTATCGGGACAGCCTGACCCGTGTCGACTGGATGACGGAAAGCAGCAAGTAGACTTAATAAAAGCCTACTCTGCCGCTAATTTAGCGCCTTCGGTGCCCCACCCTGCACCGCCTTTTACTGTCTGCACATAACCTTTGGGCAATCCAGCATCAGGGGTGAAGCCATACATCTCTTCATCCGGCAACGCAGCAATGACGATGTTTCGCACGGCGAGAAGCTTTTCCAGATCAATGCCCGTCTTTAGCCCCATGCTATCGAGCAGAAACACCAAATCTTCCGTGATGATGTTCCCGGAAGCGCCGGGTGCAAATGGGCAACCGCCCAGTCCACCGAGAGAACTGTCCAGGGTGTCCAATCCGACATCTAAGGCTGCCATAACGTTAGCCAGGCCCTGGCCTCTGGTATTGTGAAAATGGATACCTGTGAGCTTATCTCGTCCGACGGCACTCCAAATCGCCTTGATCATGTTCTTGACTTGAACGGGATTGGCGTATCCGGTGGTATCTGCAAGCCCCACTTCATCACAGCCTAAGCCAATGAGTTTTTCTGCCATCTCAACAACTTTGGACTGCGGCACATGGCCCTCCAAAGTACACCCAAAAGCCGTAGACAATCCGCCCTCGAAATGTGGCCGCTCGTCTTCAGGCAAAGTTTTAATGAGCGCTACGATCTTCTCGACCTCTTCAAGAACCTGGGCATGAGTTTTACGCAAATTAGCCTGGGAATGCGTCTCTGAAACGGACAACGGTAGCGTGATTTTATGTGCCCCAGCTTTAATGGCATTTTCAGCGCCTTTAAAATTTGGCACGAGAACGGCAACTTGGAGTCCGGGAATGGTACGTGCGTAAGTCACGATCTCGCCCGTATCGGCCAGTTGAGGCAAAAGTTTCGGTGGCACGAAAGAACCAACCTCTATTTCACGAACGCCGGCCCCCGCCTCGGCTTTGATCCATGCTTTCTTGGCCTCAGTCGGCATGATTGATTTAACCGATTGCAAGCCATCACGCGGCCCGACTTCACTGATGAGGATATCGATTCCGTCCATTACGTCCGTCATGACTTTTCCCTTTCTCAAACTTTGCCCTTATTTAGGACATCCCGCACAGTGCTGTCACCGATTGGATTGATCCAAACTAGACTTTATAGAAAAGCAGTCAGGATTAACCACCGATACTTGCCGTGGTGTCTCTAGGATATATGATCAGCATCTGTACCAGTCCAGAGATGGATCTGGCCAGGAATTCATAAGCCATTGAATAATAAGGATATTGTTACATGTCGGACGCTCAGAACCTTCCCCTCTCGGGAACCAAAGTGGTTGAATTCACGCATATGGTGATGGGCCCGACGGTTGGTTGCATTCTCGCGGATCTCGGCGCAGATGTGATCAAAATTGAACCCCTTAAGGGGGACAACACGCGCCGCTTGAAAGGATCTGGATCTGGGTACTTCCCGATGTTCAACCGCAACAAACGATCCATATGCCTCGACCTAAAAAACGAGACCGGCCATGGCGTCGCGCTAGACCTGATCAAACAAGCTGATATCGTGATTGAAAACTTCCGCCCTGGCGCTATGGATAAACTTGGGTTTGGCTATGAGGCGCTTAAGAAGCTCAATAAAGGACTCATTTACTGTTCAGAAAAAGGCTTCCTCGCCGGTCCCTATGAGCATCGGACGGCACTAGATGAAGTTGCCCAAATGATGGGGGGCCTTGCTTACATGACCGGCCCCCCGGGTCAGCCCTTGCGCGCCGGAGCCTCGGTTATTGATATCACCGGCGGTATGTTTGGCGTTATTGGTGTGCTGTCTGCCCTGGTCAGTCGCAATCAGACTGGAGAAGGTCAGTACGTTGTCGCCAGCCTGTATGAAACAACTGTTTACTTGGTTGGCCAACATATGGCGCAGTTTGGGGTAACAGGGTCACCGGCCAATCCCATGCCGGCCCGCGTCTCCGCTTGGGCCATCTATGACGTGTTTGAAACCAAGGATGACGATAAGGTTTTTGTTGGTGTGGTCTCGGATACACAATGGAAAAACTTCTGCAAAGCCTTCGGTTTAGATGATCTTTGGGCTAAAGAAGAGTTGAAGTTAAACAATGGTCGCGTTGATGCACGCCCTTGGCTGAAACCACAAATCGAAGAACTCTTTAGGGGCTACACCAAGGCTGACTTGATGGAAAAACTGGAAGCAACGGGCATGCCCTTCGCACCCATTGCTAAGCCCCATGAGTTGTTTGATGACCCACATCTCAACGCAGGAAACGGCCTTTCAGAAGTCACTCTGACAGACGGAGATGGCGCTGGCCGCAAAATAAAATTACCTAATATGCCAGTGTCGATCGGTGGGGAGCGTCTTGGGGTTCGCAGGGATTTACCGCGCGAAGGTCAGCACACACGAGAAGTTCTGAGGGAACTCGGCCATGATGAGGCGTCAGTCTCTAAAATGTTAGAAGATGGTATTGCTGCCGGAGAGTAAATTCCTGCGGGTTTGAGCTAACACACCACTGATGCAGCGCGCCTCTACCTGTGGAGCGGCTCAAATTGATCAGTCAGACGACAATCGATGGTCACGCCCTCATGCTCAAGCGTAATTTTTTTGCTCACAGCTTTTGCATTGGCAGTAGCAACAGGATCACCAGAAGCTACATCGGTCAACATAAGACGTAAGAGATCATCGCGACCAAACCCATCCATAGCGGGGTACTCGGCGCGCAACAACATGGCTTCAAACTCCCCGTTGCCTTCTGTTGTCAAATTCATCTTAAAGCCACGATCATGACCAAGTGCTTCGACCTCACCAGCGGCTGTCTTTATTTCGCAGGCGTAAGGACGTGCACGATGTAAACGTATATGGGTTTGGTCCTCGCGCCCTAGAAACAGCATGCCCGCAGACCAGTTATTGTCGTATAGCCAGAGTTGTTCAGGGGTTAGAACCCACTCAGCGTCAGCGCGAAATTCTTCACCTGTGCGTTGAGAAATAAACGAGCATGTTCCTGGTCCATACGCTTGTTTATCAGTTGTATTGCCTTGGAGAACACCAAAAACTTGATCTCCGTCACGGCGCCAGAGCCAATCGCAGTTCAGTGCCGGGCGATCTCTGAACTGAACTTGCCCCCACAATTCAGGGCGCTCATGCAGATTTTCAAAATTTTCTGGGTCACTTGGTCCCTGGCCAAATATATTTACGGCACCAAGCTCTTCATCAATGACAGCGTGATACAGAACTTGGCTACCACTGATGATAGGTCCATCTCGACCCTCAACATTTATTTGACCATAAAATACAACTTCGCCGATTTGCGGGGCCTCTATCCGTGCAAAGGTGCGGTGCCAGTGCTCATGCCCCTCACCATTAGTCGGCATTTGAACATTTTCTTCAAACCAAACCTGTGGGGCTGAATCCCAGACGCCGGGAAAGTAACGGATAAGATATTCCATCACCCATTCCAGGTCTTGACGGCTTTGATCATACCCCGGAGCGGCATGAACCTTTATGCCAGAACTAAGGAAAATCAGTGCGGCCACAACTGCCAAAGTGTGTTTCATTTTAATTCTGGTCCTCGTTCGAATCCTTGCTAAAGGTGGCGCTTTCAACTCGGTTACGCCCGCCGTTTTTCGCATCGTAGAGCTTCTCGTCAGCACGGCGCAGTAACTCAATCGGCTCCATGCCTTCATTAGGGATACAGGTTGCAACGCCAATACTCATTGTCACGTGATGAGCAACATCGGAATATTCGTGTTTAACCCCAAGATCGATAATAGCTTGACGCATAGCGTGGCCAAACGCCCGCGCGCCTTCCAGATCTGTCTCAGGCATAACGCAGACGAATTCTTCCCCACCATAACGGGCCACCAGATCAGCCGCACGCTTGACCTCCTGGTTCAGTGCAGCACCCACCTTGCGTAAGCAATCATCGCCTGCGCCATGGCCATAATTATCATTAAACGGCTTGAAATAGTCGATGTCCATCATGGCAATTGAGAGCGGCGCTTTATGCCGTCGACAACGTCTCCACTCTGACTCCAAGACGGTCTCAAAACGACGCCGCGTTGCCAATCCAGTAAGGACGTCTTCAGCAGCAATACGTTCCAGTTTGTCCTTATATTTTTTGAGGTCCATGTGGTTGCGAACACGAGCCTTAACTATAGGAGGACTGACAGGCTTCGTGATGTAATCGACAGCCCCCATCTCTAGTCCACGGACTTCGTCTTTGACTTTTGAGGAAGAGGTAATAAAGAGAATCGGTATATCTCGGGTGCGACGTTCATTCTTAAGCGTATAACAGACATCAAAACCACTCTGAGGCGCCATAACCACATCTAAAAGGATTAAGTCTGGGACTTCACGGCTTGCTGTCTCCAACGCCTCATCACTATTGAAAGCAAACAGAAGGTCATACTCATCCTTCAAAGTTGCTTCCATAAGTTGGACGAAAAGTTGCTCATCATCCGCAATTAAGATTTTCGGTTTCTGATCGTTCATTACCGTCTCATTTTTTCAGCAATACAAAAGCCTGGATAAGTCGGTAGTACAAGCTAAAAAGGGACTGTTTCCGTTCAATTAGTTTTTTATCAACCGTAAATTACAACGACAAGAATACCGATTGCCGTTGCACACACGCCCACGGCCTCTGATACGGTCATTCTCTCTAGAAATACAAAACGTGAGGCGACATAGGTAAAAACGAGTTCCACTTGGCCGAGAGCCATGACGTAAGCCGCATTTTGCAAAGTAAACGCGCTATACCAAAGCGCCGAAGCGACGATTCCAGTGAACCCCACCCACACACCGACAGGCCAGCTTCTTAAGACTTGACTGATGATACCTGGTGACCTCCACCGCAACCAAACAGCCATCACGACAGCTTGTGCAACCGTCACCCAGGCCAAGGTTGTAATAGCACGTAGCAAGAAGTCTCCATGGTCTAATGATAACGCCGCTGCTCGGTAAAACACGGCAGCGATGGCGTAAAAGGCTCCGACACAAAGACCGTATAAAGCAGGTTTATGTTTAAGGGCTTCAGCAAGGCTTCGAAACGATAAGCCTGCACGCCCTATTGACATTAAAATAACGCCAAGAAACGCAATGAGTATGCCAAAAAAGCCGCCCGGTTCTACGTGCTCGTCTAACACCACATAAGAAACGGCGACGGTTTGAATCACTTCGGTCTTGGTATAGGCCGTACCTACGGTGAACGTGCTCAACCCGAGCACATGCAAGAGCAAAGCATTGCCGAGAAACTGCACAATACCCCCCGCCCAGGCGTAACCTATAAACACTGAATTGGGATCAGGAACAGATTGGCCGGTGAGGCTAACCAGACCAAACAACCCCGCTAACACCATTGGCAGACCAAAGAAGAACCGCGCGAATGTCGCTCCGTAGATCGTTAGGCTAACAGTCAGATGTTTTTGAATAGACGTGCGCGCCGATTGTACACCGGCAGCAGCGATGGTCAGTAAAATCCATAGCTCCATGCGCGGCGCCCAGTCGGACTAAAGATACACCCAAGGACGCTCTGTTTGATCCTGCTTTTGGAACGCCAAGATTTCAGCGTCACGTTTAAGCGTAAGACCAATGGGATCCAGGCCCTCGACCAGCATCTCCTTATCCGCAGGTGAAATTTCAAAGGGATGCGCGTCGCCGTCAAAACCAATGACCTTCTGCTCGGGCAGGTTGATGGTCAATTGATCATCAGCTTCACCACGTTCAGCGATATCTGCGAAGGCTTTAACAACCGCTTCGGGCAGCATAACCGGCAGTATGCCGTTGCGCACACAGTTGCCGTAGAAAATCGTCCCAAAGCTGGGGGCAATAACACAACGGATGCCCCATTCCTTTAAGGCCCAAACGGCATGCTCCCGGGAAGAGCCACAGCCGAAGTTTTCACCGGACAACAGAATCTCAGCATCGCGAAAGGGGGCACGATTTAACACGAACTCGGGGTTTTCCTCACGCGCGTCAACGTCCGAATAACGCCAGTTGGCGAACATGCCAACCGACAAGCCTTCTTTGGTGACCCCTTTCATTTCGCGGCTTGGGATGATGGCATCCGTATCAATGTTCACCCGCATCAGCGGCGCAGCAACTGAGGTCAGCGTGGTAAATTTCTGCATGGTCAGTGACATGGTGTGCTCCCCTACCCCAACTTCCGAACGTCAGCGATTTTGCCCGCTATGGCAGACGCGGCGACAGATGTTGGGCTGGCCAAATGGGTGCGGGTTTTAGGGCCTTGTCGGTTTTCAAAATTCCGGTTGGTCGAGCTGATCACCCGTTCGCGTTCGCCAAAGCTCTCCCCCCCTGCATAAAAACACATAGAACATCCACTTTCTCGCCATTCAAAACCGGCGTCCGTGAAGACTTTATCCAGCCCTTCCGCCTCGGCCGCCAATTTCACCTGGCTCGACCCCGGCACAATGATGGCCTTCACCCCGTTAGCAACGTGATGCCCTTTCACAACATGCGCAACATCTCTCAAATCGCTGAGGCGCGAATTCGTACACGACCCAATAAAGGCCGCATCGATGGGCAGTCCTTCCAGGGGCTGGCCTGGCTTAACATCCATATACTCCAACGCACGCTCCCACGATGTGCGGGCGTTTGCATCCGGGGCTTCGCTGGGCTGCGGAACGACGCCATCAATCCGCGTGGTATGCCCTGGACTGGTACCCCAAGTGACGGTTGGAACGATATCGCCGCAGTCGATAGTGATGTCTTTGTCATAGGTCGCGTCGTCATCCGCGGCTAACGTGCGCCAATAGGACAATGCCTTGTCCCAGACCTCGCCGGTTGGCGCATAGGGACGGCCATGGACATACTCAAACGTTGTGTCATCCGGAGGAATAACGCCGGTAAAGGCAGCAAACTCAACCGCCATATTGCACACTGTGAACCTGTTTTCCTGCGGCAAGGTGTGAATGGCAGAGCCGGTAAATTCAATGGCATGACCAACGCCACCTGAAGCCGTGTAAGCACCGATGAGATTGAGAATCATATCTTTCGCTGTGACACCAAAAGCCAGTTTGCCATCAAAATTGACCCGCATAGACTTAGGCTTGTTTACAGCGAGCGTTTTGGTCGCAAGCGCATGCTCTCCCTCTGTGGAGCCAATGCCCCAAGCAAGAGCACCAAGAGCGCCGAGGGTGCAGGTATGACTATCGGGACATACCTGGGTAAAACCCGGCAGGGTTATTCCCTGCTCAGCAGACACCACATGCACAATGCCCTGACGGTTATCGCCAATATCAAACAATGTGATTCCAGCCGCCTTAGCGGCATCGCGCGTGGTTGTAATAAACGCCTTGCCCGACGGCATAATTGTATCGTCACCGCGGCCGGGCAACGTATCGACGATGTGATCCATCGTGCAAAAAACCTGTTCGGGGTTTCGCACCTTGTGCCCAGCCGCTTCAAGTCCCTTAAGCGACACTGACCCTGTACGCTCGTGAAGGAAAACACGGTCCACATAGAGCAGGGATGCGTTGTCACCAAGGTCTGCAATGGTGTGGGAGTCCCACAGCTTTTGAATGAGTGTCCGGCCCATACCTTTTAATCCTGGAACGTTTATAAAGTTCTTCGGGTATAACGCCCTATTGCGATTTCATCCAGCCCCTGGGAAGCATCCATTGGCCTAACGCGCAGCGAACCAAAATGATCTTCCAAGTCCTCACCATCTAGCGCCTGCAACTGTTTTGAAGTCATACTCACTCTTAAGGGAGAGTGATTCTATCTCTGGACACCTTTGGAAACGTGGGAGATTAACTATGTCACTGATTAGTCCAATGGTACGAACGGCACTATTTGTTCGCAACCTTGATAAATCAGCAGCTTTTTATAAAGAAGTCTTCGAGTTAGAAGATGTATATGCCCAAGGCGAGTTGCAGCATGCCGCAGCAACAAAACTACTAGGTATGCCCCCCGAAACCAATGTGCGATACAAGATTCTAAGATCTGCTGGCTTTAACAAAGGGATGGTTGGACTATTCGAACTCACCGACCCTGCGCCGCCCCCCATTCATCGCCGCTTAGACGTTTGCAATGCCGGAGAAGGCTGTCTGGTATTTTACTGTGGAAATCTCGACATTATTCACAGACGCCTGATGGACGCTGGCAGCGTAGTGCTTTGCCCACCTACGCACCTGGAGGTGGATATCGAAGATGGTGCGGTCAAAACTGCCCAACGCGGACAACGAGAAATGACGTTCCGCGACCCCGACGAGATTTTGATTAACTTGATTGAGAGAGACCCATCAAGCGACGACTAAAGTTTAAGGCCGGTGAAGAATGACTGTGGGGCCCTGATCCAGCATAAACTATTCATGACGCAGCGCTTCAATAGGATCCAGTCGAGCGGCACGACGCGCTGGCATATAGCCGAAAATCACGCCAACTGCCGCAGAAAATATAAAGGCCATGACCATCATATCTGGCTGGACAATAAAGGGGACATTCAGAAGCGGGGCCAAAGCAAGTGCGCCACCCAAACCAAGGGCAATGCCAACAAGCCCACCAAAACCAGCCAGCATTGCCGCTTCAACGAGAAACTGCAGCAAGACCTCTTTCTCACGCGCACCAATGGCCATGCGAATCCCAATCTCACGCGTGCGCTCTGTCACCGACACCAGCATAATGTTCATGATGCCGATGCCGCCAACCAACAGGCTTATGGCCGCAATGGCAGACAGAAAGCCGGTCATGACCGCCGTAGAACTTTGAAAGGCTGTCGACATTTCCTGCACGCCGCGCACCGAGAACATATCCTCTGCGCCGGGTTGAGACGGACGGCGTTCGCGCATGATCATTTCAACTTCTGACTGGGCCGCATCCACCAGTGTGTCGTCCAGGGCTGCAACATAAATCTGATCAATGTTGGTGTTGCCGGCAATTCTGCGCTGATAATACTTGATCGGGACCACCACAACATCGTCCTGATCGCCTGAAAACATAACCTGGCCCTTTGGTTCCAACAGGCCGATCACTTCACAAGAGGCGCGACCAATGCGCAGAACATTGCCCAGGTAAGCTTCGTCTTTAAACAACTCCTTGCGCACGGTCTCCCCAATAATACAGACCGATTTGCCGGACTGCTCCTCTGACGGAGAAAACATCCGCCCCGCAGCCAAATCCCAGTTCCGCACATTTACGAAGTCCCGGTCAGTCCCGACAACTTGAGCTCGGCGATTACCATTCCCATAGACAACCACCTGTCTTTGAATGGACATCGGTGCCACGCTCGATAACATGCTTGTTTCACGACGCAGCGCCGTAACATCTTCCATCTCAAACGGGGGGGCTACTTGCGACGCGCCTCCATGTCTTCTCTGGCCTGGAAAGACCGTTAACATGGTACTGCCAAGCTTTGAGATTTCCGTTTGGACCTGGGCCTTGGTTCCGGCACCGAGGGTGACAACCACAATCACCGCAGCCACACCAATCACGATGCCAAGCGTCGTCAAGATCGACCGCAATACGTTGCGTTGAATTTCGCGCAGAGATAAAAGCAGAATGTTACCAATCATACTGGTTTCCTATGCCGCCTCGGAGCGGGACTCGTGAACAATATTGCCATCCCGGAACTCTAAACGACGGCGGGCAAATGCAGCCACCTCATTTTCGTGCGTGACCAGAACGATGGTTAACCCTTGTTCCTGGTTGAGCGCGGTGAGAAGTTCCATAATTTCCAGGCTGCGAGCCGTATCGAGGTTGCCGGTCGGCTCATCAGCCAACAAGAGAGACGGCTTCGTCACCATGGCGCGGGCGATGGCAACCCGCTGTTGTTGACCGCCGGATAATTCGGCAGCGGTATGATGTTCGCGGTTTTGCAGGCCGACAGCATGCAAGGCGTCCATCGCCATATCACGCCGTTCAGATTTCGAAATCCGGCGATAAATCAGCGGGAGCTCGAGATTTTCCAGCGCCGTTGTGCGCGACAGCAGGTTAAACCCCTGAAACACAAAACCCAGATAATGCCGGCGCAATAAGGCCCGTTGATCCCGTGTCAGGGTTTTGACATCAACCCCTTTAAACAAATACTGACCGCTGGTGGGTGTATCCAGGCAGCCCAGAATATTCATCGTGGTTGATTTGCCCGAGCCGCTTGCCCCCATCACCGCAATAAATTCACCGGCATGGATTTCAAAGCTCACGTCATCTAACGCCCGAACGGCTGTGTCGCCTTCGCCATACACCTTTGCCACATGGTCGAAGGCAACGACCGGCCCCGCGTAAACCTTGGTCGAAAGATCGCTCATCACCCAGCCGCCTGAATGCCGATAATCACGGCCGTGCCCTCAGTCAGCCCTTCGGCGACAACTTCGGCGCGTTCCCCATCCAGCAGGCCGACATCAACCAGAACCGGCTTCGGACGGCCTTGCTCCATAACCCATACCCGGCCCGGCGCACCTGATTGAAGCGGTGTCTGGCGGCCATCCCGGTTGCGGCTGAACCGTGGCATCATCATGCCCATCAGACCCGGCGGCCCGGCACGGTTAGGTGCGGCCTCCTCCGACTCACGCTCGGGGAGCGGAGGTGTGAAGCGCAGCGCTGCGTAAGGTACAAGCAGAGCCCCTTCGCGGTTCGCGGTTGTGATCGTTGCTGTCGCTGTCATGCCTGGACGTAGCGCAAGGTCGCTGTTGTCGACAGACAACAACGCTTCATAGGTGACCACACCGTTTTCATTTTTTGGCGCAAAACGAACAGACGTAATAGTCGCGGGAAACACACGCCCCGCATAAGCATCAACCGAAAAAGATGCTTCCTGGCCTTCTTTCACCTGTCCGATATCAGCTTCATCAATATCAACAACCAGTTTCATGGCAGACAAATCTTCAGCTAATGTAAAAAGCACTGGAGTCTGCAGGGAAGCTGCAACTGTTTGTCCCGGTTCCACCTGACGGGTCAAAACAATACCATCAATCGGTGCCGTAATATCGGTTTTAGCGAGGTTCGTTTGATCCGCTGCTAGATTAGCTTCAGCCACAGTCACTTGGGCATTTACGCTGGCAAGCACAGCGCGGGCCCGTGCGCTAGCGGCCTTGGCATTGTCCAACGACTGTTCAGAGACATTTCCCTGCACATGAAGGCTTTCCGCCCGTTTAAGGTTATTTCGAGCCTCAAGCTCATTGGCTTTAGCTTCTTCGACTTTTGCCTTGGCAGAAATCAGTTGCGCTTCAGACTGACGCACGCGGGCGGATAACTGATCCTTATCCATAGTTGCCAAGCTCTGCCCCAGGGATACACGGTCATTAAAATCTACATTGACGGCCTCTATAAGACCTGAAATCTCTGCGCCGACATCAACTTGATTGAGAGGTTGTATGGTTCCTGTAGCTGTAACCCTGACAGTTAAGTCACCGCGTTCGACCGGAGCAGTTCGGAATGTCACCTCGGCCGGACCTGAGTTAAACTGCACCACAAAGAAAGCCGCTAGTAATAAAAGGGCTAATCCACCTAAGAGCCATTTATAGCGTGTAAGAAAACCACCGGACTCTGCGTTCAGCCCGAGTTTCTGAGCCATTTCTGGAGTAGGCCCTGGGTTTGGCTCTTGGGTACCGCCTTTTAATCTTCCGTCGGTCATAGTCTCGCCTAAACTTTCATTGCTACTTTCAAGACAGAAACGCCCCACGGGACTACCGTGCGAAAGATTAGCATCATAGACAAGAATCGTATCGGCTTTGTGTCAGACTGATCAGATTTGTGTAAGCGAATGTAACAAGCTCCATAGGCTTAATACAGACTCTTATGGCCATAAAACAAGAAAGGCCCGGAGTTACCGGGCCTTTCAAGGCTACCCAACATAGAGGGAGGGAGGGATTTAGGCGGCTTTTTTGGCCGCTTTAGTCGCTTTTTTTGCAGACTCTGTTGCAACATCAACAGAGGCTTGAACGCGATCTGAGATCGGAGCAGAGGCTTCTTTGAAGATACCAGTTGAGAGGTCTGTGATCTTCTTGCCTTCGGCTACAGCTTTTTCCCAGCTGGTCTTGGCAATTTTAGTTTGCAAGTCAACAGCTTCATTCACAGTTTTTGCAGTTGCAATTTTTTTGCTGGCTTCAACAGCGTCCTCAAAGCTTTCACTTGCGAAAGCAACGTATTGCTTCGTCAGTTGCTCAAAACCCTTAGCAACAGCTGTGCTGCTGGCAACAAAGGCGTCGATGTTGTTTTGGTTGAAAGCGACCATATCTTCGTAGGTGTTCATAACATTCATCCTTTTGTTCGTGCCGGTTCTGGTCTGCGCAACCTAATTCAAGTATGGGCGCAGCGCCGTGCATTTCGTTATGCAGTCGTCTATGCTGCAGTGCGATATATATAGGGTGTTCAGGGCTTAGCGTCAAGAAATATATTGCACTGCAACAAATAATTTATCGCTATGCAACATAGGACGTAGTGCTTTGTTTTTTAATCATTTTTAGGACTCAAAAGCCGCTCTTAGAGCGTTTTCAATGCCCAGAAGGGCATCTTCGGCCTTATCACCATCTGGACCTCCAGCTTGCGCCATATCAGGACGCCCACCGCCCCCCTTGCCGCCAACAGCCTCCGAGCCTGCTCTGACGAGAGCGACCGCATCAACTCTATCAGTCAGGTCCCTTGCAACATTCACAACTAGTGACGCTTTGGAATCAGCCACGGAGACCAACGCGACAACGCCTGTGCCAAGGGATTGCATAATTTCATCAGCCAACCCCTTTAAGTCCTTAGCAGGAACGCCATCAAGGACGCGCCCGGAAAACGCAATACCGGCAACATCTTTGAAATCTTGCTTGGTGGATCCGCCGCTCCCGCTGGTGACCAGCTTTTTCCGCAAATCAGAGATCTCACGCTCGAGTTTTCGGCGGTCGTCCAGTAAAGCCGCGATTCGCTCCGGCAGATCACGCGGTGCAACCTTTAATGCCTCAGCAGCTCGACCAACCAGATTTTGCTGATCTGCCACCCAAGCCTCGGCGGCCATGCCAGTCACAGCCTCAATGCGACGTACGCCTGACGCCACGGCAGACTCATCAATAACCTTAAACAGACCAATATCCCCGGTTCGCGAGACGTGAGTCCCTCCACAAAGCTCAACTGAGTATTGAGGCTGGGTGCTATCTTCTTGTGTCCCCATAGCAACAACACGCACTTCGTCTCCATATTTCTCACCGAACAACGCCATTGCTCCAGCCTGAATTGCCCCTTCAGGGTCCATCAGCTTCGTGCTCACAGATGCATTCGCACGTATTTGTGCGTTCACTATTTTTTCCACTTGTGCCACCTCAGCGCTGGTCAGAGGCTTTGGATGGCTCACATCAAACCTGAGCCGTTCATCGGTAACAAGTGAACCCTTTTGGGTCACGTGATCTCCTAGCACTTGCCGTAACGCAGCATGTAAGAGGTGGGTTGCAGAATGATGCCCACGCACAGATGCCCGCCGTTGCCCATTCACTTGAAAAATTGCGTCTTGTTCTAACTTAATGACACCGCTCTCAACTTTGCCAAGATGGACATGCAGTGAGTCCAATTTCTTTTGTGTATCCGTAATCTTGATAACGGCGCCACCAACCGTTGTGATGGAGCCGGTATCTCCAACTTGGCCACCGGACTCGCCATAGAAAGGCGTTTGATTGGCGAGAAGCGCTATGGATTGCCCCGCCTCTGCAGACGTAACAACAGCGCCATCAACAACCAAGGCAACAATTTTACCTTGGGCCGTTTCGGTCGCGTACCCTAAGAAATCAGAGCCACCAACTTTTTCACGCAACTCAAACCAAACTTTATCTGTCGCGGCTTCGCCAGACCCAGTCCACGCCTTACGCGCCTCTTCACGCTGACGCTCCATAGCCGTCGCAAAGCCGTCTGTATCAACTGTAATCCCTCTAGGGCGCAAAGCATCCTGTGTCAAATCAAGCGGAAAACCATATGTGTCATAAAGCTTGAAGGCGACACCCCCTGAGAGCTTATGGCCGGTTTGCAGGTCTTTGGTCTCTTCGTCTAATAATTTCAGACCGCGATCCAACATGTTCTTAAAGCGCGTTTCTTCAAGAAGAAGGGTTTCAGAAACCAAAGCCTGTGCGCGCTCCAATTCTGGATACTGCACACCCATCTGCGCTATAAGAGCGGGCACTAAGCGATGAAGTAAAGGTTCAGTACATCCCATGAGGTGGGCGTGGCGCATGGCGCGCCGCATGATACGCCTTAACACATAGCCGCGCCCTTCATTAGACGGCAACACGCCATCGGAAATCAAAAATCCTGACGCACGCAGATGATCAGCAATAACGCGATGTGATACCGCATCTTTACCGTCTGGGTCTGTCCCAGCAGCTGAAGCGGTGGCCTCGATAAGAGAGCGGATCAGGTCAATCGCATAATTATCATTTGTCCCTTGCAGAACGGCTGTCGTACGCTCCAAACCCATCCCCGTATCAACACTGGGCTTTGGTAGGTCAATCCGTTCGTCCGCAGAAAGTTGCTCGTACTGCATAAAGACGAGATTCCAAATTTCAACGAAACGGTCTCCATCTTCATCAGGAGAGCCAGGTGGACCACCAGGAATATGGTCGCCGTGATCGAAGAAAATTTCAGTGCATGGACCACACGGCCCAGTTTCGCCCATGGCCCAAAAATTATCTGACGTGGGAATGCGGATAATCTTAGAGTCCGGCAAACCGGCAATTTTACGCCACAACTCGGCCGCTTCTTCATCGCTGGAGTGAACGGTAACGAGAAGGCGTTCTATGGGAAGATCGAATTCCTGAGTCACCAAATCCCATGCTAGTTTGATGGCCTGCTCTTTAAAGTAATCTCCAAACGAGAAATTACCTAGCATCTCAAAAAATGTGTGATGCCGAACGGTGTAACCAACGTTATCCAGATCATTGTGTTTGCCGCCAGCGCGCACGCACTTCTGTGATGTCGTCGCTGTTGAATAGGGGCGCGTTTCATTGCCAGTGAAGACATCCTTAAACTGCACCATTCCAGCATTGGTAAACATCAACGTCGGATCATTACGAGGCACAAGAGGGCTCGACCCAACAATTTCATGACCGTGGCGCGCAAAGTAATTTAGAAAAGTCGCGCGAACATCGTTCGTTTTGCCCATAACATCCATCACTACAAAGGAACTCACGCTATCGCGCTAAGTTCTGGCAAACTCTATCCTTAGACACTCAAGGATATGGCTATTAATAGCCAGAAAACCTGGGTTTTAACGCTTCACACTGATACTGTCCAGAAACGCTCATCAATGCGGCTCATAACTATATGCTCCCGCAATGCTAAGCACCGTCAGTATTTAGGAGAATTACACTATTTTTTAGGAAACCCAGTCGGGCTTGCGGTCTGAGTTCCCAATTTAGCCCCCAAAGTGGGGTTAGCATAATAAATGACCATGTAATAAATCTTGCCATCGCGACAGCGAAAGAAATTCGAGTTATTTAATGTAAGCGTTCCTGTGTCCTCATAGGCTGAGCCAGGTTTAGGTGTCAGCGTGACAAGAAAATTGGCAGCACAGCGCTGTGCCTCAACATCCACAGTATGCTCAAAATGCTCAAACAATGCGTCATAGTTGCCAAGAAGGTGATCGTAAAATGCCGCCAATGGCAATTGATCTCCCTTGGGAGAGCCATAAAAACGGCGGACCTCGTTATCACCATGATAAATAACGACTTCGGAGTCTTTTGTGAAACAGGCGCAAGCTGCTGAAATATCTTCTTTCATAACATTGCCAAAATAGTCGTCTTCAACAAGTTTCTGATAATAGGCTCTGTCAAACTTGCTCATTCTAAAATTCCTTTAACGCATGGCAGTCTTCGCCAGTCATTGACGTGATCACAAGAGTCTGAGTTAAGGCTTGTTTATATGCAAGCCTTTGACCAAATGCGCCTGACCAAACACGCCCTTAACGCCAAAACAGCAGTGACCTGAGGAGAGGACACTGCTGTTCCGAGGAAGGACAGCGGCGAACTGAGGGGGCTTCGCCGCTGCAAGGACCCGAGGGGGCCGGGTATTCTATTCTGCAGCTGGCGCTTCAGACTCATCTTCATTGTTAGAGGGCTCAACATCACCGATCATAGTGTCGGCAATCAGGCCAGCATTGACGCGAATTTGGCGCTCAATTTCAGCCGCCATATCAGGATGCTCTCTTAAAAATGTCTTAGCGTTCTCTCGGCCTTGGCCGATGCGCTCTGAATTGCAAGAGAACCAAGACCCAGATTTCTCAACAATACCAGCCTTGACGCCAAGGTCGAGCAACTCGCCCATCTTAGACACGCCCTCGCCATACATAATATCAAACTCAACCTGCTTGAATGGTGGAGCCACCTTGTTCTTCACCACCTTGATTCGTGTTTGGTTCCCCACAACTTCATCGCGATCTTTAATTTGGCCAATCCGGCGAATGTCGAGACGAACAGACGCATAAAACTTAAGGGCATTCCCGCCCGTTGTGGTTTCTGGATTACCAAACATAACGCCAATCTTCATGCGAATTTGGTTGATGAAGATGATCATGGTGTTGGAGCGTGCAACAGAGGCCGTCAACTTGCGTAAAGCCTGACTCATAAGACGCGCCTGCAATCCAACATGATGATCGCCCATCTCGCCCTCAAGTTCAGCGCGTGGGGTGAGCGCCGCAACCGAGTCAACAACGAGGACATCAATTGCTCCAGACCGCACCAACGTATCAGAGATCTCAAGTGCTTGTTCTCCGGCATCCGGTTGTGAAATCAGAAGCGCATCAAGATCAACACCAAGTTTACGGGCGTATCCTGCATCAAGCGCATGTTCTGCATCAACAAAAGCGCAGGTTCCTCCTAATTTTTGGGCTTCTGCGATAACATGTAAGGCGAGAGTCGTTTTACCAGAACTTTCCGGACCATAGATCTCAACAATCCGACCACGGGGAAGCCCACCGATGCCAAGTGCTAAATCAAGCCCAAGAGATCCCGTTGGGATAGATTCAATGTCGATAGCCGTAGTGCGCTGGCCCAAACGCATGATTGAGCCCTTACCAAAGGAGCGCTCAATCTGCGAAAGAGCCGCATCCAAAGCCTTGGTTTTATCCATGCCGCCCTTGTTCTCCACTACCCTAAGATTTGCTTCGGCCATCGTCGCCTCCCTCTGTGTTTAATCTGCTCGTTAACTGTGTGCAATGAGAACTAATGTACCTACTTTGTTCTCACTGTCCAGAAAAAAGAACATTATAAGAACAATATTCGTAAAATTTATAAAAAACAAAGGGTTAGAGGAGGGTTTCCCGGGAATTACCATCAAAATGCTTTGAATTATTGTAGTCTGTAGCGCTGTAATGCTAATCATTTCGTCTTCAAAACTTTATGGGCCACATAAAATGCCAAAAATTTCTTTTCTGATTGCTATTACATTAACAGCCTTATTGGGGCTCAGCGCCTGCAATACGGTTCAAGGCGTGGGTAAGGATATTCAATCTATTGGCAAGACAACGGAAGAAGCTGCGGAGTAAATTGTTACTCTTGCCTCTTTACTTCCTGGGCTTATGTAACTCTAAAATTTTTAGCTGATAAAATTATCGAAGGGGACGCTTGCATGACGTTGCTGCGCTTGATCATCACTACTGTTGCATTTGGATGCTTGCTTGGTCTTGCAGGATGCAACACCGTAGAAGGCATAGGTAAAGATATGCAGGGCGCTGGCAAACGCATAGAAGACGCCGCAGATTAAGCTGGAGTTATTGTCCGGAAGGACCAGCTAAAACATCTTTCACCTTTGTCGCCAACTGCCCGAGACTAAACGGTTTGGGTAAGAAGTGTATATCGGGACTATCAACGACATCACCCCGAGCAACTTCCTCTGAATAACCCGAGATTAAAATAATACGAACTTCCGGTCTCTCGACGCGCACGAAACGTGCGAGCGTTCCACCATCCATCCCCGGCATCATCATATCGGTAATCAACAAGTCCAAGGGGGTTCCCTCTTGCAGCATCTCCATGGCTTGCTCACCCGTACGCGCTTCCAAAACATCGTACCCCTTATTCTTAAGGGCTCTGGCAGCAAACACACGAACCGCGTCTTCATCCTCTACAAGAAGCACGGTTCCACTGCCAGAGAGATCGCCTTTGCTTGGGCTTTTAGCAAGGGCAGCGCCAATTTTCCCGGCCAGCGCCACAGGATCTTCGTCCGATTGAAATTCGACTCGTCTTGCGAGACTATCCGTTTTCTCACTCGCCCCTGTCTCGCTCGTCTCGGGCTCTAGTCTTGGTAAGTAAATCGTAAACTGGGCACCTTGACCGGGCGAGGAATCCACAAAGATAAAGCCACCCGTTTGCCGCACAATTCCGTAAACAGTTGCGAGACCTAACCCAGTACCTGCGCCTGGAGTCTCCTGTTTTGTAGAAAAGAATGGCTCGAATATCCGCCCCAAATCCTCTCTGGCGATGCCATTGCCTGTATCTGTCACAGAAATTTTTACATAACGACCAGCAGGAACTTGCTCAGCCCCCAACTGAGTCGGCGCTTCAAAGATTTGCGTGTCAGTGGCAATTGTTAAAGTTCCACCACCAGCCATAGCATCTCGCGCATTGACCGCAAGATTGATAATAATCTGATCAAACTGCCCAGGATCAACCCGAACCAGCCCAAGATCACGTCCGTGCACCAAGTTAAACTCTATGGATTCCCCAATGAGCCGCGTTAGCAAATGTGAGAGTTCTGTAAGGTGATCAGTGCAATTCAGTTCTTTTGGCTGCAATGGCTGTTTACGCGAAAAGGCAAGAAGCTGTCGAACCAGATTAGCTGCCCGGTTAGCATTCTGTTTGATCTGCATAATATCGGCAAAAGATGGATCTCCCGCAGCATGGCGCTGCAGCAATAAATCACAAAAGCCGATCATCGCGGTCAGCAAATTATTAAAATCATGGGCGACTCCACCCGCCAATTGACCCATGGCCTGCATCTTCTGCGCTTGTGCAAATTGCACTTCCAAGTTCTTTTGTTCCGTAGTGTCAATCACATGAACTACAGCCCCATCCACTTCTCCTGCTGCGGATGCTGCCACCCCTGATAATGGCCCTAAAAATATTGAAACTTGTTTTGATGTATTACCTGCCGCTTGCACAAGCCGCACATCGACCTGCGCGTTGTCAGATCGTCCATCAACAAGACGATCAAACTCGCTGCGAAAGACACGGTGATCATCATCTATAAGAAAGTCTGACAGAGATGACCCAATGACCGCTTCTCTCTCGCGAGCGACCAATTGCGCAAATGACCGGTTGCAATCACTGATCGTCCCATCGGCCTCTGTTAAAGCTGTCGCAACTGGCGCGGAATCGAGCAAACTCCGGAATCCAGAGGAATTTAAATCCTGTCGTGTTTGAGTCACTTCGCTGACGTCGCGCATAATCAGCGATCTGGTCCGCGTCACACCAGCATCATCATAGGTCCCTTGAAACACCAACGCATCAATCACGTCGCCATTTAACGTGCGAAAATGGACCCGTCCTTGCCATTCTCCGTCTGGATCCGGACGTTTTGAACCGGCCAAAACGTCATCTAAAGAGAGATCCATGATTTGGTCAGCTGTATAACCAAGCCATTCGGCAAATCGTTGATTTACATAGTGAAAGGCACCATCAACATCGACCGAGTAAACGCCCGTTGGCATGAAATCGAGAAAGTCAGCAAGGTCTTGCCGCTCACGGCTAAGTACATCATTGATGGCTCTTTGTGCCGTCACGTCTTCCAGTGACCAAACGTATAAATCAGGTAAGGTCTCCATAGGCCGGACAGAAATCTGATACCAATCAGGTTCTGGCATGTCACCACGAAGTGGAATTTCTAGTTTCTCAGACAAACCTGAGTCGATAGCCTGGCGCAGGCGTTCAACCAGTTCACCCCCATCGTATTCCTCAGCTGCTAGATGCGATAACCGACTTATTGGCCGGTTGTTCGCCAACCACTCTTGACCGGATGCATTTTGATAAAGTACGTGCCCTTCCTCGTCCGTCACGAGCCTAGGTCCAGACGCTGACTCAAAAACAGCAGTAACAGTATTAAGCTGTTGCTGTCGCGATGGTGGCGAAGAGATGTCGGACCAGTACATCACTGGCAGCATGATAAAAAGTACAGACGCAACAACAGCGACAACTGACCAAGAAACCAATGGAGTTGTGGCGTTAACTGCTAAACCGATGACCGCAAATATAGCAAGAGCGGTGGCGATTATTGATTTAAGATGCGCGCGCAACCTTGCCCTTTAACTGCATGACGTAACCGATAACCTCGGCAACAGCCTTATAGTGCTCCGGCGGGATTTCTTGATCAACTTCCACAGCAGCATATAGAGCACGAGCGAGCGGCGGGTTTTCTACAATAGGCACTTCATGCTCATCAGCGGCCTGTCGAATGCGCTGGGCAAGATAATCCACTCCCTTCGCAACCAATACGGGCGCATGCATATCATCCATTTCATATCTCAAGGCTACGGCATAATGCGTTGGATTGGTAATAACCACACTCGCACGTTGCACATTCGCGATCATGTTTTGGCGATGTCTTTGCATCCGAATATTTCGAATACGGGCCTTAATCTTGGGATCACCTTCGGCATTCTTTCTCTCGTCTTTGACTTCCTGCTTGGTCATCTTGAGTTTTTCGTTGTGATGCCACTTTTGATAGGTCAAATCGATAATGCCGATCAGCCCCATAAATAACACAACCAGGAACAGTACAATGATGACGAGCCAGTGAATCTCGCCCAAAGTTATCATGAGGTCCCGGTCAACCAATTGGTCTGGGTGGCGGAACAAAGGAATAACGACGAAAGCAACAAGAATAGCCACGACAGTAATCTTTGCCAGGCTTTTTCCAAACTCCACGAGTGTTTGGGTAGAGATAAATCTTTTGACACCTGCGATCGGGCTCAATGTTGAGAGCTTCATCTCCATCTTTTTTGGGGTCCACATAAACCCGTTTACGTAGAGCGGTGGAACTATCGCAGCGACAACAAAGATAGCCATAGCAAAGGCAAGCAATCCCGCAACCTTGAGACCTGCATTAAAAATAAGATACCGAACCCCCTCCGCTTCCAGAGAAAGGGTGTGTGGTCTCTGCAAAAACATCTTCAGAAAATCAGCCATGTCAGCAGCCAATTGAGGCGCGATTAGGCCAATCACCACCAAGCCCGCCAGAAGCATTGAAAAGGTTTTTAACTCCTGATGCTGTGGGACATTACCGTCGTTCCGCGCCTTGCCCTTTTTCTTCGCGGTCGGCTGCTCTGTTTTTGAGTCTTTATCGTCAGACACCGTTTACTCCTGGCAACAGAAGCGAGATCAGATTGCTCTCGAAGTAATGCAAGAACGTCATCATAATCGCTGGTAAAGCGATCGTAAGCAGGGCAAAACCCAGCAAAAGTTGGATCGGCAACGCGACAAAAAAGACATTCATTTGAGGCGACAATCGCGACATAATGCCCATCGTCACCTGAAACACCAATGAGTATACCAGAAATGGTGACGCCAGACGTGTTCCAACGTGAAAAGCCTCAGTCAAAGCCGAGGCCAACATGTTGAGCATGTCGCCGGTCATCAGCGGATCGTTCGGCATCATTAAAGTATAACTATCGACGATTGCCATGATCATCAAAGCATGAAGGCCGGTCGAGAAAATAAGAATAACAACAATCATGTTTAGAAAGCCGATAATAATCGCGCTTTGGGTATCACTCACCGGATCATCTACGAAGGCGTTCATCAGGCCAACAGCCTGACTTATTTTGAGACCGGCAAGATCCAAAGCCGCCATTACCGTCTGAATAATAGCGCCAATAAACGCCCCCACCATCATTTCAAGGAAGATCAGCTTGACAAGGAGGCCAGAAGATTCTGGTTGCTCCGGAAGGTATTGCTGCACCAGAGGCAGAGTCAGTAAGGTCACTAAAAGAGCCAGGATGAGGCGAATCCTAACGGGTATGTAGCCAGCAGAAATACCTGGCATAAGCAAAAAAACCACTCCTAAACGTGCGAACACTAGTAAGAAGTGAAACACGTTTATGACGAGCAAATCACTTAACATGAATGCGCCTTAAATTGGCTAGCCAGGGCATCAGAGCCATCACAGCCCTGCTATGGCAAAGAAATAATTGTATCCATAATTCTTTGCGTAAACTCCGTGAGCTGAGTCAACATCCATGGCATAAAAAATATCAACGATGTGAACACGGCAGTGATCTTTGGAATAAACGTCAACGTCATTTCTTGGATATGGGTCAGCGTCTGGAAGACCGATACCGTTAACCCAACAGTTAAGCCCACCAGCAGAATCGGTCCGGCTATTTTGAGCATGGTAAAAACCGCATCCCTGCCAATATCGATCACTTCGACTTCGTTCATTTTTAGATCTCCACAGGTGGCAGGCTTAAATGAGTCTAGATCGGCATCCTAAGCACTTCCTGATAGGCTTGGAGGACTTTGTCCCGCACAGCCACAACTGTTTCTAAGGTATGTTGGGCACTTGCCACAGCCGTCACAACGTCCATGGTGCTGGCTTCCCCTGCGATTCTTGCCATTGTCACTTGCTCAGCCTGCCTGTTTATTTCCATAGCTGAATCAAGAGAGTCCTTCACCATATTCACAAAAGACCCATCTGACTTGCCCGGCGGGGTGACACCACCACCGGCCCCACTTACCGAAGCAGCAGCTTCTTTGTACGCACTAACAGCCGTATTAAAATCTATGGTCATTGTCCCCTCCGGGGTTATCTAAGTGTGTTGTTCATCTTGAGCGTCCCGCTTGTAAGCGCGGTTTACGCTCTGTCATGGCCTAGCGCAGAAGTTCTAGAGTTTTGGCAACCATTTCCCGCGATGCTGTGATCACGTTCAGGTTGGCTTCGTAAGATCGTTGCGCCTCACGCATATCCATCATTTCAATGAGTGGATTAACGTTTGGCGTCAGAACATAACCATTTTCATCGGCCGCAGGGTGTGCTGGATCATATTTAACTCCCAGTTCCGATTGGTCGTCATAGATGCGTTTTACAGTAACTGTGTTGGCCTCTAGCTCGCGATCCAGCGTATTACGGAATGTCAGGAGTTTTCGTCGATAAGGCTCGCCCCCCGGAACTTCCGAGGTTGAGTTGGCGTTGGCTAAATTTTCTGAAATCACGCGCAAACGCGTTGCCTGGGCCTTCATGCCATGTGCGGCAATTTCTGAACTGGCGCTGAGATTATCCATGGTCATTTACCTTTATGCTCCGCCGCCCTTACCGAGGGCCATCTTCAGCATTTTCATATGCGAGTTCATCAATGTAATCGCTTGATTGTACTGACTGCGTGTTGATCCAACTTTTTGCATCTGCTCTTCAAGAATGACTTGGTTGCCATCTGGGGAAACTTCAAAATTCCGGCGCACCTCACGATTGCGGAAGGTTTCCTGCTCTGGAATGGTTCCTTTTGAATGCATCGGATTGGTCATCGCGACTTGCACGGGCGCTGCGGACCGCAAGGTTTTCTTAAAATCAAAAGACTTAAGATCCTGCGGCGCATAGCCTGGCGTATTCGCATTCACGACATTTTGCGACAAAAGTTTTTGGCGCTGCGATGCCCATTCCATCTTGGTCATCGCCATCTGGAAAACTGTTAGCTTGCCTATATCCATCGTTCCGGTCCCCAGGTAATTCGGCATGTCACACGCCAAACCGCCTGTTTTCACTTCTCACCCGGAACAGGGAAACTCGTTGGTCCCCGTCATTCCGGTGCCTCACGGCGTTTGCTCCGTCTGGGCGGAGCGGCCCTTACCGGGACTGAATTTGGCTCCGGAATCTTAAGAATCCATGAATCCCGGAAAAGTGCGCCTTTAGAACCTGTGGACTCCCCCTTTTCGCACCTAAGTTTAAGCGTTTCTTAAAGGCTATCAGGCAAATTTTGCCTACTAAGAGCCACCTACCCCAGATCTTCACAAAGGACGACATCCAAGATGTCTATTCCGCCAAAACGCACCGACTCCGATAAAAACATCAAAAAAACCGATCAGAGTCCCAAAACGATTGCGATTGCCCTAGAGGAGCAAAGCGATTCGGCGCCAAAAATTATTGCCACGGGCCGAGGTTTTATTGCTGAGCAAATTCTTGATGTCGCTTTTGCCAATGATGTGAAGGTGCGGGAAGATTCTGACCTCGCTCAGATTCTATCAGCTATCGATGTAGACAGCCCCATCCCCACGAATGCGTTTACAGCCGTTGCGCAGGTCCTCGCGTATTTGTATGCGGCCAACGGCCAACCAGCGCCAGCAAGTTTAGGTGAGTGGCATGACTGATATGCAGCAGCCGTCCTTAAGCGAAACACACTCAGAACTCCATAAAGTCGGGTCTTTGATCGCCACAGCTAGTCGCTTGGTGTCGGAAGGCAGACTCATAGATTTGAGCGCTTTGCAAACGCGAACCCAAACAGCGTGCGACGCGGTGGTGTCCCTTTCCGCAAAGGAAAGCCGGTCTCTTTTGCCAGACTTAGAGAAAGTTATCTCTGATCTGGATTTATTAACCGCAAAATTGAAGGAACAGTTTGGTGATCTGCCAAACCTTCAAAATGAGACGACACCGAGAATAGCCGCATCCGCATACAGCCGTAACGAATCCACAGGTCAATAAATTATGGGAACAATGTCATATGTTCAGGCTGTATTAGCCCTGATCTTAGTCCTTGGATTGATTATGGGGATGGCCTGGCTATTGCGACGCTATGGCTTGGGTGAAGGCGGGCGGAGTCCACTGGGCCGGAAAAAGCGGGTAACGACTGTAGAATCAACATCCGTTGATGCGCGGCACAAATTGGTCTTAGTGCGTCGTGACAATATGGAGCACCTGCTCATGATAGGACCCGGAGATAGTCTTGTTGTTGAACAAGGTATTCCAGTGCCGACCGAAACAAATTCGAACATAACAACGGTGGCAAACTCATGAGATTGCTCTCAGCAGACCGGCGGCGCCCCTTGAGCCTGGTCAAATTTCTCATAGGGTTTGCGGGCCTTGCGGTTGTGCTCTTCGGCGCAACGACAGCAAACGCGCAGAGTCTGAGTTTAGATTTTGGGTCAGACTCAGCATCCACCACCGGACAAATCGTTCAGCTGCTGCTGCTGTTCACCGTCCTGTCAGTTGCCCCGGCAATTCTCATGATGGTGACAGCCTTTACGCGCGTCGTCGTCGTCATGTCGATTTTGCGGCGGGCCTTGGGAACAAATACATCGCCACCAAACGTTGTGGTGATGTCATTGGCCATCTTCATGACCGCGTTCATCATGGCCCCAACCTTCACAGAAGCCTGGGAAACCGGCATCAACCCGCTCATCGAGGGGCAGATTGCGGAAGAAGAAGCGTTCAACCGCACCGTTATCCCCTTTCATGAATTTATGATGCGGCACGTCCGACCAAAGGATCTCAGCCTCTTTATGGACATGGCCAACGTTGGCGAGATAGCGTCACCGGAAGACACGCCGTTGCAGGCCCTGGTGCCCGCGTTCATGATTTCCGAATTGCGCCGCGCCTTCGAGATTGGGTTCCTGATTTATGTACCGTTCATCATCATCGATATGGTGATCGCATCCGTGTTGATGTCCATGGGCATGATGATGTTGCCACCGATGATGATCGCGCTGCCGTTTAAATTGATCTTCTTTGTGTTAGTTGACGGTTGGTATCTTCTGGTCGGAAGCTTGGTGCAGAGCTTTGGAGGGCCTGGGTAGAGCGACGCGAGCTCGCCCCATCTTCTCCAGCTCCCACTCACTTTTGTTCCGTGGCATATGCTATACGCGACACCCGCATCGCTGGACAGCCGCGCAAGCTCTCGGCGGCAAAGCACCTATAATTAATTGAAATATAAGTCTTAATTGATGGCGCTTGAGAGCGTTTGCTCACCAATCATTTCTTCATACTCAACCAGGAAAGACTGGAAGTCTTCTGCTTGCTCAATCTGTGATCGCACGGTGCGGTAGTCGACCAGACCACGCTCACGTGGCGTGGTAATTAAGTCAAACGCATCTGCGAAGGGCGTTTGCTCCATTGCCGCTAAATATCTCTGACGCACACGTGTGGCCGTGCGGTCGTCTCCGGCAAGCGTTAACGCTGTCACCCAATCCAAAATCAGGCGTGACTGGTCATCGCTTAAGGTGAGATTTCTATCCGCAGGTGGAACCATCTCTGCAATGGCGTTGGCGGCGGCCGACCAATTCTGGCTCCGCCAGTATATTTCAGCGCGGAGTTGCTTTGACTCCAGGCTCATATCGGCCCCCAGAAGAATGATCGCCTCGTCAGATCTGCCCAGTTCCGTTAAGGCCCGAGCTTGCAAGCGGCGGCGGCTTTCCTGCAATTCACGCGTCAACTGCCCGGAGTTTGTATCTTGCAGGACCTGTAATGCTTTTTCTGGTTCGCGATTGAGCAAATGGACCAAGGCGAGACGCCCACCAACCCGTGCTTGATCCGGACCAGCAAGCCTGAATTCAACCTGTCTCTCAAGCAACAGAGCCGCCTGATCCAAGAGATCGACACTGACCAGCCGATCCGCAAGTTTACGGATCATTTCATCGCCGCGACGGCCAGGTGGTAAGAGATCACTGAACTCATCAAACAACGCAATGGCTGTAATGGGAGATAAATCGTCAGCCTCGCCATTGAGGAACAGCTCTTCAAAAACCTCGTTCATACGGGCGGCCACTTGCTCAACTCCAGGGTCATCCCTGAAGTAAGACGCCGCCAGCTTCAATGTGCGAAGCGCCTCGCCATAGTTATCCTGTTCAATATACAGGTCGGTCAGGCGCTTGAGGATATCCAACTCAATGTCGTCACCGCGCCAGCGATAGCGCAGCTTCTCAAGATTCTCTATCAGTTCAGGCGTCGATATTTCGCCAAGTTGACGCTCTAACTCATAGCGCTCTTTTGAGGCTAAGGTTTGATAAAGCCTACTCTTGCTCTTTTCAGCAGTTTTGAAACTCTCCAGAGCGACCTGCAACTCACCAATTTTAGCGTTTAATTTTCCATCAAGATACGCGATCGCTGCCAGTTCATTGGGTCTTGGGTTTTGGCGGCGAATCATATCTAGAAAGCCTTGCGCTCCAAAATCATCACCCGCATCAATGGCCGCTTCAGCGGCCATCAAAGCCAGAGGAATCTTGATGCGCCGGGGATAACTTTCAATAATCGAGCCCGTCTTGATGATGGTTTCAGCTTCAAGAGTGGGATCCGCAATCTGGGCGCGCGCAATCGACGTCCAGAACCGCGTATCCTCTTCGTTGCCCAGGGAATAGTGATTAAAATCGTCAATCGCTTCCTCATAGCGCCGCATCATCAGATTCGTCGCACCGCGCAAAGCACGATAAGGCCCTGTGCCGGTAATATCAGGATCGTTGTCAGCCATAATTCTGAGGATTGCGAGCGTCTCTGGGAAAAAGCCATTGACGAACTGGTATCGCGCCAGCCTATACCGCGCTTCTTCGCGCACTTCTGCGCGCTCATCCCCCAGCACAAACTGAAGAGCTTGCTTGTTGCGATTATAGTTGGCGGCATCACCAATCTGCCAGTCGCCGAGATTGAGTATGCGTTGCATTTGTTCGGCTGATTCAAAGGGGATCATAACATCCCCACCCGCAAGTGATTGTTGCGAAACCGCCATGCCGCCATCAAGATCGATGTCGATCCCAATGCGTGATGCCTGAGCGCGCACACCATCCGTTTTCGGAATAACAATCACACCCTGAGCTGTTGCTGGCATATCAACATCCGGATAGCTGCGATCTGGAAAGATTCCATACCCCAACGGAATAACGGGCACCGCGAGGAAGTAATCCCCTATTTCAGGATCTTCGATCGCAATGGTTCGCCCGGCTTCCGTAATCGGTAAGAACAAGTTCGGATCAGTCCGCTCAAACTGGGGACGCACTTCAATGGTTCGAGTTGGCCTTAAAGGTAAGGCTCTAAAGTCAATAATCCAGGCCAAACCTTCACGCCGAACAAACGGGTTTAGACCGGGCTGGGTCACCATGCGCAAGATCGTGTTATTACGATAAGGAAGTTGCTCAACAAACGTGATGTAGGGCGCACCGGCACGGGCTAAAGCATCTACGTCAAGCTGCTGGTAACGATCAAAGATCGCCCACAAGAAACCTGACCTGCGGAAGATGGCGGCAGCGGCTGGTTCAGACCAGGGTATAACCAAGCTGACATCTCTCGGCCCTGCCCCGACGGGCGCCATATCTTCTGTAGCATCTGCCGAACGCATGGCGGGCGTCCCGGCAGCAGGCACAGCGCTTGCCGTCTGGACAGCCGGTCTTGCCGGTCGTTGCGGCGCACCGCCAGTGACTTGTGGCTTGGCAGGAGGCGGCACAGGGATGCGGAGCTCACCCAGTAACGCCAGAGGTATATTCCCGGACGGACGGATAGCCCGCGCTGGAGTTGGGGCAGGGTCTGCTGATTGGCTTGGACGCGGTTGCGGCGCAGCCGCTGGAGTTGGGGTCTGAGCCTGTGCCGTTTGAGCGGGCGGCGCATTCGCCACCGCACCGGACGACAGCAGGTCAACAACGATGCTATTGCCATTCACAAAGTGTCGGATTTCCTGATCTGCCGGTATTGGCAAATTGACATTGGTCGCCCCACTTGAAATCGACAGAGTTGCGGATCTCAGTTCAACCGGAAGACCGCGCCGCAGAGCTTCGAGCGTCAATGACGATGGCCTTTGGATCACGAGAGCAGTCCGGTCACCGTCCCGTCGCACCGCATAGGGAACGGTCGAAGGCAGGTCAAAAACAATCCGCGTATAATCCGGGTGGCGGCCCGTTCGCAGGTTGATCGAGACTGGCCCAGTCGGTTGTGCTTGGATTGTGGAAGACGTCGCAGGCTGGGATGCACCGCCACCAGCAGATTGCACAGTCTCTGGTGGTGTTGAAGGCGACACCACGGGCGCCGGTGACACGGGCGCGGCTCCAAATAGATCAATAACAACAGCGGTTCCAACAACGAGAGACCTCATTTCGAAGGTATTCGTAAGTGGAAAAGAGGCCGTCAATCGGTCTGGACTGATCCGTCCAGCATTTAAATACCCGGGTAAAGCTGCAGCCGCTGCGCTCACATCACCTGTAATTGGACGGTCAAACTGTAAGACCAATTGACCACCAATCACGTTGGCGGAGTAACGAACTGGTGCCGGCCAATCAAAAACGATCCTACCATATCCGTCTCTCTCGGCCACACGCATGGGGGCAGAGAAAACAGGTTGACCCATGCCGATCAGCAGCGCGATGGCAAAAGCCACCCGCAGGCATGATCTTGATATGGGTCCAATCGTGTTCATAACTTTAGTTTACACCCCTGAGACGTAAGGAAAAATCACTATATCAACCCTGTCCGCAGCTTCGGCCAGGGCATTACGCGCGGCCTCCGGTAAATTTTGAGATCTCATTTTAAAATCAAGGTCTGCACGACCAAAAACCGTCATATCCCCTTGATAGCCAGATTGGCGTAAAACGTCTGAAACACGAACGGCGCGGGCCAAGGAGAGCTCCCAGGTTGTTAAAAAGCCTGCGCTGCTAACACCTTCAGGTCCAACATGCCCCGTCACGGCAACCTCATTTTCTAAGGCACTCAATAAACCTGCCAGATCAAACAGAGCAGAACGAGCTTGCTCTCCAATAGTGGCGGACCCAGCCTCAAACAGCAACGAGCCAGGGAGTGAAAGCACCAGATACTCTTCCGTCAGGCGTGTTGAAACACGGCCAAAGCGAGCGTCTTTTGAGAGCGCATCTGACACAACGGCTTTCAAAAACCCGAGATCTGCCGCACGAGGCAAGTCCTGTTGTGGAATGGTGAAGTTGGTTGTTGGCGATTGAGTCTCATCGCGCAACGGGTCCGACAACGATAAACCTGTAGATCGTGACAGGGCACCGTATCTCCCCAGATCAATATCCGACATGGCAAACAACAATATGAAAAATGTCAGGAGCAGAAGAATCAGATCACTGAACGTGAGCAACCAGGCGACCGATGAACGGTCCCTGTTAGGCTCTCCAAATTCTACGGCAAGCCCCATATCATGCTGGAGAGAGGTTAAATCTGACGTGTGTAATGTACTGAAAGTCATGGCACACCTGGACCGGACCGGTTTGGCATAACAACGCGATCTACGCCCTCTTCAACGGCGAAAAAGATCAGCGTGAAAGCGCTACCGTCGCCTTCATCAAGACCAATCGATAATGACTTAGGGGGCATTCCGCGCGCATCCAAAGCGCGCGCAATATTTCCTACGCGGGCAATATCCGCCGTCATATTTATGGGCAGCGTGTCACCGTCTTGCGCCGGCACCCGGGCGATAACGGACAGTTCATAGGCTGTCCCAAATGGCGGCGAACTTACGGTAGCAACGATGCGATCCAGCATTGGCAGCGGATTGCGGACCACCACACTGTCATCTTCAAAGAAAACTTGCGATGGCACATCAACTTCCATTCGTGTTCCGGTAATTGCGACCCGGAGGTTTGCCAATGGAATTGCAGATTCAAAAATATCCGTCACAGCATCCTGGAAACGCCGGGCCTGAAACTCATTGCCGGTCGTCCCACCCAGGTCTTGCTGGCTGCCAGGCCCGGAAATTTGAGCGAAAGCGTCCAGCACGCTGTTGATGACAGCATCCCGGCGGCCAGAGTCAAAGGTCGAGAAACTGTTCAGAACAATAAAGAAGGCAAATAACAGTAAGTAGAGTGAGAGAAACAGCCATAGGCTTTGGTCGCCGCGCCGTGGTGCAGCAGCGATGGGTATGGAAAATGGGGTCCCACGTTCGCCTCGGACAGCCATTTCTGCTTTGCCTCTTTCCCCACGAGCCCACCAGCGAACCCGTTAATCGCCGCCGAAATGTTTTTTGATCTCAGAGATCAAGGTTGACGCCGCAAACGGCTTAACCAAAAACCCTGAGACACCGGCAGCTTCGGCGACTGCCTGTTTCGCTTCAGTGGGTTCGGCCGTCATCAGAACAAAAACAGACTGTGAATGCTGAAGATCAGCACGCACTGCTTTCAACAGTTCCAACCCGGTCATCGGATCCATATTCCAATCCGACACAATCAGGTCATACCCACCTGCAGCCGCTATTCGATCAAGGGCGTCCGGACCTGATGACACTTCATCGACAGGGCCGAAATCCTGTTTGCGGAGAAGGTTGGCAACGGACCGACGCATAACGTCCAGATCATCAACCACAAGGGCGGACCGGCGTTTCGCAGAGCTCGTCACGGCCTTCCCTTATCTGATCGAGACAGACGGACCGCAGATTGGATGTTAGGGATCATTGGTTAGCGACCGGTTAATTTACAGGTTCGCGATTTTTAGAATTTTCTTTTAAATTCCGCATGTTACGACGACTGATGCTCCGGTTTTTGGCAGCAACATGGGTCGCTAACAAGTGATACCAACAGGGAGCCGTCCGAGAGCGGCGGTTAGCCCTGAGGGTCGTCATTGATACCAGGAATGAGTTTACGCATAGACAGCGCCTCGGTAACCGCTGTGGCTTTCATCGCATCCATATCAGCAAGAATAGGAGCGACTTTGTTCTCTTTCATGCCTTCAACAACTGTCAGTAGGATCGGCATATCCAGATCATTGAAAATCCGTGCAGCATCTTTAGGCTTCATCGCGCCATAAATACGAACGAGTTGTTCAATTTTGGCTTTCTGTTGACCATCAGCCTCAGCGACCAAATCTGACAAGGTTTGCTCAAGCTGCTGGAGTTCTGCGATTTTGCCATCAATACGCGCTTCAGCAGCCCGAAGCATTGCCTCACGGGCTTTGTTTTCTTGTGCTTGTGCCTCAATGACCTTCCTGCGTTCCGATAAACGTTGCAAGAGTTCCAATTCGGACTGCGTAAAAGTTTGCGGGTCAGTGCTGAATTCAGCAACGTTTTGATTTGGGGCATCTAATACCCCAACATTATCTTCGGAATCAGCCGTTGGTTCCGCCTCCGTCGTGCCGTCGGTACCAGGTTCCGTATTTGGCTGAGCCGCAGTGGTCTGAGCCGTGGCTTGAGCCTGGGCAATCTGATCTGTTGTGGCCGTTGCACCATCCTCAACGCGTGCTCCAGTCCCTTCTTGAGCAACAGCACTAGGCTGAGAAACATCCACGGAGGCCATGAGAGTCTGCACATCATTAACAACCACGGTGACGCGAAAACCCAGGACAAAAATCGCCACGAGAATAAGGAGTGGCAATATCCGAACAATCGGGCCACGCCGTCGCACCTTTTTCTTTGAAATCCCACGAGGTTTTTGTCTCGCGGGGTTTCCGCCCTTGGGTTGGCTGGGCCTGGGATGACGTTTTGTTATGCTCATAGCAACTTATGATACCATAAAAACTGAGTTTTATCAGCGTGCTGATTGTAACGCTTTAAGAAGCTCACGCTCGGCCTCTGAGCGCTCATCTTCAGCGGGCATAGCTTCAGCCAGGGGGCGCGGCGCGCCAAAAACGGGGCTAGGTTCGCGTTGGCCGCTCACCTTAGCCTCAGCCCTTGCAGCGCCAATGGCCGCGCGCAAATCAAGTTCTCCGTCATCATCGCTTGCTGCCAGTGCCGCGCCGGCAAGCGTGCGCGCATTTACAGCGGGGTCACCCTGCGGAGAAACAGCGCGAAGTGGAGCAGATCGCGGTGGAGCAGAACGAATAGGGCTGGTCGCTAAGGGAGCCGCCTGAGGGGTATCCACCGTCCGCGTTGTTCTAACTGCGCCTTCCAAACGATCGGCGGTTTCTTCAGCCCGCTCAACCATAAATGCAAGGTCATCGCGGAGGGCATGTGCCTTCTCAACACGTTCCTGCAAGGCATTATTGGCGTCGAGTGTGGCTTTTTTGAGTTTTGGAATGCCTGCTTCAGCACGCATTGTCGCTTCATTGAAGCTACTTACAACTTTAGCCAGTTCGTCTCGGGAATTTCTAAGGGCATTCAATCTGCGGTTCAGGATCACCGCGTATATAATAGTTGGCAAAAGCAAAAAGATGATGACTAAGTCCATAATCGTGTCGAAGGGGATGTCCATCATTTGTCAGCCTCACACCGGTTTGGCAGCGAATGTTGTGCCACTTTGACCTGCTTTTTTAAACTACACTGGTCGGGAGATCTCTAATCACCCTAAAGATATAGGTCAAAGCCCATAATAAAGAGTTAAACCCTCAGGATATTCAAACGCTGCTAGCGCCCTTTTTTCCTGGGATTAGCTCTGCGCAACGGCCTTTTTCTTCTTGTGATCGACGCGGATTGCAATGTTATTGCCCCGACGACCCATCCGCCCCTCAAACATCGGAACATCCCCACAGCGCAATTCTACCGCTGAATCGGGTTCGGTATTGAGCATAAGACGAGAGCCAACTTCCAGATCCAGGACCTTTTTCAAGGACATAATTTGAGTGTCAAGGACGGCCTCAAGCCCAACCTCTGTAAACCACATTTCTTCTGCAAGGTGGGTTTCCCAGATGGAGTTACGGCCAAATTTCTCACCCATGAACATCTGAAGTAGGAGTTCGCGCACCGGCTCCAGTGTTGCAAATGGGATTAGAATTTCTAAGCGCCCCCCACGGTCTTCCATATCAATACGTAGACGCGCGACGATCGCCGCATTAGAAGGCTGGGAAATTGTCGCAAATCGCGGATTTGTTTCAAGACGGTCAAAACGAAACGTGACCGGCGACAACGGATCAAAGGCGGCTGATAAATCGGCCAAAACCACATGAATCATGCGTTCGACCAGGGTCCGTTCAATTGTGGTGTACGGACGCCCCTCAACACGCATCGCCGCAGTGCCGCGACGACCACCAAGCAACACATCAACGATAGAGTAGATCATCGATGAATCCACGGTCATAAGGCCGTAGTTATCCCACTCTTCCGCCTTAAAAACCGTCAACATGGCAGGTAGTGGAATAGAGTTCAGGTAATCGCCGAACCGCTGAGAGAGAATATCATCCAACGAGACTTCAACGTTGTCGGAGGTAAAATTACGCAGAGAGGTCGTCATCATGCGTACGAGGCGGTCGAACACCACTTCAAGCATGGGCAGACGTTCATAGGAAACCAGCGCCGAGTTCAGGATGGCCTGAATACCAGCCCGGTCCATACCCTCGTCTGAGGCTTCATCAAACCCTAAAAGACTGTCGATTTCGTCCTGATTGAGAACGCGGGTCGACTCACGGCCACCCATAGAGGCCATATCATCGCTATCATCATCGCCGCCGAGCATAGCCTCCCATTCGGCGGCCATGGAGTCCGCTTCATCTCCATCACCATCATCCCCGCCGTCAGACGCCATGGCTTCCCATTCGGCCATAAGGTCTTCGTCGTCTTCTCCGGGCGTTTCATCTTCGCTGGGTGGAACCATTATAGTTTTTTCCGCTAAAGCGCTGTTTTTATTGGTATTATTGTACGATCATTTCTTTAAAAAGCACATCATTAACCCGCGCCGGCTGAACAGCAGAATTGACCCTGTTCAACAGTTCCTCGCGTAATCGATACATGCCGGCAGCACCCTGTAGGTCTTCCATACGCAATTCGCGTAGATAGACCTGAAAATTATCGACGATCCGGGGCAACACCATTTCAATAGTCGTAATATCATTCTCATTCGCAAGCTCAAGGCTAACGCGCATCTTCAGGAAGTTACGGGTACGGCCAGGCGTATTCAGATTAACCAGCATTTCCGGTAGGTCATAAAAAATAGCTGAGCCAACCGGTGCGCCGCCTGCACCCAGACCGCCACCAGAATCACCAGACATTTCACTATCGGCCATTTCTTCAGTGGCAGCAGGCTCTTCACCGCCGAGCATTGCCAGTAAAGGGTCTGCTAAGCCAGAGAAATACGCACCAGCAGCTCCACCAATCACCAGCAGAAGCGGCAATACGACAAGAAGGATGAGACGCTTTTTCCCGCCACCTTCGTCATAACCGCCAGAATCGAAATCTACGTCGTCATCAAAATCTTCATCAAGATCTTCAGACATCCCACATTCTCCCTTAGCCCAACGGCTTAACTCTTATAGTAATGTTATAAGAGTGTAGCACGGGGCGCGGCCACACTCCCCACCGGCGGGCCTAAAAAACTGAGCCTTTAATTACAGCCCTAAATCAGAACCTAGGCAGGTTTGGTTAATAATATATTGAATCTAGACTGGTGGTCATGTGAGCCCGCAAGGCCGGGGGGCAAGAGTTGCCCGCCTCACCCGGCGGAGAGCTCCCTTTAGGGCCGTTTTTCGGCCATGCCTCTATCCCTAAGGCATTATAAAACATAGTTTTTTAGAGTTGGCACGCTTTGTGCATTCCTTCTGGCCTGAATAAACGCGCAAAAAGCGCAAAGAAGGTAGGCCATGGATAATACAACGTATATTTCGCTCTCGCGACAGAACGCTTTGTGGAACCAGCTTGAGGTGGTTTCAAACAACCTCGCCAATGTGAACACCATTGGTTTTAAGGGATCCGACGTTCTGTTCAGTGAATACCTTGTCAAAGTCAGGTCAGATGAACGCCCCTTTAAAGACAAGATCGCTTTCACCCAAGACTTCGGCTTGGTCCGGGATATGACCCAGGGACCGCTGCGCCACACCAACAACACGCTTGACCTCGCCATTCAGGGCGAGGGGTACTTTGTTGTTGAAGGCGTTGAAGGTGAAAACTTCACGCGCGCCGGAAACTTTACCCTGGATATCAACGGGCAAATTGTGAACCAGGAAGGGTTTCCTCTTCTCTCCACAAACAACACTCCGATCACTTTGGACGCCAGCGTCGATGAAATCACCATCAATGGGGATGGTGCCATCATCGTCAATGCCGAAGAAGTCGACCGTATTCGTGTGGTCAACTTTACCGACCCACGCGACCTTCAGCAGGTCGACGGCACATTGTTTCGCGCTGTCCCCGGGCAGCCGTCCATTGATGTTGAGCGTCCCCGCATCGCCCAGGGCGCACTGGAAGATTCAAACGTAAACGGTGTCGTAGAAATGACCCGGATGATCGCGCTGAACCGTGCGTACCAAGACATAAATAATATGGTCAAGACGGAAGACGAACGGAAGAAAAAAGCCAATGACGTCTTCACCCGCAAAGTTGCTTAACAGAAATCAATAGAAGGGAAGCGAGGGAACAGCCATGAGTATCCGAGCTTTAAACATTGCCGGAACCGGCATGCTAGCGATGCAGACGAATGTGGAGGTGATTTCCAACAACATCGCCAACATGAACACCACCGCCTATACCCGGCGGCGGACAGAATTTAATGACTTGCTGTATCAAGATTTACGGCGTGTCGGGTCGACGTCTTCCGACGCTGGCACCATCGTCCCCGCTGGGGTGCAACTGGGCCTGGGTGTTAAAACCGCTGCGGTGTATCGCATCACCGAGCAGGGCAGCATGCTCTCGACGGAAAACAGCCTCGACTTAGCCATTCAAGGCCGTGGCTATTTCCAGATTGATTTGCCAGATGGTGAAACCGGCTACACCCGAGACGGCTCGTTTCAGTTAAGCCCGGACGGCGAAGTTGTGACCCATGACGGCTTTTTGGTTCAAGGATTGTCCGCTGTTCCAGTGGATGCCATCTCGATCTCGGTCAACCAGCAGGGTGAGGTTTTCTTCAAGCAGGATGGTGTGACGGACCCGCAGTCTGCTGGTCAGTTGCAGTTGGCCACCTTCCCCAACGAAGCCGGCCTTGAAGCCATTGGGGACAACTTGTTCCTGCTGACCCCGGCCTCGGGCAACGAGAACACAGGCGTTCCTGGTGATCCTGGGTTCGGTACGATTTTGCAGGGCTTCCTAGAGACCTCCAACGTCAATGTCGTGTCTGAAATCACAGATCTGATCAGCGCGCAGCGCGCCTACGAAATGAACTCGAAGGTCATTCAAACTGCCGACGAAATGTCGTCCACCGTCAACCAGATGGTCTAACGGAGCTTATAGGAAACAGCCATGAACATGGTTCATCGTTCACTTTTAGCTTTTGTGTTTTGCCTGACGGCCGTTGCAAGTATTGCAACCGCAGGCAACGCTCAAGCTGACATTCACGACTTCACAGCAGACCTGCGTCCGTCAGTGACTGTTACTGGGCCTGTCGTGACATTAGGCGACCTTTTTGAAGGCGACATCATGCGCCCTGAAAAGGCTGTTGCCAAGGCGCCAGAACCCGGCCAGCGGTTTGTGCTTGGGGCCAAGTGGCTTTCAGATTTAGCTCGCACCTACGGCATTGATTGGCGTCCATCGAACACCTACGACCGGGCCACGGTGTATCGTGAAGGTCAGACCATTAGCCAAAGCGATATTCTGGATCACCTGCGTGGTGAACTCGCTCTTCATGGGCTGCCCAGTAACTATGGTTTGGAAGTCGTAACACCGCTGAGTAGCGTTACCGTTTCAACCGATGTTGCACCCGAAATTGGCATTCGCGAGCCTTACTTCGACGAAGAAAGCCGTGTGTTCTCGGCTGTGATTGAAGTGCCCCGAGGCGCCCCGTCTGCACAATTTATTCCCGTGCGCGGCCTGGTGTTCCCAACCGTAACCGTACCGACTCTGAAGCAGAATATCAGCAAGAATACCCTGATCACCGATGACATGATCACGCTGGTCGATATTAAAGCGGACAATGTCTATCGCGACACCATCATGGACCCTCGCTTGTTGGTTGGCAAAAGCCCGCGTACGTATATCCGCTCGGGTGAACCGGTGCGTGATACAGATGTGATTCGTGTCTCTTTGGTCGATATTCCAGTGCCCGTGCAGAACCTGCGCGAGGATGCAAAAATCACTACGGCGCATCTGCACTGGGTGACGGTCAATCAGAGTGACTTATCTGACAATGTGATCACGGACATGAACCGCCTGATTGGACTGTCTCCCCGGCGCTTCTTGCCCTCGGGTGCGCCGATCCGCAGTTCAGATGTACATTCCGTCGTGCCCGTCGAAATTCCAGTGGCCATCCGCGATATCCGCCGGGGCACTCTGGTAACCGACAGAGACTATCATTGGGTGACCGTGAATGAACACGAGATCAATGGCGACGTTCTGTATGATGATTACGATATTGAGGGCCTGGTGGCACGCCGCACGGTCAGAGCCGGTCAGGCGTTCCGCGACCGCGACCTGCGCACGCCGATCGTGGTGGACCGCGGCAAAATCGTGACCATCAAACTGAATACGCCCTACATGCAGCTCTCAGCCAAAGGCAAAGCGCTTGAAAAAGGCGGCGCGCATGAAACGATCAAAGTCGTCAACACGCTTTCAAACAAGACCATTCTCGCGACCATCGTCGATGCCGACACGGTCCGCGTGGACTCTCTACAAACAGCAATGCAGTAACGCCTGTCAATCGCAACGCAGTAATTAAAACTAAGACAAAAAAGGACAAAGGCCATGAACGTCCCTCGCTCAACACTTAAAACACTCGCTGCGCTTCTCATCAGCGCAACCGCGCTGTCAGGATGCAGCAACATGGAACGGCTCTCCCGTGTGGGACAGCCACCCGCCATGACCCCTGTCGTCAACCCGACAACAGACAACAATTATCGCCCCGTCAGCATGCCGATGCCGACACCGCAGGTGCTGGCCCCGAATGCCAACTCGCTGTGGCGTCCCGGCGCACGCGCCTTCTTCAAGGATCAGCGCGCCAGCGATATCGGTGATGTTCTGACGGTCATCGTCAACATCCAGAACGAAAGCGCCACCCTGAACAATGAGTCCCAGCGGACCAGAGACAATGTCTCTGAGACCCTGAGTGTGGGCAACCTGTTCAACGCCCAGAACCGCATTCTGCCCGGCAGCAACCAGACCCCAGCATTGGATATCAGCAGCGGCAGCAACTATCGCGGCTCTGGCAACATCGCACGGGATGAAAGCATCAACATTCGTCTGGCTGCGGTCGTGCTGCAGATTTTGCCCAACGGCAATCTGGCCATCGCTGGACGCCAGGAGGTCCGGGTGAACGACGAACTGCGTGAGCTGACCGTGGCCGGTGTCATCCGGCCTGAGGATGTAGGCTCCACCAACACAATCACCTGGGACAAGATCGCCGAAGCGCGCATCTCCTACGGTGGACGTGGCAGCTTGTCTGATGTCCAGCAACCTCGCTACGGACAACAGATCTTCGACATCGTGTTTCCGTTCTAACACGTCCCTGTTAACACGCCGGGGTGCGGCGACGGTTTTATCAGCGCGAACAGAATGTTCCGCGTCCGTCGCCCCCCAGGCACGCACCGAGATCCTTCCGGTGTGATGCAGATCGGTCCTCTCTGACAGATTTTAGGTCTTGACGACTCCGAACGATCACACCTGCCGTAACAACTGTCATGGCCTGTTACGGCGCAGAAGCAAACTCACCGGTGGGGCTTGTCCCCACCGGTCTTTTTTTGCTCTCTGGAACTCTCGTCTCGGTTTAAGAATTTATTTTCTGGGTCTCCCGCCTCGGTTCGAGCCGACGCAAAAATTTCAAAACAGTTTATTTGGATGAGTTAGGCAAACGAAAAAAGCCCATGCCCGTAAACTCTGAAATGACATCACTGCCCGCATAAAGATAGCGGGTTTCAACCGGGTTGCCGCCCGATGTGGTGACGGTTTTAGCAATGCGCCGGTCGAGTGGGCCATAGACATATTTGGCGATGAGGAGGCCTTTAGTCGCGGTGACGAGACAATTTTCTGCACTTCCTTTGAAAAGATCACCCACACTATTCGCTTCACCGCTGGAAAATTGAAGAACAATTTCAAAGCCACCGCCCAATGCCGCACCGACGCATGGAACGCAGATAGTACCACTAGGGTCTACATTGTTGATCGGATCGCTATGCAAATATTGATAGAAGTTTAGACTGATCGGCGTAGGCGTAGAACCGCCTGAGGCGCGTCCTGCCCCCCACTCTAAGGACCATTCCCAGTGACAAAGACGTAGATATACAGCCCGATCCAGTAGTTGATAGCGCCGGTCACGACGAAGGATATGGCCTTAAGAGAGTAGTTCCGTCCCCTCACAAGAAGCGCAGAGATAATACTAAAAACCGCGATAACGACGAAGTACAAATTGTATTTCGTCAGCCGGAACTGATCGACGTAAAGCTCCAGAACCGACAGCAGAGCAATCGCAACTGCGAAGGCTAGGCAGCCAATTATCACACTGATTAAGACCTGCCGAAAGGCCCCCAGCCCATTCGATTGCGTCAGCATGTCTTTTGCCCGTCAGGCCCTTCGAAGCTCTTTGGGCACGCAAATTGTTCAGCCGGTAACGGTTTATCAAAGCCAGGCGCATTCGGTGGACTAGGTACATTACCGAAGCCTGTGACACCCAAAAGTCCCGCCGCATAGCTATTCGAATTGAACCCGTCATCCCCCGCACTCGGCTTCAAATCGTAATTTACGTTGTCCTTATAGCTCGCGTCAGCACCAAACAATCGGCCAATTACCTGATCCTCAGTGGCCTTGCCCGACGCTATGTCCGGATGCGTAAGAGTGGTACTAGACGTATTAGTTTCACTGACGTCACGCGGTCGGTTGTGGTCACTTACAAGCGTCCCGCCGAGGTTCAACAGCGTTCTGTTTTCAGGTCCGGCCCCCAACGTTGCAAAGTGTCTTCCATCAGTAAGTACGTTAGAGAATCTACTGTCTCCGGAATATTTCGACTGATTTTCCGGGATGATAATAATTTTTGCGTGGTTGGCGACATTCAAAACTGAATGCGTCGCAAGTACGACTTCACGACCGTTGAAGTCCTTCTTATTTATCGGATCCCATAGCGCATATTGGTACAGCCCCATGCTATCTTCATAACCGATGGGGTCGGTCTGCATAAAGCGACCGAGGGCCGCGTTGTAATAGCGCGCACGATAGAAATAGAGACCGGTTTCCGGGTCCAGCCGTCTGCCCGTGAAGCGGTAAGGGTTGCCTTCTACGCCCTCTATGCCAACTTCGCCAAAGGACGAGTAAGAGTACGTCTCGGCCAAGTTGCCAACATTGTCTGACGTGGCAACGACGGTGCCCGCATGGTCGGCATGATAATACTGCACCTGTTCATCGGCCACGGGCTGGGTGGGATCGAGCATCACCACCGGCTCATCCACCTGCGGGCCATGGACATATTGACGCAACAGCGTGCCACCACCCGTGAACTCTGCAATGACATCACTGCCCGCATAAAGATAGCGGGTTTCAACCGGATTACCGCCAGACGTGGTGACGGTTTTAGCAATGCGCCGGTCTAGAGGCCCGTACACATAATTGGCAGTGATCAGCCCGTTGGTGGCCGTGATGAGACGGTTTTCGGCATCGTAGGTATACGTCCAGATGCCTGAGGTCGTGAGATTGCCATTGGCATCGTAGGTGACGGCCTGACCTTTAACCGCGGTGTATTGGTTGAGCCCGTTAACAACATAGTCATCATTCACCGCGCTGGCAGTTCTGTAGAGGAAATCCAATGGCAGGGACTTCGACGAGACCTGATTGGCCGGTGTGTAATTGAAGGCCCACACGGCGTCATGCGATTCACCAGGGGACGTTTCAATCAAGCTCTGATGAGTGATGGACTTGAGGGCGGAATCATTCTCGTAGTCGTAGACCTTTACCCGCCCGTTGCCGAAAGTGGCGGTGGTGCGACGACTGAGACCATCGTAAAGATAGGTTACGTAAGAGTCCGGATCGGTGCAGACAATCGCCGTCTGCTCAGCTGGCGTATCAGCCTCACAGATTTCAGACATACGATTGAGGGCATCATGCTCGAAGATCACGCGTAGGTTTGAGCCCCCCGCCCATTGAATGACGGAGATATTAGAGTTGGCATCCAAACCATAGCCTGCCGCGCGGGTGAGGCCAGCGTAGGTTTGATCCTCTTGTATGACCCGGCGTGCTGTATCAAAGTGATAGGCCACTGTTGCAATGCCAGTGGAGGCATTCTCGATCCGGCCCGCTTTATCGTACTGGGTGGTGATGGAACGCTGAACCGTTCCCGCCTTAGAACCCAACGCCACCTGTTTTGCCGTTTCGCGGTTCAGGGCATCAAAGGTTTTACCAATCCAATCACCAGCCCGGGTACGTCGCCAAACGACATTGCCATTCTCATCATGCTCATAGGCTTCATAGTCAGAGCCGTCGGGCATGTTGGGATTGGAGAGTGAGCAATTAACCGACCAAGCACAGAATTTGCATCGCATGGGGGTAAGTATAAAAAACAACGCGCATACAGAAATTTAGATATTGTACTTCTTTATGGCTTCATCTTTGGACAAGTTCATCAGCGATGGCGGGCCCCCACCATGCCCTTCTCCCTGAGGAAAAACCATCTCCCAGTACCGACCGTCTCTTGGATCTAAATACAACACATCCCAGCCATCTTCAGAATTTGCGACTTTCTTAAAAACCGACAAAACCAGCTCTCTTATCAGCCCACAAGTCTCATCTCCCTCGACGCGGCCATCATTCAACCTAAGCCATTGACCTACTAATTCAGTTTTACCTTTAAGTGAATTTGCCTTCATTTTACCTGCCTTATGGTTGCGTTGCTTGGAATAGGTCCGTTTGGCATTACAAATTCTGGGGCACCGCCAGCTGTAGTTCCGCCTCCAGTAAATCCAGGATTGGTACGATTTATCGGTGACGCAACGCCCTCAACACCTGCAGATGGAAACTCAATTATACTATAACCACCCGTTGGACTGGGGGCGATTGTTAGAGTCTGTTGAATTCCTGCTGCGTCAAGGCCATCAAGAGATCTCGCATCAGTTACAAACACATCGTCAGCTCCAGGCGGTCCAAGCGAGCTTGGCTGAATATTATCTGGCACCACTCTGGCAAACGTCTCAGGAACGTTGTTTGCGATGCCTTTTAACGCTTTTCCTGCCACGTCTCCAACTACTGGAATAAGCCCCACGCCTGCAGCTAAAATGTTTATTGCGGAAGGATCTGCTATCGCCTCAACGACGCCTTTGGCATCACCAACCACCGGAGTAAAATCTGCTACAAGACCCAGAGCCGCTTCCGCGTTTCCATTATTAAGAGCGTTTGCGCAAGCATCCATGAGACACCCATTGGTGCCCCCTGGATCTTTATATGTCAGCGGATCGTTCAGGGCATATTGATACAGCCCCATGCTATCTTGATAGCCGATGGGATCGACCTGCAAGAAGCGGCCAAGCGCCGCGTTGTAATAGCGTGCGCGATAGAAGTAGAGGCCGGTTTCAGGATCTAACCGTCGACCCGTAAAGCGGTAAGGGTTTCCCTCTACCCCCTCTATGCCGACCTCACCAAAGGACGAGTAAGAGTACGTCTCGGCCAAGTTGCCAACATTGTCTGACGTGGCCACCACGGTACCCGCATGATCCGCGTGATAGTATTGGACCTGTTCATCGGTCACGGGCTGGGTGGGATCGAGCATCACCACCGGCTCATCCACCTGCGGGCCATGGACATATTGACGCAACAGCGTGCCACCACCCGTGAACTCTGCAATGACATCACTGCCCGCATAGAGATAGCGGGTTTCAACCGGGTTGCCGCCGGAGGTCGTGACTGTTTTTGAGATACGCCGATCTAACGGGCCGTACACATAATTAGCCGTGACCAACCCGTTGGTCGCGGTGATGAGACGGTTTTCGGCATCGTGCGTTTCACCCGGGGAGGTCTCGATCAAGTTCTTGCGGGTTGATTATGCAAGGAACGAAACCATGCGCCTCGCCCGCTTTTTTGCTATGACCGTGCCTCAAGGCTGAAACACAATGGGGGAGCGCAGCATGAACCTTGTCGACAATATGAGCCGCCTGGGCACCGAGACCGCCTTTGAAGTATTGGCCCGGGTCGAGCACCTGGCCCGTGCGGGCAAGGACATCATCAACCTCGGCATCGGCCAACCAGACTTCAAAACACCGGAGCATATTGTTGAAGCGGCGGTTAAGGCTCTGCGCGACGGCCACCACGGTTACACCCCCGCCAATGGTATTCTGCCGTTGCGGGAAGCCGTGGCGGCAGACCTGCACAAACGCCATGGCGCAGAGGTCAACCCGGACAACGTGATGATCATGCCGGGCGGCAAGCCGACCATGTTTTTCGCCATTCTCATGTTTGGCGCGCCAGGCCGCGAGATCATGTACCCCGATCCCGGGTTTCCCATCTATCGCTCGATGATCGAATTTACAGGGGCCACACCGGTGCCCATTCCCTTACGCATGGACAACGACTTTGCCTTTTCCGCCAACGAAGTGCTGGCGAACATCACCGACCGCACCAGCCTGATCATCGTCAACTCGCCGGGCAACCCCACGGGCGGTGTAACGCCGCAAAGCGAAGTGGACAATTTGGTGGCGGGACTGGCGGCTTGGCCCGACATCGCCATTATGTCTGACGAAATTTACAGCCACATGCTGTATGATGGACGCAGCCACGTCAGCTTTCTGAACAAACCAGAGATCCGTGACCGACTCATCGTGCTGGATGGCTGGTCCAAAACCTACGCCATGACCGGCTGGCGTCTGGGCTTCTCGGTGTGGCCCGACACATTGATTGAGAAGGTCACACGCTTGGCGGTCAACAACCATTCCTGCGTCAACGCGCCCACCCAGTTTGCCGGCATTGCGGCATTGACCGGACCGCAAGACAGCGTGGCAACCATGATGACCGCATTTGATAAACGCCGCCGTGCCATTGTGCCGCTGCTCAACGCACTTCCCGGTTTTGAGTGCATCTCGCCCGGGGGCGCGTTTTATGTGTTCCCCAACATTGCAGGCACCGGCCGTACGGGCAAAGTACTCCAGGCCGAGATTTTGGAGAACACCGGCGTGGCCACCGTGCCCGGCTCCAGCTTCGGGATTCATGGGCAAGACTTCATCCGCTTTTCTTACGCGGCATCCTTGGAGAATATCGAAGAAGCCGTGCGCCGGATTGGAGACTATCTCGGGAATACCTGAGACCCCTTCAGCGTCTCATATAGGCGACTCACCCCGAGCGACTCCGACGCTTTCAGGGTCTGTTTTGAGGCGTCTCAGGCCCTCCGAGTCCCCGCAAGTAACGTCTTTTCAGGCCCAGATTTAACGATTTTTGCCCCGGTTTCACATTTATTTCAACTTTGGCGTGACTCGAAATAAAAACATCTAACCCATTGTTTTAAATTGATTTAATGGGAATTTACGTCTGTTTTTTGGCGCTTTTCTCTCGCGTGAAACGATTCCCGCGCCACTAAAACCATTTGTTAACACTCCGGGGGCATAAATGGTGACGTTAGAAGAGTTAAAAGGCCGCGGGCCTGTGATCAACGATCCTTGTATAGGGGAAAACGGATGACATTTATGTCGAATATCAAAACTGAAATGAGCATGCTTGAAGAGGACGCCTTCGCCCTGACCCAGGCCGCTCTTGAGATCTCCCAAGCGCAGGAAACCAAAGACGAGCGTCGCCTGGCCGCCGCTCTCGATAAGAACCTGCAACTTTGGGTCGGAATTCGCACCCTGGTCGAGCGTGATGGAAATCCGCTGCCGACAGAGGTCAAAGCCAATCTGAGCCGCTTGAGCCACTTCGTCGCGCAAAAGACATTTGAAATGCAAGACGGCTCAAACGACAAAACCCTTGAAGCCCTGGCCAACACCAACCTTCAGATCGCTGAAGGTTTGTTGGAAAGCAAGGCGAGCTAACATCGCTCGTTGAGCGGCGAACGGCCCGCCCTCCCCCGGGAGCGCTTGGTCTAACGCCCAGGTCCGCGAACCTCAAAAGAGGCGTTTCCGAAAGGAGACGCCTTTTTTCGTGCGCCGAGTCCGCGCGAGTTCCTTTTTGCGCCCCTCTAAAAACAACAAGTCCGCGCGGTTAAAATCCACACCGTGATTATTGCCCTCGATGCTCGGACTAAATCCGAGCATGACAGGACCGTGATTATTGCCCTGGATGCTCGGACTAAATCCGAGCATGACAGGATGGGGTAAAACAAAGGCGCAAAATATAACTCGATTTGTCACCCTCGGGTTTATCCCGAGGGTCCAGGGTAAATAAAACAGTAGAGGAGAAAACCTGGCGCTCAGTGTCCTTCCTAAAACACCCAATCCTCCTCTAAATCGCGTACCCACTGCACGGATAGGCCCCTCGAAAAGCACGAATCGCCCTTCCCTGCCCATGGCTTTATGCCCGTCGCCTCCCCTAAGATCATGACACGTTGGCTCATAGCGCTCACCTGTCCGGGGGAGGACACATCATGCGTCGCAGACGTTTCTTAATCACATCATCCGCTTCAGCTTTAACCCTCACGGGGTCGCGCCTGGCCTCAGCCGAAAGTCACGGCGATAAACCCACCATCGCGCTGATCGGGGCAACGTCGCGCGCGGGCCGGGAAATCATCCGCCAAGGTCTCGCCGCCGGGTACAAAATCAAGGGCCTTGCCCGCACGCCGTCGAAGCTGGGCATCGAGCACGAGAACCTTGTACTGTTTCAGGGCGACGTCCGTGACCGCGCCTCGCTGGAAAATATGCTGGACGGCGATGAAGTGGTCGTCTCCATGGTCGGGCGCAGTGCGCCCGCTGACCCCATGGCCGAAGTCGGCCCGGTGGACATTTACACGGTGATGGCCACCAACCTGATCGCCGCCATGAAGGCCAAAGGTAATGCGCGGTTGATCATGGCCAGTTCCACCGGCGTGGAGCATCGCTCTGACGTTAACGCGCCTAAACCCTCACCTACGGATATGACCCAGATGTGGCGGTGGAATGCGCGCTATCTGTACAACGACATGTACGAAATGGAAGAGATGATTGCCGCCAGCGGGCTGGAGTACATTTTGCTGCGCCCCGGCTTCATGGTGGAAGACCCCGCCCGTGGCGACATGCAATTCAACCTGACCAACGATACCCCCGGTGCGCGCATCATCACCTATGCGGACTTTGCCGCCTTCATCCTCGACCACCTGGAGGGGGCCGCGTATCTGAACACGGCCATCGGGTTGTATTCCGATACCGTGATGAACCCGCAGGCGGAGATTGAGAAATTCCTCGCGACCCAACAGGCAAAACAAAAAAAGATGCAAAACAAGTAAGGCCACATACCAGATCAGGCCACACACCACATCAGGAGAGTCCCATGCCGCTCAACACTTCAAAGCGTTTCAACCGGTTCACGCAGAGCTTGCTTGTTCTCTCTGCCCTGGTTGTGGTTGCCGCCTGCGACACAGACCCCGCCGAGGACCACAGCGCCAACATCGAAACCTCAGCACCCACGGAAACCACGGAAACCACCAGCAACGGTTTTGAACATGCCCAAAGCCGGTTCTATGAAGACGACAATCCCTACGCCGAGATCATCGCCACATCGGAAGCAGCGTTTCAGGCCATGGATATTGAAGGCGCGCTGCAAGGTTTAGACGACGAGTTCACCATGTACGAAATCACCGAGGCCGGCGCGGAAGAACGGGTGAAAGGCATCGCCCAGGTGCGTGAAGCCGTGGGCGGTATATTCGGCACCGGCAAATGGCTGGGGGCGAATGTGTACAAATGGGGCCTGACCGACAACACCCTGGTGCAGATTGAAGAAGACTTTTTTGAAACCGAAGACGGTGGCCGTCGCTCCATCAAAACCCTGGTGGTGTTTGAACACCGCGACGGCAAACGCTGGCGCGAATGGCGCTTCAAGCCTGAGGCGAAGTAGGGGTAATTATCGGCAGTTAATATAAAGGGCGTCAAGTTATGTCAGAGAAACCTTACCCCATTCCAGATATCTTTAGCCAGATGACGTCTAAACTACCCAGATTTAGATTCAATGCCACATTAAGCGACCGCTTTTTTCCCATCGCAAAATACTTTTGGCCTTCAACGGCCACTAGAGTCACCGATGGGTTTGCTTCATGGCTCCAGAACGCAGTTAATATAAACCTTTATTTTCCGGACGAACGTATTTGGCAGTTTATCGTTAATAAAGCCAATTACGATTTCAACCCGCCTGGAGAAATAATCTTTTCCGCGGACGAAGATTTCTTCAAAAGTGGAAGCAAATTACTTAATAGCCTTTTTCTTCATGGCCAGCCGTTCGATTTATCAATCAAATGCCCAACACAGGAACTGCGACTAGGCCAAGCCGGTATCCCTTCGCAACGAAATACAAACAAGGCGCCTGAGACCACAAACATCAGGAACCTCAATATCGAACTTGCTCATAATACAGTCGTGATTTCAGGCCTTACTATTGCGAAAGTCACCCTCTCCGCAAAAAGCTCAGTCAGGTTCATTAACTGCACTATTGGAGAAATTAGAATTACAGCTAACGAAGACGTTGACCTCCGCATTTTCGGGACAAGAATTTGCTCAATAGTGCTTGGAGAAAAATCACTAAAGAATCTAAAAATTATTGACACCTGGGTACGCTCTCTTGATGTCCCTCAGTCGTTTGAAGGCACGCCCTATTCTCGATATGTACAAATCATAGGAAGTAAATTTTCAACCGTTCCATACGATACAATTTTAGATAGTGCTCAAGGCTACTCAAGGATGAGAGGGCACTTAGAGAAATCAGGTTACTCCCTCGAAGCACACAATATGCGGACTGTAGAGATGCAAACAGAATGGCATCATGATCGAGGCTTCAGTAGGTTGATAGGAGCAATGTATGGCGTCTTTAGTGGATTTGGAGGAAGCCCTGCAAGGGCGTTCGCATATTTTATAACTTTTTACATCATAACTGCGGTTTTGATCAGCATAGTTGATGGTGGTGAGTTAGCATTCCGCCCCTTATCAATTTATGTCGGCTGGAGAGAAATATTTTTACCTATCTGCAAACCAGTATTTAGCGACGCGACTTGGTGCGTCGACGCCAGACTAAGTCGTTCTTGGTTCCTACCGCTTCAAACAATGTTTAACCCTCTGGGAATATTTAACTCCCGCACGCTTGTTGTAGCGGCGACAGTATGGGGCCAGGTGATACTCGTCATACATTCAGTTTTAAGCGCAATTGTACTATTTACACTCGGCTTTTCATTGCGTCGCCGGTTTAAGATAGGAAGCTAATGGAGTAGGTGTATGTCCACCTTCAGAGCGCTTAGCATTTAAAAAGGCTGACCATGAAACATACATTCCTTCTAACCATCAGCCTCTTTTTCTTCATCTTGACCGCCGCACCTGCGGCCTTAGCAGAGTCCGCTGACATCGAGCGCTCGTCCCTGTTCTCCATGGGCGACTGCGATGTGCTGGAAGATGCGGGGGCGATCACCGTTGTTGGACGAGGCTTAACCCGTACGGAAGTGTTTGAAACCGTCCGTCACCCAGACGGCGGGTGGACAACAACCAGCATCATCACCGATGCCAAGCGGCCCTATCGGGTGGAGGGTCGGTGGACATATGACGCAGACGGACGCTCAACCGCAGCACGCGGCACCGGAGCGTATGACGGCGTGCCGGTGGAGGTGGCGATTGCGTTGGACCGGCCCAGCGCTGTGATCACCGTGGATGTTGGCGACGAACAGCGCACCATAGACGCAACGTGCGGTGCAACCTGTTTTGTCGATTTGTCGCCGAGTGTGATGGCGATGTTTGCCCTCACCCGGCAGTTCAAAAAAGACGCAACAGATCAGCGCGCGTACCAGTGGATTGGCCAAGCCCTGCATGCGGATTTCTCCTTGCTGGAGGGCGGCGGCAGCGATGTGCATGTGCATGGGGTTCACGCCTACGAAGACTTAGAGGTTTTACAGTTTGTGTTTGAGGAATCTCTGCCCGGTGGTGAAACATCCGAAACGATCCGCGCGTCGTTCAACCTGTATGTGGATGCCGACTATCGCCCCCTGGCCTTCATCAGCAGTGGCGGCACGGTGGGACACAGAGCCGGGTATGAATTTATCACGAATGTTTTTCCGCCGAGTTTTGAGAAGTAGCGTTTAGCACGTGATGCCCCTCACCCGGCCCGCGCCGCAACCACCTGACTGATCGCCTGGCCCGCCGCCACCCCCGACGACCAGGCCCATTGGAAGTTGTAGCCGCCGAGCCAGCCGGTGACGTCGACCGCTTCGCCAATAAAATACAACCCTGGCAGATCGCGCACGGCCATGGTTTTGGACGATAGCGCCGCGGTGCTGATGCCGCCCGCTGTGACCTCGGCCTTGGCATAGCCTTCTGTGCCTGTGGGCCGGAAGGTTAACTGGCTCAGGCTTTCTGCAACACTCTCCAGCGTGGCGTCGGCGACATTGCCGAGTTGTGCGGTGATGTCCGTCGTGATCGCGGTTGTGCGGGCAATGCGCGTGGTCAGCGCCTCGGCCAGACGGTTGGGCAGCAGTTCGGCCAGGGCGGCTTTGAGGTACGCCCGTGGCATACGCCGTTTGGCATCGCGCAGTTTGGCGGCGGCATCGTCCACCAGTCTTAAAGAGATAGGTTGCCCGGACCTCCAGTAAGACGAGACCTGGAGTATGGCTGGGCCTGACAGTCCCTTGTGGGTGAACAACACCGCTTCTTCAAAGGACACTTCGCCATGTGTGGTGCTGACGGTTGCGACCGCCGGACAGGCCACACCGGAGATGTCACGGAACAATTGATCGTCCGGGCCGAGGGTAAACGGCACCAGGGCCGGACGCGGGGTGACCACATCCACCCCAAATTGTTTGGCGATGGCGTAGGCGCGGCCCGTGGCGCCCATTTTGGGGATCGACGGCCCACCGGTGGCGACGACGAGTTGGGGGGCAATGTAGACGTCCGCGCCAACACCAACCCTGAACTGTCCATCAGCGTGGCTGATCTCGCCAATGGTCGCGGAGAGTTTGATATCCACGTTGCCGGCACCGCTGGCCTGCTGGCATTCGTCCAACAGCATCGCGACGATCTGCCGGGCCGACCCATCGCAAAACAACTGGCCCAACGTTTTTTCATGCCAGGCAATTTTGTGGCGCTCGACCAGGGCGAGGAAATCCCATTGGGTGTAGCGGCTGAGGGCGGACTTGGCGAAATGCGGATTGTCGGACAGGAAGCACTCTGGCCCGCTCCCCATATTGGTGAAGTTACAGCGCCCACCGCCTGAGATGAGAATTTTCTTACCGGGGGCATCGGCGTGATCGAGCACCAGGACGCGCACGCCCGCCTGACCTGCCGTGGCGGCGGCCATCAGGCCCGCACCGCCCGCGCCCAAGATAATGGCATCGTAGTTCACAGGATTATTCATGGGAACGTTCTAGGGCATCGCAGGGCCTTGCAAAACCCTCGGGGCGTAGGTTTGTCTTGCACCGGGTCCGCGCGTTTATCTTGCGCCGGGTCCGCGCGTTTGTCATGCGCCGGGTCCGCGCAAGTAAGAACGGTGCGTTCGTTTTATTCTGAACGGTGCGTTCGTTCCATCCGCTCATGCCGCTCTTGCGCTTCCAAGCTGAGCGTGGCGATGGGCCGCGCTTCTAGCCGCTTGAGGCTGATGGGCTCATCGGTTTCTTCGCAATAGCCGTACGTGCCCTCTTCAATCCGGGCGAGCGCCGCCTCGATTTTTGAGATCAGCTTGCGCGCCCGGTCCCGGGTGCGCAACTCCAACGAGCGTTCCATTTCCGCCGTCGCCCGGTCTGCCAGGTCGGGCTCTTGCAGTCCGCCATCTTGAAGGCTCTCGAGGGTTTCCTCGGTTTCCTTCATCAGTTCACTGCGCCAGGCGAGCAACTTCTGACGGAAGTACTCCTGCTGCTTGGCATTCATGAACTCTTCTTTTTTGGTCGGACGGTAATCTGGTGGAAGATTGACAGTCATAAGCCCCTGAGCCATGAGTGGTTAGGTTGATGGCGCGGGACTATAGGGACAGGGTTTTGCTGCGGCAATAGGGAATCAGGCCCAATTCACAACCTTGTCATTTCAGTAGACGTTTCCACGGCGCAATCTTCTAAGATATTGATTTTATTTATAAATATTTTTGGTGGCGTCCGGACAACTTAGCCTAGCGTCTGGACAACTTGGCCAATTCGACCTCGGCCCGCAGTTCAATCTCGTCCAATAGCTGCGATATGAGCGGATCTGCGCCTTTTTCGCGCTTTTCGCGAACCAATCTGGCGAGCGCGGCGAGCTTCTCTTTGGGGACATTCCCCAGCAAAAGGCCGCGGCGCACCTCCTCCAGGCGGTCGAGGATATCCTCCCCCTTGCGCGCCCGGCGTTTACGCTCGGAATAGTCTGGCGTGGCACCGGTTTGGGGGGCGACGGACTGAGCCGCCAGGATGCCTCCGACATCGGCCACTGGGCCCGCGCGCTCGGCGGGGGCAATTTCTTCGCCCGTCGCGGCGTCCACGCGACGCAGATGCGAGGCAAATTCACCCGGTTTCCCGGATTTCTTTGCCTTGTCAGTCTTAGTGGTTTGAATGCGCGAAGGGCCACTGGGCCCGCCCACCTTCATCGCCATAGAAGTGATCCGCCTGCGGTTTGAAAACGTCTCATCACATACTCTTCAATACCATGGTCCGGGCTGCCGTCCACTGGGCAATAACTGCCGGGTCAAAGCCGCTCACGCATGGTTGAAAGCCACTTTACACACTCTCAGCCCGACAGAAAATCTTTTATTTCCATAGGGTTAGCTCAGAACCCAGGATGGCATGCTTTTCGCATATGAGGGAACGGGAAAACGTATTCCCGATCGGGCCTCTATTTTTGGTGCGATTTGGGAGACAGGAGCGAAAAAGAGGACAGAATGTTAGATCTGCGCCGCATAACAGAAGCCTTAGCACCGCAAGACCTGATCAACCGGGTTTGGATGATCGGGATGCATGTGGTGATGGCCGCCATGATTTTGGCCAGTGCCAGCCACGCCGAGGCGTCTTCACGCATTAAGGACATCGCCACCTTCGAAGGGGTCCGCGACAACCTGCTGGTGGGCTATGGTCTGGTGACGGGCCTGCAAGGCACCGGCGATGAGTTGAACTCCATGGCGGCCACACGGGAAAGCCTGATTGGCATGTTGGAGCGCTTGGGCGTCAACACCCGCGACGGCAATCTGGATACCGACAACATCGCAGCCGTACTGGTGACCGCGACCATGCCCCCCTTCGCCCGTCAGGGCGCACGGGTGGACGTCACCGTCAGCTCCTTAGGCGATGCCGATAGCCTGCAAGGCGGTATGCTCGCGGTTACGCCGCTGATTGGGGCCGATGGCGAAGTCTACGCCGTGGCTCAAGGTCCGGTTCAAGTGGGCGGCTTCGTGGCGCAGGGCGCGGCTGAAGTTGTCTCACGGGGGGTGCCGACCAATGGCCGCATTCCAGCCGGTGGCATTGTCGAGCGGGAAATTGATTTTGCCCTGGCCGACTTGATGTCCGTGAAGATTGGCTTGCACAACCCTGATTTTACCACCGCCCGCCGGATGTCTGACGCCATTAACGCGTTCCTCGGCACTACGGCTGCAGTCGCGATGGACCCCGGTACAGTGCAATTGCAAGTGCCCCAAGGCTACGCGACCTCAGTCGTTAACTTGGTCACAGACATTGAACAGTTGCGCATTGAACCGGATCTGCCGGCGCGCGTTGTCATCGATGAATCAACCGGCGTGATTGTGATTGGCGATGGCGTGCGGATTTCACAAGTGGCCATTGCCCAAGGCAACCTGACCATTCGTGTCACAGAAACGCCGCAGGTCTCGCAACCGGCACCATTCTCTGAAGCGGGTGAGACGGTTGTTGTTCCGCGCACACAAATTGAAATTGATGAAGACGAGGAACGGCGCCTGCAAGTGGTGAACGGCGGCGTGAACTTGCAAGACCTCGTCAACGGCTTGAACTCTCTGGGAGTCGGCCCACGTGACATGATTTCTATTCTGCAGGCCATCAAAGCGTCTGGGGCTCTGCATGCTGAAATTGAGGTGATGTAATGCTTGATCCAGCAGCCCTTCTCTCTCAGGCCAGTGATGCCTATAGCGCCGGTACGCAGAACCGTGTTTCCGGTCAGGCGAGCGCAAAAAATGCGATGACCGAAGAACAGGCCCGCGCCGCCGGCAAAGAGTTTGAGTCGTTCTTTATCGGGCAAATGCTTGAATACATGAACACCGATATTGACTCCGGCGGCATGTTTGGCGGCGGCCATGCGGAAGACGTTTGGCGCTCAATGCTCAACCAAGAGTACGGCAAAGAGATGGTCAAAAGCGGCTCCATCGGCATTGCAGACGCGGTCATGAAGTCATTGATTCAATCTCAAAACGAAACGTCACCTGCTAACGCAACCTCTTCAAGCGCGGCGGCCGCCGCTGCAGCGACGGCCGCAGCCCTGCCCGCCAGTGCTGCAAAAATGCCTGGAGCCACCGGTGCGCCTATCGCGCCAATCTCGGCGACAGCTTCAACCATTGAAAGGGTGATCTGACATGAATGCACATCCAAAGATGCCCCCCCGTCTGCGCCAACCTGGCCAGCAATCTGCGCCCGGCAATCGCATGGGCCAACAGGCTGCCCGTCAGCGGGGGCCGAATGGTCGCCTGGATCACTTGCCACCACGCGATAAAGGCGAAGACGTGTTTCAGATTATTCGGCAGCTCAATGACCTGCTGATGAAAGAAAACGTCGCTCTGAAAAAGCACCGCGTGCAGGACGTGCATGTGCTCGGCGAGCGCAAGCAAGACTTGGCGCGCCTGTATCAACAGCAAATGAATGCGTTTCACCGTAATCCTAAGCTTCTGAAAGATATGGAAGAACCGAAACGCAACGCGCTGATTCAGTCTGCTTCTCGTCTCACGGAATTGATGAAAGACAACGCAAGTCTGCTCAAAGCCAACATCCAAGTCATCAATTCATTCATGAAATCTGTTGTGGACTCCGTGCGTGAAAAACAAGAGCGGAAATCCACATCTTATTCCAAAGAAGCGCAGCTTGACGGCCATGTCACAGTTAAGCGCCACATGGCCGTTAGCTTTAACGAGGTGACCTGATCGCAGGTCAGGCCAAACAGACTATTTTTGAAGGACAACGACAATGTCGTTAACACTGGCACTTAATACGGCGGTCTCCGGACTTAACACCGCACAAGCGGGTTTAAGTACGATTTCGCACAACATTGCCAACGTCAATACGCCTGGTTACACGCGGAAGATTCTTGATCCGTCATCACGGATTCTTGCGGGGGCCGGCGCTGGTGTTTTTGTCGGGGACATTCGCAGTAACGTTGACCAGAACCTGCTGGAAGATCTGCGCAATGAACTTGGCGGATTTGGTTTACTCCAAACCAAAAATACCTACTTCAACCGCATTTCTGACACCTTCGGAACGCCGCAATCCAACAATTCAATTGCCCATACCGTCACCAAAATGGCGAACGCGTTTGAGCTGTTGTCGACAGAAGTCGAAAAGCCGGCAACGCACCTTTCAACTGTTCAGTCCGGCATCAGCGTTGCTTCTCAATTGCAGCGCATGAGTGATACCGTTCAGGGTCTGCGCTTGGACGCTGACCGTGAAATTGAACGCAATGTCCTTGAGATGAACAATCTCATGCAGACGATCTCGAGCTTGAATGATCAAATCTCACTTGGGTCGGCAACAGACCGCCAGACTGAGGATTATGAAGATAAGCGCGATGTCGCCTTGAGCAAGCTGTCTGAAATTATCGACATCCAGTACTTCTTTACACAAACCGGTGCTGTGACGGTTTTCACAAAAGACGGCACGACGCTGGTTGACAGCCAACCCGTCAACATGAGCCACGTTGCTTTGAACCGGGTGAACCCGGAGCACACTTACGCCGGGGGCGATTTCAACGGTATTTTTGCTGGTGTTCTGGACCTCACCAACGATATCCGCAGTGGCAAACTTGCCGGCCTGATTGAAATGCGGGACCGCACATTGCCTGAGATGCAGTCACAACTTGATGAGATGTCGCGCAATCTCATGGAAGAAGTGAACCTGGTGCATAACCGGGGCACCGCCTATCCGACTGTAAAAACTGAAGGGCTCGGGACACGCACGTTCTTGGACTCTGCAACGCAAGAAATAGACATCACCGATGGTGACGTCAGTATCGTGTTGTACAACACCGATGGCAGCGAAGCCTTTTCAACCAAACTCGGTGCCGATCTGGGCTTTACCACAGGCACGGTCGATGCCATGGCAACCGCTATCCAGACGTATATCGCCGCCCAAGACCCACAACTGGCCAACGCCACAATCGCCGTGAACGCCGATGGAAAGTTAGCATTCAACCTCGGCACAGAAGCCTTCGGAATTGCCTTTCGGGATGAAACATCTGCCGTTAAAGGCAGTGAGTCAGAGGACATTACCATTGAGTTTGATTTGGACGGCGACGGTGTCGATGACCAGACTCATAAAGGGTTCTCGAACTTCTTTGGTTTGAATGACTTCTTCACAACAGCGCCTAAGTTATCGTTCTACGAATCCAATTTTAAACCTAACAATTTTACGCTCGGCACAACGGCCACGCGCACACTGACATTTTACGACGAGACCAACGATCCGGCGACCGCCCCCATAGGAACGATTGACGTCGCCCCAGGCGACAGCCTGCAGGATATTGCCGATGCCATTAATTCAGACAACACTCTGAACCAGCGTCTAGAAGCAGAAGTGGTGCCGGATGGAAATGGGCAGAAGCTGCGTATACAACAAATTCAAGGTGAGCAGGTTCTGATTACTCAAACCGTGGGGCGCGACGCCATTGATGCCCTAGGGCTCGATGTGTCTGAGGTCGCAACCTCACAGTTGCTGGATGTTTCAAGCACACTGAAAGACGATCCCAGCACCATTTCCCGCGGTCGCGTTCAGTTTGATAATTTAACCGGCCGTTACTTCTTGTCCCCTGGGGATAATGAAGTGGCTGTCGAACTGGCCGCTTTGATGAGCTCTCAGACATCGTTTAATGCCGCGGGCGGGCTTTCCGGTGGCAATAACACGTTTGCAGATTATGCCTCTCAGATTGTCTCCCGCGCTTCAACGCTGGGGGCCGCAGCGAACACAGACTTTCAATTTCAAAAGGACATCAAAGGCGCGCTTGAGTTGAAACACTCAGAAATCAGTGGCGTTAACTTGGACGAAGAACTCAGTCAACTTTTGGTGTTTGAACAGACTTACGCGGCGTCCGCCAAAGTGATTTCAACGACCCAACAGCTTTTCGATATTCTCAATAACCTGGTCTAAGACGGTTAGAATCAGGAGGACATAGACAATGGTCTCACGCATATCTACCTTCGCGAACAACCAAGCCATGGTTAATCGCATGCTTCAAACGCAGGTCAAAGTGTTTGATGCCCAGACTCAAATTGGAACTGAGAAAAAATCTCAGACCTATTCGGGCATCGCGTCAGACAGTTTTCGTTTGATTAGCATTGAGGGCGAACGCGCACGGCTTGACCAGTACGTCAAGAACAACTCAATCGCCGAAACAAATGCCAAAGCCATGGTCACCACCATAGAATCCATGGACGAAGTGCTACGCCTGCTGCGTTCGGAGATGATTTCTTTCACAAGCCGTGACTTAAGCAACCCTTCGAATGAGGACGTGGCCGCCGTTACCGATATCCAGGAACGTGCCTTTTCCGCCTTAAACGACATGGAGTTTTTCCTCAACCTGAAGATTGATGGAAAGTATTTGTTTGGAGGCGGCAAGACTGATAGCCCCCCCGTATCCATCCCTTATGACAACGTCACCCAATTCCAGCAGGACTATGATGGCATTGAGCGAACTTACGCAACAACCCGCACGGCCCACTTGAGCCAAGCCAAATTTGAAGATGTCACAGTCACGTACACCAATGAAAATATCCCCGTAAAAGGCGAAGACACCGATGTGACGCGGATCACCGGCGCTGCCGCTGGAGATTTGATTACCGCGACATTAGACTCCAACAGCTTCGGTGACTTGACCTTTTCAAACGTTAATGGTGCTGGCGTTATCACTTCGTCCAACCAGAACGCCTTTAACAACGTAACGGTTGGTCAGACGATTCTAATCAACGGCACAGAAACAGCCGGGGCCGGTGCGACAGACAACAATGGCGTTTATACGATTACCGCCGTCTCCGGTGACGGCACGCAGATCACCCTGGATCAAACGGTCACGGCAGGCACAGAGCTGGCCGCCGTTGGCGTGAATATCAATTTAGCCGTTCCCGACGGCACGACGATGTTTTTATCCGGTGATGACGTAACCAATAATGGCCCTTACACGGTACGATGGCCAACCAACGCTGAGATTGCCGCCATTCCGCTCGATATGAACGCGGCAACGCCAGCCGTTGTAACCGGCGACGTGATGTGGGTGACCGGCCAGGTTTTAGATACAAGTGGCGAAGACATCACCCTGGATGCCGCCCCCTATTACCGGGGGGACCGGCTGGAAACTGAACACCGCGTAAGTGAAAACCGGGTCATTAAGTTTGGCGTCAACGGCCTCGACCCTGCTTTTGAGAAAGCCATCCGGGCCATTGGCCAAGTCCTACAGGGTGACCTGATCAACAACCAGGCCCGCGCTGTTGATGCCTTAGAGCTCTTAAACAACGCCATTGAACATTCGCCGCAATCCACCGAAAAACCCAGCGACATTCAAGATGTTGCACAACGCTTAGCGATCAACCAAAAAATTATTTTTGATGCCAAGGAAAATATGAAACAGTTCGACGGGTTTCTAGGACAGCGTCAGATCGAACTGGAAAACGTGGATATCACTGAAGCCGCTGTGCGATTGCAAGATGACGTGCGTGCCCTGGAGATTTCTTTTGCAACCTTGGCCCGTATTCAAAACCTGTCGCTGAACAACTTCCTCTAGGTCTAAGATTGCTTAAGAGTTTACTTGAGGGCGCGTTCGATTGCGTCTTCAAAGGAGCGTGCGGCCCCAGCCGCATCTGTCAGACGGCTTTCTGAAAGTTGATCTCGGAGGCTTTCACGCAGATCTTTTAAAGCATGGGTGTTTTTGGCTAAGGCAACGGCTTTGTGAATAAATGCGTCCGGCGTCCCGGCGATATGATCGCTCAGACCGGCTGAGGTTAGGAGACTGGCGCCAACCCGCGCTGCATGACTGTTGCCCCGTAACGTCACCACCGGCACGCCCATCCACAACGCTTCACAGGTTGTGGTGGTGCCATTATAGGGAAAGGTATCCAAGGCGATATCGACGCCTTGGTATAAGGCAAGATGGTCCGTATCTTGCGTGGCCCACCCCATCGTTTGAATGCGGTCCTCCGCAACCCCTACCGTGCCAAAACGTGCTTTGAGCGCATTTGCAGTTTCATCTTCGGTGAAGGCACGCGCTTTCAGCAGAAGGCGCGCATCAGGCAGCTCGCGCAGCACTTGTGCCCACAGCGCAACGGTTTGATCAGAGATTTTAGCGGCCTTGTTGAACGAGCCGAAGGTTACATACCCATTATCAAGTGACGGCAAAGGCGAAACTGGGGGAGAATCCGTTGGCGGCGCAAAAACATGCAAGCCCGCCCTGAGATATAAAGGGCGGTCGCGATGAAAGTCATCACCTTGGGTAAGAGGATTGGTAATCTCATCGCACAGCCAATAATCAATGGCCGGAACCCCGGACGGCCCGGGATAACCAAGACCGGTGATTTGAACTGGTGCGATGCGAGACGCCAGCGCTCGCAGTCTATTGCCGGTGGTATGACCAGCGAGATCAACCGCCACATCTAGCTTGGCTTCTCGCAAGCATGCGATCACGTCATCATCCGGTTTATCTGAAAGCTCTATCCATTCAGCCGCAACAGACTTGTAGGTCTGGGTGATATCGTCTGGTTCACGCACATCACTGCATAAAATGACCGATATTTTGGCGGAATTAATGGCTTGAATCAGAGGCAAGGCAAACCGGCTGACAGAATGCCGTCTAAAATCTGGCGAAATAAATCCGACGCGGATTGGCAGTTCAATTTTCCTCGCTAATGCTTTTGGGGCTTGAGCATACGGAAGCACACGATCGCCAACTGTGTCATGACGGCGACGGATGTCAGCGGGGTCATCTGCGCGATACATCTCGGCATACAGTATGTTGTCAACGGCTGGTAGATGATCGGGCACTTTATCGAGAACGGACTCAAATACAGTAACAGCCGCTGTGATATCGCCCTGCTCCAGCAGCGCTACACCTTGGTTAGTGGCCGCATCTATATTGTCCGGGTTCGCGGATAAAGCCGTGCCGTACGCTTGAGCTGCCGCGTGAAACTCACCGCCAGCGGCACGCAAAGCCCCCAAGTTGTTATGGGCCATAGAGAACGCGGGAAACTGATCTATCGCGTTTTGGAACGCATCCGCGGCGGCGGCGGCCTCACCGGCACGCTCGAACGCCAGACCAAGGTTATTCCAGGCCACTGGATAGGGGTCTTGCAGGGTTACAGCGCTCTGATACGCGGTGATTGCACCAGAGATATCTCCAACGCGCTCACGCACCCAACCAAGATTGTAGTGGGCTGCCGCTAAGCCCGGCTCAACATCGACGGCCTGTGCAAGCATTTGAAGCGCGCCCTGCTGGTCGCCAAGATCAGACAAAACACGTCCTTTGAGCAACAGTGCGTGGCCGTCATCTGGCGTTTTGGTTAACAGTAGGTCGCAATAGGTAAGGGCACTCTGCAGATCGCGGCGCTCGAAGGCCAGGGTCGCAGAGATACTGATCGCTTCGGCCGGTGGATCCGGCTCGGCCATAACCTCGGCCACCAGGAGCGACGCCTGCGCGTCTAAATTCGACTGGTAGTACTTGATGGCGAGGGCCAGCCGATCATCCATGATGAATATTCATAACCATTGTTTACAATGTTTTTTCATGACGGGCCTCATGAAACTTACACCACTTTGGCCAGAACACTTTGGACGGAGTCATCGGTGCGTAAAGGCGGTGGTGCCTTATGCTCGAAAGTTTCCGGCCCCTTACACCAGGTCTGCCAAGCGGTGCGATATAACGCCTCAAGCGTGCGGGTAAATTCAACCTCGTTGCGCAAGGGTGAGGATGCCATCCGCCCCCGCAACGTGCCGCGAATTTCGGCCAGGCGTTGAGGTGACTTTCCCCACGCAATCGCGTTTGCAACGTACGTTTCAATATCAGGCGCCACGAACTCTTCGTCCAGCCCTGCTGCATTCAAGAGACTTAAGCCCACACGCCCGCTGTGGCGGTCGCCCAGGACAGTGAGCACAGGCACCCCCATCCACAGCGCCTCGCATGTCGTGGTGGTGCCGTTATAGGGAAACGTATCCAGGGCTAGGTCTACGCCCGCATAGCGCCCGAGATGATCTTTCACAGACGGTACGAACGCCTCCATGCTGATGCGGGAAGCCTCGATACCCGCATCTGAAAAATATCCGAGAACCCGCTCGCGGACGCTTTCTGTTTTGAGCTGTTTGCACTTGAGGTACAGGCGAGACTTCGGAACATGTTGTAAGATTTCAGACCACGCCTCAACCACGTTTGCATTCAGTTTCGGCAGCACATTAAACGACCCGAACGTTACGTATCCGCGCTCTAGGTGCGGCGCGGGCGCGGGGTCGGGTGCTTTTGAGGTCGGGCGGTAACAATGAAAACACTCTGGCAGTCGCAGAAGCGTTTCAACACTGCGCGACTCAGCCTCACCTGTTGGGTCTGCACGCTCATCCGTGATGCGATAATCCATAGCCGCAACACCGCTGGTATCGGGATATCCAAGATATTCAATCTGTACCGGCGCTGGTTTATGACCGCACGCAGGCAATCTGTTGCCGGACGTATGTCCACCAAGGTTGACCAAAACATCAACACGATCTGATCGGATCCTCTCGACCAAAGCCGCATCTGTCAAACCAGCGGTTTCCACCCAAACATTTGCCGCCCGCTCCATAGCCTGCGTAATCTTATCGATGCGCGTGGTGTTTGAATACAGAATAAGCTCAAAGGCCGAGCGGTCATGCTTTTCCAACAGTGCTTCCATAAAGTGCGACACGGAATGACCACGAAAATCGGGTGACATATAGGCGAGGCGAAGCTTGCGGTTTAAATCACGCGGGTTGGCATGAGGTCGCGTCTCGTCAATTTCGCCGCTGGTGAACCGGCGTCCGAAATCGCAATGGATGCGATACAATTCATCGTTATCTACATCAGGCTGGTACAGACTGGTGAACAGATGATTTGACGCATAGACCGGCGCAGACATGGTGTCGGCCTCAGCCGCAGTCGCCATTGCCGTGCGCGCTTCTTTAATGCGGTGTTGTTCCAACAGAGCCACACCAAGTGTATTGCGCGCCATGACGTTATGAGGGTTAACGATCAAGGCGTACTCAATCTCTTTGACCGCTTCCGTCAGATCCTGTTGTTCAAGCAGCGCCACACCAAGGCTATAATGCGCAAAGGCATTATAGGAATCGATACTGAGGGTTTGGCGATAGGCGCGAATGGCCTCGTCATAATTGCCCCGCATAAAATGCGCGACACCCAGATTCACCAGAGCATCCAGATACGTGGAGTCGAGTGAAACAGCCCGCGCCAATTGATAAATGGCCGCTTCAAGGTCAAACATCTTCAGCAGCAGAGTGCCATAATTATTGGCCAGAACGGGCATATCAGGGCGTAACGCACAGGCCCGCTCAAACATATCCGCAGCAATAAAACGCTCACCTAACAGGGCGAGAACCAAGCCAAGGTTGTTGAGCACTTCTGCATTCTCAGGCTCAAGCTCAAGGGCGCTCTCTAAGGCGTTTTGGGCATCTTTAAACCGTTCAGCCTGGCGCAGAGCATTGCCATAAGCATTTAAAACAGAGGCTTGATTCGGGTGTTCTTGCAAAACCTTTTCAAGGGCGACGATGCAGCCATCCACATTCCCAGACTCGCGCAAAGCAAGCGCCAGGTTCACCTTGGCATCAAGGTAATGGGGATCAAGGGCAACAGCGCGTTGATACGATTTCAACGCCGCATCAAAGGTACGCTGTTCTAATAGAAGATTGCCAAAATTGTTGTGCGCCACCGGATCATCCGGCTTGAGTTTCAAAGCCTCCTGGAAACTATTGGCGGCGCTTGTCAGATCGCCAACGCCTTTTTCCACCACACCCAGATTGACCCAGGCATCTGCAAAAGCGGGATCGAGTTCGACTGCTTTTTGAAAGGCCAACCTTGCGCCTGAGGGATGACGGCGCTGCGCCTTTGCCAACCCCAAAGCATAATGCGCCCGCGCCATATTGGGGCTGATTCTAAGAGCCAACTCAGCGGTCGCCTCTGCCGCAACTGCATCCCCAAAGCGGCGATGCAAGGCAGCCTTAGCCAACACCAACTCGGTATCATTTGGGACTATGGCAACCGCATCATCCAAGGTGGTGAGAGCCGCATGCGCTTGATCAAGATCGGCGTAGATAGAGGCAAGCTGCATCGCAGCGCGCACTTCCTGAGGTGCCAGGGTGAGTGATGTCTTTAAATGTGCGATGGCCGCGTCATTGTCCCCCAGTGCATGCCGACAGAGCGCGGCAATAAACAGAGCCTGGGTATCTTCTGGATTTCGGGCCAGATAGGTCTCTAATAGAAGGTCAGCGGACTCCGCATCACCCTCTTGCAGGTAAGACACAGCTTGGCTGAGAAGAGGTGAAGTTCCTTGACCGGCTGTCATACCAAACGGCGGCTTTTCATCTTCACAGGCTGCGCCATGACTGGTTTAGCCTCAGGGCAAGAGATCAGGCGCTGTCGACCGGGGTTGTGCCGCCCGGGACGGTAGCTGCGGCGGCTGCATTGGCATCAACTGCCGCTTGGTCCCCTGGATTCGTTCGCAAGCCTGCCGCAAGATTACGATTAATATTGATCAGCACATCAAGATCGTTGCTGTTGGCCGAGCGCAGCGCCTTGGTGGTTTGCTTATCAACAAAAATACTCAGGCTCATCACGTTGGCCTTAATCTCCGGCGGGAGTTGGTTCTCTTCTTCTGTGATGTCGGCCTGCATGATGGTCCACAACAGATGATTAAATCGCAAAGCGCGCGAGAACTCATCGATATTGCCGGAGACCTTCTTCGCATCTTCAAGAAGCAAAGCCGCTTTGGTAAAGGCCATGGCCTCAACTTCTCGTGGCGTCAGATTCTGTTTCTGCTGCTGAGAATAAGCTGCGTATTTATCCTTAGACATTCTTTAGAGCCTCCGCCTCAAGCTTAATAAGCTGTCGGCACAGCTTCAATGCTCGGTAATGGTCGCCTTCGAGTATCCGCTGTGACATTTCCACCATCATATCAATTGCCTTGGCATCTATGGGCATCAAAATCATCTGCCGCATGAGTAAAAAGTAGATGCCGTGGTAGTCCTTTTCTTGCGCTGGGTTGATATACATATTGAGGATGGTGACATAGAGCTTTTTCGCAATTGTATCTGCGTCTTCCTCAGTAATTATATCTTTTTGCCGCACCACCGGAACCCGGTTCAGAACGACAAATTCGGTCTTATTCGGCCCGTTGGCGATGACAGAAGTCCCAATCAGAACTTTCTCGTTGGGCTTTAATGTCAGTTTCAGCGGCATATCTACCCTTAGACATCGCAGGATAAAGGAAAAAAAAGGTTAACTTACTTAACCCTGACCCCTAAAAAGCCAAAGAATAAGCGGGTTAGAGAGCTTGTGCGACGTCATATTCGTGGCCCGACTTCTACACAGTTTTGACCAAAAACGGAAGTGCCCATTAAGAGACCCTGCGCGTTCAGCCAAATGTTTGCGACAGTTCGCTCTTTTGCTGCCAATGCTGCGGCAAGAGAAAACTGCGCCAACGTGAGTGGTCGGGTTTTTTTATTTAGCGTTAGCCAAAGAGTCTCAGAATGGCCTGCTCAGACTGCTGGGCAATAGACAGCGAAATTGTGCCAAGCTGCTGGCGCGTTTGCAGCGATAAGAGGTTTGCCGATTCTTCATTGAGGTCAGCGTTGACCAGGTCTGACGCGCCCCCCTTAAGCGTATTCACAATGTCTTCCGTGAACGATCTGCGAATTTCGAGCAACGCCGAGTTCGTGCCAAGGGCCTGTGCAGACTGACGCACCGTGATCAACGCGGAGTCGATGGCGCGGATCGCGGCATTAATCGCCCGCACAGCAGCGGTTCCAGTTTGCCCCCAAACCGTCGAGTCTCCAGGCGTTCCAGTCGTAACGGCGGAGATGCCAAGCATGGTGTTGAAATCTGTCGCACTAATTCCGCTGATAATGAGCTGGTTGATCGAAGCACGTTCGGTCCGCTCATTAAACTTAACCGTCAACGTATCGGCACCAGCTTCAAACGCGGTCGTAGAATTCTTGAGCAAATTGATACCATTGAAACTGGAGTCCTCTGCCAGGTTATCAACCTGACTGCGCAGTTCATTAAACTGGCTGGCCAGTTTCCCACGAGTCGAACTTTCCGGCGCGGAAATAGCGGACTGGGCCAGGGCTTTCATCTGTTTCAAGACAGCTTCCATGCCCTCGAGACCTTGAATGGAGGCCCTAATCACATTGATGCCGTCGGTGATTCCGTCCTTGATGTTTTGCAGATCGGCGGCGCGGCTGTTGAGGTTACGCGCCTTAAAAAATGACAGGGCATCATCAATTGCACTGTTGACCTTGAGACCTGTTGCAAGCCGTTCTTGCGTGCGGCCAATCAGCGACGTGGTGCGCTGCAGGGAGAGCAGGTTGGTGCGTGTCGCCGTTGATAAGGTTATATCACCCATTGTTCCGCCTCGTGCCGCAACTGGAAACTTACCTGCCGACTATCCGGTCACGTCCATTGATGTTGTTATGCTGAGTTCTGAGGTTACAGAAACTCAACCCAAACCTTTTCTTAGACTTCGAGTCTTATGCCTGAATGGCGAATAAAAGGTTAAAGGGCGAAACAGTTTTTCTGCATAACTGCGGGCACCGACAATAAAGAACGCAACAAAAAAGCGGCGGGCTAAAGCCCGCCGCTTAAGTTGGTTTCGAGCTAAAGAAACCTTAGAAGAGTCGCAGAACGGCCTGTTCAGACTGCTGCGCGATGGACAGCGAAATCGTACCCAACTGCTGACGTGTTTGCAGCGAGAGCAAGTTCGCAGATTCTTCGTTGAGGTCAGCGTTGACCAAATCAGAAGCACCGCCCCTCAGCGTGTTGATCAAATCAGCCGTAAAGTTGCGGCGAATTTCCAACATTGAAGAGTTGGTACCCAATTCCTGAGCAACCTGACGCACGGTAATCAACGCCGAGTCGATAGAACGGATCTGCGCGTTAATAGCACTGATGGCAGCTGTTCCGGTTTGTCCCCAGACGTTTGCCGATCCAGCAACACCGGTGGCTGTGGCCGAGCTCGCAACGATGGAGGCAAAGTCAGTGGCTGAAACACCGGAGACGACCAACTGGTTCAATGGACCGGTCGCTGTTCCAGGTGTGTCATCCTGACGTTCGTTAAATTTAACGGTGAGGTTGTCTGCACCAGCTTGGAATTCAGTGGTGTTGTTCTTCAGCAGGTTGGTCCCGTTAAAACTGGAGTCCTCTGCCAAGTTGTCAACCTGTGAGCGCAATTCGTTGAACTGGCTGGCCAGTTTCGCACGAGTCGAACTTTCTGGAGACGAAATGGCGGACTGCGCCAAGGCTTTCATCTGCTTCAGTGTGGACTCGATGGCTTCAAGACCTTGGACAGCCGCCCTGATGACACTAATGCCGTTGGAAATTTCATCCTTAATGGATGCCAAATCTTCAGCACGTGCATTCAAGTTACGGGATTTAAAGAAGGCCAACGCATCATCAATTGCATTGTTCACTTTGAGGCCAGTCGCCAAGCGTTCTTGGGTGCGACCAATTAGACTTGTAGTTCTTTGCAACGACAAAAGGTTTGTTCGCGTCGCCGTCGAGAGTGAAATATCTCCGGACATGTTGTTTCCCCCTTTCTAGGTTCAGGGACTTTAAGACCACTAACAAGGCGCCGCGGGCTTTGGCTCTAAATGCTTGAGCTTTTGCAACTAACGTTGCGACGTCATGCCATCCGATTTAGGGGGAAAACCCAAACGAAAGGTTAACCGGATGAATTTTTTTGTTCTTAGGGGAAAAATAAAAAAAAGCGGCGGGCCAAAGCCCGCCGCCAAACCAAGAGAAAACTGCGCTTAATTTAGAAGAGTCTGAGAACCGACTGTTCTGATTGCTGGGCAATAGACAAAGAAATTGTACCCAATTGCTGCCGGGTTTGAAGAGACAAGAGGTTGGCCGATTCTTCGTTCAAGTCGGCGTTGATCAACTCAGAAGCACCACCCCGGAGCGTGTTAACGAGGTTTTGAGTGAAGTCTCTGCGAATTTCCAACAAAGATGAGTTTGTACCCAAGTTCTGCGCAACTTGACGCACCGTAACCAACGCAGAGTCGATGCCGCGGATGGCCGCGTTAATAGCTGAAACTGCTGCTGTTCCGGTTTGCCCCCAAACAGTCGCAGACCCCGCTGCACCCGTTGCCGTCGCGGAACTTGCAACAATGGTCGCAAAGTCAGCCGCAGACACACCAGACACGATCAATTGGTTTCGCGGCCCGGTATCCGTTCCAGGTGTGTCATCCATACGCTCGTTGAATCGAACGGTGAGGTTATCCGCCCCTGCCTCAAAGGTATTTGTCGAGTTTTTCAAAAGGTTGACGCCGTTGAAACGGGCGTCCTCCGTCAAGTTATCGACCTGAGACCTTAACTCGTTGAACTGGCTTGCCAATTTTGCCCGGGTCGAGCTTTCCGGCGAAGAAATAGCCGATTGCGCGACAGCTTTCATCTGCTTCAAAACAGACTCGATGGCCTCCAAGCCCTGAATTGAGGCCCGAATCACGCTGATGCCGTTAGAAATCTCGTCTTTAATGGTTGAAAGGTCCTGCGCACGGCTATTCAAATTGCGCGCTTTAAAGAAGGCCAGCGCATCATCAATGGCGCTGTTCACTTTAAGGCCCGTTGCCAGCCGCTCTTGTGTACGGCCAATCAGTGACGTTGTGCGCTGCAAGGACAAAAGGTTTGTCCGAGTCGCATTAGATAGAGAGATATCTCCCATGACCTGCTCCTTTTCACCCCTCTAAGTGGGGGCACGACCGCTGAATAGCTCAATGACCCTAAGAAACTCTTTACAATAAGAAAAGAGGCGACGCACCCAGCGGGGCGGCGCCGCGATTAAGTGTCCTAGATCAAAAGCGTCTTTAGTCTTAGAACAACCGCAAGACGGACTGTTCAGACTGCTGCGCGATCGAGAGCGAAATCGTACCAAGCTGCTGTCTGGTTTGAAGTGACAGAAGGTTAGCAGATTCTTCGTTAAGGTCAGCGTTGACGAGCTCGGATGCACCGCCCCGCAGTGTGTTGACCAAGTTGGCCGTGAAATCTCTACGAATTTCCAACAAGGATGAGTTTGTACCCAAGTTCTGCGCAACCTGACGCACAGTCACAAGAGCAGAGTCGATACCGCGGATGGCCGCGTTAATGGCGGACACAGCGGCTGAACCAGTTTGTCCCCAAACAGTGGCCGACCCGGCTGTACCAGTCGCTGTTGCTGACGATGCTATGATAGAGGCAAAGTCAGTGGCGGACACACCGGACACGACGATCTGGTTTAGGGCGGTATCCTGACGTTCGTTAAATTTAACAGTCAGGTTATCGGCACCCGCAGAGAATGCCGAAGAGGAGTTTTTCAGCAGGTTTGTACCGTTGAAGCTGGAGTCTTCCGCCAGGTTATCAACCTGAGACCGCAGTTCGTTGAACTGGCTGGCCAGTTTGGCACGGGTCGAGCTTTCCGGTGACGAAATAGCGGATTGTGCAATAGCTTTAAGCTGCTTGAGGGTGGATTCAATGGCTTCCAAGCCCTGGATCGCAGCACGAATAACGTTAATACCGTCGGTGATGCTGTCTTTAATGGACGACAAGTCAGACGCACGGGCGTTGAGGTTACGAGCCTTAAAGAAGGCCAAGGCATCGTCAATGGCACTGTTAACTTTGAGCCCTGTTGCCAGACGCTCTTGAGTTCGGCCAATAAGGTTGGTGGTTCTTTGGAGCGACAGCAGGTTTGTGCGTGTCGCATTCGATAGGGAAATATCACCCATTTTGGTTGCTCCTTTTCTAGGACCAGGTTATCGACGTTTCTGTCTTGTTCGCTGTGTACGGATTCTCCATACATTCCCTTCAGGAATACGAACGCTACCCTCTTACGTTAACGTCCTGTTAACTGTCAATGCTTTTTTCACACGTAATAGGCGATACAATAAACTTCATTAGATTAAGCCGGGCGGTATCCTAATGCTTTTTGATGTTTTTGGGCCTCCAGCCCCCATTGAAGTCAGGAAAATAGATGAATGGTTACAGTTACTTAGACTAGAAGAAGCCACACTCTGATGGAAGGCTATCTGCTACTCGCCCTCCACGATCCGCGCTACCTGGATCTGGCCGCAAACTTTGCTATGTCAGTCAAGCGCCTGGAGCGGAGACCCGTGAGCGTCGTTATTAGTCCAGAAACGCCTGTTCCCGAGGCTTATAAACGCTTTTTCGACCAGATTATTAGGCTCGAAGACCACCCGACCCTGCGCGGTGCTATGGCCAAAACGCTTCTTTTCGATATCTCTCCCTATGAGCGGACGATGTATATCGACGCCGATTGCCTGCTCTTTAACTCTAAAATCGAGTTTTTCTGGCGGCAGTATCGCAACCATCCTTTTGCCGTTGAGGGGCGCCCGCAAAAAACCGGGCCTGTTTTTGCGTGCTCACTTGGCGTTAAAGATGCGGCTGTTCTCTGTCAGTTGGTCAATGTGACTGAACTAACCGTCTTCAATGCCGGCGTGATGTACTTTGAAAATAGCGCGGCCTCGGAGCGTGTGTTTAAAACCGCCATTGAGTTATTCGAAGGGCCGCATCGCGATGACATCAGCTATCCCTACAAGCATGTCGGTGAATATGCAGACGAACCCTTCTTTTCCTGCGCGCTGGCCATGCTTGGAATTGCCGCATTCCGGCCCAGCACAACACACCGGCTTCAGGTGACCACACCGAACATGATTGAGGGTGTTATGGATTTGACCGTCGGCGACTTGCAGGTGATCAAGCAGGTCGCAGGGCGCAAAAGCGAAGCATGGGCCGGGGCGATTGGCCACTTTTGTGGACTCGCGCCCATGGACACGTATTTTAGTCTTGCCGACCAGCTGCGGGATGAAGCTGGGCTAGAACGCATGGACAGGTCGCAGTTTCAGGCCAAAGTTATGACGGCCAATACGCATCATGACTGATAAACATTATGAATGATCTTCGGCGGAGTAAGCGCGCAAAATGACACAGCAAAAAACTGTTGGTGAAGTTGAGCCGCGCCTGATTTTGGCAACGAGCCTATCGCCAGTTGATGAGCGCGATGTGCAAGCCACGACCGTTCAATCATGGCTCGACAATGATATGACCGTGGTTGCGGTCAATACAGCCGCAGAGATTGATCAGTTCAAGCCTGTGTATCCCGACATTCATTTCATAGCGGCAGAGCGGACGGCAGAACAATACGCGCATAAGCCCGTGCCCTATATCTATGATCTGCTGCAAGCGGCCAAAACGCAATCTAGCCCTGGAGATACGGTCGGGATTATCAACGCGGATATTTTTCTGCGGCCTGATCCAGGGCTAAAACAGTTTCTGATCCAGTCCGCCGAAGGGAGTGTCGTTCTAGGCCCGCGTGTTGACGTGACAACGGCTGACTCCTTTAAAGTGAAAGCCCCAATTTCAGACCCAAAATTTTCCGTCGGCTACGATTACTTCATTATGAGTCGTGATGTTGTAGCTGTCTTTGCTGACAGTCCGTTTGCCATGGGTATGCCCTTCTGGGATTATTGGCTTCCCCTCACCGCCCATTTGGCTGGATGCGACCTTAAGAGCCTAAATAGCCCCATCGCCTTGCATGTAAACCATGAAACCCGTTGGGATGAAACCATATACCTGTTCTTCCATGCATTGATCGCCTATGTGCTGGAACAAAGTAAAAATAATACGGGTCAAGGTAATGGGGGCAACACCACGCCTGCCAATCGCCAATTGGCGTTCCTGCTTAATTTCATATCCCATCACTATGGATTTATTCTGGACAATGGTACTTCAGGAAAAGAGGGTGCCCCGCCGGACGAAACAGCCATCGCGGCGCTGGCCGATTTCTATGACCGCTTTCAAGAAGCCGCCGTTCACACCATAAAAAGCAATGCCGAAGTGATCCACTTCGACGCCACATAAGAGTGCGTCATGACTAAAAATCTGGAAGACGCCTTTGCCGCCGCGCAACAAAAATACCACTCAGGCGACCTCGCCGATGCTGCCGACTTGTATCAAGCTGTACTCGAAATTAACCCAAGGCATCCTGATGCACTGCACATGCTGGGTGTTGTTGCCTACCAGCTCGGACAACCGGAGGCAGCGGCGGCTCTTTTGCAACAAGCGGTGAGCGTCAAACAGCCCTTTGCGGATGCTGAGTCCAACCTCGGGACCGTACTGTTAGAACTTGGCAAACTAGATGATGCTTTGAGCGCCTTAAGGGACGCGCACAGTCGCGCACCTGACAATCCAGCGATTCTTTATAATCTGGGAAATGCGCATCGACAGCTCAAAAACTGGCCCGCTGCCAAAGAGGCGTACACAAAAACCATCGCACTTGATGACCAACACGCGCAGGCGTGGTGCCAACTGGGCCTGACCTTAACGAACTTGGGAGAGGCCACGGCTGCGGTGGCCGCATATGAACGGGCATTGGATATCCAACCGGATCACAGCCAGGCCCTGTACAATCTGGCGAACGTGCAGCGCGACCTTGGTCAACTGGGAGAAGCAGAATACTTGCTGCGCCGCGCCATCGCTGCACGGTCCGATTACGCCATGGCGTGGAATAGCCTTGGCACGCTCCTGGGTGATATGGCCCGGTCCGACGAAGCCCTGGAGGCGTTCGATCAAGCCGTGAAATTTGCGCCTGAGTCCGCCGCCTACGCCTCTAACAGATTATGCGGACTGCAATATGTTCCGGGGATAACAACAACGCGCTTGGCCGAAGCGCATACAGAATGGTACTGGCTCCACATCGCGACAAGCCTTGAGGCAGGAAACCCTGCACCCGTTGATGCTGACCCAGACCGCACCTTAAGGATCGGATTTGTGTCACCCGACTTTGGCAAACACCCGGTGGGATATCTGAGCGCACCTCTATTTGAGCACACTTCCCCTCAATCAATAGAAACGATTGTGTTAAATACACGCCCGGCTGATCTTAAAGATGCCCTCAGCCGACGCATCGAAATCGCCTGTACAGCCTGGCACGATGTTGCCGAGTTGGACGATGGGGCTCTGGCTCAGTTCATCACAACGGAACGTATCGACATCCTGCTAGACATGAGTGGCCAAACCGCCGGTAACAGACTGGCCGTGTTCGCGCGTCAACCAGCCCCGGTGCAGATGAGCTGGATCGGATATGTCGGCAGCACCGGATTACCGATGATGAATTATGTGATTGGCGACGCGCATCAATTCCCGCGTGACGCTGAAAAACATTACACGGAACGTTTGTTGAAACTGCCCAATGGCTACACCTGTTATGCGCCACCAGATGATGCGCCTGATGTCGGACCACTGCCCGCCAGCACAAATGGCCATGTGACCTTCGGCTGCCTCAACAACCCGGCCAAGCTCAACGATGACGTTATTCAAACCTTCGCCAGCGTTCTAAAAGCCGTTGACCACAGTCAACTGCTGATGCGCTTTCGTGGGTTAGATGACCCTGTAGTCCAAGCGCCAATACTTAAGCGTTTTAAAAAGCATGGTATTGCGCAAGACCGCATTGCATTTGAAGGGCGTGCGGATCATCACGTTTTTCTCGACACCTACAACCGTGTGGATATGGCCTTAGATACGTTTCCGTATTCGGGCGGACTGACGACCTGTGAGGCCCTATGGATGGGAGTGCCGACGCTCACAGTGCCTGGTGAGACTTTTGCCGGGCGGCATGCGGCGACTTATCTCAGCACGACAGGATATAACGATTGCATTGTTAGCTCGAGAGATAAACTTGTCGAACGCGCGGCCTGGCTGGCGTCAGACCTCACGGCCCTTGCCGAGCTGCGGGCCAAGATGCGAAATCAAGTGGCACATTCGCCGTTGTGCGATGGTGCGGCTTTTGCTGCCGGGTTTGAGGCGAAGCTGCGCGAAGCCTGGAAAAACTGGTGTGCGACGCAATAGCACAGCAGATATGGACTCAAGACACGTCTGTAAGAACATCCAGCAACCGGTCTACCTGCGCTGACCAGGACCATGCTGTCATAAAATTTGCACCATTGCTGGCAATGCGTTTCGCCTCATCGCGATGGGCGTAAGCCAGTTCCAACTTCTGCACCATCTCTTCAATAGAAGACTCGCCCCAACCCTCCATATCTTTGCGTCCCATGACCTCACCCAGAGGAATTTGCAAGTCGATCCCAAAACACGTGTCATCCCCAAATAAGTCTAAGTGCCCGGTGTTGCGTGAGAGAATACTAGGTACACCGCAGGCCATGGCTTCCATGGCCACGAGATTCGTTCCGCCCTCGCAGCGGCTTGGAAACACGGCAACATCCATCTCCCGCAACACCGCTGGCGTTTGTGAATTGGCAAGGGCGCCGAGATCGATAAAGGAGTCAGGCGCAAGCCCCTCGCCCAACAACCACTCATTGATATTTAACAGGCCGTCTTCTGTGCGGCGGGGCAGGCCAGAAATATGCGGAGACATTTTCAGAGAGTCCGCCGCCTCTGGCCATGGATTTTGCCAGGCCGTCACCAACAAAGCTTCAGGGTGGCGTTTTTGAAACTGTTTAAACGCCGCAACAACCAAATCTTGGCCTTTGCGATACTCGAGCTTGCCGCCGGAAAAAACCGCGAAGCGATCTTGAAAACGGCCCGCCCTGCTGCCTGGACAAAACAGGGCAGGGTCGATCCCTTGCGGACAGTTAAAAACGTTGTTGAGACCAGCTGCTTGCAAAACTTCTGTGTTCCACTGCGACCCCGTAATAACAGCCCTCAGACCTGCGGCCCGCGTCAGGTTCTCTATGGGCACGTCGGCAGATTCAAAAAATACAACCCCGATATCAGTATCCGCCGACCATCCATCTAAAAAGGGCGGAAAATCTAATCCGTCGCCCAAGGCCCGCAGAAAAATTCCCGAGACGGGCTGACCTTCGATTTTACCTTCGGTGTTTCTGAAATACTCGCGGTTCACGATGGCTGAAGCCAATAGGTCTGATTGTGTGTCACTTAGGTTTAAGGTTTTGGCGAGAAAAGGCAGACCGACATCAACCCCCTTTTGAGCGAGTTGTAACGCGAGGTTCAAGCCATATGTCCCCCAACCGCTGGGCACACCGACCTGCCATCCAATAACAACTGGCTGAGATATCGGCTCTTTCATCGATATATCCTTAAGAGCTTGTTTACCAAAGTGGATTACGCAAAGAGGAGTGGGGTATAGAATTAACGCTGTAAATCATAAATGTATGCGATTTCAGCAGAACAGACGAGATGACGCGAACAACACAGCGTTCGCTCTCAGTGTAGAAAGGGAGTTTCCATGTCCGATTTCATGATGAGCCAAGTCAAAGGCCTCCTGTCCAAGGTGTCCGATGACATGGAGGGCCTGGCCGAATCAAACACAGATCAATTTGAGATGCTGCTTGGCGCAATTGACGATCTGGCCGCCAATATGTTTGCAACTCAGGCTGTCATGACTATCCTTCTTAAGCAAACACCGGTGGATGCTGAAGAAGCGAAAGCTTGGATCCGCGAACAAGCCGCCGCTGCTGGCCAAGAAGCGCCAAAAGCTGAATCCATGGTTGACTACCTCATCCCGGGTAAGTCCTAACCAAAACCTGCGTTTCACGTCATAATGACGGCCGACCCCAGACGCAGTCCTGCGCCTGGAGATAGTGATATGGCTGCTTGACGTTAATGCTCTCTCTTTACGCCTTTCTTACGGATATTGCCGCATGGCCTTTGCGAGCTCTGCTGCGGGTCAGATCATGGCGTGGCAAAGAAGAACCCCTGCGATTGGCGGAACGCCGAGGGCTGTCTGCCCTGCGCCGCCCCGAGGGCGTACTGGTGTGGTGCCACGCAGCGAGTGTTGGAGAGTCTCTGGCTGTATTGCCGCTCATTCAAAATCTAATCGACACCTCGGGAACGCATGTTCTCCTGACCACCGGCACAACCACCAGTGCCCGCCTTATGGCAGAGCGCCTGCCCACGCGGGTTATTCATCAATTCGCCCCCATGGACAGACGGGCCTGGATTTCGAAATTTCTGAGTCATTGGCAACCCAACATCGCCGTTCGCATGGAATCAGAGCTGTGGCCAAACACGCTAATCGCGCTGAAAGATGGCGGCGTTCCAGTTCTCATCATCAATGGGCGCTTGTCAGACCGCACGGTAAAAGGCTGGGCGCGATTTCACGGCGCAGCTAAAGCCGTGATGAACTGCATTGATCTGGTTTTGTCACAATCGAACGAACACGCGGAGAAATTTCGTGCACTCGGCGCCAGGCATGTCAAGGTCGCCAGCAATTTGAAGTTGGCGGCCCCGCCGCTTCCGATGGACCAAAAAACGATGGCCGAGCTAAAATCTATGGTTGGCCAGCGACCGCTATGGCTTGCTGCAAGCACACACCCTGGCGAAGAAGACATCATCTTCTCTGTGCATAAAATCTTGGCTGACAAATACCCTAATGTTCTGACCATGGTTGTGCCGCGCCACCCCCATCGCGGGCCAGAGATTGTCAAACAAGGCAGAAACGCAAATCTGCAAATCGTGCTCCGTAGCGCCGGTCAAAATATTACGAACACGACCAGTATTTATGTGGCGGACACCCTCGGCGAGTTAGGGTCCTTCTTCACCGTGGCCCCTATCGTGTTTATGGGAAAAAGCCTTACCGTTAGAGACGGCGCTAAGGGGGGGCAAAATCCTATTGAACCGGCCCATTTCGAATGTGCCATAGTGTTTGGCCCACATATGGAAAATTTCGATGATGTTGCGGCAATGATGGTGCGCAAAAAAATGGCCCTTCAGGTGGCGAATGAAAATGAACTGGCTATAACGGTTAGTGCGCTATTGGGCTCCGCAGACACCAGACAAGCTTTGGCCCTGGCCGCCAAAGAGATTGCGTTGACCGGGTCTGATGCTGTGGGAGACGTCTTAGCCGCCATTCAGGACCTGTTGAAACTAGCGCCCAGGGTGCTCAATCATGGCTGATATGGATGCAGAAACCGAAGCGAAGTTGCGGGCTCTTAGATTAGAACTTGCCGAAATTTGCCTTGATGCGCGCCTGGAAAAAATATCCGCGCTGTGCAACGCTGCCTCAGGCGATGCGCTTGCAACCATGTACAACTCAGGTTTACGCCACCTGAGCATGACCAAATCTGATCAGGCGGTCGCTGAGCGATGCCATCGCATGCTGACCGTAGAACACGACCCGGTAAGAAAATCCTGCGCCTACCTCGCTCTCTCGTTGTTTATGTTCTCATACCGGATTGAACGGTCGTTTGAACTTATTGACGTGCCAACTGAGATCGTTGCAACCATGGTCAGAGCTTTCTTGGGCCTGCCGCAGTTTTTTGACCGGGATGGTGCGCGCCGACAAGCCCTGACTCATCTGATGAAATCTGTCGAAGAGATTCATAAAGCCGCCCGCGTTATTGATGAGCCGGATTTTAGACGCGCCGTCCTGGCGGGATTTCTCGACGCCTTTATCCTAACGCCCGTTTACGGCGAAGACACTTCCCTCAAGCAGATCGCCATCCACCGGGCTGAATTGATTCAGCAACACCTTGATATCTCTGGTGTGAGGCGAGATACCGCCGTGCGCTGGCCGACTGACATGCCCGAAAAGTTAAGTATTGGCATTTTAAGTCCAGGCTCTCAGTCAGAAATGGCCGCGATTCGAGGGCATCTATTTGGCCTCTCCAAAGACAGATTTTCAATCACCGCTTTCGTGCCAGATGCTGCCATAGATAGCGTGAGCCGCGGTGTGGATGACTTAGCCGATGCGTTAATCGCCCTGCCCGTTGATGACATTGCTGCGGCGGCAGAGATTATCGTTCAGGAAGATTTAGACATTCTTATCGGCGCGGCCAACCTGACCAATGCATGCTCCTTTCCCTGGACACAACTCATGGCCCAGCGCCTCGCCCGTCTGCAAGTTGCGATGCACGCCTGCCCGATGACCACCGGCTTTGATACCGTTGACTACTACATCAACGGCGCTTTGAATGAGTTGGAGGGATCCGAGGAAGAGTACACGGAAGACCTTATTCTTATTGAAGGGTCGTCCAACCACTATCAGTTTATCGACAGCGCGACCGAACCACAGGGTTTGACGCGCAGCGACTTCGGTCTACCCGAAGACGGCATCATCTATGTGTCTGGCGCGAACGCTTTTAAAATTGGGCCTGACCTCGTCAAAGCCTGGACCGACATCTTAAGCGCTACGCCCGGCTCACATCTTGTGCTGTATCCGTTCAATCCGAACTGGTCAGCGCAATATCCGCAGCGGCGCAGCTTTGTGCGTTTTCTACACCAGCGGTTTACGGCGGCTGGCATCGACATTGACCGCTTACATTTACTGGAGCCTCAGCCCTCGCGTGCGCCTATTTTGGGCTTGCTTCAGTTGGCCGATGTCTACCTCGATAGCTTCCCCTACTCTGGTGCAGTCTCGGTGATTGACCCCTTGATGTGTGGCTGCCCGCCCATCGTGCTTGATGGCACACAGGCACGCTGCCGACAAAGCGCTGCCCTGCTTGAAGAAATCGAATTGGAAGTGTTGGTCACACAATCCCCGGATGATTATGTATCAGTCGCGGTGCGATTGGGCCGCGACCAAGATTTGCGCGAGGAAATGGCCGAGGCCGTTGAAGACATGGCACGCCAGGCCGGACTAGGGCGCTCTGATTTTATCGGCGGTCAGGTCGGACAGGCTTTGTGGCATATCTTTGCAGAGCGCCTAAACTCACTTTCCTGAACGATCAACCTTCTGAAGAGTCGCGGCGCGTTTGCAGGGCCATCATAGCTGCTTCCAGTTGACTGATGTGATCTGCCCGGATGGCGCTTTTGACTTCGAGGTCTCCAATACGCTGTTCCTGTCCCGCATAAAACCGACCAAAGCGCACCATATCAGCGGCTTTTGCGGTCTCCCTGTAACCAATAAGATTCAGTTGGGTCCACGGCGTTGGTTGAAATACGGATAACGCATCAATGCGATCAAGAATGCGATGGCCGAACGAATTATCGTTTCGCCAATAAGACGCGCACATGGTGTACTTTTGGTTTGTCAGAAAAGCAGATATCTCGGTTACTTTGCTCGCATCTTCTGTAAAGGCTGCGTTAATCTTAACGGACTCAGGCGTGAACACCGTCACCATATGCCGCCAGTCATCAGTCAAATGCACGATGTCACCAATGACAAGACAGGGCGCAGCATCCAGAGATGCCGGGTCGAACACATCAATCGGCAGGTCTCGGGGAAGGTCGCACCCCTGAAAATCCTGTGCATGCAGAACGCGCCACCCTGCAACCACATACTGCTCCATTTGGGTCGCATGGGTTGCTGACAGAAATATCACCACAGGCTGCGGCTTTAGCGTTGTCTGCGCAAAAATTACGGGAATATCATCACTCATTCTAAGCCCCTGGCTCTAAATCCCTGGCGTTGCCGCGATTTATACGTTTCATACGCGTTGCGCTAGTATGCGGGCAACCTTGCTGATTAAATCATGCCAGCGCCCAATGCGCGCGGCGCGGAAAATATGCAGGGTGCGGTACCAGGGCGAGTCATGCCGACCCTTCATCCATCGCCAATCATTGGCCGGTGACACCAAAAGCCAGACCGGCTTTTTCATGGCACCGGCGAGATGGGCCGTGGCCGTATCAACCGTAATCACATAATCAAGCTGATCAACCCAAGCAGCGGTGGCGCTAAAATCTGTTAACTCTGGCGCAACGTCAGTGATGCTATACTTCTTTTGCGCAGCCTGAAGCTCTGTACCGTCTGTGCCAACCTGAAGGCTAAAAAAATCAACACCCGGGATTTTTAAGATGTCACCCCAAAAGGATAACGGTATGGATCTGAGATGATCGGTTTCATGCTTGGGGTTTCCCCGCCAGACCAAACCAACCTTTATGCCCGCGCCTTCCAGGTGTGGCCGCAGTGTATTTGCAGGCACAGACACATAGGGTACAGCCTGCGGGATTGTGTTTTCTTCAATACCCAGCGCCACTGGTAATGACATAATGGGCAGCCAATAGCTGTACTCATTAGATGGCTCCCCTGGGGCCAGCACATCCGAGATGCCGGGCACAGTCAATAAAATGCCATGCAGCGTTGGTTGCGCCTCAATGCCGACCCTGTGTCCCTGATCAGATAAGATTTTGGCAAAGCGCGCCATTTGGATGGTATCGCCAAACCCCTGCTCGACAACAAGGAGCAAGCCTTTGCCTGTGTCACTGGAGCCATCCCACATGGGCAGGTCGCGCCGCGGCGGCAGGAAACCCGCCCTCTTAAATCGCCATTCTTTGCGGGCAAAGCCGTCTTTCAAGTTGCCTAATAAAAGATCCAGGTTCGCTAAATTCCAATGGGCGTCGACTTGATCAGGGTCGCGCTCAATAACTTGGGTCAGCAATTTGCGGGCCGCCTCATAGCGCCCCCAGTAACGATAGATCAGCGCCAAATTAATTAAAGGCCGCGTGCCATTGGTGTCGAGCCTTGCCGCCTGGCGAAACCATCGCTCTGCCGCAACCAAGTTGCCCTTGCGAAACATGACTACGCCGCGATTGAAAATTGCATCCACCCGCGAGGTGTTTTTTGAAGTGAGTTGCAAATACAACTGCTCAGACTCATCCAGTCTACCGAGCGACTGTAGAAGCCGGGCCTTGTCCATAAGGGCTGGTTCATGGTTTGGTTCGATCCGCAACGCCGTATCGAACGCCTGCTCCGCCTTATCGGTTTGACCGAGCTTCCAGTACACGGCTGCCAAAGCGTGGTGAATATCAGGGTCCCGGTTTTCTTGCTCAATAGCCAGTCCATAAAAAACCAGCGCTTGATGATAATTAGCATCGGTAAAAGCCAACGCCCCCAATTGGGTTAGGGCGGTGATATTGGTTTCATCAACACGCAGCACCCCTTGGTACAGAACTTTTGCCTGCTTCATTGCGCCGCGGGCAATGGCACCCTCCGCATCTTGCAAAAAGCCGTCGATCAGGTCTGTGTCTATTGTCATTGAAGGATTATCATGTGGAAAAGGCGATCAGCAAAGACTAAGGCTACTTATGTCATGTCTGGGAGTCGAACCATACGACGGGATGACGGGTAAGTAACGCACAGATGACCAGCACTAAAGACATAAACAGCGCCCGTGCCTTGTATTTGTCTGGTGATCTGACGGCGGCCAAGCAAGCCTACGATAATGCTTTGGCCTCGGGCGGTTCTCTTGAGCTCTGCAACCTGGGCCTTGGCCTCATTGCGCTGGACCGACAACAGTTTGACGACGCACTGCGTCATCTCACCATTGCCGCTCAGCCAGACGACAGTATTGAAGCCAAGATTGCCTTATCCTTGGCGCTGACAAAGGCAGACCGTTTTGAAGAAGCCCTCAGCGTCCTGGAAAAATCGGTGGGGCTATTTCCGAATGAGAACGCTATCTGGCGGCTCAAAGGTAAGACAGAGCTCAAGTGCGCGCGGCGCACAGAAGCCCTGGACAGTTTTTTAAAAGCGCAAGCACTTACCCCTCAAGATACAAACATCTTAAACGACCTTGGCGTCACATGCCGTGCCTTGAAACGCTATGCCGAGGCTGAATCCTACTATCGCCAAGCAATTTCACTTAACCCGTCATTGCACGTAGCCTACGCAAATCTGGGCAATGTTCTGGAACTACAGGGCCGAGGCGACGAGGCTGAGCAGGCTTTAAAGACCGCCCTTAAGATCAACCCAAAAGACCAGGACGCCGCCTATAATCTGGCGACCCTCCTCATCAAACGTGAGCGCCCTCAAGAAGCAGGACCTGTTTTAGAAATTCTGCTGACCACGCATCCTGACCGCTGGGATGCCCTAACCAACCTTGCTGTCTGCAAATTGCATGTCGGGGACCTTAAGGGCGCTGAAACAGATTTAAATCGCGCCCTCAAGATGAACCCGGACAATACAGAAGCGCATTATAATTTAGCATGGCTGTTGCTGCTCACCGGTCGTTATCAGCGCGGCTGGGAAGAACTTGAATGGCGTTGGAATCTCGATGAGTTCTCAAAACGCGCCTTCGATATGCCTGCTTGGACAGGGGATTCTCTGAATGGCCGCACATTGCTGGTCCATGCGGAGCAAGGTTTTGGGGATACGATTCAGTTTTCACGGTTTCTATCTGATATTCCAAAAGACGGCGGGCAGGTCATTTTGGAATGCCAACCGCCTTTGGTGAACCTCTTAAAAAACTTCCCCGGCCTTGATGCCATTGTCCCGGCGGGAACCTCATTGCCCGCTGCGGATCTCCATACCCCCCTGCTCTCTCTCCCCAGACTGCTCCACTATAATGGGGCACGAACACCGGCAAGCGCAGGTTATCTCGCTGCCCCTTCACAACGGTCAGCGTCACTAACCCTTGCGGACACCGGGAAACGCCGGATTGGTCTCGTCTGGGCCGGCTCACCAGACAATAAAATTGAGGGGCGCCGGAAGGTGGACATCGAGTCCTTTTTATCGCTGTTTGACTCAACCGATGCAGACTTTGTCGCCCTTCAGGTCGGCCCCCGGAGCAAAGATGTCATTGCCTTCCCTGAGCAGCGGATTATTTTTCAATGCGAGGACAAAGTGAGGACCTTCGCAGATACAGCCGCGGTTATTGATCAACTCGATCTGGTGATCGGCGTGGATACATCTGTAATCCACTTGTCCGCTGCTTTAGGTAAACCCACTTGGATCCTTTTACCCTTTATGCCCGATTACCGCTGGGGACTCGGGAGGGAAACCACAGCCTGGTACGACAGTATGCGGTTGTTCCGGCAGCCTGAGCGTGGCGACTGGAGGCCAGTTTTCAGCCAAATCTGCCAGGCGTTAAGGTCGTGGTAATCGGAGGCTGATACGGGATTTGTTGGAATAGTTTGCAACTCGTGGTAATTTCTACGCGTTAATAGGGTTAGTACGGCCCTTATTTAGTGCGCAGAAGCGCAAACTTATGCGAGCAAGAAAGCTTCGTGGAGTAATAAAGTGGTAGGCATCCTTCAGGCCGCGCAAAACAATACGAGCGTCTTTGTTGCGACCCCGAATTTTCTCTTTGAGCAAATTCGCGATACAGCCGCTATGCGCTTTGCTGTACAAAAAGTCGCGATTGACGAAAATTTTACGGAAAAAGCAGCGCTCATTGATTCACAGAGCGACCGCTATATTTCCGTCAAAGCGCAAATCAACAATGCCAGTGTTGGGGTTGAAACCGGTCGTGAGGCCGCTGACAAAATAAGAGAGTTGTTGCTGGATCTCCGCACGACAGTCGCGCAGGCTGGAGAATCGGACGAAGATATTGAGTTTCGTGCCTCGCAGTTTGACCTCGCTTTTAACAAAATCAACGACCAAGCCGACAAAATCGGCAAAGGCTTTAATATTGTCGGGGCCATCAATCGTGACGACTTTACACCCAATCAGGTGGAATATCGCAGTGATTTGGGCATTCGCACAACATTGCTTCAAGGCACGCATATTGGATCTGACTATCGCATTGAGGTTAATGACGGCACCGTCTGGATTCCCGAGCTCGGCGTTGATCTGCTGCAACAGTTCTCTCAAATTCAAGGCGTTGCGCTCAAAACCACAACCGTTGGCAATCAAGTGATCAGCTCTGCGGCATCCACAAGAAATGCGGTCACGCTGATCAACCATGATGAGAAGACGAACAATATCACGCTGCAAATCAGCGTCGACCCGGATGCCGACCCAAAAACCTTCACCGGCAAGCTGAAAAGGAGCGGTATTGAGCTGATGCCCTCCTGGTTTTACGATGGCCTATCAACAGCAGAAGGGCGCTCTCGTGCCCAGAAAGCAATTGACAAGGCAGAAGTGCTCTTGACCCTTGGCGAAGGTAAAATTGCTGAAGCAGAGGCAAAAGTTGCGTCTGACTCGAACCGCATCGACCGCGAGTTCGACCGCTTGGCTGGGGAAAAGACAAATGCGCGCCTGAAACAGGCAGACGACGTCAATAAACTGCTCATTGAAGGCCAGCAGCAGGTTCAAGCCATGCAGATCAATCTGGAGAACCTCAGCATTCAGCAGGAAAACTACGTTAACGCCTTTGCTGGTTTTGTCACCAGTCCCTTCACCTATGACCTTCTAACTTAAGACCTCTCGCACCAGAGCGAGACACGTCATTTTAGCCCGGCAATAACTGCCCAGTGCGGCATAAGATTCCCCCAAACAGCCCAAAAACTCTCTCTCAGGGCTCAAGTCAAAAACCCTCTTTTCTCTTTTTTTACAATAACTTAGCTCCCAACCTCCGGTTTGGCCCAGCAATTGCATCCTTCTTGATGAATTCATGCGTGAACGCGCAAATACGTTATTCAAGAGGGTTTCAAAATGGACGCCATCAACGCCGTAACGATCAAAACTGAGCGCAACCCAATTACGGGGTCTGCCGATGACTTCCGCAACGTCGCGGACGGGTTTGCTGCTCTCGTTCAAATTTCAGGTAAGAAAACCTCCCTGGACAGTGCGAAGAGCAATGCGGAAGGCGAGTTGATGCGCCTCGACGACAACCGAGACTTGGTGCGTGATAGCCACAAACTTAATGACACCGATGCTGACAAAACTGACCGCGACGACGCGACAGAGGGTGACGACAATAAAGACGATACCCGCAAAGCCGATGACTCAGATAATGAAGACTCAGACAAAAACACATCAGAGTCATCAGATTCGGAAACGTCCGAAGACGCAGATGGCACAGGCGACGATCAAACTGCCGCTAGCACCGATGGCAATGGAGAAGGTCAACCACAAGTCGCAGGTGATGGCGTTGGTGCAGACTTAAGCGTTATCGCAGGTGCCGCAGCTGCCGCAGCAACGACTCAAGTCAAAACAACTGTTGAAGCGATGGTTACCGACACGACCGTTGATAAAACAGTAATAGTCGCTACCGCCGCTGATACCGGAACGACCCAGACTGGTGTACAATCGCAGCAGCAAGCTGACGCCGGTGTTCAACAAATTGCAACCGCGCAGTCTACTAAGACAGAAACAACGGCGACACCGACTCAAACGCAGACAGTTCAAACAGCCGCTGCAGCAAACCAAACGCAAACAACATCAAATCAAACCACAGCAGCACAGGCCACCCCAGCACAAACCCAACAAGGGCAGCAGGTGGTGCAAGAGCGTGTTCAAAATCAATCAACGGAAAGCCGTTCAGCCGCTGCGCAGGCACAGTCACAAGACTTGTCAAAGCGCCTTGGCGACTCAACACGTGCTCAAGTGCAAGTTAATGTTACCGGCCAACAGGCCAATCAGACTGCCACTGAACCAAGCCCCTTCAATCGTTTTGTCGGTTATAACGCTGGTGATTCCCGAACCGTTTCCACGGCCAACGGTCAGGCCGGAACCGGCAATGCGACGAACGCCGCCTTAAACAATGCGAACACCCCGGCTGAGAAGCCCGCAGTGCAGACCACCGCTCCCATCCCAACGTCTACACCGCAACCTCACACACAGGCTTCACAGCCGGGGACACCTTCAGGTCTGCCACGCGCAGAGCTCTCTGGTACACCAGCGCGCGGTGACAGCGGATTGAGTCAAGCCGGAACCGGACAAACCAATTCTGGTGCGACAAGTGCGCCACAACCAGCGGCGCAAGCGACCGCGCTTCAAAGCGGTCCGTCTTTTGCGCAAACGGCACAAGCAGCGACCGGAGCAGAGCGCCCCCCTGCACCGACATCTTCACAGGTTGTTGAGCAGATTAAGGTGAATATCAACAAAGGCGTTAAAGCCGGTCTGGATCGCGTCACCATTCAACTGCGGCCTGAAAACCTCGGAAAAATCGAAGTGAAGATGGAACTTTCACAAGACGGCAAGGTCCGCGCCTTCGTGACAGCTGAAACCAAAGAGACTCTTGATCTTCTGCAACGCGATGCTCGTGGATTAGAGAAAGCGCTGCAAGATGCCGGTCTGAGAACAGACTCGAATAATCTGCATTTTGCCTTGAAGAGCGACACGCCAGAGCAAAATGCCAAGAACGCCAAAGACGGTAACGGACCCGCTGCCAACGATAATGCTGACGAAGAAGCAGATGACTCTCTCATCGCTGAAGAAGAATATGACCGCGCATTCGCTGCCGCTTCTCGCGGCGGCGTGGATCAACTGGTCTAAAGCGCGACAGGAGCGAGCAGAACCATGTCTGACCTTTCAACAAATATTACCGGCCTTATCGGTGGCTCAAACAGCCAAGCACTGAGTTCTTCGGAGGCTGACCGGAACAAGCTCGCGAAAGATTTAGACTCGTTCCTGACACTTTTGACATCCCAGTTGAAGAACCAAGACCCCCTGTCGCCAATGGACTCGACAGAATTCACCAATCAGCTGGTTCAATTTGCGCAAGTTGAGCAACAGATCAACCTGAACGAAAGTATGTCCGAAGTTGTTGATTTAACACAACAAAGCATCGTGACAAGCGCCGTCAATTACATGGGCGAAACCATTGAAGCCGCCAGCGATCAAGTGCCGTTACAGAACGGCATTGCCCGCATGGCCTATGGCCTGGGCGCAGACAGCACAGCCACAACAGTGGTTATTCGCGACGGTACGGGCGAAATCGTCCACACCGAGGCTGGACAAACCACAGCAGGCGTTCATGAGCTGACCTGGGATGGAACGCACAAAGACACCGGACAACAGCTTCCGGATGGCACCTACTCCGTAGAAGCAACAGCTCTGGGTAAGGGTGAGGAGCAAGTACCAACGTGGACCACCACATTTGGCCGGGTCACTGGCCTAACCAATGTGAACGGAACAACAGTGCTGTTGATGGACAAAGTCGCAGTGCCCATTCAGCAGATTTTATCTGTCAGCGAAACCATACCGGAGCAGCAGCAACAAAGCTGAGCACGTTAGGAAGAAATTAACCGCCGCCAGGACAATCTGCCACTTCAGGCAAACCGTGTGCGGCACACGTAAGGAGACATAAGATGTCACTTTTTGGGGCTTTATTTTCAGGCGTTTCAGGACTGCAGGCGCAGTCAAGCGCTATGGGCGCCATCGCTGATAACGTAACCAATATTAACACGATTGGTTACAAGGCGACCCAGGTGAACTTCAAAACCCTGGTCACCTCACAGGTGTCCCTGACACAATATTCACCAGGTGGTGTGCAATCTGCGCCGCGGCAAAGTGTCGACTTACAGGGCCTCCTGCAGGCCACGACCGCGTCGACGGATATCGCGCTCTCTGGCCAAGGATTTTTCGTTGCGAACGAAGCTGCTGAACCTGCCCGTGGTGACCAATTTGTCTTCACCCGCGCTGGCTCATTCAGGGTGGACCAAGAAGGCTTTTTGCAAAACGTTGGCGGCTATTACATGCAAGGCTGGCCATTGAGCTTCTTTGACGGCAGCCAAGGGGCCGCGCAAGTTCAGGTTGGTAACAACACCTTTATGAAGTCCTACATTAACGAATCTGGCGACCGGGTTCTGATCAACGATAACGTGATTGACGAACGCAACTTGCGCCCGATCAACCTGCAGACGATTGGTGGAACCGCCTCTCCCACCACAACGGTTGCGATCGGTGCGAACTTACCGGCCGAAGCTTTGGTCGGAGAGTCAGAACGGGTCAACAACCTGATCTTTGACTCTCTCGGCAACCCCCACAACCTGACCTACGAATTCCGCAAGACGGCGGCCAACAACTGGAACTTCGCAGTTGAGCAACCCGCTCAATCCGCCGTGATTGAGATGTCCAGCCAGAACGGTGAAACATACTTCTCATCAGGTCGCCTCGATTTCCTAGATCAATTCACCTCACCCATAACTGGAACCATCAACATGACGGCCGGTGACGGCGACGTGGTGACGATTATTCTGAACGATGGCGGCGGTGATGACACGGTTTACAACCCGGGTGCCACAGACACGACACTTGAAGTTGATGTTGCGGGTCGGACATTAAGCCAGATTTTGGATGAAGTGGCGGATCGGGTTGACACCTTCCTGACCGATGCAACGGTCTTCGGTGCAGCCCCAACCCCTCCCGGCAACTGGGCGCGCCGGATCTCTGGCGAAAACGGCATTACATTCGATCAGGCCGCAGAAACGGGCGGTGGCAACGTGGCCATGACCTTTACCGCAAACATCAATGATGCCGATGGCGACTCCGTCGTGTTCCAAAATGACGCCGCCGGATACTCAGTGCCGCTGCTCAGTGCGACGACCGGTTGGTACGATCTGTCAGCAGGTACCTTAGGAACAAACGCGATTGAATTTAGCGGCAGTGGCACGGCCCAAAACATGTTCGGCCTCGATTCCTCGCAAGCGAACTCGCCGCGGCATACCCTGGAAATCATTTGGGCCAACGGCGCTGAAAACATGGAATCGGGCAACTCAAACAGTCCAGCGATTGAAGTGTTTGTCGGCAACTACGGCACACCTGACGGTCTCACCCAGCTTTCTGGTAACTTCCAGCTCAACTTCTTGCAGCAAAATGGGGCGAAGTTCGGCAACTTTGCTGGGGTATCGGTTGGACAAGACGGCATTGTTACAGCGCTGTTCGACAACGGTGTAACGCGGCCCGTATTCCAGATTCCCGTAGCGACCTTCACCAATCCGAACGGCCTGAGCAACGTCAGTGGCAACGTCTGGATTTCAACTGACTTCTCAGGCAACCCGGTGTTGCGTGAAGCGGGGGACGCTGGCGCAGGATCCGTGAACTCTGCAGCCCTTGAAGCCTCGACCGTGGATCTTGGACAAGAATTCACGCGCATGATTACAACGCAGCGCGCGTACTCATCGGCAGCAAAAGTCATCACCACATCTGATGATATGCTGGACGAATTACTGAGAATTAAGCGTTAAGCCTAAGCACATAAACGAGACAAAACCCCGAAGCTTAATCGCTTTGGGGTTTTTTTTGGTGGTTGAAAATGAGTTGATTCGCGGCTTAGCGCACGAATATGTATCTGTGATTGTTGGCATCATCCTGGGTCAAGACTCGTGCGCTAGAGAGTAGCTCACCAAAGAAGGCGAGCGTTTCTTCAACTCTATCGTGACCAACATCAACAATGATCACTGACCCCTCTCTTGTTTGGTTGCGAAAGATGGCTTCATATTCATCAAATCCGTATAAGAAGCAGCAAGATCTCAAAGAGATGATCAGATCGAAAGTATCGATTAAGTCAGGAGACTTAATGTTAAGTCCGTTATCTCTTAACAGCTGATGAGCCGATTTTAGTGATTCTTCGTCCGTATCTATAAGCGAGAACGTTTTTGCACGTTGACCTATTTGATTGATAAAAATATTTGCCACGCCTACGCCACAACCTATATCCAACACACTTTCGACTGTGGTTGGAATTAGTCTCTGAATCTCGAACACATCATCAAGAACCCATAGAGCAATATACAATGGGGATAGATCAACTGTTGCCACGCTGTCATGACCGGCAAGCAAAGTATCCTTATATGCTGCAAAATTCATTGCGACTTGTCTTTGCCAAACTTTCGAGCCTTTACCAACTAAAGACCCCTTAAACTCTGACAGAGATCTCGCACTATCCATATTGACGACCACTTCTCCCCCATGATCAAGGTACTGGCCGACATCAACAAAATAGCTTTGCCCCTTTTGAGCCCCACCTCGCCAAGCCTGTTGAATCAAGCTATTCTTTGCTAGGTTCTCATGCAGATTATTGGCCGATACGTCGTCAGAAAGAAACGCTCGCAGATCAGGTATAGTAGGGAGAATCGCTTCATACTCAGGCACCTGGGAAGCAATGTTCATCTAACTTTCGATAACTGAGGGTTTTATGGCTGGTTGGGTCATTCAGAATTCTACTGTTAAGATTTAAAATCTAAGCCGACATCAAGACAGGGTGCGGAATGGGTGATCCACCCGACTGAAATAACGTCTATGCCACTTTCTGCAACGGCGGCAACAGTGTCTAAAGTAATTGACCCTGAAGCTTCAACAATGGCTTTGCCATTTATCTGCTTCACAGCCTGCGCCATGGTCGCAGGATCCATATTGTCCAGCATGATCACGTCCGCACCGGCTTCCAACGCGGCTTCGATTTGATCAAGGCGGTCCACTTCCACTTCAACCTTCACCATATGCCCAACTTTGGATTTGGCGTGTCGCACAGCAGCGGCAACGCCCTGGGCTGCGACAACGTGATTATCTTTAATCAACAAACCGTCGCCCAAACCAAAGCGATGGTTATATCCGCCACCACATCTGACAGCGTATTTTTCGAGCGCCCGAAGTCCAGGCGTGGTTTTGCGCGTGCAGCAAATCCTTGCTTGTGTGTGCGCAACGGCATCAACAAGCTTACGTGTTTCAGTTGCAACGCCAGAGAGGTGACCCAGAAAATTCAAGGCTGTGCGCTCGGCTGTCAATAGCGACTGAGCCAAACCTGACACGCGTAGAACAACGCTGCCCGGCTTAACACTCTGACCATCTTCAATGCAGATTTGTGTCGTTACGGCAGGATCAACTGCCGCAAACACCCGTGCCGCGATTGCAACACCCGCCACAACGCCGGACTTACGCGCGGCAATTTCAGCACTGGCTTGTGTCCCCTGATGGACCGTCAATCCAGATGTAATATCACCTGCCGTGCCAATATCTTCGGCTAACGCAACCTGAATAATTGGGTCAAGCAGCGAAAGCGGTAACGGGCGAACTGGCGCAGTCATTGGTATACCCGCAAGCCCCTAGTATCAGACGGCGTTAAGCGCCAGGCTTCCAGCCATTCAACATCCGGTCAACCGCGCGTCGTGCGTTGTCTGCGATCGCTGGGTCAATGGTCACTTCATGTTCCATGTTCTGCAGCGCACTTAAGATATTGTCCAACTCGATGCGCTTCATATGCGGACACAAATTACAGGGTTTCACGAATTCAATATCAGGATACTGAGCTGAAACGTTATCGCTCATGGAGCATTCCGTCACCAACACAACACGACCCGGATTATGCTCACCAACATAATCGGCCATACCCGCCGTTGAGCCTGAGTAATCTGCTTCGTCAATCACATCTGGTGGACACTCTGGATGTGCCAAGACCACAACACCGGGATAATTCTCTCGGAAGTCGCGAATATCCTGCGGCGTAAATTGTTCATGGACCTCGCAGCGGCCTTTCCACGTGATGATTTTGACATCGGTTTCGCGCGCAACGTTTAGTGCTAGATACTCGTCTGGCAGCATGATGACCTGATCAACGCCAAGAGATTCAATAATCTGCTTGGCATTCCCTGACGTGCAGCAGATGTCAGACTCTGCTTTAACGTCGGCTGATGTGTTCACGTAAGTCACGACGGGCGTACCAGGGTATTTCTCTTTCATCAGGCGCACATCTGCCCCCGTGATAGAAGCGGCCAAGGAGCACCCAGCATGTAAATCGGGAATAAGAACCGTCTTGTCGGGATTAATAAGCTTTGCCGTCTCAGCCATAAAGTGGACGCCCGCCATAACAATAACATCCGCATCCGTATCAACCGCATGACGCGCAAGAGCCAAGGAGTCGCCAACAATATCTGCAACACAGTGGTAAATTTCTGGGGTCATATAGTTATGACCCAGGATCACGGCATTGCGTTCAGCCTTGAGCCGATTGATCGCATCAATCTTCGGCGCGTGAACCGCCCACTCAATTTCAGGAATGACCTTTTTAACCCGCTCGTACATAGGGGCCATCCGCGTTTGAATGTCCTCGTTATAGGTTAAATCCAGTGGAGCGCTATTTGACGCGTTCATGCCAATACTTTCATTTGCGATTAAATGACACTTATACTTATTTTGAGCATATGGGGAGCCTATAAAAAAGGCATGCTTATGCTCGCTATGAGCGGAAGGTAGGTATCCGCGATCAAGAAGTCAAGAAAACGCACTGGGCTAGAGAATATTCACCTCAACCAAAGCCGCAGCATGAGACGCTAAAAATATAGAAAAGGACTATTTTGTGCGCCTTCCCCGCGGCATCCGCACGCCAGGAGCTGGCCTTTCGCGCACCACATCCCGCCGAAATCTGAACAGTTCAGCGGGCCGACCACCAGTCTCAGCTGAGACTCGGCCCGTCGGCTCTACGAGTCCTTCAGCGGCAACGAGGCGTCTGAAATTCTGCTTGTGCAAAGGCGCACCTGCGAGTCCCTCAACAGCACGTTGCAATTGGAAAAGAGTAAACGCCGGGGGCATAACCTCAAAAATCACTGGCCGATACCTAATCTTGCCGCGTAACCGACCAAGGGCCGTCGCCAGAATTCTGCGATGATCCTGATGGAGGGGCAGACCCGTCCGGGGATGCGCCTCAGTCTGCCCTTCGCCCGTTTTTATGCGTCCGTCGGTAACGGTTTCGGCCACCAATCCGGCTTCATATAGGAGTTCATAGCGCTCTAATACGCGGTCGGCGTCCCACCCTACATCATTGAAACCAAACGCAATTTCAGCTCTTTCACGGCGTAAACGTTTGGATTTTGCATCCTCAGCGGACGCCGCCCACAGTAATATCTCCGGCTGGATGACATCCTCAATTAGACTCGGCCGGCCATTGCGCCAATCTTCCCAGGGAAACAGCCGATACCAGTCAAACCAGTCTGACCCAGCCGGGCGGCGGGCCGAGGATTGGCGCACCAATGCCACATACCCAACAGTGATTGAGCGTGCGCCGCCGGCAATGGCAACAGGATCGCGAAAGCGGTCACCAAAAGTATAGAGTTGCTCTACAAATCCTAAATTTAGTCCTGTCTGATTTTCAACCCAGCGACGCAACCCTTCTTCCATGGTCCTGTCCGAAGATGGGTTAAAAGGCCCGAACGGCAGCCGTGGCCGCGCACTGGCTTCACTGGAAGGATCACTGGCTTTAACCAGCAGCACCCGGGGTTCATCCAAGGTGACCGTCGCAATCACAGCGCTGAGATCAAGCACCACGGCCTCTGCTGACTCTGACTCTGGTCGGTTTTTCATAGGAATTTTATAAGCCACCCACTGTGATCGGCAATAACCCGGCAAATCTTGCCGGGTGTTAACGTCTTCTTCACTCAGCCCTCTTAACGTCCAAACCTAGAGGCAACAAAAGCTTTTTGGCCTGAAAGATCAGAAAAGTCTGGGACGACAAGAGACTTTAGGCCATTTGGGAAAGGGACCAAACGTGAATCCGTTTACGCAGCAGCTCAAAAACCTTGGGCCTGCCCGATTGGCCGCCATGGCAGGCGTCGCTGTCGGGTTAATCGCATTCATTATCTTCTTTGCGACTCGGTTTTCCGCACAACCTATGGAATTGCTCTACGGCAATCTCAGCATGACCGACTCGCGTGAAATTACACGGCAATTGGAATTGTCGGGTATCAAGTTTCAGGTCGAGGAAGATGGCGCTGAGATTATGGTGCCCGCAGACCAGGTGACGCAAGTCCGTCTCCAGATGGCCGAACAAGCCCTCCCCACCGGTGGATCGGTGGGTTACGAGTTGTTCGACAATATGGATGCCCTCGGCGCAACCAACTTCATGCAAAACGTGAACTTGGTCCGGGCCCTGGAAGGTGAGTTGGCGCGGACCATTCGATCAATTGAAGGGGTGCAGTCTGCCCGCGTCCATTTGGTGATGCCACAACGGGAAATGTTTACCCGCGAAGTGCAAGACCCCAGCGCATCTGTTTACATCAAAATGTCAGCCGGTCGCCTTGCCCCCAATCAGGTCAATGCGGTTCAGCATATGATTGCGTCTGCGATCCCAAAACTGATGCCATCCAATATCTCGATTGTTGATGAACGCGGCACACTGCTGTCCCGCACGTTTGGCAACGACGATGAAATGGTTGCCGTGCAACAAGATGAAGCGCGGATCAAACTCGAAAACCGTCTGTCCAGCGCCATTGTTGCCATGGTCGAGAGCTCTTTGGGCCCTGGCAAAGTCAGGGCTGAAGTTCGCGCCGAGATGGATTTCGACCGTGTCGTCACGGAAGAAGAAATATACGATCCCGATGGCCAGGTGCCACGGTCAACGGTCACAGTTGATGAAAACCTGGAGACCTTAGATTCAGACCCCGACAACGTCACGGTTGGTCAGAACCTGCCCGATGCTCAGTTCCAAAACCAAGGCGGGCCTAGGTCTTCAACCTCTGAGCAAAGAACAGAGGAAACGGTCAACTTTGAAATTTCAAAGCGCGTCGTAAACCAGATTCGTGAGTCTGGCGTTGTCCGCCGCCTTTCTGTGGCCGTCCTTGTTGATGGCAACTATGTCGAAGACGAAAACGGTGAGCGCGTTTATCAAGCTTTACCGACGGAGACGATGGATAAGTTAGAGTCGCTCGTGCGTTCGGCGATTGGCGCCGACGCGGCGCGCGGTGATCAAATTGAAGTCATCAATATGCCGTTCACCAGCTTTGATGATCTTGCCGGTGACATTGAACCGTTTGACTTGTTTGGCTTCTCTAAAGAAGAAGTCATGCGCATGGCCGAAGGCCTGGGTGTGGCAATCGTCGCTGTCCTGGTCATTCTGCTCGTCGTGCGTCCGCTGGTCACGAAAGCCTTTGAGTCCATGCCCGCAGAAGATGCCTTGTTGTCGGCGGATGGCGGATTGGCGCAACTCACGGGTCCTGGTGGCATGCCGATGCCGATGCCCACTGAGGATGAAGATGAAGACCTGGATGAACTGATTGATATCGATAAGGTTGAAGGCCGTGTGAAAGCCTCAAGCCTACGCAAGATTAACGACATCGTTGATAAACACCCTGAAGAAGCAATCTCAATTTTCCGGACCTGGCTGTATCAAGAAGCCTAGCCAGACCTGGGATAAATTGAAGGAATTGCCAATAGGGCTGCGGCACGTGCCGCGTTATATTAAGACTGCACTGAGCCCGCCTCCCAGTTAGACGGACTCAAAAGACGAAGGAGCAAGGGATATGGCCCGGGTTAAAGAAGACTATCGTAGCCTGACCGGCCCGCAGAAGGCTGCAATCATGATGCTCTCGCTTGGCGAAGAGCAGGCTGGCAAGCTATTCAACATGATGGAAGACGATGAAATTAAAGAGCTGTCCCAGATCATGGCCAGTCTCGGAACCGTCGGCGCTAACCTTGTGGAACGACTCTTTGTCGACTTTGCGGATGCCATTTCCAACACCGGCTCGCTTGTCGGGTCATATGAATCAACAGAACGCCTGCTGATCAAGAGTTTGGATAAAGATCGCGTTTCCACCATCATGGAAGAAATTCGTGGTCCTGCCGGTCGTACCATGTGGGACAAGCTGGGCAACGTTCATGAGCAAGTGCTCGCCAACTACCTTAAGAATGAATACCCACAGACTGTTGCCGTTGTTCTTTCTAAGGTTAAACCTGACCACGCCTCCCGTGTTTTATCATTGCTACCTGAAGGGTTTGCGATGGAAGTCGTGATGCGTATGCTTCATATGGAATCGGTGCAAAAAGACGTTTTGGAAAGCATCGAGAAAACACTGCGCACCGAGTTCATGTCCAATCTGGCGCGTACAGCACGTCGCGACAGCCACGAGATGATGGCCGAGATTTTCAACAACCTTGACCGCAACACGGAAAGTCGATTCCTCACGGCTTTGGAAGAGCGCAATCGCGAATCAGCCGAGAAGATCAAACAACTTATGTTTACCTTCGAAGATCTTATCCGGTTGGACTCCAATGCGATCCAAACGCTGTTGCGCCATGTCGAGAAAGACAAGCTGGGTATCGCGCTCAAAGGATCGTCGGACGATCTCAAAGAACTGTTCTTCGGAAACATGTCAGAACGCGCCGGCAAGATGCTCAAAGACGATATGGAAGCACTTGGACCATTGCGTTTGCGCGATGTCGAAGAATCTCAAAACGTTGTCGTGGCCCTCGCCAAGGAGCTGGCCAACTCTGGTCAGATCGTTATTTCCGAAGGCAAGGACGACGACGAGTTGGTCTACTAAGACAATTAGGACTTAGAGAAAAACACCATGTCACCCGCCAGATCAGCCTCGGCACGTTCCAAGCCGTTCACATTTGATCGCTCGTTCGACGATCCGTCGAAGGTCTATCTGCCTGGCGAAAAATATGGGCCAGCCGTCGAGATTAAGATCCCAAAAAAGGTACCAACCAAAGACACCGCCAACAAAGCCAAAGAGACAGAGCCTGAAGCTCCGCCGCCACCGCCTAAAATTTACACCGAAGCTGATCTGGAGGCCGCTAAAGAAGACGGCTATGTGGAAGGGCACACAGCTGCCCTTGAAGAAGCGGAAACCGCCAGAGAGCATTACGCGGCTGACGCCCTAAATCTGATCAGCGAGGGTCTGGGCGCGTTGACCGCACATCAGGACAAAGCCAACGCGGAAATTGGCCAGACAGCAATGCGTATGGTGTATGCCATTATTGAGAAAGTGGTTCCGGTGCATGCTCAAGCCAGTGCTATAGAATCTGTTGAAGCCTTGGTGCGCGAAGTTTTGCCACTGGTCTACGAAGAACCCAAATTGACGGTCCGTACGCACAATATGATTGCTGAGGACGTTCAAAATCAATTGAACACGATTTGTGAAAAATCAAACTTCAATGGCGAAATATCTGTCGTACCCGATTACGAATTGCAGCCGGGCGATTGCCGCGTGGAATGGCATGGCGGCGGCGCTGACAGAAACGAAGACCGCCTTTGGAAAGAAATTCGCACCATTGTGGAAGAAAATGTTGGCGCCGTAGACGTCCAAGCCATGGATGCAGCCGCAGATGCCATTCCAGACGATGATATTTCAGCGGATGGTGCTACAGAGGATGCCATCTTATCCGATTCTGCAGAGCCAAACGCAGCAGATGACGCATCAGATGAAGATTCGAGCACCGCGATTCAAGACGCAGCTCTCTCAGAACAGGCAGAAACAGTTGTGTCTGATCAGATTGAAGCGCAACAAGCCGGGCTGGAACAAGATGGGCCGGAACAAAACAAAGAGCCGGAATCGCTGGCCACAGACGAGACGACAAGCGAGAATGATACTATTACAGACAACAAGCCTGAACCATCAGGCAGCAACTGAGAAACCGCATTTAATCACGTGGGGCCGCCCAACGAGGGGCGGAAATGATTATGGCAGATGACGACGATGATATCCCTGAAGGCGCTGATGCGTCCGAAGACAGTGATGACCGGGCTGACGACGGCGACCTTGGCTTGAAAGAGCTCTCAGGTGAGCTCGCGTCCGCCCAGAAGGACAAAGGCGACGCCTTTGATGATCCGCCGGTTGATGTACCCGACAAGCCGCGATCGGCACAAGACCTGGAAGCCGTTTACGATATTCCCGTGCGCGTATCGGCTGTCTTGGGTAAATCGTCCATGCAAGTGAATCAATTGCTCAAGTTGGGGCGCGGCGCGGTTGTGGAATTAGATCGTAAAGTCGGCGAAGCCATAGATATTTATGTCAATGATCGTCTGGTTGCGCGTGGTGAAGTTGTGGTTGTTGATGAACGTCTCGGTATCACCATGACAGAAATCATTAAGACACAACGGAACTGATCACTCTATGTCCGACACCGCTGACATAACCGCTGCGCCGCGGCGCACAATCATTGATGGCGCGACCATACTTGGTCTTGGCTGCGCCTTCACCTTGATCGTCGCGGCAATTATTATAGGTGGCACGGCAGACTTTTTCTTCAATGTCCCGGCGGCGCTTATTGTCGTTGCAGGAACACTTGCGGTCACAACAATCTGCGTTAGCTTCAGGGACATTGCCCAAACCGGCGCTGTTCTCGGCACAACCGTTGTGTATCGTGAGCATGATGCACGCGACACCGCCTATACGATGCTTGAGCTGTCTGATTTCTGCCGTATGAACGGCGCCCTCAAACTTCAGGGTGCCCCACTATTGCGTTTTGTCAGCGAGCCGTTCTTGCACAAAGGACTAGGACTGGTGATCGACGGCCTGAACGAAAAAGAAATCAATGAAATTCTGGGCCAAGACCTCATGTCAACCAGCCAGCGTCATATGCGTGCTGCAAGTGTGTTGCGCAAGGCCGCTGAGATTGCCCCGGCCATGGGACTGATCGGAACGTTGATCGGATTGGTGCAGATGTTGGGACGTTTACAAGATCCAGATGTCATTGGCCCAGCCATGGCTGTTGCGCTTTTAACCACATTTTACGGTGCTATTCTGGCCACAATGGTGTTTAACCCGCTCGCCTCCAAGCTTGAGCGCAACGCCGCGAATGAGCACCTGATCAACCAGATTTATATGACGGGCGTAATCGCCATCGCGCGTAAAGACAATCCACGGCGGCTTGAATTGCAGCTCAACAGCGCTTTGCCGCCAGATCGCAAAGTAAAATATTTTGATTAATACCGTTGCCCTGATAGATCAGGGTTTAAGCACCCTGCTGAACCAGGGGTTTTGTCATGTGTTTGGAAAGAGGGATTAATGCGGCTTCTGATCATCGGAACGTTGGGCGGTCAGATTGGTGCGGCAAGTAAGATCGCCGTCGCCAGGGGCGCAAAGGTTGTGCAGGCCGACACCGTCGACAACGGCTTGAGGGTGATGCGTGGCGGCCAGGGCGTCGACCTTGTCATGATTGACGTCAATATGGATGTGGACGGACTCATTGTCGCCATGGCGGCCGAGCGTTTGCATTATCCGGTCATCGCGTGCGGCATTGAAACCGATTCTCAAGCGGCTGTGGCGGCTATTAAAGCCGGCGCGAAAGAGTATCTGCCTCTCCCCCCCGACCCAGACCTGATCGCTGCCGTTTTCCAAGCCATCAGCGATGACCAGGACGCGTTGATATTCACCGACCCGGCGATGCAGAAATGTGTCGATATGGTCGAAAAAGTGGCGCGCAGTCAGGCGGGCATTCTCATCGTTGGGGAATCTGGCTCTGGTAAAGAGCTCATCGCCCGATTGGTTCACCGCAAAAGTGGCCGCAAAGACAAGCCTTTTGTTGCCATTAATTGCGCGGCAATCCCCGGTGAGCTTCTTGAGTCAGAGTTGTTTGGCCATGAAAAAGGAGCCTTCACAGGCGCTGTCGCGCGCCGCATCGGAAAGTTTGAGGAAGCCACCGGCGGCACGCTCCTGCTGGACGAAATTTCAGAAATGGATTTGGGCCTGCAAGCAAAGCTATTGCGAGCGATTCAAGAGAAAGAAATTCAGCGTGTTGGCGGCAACACAACCATAGACACCGATGTGCGCATTCTGGCGACGTCAAACCGCAATATGGAAGCTGAAGTGAAAGGGGGACGGTTCCGCGAAGACCTTTATTTCCGCCTGAACGTGGTCAGCGTGGCCATACCGCCGTTGCGCAACAGACCCGCTGATGTGCCTTTGTTGGCAAAACACTTCATGGAAAAATACGCAGAAGAAAATGGCGTTACTATTCATGGAATTGATGACGACGCCCTGGCAGCCTTGTCAGGCCATAACTGGCCTGGAAATGTGCGCGAACTCGAAAATACCATGCACCGCGCCGTTCTGATGGCCACTGGTACCGAAATCACCTCTGAAGCGATCCTCATCACTGGTGGCATGGGCGGTGATCTGGCCGGTGACGGAGCGAACTCTCAGAGCCTGGTGGGGCGGACTGTGGCGGATGTCGAGCGCGACCTGATCATCGATACCTTGAAGCACACCATTGGCAACCGCACCCATGCGGCAAAAATTCTCGGAATCTCGATTCGCACCCTTCGGAACAAACTGAACACCTATGTCGAGCAAGGTGTTCCCGTCCCCTCGCCCGGCGACGCCTAAAGCCATACAAATCTGCTGAATCTTAGCAATAGATAGGCATTTCTTGCCTATCTAAACACCTTGTTAACGGTCCCCAGGGCAAAGTGCAGGGTATGAAGCGGACCTTCCGCCGCGCCCCGGGACGGGCCTGGAAATCGCTGAATACTGGGATTTATTGAGCTCTTTAGGGACTCCGGGACTCACATGGCTGAAGACAACTCCACTGGCGCTGCCCCAAGCGGCGCGCCTCCTGCAGACGGCGCAGCCCTATCTACGACAGGGAATCAAGCTGCCGGGCCAGGATTCGACTATGATGCCGCCCTAAGCAAGCTTGGCAATGCCGCAAAACGTGGCGATCTTGGCTTCGCCCTCGGCTTGGTGATGATCCTCGTCGTGCTCATCATGCCGATGCCAGCATGGCTGCTCGACATCGCGCTGTCTCTGTCTTTGACCTTGTCTGTTCTAATTCTCATGACAGTGGTCTTTATCTCCCGCAACATCGAATTCAACTCGTTTCCAGTGGTGTTGCTGATTGCCACCATGCTGCGCCTCGCGCTCAACCTGGCCTCAACGCGGCTTATTCTCGCGGAAGGCCACGAAGGACCAGATGCCGCGGGAGACGTAATTGCTGCGTTCGGCAGTTTCATCATGGGCGACAACTTTGTCATTGGCATCATTGTGTTCGCCATTTTGGTGCTGGTGAACTTTATGGTTATTACAAAGGGCGCAGGGCGCATCGCCGAGGTCACAGCCCGGTTCACCCTTGACGCCCTTCCCGGCAAGCAAATGGCCATTGACGCCGATATGTCCGCGGGTCTGATTGATGAGCCGACGGCAAGAGAACGACGTGACGAACTGCAAAAGGAAAGCGACTTCTTTGGGGCCATGGACGGTGCGTCCAAGTTCGTCCGTGGGGACGCGACTGCAGGTATTTTAATCACCGTCATCAACATCATCGGCGGCATGATCATCGGGATGGCCCAGAACGACCTGACCTTTAACGAAGCCGCAAACACCTACACAATGCTGACCGTCGGTGATGGACTGGTCAGTCAGATTCCGGCCCTCATCGTCTCCGTTGCAGCCGGCCTCATGGTTTCAAAAGGCGGCCTGGATGAAGCCGCTGATGTGGCGCTGACAACCCAATTCACCCGTTACCCAAAAGCCTTGGGCATGAGTTCTTTCATGGCCATGTGCTTGGCCATGTTGCCCGGCACACCTATGGGTCCATTCCTGTTCTTGGCGCTGCTTTCGGGGGGCGCGGCTGGGTGGATGACCTATAAAAACAACCTCGTCTTGGCCGCTGAAGCCGAGATGGATATGGAGCTTGGCCAAAACGAACCTTCAGTTTCAGAAGAACCCATTTCATCGGCCATGCGCATCGATCAAGTGCGACTGGAACTGGGGTATGGCCTGTTGTCGATGATCAATAACGACAACCATCGCCTGACCGATCAAATCAAAAGCCTTCGGCGTGCGCTTGCCACCGATATGGGCTTCGTGATGCCGTCCGTACGCATTCAAGATAACATGCAATTGCCTGCCAATTCCTATGCGCTTTACGTAAAGGAAGTCGAAGCCGGGCGTGGCGATTTACGGCCCAACATGCTTCTGGTCATGGACCCTCGCGGTGAAGAAATTTCGCTGCCCGGTGAACGTACACGTGAGCCAACCTTTGGCCTCCCCGCGCTATGGATTGATCCGTCTGCCCGCGAAGAAGCGTTGTTCCGTGGCTACACGGTTGTCGACCCGCCGACCGTGATCACAACGCACTTGACCGAAGTCGTGCGCGACAACATGCAGGAACTGCTGTCCTACACAGAGACACAGAAACTCTTGGATGAGCTGGACAAGGAACAACAAAAACTGATTTCTGAAGTTGTACCGGCCCAAATCAGCGTCGCGGCCATTCAGCGCGTTCTTCAGAATCTACTTTCTGAACGCATCTCTATTCGCGATCTGCCAACTATCCTTGAAGGCGTCGCCGAGGCTTGTGTGACAACGCGCAACGTCATGCAAATCAGCGAACATGTGCGCACCCGCCTGTCGAGGCAACTCTCAGACTTCTCCAGCGATGACGACGGTGTCATTCCACTGGTCACACTCTCGCCGGAATGGGAACAAGCCTTCGCCGAATCCTTGGTCGGCCAAGGTGAGGAAAAACAGCTTTCCATGCCGCCATCACGGCTTCAGGAATTCATCACCGCAGTGCGGCAGAACTTTGAGCGATTCGCAATGCAAGGGGAAACCCCCGTATTGCTGACATCGCCGACCGTTCGCCCCTATGTCAGATCCATTATTGACCGGTTCCGGCCCATGACCGTGGTGATGTCGCAAAACGAGATACATCCGAAGGCAAAAATCAAAACGGTCGGACAAATCTGACTTATAGTGAGCTTAGGTATTAAACTAAAAGCCACGAGAACCGCGATGGGGAGCGCGATAGGTCGTACGCTATGCGCCTGAAATCCTATACAGCCGCCACCATGGCCGAAGCCATGAATCTCGTTCGCGAGGAACTTGGGGAAGACGCGATCATCGTCTCCACCCAGCGTTCTTCCGATGGCCAGGGCGTGCGCATCACAGCGGCCTTGGAGGAACCTGAAGGCGAAGAAGATATCGCCCGGGCGCTGGCTGGAGAAAATGCAACACCCTTCTCGGAAAATGTACGCAACGCCCTCGCCTACCATGGCGTCCCAGCGCGCCTGATCGAGAAGCTGGTCATGACCGCCCGCTCCGTTGAAGTGGGATCCCCAACCATGGCCTGCGCCGCAGCCCTGGAAGATAATTTTGATTTCGCTCCTCTGCCCGAGCGCAAGGCGACCAGACCCTTCATGCTGGTCGGTCCGCCAGGTTCAGGAAAAACAATCACGGTGGCCAAACTCGCAGCCCGTGCCCGGTTGTCGGGACGTCCGGTGGGTGTCATCACTACAGATACAGTGCGCGCTGGAGCTGTTGAACAACTGACAGCATTTACAAAAATTCTGGAAATTGAAATCCAACAGGTGCGTGGCCCAGATGCTTTGCCTTATGCCGTTAATGAAATGATGGCCAACTACGACTTGGTGTTTATTGACAGCCCTGGCCTCAATCCGTTCAGCCATCATGATATGGATTACCTGAAAGCGTTGTCCCAAAGTGCAGATGTTGAACCAATTCTCGTGCTTGCTGCGGGCGGTGATGCCAGCGAAGCCGCCGACATTGGCGAAGCCTTTTCCACCAGCGGTGCAACCCGCATTCTGGCCACCCGCCTGGATATGACGCGCCGACTCGGCGCCATCCTCGCCGCTGCCGACGCAGGCCAGCTGATGTTTTCAGAAGTCAGTCTGAATCCACATGTGGCAACCGGCCTGTGCGCGATCAATCCGGTCTCCATGGCCCGTATGATCTTGCCGCCAGATGAAGACTTACAACCCGCGCGTTTCGAAAACACAGATTCGCTAGAACAGCCCACAGGTCAGCCCATAGACCCCAGAACTGAGGTATCTTAATGAATTCCGATCTGCCCCCTCCCTCACGTCCACCGGCAGGCGCTGAAACACCCTCCCTCGCAGGTCGGCCTGCCGTTTCCGCCAAGCGGGGACGCATTATTGCTGTGGCTTCTGGAAAGGGCGGCGTTGGTAAAACGTTCTTTTCCATTACCCTCAGTCACGCGATGGCGATGCGGGGCAATCGTGTTTTGTTGTTTGATGGTGATCTCGGCTTGGCCAACGTGGATATTCAACTTGGCCTGATGCCTCATTATGACTTGGGCAGCGTCGTTGCCGGCAAGCTCTCTTTGAATCAGGCCGCCATGCATTACGAACAAGGCGGCTTTGATGTCATTGCCGGGCGCTCTGGCTCGGGCAGCTTGGCCAACATTCCACTGTCTCGACTACAAATCCTGGGCGAAGATCTCAGCTTGATGGCCGCACGCTATGACCGTGTAATTCTTGATCTTGGGGCCGGCGTCGAAAAATCCGTGCGTCAACTGGCGCGTGCGGCAGATACAGTGCTCGTGGTCACCAGCGATGAACCCACAGCCCTAACCGACGCCTATGCCTTTATTAAAGTCACAGCTATGGAGCGGCCAAATTTGGACATCCGGGTTATCGTAAACGCCTCCAATTCAACACGTGAGGGCGAACGGACATACCAAACACTGTTTAAGGCGTGCCAGGGGTTTCTAAAAATTTCCCCCCCTTTGGCGGGAATCATCCGGCGAGATGCGCGGGTTCGCGAGACCATCCGCAATCAAACCCCCATTCTCATTCGGTCCCCCAGTTCGGAAGCGGCCCTCGACATTACCGCGATTTCTGAAAAACTGCTTACCGGGTGAAGCCGGTAAATATAAAACCGGTGAACCCGACGCATATAAGAGAGTGAATCCGACGGGGAAATAGAGGGTAGGAAAGACGTGTCTACTGTACCGCCACCAGCCACACAGACACCCCAGCCGCAACCCGCTGCTGCGCAAGCTGTTCCCACGGCTGTGGTCCGGGACCCCTCTGTCGAAGTGTTGCGGTTGGCGACCGGTACGCGCCTTGAAGGCACTGTTGTCGCTCCCCCTTCACAGGCCACAAGCGTAGACGCCGCCAGAGTTGCTGCTCAAGCCGCACAAGTTCAAGCCACACAGGCTGCGGTCGATGCCAACCGGGCTGACCTGACCCGCGCGGCCAATACTCAAGCTCAAACAGTGGATACACGGCAGGCCCAGCCTGCTGACCCCCGGCAGGCCCAACCTGCACAAATCACCCAACCTCAAATCGTTCAGGTGCGCACCCCGGTTGGCGATATCACCCTAAGAACGCCCTTGCCGTTGCCGGAAGGGGCCCGCGTCACTCTGGAAGTCGCGACATCGTCGAATACACAAGTCTCGGTGCGATTTGCCGCCGTGAACGGTCAACCTGTGCAACAGGCTCTAGCGCAACTTGCGGCAGACCGTGCGGCCCAGCCTCCCCCAACGGAGACCGGCGCACGACCGACCCCAGCACAATTGACCTCGCCTGCGGCACTTACCTTTGGACAAATCGCCACACCCCTTGGGCCTGTCGCTCTGACACAAGCAGGCCCCCTCAACGCTTTTGTGATTAACGGGACAACGCCCTTAGCGACCGCTTTGAGTGCTCAACTTGGTCAGCCAACAGGGCTGGTTATGCCGGGCCAAACTGTGCCAGGCCAAGCAACTCCAGGACAGATAGCACTCGGACAGCCCGGACAAGCGGCAACACCTGGAGCGGCGCTGCCAGGCGGAACACCAACAGCGACAACACCGGCGGCCACCGCGCTACAGATCGGTCTGGTGACCGGGTCAGACATCACTCTAAGGGTCACCGGGCTGACTCCAGGACAACCGGGTGTAACACCACCCCAAGCCGGAGGCATAGCGACTACCAGTGCAGGGCCACCAACGAACGCGGCAGGTGTAACGAGACACACACCTATCCCCGGGCAAACGACGACCGCAACAGGACAAGCACCAACATCAGCGCTCACCCAACAATCCCCCCAAGGACCAAACGCGCTGCTGCCCGGCGGCGGCTCAGCACAAAGCGGCTTGCGCCTGGTTGGGGCACAAGGCTGGCCACCGACACCATTTGCGCCCCCCTCACAGGGGCAATCTTCGCCTCTGCAATTGACGTTAACAGGTGCGGTCACGTCGCTCTCTAGCGCTGGACAACCCAGCGTGCAAACCGCTCTTGGTACAGTGCAATTGGCCAATGCGGCGAATCTTCCTGTCGGCACAACTGTGACTTTTGAAGTGATCTCACAAACCCTGCCGCGCGGCGAGCCGACTGGCGTAAACGCCCCGCCGCCAGCCCCGGGGGGGCTGCCCTTCGCAAGCGGGGTGACTCCCTGGCCGACGTTGACCGAAGCGCTTCAGTTGATGCAACGAATAGACCCGCAGGCCGCGCAACTTCTGGCCAACACAATCCCGGACGGCGGCCCACGGACCGTAGTTGCCGCGCTCTCGTTTGTTCAAGCCATGCGCAGTGGCGAACCGCGACAATGGCCGGGAGATAACAATCTGCGTGCTCTGGAGCGCACGGGCCCACGGGGTGCCCATCTCGCCAAAAGTATCGCTGGCGAAGTTTCTCAACTCAGCGCGCAATCTCGCGACACAGGTGGGGAATGGCGCGCGACGCCGATTCCCTGGAACGCAGAAGGCCAGATTGAAAAGATTCGCTTGATCACGCGCCGGGAAGACACAGAAGACGACGAGAAAGAAGATAAAAAGGGATCAGGTATTCGCTTCTTGCTGGAACTCGATCTCTCGAAAATGGGGCCGCTGCAACTGGATGGTATGGTACGCGAGGATGTGAATGGATTTGATCTGGTCATCCGCAGTCACGAGACTCTCGCTGATCAAGTCCGGCGTGACCTGACAGGATTGTTTATCGCAGCCAACCAGGCGGTCGGACTCAAAGGCGGACTCACGTTTCAAGTCACACCTAAGTTCCCTGACCCCATTGGCCAGAGCGGTCCATTAAAACAACAAAGAGATGGTGTTTGGGCCTAACGCCTTAAGCGTCAGCAGATTCAGTTGCGTGGGTGTCGGGTAAAGCGAGTGGCGGTGCACTCCGCCGCGTTACGATCCACGTCGCAATCGGGGCCAACACCACAGCTAAGATGGTCGGCGCCACCCAGGTTGATGCGGTGACAGCGACAATCGCAACACTGATCATCATCATCACCACGGCGGCGGTTTTTGCTGGTGGAGGAATCACCCGATGCATATGCCAAGCCCGCAGGGTCGCGCCAAATTTTGGATGCGTCCACAGCCACCAACGCAACCGGTCAGAGCTTTTAGAAAACGCCCATAAGGCAATGATCAGGAAGACCGTTGTCGGCAAACCCGGCAGAAAAGCGCCGACAAACCCCAATCCAACGCAGAGCCAGCCTACTGCCAAGAACACCGGACACAGACTCGAATGCGACAAAGGCGGCGGCGGTGCGCCGTCCCATCCTGCCGCGCGGGCTTTAGCCTCATGATTTGGGGCCTGATGATCTGGTTTTGCGTCTGACATTGAGCTTTCTTTACGCCTGAAGGAGCCTTTTAGACCAAGCACACGCTTGGGAGCAAGGATGAGCAGATATTCTGGTGCCTCGATCCAGTGTTCAAGACTGCGGGAGAGGACCGAAGCCCTCTCCCGACCTAGGCGTGACTCCATAGGGGAGGGAGCTGGAATCACGCAGGAGTCAGCCAATCTTTGTATGGCATCAAGCTGATAAAGGACTACATATCTGTATTAATAATCATTTGCAATGATAATAATTATTATTAACATCTGATCTACTTTGTCGATAAGTAGATGGAAGCAAAATGATGATGCAAACCGATAAAAACATCTCGCAGGATCAATTCGGCACACTGGCGGACAAACAGCGGACAGCAGACCTTAAGACATCAGAAATGATTGCCTTATGGACCATCCGAACCTGGGTCTGGGCATCAACAGGCCGGTCGCCATCGGCGCAGAGTTTCGATGCCGGGTTAGACGAAGCGGGCTGTCCGGACGTATCAAATGCGTTTGCCACGTTTTTAGAGATCGTCGGCACAACCGCGTCAGAAAAAGTGGCCGTTCATGCCCCCACCTGTCCAACCATTAGCGATGATGAAAAACGCCTGCTCCATGCCTTAGCCGCCTTACAATGCGGCCATACGCTCGAAGCCTTTGATGTTCTTACCCACTTGCTACCAGGAGCCGCCGTTCGGATTGCATTATCTCACGCAGAATCCGCCGCGATGGGTCTTGCCCGCGCCGGACTCTTGTTACCGGACAGAACGTGGAAGCTTGAAGAGCTCTCCCTCGCCCATCAGCTCAGAGCCCCACGCGCCGGCCTCACCTGTGTGCGCTACATGATTCATTAACTGAAATAACAAGAAAGCAGCTGTGGTTCGTCAATCTGAAACTGGCGTCTTTACGAGGGCTTCCACGTGCCTTGAATGGCAACCCGGTGCATCAGGCGCGGGCCTTCATAGTCGGGCACACCACGGTGCTGGACCGCTTTATTATCCCACAGCAGCAGACCTTTGTTTTGCCACCTCACCCGACACTGAAACTCTTGCTGGGTCGCGTGCTCAAACAGGAACGCCAGAATCGACTTACTTTCAAGCGGACTAAGATCCTTAATCTTTGTGGTCCAGGCTTCGTTAACGTAAAGCATTTTGCGGCCCGTATCCGGGTGCGTACAAACCAGCGGATGCTCAGCGGGCAGCGGCATTCTGAGAATCGCCTGACGCGTATCCTCTGTTTCAAACAGACCCGAGCGCAAGCCATAGGCGACCACATCATGCACCGCCACAAGCCCCTCTAAGTAGTGCTTCATGGGCTCGGACAACGCATCATAGGCCCTGTACATGCTGGAGAACATGGTATCGCCGCCGGACGTTGGCACATCAACAGCGTAGAGGACGCCGCCAAAACTGGGCTCAGGTTTATAGCTATGATCAACGTGCCAAATCAGGTTCTGGGTGGTCAGCTTACTTTTGCTGATGCCCTTCAGAACATGAACCCCAGGATGACCCTCCAGCGGCGGAATAAAGCGTTCCTTTTCCAACTCGCCAAAGTAGCCCGCCATCACTTTCAAATGGTCCGGCTCTAATTCCTGATCCGGAAAATACAAAACCAGGTGTTCAGAGAGCGCGGCCTCAACAGCATCAACTTCTTGGTCACTCAGTGGCGCACTAAAATCGACACCTCGCACCTCTGCCCCCAGCGCGCCGGTCATCGGTCTGATATCTAAAATACTGGCTGCTGATCTTGCAGGATGTTTGTGCCCAGTTACAGATGCCATCAGAAATATTACCTATGTGTAAGTTATGCCTAAGCGCGCGGCGTAACGGGAAAAAGTTATGGAGTCGATATATGTTTTAAATCTCAGAGCGCCAGTCTTCGTTGACGCCCTTGGTGTTAGGGCAGGTTCCAAATTTCATGGGGCAGCGCCGACTACCAATATCTGAAACAACATCATCAGAGTTCATAGCGCCGCGCACCAAATCACCTAGACCTCTGATAAAAGTGCAATCGGCTGCAACAGCCGGGGTACGTGCAAAAAACGGCACACCGGAGTCCTTGGCCATCTCGCGGAATTCGATATCCAACTCCACCAGCGTTTCAACATGCTCAGACACAAAGGCCACCGGCGCAATGACAACCGGCACCCCATCCGCGCCCGCGCGGGCGACTTCATCTTCCGTGTGGGGAGAAATCCACTTCACCGGACCAACCCGGCTCTGATAACAGGTCACCCAGTCCAGACCGGGCCTGGCCAAAGCTTCAACAATCGCCATTGAAGTCTGCTCGACCTGCCATTGATACGGGTCACCGGCGTTAATTGTGCGCTCTGGCAAACCATGGGCCGACAGCAACAGCCGTGGTGTGCCATAGGCAGACGCTTCGTCGAGGGCTGTGATGATATTGGCGACAGTTGCGTCAAGAAAACCATGATGCAGAGGATAACAACATAGTGTGTCCTGGGGCACAGAAAGCCCTTGGCGCACGGCCTCTTTTTGAAACGCCTGCACTGACGTGCCCGTGGTCGTTGTCGAAAACTGAGGATACAGCGGCAGCATCAAAAGACGGTCAGGGTTGTACTGTTTTATCTTCGATACGGTTTCCTCAACCATCGGATGCCAATAGCGCATAAACACAAAGACTTCGACGTCATCCGCCATATCTTGAATTTCAGCCTTAAGCGCCTTGGCCTGTTCTTCGGTCGCGGGCAAAAGTGTCGATTTTCCGCCAACTTGATCATAAATCTCGCGACTGGTCGGCGCCCGGCGCCAGGAAATCAGCTTTGCCAGGATCCACCGCATCGGGTTGGGAAGACGCAAGATCGCGGGATCGTTAAACAGGTTAAACAGGAAGGGCTGAATAGCCTCAGGGGAGTCCGGGCCGCCGAGGTTGAAAATAACAACAGCCAATTTTTGATGCGCCATGCAGCCTCTCTAAACTGAAGCTCGTTTCGAGTAAAAATTTAAGGGGGTTATGGCATGCCGGCTGCATCATTCAAAGACCTGAAAAGGCCAAAAAAACCACGAAAATCCTGCGGTCGTGATCGGGTTTGACGACAAACCGTCTGAAAAGAAGAGCAAACACCCCCTCCCGCGCGCAATCGACGACAGGTCTGCAACGCTGACGACAATCCGCTATTCGAAGCTGAGGCGCAGCCTTAGAATAGAATCTCCTGAATTTTACAAAAAACGAGCGTGGGGAAACGTTTTGACCATGTCGTCCGTACCAGCCGAACCTAACCGGGACGGCATTAAAGTCGGCCCCGTCTGGATGGAGCCCGGCTTCTCAAGGCTTAACGTCTACACCTTGCTCTATGCAGCGTTTTTCACCATCGCCAGTTCGGTTTTTCTGAGTTCAACCCAGCCCTATCTGTTCAACACAATCCTGAACATTCCGCTGGAGAACCAGGGGGCGTTGTCTGGGCGATTGGTCCTGTTCAATGAGCTTGTGGTGATTGTGCTGATCGGACCCCTCGGTCTGCTCGCCGATAAAATTGGTCGGCGACCGATTTATGCCGCCGGGTACGTCTTTCTCTTCATCGGCTACATGCTCTATCCCACCGCCGAGAGTATTGCAGATCTAACAGCCTACCGCATGATCTTTGCCGTCGGCGTTGCCTGCAACACCGCAATGATCACCACCATAACGGCAGACTATCCGCAAAATGCCTGGCGCGGAAAACTGCTCGGCCTCTGCGGTTTACTCCAGGGCATTGGCGTCGTGATTGTATTGCGCACGTCGAGCCTTATGCCCGGCTGGTTTATGGCGGACGGGATGGATCAGATCGCGGCCGGGCGCATGACGTTTTGGACCTTTGCGGTCATCTGCCTGATCAATGCGATCATCATTCGGATCGGCCTGAAGGGTGGCACGCCCTCCACCAAAACCGAAAAAGAACCGCTGCCGGACATTTTGAGCAAGGGGTTAAAGGCCGGTCGCAACCCGCGTGTGGCCTTGTCCTATGTGGCTGCGTTCGTCTCCCGCGGTGACTTGACTGTGGTCAGCACGTTCTTCTCTCTGTGGTTGGTGCAAGCGGGAATGGCCAACGGCTATAGCGCTGAAGAAGCCTTGGAAAGAGGCATCTTGTTCTTTGTCGTCGTGCAGGCGTTCGCTGTGCTGTGGGCCCCGTTTGCCGGCGTGATCATTGACCGCTTCGACCGGGTCACCGCCTTGTCCATCGCCATGGCCATCGCCGCCATCGGCTACCTGTCTCTGGGATTCATCGGCGACCCCACGCAGCCCATTATGTACGGCGCCGCGGTCATCCTGGGCATGGGCGAGATTAACGCGGTCTTGGCGGCGCAAGCCCTGATTGGCCAGGAAGCCCCGAAAGACGGACGCGGCGCCGTTGTCGGCGTGTTCGGCTTTTTTGGTGCCATCGGCATTTTACTGGCCGCGTCCATCGGTGGATATCTGTTCGACGCTTGGATGCCTGCCGGTCCCTTCGTGCTGATGGGCATGGCCAATGCCACACTTTTTTGTATCGCCGTGTGCGTCCGCGTTTTTACTCCGTCCTCCAACGTCTCAATCAAACAACCCGCGTAGTCCTTAACAAGGAGCCTCTTATGAATTTCCATTACCCCGTTTCATCACCGCTCGCCTCTGACCTCAACCGGCGCGGCCTATTAAAAACGCTCGGTGGCCTCGGTGGCCTTGGGGGTGCCGGTTTGATGGGCGCCGCATTTGGCGCAGGACAAGCACAGGCGGGTTTGACGCCAGGTAGCGACGAAATCAACATCGATCTGTCAGACCCCGCACAAAACTTGAGATCTTACATTCGTCTTCAGGGCGATTTGGATTCCTCCAAAGTTTCCGTCGGCTATTATTCCGGAACAATTTACAACGTGGTCGGCGACTGGAAAAAGGTGACCCCGCTCTGCGGCTTGGCCGGCATTGGTGTGCGGCGCATAGAGCCGCAACCCGACAACAAATACCGCGTCTTCAACCGCGAACTGGCGTTCTATTCCGATATGAACACCGGGGAATTCGTCGATGTTTGGCAGAACCCACTAAACAACGAGACTGTCGAAGTTTTGCCCATTCAGAACATGACCGTAAACGCCGAAATCGCCCCCATCTTCGAGTTTGATATGGAAGGCACCATCGTCCGTTCGCCGTTCAACCCGCCTTGGGAAATTCTTAACGGCTCCGCCCTCGCCCTGTTCGAAGTTCACCAGGAACTCAAATCAGAACTCCAACCAGACGAATGGCCCCGGGAAAGCTCTGGCGAGAGGATGCGCATATCAGAAATGTTCCACCGCCATTGCCGCGCGGCGGATCTAGAGAACCAAGACCTGACCTCCATTCCCTATGTCGGCACCTGGATGCGCCTCGCACCCTATCTGCCCTGGATGTTGATGGGGCAGACCGAAGGACATTTGTACTACCGTTGCTCTATGCACAAATTCACGCGCGCGGAAGAATTGCCCAAAGCCTTCCTCGCAAAAGCGGAGCGAGAATACCCAGAATTCTTATCAGCCCCCAAGCCAGACAGTTGGGGCACACCAAACAATTCCAGCTTTAATGTCTATAAAGAGCTGCGCTCTCCTGTGGCAGCAAAAGGCCAGAGCTAACGTCAAAACTGGCAGCAGGTCTGTCCTAAAATCACAGAAGATAGTTTTCTCCTAACGTCGAGATTGCTTTAACGCAACGTGCGCGAATTTCATGCGTCCACGCTTGAGAGTGTGCAGGACGGGCCCCAAATCCATATCAACGGCAACGCAAATACAGTTGCCGGAAACTGGATCAAAGGAGACTGTCATGTTCAAACACGCCGCGTCTTACCTCTCCAGCCGCGACACGTTTAAAAGCACACGGACAAGTCGACTAGAACGGTCTTTGATGTGGAAAGCCATCCGCAATACAAAAACCAAACCGGCCGCCAAAGCGGAGCAGGAGCGGGGACCACCTGAAGCCCTCGCCGCAGCCTAGCGTCTCCCCAGCGCTGAGATACCTGTCCCCAATCAGGCCGTGACTGGGCTCTGCTCTCCCCAAAGCAGAGCCCAAAACGGTTTTTTAGCACCCAGTTTAAAACCCCCAGCTTATAAAACTATCGTATCTTTAAACTGTGCCGCCACGGCATGACGTATGATGTCTGCAATCTGCCGGTACCCATCGGCATTGGAATGATGCTTCCGCCACACCAAGCCAATCGTGCGATGAATCTGCTTATTTTTAAGTTTAGCCACCGCCACCTCACCCCGCGCTCCAATTTCTGTTTTGACATACAGCGCCGGCAAAAAGGTCACTCCTAAACCGCTGCCAACCATAAGTCGCAACGTATCAAGACTGGTGCCTTCGAAGTCCCGCAACATCACAGCACCAAGATCAACGCAGAGATCTCTCACCTGATCATGCAACAAATGCTTAGGGTCGAGCGCCAACACCTCAGCGCCTTTCAACGCTTTTGGATCAATTTCCCCTTGGTGTGCCAGTGGATGATCGGTGGCACAGGCAAAATACAAGGGTTCACGAAACAACCGCTCCACCACTACTTCGCTGGAGCTCACCGGCAGAGGTGTCACGATCAGATCATAGGTGCCAGCCAGCAACGCGGTGTACAAATCTCGCGGCGGCTCCTCACGCACGTACAACCGCAAATCCGGGTAGGTCTTGTGCAGACGCTTGATCACCTGCGGCAATAAATACGGGCCGACAGTCGGCGGTGCTCCTAGACGTATCGTGCCACTGAGCCCATGTTGAGCCCCAGCCGTGAGATCAACAATCGCCTGCACATCCAACAGCACCCGCTGCGCCAGCTCCGAAACGGCCCGGCCTGTTGGCGTCATCACAACGCCGCCACGCCCCCGTTCCGCCAGTTCCACACCCAATGTCTCTTCCAGAGTCCTCAGTTGCACGCTGAGAGACGGCTGAGTGATATCGAGCATGTCAGCCGCCTTGCCAAAATGACGGGTTTCTGACACAGCCACCAAGTACTGAAGCTGACGTAATGTTGGCAGAGTGGTGTTATTCATGGCGCCTTCACTTTCATAGTTTTAAACTATCATTATTTATATAATCACCTTATTTCCCTATTCAAGTTAATCCCCTATACCCCCGTCACGTTCGTGAACAGGAGTTTTTTGGTGAAACGCTTTCATAATATTCTTGCCGTGGTAGGCGACGCAAAGGGCACCGATGAAGTCATCGACCGCGCTTCACAACTGGCAAAACGAAACAACGCCACACTCACACTCATTGAAGTGATTGAGGATGTGTATGTGTCTTCCGACATCATCGCAGAGCGTGAGCGCGCCCTTGCTGGTCTTCTCATCCCCATCCGCGCGCTTGGTGTCGAGGCGCAGAGCGTGGTGCGCCGTGGAAAAATATTTTTCGAGGTCATTCAACAGGTCCTGGGTCAAAAAAATGATCTGGTCCTGATGGCGGCTGAAGCGCCGGGCGGGTTCCGCGACCTTTTGTTTGGCAGCAACTCTCTTCACCTTATGCGCAAATGTCCTTGCCCTGTTTGGGTGCTTAAGCCTGGCGAGGCGAAGCAGTTCCGGCGCATTTTGGCTGCGATTGATGTGCATCCCCATACCCCACATGAGAACGCAATCACGACAGACATTCTAAAGTTGGCGACGTCGCTGGCGAATCTGGAAGACGCTGACCTTCATGTTGTGCATGCCTGGGATGTCACCGGCAACGATGCCTATACGCTGCAGTCTGAAGTGCCAGACACGGTTCGCACGGAAATTCTAAAACGCCATGTGAGTCAGACAGAGGACGCCGTCACAGAGATCCTAAAACCTTTTCTTGAAACGTTCGGCGATATCCAAACCCATATTGAACGCGGCGAAGCCTGGCAGGCGATTACGGCTGTCGAGAAAGCCCACAACATTGATCTGATTGTCATGGGCACCATCGACCGCGCCGGTATCCCCGGTTTTTTCATCGGAACAACCGCAGAGACCGTCCTCAGACAGGTGAACTGCTCTGTTCTGACCATAAAACCAAGTCAGTTCGTTTCTCCGGTCACCCTCGAAGGTAAGATCGCCTACGCATAATCACACGTACCACACGACCTCCTCTTAAATTTCAATAAAAGAAAAAGACTCATGAATCCCGATACAACACCCGTGAACAAAGAAATGCTCGGCGGTCTGCTCTTGATCGGCGCCGCCATAATTGCCTTGATTGTTGCCAACTCCCCCCTTGCAGGTCTCTACGAGACTATACTCTCGACCCCCGTCCAAGTGCTCATTGGCGGCAATGGCATCGACAAACCGCTCCTGCTGTGGATCAACGATGGCCTGATGGTCTTGTTTTTCTTTCTTGTCGGCTTAGAGATCAAACGCGAATTGCTGGAAGGCACTCTGTCCGACACCAGAAAGGCGATCCTGCCGCTGGCCGGTGCCATTGGCGGCATCGTCGCACCCGCGCTCGTTTACGCGTTCTTCAACTGGGAAGATGCAGAAGCCTTGCGCGGTTGGGCTATTCCCGCCGCAACCGACATCGCCTTTGTGGTTGGCATCCTGGCGTTGTTGGGATCACGCGTGCCAGTGTCCCTGAAAGTTTTTGTATTGGCTTTGGCGATCATTGATGACGTCGGTGCCATCGTCATTATTGCGGTGTTCTATACAGAGAGCGTTGAACTGATCCCACTCGCGATTGCGGGGGCATCCACGGTCGTTCTTGCGATCTTCAATCGCAGAAACGTTACTGATCTCGCGCCCTATATGATGATCGGTTTCGTGTTGTGGATCTCTGTCCTGAAGTCTGATGTCCACGCCACCTTAGCTGGTGTGTTATTGGCGATGTTCATTCCGATGCGGAACAAAAGAGATCCGTCCAAGTCGCCCGTGCGTGACCTCGAGCATGCCCTTCACCCTTCGGTGGCTTTCGGTGTCATCCCGGTGTTCGCGTTTGCCAACGCGGGCGTCTCCTTCAGCGGCCTCAGCTTAGACTCGGCCTTTGGAACGGTCCCGCTGGGCATCGCGCTCGGACTATTCCTGGGCAAACAACTCGGTGTGTTCGCCTTCTGCTGGGCAGCGATCAAGTTAGGCTGGGCAACGCTGCCTGCTGGCGCTTCATGGCTGCAACTGTATGGCGTCGGCATCCTGACCGGTGTGGGTTTCACCATGAGCTTGTTCATTGGTACGTTGGCTCTTGACCCGCAAGCCTATGCGACTGACTTGCGATTAGGCGTCCTTGGCGGCTCACTGCTCTCCATCCTTGTCGGGGTCAGCGTTCTGATGCTGGCCCAAAACAAAGAAGGCAAGACCGCCCCTAAAGCAACCGGGCGCAGCGCACACAGCGCCAGCCTGCAGACGTCACAGGTCTAGGGTTCGGGATCTCCCCAGCTTTCCCCCCGAACCCAAACAAAAGGCCAGTTCACTGCCCCCGGTGAGCTGGCCTTTTTCTCTTCTGTATCAGGCCCCTAATTTTGATCAGAAACGCCCACATTCTTGTGATCCCGCACACCGGCATTTTTAGCCGATAACATATGCGTGCGCATTTGCGTCTCAGCCCACGCCGCATCTTTGGCCTCAAAAGCGGCAATTAACTCCCGGTGATGCCAGCAACTGCGCTCTAAATGTTGGTGTATGGTGTGCTGATAGCGCTTCATCAATACCAGTTGCACCTGCATCAGGGGATGCAGCAGGTCGGTCATGCGCCGCGTTCCCGCGTGTTCCAGAATGACTTTATGAAAGGCGTCATTTAAATCTGAAAACCGCAACGTCGCGCTGGTCCCGCCTGCCGCAACAGCGGTCTCCATGGCCTTGGCCAGATCTTTGAGCTGCGCGATAGCGTCAGGCGTTAAGCGTGTGGCGGCCTGCGCTGCGGCATAGCTCTCAAACAACGCGCGCAGCTGGAAGCATTCCTCAATTTCTTCCTCGGTAAAATCGCGCACAATGGCGCGCTTGTACCCGCTCATGGACACCAGCCCTTCGCTTTCCAAACGGCGCAGCGCATCCCGCACCGGCGTGCGGCTAACGCCAATCACTTCGGCAAGATCTTGCTCGACCAAAAAAGCACCCGAGGGCAAAGACCCGTCGATAATGCGGGCGCGAATCGCCTCATAAGCACGGTCTGCGGCCCGCTCTTTTTCGGGGGCAGCCAAGGTCTCAGACAAGTGAAGCGCATCATTGGGCATAAAACTACAATCTCTGGCGATGAAAGACCTGTCAATTGGCCAAATTGTATACAAATTAACGTATATATGTTGAATAATCTCTTATTATTCTCATTATTGTATACCATTACAAGCCAAACGACATGGGGGAAGCGCCGTGACCAGCCTGGACACCAAAACAGTCGACATCAACGGCACCAAGATCATCTATCGCCGTGGCGGCAAAGGCCGGGCACTGCTGTTTTTGCATGGCGCAGGGGGCGCTGGAAATGCGCTTGGGTTCTGTTCCAGTCTCACCGGGGGACACGATGTCATTGTCCCCGATCACCCCGGCTTTGGCGACAGCGACATGCCCGACTGGCTCGACACCATTCACGACATGGCGTTCTTCTATCTGGACTTTCTCGAAGCGCTCGACCTGTGGGATGTGCATGTGGTCGGGCAATCTCTGGGCGGCTGGATTGCTTTGGAAACTGCCATCCGCTCAACCGAACGTATGGGTCTCCTCACACTCATTGGCGCGGCTGGACTGAACGTGCCGGGTGTCAAAAAAGGTGATCTGTTCATGTGGGATAAAGAAACCCGCTACCGCACCATGATTCACGATGAGGCATTGGCCGCAAAACTCCTCGCAATGCCGACCACGCCCGAACAAGATGAAACGGCGATCAAAAACGAATTCACCACGGCGCGCCTCGCCTGGGAGCCACGCTTCTTTGATCCGCATCTGCACAAATGGCTGCACCGCATCACCGTGCCAACCCAAGTGATATGGGGCGAACAAGACCCTGTCTTCCCGCCCCCCTACGGCGAAGCGCTGGCGGCGCGTATTCCGGGTGCCCAGTTGGTCATGCTGCAGGATTGCGGCCATCTCCCCCAGATCGAAAAGCCCGCCGAACTGTCTGCCTTGATTAAGGGATTCTCGTCATGAAATTCACCCTCTTTCACCTCATGCCCTATGCCGCGTTGGACCTGGAGGAAGCCGCCAAATACCCCACCGCTTGGCTGCACACCCCCAACACGCTGTATGACAAGGAAGCTGGTGCTGATCTCTATGACCGCTACCTGGGCGAGCTGGAACGCGGCGAAGATCTCGGCTTCGACGGCATCGCCGTCAATGAGCATCACTCCACTGCTTATGGTATGATGCCCTCGCCGATCGTCACAGCCTCTGCCCTCGCGCGGCGCACCAAAAACGTGACCATCGCGATCCTCGGCAGCGCCTTGCCCTTACGCGATCATCCCCTCACGCTGGCGGAAGAACACGCCATGATTGATACCCTCACGCGCGGCCGGTTGATCACCGGCATGGTGCGCGGCATTGGTGCCGAGTATCACGTTTGGGGCACCAATCCGGCGTTCAGTCATGAGCGTTTCCATGAGGCCCACGACATGATCATCCAAGCCTGGACGCAACCCGGCATCACCAGCTTTCATGGCAAGCATTACAACCACGAATACGTTAACCTCTGGCCCCGGCCCTATCAGGACCCCCACCCGCCCATTTGGGTGCCGTCACAGGGATCGAAGGAAACCATCGTCTGGGCCGCGCATCCTGACCGCAAGTACACCTATCTGCAAACCTTCAGCCCGGTGAAGTCGGTGCGTAAATATCTACAGCAATACCGTGATCAGGCAGAAGAGTACGGCTATACCGCCACCGATCACCAATTAGGGTGGGCGCTCCCGATTTATGTCGCCGAAACAGACGAGATCGCCCGCAAAGAGGCCAAGGTGCACTACGAAAACTTCCGCAATAAGTTTCTTAAAATGCCCATCGAGATGCTGCTCCCGCCCGGCTATTCCTCCATTGAGTCCATGAAGGGTGTGGCCAAAACAAAAGCTCAGATCACCGGCGACATCACGCTGGAGCTGTCCATCGATATGGGCATGTTTATTTGCGGCAGTGCCGAGACGGTGCGTCAACAAATCGAAGACTATTGGACAGACATGCGCATGGGGCACCTGCTGACCATGTTGCAGTTTGGCACGCTCCCTGCGGACCTCACCGCCAAAAACATGGACCTGTTTACCACCGAAGTCATGCCGCACCTGCGCACGCTGTCAGCCGAGCAAGAAGACACGCTTCTGCCAGGAAAGAGGCCAGGACAAGTGCCAGGGCAGGTCCAGGCGGCGGAATAGCTGTCATCCACACCACCCAATGTGCAGTTGCACGTGCTTATTACCCAGAATCGGCTTTCAGCTTGACTGTGATCAATAACCGGTGCGCCTTAATTATTAGTGTCTCCTTCAGTATTGAATTTTTATGGAGTCGAGCACGTGACAACAGAGATAAGCATTACCCGGGGTCAAAATGAGGGGCATCAATCATTTCAGAAAAGGCTGATTGGTGAGTTGATCAAACGGGCAGAAGAATATCTTGATGCCCTTGCAATTGAACTCAGCATTCCGTTGACGCCCGATCAAAGCCGGGCGGCTCAACTTGCGTTGCTGCAGGACTTTATCGAAGTCCATAACGCAGCCCTTGAACACGCCATCGAACTGGAGCTTCCGGAAGATAAAGAAGAAATTGATATGCTTTTATTCAACGGAAATAACCACAAAACATCAACCCAGAAAATCTTCTAAAAGCACCCAAGATAGTTGATCACAACATATCATGACGCGCCCGGCCAATCATCCCAAGCCCTTCCTATAGCAATCCCAGAGCCTCCCGCGGACAACACCCTTGGCGCGGATGCGGCAGGAAGAAATAGGGCGCATGAGAACATGGGCCAACACTTATGCGCTAAGTGCATCAACGGCGCAGACCGACCACATCGATGATAGAACGACATTTCCGGGCGGGCGGCGCATCAAGCTCTTTGGATAGAAGAAGAGCCGGGCAATCCGTTCATGATTGTCCTGATCTAGAGTAAGAAACGCTAGGGCATCGCCTAAGAAGTCGCCGATTTGTCAAACAGCTTCATGACATCCAACGGCAGAGGCAGAACAACGGTAGAGGCTTTTTCCCCCGCAAATTCCTGCAAGGCGTTCAAGTAACGCAGCTGCATCGCCCCACCTTCTGTCGCGAGAATTTTGGCCGCCTCCGTTAATTTTTGGGCCGCCTGCTCTTCGCCCTCGGCATTGATAATTTTAGCGCGGCGAATACGCTCAGCTTCGGCTTGTTTGGCAATGGCGCGAATCATGTTCTCGTTGAGATCAACATGCTTAATTTCGACATTGGCCACTTTGATCCCCCACGCATCCGTTTGGGTGTCGATAATATCCTGAATGTCATTGTTCAGCCGGTCCCTTTCCGTCAGCATTTCATCAAGTTCGTGTTTCCCCAATACCGAACGCAAAGTGGTTTGTGCGAGTTGGCTGGTCGCTTCAAGAAATTCTTCGACTTGAATAATGGCGCGCTCAGGGTCCACCACGCGGAAGTAAAGAACCGCATTGACCTGAACCGAGACGTTGTCTTTAGAAATCACATCTTGAGTCGGCACATCAAGAACAATGGTTCGTAGATCGACCCGCACCATTTGCTGAATAAACGGGATCAGGATGATCAGCCCTGGCCCCCTTACACTGGTAAATCGACCAAGAGTAAAAACAACCCCCCGCTCGTATTCGCGCAGAATCCTGATTGCTGCCGCCAAAAACATGCTGACCAAGACGGCGAGGAGCATATAGCCGATGAAATCTATTTCCATGGTTGTATCCATGATGTGTCCTTTCTTTTGAAGCTGACCCTAGTGTGATGGAGCATCGACGACCAAAACGAGGCCCCGGCGATCCTTGATCTCAACCGGAGTTCCCGCAGCCAGGCCCGCGGGGCCTTCCGCGTGCCACGTCTCGCCATGAAAATGGACCCGCCCAGCTGTTTCTTCCCATTCCGTGACTTCTGCCGTCGCACCGATAATCTCTTCGCGGCCGGTCACCACTTTGCGGCGGTAAGCGCTGATCGCCAGATACATCACCACAATAAGGAACGTCGCCGTGAACAAAGCCGTTCCAATGATAACCGTCCACGACAGAGCGAAGCCCGGCGCATCGGTTTCGAACAAAAACGCGGCACCGACAATGAACGACGCAACACCGCCAATCCCAAGCACGCCAAAAGACGGCGCAAAGGCTTCCGCAATGATCAAAGCCATACCAAGCAGGACCAAACCGAGGCCCGCATAGTTGACCGGCAACACGTTCAGGGCATAGAGCCCAAGCAGAATACTAATGGCACCTATCGTTCCGGGAATGATCGCACCAGGATTAGACAGTTCGAAGATGAGACCATATGTGCCCACCAGCATCAGAATGAAGGCAATGTTTGGCTGCGTAATGACTGACAAAAGCCGTGTACGCCAGTTGGGCTCTATCGGTTCAATCTCAGCGCCAGCCACATCTAAAGTCAGATCCCCCTGGGATGTCTTAACAACGCGGCCGTCAATCTGCTGGAGCAGGTCAGGCAGCGTATCGGCCACGACGTCGATTACCTTTTGCTCCAACGCGGCCTGTGACGACAGACTGGCTGCTTGGCGCACGGCTTTCTCGGCCCAGTCCGCATTACGCGCGCGCAGATCAGCTAAACCCCGAATATAAGCTGCGGCATCATTGACCATCTTAGCGCCCAGGGCGTCTTTGGGGGGCGGCGGACTGACCGTCTGATCCCTGGACTCCGCAGGGTCTTGCGCCTCAGAGTCTTGCGCTTCAGACGTCAGACCCGTCCCCTCTTTCGGTGCAGACACCGGGTTCTTAGATTGAGGTTGAGACTCAAGCTGGGGCTGGGACTCAGGTTGAGGTTGAGGCTGAGGTTGCGGGGAGCCAGGAAGAGGCAGGCCGCCGATCTGAACGGGGGTGGCCGCCCCAAGGTTGGTCGCCGGGGCCATCGCAGCGATGTGGCTGGCGTAAAGGATATAGGTGCCAGCGCTGGCGGCACGGGCACCGCCCGGTGCAATATAGGTGGCCACGGGAATAGGCGATGCAAGGATGTCACGAATGATGTCGCGCATGGCCGTATCAAGTCCGCCAGGTGTATCCATACGAAGAACCACAAGGGCGGCATCTTGCGCAGCGGCAGTGGCCAGTCCATTAGCGATGTATTCGCTGGACGCTGGACCAATCACACCATCAACATCAAGCCGGACAACCACACGAGCGGGCGGTTCGGTTTGAGCCATCGCAACAACACCAACCGCCATGATGAGACCGGCAAGAACAAGGCGACCATATCGGGCCATGGCGTGAAGCATACTCTCTCCTACACAGGCGACCGTTTGCCGCTGCCCCGCAGCACGCTCACGGTGCGCAGAACTTGCGCTCAAGTCGTCCTATATAATGAGAGCTGGATCACAGCCCTGTATTGACGGGAATCAACATCCGAAAAAACTGACCAGAGGCCAGGACAAGTGCACGCGGCGGAGTAAAGCGGCAACTAAGAAAACACGTTAGTGCTCCATTTCCAACGCCCTTGCCAAACAATCATTAGCTAACTGATCGTTGGACGCCAAAAGCGCTATTCCTATCAATGACATAGCACCAACGAAATTTGCTATGTTAATCGCAGCTACCAGTTCTTCAGGGTCAAAGTCAGGCTCTATGGTTGCTTCCTTATTATATCGCATGACCTGTTGAATACCGGTGTGCGTAAAACTACACATGGCTCGCCAATGAGAGCTTTTGAGGCGTGATAGAACACCATCCCTAAAAGCTTCGTTTCTCTCTAGTTCAGCTAGCATGGTCGAAATATTGTTGTCGAATTTATCATTCATGTATTTGTTTAAAGCATTTTCAGTAGCGCACAGGTGCAACCACATACCGAGAATGTAAGCTTCAAACATCAAGCGGATTAAAGATAACGCTGGTCCAGGAATTTTCCTTGCGATCAGTAAAACAATAGCTTTCTGGTGTTCTTGAGCGAGGTTTAAACATGCGCCTGCCAGACGCGAACGCTTATCTGGCGGAATAGATAATCCATCAATTTTCTTATCGCCCCACCTTATAAAACTCTCGGCTTGAGCAATTATTGAATCAAGCTTTATGTGCGCTACGGAATTAATGAAACTTTACTCCCGGAAATTTCTCGCGATATCAATCCAATCATCCATTATCCCCTTTACGTCATTATCTATCAGTAATTTTTGATCAGGAAAAAGCTGAGTGATATCTCTTAATGAAAAACACATATAGACAAGGCAGTATCTGGCAAGCAAAGCAATAATATGTACGGCTTCTGCTGAGCCTGCCCTAAAACTTTGTAGTTGGTTTATCGATAACGAATATGAATGCACATACGACGACAGATAATCGTATAGTAATTTGTAGTACTTCTTCGATATTCCTGCACGCTGCGAAAGGTCTGTATTTGTTGAAAACACACCCATCTGGCCACCAGTCATCTTTCTTCTAACTGATTCAGTTTGTCTTTTGAAAATCGACGATTCAACGAGCGTATTTTTGAGTGCCTCTACTTCTCTTCTAAGGTCAGACAATAGTGGTGACTGCGACCCGATCAATTCTAGCTGCTGCAGTCTCTTAAACTCGCAACTATAGTCCCATAATAACCACCTAAACGCTTCCATATCTTCGTCAACAACATCAACGGAAAGATAGAAAAAAGAGTAGTAGGATTCTAGCAATGCTCTCCCAATAGAAGCTATAGATGAAATGTCCCACAACTCAGGCTCGGTTGTTGCCATTATCGGTTGACGGGGTACTAGTTGTAGAACTGAGTGACAGTGGCAGCAGATTTTCGTAAATACTATAGATCCAAATTCTTGTTTTCGGTCTTGCGCCTGTCGTCCCATAATATTCGCCGATATATGCGCAACTGTTACAAATATTTTTTCTAGTTCAGTAATGGCCAATTTGTATTTTTTAACTTCGTCGTCCATGGCTAAAAAACTCCAGAAGCCCGAAAAACAACTCATATACTAGCAGTGAACTGACGGATGATTTTCAAAAGAACTTAGTCAGAGACATCAATTATTGCATAACACTCTGAATGCATAACCGTCAGCGACTTACTTGCTTTGTCAGCGTTCCCGCTCTGACTCCACCGCACCGGCCGGCCACATGCGCAGCAGAATGTTGTCTTTACGGGCAAAGTGATGCCACAGCGCAGCGAGGATATGCAGGCTGAGGATCACCCCTCCGGCATACAACGCATAGCGGTGAATATTGGCAAAGAACACATAACCAAACGTGTGGTCCAAGGGCAGTTGCGGGAGAATCGGCGGCAGGATATCCCATGCAAAAAACCACAATTCCGTCTCACCAAACTGCGGTGAGTCCCCCAACACGGAGTTGGCCGCCCAGCCTGACAGCGGCATGATGAACAACAGCGCATACAGAAAACCATGCGTCAGGCGGGCCACAATTTTCTGATACGCCGCCAACGACGCTGGCAAATCGGGTGCCGGGTTTCTGAACCGCCAGCTCAGGCGATAACTCACCAGCGCCAAAATCAACACGCCATTGGTGATGTGAATTTGGGCCATAAAATTGTGCAGGCCGAGCATGGTCTCGTCTTTGAACGACGCGCCATATGTGGTGGACATCACATAACCCACCGGAACCTCCACTAAAATCATAAAGGCGATCAGCCAATGCAGCCACTTGGCGCGGCTGCCCCAGATTGCTTCAGACTCTGTCGTCATAAATCGCCCCCTCTGCATTTCCAGCGCCATGGTTCCTTGATCCGAGGCCCATGGCAAGAGCTGCGGCAAGGGTTATGTTAAGGGCCGAGCCGCAAAACCGTGCATGGGCTCGTTCCACGGGGGGCGGTTGAACGGAGTCCATGGGCTCGTTCCTTCGATCATACGTGCATGGGCTTGTTTGACCGGAACCAGTCGTGCATGGGCTCGTTCCAAGGGAAGTGCCGACAAACAAAAAGCGCTCGAATCGATATCGAGCCTCCAGCCCCGGATTATGAGTGGAAAAACCATCGCAAAGATGATGTCATTACACTTCTAACCGGATCTGGTGAAAGCGCCGGAGTTTGAGACCTTAAGGATCGTTATTGATGCCCTCCCCTTCGGCCGCGTCTTTTGCAGCTCTATTCGGACTCAGCCTCATGGGTTGTGCCCACGCCTTGGATACCTCTGTGCGCGACCGATTGCTGGCCGTGCCCCTCTCTCCCAACTTGGGCGGTGAGACAACGCGCCCGGTTGCAACCTCGGAGGCGTACACCTTCATCACTGCCAACGCGCCCGCTGACGTTAAACCGGGTTTCACCTTTGGCAATCAACTGTTCAACACGCTTTGGACGCCGCACCCCGGCCCGCAACCCACCACCGACGGGCTCGGTCCGCTCTTCAACCGGGAGGCTTGTTCTGACTGTCACGTCAACAACGGGCGCGGCGCGCCGCCAGAGACCGTGGGCGCCCCCATGGACTCGATCCTCGTGCGCCTGAGTGTTCCAGGGCAATCCGATACCGGCGGCCCCCTCGGGGTGCCTCACTACGGGGACCAGCTTCAAGACCGCGGGATAGACGGGGTACCCGCAGAAGGCCGCGCCATCATGGAATGGCAAGAAATAGCAGGGACGTATAGCGACGGCACCGCCTACAGCCTGCGCAAACCTGTCATTCGTTTTGAAGACCTCGCCTACGGACCTATGCCGGACACCGTGATGACCTCACCACGCGTTGCTAACGCTGTGATCGGTCTCGGCCTTCTGGAAATGGTCTCTGACGACCTGCTTTACGCGCTTGCCGACCCCGATGACGCTGATGGCGACGGAATCTCAGGCCGCGTCAACGTGGTGTGGGATGAACGTGATCAGAAGATGGCGACAGGAAAATTCGGCTGGAAAGCTAATGTCTCCAATCTAACCAATCAGAATTCCGGGGCGGCTGTCGGCGACATGGGCATTACCACGCCCGTGCGTCCAACCGACAACTGCGAAAGCACTCAAACCGCGTGCTTATCCGCCGCAAACCACGATGGCATCGAGATGACGGGGGCTTTTCTGAACCAGTTGAACGTCTACATGCGGCGCCTCGCCGTGCCAAAGCAGCGGGGCGCAACGCTGCCAGAAGTTGTTAGAGGTCAAACCCTATTTATGCAGGCTGGCTGTCAGTCCTGCCATATACCGACGCTAGAGACCGGCGTCGACCCTCGCACACAAGACCTCGCCGAGCAGACCATTCACCCGTTTACAGACCTGCTCTTGCATGATCTCGGCGATGGTCTGTCTGACGGTCGGCCTGATTTTCTGGCCAGCGGATCAGAATGGCGGACCGCGCCGTTGTGGGGCATCGGCCTGACCGAAAAAGTCTCCGGTCATACTTACTTTTTGCATGACGGGCGCGCGCGGGGATTGGCTGAGGCCATCCTTTGGCATGGTGGCGAAGCTGAAGCCTCTAAAGAAGTTTTCAGAACTATGCCGACGCCCGATCGTGCCGACCTCATTTCTTTCCTAGAATCGCTTTAAGCTGAGCCGAGACTTTCTAGCCAACTTTCTCTATTCAACGGCTGTTTCACTTACTAGCCGCGTGGCCTTCAGCTTCTCTTCAGTGAGATCATACTGCGTGAGACACAAGGCCCCAACAAATCCCATCAAAGCTGGAATGCCCGCTGCACAGATATAGATGGCGATAATCGCACTCTGAGGCTGGGCCGCAAAGCCGTCGCTTGAGGCCACGTATCCAGCCGCTGCCAATAAAAGTCCTGCAATTGCTGGCCCCGCAGCATAAGAAAACTTTTCGATGGTGGTATAAAACCCGGCGTAAACACCTTCACGACGAATGCCGGTGCGGCGCACGTCATATTCCATCGTGTCCGGCAGCATAGCCTGCCCCATCAACAGAGTCGCGCCGCCGAAGAAGCCTAAGAACAAGCCTCTGATGATTGTGACGGCATAGGGTTCTGCAGGCGTTGCAAGAAGCCATGTCAGGTTGACGATTGCTGTTGCGATCAACGCAAAAATGAAGATGTTCCGTTTACCGTGATTCTTACCGTAGCGGAGCCAAAAGGGCTGAGACGCAACCATCGCAATGTAAAAAGCAACCCAGTAATAGCCAAAGCTGGTTAGACTTGCTCCCAGAACCAACGGAAAGAAAAAGGCTTTGGCCGGCGCACTCAGCGCACTACCAAGAAGCCCACATAATTTCGAGATCATCAGCCACATAAAAGGCCGGTTCTCAATGGCCAACCTGATCTGATCTTTCAGAGTATAATGAGACGTTGTGACCTTATTCTTAAACGGTGCATCTTTGGTGAAGTAGAAGCATAACAACGACGAAGCGAGGACGGCGCCCCCCATAATCCAGGCCATCGCTTCAAAACCAGCGCGCCCACCACCAAATGCATCAATCAACATCGGCCCTGCAGCCAAACCGACGAATCCAGCAGCCGCAATGCCATACACACGAAAACTCATAAGGTAAGAGCGCTCATGATAGCCATCAGTCATCTCGGCAGGCATCGCGAGATAAGGCACGTTAAACACCGTGTACGCCGTTGCGTAGAACAGCAGGATAACGGTCATGTACAGCAACGCATTTTCTGGCGACACGAAGGCCGGCACGTTGAACGTCAAGACCATGCTGGCGGCCAGCATAAACGCTCCCACCAACAGATAAGGCCGTCGGCGCCCCATGCGTGTGTTGGTCTTGTCAGAGATCACACCCATCAAAGGGTCTGTTACACCATCGTAAATTTTGGACAGACCTATAAGTAGCCCAGCAAAACCGGCAGAAATCGCCAGCTGATTGACCATGAAGCTCAGGGCAAACGTATTGATCAAACCAAACATAACGGCCATGCCGAGACTGCCAACACCCCACCCCAAGCAGACATGGAGCGGCAGGGTGCGTTCTGGGTTATCTCCAACCGCGCGCGTTATAGACGCCGTCTCTGGCGTGGCATCTGTCATGCGCAGCCCCTCTTAAGCTGGTCTTACAATAGGATCTTGCTTAGCGCTGCCCGCGCTCAACCAAGGACTCAACGGTAAATTCGACTTCCCAGGGTGCTCCCGCAACACGACGGACAAAGCGCTCACGTTCTTCATCAAGCTCTTTAGCAAACTCACCTTCAGGGGCGTAGTCGTTAATATCATTTCGTGCAACCACGCCTTTGTCTTCAAGTAACTTCTCCAAGACTGTCACGCGATCACGCAGGATCCAAAGCTCAGACATAAGCTCCGTATTTATGCGCATCATCGCGTCCATTTCATCTGAACCTGTAATGGGATTGGGAGGGGGTTTCGTCATGTTAAGCTACTCCGAAGGTTCAGCATTCTAATTTGGCTTTGTGCCGAGATTGACCCAAGGATAACCTTGAGACCCCAGACCAAATGCTTTGGTATCTACAAAACCAACGTCCTTGAGAACATCAACCCACTCCATGGCGCAGGTTTCAGAGAAAAAGGGCTCACCGCGATTATCTGTATCCCAATCCAAAACCACAGCCTGGAAAGGATGCACGGCTGCAAACGGCGGCGGGTCATTGATAATAATATCTCCGCCCGGCTTTAAAATACGATACGCCTCCTTAATGGTATCGACGCAAACGTCCACAGGCATTTCATGAAAAACAGCATACAACACAACAGCATCGACGCTCTCATCGGGCTCACGTGTGTCACGCGCATCACGCTGTTTAAATGTAACGGGGAGACCCATGGCACGCGCAGCATTGTGCCCGCCTTTAAGCATCGCTGGAGAGAGGTCGCTGCCAATTAGCTCAGCTTCTGGGTAATTCTTGTGACACGCCGCAAGCGTTGCCACACCACCACACCCCATTTCGTAGATGCGATCATAATGATCTTTCGGCAGGCGCTTCGTGACTTCAACACGGTGATTCATGATGTTGTCGCCAACTTCAACAGCCGCGTAACCGCCTTTACTGAAGACGTATGGCGCGATGCCAGACATGAACATTGGGCCGGCGAGATCATAGCCATCCCAGCCCCCTGGCTCGAGATGCCATTCAACACCTTTATAGTACTCAGGCACTTCGACACTGTCGTCGAGTTCAAGAGAACCGCCACAATCTTTAAATTCCACATTAACGAGTTTCTCAGCCTCACCGCGCTTTTCTTCAATCGCTGGGATGGCGCGCACAAAGTTTTCTTCCGCCACGTAGCGCTGATAGAAACGCTCGTGCTTGTAGGCGACAGACTTCTCTGCCACAGCTTTTGCTTTAGCGATGCGGTCAGGCCAAGGCTCATTTGAGCCACCACGCTCATGCTCTGCAACAATCGCAGCACCTTCCGGGTCGGCTTCAAATTCAGACTTTGCAATGCTGCGGACTCGACTTGAGGCGTAGGGCTGTAAGGCTCCGAGAAACTGGAGGCCGGCGCGACCGCGTTGTGACAGATTCAGCATGGATATCGCCTTTCTTTATAGAAGTTAGTTTTAGTCTCTTGTGTAGATAATGGTGTAGGCCCAAACAGGCTGCAAGTCCAAGCACAGCGACTCACCGGAATCGTTCCCTAGGTGATTATAACAACGGTTTTCCCCTGAGAAATCTCCACCTCTTTCATGCGCTAATCCTATGATGACAAGCATATTACGCATGGGTCTGGCTCGAAGGGCTATCCTAGGCTAGCGTACGACATTCGTTAGGTTGCGATAACGTGTCACTTACTGGAGTTAAGGAAGGATATATTATGTCCGGCCCAACAGGTTCCCACTGGCTTCGTAAGCTATCACTCAGCGCACTGACTAGCCTCGCTGTCTGCGCTTGCGGTGAAACAGAGAACTCCGGCACAATCGACATAAAGATTATTGAGCGGGAAGACTTTACCTATTCCGCTGGCTACAGCAACGGATGCCGCTTCAAGGTTCAGGTCATCAACAACACAGAGATACCTTTAAGCAGTCTTGACGTCTTTGCTACTGCTGATGACGAATTTTTATTTTCCATCAGCAGTGAACTTCCGGTCAATGGCGCTTCGATACGGACACATGATGTACAACAGAACAAGCGATGCAATGAATTTAGCAACGATGTAAAGCTTAAGAAAAATCATTGTGCCCTCGGCACACTGAGTGAAGCCGAATGCTTTGATGCAGTGCAAATCGTCCCCGCTGACTCCTAGCGGATATTAATAAAGAGAATGATGTTCTTGCCGAACAGAGAACGTCAGACCGGTTAGAGTTGGTGAGACAGAGCAAGGGAAAACAACGCCGATGACCACTCCCCTTTACATGAGCGATGGCCCTTGCGCTTTATGTGGGTTAGATATTCGCGAACATGATCATACAACTCAACAACGCATTAGCCGACGCAGCGCACTCACAGCAGTGGGCGCGGCCTCAGCTTTTGCAGGCACCTCCTTCACCTCACGTAAATCTCTGGCTCAAAGACCAGAGAGAGCAGACATTCCTACCGGTGAATTTGTTGTTGAAGCAGGATGGCTGTTGGTCGAGCAGAACGGCACGCACGCGTTGATTCAAAATGGATCGGTCTTGGTTTCAGGTGGTCTTATTGCCAAGGTCTCTGCGGACCGTATCGCCGGTGACTACAAACGCATCGATGCGCACAAGCACATCGTAACGCCTGGGTTTATTAGCGGACACACGCATGCGTGCACGGCCACACCCACACGCGGCCTGATTGAAAATGGGCGACGGCCTAATAATCGACGCCCGCAAGAGCTCGTCGAACAATTAAGTGACAGCGATCAGGATAAGCTGACCGCCTACAACGTGGCCGAACTCCTACGCAGCGGCACGACCACTCATGTCGAGATGAGTCTCAGTTTACGGCAAGCACAAGCTTATGTGCGGGTTGCAGAAGCTTGGGGGGTACGTGGGTATCCCGGCGGCATGATTCCTGGTTCAAACCGCCTCGAACCGATCTGGTCGCGCACCGATGATCAGGTGTTGCTGGACTCGGAAGACGGCACCCTGGACGAGATCGCAGCCAATTTGGCCTTCGCCAAAGAAAAAATGGGTGCGTCCGAGGGACGTATTTTACCCATGATGGCACCCCACGCAACTGACACCCATACGCCTGCTACCATGGCCGCACTCGCCGCCGCCGTGAAAGAACTGGGAACGGGGCTGCATATCCACCTCTCACAATCCGGTCAGGAAACAGAGCGAGTTAAACGCATGTGGGGAGTCACCCCAACGCAATGGCTGGAAAGTTTTGGCCTGTTGGACGGAACAGTCTTTGGCGCCCATATGGGCGGCCTTGACTGGACCATTGATCCAGAAATATTGATCAAAAAGGGTGTGGTGCTAGCCCACTGCCCGTCCGCCGGCGGCGCAGGTGGATTTAGCCAAAACTATCCAGAAGCCCTCGCCGCCGGAATTGCGGTAAATATTGGGATTGATACCCATTCGAACGATTATCTAGAGAACCTAAAACTGGCAGTTCTTTATGGCCAAGCGAGATACGCGATTTTGCGAAATGGTCCGCAGCCGATCAAGAACCCAACAATGTGGACCGCCTTGAGAAACGCGACTTCTGTTCCCGCAGACGCGCTGAAGCGAAAAGACATCGGTCGCATTGTCGAGGGGGCAAAAGCAGATCTCATTTCAATCGACGTTTCCGGTTTTCTGGTGGGTGGCGGAACCTTGCCGCCAGAACCGGTAAACAATCTGTTATATGCCAATGGCCTGATGGTGAAGCACGTTATCACTGAAGGGTATGTGCAGGTTTTTGGCGGCGTCTTGGTCGTGGATGACGAATCCCGGGTTTTAGAAGACGGAGGTGCTGTTATGGCTTCTATCTATGATCAATTAAGAGCCGAAGACTGGTTTTCGGCTCTGCCCAGAGAGTGATGCGGGACAGCATCGTCATGTAAATCGTTGGTCTGGGTCTCAGGACAGGCTATGACATAACTTGACTATTGTTTGTGCCCCACAATCAGAATGAGCGTTACGTGACTGATACTCCGCACCCCGTTTACCCCCACCTGTTCTCGCCAATCACCGTCGCCGGTAAGCAGCTCAAAAACCGACTTGTACATGCCTCAATGTCATTACGTTATGTGACGGACGGATCGGTCAACGACGACACCATCACTTACTACAAGAATCGCGCCCGAGGCGGCGTGTCCATGTCCATCACAGAGCCCATGGGGACAACCCGTTGGAATGTCGCCACACGCCGCATCCAAGTGTTTGGCAAGGCCAATGGGGACGGTTTAAAACGCTTTGCCGATGAAGTCGGCGCGGAAGGTTGCCTGATGTTGGGGCAACTTCAAGACTCAGGACGTGGAAATCACGAAGGCGGTCGCAAAGCCAACTCTATTGGTGCATCACCTTTGCCAGATGATTTAAGCTGGACCGTCCCTCACGCGCTATCGACAGAAGAAGTGGAAATCATGATTGCAGACTTTGCAGAGTCTGCAGCCTGGCTGAAAGAATGCGGCTGGGGCGGCATTGAAATCTCTGCCGGACACGGTCACATTTTCCATCAATTCTTTTCTCCTCATTCCAACGCTCGCGAAGATAAATTCGGTGGTGACATCGAAGGCCGGTCGCGATTGGTTTGTGACTTAATGACCGCCATCCGCCAGCTTGCTGGCAGTGACTTCATCATTGGCGTCAAACTGCCAGGGGAAGATGGCGTACCTGGAAGCATTGATCTGGAAGAATCCAAAAACATCTCTAAGCAAGTGGCCGCCAATGGCAATGCTGATTACGTCACCTACTGTTGGGGATCGCATTCCGACACCTTGTACTGGCACCTGCCCGACCTCCATGGAGAACGCGCACCTTTTGTAGAGAAAATCAGACAGATCGCTGAACCGTTTGGCGATATTCCGGTCGGTGCCCTTGGTCTGATTACCGATCCCAACGAGGGCGACCGCGCTGTGGAAGCCGGTCATGCGGATCTGGTGATGTTGGGACGACCATTGGTGACAGACCCCGCCTGGGGTAAGAAGGCCATGGAAGGCCGTGAAGCTCAAATTCGCTATTGCGTCTCAGGCAATACCTGCTGGCAAGTCATCATCGCAGGCGGGCGGCTACAATGCGACAACAACCCGCGCGTCGGCCAACCCGATGAAGTGGACTGGTGGCCTGCACAAGTAGAAACCAAACGTAAAGTTGTCGTCGTCGGCACAGGTGTTGCCGGTATGGAAGCAGCCTGGATTGCAGGAGCTCGCGGCCATGACGTGACAGTTTTTGGGATTTCAGGCGATGTTGGCGGCAAGACACGGTTGCACGCTGAACTGCCTGGTGGTGAGAACCTTTCGAGTATTTATGACTATCAGCAACTCAATGCCAAGAAAGCCAATGTTAAGTTTGAACTCGGCATCACGGCATCAGACTCTGATGTCCTGGCGCTCAATCCAGACGCTGTGATTTTAGCCACTGGCTCAACAATGTCCTGGCCATCGTTTTTGCCTGAAGAATATAAAGATGAAGGGTTTTTCCCGGACCTAAGGGAAACCATGGCCATGCTGCTTGAGCGCCCCTCTCCACAACCTGGAACGGCTGTAATCTATGATCACGATCACACCAAAATGACGTACGCGTCAGCTGAATGGCTCGCTGATAAGTTTGACCGGGTGATTATTGTGACGCCGCGCGATCGGATTGCATCTGATGAAGCGCTGGTTAACCGACAGGGCATCTACGCACGGCTTATGCAGAAAAAAGTGCAGTTGCTCACCTGCTTTAATCCCTCACCTGAATCCGCGTTTGAAGAGGGCCAGATCACCGTTCGAAACGTCTTCAATGGCGAAGAGCAGGTGATTGATGATGTCAGTCTGTTTACCTATGCAACATCCCGTATTCCAAATTTAGGCATGGAAAGTGCATTGAGAAAAGCTGGCGTAGAGGTGCATGTTATCGGCGATGCCTACGCCCCGCGCGTTGTGGTCACCGCGACTGCTGACGGCAATAAAGCTGGTTTAGCCGTCTGAGTCGGGGAAATATCTCACCTCATTTGGAACGAACCTGGCCCCACCGCGTTACCTAGTCATGCAGAATATTCATGCATGGCTTGACGAGGGTAAAATGGCATTTCGTTCGATTAAATCTGTAACAACTTTGACTGCTGGCGTTGTTTTGTTAAGCGCTTGCAGCACATATGATCCGTACACCAATAAGCAAGAGGTTTCCAAAGCGACCATCGGGGCGGGCATTGGTGCTGCGAGTGGTGCGGTGATTGGCCTCATCACAGGCGACAATTCAAAAGAACGCCAGCGCAACGCCCTGATTGGGGCTGGCGTCGGCGCACTCGCAGGCGGTGGCGTTGGTTTATATATGGACCGGCAAGAAGAAAAACTGCGAGAAGAACTACGTAATTCAGGCGTCAAAATCGAACGGGTTGGCGACGAAATCCGTCTTAATATGGATCAGAGCATCACCTTTGATGTCGATAGCGCTCAAATCCGATCCGGCTCATATAACGTATTAGCATCCGTTGCAAAGGTGCTTAGAGAATTCGACAAGACGATGATTGATGTCACCGGCCACACGGATAGCGATGGCGGTGAAAACTATAATCAGGCCCTATCTGAGAGACGGGCACGAAGTGTTGCACAAGAAATCGTGTCTAAAGGCGTGCTCCCAGAGCGATTGCTCATAGCCGGATATGGTGAGACGCGGCCAATTGCATCGAATACAACAGCCCCCGGCAAGCAAGCCAATCGGCGCGTAGAGATTCAAATTTCACCGATTCTGGCGACTAGGTCCTGACACTCTAAAGCGGCTGAAACATTTCGAGAAAAACACCGTCGGGCGTCGTCACTGAGAACATTTTAACGTCGCCATAAGGTGGCATTGAAACAATCACAGGCGGCCCCGACACATGCCCGCCGTTATCTTTGATGTTCTTCGCCCTTTTTTCAGCGTTAGCAACAGGAAAACGCAGCGTTAAGATGCCCAAATTAGGAGCAACAGCACGGTCCGTCAGATCACGCCCTTCTAAGCCATCCCATTCAACAAACTCGACTCTGCCGCTTTCACCTCCAATAGGATGCATAATCGCGGATTTGAGGGGCGTCGATGTAACGAGGTTTGTCGGCAGGCCAAAGTTATTGGCATCTGCCTGGGCTGCCGGAGCATTGCCAATCGACATTGAGACAAAACCAAGTATGTCCTCATAGAAAGCGACGGTTGCGTCCCGGTCTTTTACAATTTGCATCGCATTAAAAGGGCGGCTCATTTTTTTGATGTTTGGCCAGCCATCCAGGCCAGGGACCACGCGTTCATATACACCGAAGTTAATGCCATCCGGCCCACGCAACACAACATTCCGAAGGCGACGTTCTGGCCCAAGATACAGAGTTACGGGATCATTATAGCCGGTCCATTGGTAGCGTCGCGCATCTGCAAAATTCTGATCAACGCCACGTGACCTCAGCAATAGGGATAGAAACCCGCCCGTATCCCAGGATTGCGCGCTGGATCGTATTTGCACTTGCTCCGCACCGGAGAACTGCACCAGGCGGACTAAGCCTTGTGTTTCGCCTGGGTTCTGCAAGACGATAAATCTGGCTGAAACGTCGCCATCAAGCCCCCAAAGCGCGAGCTGCTGTCTATCCACATCGCCAGACAAAATTGGCTGCCAGCCCGCAATGTCTTGGAGTTGAGTCTGCCATTGTGTTGCATCACTTACGCTCAGCACGGCCTCCTGCCAGCCTGCATCCACCTGAAGCGGCCAGCCAGGCTGAGCATAAGGAGAGCTGCTAAAGCCCAGTATTAGAATAGCTAGGGCTGTAAGTGTGCCAAAAAGGGACGGCATGTAAGACCTCCATAAAATATTGAGCCCCAACTTACTTGCCAGTCCTCGCACCAGGCAATCGTTAGAATCAGTGAACCAACAACACTGAAGGGCTTGAACTCCATTGGTAATTCGTCGTCCAATCCACCACCTTTAGATTGATAAACGAATAAAAGGACGGACTTAGCTATGATGGAAATCGGCATCTTCCTACCGATCGCAAAAGGCGGCTTCATTATTTCAAAAAATGTACCGCCGACCTGGCCTACATGGGAACTCAACCGCGACGTGACTTTGAAGTGTGAAGCGCTAGGTTTCGACTTCGCTTTATCCATGGTTAAGTTTCGTGGCTTCGGCGGTGAAGTTGAGTATTGGGATCACGCCCTTGATTCCTTCACTTTAACCGCCTCACTTGCACCCGTCACAAGCAAGATCAAGCTTATTCCATCGGTTACGAACCTGTCACTGCACCCCGCCGTCGCAGCCCGCATGGCCTCAACCATTGAAGCTGTTTGCCCAGGACGCTTTGGCCTGAACATTGTTTCCGGGTGGTACAAAGAAGAATTCAACCAAATGGGCTTATGGCCAGGCGATGAATTCTTTGCCACGCGGTATGATTATGCAACCGAGTACGTGCAAATTCTAAAAGAGCTATGGGAAACTGGAAAATCGAACTTTAAAGGCCAGTTCTTTGAGATGAACGATGCCGAGATCAAACCACAGCCTACAACACCGATCCCATTGGTTTGCGCTGGTCAGTCGGACCGCGGTATCCGCTTCACAGCCGAGCTGGGCGACCGCAACTTCGTGATCGCAGGGGGTAACAGCCATGATATCGAGAGCGACATTAAAGCCTTCAAAAGCATCACATCGCGACTTCAGACTCATGCGACTGAATTAAAACGCGACGTCGGGACCATTGCCCTCTTCAACGTTTTTGCAGCCGAAACAGATCAGGATGCTCTCAAACGTTTTGAGCACATTGTGGAAGGCGCTGATGAGGAAGCGATTACCAACCTCGTTGGTCAAGCTGAACTCGACAAATCCGATGGCATGTCTGAAAGCCTGAAACGCAAATCGATGTTTATGGGCCTACCGACGCTTGTTGGGTCTTACGCGACTGTCGCGAATTATTTAGATCGCATTTATGACGAAGCGGGCGTGAGTGCCTGTATGTTCGCTTTCCCTGACTTTGAGCACGATATCGATAAATTCGGGGAACACATTCTACCCAAGCTAGAATCCCGAAAAAGCGAATCCTAAGCGGAGGCCGGGCATGAGCAGCACGAAACGGCGTCTGTGGCATGCACGTCTAGTGATGGGCCTGATCCTAATAATATATGGATTCCTTGCGAGTTTATACGTCTTCAACCCGTTAGCCGGGATTGATATGTTTGGCGTTAGCCTCTCAGGCGAAGCCCATTCAGTTACGTTCTTGCGCACCGAGGTTGGGGCTATGGTCTGATCGTCGATGACATAACAGACAAGAACCTCTCTGAGCTAAGAACTGAAAGTTTATCTTGGCTGTTCTTCGTTAGTGGTTGGGATTCTTATCCGCGTGCTGTTAGGCGCAACGAGAAAACGAAAGATACAGATTAAAACGCAAGCCCCTCTACTGCACTTTGATGACAATTTTTCCGATCTTGTGACCGCTTTTCATATATGGAATCGCCTCTAAAAAATCATCGAAGGCATACACCCGATCAATTACAGGCTTAATTTTGTTGGTCGCCATCGCCTGGATCAAATCCTTTAGCATGCGTCGACTGCCGACAATGATGCCTTTAATCATGAGACTTTTGATGATGAGATTTGGGAATCTCGTCAGCACAACTGGCTCACCAGAACCCTGACCATGGACAACCGGATTCGCGCCTATATACATGACACGCCCGTTTGAGGCACAGGACGAAAGACAGTTCTCCATCTCCTGCATACCCACATTATTGAGCACTACATTGGCGCCTTCTCCACCGGTCATTTCAAGAACGGCGTCGGACCAATTCAAGTTGTTTTTATAGTTAATGGTCAGATCCGCGCCCAACGCCTTCATCCGCCGAAGCTTCTCGTCGCTGGAAGAGGTCACAATCACCTGAGCACCGAGCATTTTTGCCCATTGCATGCCGAACACCGAAACTCCACCAGTCCCAAGAGTCAGGACTGTATCGCTGGGGCGCACGCCACCCGCCTCAACAACCGCGTTCCAGGCCGTGAGGCCCGCACTTTGCAGCGTGCTTGCTTCTTCGTAAGACATGGCATCTGGAATACGCACGAGAGCCGTCGCCGGCACCACAACTTCTTCAGCCAAGAAGCCATCCAATGTCGCCGAGTAATCCTGCTGTGCCATAGAGGCATGCCAATCACCATCAAGCCACTGCCAGTAGTGGGTCATGGTCACGCGATCTCCAACGACCACATTTGTGACTCCAGGACCGACGGCAGAAACATCCCCAGCGTTATCACTGAGAGGCACCCGCGTGTAAGGCATCGCCCGTGTCGATAAGGCGCCTTCCATAATTGAGAGGTCGCGGGCGTTGAGACCTGTGGCCCTGACCTTCATCAGAACTTCGCCATGCCCGGGTGTCGGACGAGGGCGTTCAACAATATGCAGATTAAGACCGGTCGAATAATCGCCTATTTCATAAACTCTCATAGTGTACGCCTCTCATAACTTTCAATTAGACGAATACCAGTTTCATAAGCACCCTCATGGAAATTCCAGAGAAAACTACAGAAAACAGCCCTTTGGAAGGGAAGCATTTCTGGCATTAAGGCCAAAATCAGATCCTTACTGCATTAAATACGGAACCTTCACATATGAGAAGCGTTTGAGGTTTAAGGTGTGCCGACTAACTGACACTGCGTGCATCACAACCCCCTCGACTTTCTAGTTGTCTAACAGAGGAAATCAAAATGCATATTACTTTACCTCAACTCCCTTTTGCTATGGATGCTTTGGAGCCACACATATCAAAACAGACAGTGGAGACGCATTACAGCAAACATCACAAAGGATACGTCGATAAAACAAATGATAAGGTCGACGATTTTGACAAGGCCGCACAATTACCACTTGAAGATCTGATTCACTTTGCAAACAAGAGTTCTGATCGCAAAGATCTGTTCAATGTGGCTGCGCAGATTTGGAACCATAACATGTACTGGCAGTCACTTTCGCCAGATGGAGGTGGCAAACCTTCTGGTCCCTTTTCTGAAGCCTTAAATAAAAGTTTCGGTAGCTTTGATGCCTTCAGTCAAAAATTTAAGAAAGTAGCGACCAGCGAGTTCGGTAGCGGATGGGCTTGGCTCACAACGGGCAAAGAGGGACTCCGCGTCCGCTCAACTCATGATGCTGAATGCCCACTGCTCGATGGTGAAACAGTGCTGGTATGCTGCGACGTTTGGGAACACGCGTACTATCTGGACTACAAAAACGAGCGCAAACGTTACGTAGATATATTCTTGAACCACCTTGTGAATTGGTCCTTTGCTGAGGAGCAATGGCTTACAGAAAAGTAAAAAACTGCATGCAGGTACTTCTGATGACTTTTTTATGTTTAGCAACTCTTCCATCAGGAACATTCGCTTTTCTTTAGTGTTCTACTGTCACTACTCAAGACATTAGCGACCTCTGCCCTTGGCGATTCAGAGTGCAGGACTAAGTATTGAGACACACATAAAGATGATCCATCAGCCCAACAGATAAAAACCCTGCACTCAAAAGAGTACGGGGTTTTTATCTGTTGGGCTGATGTAGTGGAAATTAATCAGCCGCGTCTTCAATACCGTCGCCAACTGATTCAACGTCACGACCAACACCCTCAACAGTATTACAGCCTGAAAAACCAGCCATGAGAAATACGCTAAAGATCACAGTGGCGATGCGCTTTAGAAATACTGTCATGTCAAACATACTTTAACTTCTCCTACTTATGACAAATCAAGATTGCTTGATACAAACGCATATAAAGGCACAAAGTTCCGGTTAAGACATACAACTTCCAGTGCAACACGCATAATTCTATCCGCGTAGCAACATGATCTCGAAAGATCATTCATCACAAATAGAATTATCTGCTTTTCTTCAGGCGTGAGCAGAAGTTGATGTATTTGATCCGGAGAGACCTATTTGAAAGATGAATAAGGTGTGACTGGACTTAAAAGGGCTTCCTGGATTACGCCGTTAAACTACTTTTCCGCGTCCGGCAAAACTGTAAAGTCAGTTGATTTAGCCTGTATATCAGCCTGCTCGGCTTTTTCTTTAGTGTCTAAGCCGATTCTCAGCAATTCCCGAATGGCTGCGGAACGAGACGGTAGGCGCATGTCGTAACGCCATTCTTCTATTGCTTTGAGTTCTTCTTCGTCGAGCATAATTTGCAAACGCTCTGTTCTGTAAGCTCTCTTCGGCTTGGTCATCTGTTTTTTTTCCTATCTCAATACCTGCAAGCCAGTCACCAACTCAAGAATGGATACTCATACCACGTGAAACGCGCAAGTGCGTACAAATACTCATTTTAAGGCATTTCCTCAAAGAGGTGAAAAGCCACTAAAATGGGTATCTGAGTTCAATTAGATTTAACCATCTTGTTGATCAAGAACGCACCCTACTCAAAGGTCTAAAACGTAGGTTTTGTGCCACTTTTATGCACATCTTTTCCTTGTTTAAAAGACACAGATGGCTACCTTCTCCTCAGCAATAGCGACGTAAACTCGATAACAAGAGGAGAAATCAAATGGCTACGTTAGAACAGTTTTCTGACGCCACAAAATCTAACCCTCAAGAATTAACGACGCATATCTCGGCTCTGGAGCGCTACGCACTTAAGTTGACGAAGAATGTCACCCAAGCTGAAGATTTGGTGCAAACTAGCTTAGAACGCGCCCTGTCCCGCCTTAAACAGTACCAGGTGGGCACCAACATGAAGTCCTGGTTATTCACGATCATGCACAATGAATTCATCGATGAAGTGCGGCGTGTGGCGCGGCGCGGTCATCAAGTTGAAATTGAAGACTGGCAGGAAAGTGCATCTACACCACAAATGCAGGAGAAATCTTTGGAAATGAGAGATTTTGAAAGAGCGTTTAACCAACTGGAAGCGACGGAACAAAAGTTGCTGCGCCTCGTTAGTGTGGAAGGAAAGACTTACGATCAGTTATCAAATATTTTTGACGTTGAGATCGGAACAGTAAAATCACGGCTCTTTAGAACACGAGAAAAGCTTAGAGCCATTCAAGAGAGAATGAATGCAAATGGGGCTAAAGGGAGCAAAAACGAAAGGGCAGCATGAAAATGGTGTAAGTGAAATATGATATTGGAAAGAGTGGAGTTCTTCACACCGAGTGATCTAAGTGCATATGTTGATGGCGAGCTTGAAAATATTACGAGTAAAGCACTAGAACATTATATAGCTGATAACCCCGAAGCAGAGTTGACGGTTAGAGCTTATCAGCAGCAAGTACGGCACCTAAAAAAATTATATGGTGATGTAAAAACTGTCCATTAGCTCCCAATAGCAATCAAACAAAGAACAGAGTCGCACATATTAAAAGCGCGGCTCTTTGTCTTTTGGGGCCAACCATTGGCTTTTTTTAATAAAGCCAAAATGGAACCAACACCCTCAGCGTTCGTTATGTAAGTGAGTACAGCGGATTAGCAGCCGATGCTCGCGGTAAAAACAAAAATGAAAGGATAAGATAATGCTTGGTTGGGCTCTTACATTTTTGATTTTGGCTTTGATTGCAGGGCTATTCGGTTTCGGCGGAGTAGCGGCCGCTGCATCAGGCATTGCTCAAATTCTCTTCTTTGTGTTCCTTGTGCTACTGGTCGTTTCCCTTGTCTTTGGTATGGGACGAAAAACCAACCTCTAAATGGTTGGTCGTGAGAAGCGCGCCGCACAACGCGGCGCTCTTTCACTTCTAGCCTTTTCCCCAGCGCATTGGCGTTTATGACATTGACGACTTCACCCCCCATTACCCACCGGAACAATCGGTTTAAATTCGCCATTATTTTCGGTTTGTGCTCAATCGTCGTTATCGGACTGCTTATTGCTCTGGGCGGCGCAAGCACACCGTTTTTGGCTGGCGCCATATTTGCATATATAGCGATGCCAGCCGTTGACAAGTTAGAGACATGGGGATGCAGAAAGTCTTTGGGCGCTTTTGTTGTTACAATGGTTTTCTGCGGTGCATTCATTGCCCTGCTGGTGATTCTTATTCCACTCATTATGGATCAGGTCAGCAGCTTCATCCGTGCTTGGCCAGAACTTATATCAGGCGCAAAGTCTAAGCTCATCACGTTCTTAGATACCCAGGTGCCTGGCCTCAGCAAAAGCGATTTGATTTCGAATGATCTGGATGTCAAATCACTGATAGATAATACGGAAGAGCCCGCCAGTCAGGCTGTTAACCTTGTGTTCTCAGCGGTTGACCTGATCCTGTTCACGGTTCTTACGCCGTTCGTATGTTTTTTTCTGCTGAAAGATGGTCGCAGCGCTATTGAAGCACTCAAGACTATTTTTCCTCATAAACAACGTTCAACTGCAAAATTCCTGATGAATGCAATCCACGTGAAATTATCAGGATTAATCCGAGGCCAGAGTCTTGTTATGCTTACACAAGCCGTGATTCATTCTGTAGGTCTGCTACTGATCGGGTTAGAAAACGCCGTTTTGATTGGGGTGCTCACGGGATTGTCTGCCATACTCCCTGTTGTAGGCAATCTTTTGCTCTTTGGTATCGCCCTTGTGACAGCCTTTGCGCAGTTCAATAGTATCTTACCGCTTATTATGATTTGCCTTCTTTATGGCGCCAGCCAGATCTTAGAAACTGCTGTGTTGTCGCCCTTTTTTATAGGGCGCAACGTCAGAACTCACCCTCTCTGGATCCTTTTTGGCTTGCTGGTTGGCGGGTCTTTGCTTGGTGCGACTGGTATAATTCTAGCTCTACCCATCGTTGTCATTACTGATGTATTTATCAGTTTTATTATCAATGAGCGCCAACGCATTGAAACCAAGGAAAGCACTCTCCCTGAAGCAACGGCTGGGGATCCACCCCCGCCAGCACCACAGCCACATCAAGAGTCAGCATAAATAGATCGAAAAACCTGGTAACGTTCAGGGAACAAAGTGGAGGCTGAACCGTTGTTAAGGTGTAACTTAACTTAATAGAGGAGTTCACCATGTCTACTCAAACATATGACAAAGAAATTAAAGCGCTTCGCGACGATTTTGAAGCTCTTAAAAGCGACATCTCTGAGCTCACTACGGCTGTACGTGCCGACGTTAAGGCCACGGCGAAAGCAAAATCAAAGCAAGCTGTAGATGCTGGAGCAGCTGGTGTTAACGCCCTTCAGGCAACGATTGAAGATCGTCCTTTTGCCACCACACTGACGGCTTTCAGTATTGGATTGATTATTGGCAAAGCCCTTAATAGATAGTCTCGAGTCAGATTAAGCAGAAAATATAATGTCTTTCTTATCTACGATTGAGCAAGTTGCTGTTCGAGCCACACTATTAAAAGTTACGGCTAGCACGGTGGCTTGCTTTCTGCTTATTGCTATCGCAAGCACAAGCGTTACTGCCTTTATGGTGATTGCGGCAAACTATGGACCAGGTGTTGCAGGCGCAACAGTTGCAGGGGGCTCCATTATCTTTGCGGCTTTAATTTTGATTGTGGCTTGGGCATTAGCCAGGATCAAAAAATCAGCTGACAGCACTCCGTTGCCATCTGAAAAACTAAACGGCCTTAACGGGCGAGAGGAATACGCAAAACAACGTGCGGATAAGCAGATCCCGACTCAATTGGCGCATCTCATTCAACAAAACCCTATGATGGCTGCGGGCGTTGCCCTTGCCGCGGGGATAGCCGTATCGAGCAATCCCGGATTGGTTAAAGAGGTGCTGAAGGGCATCAACAAGGCTAACAATTAGCCGACTAAGATCTTCCTGTGTTTTTATAGTTCAAAGAATTGGTTGAGATTATTTAATCTTTGCAATTTTTATAAAAAAATTGAGCGTCGCTAGACTCGAATTAAAAGGGTGCCAGAGATGCGTTTGCATTCAAAAAAGAATATCTGCCATGCGCTGCTCGGGCTAACACTGCCCGTTTGTTTCGTTGCGCCAACTTTGTTGCCCCAAGAGACAGCCTCCGTAGAATTCAGCAGTGATTATTTTGAGAAAGAGAAATCAACGATAAATGCATGGCTATCGCGTATTGATGAGATAAAGACTTACACCCGAGGTTAGCCTTGATAGCGGCTATTATACTACTGGCTGTGCTTTGCAGACGATGGATTAGAGACAAACACCCGCTTAGAGACAAATACCCGCGCCCGAAAACCAGCCATCCAGAATCACAAATCGATCGTCTTTACGCATCATAGCGATTTAAGATTTACTATAGACGCAAAATTCAGGGGCAACGGAATAGAAATACCTTTACCACAACGGGTTATACATCACGCTGATAAATCGAAATAAGACGAAGCATAAGATTGGGAGTGCGACAGGCAAATGATACGGGATCAATCCAGACATAACGTTTCGGGAGAAGACGTTCAGGCATGGATCGATGGAGAACTCTCAGAACTAGAAGCAGCACGCGTCAAGGCGGCCGTTGCCCGAGATCATGATTTAAGGAAACTTGCAAACAGCCTCAAAAAACAAATTGAATTGATGCAAGCTATACATATTCCGAAAGAAAAAACCTCTAGCTCGAGTTCCCCAACAAAAAAACTGCAGCCTCTGGCTAGAAAACCGTTCACATATGCAGCAGCAGTGCTACTTGGGATTGGGATAGGGTGGCTTGGCCAGGATTGGGTTCAACGTAAAACTACGGAAGCCAGATGGAGCCGTGAAGCGCTGAATATATACGATTTTCTCAGAGAGGATTCCTTCTGGTCCGTTGACTTCACACCAGACGAGAAAGCAAACTTCGAGAAAATTACAGAAAAACTATATGGAAAAACCTTACCTATTCCCGATTTAAATGATCGGAATTTCGCTTACTATGGCGCAAAGGTAATGCCCGAATGGGATGGAGATAACCTCTATTTGATTTATCGGGACCCACAGCAGAGATTGGTGACGGTCACCATCAGTTCTGGCCAAGCAATAGGCGCTAGGTTCCGTCCCAGGGACGTTAGGTTTGATAACTTAAGATTCCAAACCCGGCAAATGGGTGGTTTCGGAATATCAATTACAACGCCCAAGGATGATGATACGTCTAATTTCGTATCTGCGCGAGTCTTTTCAGCATTTAGGTAATGCGCCTGTCTCTTAAAGAGGTGAATTTCAATTCTTGGTATACGGAAGTCAGTGGAACATCCACTATGGCGCAGGACCTCTCAGGAAACCATTAGGGTCTAAACAAGCGTTGCGACTAAAGACTTCAGTTTCTTAACGACAATCACTCAAGAGAGTCAGCCGTATTTGTGTTAATTCACCCTCAATAGTATCCAACGTTGCATTCTGCTTTTTTAAGTTCGCGACTCAGAGCCAACTCACACTGGTGCGCAACCCATTCCAATTCGCAGTTAACACCATAACTCTCGACAAAATCACCACCCCACCTTACTTTTCAGTATAGAGGTATTGGGGATAACTTGTTGCTTAGAGGTGAAAGCATGGACATACATAAAACCGTCATCTTAGGTTTATGTCTTTTCTTCTGTGCGAGCATACCTTCATCTGCGCAACCAGAAAACAGTTTGGTTGATAATTACGCCTGCCCAGAACCCTCTGGCGGAACCCTGACGTACCCACAACTTGTTGAAAAGTACGCCGACGAGAACTCCAAATTCGTCGTGTTAGAAGGCAAAGCGGGGATCCGCGTTCATTACAAAGATAATGGAACCGGCCCGGCAATCCTGCTGATTCATAGCTCGTCCGGAGATACACTGGACTGGGAGCCCTGGGTCGAAATACTCAGTGAAGATTACCGCGTGGTCCGCCTCGATCTGCCTGCTTTCGGACTGACCGGTATGGTGCCAAGCGGCAACTACTCTGTTGAGCGGTTCTTGACGATGATCGATGCGCTGATGGACCATCTAGATATACAGAAGTTTGCCATTGTTGGAATGTCTTACGGTGGACCTGTGGCGTTCCGCTATGCGGGAACCCGTGTTGACCGCATTACCGCATTGGTTCTGGGCAATTCAGCCGGCATTGAATATGGAGGCCGCGGCGGAACTGTTGAGCGGGATCGCGACCCCGATGCCGTTTTTACGCCATCGACACGCGAAGCGCGATTTACAGCAGAGTTTTTAAATACGGTTATAAATGATCCCAGCAAAGTCACGCCTGAACTGATCGCCCGCAAGACAGATTTTGCGAATGTGATCTGTCGAGACTGGGAGTCGTTTATTGCAACGCGTTTATACGAGCGCGGCAATCCTGAGCGAGTCCTGAATCATGTTCGTGCACCCGCGTTGGTGTTCTGGGGCGGCAACAATTCTGCTTTGTCGGTGGAAACGGCAGATGCTTTTGTAGACGCATTGCAAAACGCGAAATCTGTAGAGAAGATCATTTACGAAGGTGGAGGGCATTTGTTGCATATAGAACGCCCCCGCCAAACAGCCCAGGATGTAAAAGAATTTTTTGACAAAAACATCAGATAATATAGCCATTTAGAATTTCGATTTTGGTTCAATAGCTTACAAAAATAATTTGGCAGAAAAGTAGGTAACTGCCAGTTCTTAAAGCCGTCAGCGATAGTGTTGCATACTGCTCAATTTAAATAGTCTATGGTTCGCAACTCAAAGCATAGGATAGCTCGCCCCTTTTGATTCCCCCCGAAACGCTTATCCAAAAGGACTTAAAACATGACCGACGACGCACGTGACTCAAAGCGCTCTGGCATCAGCCGGAAATCCGTCCTGAGAGGGTTTGCTGGCACTGGTGCCGCAGCTCTGGGGACAGGTCTTTTTGGACAAAGTGCCTCCAATGCTTTTGCCCAAGGGTCTCCCAACACGGCTGTGAACGTTCCGGTGAATGGGAAATATGCAACTGTGCCGCTCCGCAAGGACAGAATCCGAGTCACCGCAGTCCAATCCCCCATCCGGGCCGCCGATCCTAACAGTCCTAAAAAGGTCATGACTACCAACTTAAACGAAATGTTGGAAAGCATTGATCAGGCCAATGGCTTTCCAGGCCGCCAAGACCTGGTGTGCTTTCACGAGCAGCCGATCATGGGCTGGAACCCCTGGACACGCGAAGAAGCGCTTAAAGTTGCCATTGAGATTCCTGGCCGGGAAACTGAAGCCCTGGGGAAAAAAGCCAAAGAATACGGGTGCTATATCGCGTTCGGAACCTACGCCAAAAGTGATGACTGGCCTGGGCATCTGCTCTTAATCGGCGTGCTCATCGGACCTGACGGAGAAGTTGCCGCCCAGCATTGGAAACTCCACAATGTGCGGCTCAGCCCCACATGGACCATGTTCACCACATCGGTCTGGGATGTGCTGGACCAGTACACCGAGATGTACGGTGCCGATGCGGTTCTGCCCATTGCCCGCACGGACATTGGGAATCTGTCCCTGACCATTTCGCCTTATGACCCCGACCTTCACCGGGCCCTGGCCATCAAAGGCGCAGAAGTCTGTGTGCGCTTTTCCTCCGGTGGGTTCAGCGCTGAAGATTCTAAGTCTGCAGCTTTGTTCAACCGGAATTATGTCATCACCGTCAACCAATCGCTCTCCCCGGATCAGCCAGGGTTCCCAGCTTACGCGGGCGCTGGCGGCACAAGCATTTACGGTCCGTTTGGACGGGAAGTGGACATCGCAGAGTCCATTCATGAGGAACACATTACGGCGACGATCCCGATCGCGGAGTTCCGTCAGAACCACCGTTTGCCGGATGTTCCCCTGTCTATGGTCATGCCTGTCTATGAACAGTACCAACCCCCTAATCCACCGAACTTACAGGCCAAATATCAACCGGATACCCCGGAAGAAGCCGCTCAATACTTCACTAAAAACCGCACTTGGTAAGGGGCAGAAAAATGAAACGCAGAACAGCACTTGGCGCTCTCGGCACCCTCGGCACCCTCGGCGCATCACCGTTCATGGCCGCCACTTTCGGACAGCAAGCCTTTGCCCAAACGGGTCTGCTTAAGCTCGATCCGGCCAATCCGGATCACAACTTGATGATCTTCCGCAAACTTGCTCACACCATGGACGACAGTCTGGCCTTCTTCTGGGCGAATTTGCGGCGCATGGGCCAAGAAGGTCCGGTCGCCACGCCCATGTGGGATATCAAGCTCGCCTCTGTGCTGGGCACAAAAGATGTCGGCGAGGATGGCACCTACGAAAATACCGCAATCAGCATGGTGGCCTATACCGACACCGTTACCGGCGAAGTGTTGGAAACATTTGATAACCCCTGGACTGGGGAGACAGTCGATATATCGCTGTTTCCCGCCGCACCCTCGACGCGCACCATTACGAAAGAGGGTATCAAAGCGCCACTGATTGAGCGCGAAGGCACAATTGTGGACTACGCCAGCCCGATCGGGCCGAGCTATATCCAAGGCAATAAAGTCTGGGTTTACGGCGATGATATGACGACGCTGAGAAGCGACGACGAAGAGCGCAAGCTCGTCTTCGGCGTTAATGACTGGAGCACATTCACGGGGCTCTACAAAGACGTGGCGGACCCGTCCAACGGAAACCCGCTCTCGGACTGGTACTTCAACGACATTCTCACGTGGTCGCCGTGGCTCAAGATGCCGGGGCATCCTGGCAACATGATTTCACGTGGTTTTGGGGCGAAGGTCCGATCCTTCGATGAAATGCCGACTGACATTGTGGCGCTTGTCAAACGCATGCATCCGAAAGTTTATGCAGACCCACGTGCAGCCCTAGGACTGTAGAGTGATGCGCCCGAGCCGCCGCACGATTGTCAAAAGTCTTGGCGCCACGGCGCTGGCCGGGCCTTTTACTGTTCACTCACACTCCGCCCGAGCCCAGGACAAAGCGGATGTGTTGGTCCTCGGGGCCGGGTTGTCGGGCTTGCAGTCAGCCTTGCTGCTGGAAGAACTTGGCTACAGCGTCATTCTGCTGGAAGGCCGAGACCGTATTGGCGGCAAGGTGCTCACGCACAAACTGTCAGATGGCTTTGTTGAATTGGGCGGCCAAACCATCGCCGCCGGTTATGGCCGCATGCGTGACCTGGCGGCACGTGTGGGCGTCGAACTTTTCGATTTTTTGCCACGAGTCATGATGGACGGCGCTCCGGTTCTGGCGTTGGATCATCAGATCATTGCAAGAGCGAACTGGGCCACTTCCCCCCGGAATCCATTTGCGCCTGAGAACAAAGACAAGATGCCCTGGGAGTTGGCCTCGGGCATTCTGGCGCAGCACAACCCGCTCAAAGACCCCGGGGATTGGAGCGATCCGAAAAGCTTTCATCTCGATGTGCCGTTCCACGACTTCTTGAAGGCACAAGGGCTGAGCGACGCCGAGATTGAACTCAGCTACAACACCAATGTGGGGTATGGGACGTCAGCCCATGACGTGTCGGCGCTGATGATGTTTTTCATTCAGTCGTGGAACCAGCAACAGAGCGAAGGCGCGCCCAATATGTTCGGTGCGCCCGGCGGCAACACAGACATCATCAATGGCATGGCGAATCAATTAAAGGCCGAGGTGAGACTCTCTCAAGAGGTCCAGTCTATTGATTTGTCACAGGACGGTGTTCAAGTGCGCTGCGCGGACGGATCGCGCTACTCCGCTAAAGCGGCCCTCTGTTCCTTCCCCTTCTCCACTCTGAAATATGTGGACATTTCGCCGACGCTGTCCGGTGCGCAACAGCAGGCGGTGTACACGCTGCCGTTCATGAAAATCACAATCATCGTTTTGGAAGCGAAAGAGCCTTTTTGGGAGGAGGATGGCCTCGGCCTGACAACCTGGACCAACGGCCCGGCCGGTGCGTTTGTCGCAACCCGCTATGGCCAGAGCGATGGGGTGAATGCGCTGGCCTCATGGACCCGTGGCCACGATGCAACCCGATTGGACCGTCTCGGCCCAGAACAGGCCAAAGCCTTGGTTGTGCAAGAACTTGAGGCCGCCCGGCCCGCCGCCAAAGGTAAGGTGCGGGCCGTGCATTATCACTCTTGGGGAAATGAACCTTTTTCCGCCGGTGACTGGGCTGTCTTCCGTCCCGGCCAGATTGGCGCGTTCCGCTCAGAAATGGCGCTGCCTCATGGACGGTTGCACTTCTGCGGCGAACACACAGCCGTATCCAACCGGGGCATGGAGGGCGCGCTTGAATCAGCCGAACGGGCCGTGTTTGAAGTGATTGAGCGCATATAACTTATAGGCTATTTAGATGGAACGCCTCTAATGCCATGATATTTGCCCAGAGTCATTGAGCTGTTCAGCACGTTCAGACAACGGTCTGTAAAAGTGGTGCCCAGGGGCGGATTCGAACCACCGACACGCGGATTTTCAGTCTTTGCTGCCATTGCACTTACTTGACGAATAAAGTTCTAAGAATGGCTGTTTGATTAGCTTTCCTAATTTCCTAATGAAAATTAATATGCTCCAAATTCGCGCTCATTCTGGGAATTTCTGTGCATTACTTCACAAGAATTACACAGAAAATGTTCTCGTCCTGTTCGACTCTAATAAAGTGACCAAATTACTCTTTGATGAATGGTAACCGGAGGACTATTCACACGAGCATCTCTAATAGTAAAGCTTGAACTAATCTGGAGTGTGGTAACAGCTTTTTCGATATCTGGATGAGTATGGTTCTAAAGTCTTACAATTCTATCGATCCTTAGTTTGATGGTACTCGGCTTTCAAAAGCTAGGGGAATTGGCGTTTTAGGGAAACGTGTTAATAGCTGCCAATAATTCAATACAGCACACTAAATCTTCATTCTCTCTATAGTGATCGGCTCGATAATACCCGATAGGTTTTTAAGGCTTTTAACACGTTCAATATGCGCGTCAGTGATGGCATTGCCACTTGATAGCAAGAGGTTCCCATTTTTCAGCCGAATGTCGGATATAAGGCGATCACCAGCCAGCAAAAGGCTTACTGTCACATCTTTTCGGATTCCCTTAGGCCCATTCGCAGCGCCAGAACTGGAGCCCCATAGATCAACGACAACTTGTAGGACCTTGGGATCGTACTGGTCTGCCTGATCCTCCAACTTTAGAATATCAGTAGGCCTGGGATCTGCCCCACCTGTTTCTTTGGCTAAGTCTCCAAGAACCTTTAAAATACGAGCGCCATAAGGAATAGTCTTTCCAGCGACGTTGTCATTAAAAGGGTATCCCTCTCCTGAGAAGGATTTGGATTGGTAGTAGACCATATCTGCAACACCACTTAGACGGGGAATGTTTGCGATTAGCCTACGAGCGGTTCCTGGCGCAGCATCGAATACCTCCTGCTCAACTGAGGACAACCTTTTACCTGATCGTTGTTTCGCGACAATATCTGGCGGCACCGCAACCAAGCCAAGGGGCATAAGTGTCGCGGCCATGTCCAAATCCCACGTACTCTTTAGCTTCAGAGCTGTTGCAACCTTGCGTGACCATTGCCTAACCTGCGTCGCCTGCCCAAAAGCGTCAGGATCAATCATAGAGAGTACATCCATGAGGACCTTCACACTGCCAGCTAACGTGTGCTGCAGCAACGTCTTTTCTGCGGTGACCAATTCATGCTGCCGCAAAGCATCTTTAAGCGCGCTGCGTAAAATGTCATCTGGACAAGGCTTGTTCAAAAACCTGAATATCTGACCCTGATTGATTGCATCAACTGCTGTTTGCTGATCGGCGTTTCCGGTTAGCATCAAGCGGGTCGTATCAGGTGACAGCCTGTTGATTTCTGCCAACGTAGTCACACCGTCCATGTCCGGCATTCTCATGTCGCAAACTGCAACGGCGAATGGCCCATCACTTCTCAGCTTGGCGATGGCTTCTGCCCCACCAACCGCCGTCACTAAATCAAAGTCTCGGCGTAATTGGCGTTGCACAGCGGTGAGAACGTTTTTTTCGTCGTCAATAAAAAGAATCTTATGTGTCATCAGGCCACTCCTTACTAACTAAGTTGTACGTTGCCTCCCATCTCTTCATGTCATCTTCTCCTCCTAGTTTATTGAGAAAGCCCTGATCGATAGACTGGGCAAACCTGTCTTCGCGAACTGAAGGGTTTCGCTTAACACGCAGAAGATGTTGTGCGACGTGTGTCGCGAGTAAGATACCGGACACGTCACCCGAACAAGAATCTGGATCATGATGAAAAGCTACGGCTTCAACGATTGAGTCGTTAAAGCCCCATAAGCCAAGAAGATATGCGCCAAGCTCACTATGAGTGGCACCAAAGATTTCCATCTCGGCCTCAACAACAGGCAATCTTTCCTGCTCAATTAGACGAACCATCTCCCCGTATTCACCTGGCCAATTCGCGACCAAAAGCAACGTCCCAACATGGCTAACTAAACCAGTGCAGTATGACTGATCCTGTTCCTCCTGTGACAAACCGTTCTCCTCCGCTATCGCTCGAGCAAGAAGGCCAAGTTGCATACTGCGCGTACTTAATGTTTCCACAATATCGCAGACAGACTGATTGCCTCTAATCTGATCAAAAATACCACCAAGCAAAACAATCGCTTTTACGTTTTCAAAGCCGAGAAACGTTATTGCTTGCTTGGGTGACGTGGCTGGCATCGGCAGTCCGAAGTAGGCTGAGTTTGTTAGCTTCAAAAGATGAGTGGATACGCCTATGTCTTGCGAAATTTTATCGGCGAGGCTCTCAGCTGACGCATACTCATAGTCGAGCTCTTTCACCACCGTTGCGAAGATTTTGGGTAACGTCGGAATGCGCTGCATCCCAGACACAATTTTTCTTAAGGGGCCCGACCTTAGAAGCACGCGTAAGCGGATCGAGCGTTGAATAGTTTCTATCAGCTTGTCTGGGTCGCATGGTTTGGCAAGGTACTGATGAGATGGGCCTATCGTTTTTAAGATGGCTTCTTTCTCTGCATACCCAGATAGAACAATTCTCACAGTCTGCGGGTATAGCGTTTGCACTTGAGTTAAGAGTTCAGCGCCATCCATCCCTGGCATACGCATGTCAGAGACAACAACATCGATATGTTGTTTCTCTAAGCACGCGAGGGCTTCTAGGCCGCTGCTGGCAAAAACGGTATCCCAGTCTTCCCGTTTGGGCCTCATCATCCGCTTGAGCCCGCGGAGAATGTTATCCTCATCGTCGACAAATAGAATGGTTGTTTTCTGGCTATTCATCTGCATCGCCTCCACTTTCGATCCAACATATTTTCTTAGATTGTAGGGTTTTGGGTTACCCTCAATTGGGGGTAACCGTGGTATACTCAGCTGTGAGAACAAGCCACTGTGAAGATTCTATGCCTCATATCCTATTTGTTGATGACGAACGGTCTGTACTGGACGCGCTAAAGCGTCGTTTCAATGGAGCCGCCCCTTCGTGGGCGCTGAGTTTTCTGGACAGCCCGAAGGCGGCGCTCAAATTGGTGCAGGACCAGGATGTCGCCGTTGTCATTGCGGATATGGCGATGCCAGAGATGTCTGGTTTAGAAATGATCAAGAAAATGAAGCAGGTTTCCCCTCAGACTCATTATATTATGCTCACTGGAACCGCTGATCTGCAGACAGCTATGAAAGCGATAAACGATGTCGCCGTCTTCCGTTTCTACACAAAACCCGCTGATGCGAACTTGATTTCTGAAGGTATAGAACAAGCTCTAGCGGATAGGGGGAACAACGCCAACCCAGAAGAAAAAGAGGCAGATTCGAACGATATTGGTGATCTTGGCTTGGCGGCACTTGATCACTTGGCTGTCGGTGTCATCGTCGCTGACCGTCAAGCCCGTGTTCGCTTCTCCAATAGTATGGGTGGAGTATTGCTGTCAGAGCAAGATGGCTTGACTCTGAGCGCTGGCGAAGTTTGCCGTGCATCGGTTGTCGAAGAAACACAACTTCTCCACGGTTTGATTCGAGCCGTATGCGATGGTCAAGAATCAACAGATACCCCCGCATTATCGCTAACGAGGCCATCTGCCCGACGACCTTTGGCAACTGTGGTTCGCCCTGTGCATTCAAGGCGTAAGGAGAATAGTGAACCTACCGGTATTCCTCCGTTAGCAGCCATATTTGTTACTGACCCAGAGCGGCGTCCGCCGCCTGCACCGCAAATACTTGAGCAGCACCTGGGCCTTACGCCTGCAGAAGCGCGCCTTGTGAGCGTTCTGGCGCAAGGCCATTCAATCGATAGCGCTGCGACCAAATGTGGTGTAACAGTTGCAACTGCGAGGTCATATCTGAAACAGATTTTCTCGAAGACGAGCACTAACCGCCAAGCTGAGCTTGTTAAACTCGTGATGACGTCTCCGGGTATATATCAAAACGACTAAGTTAAAGTGCCCCCTGAAGTGCGGACCGGAAAAGTTAGAACGAAAGTCGTGCCTTGCCCGACTTCAGACTCTACAGTGATATCACCGCCATGCGATAGTGTCACAATAGAATGCACAATGGAAAGGCCTTGCCCCGTACCTCTACCCGGATCTTTTGTTGTAAAGAATGGGTCGAAAATCTTTTCAACAACATCTTTGGTCATACCAGACCCATTGTCAGAGACTCGGCATTCAATCGACGAACCACTGCTTTTGGTCTGAACACTTATTTTACCTGGCGCTATCTTATCGACTTTGTCTTCTATGGCATGAGCAGCATTGACAATCAGATTGAGGAAAACCTGATTGAGTTCACCCGCATTACTCGATATCAGCGGAAGGTCCTCATCGAGATCTAAGTCGAGACCAGCAACATACTTCCATTGATTCTTGGAAACTGTCACCGTGGTGCGAATAATATCATTAAGGTCATTTTCACTCTTACCTGTAGAGGTCGGGTACGAAAATTTCTTAACCGCGAGCACAATGTCGGCGATCCTTCTTAGACCATCAAGAGATTGCGATATCGCCTGCGGAGCTTCCTCTGCGAGGTAGTCGATATCAAATTTTTTCCTAATGTTACCTTTGCTGTTCAGATCTTGTGGCTTCTCAAATTCATCAATCGCACTCAATAAATCAGCTAGTGCCTCGGAAAGAAAATTCATGTTGTCGGTGACGAACTGAATTGGCGTATTGAGTTCATGCGCGATCCCCCCTGCGAGAGTGCCGAGGGATTCGAGCTTCTGTGCTTGCTTTAGGTCTTGTTCGAGCTGTCGCTGCTCCGCCTCAGCAGCTAGCCGCAAAGCAATATCTCTCACCATCCATAGAACGCGTATGTCGGGCTCTTCACCGACGGTGGTAAACGCGAGCTCCACGGGAAACGTGGATTTATCAGCCCGTGTTCCAGTCACTCTTAAATCCCCGGCGTCAACCACGGGGTTGGAAAGCGTTAGGTCTGCGAGTTCATCAAGCGAGAGGTAAGACTTCAGGTTAATGCCTTCCGCTTGATTCGCCGGAACATCAAACAGCTTTTCTGCATGCCTATTAACCGTAAGAATAGTACCTTCGGCATCTGTTAGTATTATGCCGCGCGGTATGTTCTCGAGAATAGCATTCAATTCTTCCGCAATGCGTTTTTGAGACCTGTGTGCAGCTTCCATTTCTTGATTGGCGAGATAGAGCGATAAGCTTTTTTCTTCGAGAAGCCTCTCGGCTTCAAGTCTCGCAAGCTTTTCGCGCTCAAGGCGTTTTAAGAGGCGTTCAGGGTCTGGTGGCCTCATGGCGACGACTCATGATGGGTCTTCTGAAGCTCGAACTTCACAATACGACCGTCATGCTCATCCTGACGCTTTATGATTACACTATCCATGTAATGCTCAAAGCATCCCTCCATCAATCCCTCTGCAAAATCCCCTAAGCAGCGTGGTGATCTATAAATCATACGCATATAGTCTGGAGATATTTCGAGCGTCTCAAACGAGGGCAACTCTGCATCAGGGTACAGTTTTTTCACTTCCACATGAATGAATGATTCGATGGTACTCAGAAAACCGAAGCTCTCATGAATCCCGTCGAAAAATTGTGGGTACCCGGCAAAAAATCTCGAAAACAAATGCCGACCATAAGCTTTGAGTAAATCAGGAACGTTAGCACCGGTTCGTTTACTGAGGGCAATTACAAGCTTTCCCATTTCCGCATGGTCATAGGTGCCGACCGATGTGTAGGCTCCGCCCGAAGGTAACTCCGACTCATCAATGATATCGTCGACAAGATCGGCGGAATATTCGTCTTCAACCATGTCCAAGAATTCACGAAATACGATGCCTTTCATACTCACCTCCACCTATAGCTTTCACGTAATCTTTAAGCAACGAACTTAGACGGTTGATATGGATCAAGTTACCCCCAAATAGGGGGGTGAATGCGACTCTGCTTCTGCCAAATGTAAATTAAGTATAATTTGGGAGAAACACTGTGCCGCATAAAACTCATACCAGTCAGAAATTGAGAAAAAGCATTCTCGTTGTGGACGATGATGAGTCTTTCGTCATTGGCCTCACTCGCCGTCTAATACGGCATATTGGCGTTATACCGGCATGTTCAGTGGAAGAGGCACTCAAGCTCTTACAGACGAACAGCAACATTGGGGCCGTTGCAACAGATCTAAAAATGCCTGGCAGAGATGGTATAGAATTACTCAAATACGTACAGGAACGGTTTCCTAAAAAACCTCGGATTCTCTTTTCGGGGCACATTGATTTTGTCGATATGATGAGGTCAATTGATAGCGTCGAATTAACTGCCTTGTTATTGAAGCCATTCGACCCATCACTCATTCTCCAATACGTGCTCGGCACACGCCCAGCTCAAACATCAGTAATTGCTGACGCAATATGGAACCTATGAGTATGCGAGACCATGATAGAATAGAAGTCGTGGAACGCCCCAATCTGGTCCTTGTAGATGACGACAAAGATCTCGTTCTAAGCATTCAGCGACGACTATCGGGCTGGATCAACGTTTTACCGGCCGTAAGTGGTGAATCCGCCCTGATGCTTTTAAAAGACGTTACAAACGTGTCTATACTTGCGACAGATTTACGCATGCCAAACATGGACGGTGTGGAGCTGCTCGAAAAAGCAAAGGGCAATTACCCCGATATTCATCGCATTCTGTTTACTGGCTATCCAGATATCTCTGAAATACAGCGCGCCGTCGATAATATAGGCGTGCTAGCAGTCATCTTTAAGCCCTTTAGCGCATTAGAATTTCTTGAATATGTCCACATGATCCATCCTCAAGAAGTAAGTTAAGTCTCTCAAAAATTGATGTCCCTGGCCGATTATGTATCGTGAGTTTCAATGGGAAAGATCGTCGCGGGCTTCATTCTTTTTTGAATCGATGACCTGTTGATTAGTAAAGCCACCGTCTTAACTCCTTCAACTCACGTGAAATGCCATTTAGCATAAGAAATTAGGCTCAGAGCGCATACTTCAGTCAATTTATCAGAAGGCTAATTGGAACCTACCGGCAAGCGCATTGATCGTACCGTCTAGGTAAGACATTGGGCGGTCGATGTACGCTGTAATGTAATTGGCAGAAATGCGAGTGTTGCCATTCAGGTACCAATTGACCCCAAGGGTGTAACGATCCATCTCGCCGCCAAGAATGTTAGAATCAGTGAGGTCAGCGAAGTCATACCGGAAAGCGATTTCCACAGCACCGCCGCCTTTAAGCTGCCCGGATAGCGGTTCAAGGGGCTTAATACGTGCCATCCCGCCGGTGGACGAATTATAGGGCCTCATCTCACCTGTCACAAACCAAGATCCCTGAACATAAAAAGCGTCAAAATACGCATTGGATAACGCGCCCGCGCGTGACACTCGCGTTTTGGCATACTCCGCTTGCAGCGATACAGATCGATAGTTAACTAAGGCTTCAAAGTTAATAACTGACGACCTCTGCGCGCCTGTAATCTTACCAGTATCGAGGATAGGCGTAGCACTCAGCGAGGTCTCATGTTTAGTTTTGTAGCGTATACCCTCCGCACCATCGGGGGTACGAAAGCTGGCGCCTAACCCAATATGCAGCACAACATCCTCTGTTTTAATTGGCACGACATGGAAACGGCCAGTAATGGCGCGATCAATGGCAGGCGTACCTTTCATTGCGGCAGCATCGCCAAACACCCCTCCTGTAAGCCTCCAGTTCGGCCCGCGAGTCGAGAGCGCAGCACCAATGGCGCGTTTGGGCGTAAGCGCAGATACTAAACCACGATCGAAAAATGACCACCAAGGTGCCCCACTCGACCACTCCAGGCCGATCGGTTCTTTAAACTGCCCTACCTGCGCAGACGTTTTAGGCCTGAAACGATAGCCAATATTGGCATCATAGAGTTCAGTCATACCGCGGCCTGCATCAAGTTTGATGTCGTAGGTCCAGCTAGAATCGATCTTGCCTTTCACGCCAAGTCTTGCCCGGCGGAGCACGACGCCATCACCCAGTCCAAGCGTATCATTAGCTACGACATCTGCTTGTAGAAAACCCACAACGGCAAAGCTGCTGGCACCGTTGGCGCTAGTGATGTGTGGTAATGGTTTTAAATCAAGCGTTACGGCTTCCGTTTCGGCTGCGTTAGTAGAAGCTCCCCCTAACAAGTGAGTTGACAAGCCAACCACGGCCATAGTTAGAGCACGGGATTTATATGAGAACCCTCTACGGGATTCCGTTTTGGTATTTGCGATCATACGTTCCTCCTAGCGGTTGCAAGAAATGACGTGTCATCTCTACAGAGGAAACTCATCGATAATACAGCGCTGCCATATCCCCATATGAGGGTATTGGGCTGATTGGGATTGCGCCAGATTCATCCTTGATATCCACGAAATCAAGGAACTAAGCAATGAAGCTACAAAATGTCCGATCTGATACTTTGATGCAAAAGCCGGTCCTGCGTTGGATGACGTCTCTGTTCATTGTTGCCACTTACGGCATAGGCCCAGCTGCATTCGCTGACGAAGGCCAGATCTACAGCTTCGGAATTGTTCCGCAACAATCCGCAAGTCGACTCGCGGAAATATGGGTACCTGTTCTAAAGGCAATTGAAGCGGACACAGGCGTGCGCCTTACTTTTGCAACCACCAAAGACATACCTACATTTGAAAGTTGCCTATCCAAGCAAGCCTACGCTTTCGCCTACATGAACCCCTATCACTACGCGGTGTTTCATGACTCAGCGGGATATTCGGGCTTTGCTAAGCAAAAGGACAAACGTCTCCAAGGCCTGCTTGTGGTCAGGGCTGATAGCAAAATTAGAGATTTGAAAGATATGGAGAACCTAACAATCGCTTTTCCTTCGCCTGCAGCATTTGGCGCCAGTGTCTTACCGAGAGCAGAGTTGCGCCGAACAGGCGTACGTTTTCAACCCCGCTACGTTAAGTCTCACGACTCAGTTTATCGAGCTGTCAGTTCTGGCCTTATTCCGGCCGGGGGGGGCGTAAAGAGAACTTTCAACACGATTCCCGATGAAATTCGAGACAAGTTAAAGGTCATGTATGTCACGTCTGGCTATACGCCCCACGCTTTTGCTGTGCGCCAAGATGTACCTCCAAGCATCGTGGCAGCCGTTAGTGCAGCGATGCAAAATCTCGATCAGAGTCATGCTGATTTATTAACAACACTCGGGATGGAAGGCATTGAAGCTGCCGCTAACAGCGATTGGGATGATGTTCGCGCTCTCAATCTGAAAGTTGATGACACTGACATTGTCTTACAGGACAGCTCAGCATGTCCTTCCGATTAAAAACCATCCTTGGCATAGCGGCTATTGAAATAATTCTGCTGGCTGGCTTAATCATTAGCGGCTTGTTTTATCTGCGCAACTCAACAGAAGCTGAACTTCTAAAGCGAGGACAAGTCACGGCTCAGTTATTCGCGACAATGATCAGTGACGCGGTTCTTTCCTTAGACCTCGCGACCTTAGATAGCTTGGTGCAGCAGACTCTAAGTAACGACGGTATCGTCTACGTGAGAGTTAGAGATGCAAGCGGGCTAGTTTTGTCGGAAGCAGGCGACGACAAAGCACTAGCCGCACATTTCTTGGCTAATGAAGACTTAAAATCAACCAAAGATGATGACCGACTAGACATTGCATATCCCGTCAAAGCTGCAGAGACATTATTCGGGGTCGTAGAGATTGGCTTGGCGACCAACCAGACCAAAGCCATATATGCAGATGCCCAGAGATGGATGTTCACTATTGCCGCGACGGAAATACTTCTCGTGGCTGTGTTCGGATTAGTGCTCGGTAACTTTCTAACGAAACAATTAGCCCTGATACGGCGAGCCGCCTCTCGCGTTGCGTCGGGTGACTTTGGCTATCAAGTAGAAGTTCGAGGGCGAGATGAAATTGCACAGACTGCTTCAAGCTTCAACCAGATGTCTCGTTCACTTGCCGCTTTTGCCACACAGGCCCTCGAAGCAAAACGTGTTGCGGAGGAAGGACAAGACTACGCAGAGACAGTGCTAAGGGATGCGCTAAACAGCATGCCGCAAGGTGTTTTAATAGTTACGCCCGACGACAAAGTAAGCTTCATGAATACCGGTTATGCTGAGCTTTATGATGGTTCATGTCTCATCGAACAGAAGGAAACCAAACTCGAGCCAGTTTTGTCAATGATGCTCTCGTTGCAAGATGACGAAACAGAGTCGTTTAAGCCGGTTTTCATCCAGGAACGCCTTGAAAAACTTTATGACATAGAGAAGAACCAACAGTGGCAGACTAGACTGAAAGACGGTCGACAAATAATGACCAGCCAGCGCCGCATGTCCGATGGTGGAGTCGTCATAGTAGACAACGACATAACTGATCTATTTGAGGCTCTCGCACGCAATCAGAAACTAGAATTAGAGCTGATGCAGTCCAACAAAATGGAATCTCTTGGTACACTTGCCGGCGGCATTGCCCATGAAATCAACACGCCGGTACAGTTTGTCGGAGACAATCTGAGGTTCCTGCGCGGAGCATTTATGAGTCTCACCGCATTTATGTCTTCGATCACAGGCCCCTCGGTGTTGTCGCCGGGAAAATTGAACAAAGAATTGGATGAGCTTGACTGGGACTTTCTCTCGGAAGAATTGCCTGATGCCATTGCGGAGGCTCTAGGGGGCGTAGATAGAATAGCTATGATAGTTGAGGCTGTTCGCACCTATAGTCACCCTGAATCTGAACACCCAACTGAAGAGGACCTCACAAAAATCATTGATAACGCTTTAACGGTCTCACGCAATCAGTGGCATTCAACTGCAGATGTTGACTGTAGTTTCGAAGGAGACTTATCTGCCGTGCGCTGCTACCCAGGGAAACTCAGTCAGGTCTTTATCAATCTTGTTGTTAATGCTGCTCAAGCGATTGCAGAAACATCTCAGATTTCTAAGGGTAAGATTAAGATACTCGCCGAACGAACAGCTGCAGGCGTTGAGATTAGAATTGAAGATAATGGCCCAGGTATTCCCGAGCATTTACTTAACAAAGTCTTTGATTTGTTTTTCACAACAAAAGCACCGGGCAGCGGCACAGGGCAAGGGCTTGCTATCTGTCAAAGTATTATTGAAAAGAACCATGGTGGGCGCTTAACGGTGTCATCTCAGATAGGAGTTGGCACCACATTTAGAGTTTGTCTTCCGAAATAATTACATACGCTTTTGTTTGTTCGTCATACGCGTGATCTGTGTCCGTCATCTAAGTGATTGGAACAGAAGCGTTGATGAGGTGACGAAGGACAATATAAATGGCCTAACCTCGGAGAAGGACAAAGATAAGCTGGAAATGCTAAACAGTTGAGTAGATGCTTTCGATAATCCGGGAAGCCGAAATGCGGATTTGAAATCCGTGTGTCCTTTGATCTAACGCGGTCTTTTTAGGGCAGGTTTCTGGTCTTTTATCACGTTCAAATGCCAACACGTTCTCAAAGATGTGTAATTTCTGTGTAGTCAGGCAACGTGAGTGGCATGTTTATTGTGTTTGCAAGCCCCTGATGACCTCACCCTGTCGATGGGTTGGCACATTTCCATAACTCATGAACGTTGTGAGCACATGTTCATGGCCTAAGTTCTGGCTCCAGGCTTTAAACTCCTCAGGTGTCTTACAGACCTGCTCTCCATAGAGCACCAACATGTCTCGGAAGCTGTGGGGCCTATAGTAAGATAGACCGGCACATTCAAATGCTGCCCTAAAAATACGCCTTATAGGCTCAGCGGTGCGCCAATGTGAGCGCTTCAGGCCTAGCACGCGAAAACCACCATCATTGCCTACCCCTACGTCAGTGGCTGGAAATAGAGGATCATCGTATCCCCACAGCAATGTAGTTTTGAGATTGAACCGCTCCCCGAAGTTGGACCACCCGGCTGGAGATTTCCCGGGGGTAATGCTCAGGGTGGCATGATTGCCTCTGAGCGGTATTGCAGAGCAATCGGCGGCTTGTTGCCGATGGCGCTGTGCGGTCTCACTTCGTTGTA
>JAVKEJ010000051.1:0-11100 GCA_040221475.1 Rhodospirillaceae bacterium | reverse complement strand
CGATCCGCGCGTCGAGCCATGCCTCGATTTCCGACAGCAACCACACAACACGATTCTGGCCGAGCTTTATCCGCTTCGGGAACTGCCCGGCCGCCTCGAGCCTTGCAATATGCTGGCCGGAATACGGGATGCCACAGACAGTCTTCAACTCCTTCTTGGATACGACCTGCTTTTCGTACCGAGCCATCGAACTCTCCCTTGATGAAAGGGAGCGTCGACGCCCCGGGTTGGGCTAAGCCGCACCAGTGGGCAGGAAAAGCTTAGGGAGGGAGAGGGCGGGAGTCGAGGGAGAGAGATGAAGATCATTCTGGGAGCGGAACATAGTACTCCGACTCCGGACTGATTCGTCTGAGCATGCTTTTAGAAGCTACAGAAAATACCTATCTCTTCCTGGATAGCTGAAAAGTAGTTTTCAGAGCTAGAATTATTAGGTCGCCGTTCCCCGAGGGAAGTTGCCCCATGTCCGAGCTTCCATCATGGCTGCACATAGCAGTTCGTAACATTTCCGCGGTTCAGGGGACACTGATGACAGAAGAGCTTCCTCTGCTGGAGGGAGTGAACCCAACACGACGTCAGGAAATTATCTCTGGACGCACGTTAGCTCGTGAACTCATGGCGGAGATGGGCTTTTCGCCTCTCCCTATTGCTCGACATGCGGTCGGCTCCCCGGTTTGGCCAACAGGGCTCTGCGGAAGCATCGCGCACAGCAATCGCCATGTGGCCGTGGTGTTAGCACCGTCCAGCAAGGCCCTTTCGGTCGGCGTAGACATTGAAGATGGGCGGGGCCTGGGAACAGCGTGGACAGAGGTCGCTTCTGAGGACGAAGTTGCGTCGTTTGGCAGTCAGAGGGCCTCTGCAGACAGCGCGACTATTGTACGAGAAATATTCTCTGCCAAGGAGGCCCTATACAAGTGCCAGTCCCCCATAACCGGCAATGAGGATTTGGGCCACTTAGATATAGCAGTGATGCCCACTTCAAACGGCTCAATCAAAGCTGTGAATGTTAGAACCTTGGATCAACAAACTGCCGAGGCTGTCACCGCAACAGTCATTAAGATCAGGGAATTCTGTGGAGTTACCCTAGCTCTAGCATGGCTACCTGCGGCATAAGAATGTGTTTGATTTTCGAACATTTTTTTGCTATATAGTTCGATGTTCGAACTAGGAGGTGGCGACATGGCCAAACCCAAGCTTCTCAGCCCAAAGGAATTTTCGCCCATTCAGGGTGACCTTGAAAAGGCGCTCACAGAAGGACTTAACGCTGAGCTGAAAGATGGGGCATGGCAGGCGGATCCTGATTCAGACCTATGGGACTTGCCGACGGTAGACTCCAAAACCGTCTGCAAGCTTTCTCCCATCGTCGAGAAGATCACGGGCCATAAGCTGAAGCCAAAATGGGTCCGCAAAGGCGGATATCCCAGTATTGATGAAGCTGTCTCCGACCTTGTTAGTCACATCGCTCAGGACTGCGTGGCGACTGGCGCTGCGTCGGTCGCCGCCGAATAGGACTGAGTGATCGAGGGAGTTGCCAAATGTCATCGGATCGCGAATCTATCGCTGCCAAATTGAGAGAGGCCAGAGAGTATCTCGGTCTTTCACAGCAGGAGGTAGCGGACGCTCTCAAGCTGTCCCGTTCGGCCGTTTCTCTTATTGAAACGGCACAACGTGGTGTGGACTCGACCGAGCTGAAAGCAATGGCGCGTTTGTATCAGCGTCCAATTGGATACTTCACCGGCGAAGAACCTCAGCCGTTGGGTGGAGACGTTGCACTTCTCGCTAAACAGGTTTCAAAATTATCCGAGCAAGATCGCAGTGAACTGCTTCGGTTCAGTGAGTATCTAGTCCAACGCTCGAAGGCCGAGACCGAGAGATGACATCCAAACGCGACGCAATCCTGAACGGAGTTGCGCGAGCCAGCGAGTTGCACACTCAGCTCGGCGTTCGCGAAGCTTTGGCAAGCGGCACGGACTCAGTAGATGTTTTTGGAGCCGCACAAAGGCTTGGATTATTCATCATGTTTCGACCGTTGGATGGATTGCTCGGAGCCTATGTTCCTACGAGAGCACTATGTGGAATGCTGGTTACCACGCAGCGTGACCTCCACGTACAGCGCTTCACGGCCGCCCATGAGTTGGGGCACCATATGTTGGAACACCGAACGCTCAGCCTCGACAACGACGTAGGCTTCGTCGGACGAGGTGAAGAGGCGAAACATGATCTGCAAGAGGTGGAAGCAGATGCCTTCGCAGCGGAATTCCTTCTGCCTCGATGGCTCATAGTTGCCCATCTAAATCGGCAGAGATGGGGCCGCGAGCACGTTAGGAAGCCCGACATCGTATATCAATTGTCTCTTAGGTTGGGCGCTAGCTATGCCGCAACGTGCTGGGCCTTGTTTTCACAGAAGCTCATTGACCGCGGAACAGTCGAGCACCTCAGAAGCGTCGAGCCGAAGGAAGCCAAACAAAGAGCCGTTCCTGATGTTCATCCGGAAAATTGGCACAGGGACGTCTGGGTAATTTCAGACAAGGATCGCGGCACCCGCGTGCTGGGTGCCCCTAACGATCTAATAGTTCTGGCTTTAGACGAACATACCGCGGCCGGATACTCATGGGACGCCGACGGCTTAACGCAGGCGGGTATGACTATCGAAAGAGATGACAGAGTCGCCGTCGACGACAAACGCATTGGTGGAAGAGTGCAACGCCGTTTGGTCGTTCGAGGCAGTGGCGAGACGCACTTACATCTCGAAGAACGTAGGCTTTGGGAGAAGAACGAAACCGGTCGGAGCAGTTTTGATATCGATCTTACGCTTGTTGGGCGTGAGCCTGCCGGGATACCGCGAGCCGGTAGAGTCCTCGCCGCATGATCGATATAAAATGCGCAATTCGGGTAGAGGTTGACCTTCGCCACAGTCTTCCGCCGGTCCGCGACCAAGGAGATCGACCAACCTGTTTGGCTTGCGCCACGAGTGATGCTCATAGCATCGCACATGGTTGTCCGCCTTTGTCCGCTGAATTTCTCTTCTACCAGGCTATCCAGCTCGCCAAGACCGGAAATCTGGTAGACGGCATTCTTTTTGAAGAAGCAGCGGAAGCGCTGGCACAAAAAGGGCAACCTGCCGAAACAGAGTGGCCTTATCCTCTTGTCCAGCCCGACCCTTGGGTTGTTCCGACGATTACAAAAGTGTGGAAAGGCGAGCTTGAACACAGCGGCGATAGCGCGGTTAGTTCGATTGCCCGGCTTCTGAAAGCAGACACGCCAGTCGTTCTCGGCCTCAAGCTGTCAGCGGCGTTTCTCTCCCCCCTTTCACCTCCCTACATCATTTCTCCCCATGGTGCGGGCTTCGGAGGGCATGCTGTTTTGGCGATTGGGCTGGGGTCCGGCAGTGCTGCCACTCAGTACTTCCTTATTCGCAACAGCTGGGGCGACGAATGGGGAGATGCGGGCCATGCCTGGCTTGCTGCAGAATACCTAGCCGACAAGCACATCGGCTACGCGCCCGTAGTAGCTAGATAGCGAGGAGAAGACATGTTCGCTCGAACCGCAACCACACGCGCAGAAGCATGGCTTATGGCTGCAGAGCATATGCAGATGACCCACGAGCGGGAATACAATGTTGTGCTCGAAATCCTACGCCCAGGGCTTGCTACGCCGGTGTCGCGGAAGATTGAAGATAAAGTTGATGCGTTCTTGAGGAATTTCAAAGCACAACCAGTACACACTGTCGCGGAAACTATCTTTCCCGCAGCTGAGTATCTTCATGGTGGATTTGACGCGGTCTACGCGTACCCTGAGAGTATCTTTCCATTCATCAAGTCAGAGAATAAATGGGGCACGTATGCACTGCGTCTAACCGAGCGCAAGTGTACCAACGGCAAGAAAATCATTCCCCTCGAGCTCGCGATAGAAAAGTTGAAGAAGCGTCTAAAGGACAAGTCCACGATGCGAGCCATATACGAATTGGACTTGGGTATGGAGGCGCTTGAGTTGAAGCTTTACGAGACCGAGGAAGACCACAACAACTACCGAGGTGGCCAATGCCTCAGCCATATCAGCTTGAAGCTTGGACCCAACCGGGAACTCTATATGACGGCGGTATACCGCTATCAGTACTACATTCAAAAGGCCCTTGGGAATTTTCTCGGCTTGGCTCGGCTTCAAGCGGCAATCGCTCACGAGGTCGGGATCGATGTAGGCCCGCTTGTTTGTCATGCCACGCTCGCCGTACTTGAAGACAAGCAGTTTGAGCAAGGAGTTGGTTGGAGCCGCGCGCAAGTTTCAGATCTCGTGGAATCCTGTAAAGGCATCCGCGACAATGAGATTGTAGAGGCAGCATGAACCTTCGCGATTACCAAGTCGAAGCGGTAAAGACCGCTCAGATCAACTGGGACAGCTCGTCCCAGAGAAACATCCCCGTGTTCGGCGTTCTTGGCGAACTCGGCTCTCTGGTATCGGAGATCAAGAAGTCTCTGCGCGACGGAGATGCGTACACTGAAGGGAAGGAGAATTTATCTGAAGAATTTGGCGACGTTCTCTGGTACCTCTCCGCGCTTGCTTCGCACTATGATCTCCAACTGAGTAAGTTGGTGGCGACAGCGGGACAACCCAAGCCAGGGAAAGGACCATTTGGACACGTCTATGTGATGGTGAGAGCGATCACTGCTGTCACAGAGGAACTTGAAAATCTTCCTGCTCGAGCATCGATAGGTAGGCGGGATCACCTGGGTAGTTTGATTGGAATTGCCGGCAAGGCTACCTTGCAAGCGCTCAAAGTCCATGATCTGAAACTGTCACAAGTCCTTTCCGGAAATCTAAAGAAAGTTCGGGGTATGTTCGGCCCTGAAGTGCTAGGGCCTGCAAGATGTTTTGATGCTCCCCGAGCTCCGCGATATGAGCGTCTTCCCCGGAATCTCGACGTTCAGTTTCTGGAGCGCCAACGCGGAAACGGACGTGTTGAAGTGATCATGAGGGTCAACAACCTCAACATGGGCGATCGGTTAACAGATAACGCCGCGGTAGATGACGGCTACCGCTACCACGATGCATTTCACCTCGCTTACGCGGCAGTACTCGGTTGGTCGCCGGTAACGCGCGCGATCTTTCGATGCAAAAGAAAAAGCGATCCGGAAAAAGACGAGGTGGAGGACGGAGCACGCGCAATCATCATTGAGGAAGCCATCTCACATACGATTTTCAACTATGCTCTCGGGCACTCGATGCTTCGCGGTCTAGACAGGGTGGACCACAACATTCTCAAATTAGTTGGTAGAATGGTCCGCAATCTGGAGGTCAAAGAATGTGAGATGTATGAGTGGAAACGAGCAATCCTAATGGGCTTCGATGCATTCCGAAATCTCACTAGGCACAAGGGCGGTTGGCTGTTGCTCAATGCGGAGACTCAAAGCCTTACCTACTCACGAGAAGGTCCCGGCGCCGCCTGACATTGGCGAATTTTCTCATTAATACCCCATTTAGGCGGATACCATGGGGTGAGTTGCTCTGCATGCGCTCGAAATCGCTGCTTAATCCGAGTTCGGCCGGTACGCCCTTCCACTTCGGGATGAGCCACTCGCGCATACTTATCGACTTCGCAGAATAAATTCTGACAATCAATTAGCTGAAGAGGCCTTCCCCAAAGCGTTTTGAACTCAAGACCACGAGTGGAGAGCTCCAACTCCTGACGTTCTGCCACCCAACGGATTACATCTGTCTCATCGTAGTCGCCGAGCGACTGGAAACACTTCCTGATACCGTCTCGTGCTCCTGGTCCCGGCACAACGAAATCCATTTCAGAGAAATTGAGAAACTGGGTGTAGTTGAGATCAACAAGAAATTGCATGGCAAGAAAGGGACCGAAACTCGGAACAGAGCGAATAATATTGTAGGCCTGCTCCATCGAGTTCGCTTTCTGAATGTCCGCGCTCACTGATCCCCGAACAATGTCGGAGAGCAGAGCTATATGCATTCTGTGCTTTCGCGCTTGGCGCATCGACGCCGCGCCGCTTGGCATGATGTAAGCGTTTGAGTATATGGCCGTGCCGCTAGCTATTGCGTCGTCTAGGACAGCATTTATCCGTTCGCTTGAAAAATTATTCAAAGACATTGGCCCCAAACTGGCCTCTAGAAGATTCCAAGTCGCGGTTTTGTTGAAGACCTTGAATAAAAGCACGCGGAGTAGCGTGGAAGGCCAGTCATGATCCTCATTGTAGATCACCCTCTTTATTAGAAACTGGCTCGTACGATCAGACGCTCTATACGCGTTAGTAAATTTGTACGCACCGAGCACTGGGTCGTCCGTCCACGGAGCCTCTGCACCGCCGGCCCTTGCGTGAAAGATAGATTGCCGCTCCGAAGCAAAATACCAATAGGTATCGAAAACGAGAGAGGGAACGGGAGGATGCCGTCGGATAAAAACTTCTGGCGCAGAGACAGCGTGACGTCGTGTGCCGATTCGTCGGTCGCCAGCACGTCCATTCATTCGGCCACACCTTGAGCTAACATTGCAGACTCCCGAGCGGACGCGTCGAATCGCCCTTCAAGGACTAATGATAGCTGCCTTCGCCCCATCGAGACACGGTTCGCTGCCATTCTTGGCGCTTGTGGTTGTCGCTTTGATCTCGCGATGTAGCTGAACCAGAAGAGCCTCCACGCGCGCCCATACGACTATTGAGTAATTGATGTAATATACATTGAACAGAATGAGCAATTCTGTTCACTTAATAGTAATCAGGTCAACCTCTTTCTTGCACTTTGTTGCGTATGGAAGATGACCCACAAATTATGATCTACGACAATACGGGGCGAAGGAAGTATCTAACAATTAGCGAACGAGAAGCCTTTATCGGCGCCACGCACCGATTGCGGCCAGAAGCAGAGACCTTTTGTTTAGCGCTCGCCTACACTGGCGCGCGCATATCAGAAATTCTAGCGGTGACGCCAGAGCGTATCGATATCGAGGCCGGAATTGTCATTATTGAGAGCCTCAAAAAGCGTCGGCGGGGCGTCTTCCGAGCAGTACCGCTGCCGGCACATTTCCTAGCGCGACTTGAGGCAATCCACGGTCTTCGCGAAGCTCAATCAGACCCAGGGCGTCGGACCGCCCGCATATGGCCATGGGGTCGGACAACCGCGTGGACGTACGTTAAGCAGACTATGCAAATCATCAAGGTTGGCTCGGGCCAATCGATGCCCAAGGCGCTTCGACACGCGTTCGGAGTCGGCGCCACCCAAAGGAATGTACCACTCAATATCGTGCAGAAATGGATGGGGCACTCAAGGATAACAACGACGGCCATATATGCGGACGCCGTCGGTGACGAGGAGCGATCACTAGCCGCACGACTATGGTAGTGCATCTACACACAGCGCGTAGTGCGAGAGGTGGGGCTACCTTATGTGAACCGTCCGCTGCACGAAGTATGGCCTCCGCATCCACGGTGCCTGCTCATCGGTCCAAACTTCTTTGTCTAAGGCGCCCAGGTGGCTCTCAGCGACGTTCAGCGTCAAACCGATTCCGTTGTCACTACTGGAATCAGCCGAGGCTCGCCATTCTGTGGGTGGGGTGTGATGAAGAAATCGGCCGAACATTCGGTTACACAAATCGGCGTATCGATGAGTATCGATGAGTGCCTCGTGCCACGCAATATCGATCGGATAAGGGGGATGAAGAACACCCTCGTATCCCGACAGAATTACAAGGTATTCAGCGAGCCCTTTCACCATCTTCTGAGCAACCGACGGCTCCACGTTGTGTCGAGTCGTGAGGCGAAATATCACGCCGGCGCAAAGCTCTTCTCGTTGAATGGCCGCGACTTTTGACTTGAGTTGTTTGTGGTCATCTTCGCAGAGAGTCATGTCTTGGTCGGTTGAGGGGGCTGGATTCGACACTCGGCGAGCCAGATCCCCTATGAACTCCACTACATTGTGCGTCGACGTAGCGGCATAGCTGGGTTCAACATGCTCTATCCCTAGATGCATCTCCCAGAAAAGCGGAGGCGATACTATTTGATTGGAGACCAAGACACTGTGCATGCCAATCTGACTGGCAGTTTGTATATTTCTCACGGAATCGTCGAAATAGATCATCTCGCGGTACGAAACCCCAACTCGCTCGCGCAATATCATATAGGCTTGCTTACTAGGCTTGAGCGCAAAGCCGGTATCCTCGAAAGCAACAACGCCCTCAAAGAGATCGGAAATACCAAGACATTCAAGAACTACACGACCGTGATATCGACCCGAGTTGGTTATAACAAACAGACGCAATTTGTCGGCCAGGCAACTTAGCGCGTCTCGCAATCCTTCATAGGGAACAACATCCGAGGTATCCAGGGATCTGTAAACGCTCTCGGTAAACGCATATGGGTCAATGTTGTGATGCTCTCTTAGCCCCACTACCGCATGGCCATACTTCTCTTTGTACAGAGATAAAAGTGATATTGTTTCAGACACTGGCAAGCTAAGCATCTCGCTCGCTAAAGATTGAATCGCAGGAATTATCTGCCGCTCCATTCCCGCCACGGAAGAGTAAAGAGTTCCATCCAAATCAAATACCGCGACACGGATGTCTCCAGCAGCAATCTGGCTTGCGAGCTGCCCAATCCTCTCATCCCTCATTGAGAATCTCCGCTGCACGTTTCGCTGAAGATGGTCGGACAGTCGGATCATTGTCCAGACACGCCTTCATCAGACGAAATGCCCCAAATGATACATGATTCCGTGCTTCCTCCAGATCGTTGAACCTTTGATCGGCAATTGTCTGCACCAATACATTCCACGGCAATTTCTTGGGGTCGTCGGCATAGGCGGGATACACATGCTCAGTAGCAGCCAAGAAAATTACGCCGCCTAGTGAATAGAGGTCAGTCAATATTGTGGGATAAGCGTTCTGCCCCGATATAAGTGACCGGCAAATCTCTGGGGCGTTGAAATGGACAAGCCCTCCTTTGTAGGTAATTTCGGTGGGGGTCCTTTTTCCATGAGCTAACGCGTAGTCGAGCAGGAATGCTCCTCGATGGTCCGCCGCACTAATTATGTGATCGGGCTGTATATCTCCGTGGCACCAGCCAGCACGGTGTAGTTGTTCGAGGGCGGCTAGCAAGTCGCGGATTCCCTCGTCCAACAAATGCTTCGCATCCCCGCCTGCTTTCTTGCACTGACGGAAATTTCGCAAAAGTGGTACGCCATCAGTCCATTTCGTGATTAGAAACGAGATACTCAACCGATCAATCACACCTGATGCAACCAAGTATGTCGTCTTCAAATGGTTGATGAGCCTGAGCACTTCCGACTCTCGCTTAACCAACAAAAATGCGTCAGGAGTAGATGGGTGGCTGTTTGCATCCGGGGGGATGCCAATCTTAATCGCCAGGTCGCCAGCTGAACTTTTGCTCCGCACCACCAAGCTTCCCCTTCTGTCTGCAATGGTGATCGGGTCGACAATTTCTATATCGGCCGACTCGGAAATCGCATCTAGGAAACTTCGTATGTTTTCAGTCATGGTAAATTTCACAGTGAATAAGTTCTTTTTCAGTTCAATCTATAGTCAGCTCAACCTATAGCGCGATCCTTCGGGCAGAAATTTGTGCGACCAAATTTTTGCTGAAGAATAAAAGTTTGCGGACGCCAGTTCCGCAATGTCTCCGTCCCAGCGGATGAGCTTTGGTTCGATAAGAGATAATAGGTTTTCCTGCCGATCCTCCGCTGCAGCAACGAGCGCAGATATTTCGGGAGTGTTTGAGAGGAACTGCGTATCAGGGGCTCTGAACGCTGAACGAATCGACAAGAAGGTGAGCGGGGGGCGGGGGATTTTAAAGCCGCTCTTGCTAACCGTTTCTTCGCCCCGCCAAAATTTTCCAATCATAACGCTCGCCGGAGCATAAATACATTTTAGCATCCAATGCGGCCAAAGCAGAAGAGTTTGAAGATCATCAGTAGACAGATGAAAATCGTCGTCGATGACTATGTTGTCGCACAATAAGCTCTTCTGGGGCACGGCCAAAAGATCTCTCGTTTTTCTAAACCACTCAATATGAGCGATGCCTAAATAAAATACTGCCTGCTCGAGGTTCTGGGAGCTCCCGAACCGACTCAATTCGCTGATGGTGTATGTTGACGAAAAGAATACATCGGCCTCATCACTTGGCCGCAAATATCGACAGAACCTCTCAGATACTTCGCTGAAGTAGCCATTCAATTTCACGTCGGACAAAGGATGACTTGGCCGGCGGGTCGACAGCGAGCTGCTTATTCTGACCATGTGAAGCACCATGCAATTAGCGGAGGGGTGCGGCGCCGACGGTGTCGGCGCCGCATGCCATTGATGCTGTTAGTGATCGCGCCGCGTGGCGGCAGGGCAGCTCTTTTCAATGTTGGAAATGCCGGACGAGGGAGTACATGACCATGCAGCCCGGATTTCGCCGGTGCTTACGAAGTGCTCGTGCGCTTCGTGATCAATTCGCCCCGTTTTGTCGGCAAACCATATGCTCGGAAGCGGTCCGTAGCGCTCTTGATAGGATGAGGTCCAACCAAAGTATGGCTCGCCGCCTATCACCTCTGGAGCCGTCCCTGCAATGTGGCCAATAACCGAACCACATGCTGCGTTGGAAAACTCCGCATACGCTTCCGGATCGCTCAGCAGATCATGCCATGCTTCATCAATGAATGCAGAGAACATGGTCATGGGTTTTCTGATCTCACCCGCGAGAACCAGAAATTTGCTAAGCTCTTCAATGGCTTCAGCCTTACTCACACTCGACGCAACACCTATATTCCTTTCCTTGCTCATATCGGCGTCCTTTCTCGAGAGGGGGAGGGAACTTATACGACTTCGATAGTGAGTCAAATAAAAAATTAATAGTTTATTAACTTTTACCGCTACGCCCCCCTGATCCCTCAATCGATCTCAGTGATGGCCGTCTTGTTTTAAGGCTGAACAGAATTGCTCATTCTGTTCAATCGGGGGGATTTCGGCATGGCTGTGCGCTTTTTTGGCAACGTTCTGACGTTCGCCGTTCTCTACGTCCTCTTTCTGATCCCGACATATGTCCTGCCCTGGGCAGGCTCCAACTCGCTGATGTTCGCCGCCGCCACTAGCGAGTT
>JAVKEJ010000050.1:0-2868 GCA_040221475.1 Rhodospirillaceae bacterium | reverse complement strand
ATTGCCGTTGTCGCCGCGTTGTACTCGAAAAGACCAACCGACTCTTCATTACGATGTTTCGCTTTATTGTATTTTTCTGTCTCTTTGTCTTCCAGTCGCAGTCCCTTGGCTCGGGATTCCAGTTGAACAAATGCTGTGCGGTCTTTGCGGGCCTTTTCGTATCGCACAAAGGCCGACTCAAAATCGGTGCTCTCCGCAATACACCTGGCCAGAACGACACCGTCTTCAATGGCCATCGCTGCCCCCTGCCCCATAAACGGTAACATGGGATGCGCCGCATCCCCCAATAGAGTCACCGCACCTACCGACCAATGATCCATGGGCTCCCGGTCAAACAGTCCCCATTTGAAACAGGCATTCGTGGGGGTGGATTTAATGATTTCGAGGATGCGTGGGTCCCAGCCTTCATACACGTTCAGCAAGTCTGCGATCTTTGCCGGAATCGCCCAGCCCTCTTCAGCCCATTCGTTGGTTTGAGCAAGTGCGACAAAATTTAGTAGTGTGCCATTGCGAATAGGATACCATCCAAAAGACTTCTCAGGCGCAATGGCCAATCCGGATGAAAGATCCATGCCGAATATGTTTCCATTTGCGATGGGAATAAGGCCGCGCCAGGCGACGTGCCCTGTAAAGATAGGATTTTCTTCGCCGAACAGACACTGCCGGATATTGGAATGCAGACCATCACAACCAATGAGCGCTGCACATTCTATTGTCTCTCCGGTTGAGAGCGCAGCCCGAACGATTCCTCTATCCTCAGACACACTCTTCACTTCAGCGTTTAATGTAATGCTTGCTGAGTCATGATGCTGCACTTGATGAACCAAAGCTGCATGCAAGTCGGATCGATGGGCCTGGTAATAATGCGCGCCATATTTACGCAATGGCTCATCACCACGGTCGTTCTCGACAAGCACATCACCGGTCTGAAAATGGATCACTCCTTGTGTACTAACAACGGTTGCGAATTCATTTAATGCACTTTTAAGGCCGACGCTCTCTAACGCCTTAGTCGCATTTGGCGACAATGTGATGCCAGCACCAACCTCTGAGAGTTCTTCGGCGCGCTCTAAAACGCGAACTTTTATGCCATGCTTTTGCAAAGCCAGCGCTGCTGTCAGGCCACCCAAACCGGCACCAACAATCACAACATCTTTACCCATGAGAGACTCCCGTTTTATTGGATGGCCGGTTCAGCTTTATGACTGGGTGACAATACCCTTCTAGGGGGCACACCTAAAGCCAAGAGCTTGAGTTAGATTTAATAAGGAACAGCGATCTTATGGAGTGCAGTCGAGTGCAATAGACGCTTTGCATTCGTAAGGTGTCGACCTTGTTTACTACTCAATCATGATTTTATGGTTCTGGCCTCTATCTGAAGCGTGACACCGAACTGAATTTCGATGTTACGCTTAGACAAATCGCCGCCTTCGCACTCCCCTTTGTGATCGCCTTGCTCAAGATTATCATTTGTTTCATTGGTACAAATGCAGACGAAATGTGTCGCACCTTTTATCGGGAACGGCACTTCATGCCAAGTTCCGACATGCATAACGAGACCGCCGGTACCATCGAACTCAAACGCTTGAACGGTGTTCAAGTCAGGCAGGTTCTCTTGGCCTTCCTCCCATGACCCATCGGCTTTGCGCGCGGTTGGCTTGCCCAACACCATGTAAAATGGCTTGCCCGAGAGGGGTATAAACGTCTGGGTGTGCTTGGTGTGATATTCCATCCACTTTACATTCAGGGGGCGTGGATTAAAGGACACGAGGTTTAAGCAAAGGTCATCATTACCATGAAACGCTGCCGGTTGTGTGACCACGACATCGGTTCCGTAAAAATCAATCTTGTCAAGCACGCTGCGGTCTGGCTCGCCGATCAGATAGCCATAGCCTTTTAGAGTTTCTGCCGTCGCCTTGACGGGGTTAAGAACGCGCACCTCATTGCTCATAACAACCTCAGTACCTACCACTGCTTCGTAAGGTAGAGTTTGTCTCGTGCGGCTTGTGGACTCAGGACTTGACCTCCGAGTTCCTCGATGATGCGCTTCGCTTTCGCAACCAACTGCCCATTTGTGGCCAACACACCTTTGGAAAGATAAAGACTATCCTCTAAACCAACTCGGCAATTGCCACCCAGCAACATGGCTTGTGCCACCATCGGCATCTGCGCCCGGGAAATTCCAAACGCCGCCCAATTGGCACCGACAGGTAACATGGACCGCATCGCCATCATAGCCTCTACCGTTGCTGGCGCACCACTGGCAATATCCAGGCAAAACTGGAACAGCGGCGGATCAGCAATAAGCCCCTCACGCATGAGCGTGAGCGCCTGTTGCATCTGTCCCATATCAAAGACTTCGAGCTCAGGTTTAACACCAAGTTCACGAGCTCGCTTCGCCATCCATCTCAAATCCATAAGGCGATTGATGACCACCGTGTCTTCGCCGAAGTTCATAGTGCCACAGTCAAGCGTGCAAATCTCTGGTTTGAGGTCTTCGATATGGCGAAAGCGCTCCTCTGCCGACACGATATCTGTTCCTTCTCCGATCTTGCGGGGATCCATGTCAGCCAATTGCATCTGGGCTCCCATGCCGACCGTTAAGTTCAATACGATGTCAGTTCCCGACTCACGAATACGATCAACAACTTCACGGAAATGAGTCGGATCACGCCCCCCCTTGCCCGTGTCTGGATCACGAACATGAACGTGAACAACAGATGCACCCGCTCGAGCCGCCTCAACAGCGGCAGCCGCAATTTGATCCGGCGTCACGGGGACATGCTCACTCTTGCCAGCCGTATCACCAGCGCCCGTTAGTGCACAAGTAAGGACGACGTCTGTATTCATAAACAAATAACCCTCTGC
>JAVKEJ010000049.1:0-1594 GCA_040221475.1 Rhodospirillaceae bacterium | reverse complement strand
ATTTCGGAGCCTAGAAAAAAACACTCTAATATGGAGAGTTTGATCCTGGCTCAGGATGAACGCTGGCGGTCTGCTTAACACATGCAAGTCGAACGCAACCTTCGGGTTGAGTGGCGGACGGGTGAGTAACGCGTGAGAATCTGCCTTGGGGTCGGGGACAACCACTGGAAACGGTGGCTAATACCGGATACGCCTTCGGGTAAAAGATTTATTGCCCTAAGAGGAGCTCGCGTCTGATTAGCTAGTTGGTGAGGTAAGAGCTCACCAAGGCAGCGATCAGTAGCTGGTCTGAGAGGACGATCAGCCACACTGGGACTGAGACACGGCCCAGACTCCTACGGGAGGCAGCAGTGGGGAATTTTCCGCAATGGGCGAAAGCCTGACGGAGCAAGACCGCGTGAGGGAGGAAGGCTCTTGGGTTGTAAACCTCTTTTCTCAGGGAAGAAGCTCTGACGGTACCTGAGGAATCAGCCTCGGCTAACTCCGTGCCAGCAGCCGCGGTAATACGGAGGAGGCAAGCGTTATCCGGAATTATTGGGCGTAAAGCGTCCGCAGGTGGCGATTCAAGTCTGCTGTCAAAGCACGGGGCTTAACTCCGTAAAGGCAGTGGAAACTGAATAGCTAGAGTGCCGTAGGGGTAGAGGGAATTCCCGGTGTAGCGGTGAAATGCGTAGAGATCGGGAAGAACATCGGTGGCGAAAGCGCTCTACTGGACGGCAACTGACACTCAGGGACGAAAGCTAGGGGAGCGAATGGGATTAGATACCCCAGTAGTCCTAGCTGTAAACGATGGATACTAGGTGTAGCTTGTATCGACCCGAGCTGTGCCGAAGCTAACGCGTTAAGTATCCCGCCTGGGGAGTACGCACGCAAGTGTGAAACTCAAAGGAATTGACGGGGGCCCGCACAAGCGGTGGAGTATGTGGTTTAATTCGATGCAACGCGAAGAACCTTACCAGGGCTTGACATGTCCGGAATCCCGGTGAAAGCTGGGAGTGCCTTCGGGAGCCGGAACACAGGTGGTGCATGGCTGTCGTCAGCTCGTGTCGTGAGATGTTGGGTTAAGTCCCGCAACGAGCGCAACCCTCGTCTTTAGTTGCCAGCATTAAGTTGGGCACTCTAGAGAGACTGCCGGTGACAAACCGGAGGAAGGTGGGGATGACGTCAAGTCAGCATGCCCCTTACGCTCTGGGCGACACACGTACTACAATGGTCGGGACAGAGGGCAGCTAACCTGCGAAGGCAAGCTAATCCCAGAAACTCGGCCTCAGTTCAGATCGCAGGCTGCAACTCGCCTGCGTGAAGGAGGAATCGCTAGTAATCGCCGGTCAGAATACGGCGGTGAATCCGTTCCCGGGCCTTGTACACACCGCCCGTCACACCATGGAAGCTGGCCACGCCCGAAGTCGTTACCCTAACCTTTAGGGGAGGGGGACGCCGAAGGCAGGGTTGGTGACTGGGGTGAAGTCGTAACAAGGTAGCCGTAGGGGAACCTGCGGCTGGATCACCTCCTTTAAGAGCATGCTTTGTCGCGTGCCGTGGAGCATCCACACAAGTCACTTGCCTAGAGCCGGACATAGTCCGGGGCCACGCG
>JAVKEJ010000048.1:0-2726 GCA_040221475.1 Rhodospirillaceae bacterium | reverse complement strand
AGCTTTTCCACTGACCCTCGCAAGGCTTTTCAGCCCTTCGATATATGACGTCTCCGGGCTGCAAAGCCTTGCTCCCCTCAGCGCTCAGGCGTGACATTTCTACTTTGCAGAGCCAGTGACATTTCTACTTGGTTGCAACATATACTTAATGTTGCGATAGTATATTATTGTATGTATGCTGAACTCCTGTCACGAAGGCTCCTCAGCATGCGTTATTCATTCAAAAAGCTCCTCCCCTCGGTCGCTGTTGCTCTGGCCCTTGCGGGCGTTTCGTTGCCGATACCTGCGCGCGCACAGACATACCCGATCGACTGCGCGATCCTCCTCTGCCTGTCTGGCGGCTGGCCCGCGTCCGTCCCTTGCGCCCAGGCCCGGGCCGAATTCATCCGACGAATTACGCCTTGGCCGGTGGAACCGCCGCTACAAATCTGGCGCTGTCCCATGGGCGCCTCCTATGAAATCGAACCTCAACCGAGCGGAACAGATCGGACCTTCGACGCGTTCTTCCGGACTGATAATGTGCGGCCACGCCAGTCATTTCTCATGACCCGTCAAGTACCTGAAGTAATGGCAAAAACGGCCGTTTGGAGCGTTGACGAAACCTCAAACGAGTTCGTTCCCGTCGAACTCGCCCTGCGACTCGTTCAAGATCGTGCGGACATCGACATCAGCGGACCAGAGTTCAATTTTGTCCGATCCATTCGAGTTTTTGATGTTCGCTTCGCCTCTCAGCAAGAAGCTGGAGAAAATAATCAATGCCGACGCTATGCGCTGGTCTATCTTGGCACCTACGGCACGCAGGGCAAATTTTCATGGGCCGTATCTGCGCCGACGGCCCTACCCGATGCTCATGTCGGGCTCGAAGGCTGGGGGTCGAACTGCCCACGCGTTTTTAATCGATCAGTATTCGTGGATTGGCGCGACTACGCGGGTAACTATGGGTTTGAACAGGTCGATTACTGACCTGGTCCAGGTGCCTGTCAAACGTCATTCGCCGCAGACACTCTCCGAGCCAACTCTACCCAAGGTACCGCTTTATGCACAGATACCCCCGATTGGCTTCGAGCTGTCATGACTGATCTTGTCAGCTGTCACGCCTTGGAATTTGGGTCAATCCACCGAAGTCGATTTCACGCTTTTCAGCGTAACTGAGGTCAGGCAGACACCTTGAAACCCGCTGCGGGCCATTGACATCCCACATCACCGCCAGCGCGCCCGTATTCCAGCGATACACCCACCCGACAACACTACGCTCATCCATCCCGATCAAATTCGCGATCGCGACGCCTTCGACCTCATCTTCGTTCACTGTTTACTAACTTCCTGCAATTCGGCGTTGTGGACAGCAGCCTGGATCTTAAATCGCTTGCTGCAACCGCATGCCGAGCCTGGTTATTATCGGTTACTGTTTGTCCTCGTGATAGCGATCTTCACACCGGGAGAATCCAGCACCGGTGTTTTCGATCAATCAAATGGTTCAAATCCTGTGGTCGGGCTCCGTGGCGGCTTCGACGATCGCCAGAACCTCGAATGGGTCAAAGCCGATGGCACGCGCCAAAACGACCAGCTCGACCACGTCGATCCGGCGTTCACCGCTCTCAATACGCGCCACCAGAGATTGATGGCACTTGAGCCTGTCCGCCAAGTCGTCCTGGCCCAAGCCCGCGTTTTTACGCGCGTCGACCAACGCCTGGCACAAAGCCTCTTGCCCTTTGCTTCTGATTGTATTTGCCACGCGTCACATACCTTTTGTGACGTCGCTAGCGGATGAAATCTGTTATCTAAAAAGTAGATATTTGAGAGTGTTATCGGCGTCTGGTTTCCACGGGCTGCTAGTCTGATGCTCCCGAGGTTGCCCATCAATCCCCTACCAATTGCAGAAATCGGCCATAGTCCTCGCTGACTTCCCGCGCTTCTTCGAAAGCGCGGGCGCGTTCGCTGTCGAGGCAACGGAAATAGCTCTGGATATCCTGGACGTAATTTTCGAAATCGCTGCGGATGATAGCCGCATAGTCCCGCGCGGCCTGCGAATCACTTGGCAGGAAGGGGCGGGGCGGGGCGAAGCAGGATTCCGCCAAAACCGGCCCGGGAACGCAGATCAGAAGGGCCATAGCTTGCAATGAGAGCAGGCATGTCAACCTTGGGTTTCTCAAACCTGTTATCTCCTTGATCGCGGACACTGGCCGAGACTAGTGTTTGCGCAACCAAACTACAGCCAAAGCACGATATTACATCTTGCGGTTGATAATATACTATCGTAACTCTGGGCTTCAAGTGGGAATGCCTGGGGTTGCGCCATTGGAGAAAGCGTGAGCCGGGCCATGAACTGGGACATCGAAGCACCAAATGTGGTTACGGAAGCCAGGTTCCGCGAGCTCGTGGAAAGCGGCTATAGCGCAGAAATCCTGTGCCAGGAGTCGGCACATAAGAAAGGCCCCAGCTATTACGGGGTCTGGATCATGCGCGTTGTCTCTGATGACGGGGTGGAAAAGCTCCTCGTCACCGCCCGCACGCGGACGACCTACAACGATATCAAGATCCGCGAGTTCAAGACGATCTCTGGCGTGGTGTCTTTCTTCATTGGCCTTGGTTTTGCGCATGTCGACCTGCCGCTTGAGGCGGGGACAAGCCGTACGCACAAACTTGCGCCGTCAGACAAAGCCCCATCAGACAAGGGCACTGACACCTAGCCTCGTCTGCCTCTGGCTGGTCGCAGCACCTGCCTC
>JAVKEJ010000047.1:0-815 GCA_040221475.1 Rhodospirillaceae bacterium | reverse complement strand
GGTAGGGGATTGATGGGCAACCTCGGGAGCATCAGACTTGCAGCCCATGGAAACCAGACAACGATAACACCCTCATATATCTACTTTTTAGATAACAGATTTCATCCGCTAGCGACGTCACAAAAGGTATGTGACGCGTGGCAAAGACAATCAGAACAAATGGCCAGTTGGCGCTCGTCCGTGCGTTGGTTGATGCACGTCAAAATGCAGGTCTCAGCCAGCAGCAGTTGGCGGCGAAGCTCAAACGCCACCAGTCATTTGTGGCACGTCTCGAAAGTGGCGAGCGTCGTATCGACGTCGTGGAGTTTACAGTTCTGGCGAGGGTTATCGGCTTTGACAAAGATGAAGTCCTGTCGATTGTCGAAGCCGCCACGGAGCCCGACCACAGGATTTGAACCAAATGAATTGTTGAGAACACGGGAACCCATTTTCCCGGTCCGATGATCACTCCCTCATCGAGGACCAGGTAGCCAAAATCAACGAAGTCCGGCGCGCGGTCGTAGTGAACGCTCTGCAACCCCACGCCGCAATTCGCAGCGCCACAGTGCAGGAAGTCAGTAAACAGTGAACGATGATAGGGGTGAGGGCGTCGCGATCGCCAATCTGATCGGGACCGATGGGTGCAGTGTTGTTGGTTGGGTTTATCGTTGGAGTATAGGCTCACATGCGGTGATGTGGGACGTCCAAGGGCCCCAGTGCGCATTCCGGGCTTCGCGGACAGCCATTCCAACGGTACGCGGACAGTCATTCCGGGGTGCGCGGACAAAGTTCGCGCGGGATGCTGAGCGTTTGATCTGACATCTCAGGTGTCGGAT
>JAVKEJ010000046.1:0-1857 GCA_040221475.1 Rhodospirillaceae bacterium | reverse complement strand
GCCCAGAGCGATCAGGCTGGTCATCATGTTGTCGAGAACCGGATTGCCGAGGAACACAGCGCGTTCCACATCCGATGGAATGAAGTCCGACGCATAGGTCGGGCGATCTGTCTTGAGCGTACTGGTGGTCGTGTTGGCCATATGGTTTCTCCCCCGCAAATGGCAGATGTTGAGGTTACGAGCTTAATGGCAAAACTCTGACACCTGCATTGATTTAAGCCAAGGCATTTACAGTGCGGGTTTTGGTGGGTTCTAGGAGGGAGAGTGGATATGTTTCTAGCTAAGCGATTGTGTTTAAAAGAAAAACCCCGCTCCAGTTTCCTGGGGCGGGGTTTTTGTAACCAAAGTCTAAGTCAGAAACTTAGGCCAGCTTTTCAGCATGCCGGGCACCAAAGCCCGGAAGTGCTGGTTTGGTCTCTTTATTCATTGTGAAGCCAGCTTTTTCAATTTCACCATCAAAGTCGAGGGTGTGGTATTCGTGGCTCCAGACTTCTGTATTCCAGCGATGATCCCACCAGCGGCGGTACTGGCCATAGGCGCGGCCTTTTTCGCCACCGGAGCGGAAGTCGATCGGATAGAAGTAACCGCCTGTGCGGGTCAGACGATGCGCTTCAGCAATCATCTTGCGGCTGATGTCTTGTGGCAGTTCGTGGTTGATGATGTAGGAGACGACGATATCGAAGTAGCCGTCTTCAAACTTGGTGTCTTCAACCAGGCGCTGGGCAAAATTAACATCAACACCGAGATCGCGAGCCCGCATGTGTGCGTAACGTACCATTGGGCCGCCCGCATCAATGCCCCACACTTCGGCATCGGGGAAGCGCTCTTTAAGAGCAACGGTCAACTGACCCGTGCCACATCCCATGTCGAGAATGCGCATCACTTTGCCATCTCTGGGCATTGGCAAGCGATTTGCGGTGCCGATGTGGATTTGATCCTGTTCGTTATCTCCAATAGCGCCAACGTAGAAGCTGTTGGTGCCGTAGTGGTAAATATGGCCAGCAAACTCATCACCAACGTAACCACCCGGCTGAATGTGAATTTCATGCTTGGTGTATGTCGGCAGTTCCATGCCTGGGTTTAGTTCCAGAGTTCCTGGGCCAGCCTTGTCTGCAGCTTCCATTTCGGCAATGTAGGCATCAGCGTTGTCATGGAAGTGATCTTGCAGGTTCTTCCAAGTGATTTGTTGGTTACTGATCCAGGTGCGACCGCTTGTGCCAACGATATGATCGTTTTCGATCAACGGAAGAACTTCTTCCCGTGTGTACTCGCCTTTGGGATCAAGGCCGTTTTCTTCGAGAATTTTGTCAACGCGCTGGCTGACCACACGGCTACCTTTGCTGTGCCAGCTGCGGAAGCCAGTCACGAAGTCGTGGATGCTTTCCGAATCCAGTGTTGGCAGGCGTTCCAGGCGGCCATTTGAACCGCGGGGCTCAACGTCTCCTTTAGGGGTCAGATTTACGGATGTGTTGGCAGCTGCATTTGCTTTGCGCGAACCGAATGTGGCACCAACGAAGGAGCCGACAGCAGCGGTGGCTGCAAAGAGTGAACGACGATCTAGCATAGAGGTATCTCTCCTTATTTCTTTGATGTGGCTCTTACCGGTTTTCGCGGGTGAACGCGGCCGACACCGGCAGATCACCTTCACGCAGCAGCGGTGAGTAGGTCAGATCGATGAAGCGATCACGATCCTTCTGCCACTCCGCTTCTTGCTCGGCGGTCGGCATATAGGTTTCGATCATTTCAGCGGTCACGCCTTTCTCGGCAAGCAGGGCTTCCACAACCTTCATGCGGCGGCGGTTGGACCATACTTCAGCGCCCAGAGCGATCAGGCTGGTCATCATGTTGTCGAGAACC
>JAVKEJ010000045.1:0-534 GCA_040221475.1 Rhodospirillaceae bacterium | reverse complement strand
CTGTCGCGTTGCCCTTTAATCGGTTCTGCCTCACTTTGTGTGGCGCAACTATCCTGAAACTGGAAAATTCAGGAGGTATAGTTGTGAGTTCGAAGAAGCACTGGTCGCCCGGGAGCGATGTTGCCGTTCAAAGCGTTGAGCGAAGTGAAAGAGGCGGGTGGATTGTATCTGGCGTCTTGGCTCCCAACGGCATTTGCCCAGACTGTGGATTGCATTCACGCCGACGTCACGGCTGGCGGCGTCGGCGGCTGCAGGATTATCCCGCGCATGGAGACGAGGTAACGGTTGATCTCGCAATTTGCCGTTGGCGATGTCAGGCACCCGCTTGCCCACGCCGGACATTCTCAGACCAAATCGCCTCGATTGCGCGTCCATTTGCACGTCGTACTTCGCGTGTCGGGGAGATTGTCACCCATCTTGGGCATGCGACCGGCGGACGGCCAGCCGAGCGGTTGTTGCATCGTTTGGGCCTTGGAGTCAGCGATGACACGGTGCTTAGGCAGCTGAAGAACCGTGCCCAAGACAGTGGCGAGT
>JAVKEJ010000044.1:0-3977 GCA_040221475.1 Rhodospirillaceae bacterium | reverse complement strand
CTTCCAGCGCTTCGCCAGCATGTATTCCTGCTGCGGCTCCAGCATCGGAAACTTGCGGATTTCCTGCAGGTAGCGCGACAGCGACCCTTCCGGGTTCGGCGCGGGCGCCAGCAGCTTCGAGGCGGGCTTTGCAGTCTTTGCTTCGGCCATGAAAGACCCCCAATCCGGCCCTGGGGCGCTTCCGGGGAGAGACCCCGGAGCCCCCAACGGGCCCGTTCGTACTATCGGCCCCTTCCCGGGGCCTCACCGGTGAAATACCCGACCGGCTCGGTCAGGCTATCAGACACCCGAACGCAGGCGGAATCTTGTCCGTTCCCGCCAGATCCGGGCGCGAAATGTCGCAGAAGGCGGCGCGAATGCCCCACCGCAAGCCTATATGGGCGCGGAAGGGCGGGAGTTAAAGAGCGGAGGTTATGGAACGGTCGCTCACAAGCGACGGTTCATTATTTACAATAATTCTAATGTAGGGACAAAGGCTAGCTTCGTGCTTCATCCATGGCACGACGGACTAGATCCGTCAGCTTTCTACTCAACCACCCTCCGCCGTTGCGTCCGCCGAAATCCTTGGTAGTCAACTCAGTGGGATTAAAGAGAAGGCGTTCGAAAGCGGCCAGGGTCATAGCTTTGGCGTGAGGATCGTCTTGTGCCGCCGCCTGTTCTTTAAAGCCGGGTATGGCAGAAGCCACTGTCTTCTTGAAGATGTACTGTTCGCGAAGGGACGAGAGATTTCGATATCGATTTAAGCAGAACACCACAAATAAGAGGGCGGGCGATGCTACCGCAAGCCGTACGCCAAGATTTCCGAAGACATACAAAATTGCGGCCCATCCATCCATGTGACCCGGGACAGTAAAAAGCTTTAGCGATGGATCAAATCGAGCGGGAATTATAAAGACCAAGACAACCCACACCGCGAGAAGCACTATCGATACATATACCATCCGAGTAGCTCTCTGTGCCGGAACGTCTAGTTCGTGGGCTGAAGTTGAGAAGCTATGAGTCAGAGATTGAACTGTTCCCCAGCCGAGCGCCTCTTTCGCATTATCAATAACTGACTGAGCGAAGTTACGTTTCTCGCCGAATTCCGTAACCAACTGACTTATTTGGTCCGTACTCTTCTGAAATAGACGTTGTCTCTTCGCAAGCTGCTCATCAAAATTAGAAAAAGCTTCTTTGTAGGCCTCTACGGCCGCCATCAACTCTGATGCGCGAGAATTAATTTCCTCAACCTTTTGAAGGAGTGCTGTGCTTTGCTCCTCTGCTCCTTGGGAGCGCTCGAGTATAAGTCTTGCTTGCTCATCCACTTCGGCTCGTTTCATTTGGGCGGCAGAGGATTGCTCGTCAGAAGTTGCCGCTCGGGTTTCAATGAGCGCGAGTTGCTCTCTAGCAGAACCTTCCACAGATTCAATTTTCTGTACTGCGTTCTCTGCGTTGAACTCCAAGTCAGCAAGTCTTCCTAGTGTTTCTCCTAGTTTTGCGACCACTTCAGACAGGTCAGGGGGTGAAGAAATTTCGAGCAATGATCGAACAATGTGAGCTTGGGTTAATGCCCCATCCAAGTTTCTTGCAACAGCAAGGTACTTCTCCTGAAGGTTCAAAGTCGCAGAGTTGTCGCCGTTAGTATAGATGAGACCGCTTGCGTCTCCTGTTGCAAACTCACCAAAACCATCGACTGACTGTACTATGGACATTAGTTCATTTGCAGCGGATTGGATGTGATCACGTAAATTTATGAACGGAGGTATGGGGAGCGAGGATAGCCTCTCGACATCGATGTCGCTGCTGTTTGGAGTTAGCCCTACGACAAGTTTCGCTCGAGCATGAATTGTTCCGATTGAAAAGCCCAAGCCTTCAATTGGACTATCAAAATCGGGGTGTTTGTCGTCGTTTGCTTGGATGTGGCCTATGGTTGTTGTGCACCTGTCGGTTGCGTCGGCCAGCCTCTGCCGCTCTTCAAATAAGTCGGAAAGAATTTTGTCGAGCATTTCGTTTCCTCAGAGTAATCGCTGCAAATGATGCAGCTAGGAGGCTGCGCAAGCAGTGCCCGTTCATCGCAGTAGGAGGAGCTAGGCGACCTTCATTGCTTGCCTAGGTCTCTTCGTAAGGTGGGGCTTTAACATCTTCTTTGGTGCGCCTTCGGCCAGTGAGCATCCATGTGCGAAGCTCTTCTTCCGTAATCCAGCGCTCGGAGCGGGCATCGACGATCCGACGGGCTCGGAGCACAATGAAGTATGCGAGTGTCGCGGCTACAGCAGAGAGGACTGGAAGAAAAATCACCGATGCCGTGCGCCAGTCCACAATGCCGACCTCGAACGCAGATCCACCAGAAGTGTAGAATGCAAGGAAGAAGCTCATTGTCGCCGTCATTACGCCTAACGCTCCGCTCACAGCTTGAATCGTGCGAGACCTGTATCTGGCCTCGCGCAATTTTATTTCGCGCGAGAGTTCGGAAGTAGGTTCGGACTGGGTGTACGCTGCCGTCAGTCCTTGGCAGTATTTCTGCTTCATGTCTGCGTTGATGAAGCTAGAATCCATCACTTCTTTGATTAGCTCTTGGGCGACTTCCTCTGCGCCAAGCAAGTCGTCAGTGTTTAAACCGCTGTTTCGAGCGGTAGAGGCGATCAGCGCCTCTATAACATCTTTAGACGGAATAATTCCCTCAGCGATACCGGGGCGGATCGTATAAATTAGTGCTTTGTTCGCTGCGGCTATTTTTTGGACATGTTCTCTGTTGTCCCGACTGGAGAATATTGCACGCGAGACTAAGGTGACAATTAATCCACTTAGGATGCCTCCAGCTATGCCGATAAACCAAGGGTTGTTAAGCACATCTGACATTTTGGAAATTTATTTTTGTTTCGATTGGTGAAGCCTAGTTGTTTGCAATCAACCTGCCTAGAAGTATAGAGGCGGGGTAGGTGAATTTCCGTATCCGGAACAATTGGAGATGGAGATTATTTTGAGTAATTCTTGTTGTGGTAGCGGTGCGCCTAAAGAATGCCAGCCAGCCGATATCCGACCGTGCTGGCTGGCTCTTCGTCTTTGCCGCCTTCTATTTCTTTGACTTTGTCCCGTAAGGGCTTTGGTTCGTTGGCTTCAGCGATACGCCGAGATCGCTCGCTTTGGCATAGACGGCATCTGGCGTTCGCCCGAGATGAAGGCCAAGGACGCGGGTAGGGGTGTTCTGACCCACTTCCTTTTTTAGCTGTTGCACATCGGACTTCGTCCACGGCTTTCCGTGGTTCGGAGGTGTTTTTGGCATTCGACTTTTCTCCACATTGCAACGAGTGGAGCGTCGTTGACAGCTTGTCCAAATCAGCCCAATTTTGAACTGTCTGCGAAGACAGGCTTCCCGCTCGACGCTCCTATGTTTTGCGGGATGCCACGAAGCCGGGGTGCCAGCCCCGGCTTTTTTCGTGGCAATCCCATCTATCATTCAGTGATTCGCTAGCTGCGGTCCAGACATTACGTTGCGTAAGGCCGCGTAAGCGGAGACGACATTAAGTCGGGGATGGCCCGGACAAGCCGGGCCATGACGGGTTTGGGGAAAACTCTGCGCTCTCTGCGGCTCTGCGTGCCAACCCTTGCGGACTCTCATCCGCATAGCGTTACCGCGATCCCTAACCCTTCCGCCGTCTGGCGACGGCGTTCGAGGTTCGAAAAGGTCCGCTGGACCTTTTCGCTTGCTGTGCAAGACACCTTTCACCCTCTCCCAGCCGGGGCGAGGGAAGGCGGGTTATGCTCCCTCCAACTCCCCCACCAGCTCCCTCATATCCTCCGGTAACGGAGCATCGAAGCTCATCTTCTCCCCCGTCACCGGGTGCTCGAACCCTAAGTGATGCGCATGGAGCGCCTGCCGGTCGAGCCGTGTCAGCGCCACTCGCGCGCCGTCGCTCAGTTTCGAGGCGCGGCTTTTCATGCCTGTGCCGTAGGTCGGGTCGCCCAATAGCGGATGCCCGAGCGCCGTCATGTGGACG
>JAVKEJ010000043.1:0-4949 GCA_040221475.1 Rhodospirillaceae bacterium | reverse complement strand
CTTCCAGCGCTTCGCCAGCATGTATTCCTGCTGCGGCTCCAGCATCGGAAACTTGCGGATTTCCTGCAGGTAGCGCGACAGCGACCCTTCCGGGTTCGGCGCGGGCGCCAGCAGCTTCGAGGCGGGCTTTGCAGTCTTTGCGTCGGCCATGAAAGACCCCCAATCCGGCCCGCGCGGCGCGCCCCGGGAAAGACCCCGGAGCCCCCAACGGGCCCGTTCGTACCATCCGGCCCCTTCCCGGGGCCTCACCGGTGAAATACCCGACCGGCTCGGTCAGGCTATCAGACACCCGAACGCTGGCGGAATCTTGTCCGTTCCCGCCAGATCCGGGCGCAAAATGTCGCAGAAGGCGGCGCGAATGCCCCACCGCAAGCCTATATGGGCGCAGAGGGCCAAGAGTTAAAGGGTGGGAAACGGGCGGGGCGGCAATGGCGGGCTACCAAACCAAGTCGACACAAGGACATCGGTGTGAAGAGTTGCTTGCTGTGTCAATTTGACGCTGATTCGGACGCTTTGTGTCCGATTCCGTCTCTTGACAAATAATCACTTAAAACTCGTTTGCACTTATCGTCTTGGAATCGTGAGTTGATTCGCGGCTTGTCCTTTTGTGCTTGCTCATTCATGTCGCGCGGGTGCATAGCGGAAATCTTCTGAAACAAAAGAGCGGTTGGGGGAACGCTCTCTTTAGCAGGCCTTGGAGGCCGATAATGAAAGCGACTTTGCGTTATTTTCCTGTTGGATGTGCTGATACGACTCTCATCGAATTGCCCGACGGCCGATTGGTATTGATCGATTTTGCTGATTTTGGCGATCCACTGAACCCAAGCGACAAACGAATTGAACTTTCGAAGGCACTGAAAAAGCTGCTCGACGAGCGGGATCGCGACTACATAGATGTTGTCGCGTTCACCCACCTCGACGATGACCACGTGCATAAAGCTAGCGAGTTCTTCTGGTTCGAACACGCGGACAAATATCAGGACGACGAGCGGATCAAGATCAATCAACTTTGGGTTCCTGCTGCTGCGATTACGGAAGTTGGATCTGAAAACGACGCCTGGGCGATCCGACAAGAAGCGCGTCACCGTTTGAAAAATGGGAAGGGCATTCGGGTTTTTTCGCGACCGGAACGCCTCAAGGACTGGCTTGCTGAGAATGGTTTGTCCCCCGAGGATCGACAACATCTCATTACAGATGCAGGCAGGACGGTGCCTGGGTTCTCGGTCGACGATGCTGGTCACGTTGAGTTCTTCGTGCATTCACCGTTCGCATGGCGTCTGAACGATGCGGAGGTTGAGGATCGGAATGGCGACTTGTTCGCCTTTCAGGCTCGCTTTCTGATCGGAGGAAATGAGACCCGTGTTCTCTTCTTTTCCGACCTCGCTCATGAGTCTCTCACGCAGATTGTGGAGACCACCAAACGACATAAGAGGGAAGGTGCTTTGCTTTGGGACGTCGCGAAAGCGCCGCATCACTGCTCATATCTTTCGCTTTCAGACGAAAAGGGCACCGACAAGACAGTACCCGTCAAAGATGTCGCGTGGATTTGGGAAGATCAGGGACAAGAGGGGTGCATAATTGTGTCCTCCTCACCCCCTATTCCCGAGAAGAACACGAAGGCGGACAAGGACAAATATCCACCGCATCGACAAGCCGCAAACTACTATCGCGAGGTCATAGAAGACAAGGACGGTGAGTTCTTGGTGACCATGGATCACCCCAATCAATTCAACCCTAGACCCGTCGTGATCGAGATTGGAGCTAGTGGCGCTATGGTCCTGAAGACTGTGTCGGTTGGAACCTCTGCGATAGTTGCGACACCTGCTCGTGCTGGTAGTGAATGAGCAGGGAAGCGTTTGTTGAGTGGTGCGGTTCTGAAATTGACTTCGCCGATCTTCAAGATCGGCGAAGTCAGGATTTCGTGCGGCTGCTTGCAGATGGTAGATATCCCTACGCAAGTTTTGTGAGATGCACCAGGTCCGATAACGGCTTGGAGACCGTCGAGCTTTTGGTCTCGGTCGAAAGACCGCAAAGAGCCGTTGTGCCGATCAAAAGAAGAGAACATCTTCTCGCCGCGTTCTCTGAAAACACGAATCCGGCCGTCTTCGCGCTGCGCGAAGATTTCCCGCGCGCTCTTCATCGTATTCTCACTCCGGAGGGATGGCCTATTCAGCTGTGCCTCGATGAGCGTGAGTGGAGAGAGGTGCGCTCCCAATGGACAGCTTTCTCGTTTCTTGAGCGCATTAGATGGTGGTTGTCTGCCACCTCTCAAGGAAAGCTACATCACCCTGATCAGCCGCTAGAGCCGGTGTTGCTCCATGATGATTTGCACTTGATTCTTCCAGGTGCGGCAGAAGACCTTCTTCTATCCCAAAATAGGTTGTTCGTTCGTTCTGCCAACATGAGTGCTGAGAAAGGTGTGATCGTTCTGTCCACCTATGATTCAGGGAATCCGGGTGAGGGTGGTTTCTACCCAATCCCCATTCTGACGCAGCCTCAAGAAATGCAACCGTTGGAAGCTGTGCCTCGAGACTTGTCATCGCTTCGAGAATTGGTTCAGAAATGGGGAGTGGATATTACTGAAGAACTCCGAGTCCGCTTATCCGGGTTGGCTGGAGATCCACTACTGCTCAATGCTCGTCCCCTTATTGTCCTCATTGTGCCTGTAGTGAACGCGCCGGGGGAGGCAGCACAGTCAGCTGATATAAAAGCCTTCATAGCGCCTGCCGAGTACACGTTAGCAAGGCTCGGCATTGAGATCGGAGTGTTTTATTCCTCTGCGGGAGCTGGGGTTTCATCTGCGGGTGACGTGGCTAGGCGTTTGACGTTTGACAAAGGCTCCAATGGTGAGGGATTGCCAATTGGCATTCTTAGCGTGCACCAAGGCTTCACGCGGAGTAGCGCCGCGGTAGCGGCAGGAGTTCCTGTCAGCAATAAATCCATCGTCTTGGTGGGGGCGGGGTCGCTTGGCTCGCACGTGTCTGACATTTTGCAGCGTGACGGGTGGGGTTGTTGGACGGTGATAGATGATGACGTGTTTTTTCCGCACAACATCCAACGACATCGCTTGGGCGTGCCCAATGTAGGGAAAAAGAAGGCTAATGCGCTGGCTTCTTACTTCCGGAATCAACTTAATGCCACAACCGCCGTTGCTGTTTGCCATGATGTTACCGGTGGAGAGCAATCTGTAGATGACGCTCTCTCCAACTGCTCATGCATATTGGATGCTTCCGCTTCTGTCGAAGTATCACGATATCTTTCGGATTCTCCTGCAACAGTTGCTAGACGCGTCTCCGTTTTTTTGAACCCAGCTGGATCGGACGCAGTTCTCCTCGCAGAAGACTCCGAGCGCGTCGCGCGCTTAGATTCGCTCGAAGCACAGTATTACCGAGCGCTAATAGGAGACGATTCTCTGAAGGACCATCTACGTCCACCTTTGGGGCAGTATCGGTACAGCGGTTCTTGCCGATCTGTCTCTTTGCAGATTACAGAAGCGCAGGTTTCAGCATTGTCGGGTGTCATTGCTGGCGAAGTCCGAGAGGCATTGTCTAGTGATGAACCTTCGATTGTGATTTGGAGGCGAAGTGAAACCGGTCTTTCTCGGCAGTCTGTTCAAATTGGTGAAGTCAGACGGCAGCGAATGGCAGGTTGGGAAGTTGTAGCTGACACCAATTTTTTGAAAGAAGCTCATCAATTGAGGGCAGAAGCCCTTCCAGACGAGACCGGTGGTGTACTAGTTGGCGTTTTGGATATGTATAGGCAGCGCATTCTCTTGGTTTCAGCGCTTCCCGCTCCCGCTGACAGTAAGAGCAACAGTAGCGAGTTTGAACGCGGTGTGCATGGACTGAAGAATACATTGACGGATGTTTCGGCGCGAACCGCCGGGCAAGTGCAATATGTAGGGGAATGGCACTCGCATCCGACAGGAGTTCCACCGAAGACAAGTTCAGTGGACATACAACAGCTCGCATGGCTCGCTGCCGAACGCGGCGTTGAGGATGCTCCCTCTGTAATGGTGATCCTTGGTGACGATGATGACTACACAATAAATATGTCGGCAGTTGAAACGCCATGAAGGCTCAAGAGAAGAATTTAAAAGACGAGGCCAACAGAAAATTTGTTGTCCCATACCTCATCTTGCAAGCGGTGGGCTTCATTGTGGTTTCAGTGGGCGTTGTCGGACTGACCGATATTGTGAAAGAGGTTGAGAAACTTGCAGCCTCAGTGGCGATAGGCATGTTTGCGCCGCTGCTTGCTCTTCTTCTTTCCGGGATGCTTGAGTCGAGCGTTAAGGCTAGTTTGGTGTTTTGGCGGTTGCTTGATCCACTGCCTGGAACTCGGGCCTTTTCCGTCTATGGGCCGTCCGACCCGCGAGTCGATATGACCTCACCACATATCGCACCATTTACGTCGGGAAATTCCTTCGAGCAAAATCGAGCTTGGTACAAACTTCTGAAGAAAGTTGAGTGGGAACCATCTGTCGCGGGCGTGCATCGCGACTACCTTGCTATGAGAGATATAGCGGCTATCACAGTCCTTCTTTTCCCTCTTCCCGTTCTCTCGATCCTTATCGTAGGTTGGGGGAATTGGTTCTGGACGTACATGGGCGTTGAAGTGACAATATTTGTTGTGGCTTCGCTCTCTGCCCAGAACTATGGAAAGCGTTTGGTGACCAACGTACTGAGTTGTGTATCGCGGGGAGGGGACACTATATCTCCTCCAGATTCCTGACCAACTCCCTCATATCCTCCGGCAACGGAGCATCGAAGCTCATCTTCTCCCCCGTCACCGGGTGCTCGAACCCCAGATGATGCGCATGGAGCGCCTGCCGGTCGAGCCGTGTCAGCGCCACTCGCGCGCCGTCGCTCAGTTTCGAGGCGCGGCTTTTCATGCCTGTGCCGTAGGTCGGGTCGCCCAATAGCGGATGCCCGAGCGCCGTCATGTGGACG
>JAVKEJ010000041.1:0-1291 GCA_040221475.1 Rhodospirillaceae bacterium | reverse complement strand
CTCGAAAGCAACGCTTCACAACAATGGCAGCATTGTAGGCTATTACGGGACGGCGAATGGCGGAAATGGCGGCCATGCGGTCAAGACCGATATCCCGCTGTCGGTGGCTAACTTTGGCGTCATCTATGCCGGGGGTGGTGGCGGCGTGAATGGGGCTGCTAGAAGTGCGACAGGTACCTACTATTTGAACGGTGGAGACGAGTGTAATTCCCGCTCTGAAACTTGCACTGCCAGTGGTGGTAACGGTGGCCGTGGTGCAGGTTGGTATACGGCAGGTACAACATATCAATCAGGTGCGAGTGGCTCTGGCGGTTTAACGTGTGTTGCCGGAAATTATCAAGTTACCGGGGATTGTTCAAATCGTGATGGGCGAACCTATGCTACTGGAGATACCGGTGGGTCAGGCGGGGCTTTTGGTTCTGATGCCCAAAGTGGTGGCACTGGTGGCGTAGCTTTCAACGCTTATCGTCTTGTTACATTTGCGCATTCCGGACTTTGGTCTGGAGGAATAATCAATGACGCGTCACCAGCACCCGATGAGGGGAACACTGATCCGGTTGAAGACGCAGATTACCTTCTAACGATTGCTGCTCATGCTCAGGACTATTCTGTCGTCACAGAACTATTAGCCGCAGGCTGGGATGGTGTGACACCCACCAGTGTAAAGGTTGTGGTCGAGCAGGATATTGTAGTTGGTGGCAGTTCAACAAGTGGTTATGCGCTGAACTTCAATGGTCTTCCGGAAGGTTCAAACGGCGTTCTTGTCAATAACGGCGATATCGTTGGGCGATATGGGGCTCCGAACAGTGGAACTGGTGGTAATGCTGTTTCAACTGGGGTTTCCTTAAGACTCTACAACTTCGGGAGAATTTATGCTGGCGGCGGTGCAGGTGCTAAGGGAGCAAATCGAACAGCCCACGGAATTAATTACGTAAGCAGTGGGGAGCAATGTAACGGTAACCGTGTAAGTTGTGTGGCTAGCGGCGGTAGCGGGGGGCGAGGAGCAGGATGGTATGCTCTTGGCAACATTTACGAAACCGGATCTTCCGGAGCATCGGGCTCAACATGTTCTGCTGGTGGTGGAAATGTTACCGGGGAATGCTCGGGGCGAAGCGGCGCCGTATCTGCAACAGGCTCAACTGGTACGACCGGCGGCGGTTTAGGCTTTGAAGCCGATGTAGGCGGTGCAGCAGGCTATGCATTCAGCGGCTTTAATCTGATTGATTTTGTGGTTCCCGGCGAATGGGGCGGGCGTATTGCGAACAACTAGTTTGTTCGCAAGCGGTCGGCT
>JAVKEJ010000040.1:0-4261 GCA_040221475.1 Rhodospirillaceae bacterium | reverse complement strand
CTGCGTCATGTCGGGCGTCAGCTCCTCGAAGCCCGGCACTTCCTTGCGCTTGTCGATTTCCAGCAGCTCGTGAAACAGGAAGAGAAAGTCTTCCACGGGGGCCTTGTAGCTCGGCATCTGCGCGCTCCTTCGCTCGGCGTTTGTGTTCTGAAACTCAGGCGTCTCTCAAGATTGAAACTCGGGCGTCTCTCAAAAATTCAGTGTCATCCCGGCGCCTGTCCCGGCGTCCACCAAAACTCGGTGTCATCCCGGCGACCCGCCACAGCGCCCGCCAAAAACTCAGTGTCACCCCGGCGAAAGCCGGGGCCCATGGGCCTCTCGGCATCCCGGGAGGGCTTTTGCGGAGCCCTGTCTCCCTTAACTCGTCATGGCCCGGCCCCCTTTGTAATCAAGGTGTCCGGGCCACCCACGCCTTCCTTGAAAGGCTCCAGCCCAGCCAGAAACCACAAGGGAAAGGGCTTAAGCCCCCGCCGCCGCAGCGTCAATCTTGACCACGGCATCGGCCGCAAACCGCTTACCCGGGCCGCTTCCCGCTGCCTTCAATTTTGTAAGTAAGCGGCGCGGAATATGAAGGAAAAGGGGAAGAATGTCGAGGGGAACCATGGAAACCAAGCTAATATTACTCATAATCTATCCGGGTATCTCTAGCGAATAGCGACAGCATATGAGCATTCAAATTGGCCACGGAGAGACGCACCGAGATTGGGGGAAGATAATTCTCGCGTGCACAGAAGCTGTTGTTCAGGCGAAGGCACTGGGGCCGAGTGGTTTCTCCAACTCGGTATCCGCAATGTTTCGCGCGCTTGAGGTGCTGCGTGGTGAAGATAGCTTGGAAAAAAGAGCTGCTGTTTTTGTCTTCGACGTTCTTGCATATGCGGTAGCGAAATGCCTTTCGACGACACGGTCTGCGAGAGCTTCGGTAAGCGCTGAGATTGAAGTCATTGTTGAGTCCCGCATTAATCGGGCGATTGAGATAATAGGACAGAGAGAGATATTTCTGGAACAAGAGCACCTAGTCCATCCAGCAACGTTCCTGCTTTTTGAGGATGCTGCAGAGCAGATCAGGCACGACCTGAGAAAACTGGGTTCAGAAGAGTCAGAAGCTGATGCGAAGGTCCGATTTCAAGAATACATCGTTGAAGGTGCCTTTCGTGTCCTCTCCCGCAAGCCAACTTACTTCTCTCCTTTAACTGATTTTCTCCTCAGTTCGATCGAGGCGGCTAGCGCTCGCACTCGATCATGGAAGAAATACCGAGCACGACTAATTAGTCAGTTCGAAGATGAACCACTGTTTGGTGAAGATGCCAAAGGAGGCGTCACTACTGCTCAAGTGTATCAAGACCTCAGGGCGTGGTGGGAAGAAGAGCGGGAAGAAGGACTGTTCGATGGGACTTCAGCATCAGTGCCTTCTCACGAAAGACTAAAAAGAAAATGCCATGTCGTTATGTTGGGTGAAGAAATTCGGCGTTGGTTGGAGGCTTCTGATAAGGACGATGTCGTTCGGTTAGTTTCCGGGGGTCCAGGTTCGGGGAAGTCCACTTTCGCTAAGCAGCTTGCAGCTAATCTGGCGCATCAACCACGGTGGCGCGTAATCTTGGTGCCTTTGCAACGACTACGTGGTGGGGGATCGCTAGCAAACCGAATTGATACCTACTTCCGGACGCAGAGAGATGAACCATTTGACGTAGACACGGCGCCAATCGGAACTATTGGGCGCGACGGACACAAAGACTGGATTATTATTTTTGATGGCTTAGACGAACTTGCGAAGGAAGGTTCTGGCTCGGAGAGTGCTGCCCAAGACTTCGCATCTGTCTTTCAGGATATGCGCTATGCGATTGGAGATAGCGCGTGTGTCCGATTCGTCATACTTGGCCGAGCCCCGTCAATGCAAGATGCACGAAGACGTCTTAACCTTCATGGTTACAAGACGCTACACGTGGCGGACATGATCCCCTTCAGTTCTTCAACCTCGCCCTACGGGGAAAGAGAGTTTGCCGATCCGTACAACCTTTGCGATCTGGATCAGCGCGACGAGTTTTGGGCGAAGTGGGCCACAGCTAAAGGCATATCTGTGAATCCCCCGGCTGGGATGAAAGCTGAGGCGCTAAGGGATTTAACGAAAGAACCTTTGCTGGCGTATCTCCTGATTATGTCGGAGTTTATAGGTGATCGTTGGGAGCAAGCGGCAGCCAACAGAAACTATATTTACAAGGCTATATTCGAGAAGATCTGGGACCGAGAGAGAAGCAAGCCTTCTCGAGTTCATCTGAACGAGATCGGAAAGGGGGGATTTGATGCGCTAATGCAAGCGCTAGGTCTAGCTGCTTGGCGCGGTGGAGGGCGAACGGGAGATGAAGCAACTTTTTCCCTAATGTGTGAAAGCTTTGTGCGACCTGACCTTCTGGAGAAGGCTAGAAGGCTCGGTGTTGCTGACTTGGATAATGTCGCGCTGCTCTTCTATACACAGAAGGATGAGCATGGTGGCCGTGGCTATGAGTTTCTTCATAAGAGTTTCGGCGAGTATCTTACGTCTTGCGCTCTTTTGAGTGCTTCCAAGCGATGGGGGCGTCAGGTCGCAGAGCCACAGAGCGATTTCAGTGAGAACGAATTTCTAAGACGTTGGTTGAGGCTAACGGGACCTACGCCTATGACAGGCGACATATTGCGGTTTCTCCGAAATGAAGCTCGTCTTGAGGCCTTTGAGGAAGGGCAGCCGACTCCATGGGAAATAGCCCGAGTGTGGGTTCACCAACTTGAGCCCATCGTCAATGCTGCCATACTTCACGGCATACCTGCGCATGAGCAGGCGGTGCATTGGCGCACAGCTGAAACGCAGGCGCGGAATTCAGAGGAAGCGCTGCTTACCTTGCTCGATTCCTGTGCGCGTGCAGCATTCCCGTCTGAACTTCGGTGGAAAGCAGAGAGCGATGGTGGGTGGAGCCCCGGTCCCGTCGACGTGGAAGCGCTAAGATCATCGGGTTTCAATTTGGGTGCTGTTCTTCACCGACTTCAGGGGCTTCCATTTAGTATGGCGGACGGCGCTCCTTTCCGAATCGACCCAGATTTCCGCGAACATTATTTGTCTTCAACATGCCTCTCTCGTTTAAAGCTCGACGGCATTCAAATGAATGGATTGAGACACGAGGTATTGGACATGGAGGGCGCCAGCTTGCAGAACGCAAGCTTCTACGGGGCGACGTTCTTTATGCCAAACTTTGAGGGGGCTGATTTGCGCGGAGCTGAATTGAGTGGAGCCTACATATTCCAAGCTAGATTCCGAGGTGCAGATCTTCGCGGCGCTTCCCTGAATCACAGCAAGATTGAAGAGGGGGATTTTCGCGAAGCAAATCTGGAAGGTGTAAGTACCAAAAGGGCAGATCTAGTCGAAATGATTTTAGATGGCGCGAACCTTCGACGCACAACAATTCGGCGCCAAAATAAGCATCATCCTCAACTCGACGAGTCGTAGAAAACAGTTCCAGTTAATTGCGGTATGAGAGAACTTTGAATATGAACCAGCCTCTCGAGCGCTATCGAAAAAGCTTGGCTTAGTGTCCAGTAACCGTTTGCAGGTAGGCACCATCTAACCCCTCCGCCTCCGGATCAATCAACCTTTCCACTCTCCCCGTAACCTCCCCTTAAGTCCTCCCGCGCAAAATCGCTGTTTCCCAGGGGTGGGGCGAGGGGGACGACCATGGAAAGTCATCATCATTCCGCGCTGGCGGGGTCGGTCGCGACGGGTGCGCCGCCCATGCCGGCGGTTCTTTCGCAATATTGGGGCGCGCCGGAGACGATCCGTGCGCATCTTCATGCCGAGACGCCGCTCGCCGTGCTCGACTACTGGGAAGGGCTGCGGGGCCCGCGCCGTTTTCCCTCCCGCGCGGACTTCAATCCGATGGAGGTGCGCAAGCACCTGCCGCTCATCTTCATGCTCGACGTGCTGCCGGGCGAGACCTGGCGCTACCGCGTCGTCGGCTCGATGATCGCGGACTTCTTCGGCGCCGGAAATCCGGTCGGCAGGACGCCCGAGGACATTTTCAGCGCCAATGCGGAAGTCGCGCTCACGCCGCTGCGCATATGTACGCGCGAGCGCGCGCCCTACATGCACACGGCGTCGGCGAGCTGGCTCTACCGCGACCGCACCTTCGTCCATTACACGGTGCTGCTGCTGCCCTTCGGCGAGAGCGACGACGCGGTCGACAAGGTCCTCTGCGTCGCCGAATTCGTCAGCGAGGAAGAAGCGGCGCGGTCGTGACTA
>JAVKEJ010000039.1:0-3367 GCA_040221475.1 Rhodospirillaceae bacterium | reverse complement strand
CTGCGTCATGTCGGGCGTCAGCTCCTCGAAGCCCGGCACTTCCTTGCGCTTGTCGATTTCCAGCAGCTCGTGAAACAGGAAGAGAAAGTCTTCCACGGGGGCCTTGTAGCTCGGCATCTGCGCGCTCCTTCGCTCGGCGTTCGTTATTGAAACTCAGGCGTCTCTCTGGATTGAAACTCGAAATTGAAACTCGGGCGTCTCTCCAGAATTCAGTGTCATCCCGGCACTTGTTGCCGGGACCCAATCCACGTTGCCGCTGGCTCCGCTACACCGGGGTCTGGCATCACGCCTCCAACCCTTCGGTGTCACCCTGGCGACCCGCCACAGCGTCCACCAAAAACTCGGTGTCACCCCGGCGGAAGCCGGGGCCCATGGGCCTTTCGGCAAACTCCGGGGCAGGCTCGGCCCGGCCAGAAACCACACCGAAAGGGCTTAAGCCCCCGCCGCCGCAGCGTCAATCTTGACCACGGCACGGGCCGCAAACCGCTTACCCGGGCCGCTTCCCGCTGCCTTCAATTTTGTAAGTAAGCGGCGCGGAATATGGAGGAAAAGGAGAGGGATGTCGAGGGGGGCATCTGTTTGGAATGGACTGGCAGGGCTTCCTTCATGCAACTTACTGCAAGTCATTTTCGATGGAGGGGAAAATGGGGGAAGTCATAACAATAATGAACATGAAAGGAGGGGTAGGAAAGACAACAGTTGCTATGCACATTGCTGGCATGGTTGCGCGTCTTCATTTTGAGAACGGGAGAAAACGAGTATTGATTATCGATTATGATCCGCAGTTTAATTTGTCCCAATCTCTCCTGCCTGCAAACCAATACTTCGCATTGGAGAAGGAAAAGAAGACGACACTTTCAATTCTAATTGACGACGATACAAAGCTGAACCCGTATGTATTGCAGGTGCCGGGCAATCACACCCCACCTAGCGTCAAAGATCTTTCGCATTCGGTTTATGGTCCGCTTAAATCCGGCGCGGTGCTTGATATCGTCCCTTCAACGCTAGACTTGATGTACGTAGCGCTGGGCAGATCCGATAAGCAAGTGAAGCCAATGGAAGAACGTTTCCACAAGTTTATCGAAGAGTGCAAGCAGCTATACGATTTAATATTTATTGACTGTCATCCAGCAGGCTCTCTCTTCACTAAGACCTCTCTTGTGAATTCAGATCACGTGCTGATCCCGGTAATGCCACAACGATACGCAGTCAGAGGGATAGGCTTGATGCAGAGGTTCATCACTGCCAAGCAGGTTGGGGGGAATCTTCCGGGGGTTCATATCCTCTTCAACGCTACCCCACGCACCGGAGTTACCGCTCAGGAAGCTGAGATACGCGCGCACCCAGAGTTTGGCGCTCTATGTATGGTGAACACGCTGAAGAGGTATAAGGTATTTGGGGAGCCCGAAGGGGGGAGGGGATTTGTGTGGGTTAGCAGCAAACCCTACAGTACAGAGGCATACCGAAACTTGGTGTTCGTTTGCCGAGAATTTCTCTCGCGCATAGGAATTAAGTGATGCGTTCTCAAGCTTACCACAGTGTCATGAGGAAGATACTTGCAGCACTGATCGAATCAGATCTCACCCCTGCTGATCTGCGTAGCTTTGCGCAAACAGCGCGGAAGGTTGACTGGAGCGTCGACATAGCTGATGTCGCTGAGCGGGCGGCATTCCTGATTGCTGATTTGCAACGGAGAGATACTGGCTCCACCAGTGAATTTTACCTATCTCCTGAGGATGGAGCATTCGAGGCCATCAGTAGACGAAGAATGGCAAAAGCCGAAGTGTTCGAGTTGATGGAGCGTGCTACTCGTGGTCGTGCAATTCGGTGGATCGAGCCTGACAAAACGTTGCGAGAGAACTTGGATCGGTTTTTCTCTAAAGCCTCTAATAGTGATGCTGTCAGCTTTTTAGAGATGCTGAATGTATATCCGGGTACTGACGAGTATCTTCAAGGGATTACCAGGAAGTAAATGTCGTATGCTGATCTCAAAGCTGCGCTAACGGCCGTTGATTGGAACCAAAACGTAGCTTCGTTTTTACAGCACCCTGCGTCAGGCCAGAAGGCAGCGAAAGCAAATCTACGGATCGCCGTGTGGGCGCGGCAGTTGGAAGCTGCCGACGTAGGAAATCCCGCATTGTCTTTCATTCGGGAGATGCAATCGGCCTCCCAGTTGGTGTCGGTTCTTCTTGGGTTAGCTTTGTATAGGTCGGCCGCAGCCTCGATGCGGTCGATGTTGGAAGCAGCTTTGTATTATTCGTATTTTCGGAATCACACGGCAGAGCTCGCCACCTTGGCTAGGGGGCAAGGGTACTACATAGACAAGTCTGGAATATTGGCGTTTCACAAAGCTCATACCGTTGACTACGTCGCCGTTCAGTCACTCTTGGGCGTCAATTCAAAACTGGAAAAATGGTATGGTCGAATGTCGGCGCTCATTCATGGCCAAATACCAGGAATGTGGACTCCGCATCTGTCTATAGCTGACGTGAAGCCTGACCCTGAAATTGAAGCAGCAGCGATAAAATGTTTCTTGGAAGGGGAAGAAGTGCTCCATTTATTCTTTCTGAGTACGGTAGGCCGTGATCTATGGGATGATTTTTCCTCATCCGGTAAAAGCTTTCTATTGAAAGGCTTGTCGAAGGGGAAGAAAATTAAGCTCGCTCTAGACTCCGCCTAAGTCCTCCGCCCTCGGACCAACTCCCACCATTGTCTGCTTTCGCCTCCTGATCACACCATAAACCTCCCCTTAAGCCCTCCCGCGCAAAATCGACCTTCCCGGAGGTGGGCGAGGGGACTGTCCATGGAAGACCATCATCATTCCGCGCTGGCGGGAGCGGCCGCGAAGGGTGCGCCGCCGTCGCCGGCGGTGCTGTCCGAATACTGGGGCGCGCCCGCGGAAATCCGCGCGCATCTCCATGCCGAGGGGCCGCTCGCCGTGCTCGACTACTGGGAGCGGCTCCGGGGCCCGCGCCGCTTTCCCTCCCGCGCGGACTTCAATCCGATGGAGGTGCGCAAGTACCTGCCCCTCATCTTCATGCTCGACGTGCTGCCGGACGAGACCTGGCGCTACCGCGTCGTCGGCTCGGTGATCGCCGACTTCTTCGGCGCCGGCAATCCGGTCGGCAAGACGCCCGAGGAGATCTTCAGCGCCAATGCGGAGGTCGCGCTCACGCCGCTGCGCCTCTGCACGCGCGAGCGCGCGCCCTACATGCACACGGCGTCCGCGAGCTGGCTCTACCGCGACCGCACCTTCGTCCATTACACGGTGCTGCTGCTGCCCTTCGGCGAGAGCGACGACGCGGTCGACAAGGTCCTCTGCGTCGCCGAATTCGTCAGCGAGGAAGAAGCGGCGCGGTCGTGACTA
>JAVKEJ010000038.1:0-23884 GCA_040221475.1 Rhodospirillaceae bacterium | reverse complement strand
GGGGAGGTTTGGCACCTCGATGTCGGCTCATCACATCCTGGGGCTGGAGCAGGTCCCAAGGGTTCGGCTGTTCGCCGATTAAAGTGGTACGTGAGCTGGGTTTAGAACGTCGTGAGACAGTTCGGTCCCTATCTGCCGTGGCTGTAGGAAACTTGAGAGGATCTGTCCCTAGTACGAGAGGACCGGGATGGACGTACCTCTGGTGTACCAGTTGTTCCGCCAGGAGCACCGCTGGGTAGCTAAGTACGGACAGGATAACCGCTGAAAGCATCTAAGCGGGAAACCCCCCTCAAAACCAGGTTTCCCTTGAGAACCGTGGTAGACCACCACGTTGATAGGCCAGGTGTGGAAGCGCAGCGATGCGTGTAGCTAACTGGTACTAATTGTTCGATAGTCTTGAGATTCCGTATACTCAGACGCCAACGCAGTATCATTGTCCATATTATTGGACTGATACCGGCATTCATTCACCACTATGATTTTTGATGACCTGGTGGTTATAGCGAGGACGAAACACCCGATCCCATCCCGAACTCGGACGTGAAAAGCCTCAGCGCCGATGGTACTTCATCTTAAGGTGCGGGAGAGTAGGTCGCTGCCAGGTCTTCTAAAATCATAGTGATGTAAAAGTTTAGCTTTTCATCTATTCACACGTAATCTGCCGCTGTCCTGCGCCATATCTAGACCGGCAAATAGCAATGACAGCAACAGGTGGCAACACGCAATTAGCGCGGGATGGAGCAGTCTGGTAGCTCGTCAGGCTCATAACCTGAAGGTCGTAGGTTCAAATCCTACTCCCGCAACCATTTAACCCTGTTAAGTCAATGACTTAGCGGGGTTTTTCTTTTGTTCTTTTCACCCAATCCTAAGTTCTGGAAGCATATTGGAAGCAACAAGTTAAGTGTTGCGTTTCCATTTCGCATGGTTAGACTTTCCCGGTAATCATAAATAAAACACAACTATTGGAAGGTGTTTCTCCACGGCAGGGCAAAGGTATTTAGACTTCTAGTGAATATTGCTTAGTAACGGGGGCAGTGTCAGAAGAAAATGGCTTGAGCCGCCGGTTAGAGGCTCGTAGCGTCCTCGGATGAAAAATCCATTCAAATACTTCAAGACTTCGCCTGAGATCATCAAGTTAGCCGTGACGATGTATGTGCGTTTTCCTCTTTCTTTGCGGCAAGTCGAAGACCTCCTCCATGAACGGGGGGTCGATATCAGTTATGAGACGATCCGTTACTGGTGGAACTGGTTTGGCCCTTTGTTTGCGGCTGAGGTACGAAAGAAGCGTTCTGCTCAGATTACATCCCATACTCAATGGCGGTGGCACCTAGACGAGGTTTTTTGTGAAGATAGGTGGCCAGAATTTTTAATTATGGCGTGCCGTAGATCACGAAGGCGAAGTCCTGGAGTCTTTTGTCACCAAGAAAAGAGGTCGGAAGGCAGCGCTTCAGTTTTTGCGCAAAATAATGAAAAAGTACGGAAGCCCAAAAGTTATGGTCACCGATAAGCTTGGGTCATATCGCGCTGCAATGAAGGAGTTAGGTATTGATCATCGCCAATTAACTGGTCAATGGCTCAACAATCGGGCTGAAAACTCACATCAGCGGTTTCGACGACGAGAGCGAGGGATGGCAAAATTCAGGAGCACCAAATCGCTTCAGAAATTTGTCTCCATTCACGCTTCGATTCACAATCACTTCAATCAAGGCCGAAATCTAAATAACGCCAATACCTTCAAAACTAATCGTGCAGCTGCTCTGCGCGAATGGCTAAACCTAGCTGCCTGAACGCCTAGGGTTTTGGCATCTTATTGGGTTGTCTGCGTTAATCTGACAGTACCAACTGATGAGCCTCTAATCGCAAGAAAAGTGTTCTTTAAACGCACTAGCGACTAAACGGGCGGTTTCAGAAGCGCTCATGTTGACAGCAGTTAGATGTGTTGGGTGGTTGCGCGCATACATACTGAGCGCTTCGACCATGTCTGACTTTTGTAAATTACTGGGCAGACAGAATGGCTTTTGCGATACGGGCGAACCAATCACTTGCCCCCAATAAAGACCTTGTAAGTATCCAAGGCAGTATCCGAGTTGTACCTGCCAATTCTCTGACTGGGTATGATCTGCCTCACACCAATTCTTATAGACATTGTAATCCAAGGAGTTCTTTGGAGCTGTCTGTACAGGCGAATTGCTGGCAAATTGTGAGTTCACGGCGGCTGATGCAGCTGAAGAAAAAGCCAGGCCGATGACGCAGGTGACTGCGACGATTATCTTTAGTCTCAATACGTGGGGCATGTGCATCACCACTGTGCGTCAGGTTAAAAGCGTTACGTTTGAATGACGGCAACTTGGGCAAAGGCAACAAAAACAGCAATACGAACTCTGCATTATTCATGGAAGTGTCATCTACTTTTTTATGACGGACATGTTGCTGCTTACTGTCATTTTTATGGGGCTGAGGGTTCCCGCCATTTAACCCACAATGCTGAGTCAACCCAATGTAGACTTGAAATATTTCTGTAACTTTAAAGTAAAATTTCCGTAATAAGCTTCACTATTAAAGTTAAATTACATCGATTACTTGGTTCTATGCACAAAAAATAAACTCTGATACGTCGTCCCCAATATCAACGTAATGGGCAAACCACTCTCAACGCCCAACTTCTTTTAGTCACTGACATTGGGGACATCATGACCAGCGCTTCACCATTTATGAGAATTCTACTCGCGAGCTGCCTTGCACTTTCAGTAGCAGCTTGCAGTGATAGTTCTACCGAAATTGCCTCTCCTGGTAATTCTGGTCCCAATCCCGGCGTCGGCGGCGGCGGAACAGGTGGCGGCGGCGGTGGTGATGGTACTCCGCCTCCCAGTGCGGGCACATGCCCGACAGGTACAACGGAAATAACTGTTGGCTCTTCGACCCACTGTGAACTGTCCGGTGTGATTACGTCGAATGTCACTTTGCAGTCAGGTAACCTTTATTCATTAAAGGGAAAAGTTGTCGTTGGTGAGAATACTGACTCTGACGGTTCTGGCGGTACATCAGCTACCTTAACAATTCAGCCGGGCACGACGGTTTACGGTCAAAACCTGCAGTCTTATCTGGTGGTTTCTCGAGGGTCACGTATTGAAGCTGCTGGTACTCAGTCCAGCCCAATCATATTTACCAGTGCGCAAGACCTCAGTGTTGCGGCAGAGTTCGGGCAAACACAGCGCGCCATTTATACTGGAGAAGCTGCGAATGACCCGAACACCTCAGAATGGGGTGGCATTGTAATTAACGGTTTGGCCACGCTGAACACCTGTAACCAAGTCGGGGTTTGTGAGGAAGAAGGTGAAGGTGATAGCGGGCTTTACGGTGGCAACAACAATGCCGATGACAGTGGTACGCTGCGCTACGTTGTCGTCAAGTACGCTGGCAACCCAATTACGTCCACCGATGAGTTAAATGGTATTGCGTTCCAGGGTGTCGGCAGCGGGACAACGATTGATTATCTTCAAGTCCATAACGGTGCAGACGACGGCGTCGAGTTCTTTGGCGGGACTGTTAATGCCCGCCACGTCGTTATTACCGGAGCGGATGATGACTCTCTTGATTGGACGTTTGGTTGGCGCGGTAAGGTCCAGTACCTGCTCGTCATTCAAAACCCAAATCAGCCAAACTCAGACCGCGCCATTGAGGCCGATAATCTGGAAGGAAATAACGATTTCCTCCCACGTTCGGCACCACTCATTTCGAATGCAACCTTGATTGGCGGCTCGCCTTCAGTCGGTGATACCGGAATCGTCTTACGCCGTGGAACTGCAGCAAGAATTTGGAACGTGGTTGCAACCGGCTGGCGCGATGCATGTTACGACCTTGACGATACCGCCACTTTTACTGTTGCAGGAACAAATGCAACAAGCCTCTCTGGCGATACGACGATACAGTCATCTTTGTTTGATTGCGATGATCCGACGGATGACGAGGCGGGCGACCCGTTCAGTCTGGAGCAATTTGTTCTCAGTCAATCAAATAACGTTTTCGGAAACTCATCATTATCGGGTTTCGTGAACGGCACTGCCGAAGCTGCAGTCACAGCAACAGATGTCAGTGCGGTTGATAGTTTCTTTGACAGTGTGGATTACATTGGTGCCATTTCAACCTCTACAGCACCAGGCAACTGGACGCTTGGTTGGTCCTTTGGTTTAAATCCGGCTGCAAGCTGCCCAGCAGGGACCACAGCTTCTGGCAGCACCCAGTGCATCCTAGAGGGCGTCTATACCTCAGACATTCGCCTTGTTGCCGGCTTTGACTACATCTTGCGTGGCCGTGTCGATGTCGGTATCGATGCTGGACAAGATCCGGCGGCTCCTTTGGCTACGGGCAACACTGCTGTGATGACCATTGACCCAGGCGTTCGTGTTCTGGGGGAAAACGTTCAGTCGTACCTCGTGGTCACGCGCGGGTCACAACTTCGCTCTAACGGCACAGCAACTGCGCCTGTCGTTTTCAGCGCAATCAGTGATGACACGGCAAATCTTGATACAGATACCAGTCTGTGGGGTGGCCTAGTGATCAATGGTCGAGCGCGTTTGAATACCTGTAACCAGGTTGGTGTGTGCGAGGAAGAGGGTGAAGGTGACAGTGGTTTGTACGGCGGTGTTGATGACACCGACAACAGCGGTAACCTGTTCTACACCGTTGTTAAATATGCGGGTAACCCAATCACAGCAACCGATGAACTCAATGGTATCGCCTTCCAAGGCGTAGGCTCTGGAACGTCCATTGATTACTTGCAGGTTCACAACGGTGCCGACGATGGCGTTGAGTTCTTCGGCGGTACAGTAAATGCAAAACATCTTGTAATTACGGGTGCTGACGATGACTCGATTGATTGGACCTTCGGATGGCGCGGCAAAATCCAATACGCCGTTGTTTATCAGAACGACAATCAACCAAACTCAGATCGTGCGATTGAAGCGGATAACCTGGAAGGGAATAATGACTTCCTGCCTCGGTCTGCTGGTTTAATCTCTAACGTGACATTCGTTGGTGGAACGTCTGTTGGTGATACCGGAATCGTCCTGCGCCGGGGCACAACAGGTCGCATCTGGAATGCAGTTGTCACCAACTGGCGCGACGCGTGTTACGACTTGGATGATACTGCTACGTTCACAGCCACAGGGACCTCTGCGACGTCATTAACCGGTGCGACAACTGTACAGTCCTCTTTGTTTAACTGCACCGATCCAACAGATGATGAGGCGGGCGACCCGTTTGATCTTGCGGCATTTGTCAATGGCCAGGCCAACAATGACCTGACCACAACGAACACATTAACGGCTGCAAACGGGTCAACAGGTAATCGCAGGTTTATCAACGGGACTGCCGAAAACGCCCTAACAGCCACAGATGTCAGCTTGGTTGACTCGTTCTTTGACAGCGTTGGCTTCGTCGGCGCAGTGCAGAGCGGCGGCTCCAACTGGACTTCTGGCTGGACCGTCTGGTTGAACGACTAAAACGTAGACAGAAATGAGCCGCGGCGATACGTGAGACTTTGTTCCTCATCATCGCTGCGGCCTTTCCCATTTTTAAAGAATATCGATTTTCTGGGTGGCAAAAATGATAACGAACCGTTCTGGGCTTAAAGCAGCTCTAATGACATCTGCAATGATGGTTATGTCTTCTGCATTGTCTGCACAAGAGGTAGAAGAAATTGTTGTTCAGGGTGTCTATATTCCTGACGAAAAAAGGGCGACATCAGAAATATCAAGTTTGATTGATGAGGTGGATTTTGCCCAATCCGGAGACTCAGAGGTCACAGGAATATTGCAGCGGGTGACCGGCCTTAGTCTTGTGTCCGGCAAGTTCATCTACGTCCGTGGTCTTGGTGGTCGCTATTCTTATGCCACACTTGATGGCTCTACAATTCCTAGCCCGGAACCCCTCCGGCGCGTTGTTCCTCTGGATATTTTTCCCACAAGCCTATTGGGCGGAGTGTTGGTCCAGAAAACATATTCTCCTCAGTTCCAGGGTGAGTTTGGCGGTGGTCTAATTGAATTGCGCACAAAGGCTGTGCCGGATGAGCGCTTTTTTGAGTTCGGTGTTTCTGGAGGGTATAACTCTGAGGCGACCTTCAAAGATGGCTTGAGCTATGATGGCCCCAACTCTGAAATATTCGGTTTTCCCGGCAAATCACGCTCCATTCCAGATATCATTGACAACAATGCCTTGCTTGAAGGTTTCTCAGCGGCTGAACTTGAAGCGGCAGGGGAGTCTCTGCCAAACATATGGTCTGTTGATCGTGAACCAAACGCACCTGATTTTGGGCTGAACGCTGTCTATGGCGACAGATTTGATTTCGCAGATTCAAGTTTGGGCCTTCTTGCTTCTATCAATTATAGCAGCGAAATGCGGAACGAATTTGGCGAATTCCGCACCTTTGAAATTTCTGATGGCGAATTAACCCCCAGCACCGATCTAGCACCCGATGTTTGTGAGAGGTTTATTGGTGGTGGTGACGATTGCGGTCTTCGCAGAACGGAGTGGGATGTCGGTCTGAATGGCATATTTACGCTAGGACTGGAACTCGATCAGAGCACACTGAAAGCCACTTCAATGGTGCTGCGGAAAAGCACGAAACGTGTCCAGATTGAAAAAGGCGAGTTTGGAGCCGATCCTGGCACGCTCAGAACATCTGTCCGCAATGAGTACATAGAGAACTACTTATGGACCAACCAATTGTCTGGCGAGCACTTCTTTGACGTCTTGACAGACAACTCCACCTTTGAACAAACAGAGTTCAACTGGCGAGCCTCTTATTCAAAGGCATCTCGTGAAGCACCTTTCCGTCGTCAGTATCGCTACATTTATGATGACTTCGATAGTGTTTTCCGTTTGCCGTTGCGAACAGACTCAGCTCTGACGAGTTGGAGTGACCTGAAAGACGACACCTATGATGGTGGTTTCGATATTCTTCAGCCGATGCTGTTTGGTGACATGGCTGTCGACTTAAAGCTTGGTGCAGCTTACCTGGATAAGAGCCGGGCTTCAGGGTTTGTTCAATATGGCTTTAACCCTCCTTCTGGCGCAAACCTGGAACTGCGTGAATTGATTCCAGAAATTATTTTCGGCCCAGTCAACATTGGTCCTGGTGGTTTTGAACTGCGCGAATTTTTTGATGCCTCTGATACTTTCACAGCAAGCCTGGAAAATAAGCAGGTTTATGGCGGCCTAGACATTCAATTAAATGATTTCGTGCGCTTAGCGGGTGGTCTTCGCTATGAGGATTCGAAACAGATTACAGCCACTGTTGACCGTGTGTCCCTTGATCCAATCACGGTGACGCAACGCGGCGAATACGTTTTGCCTGCGGCTACGTTAACGTGGGAATTCTACGACAACATGCAGATGCGGTTTGCGTTCAGCCAGACCCTGTCGCGTCCTGATCTGCGTGAAACGTCCTCTGCAATCTTCCTGGATGACCGTGGACAGCAAACGCGTGGCAACCCTGAACTCCAAATCGCCCAGATTGATAACTATGATGCGCGCTGGGAGTGGTACTTCGGCCCGGGTGAATTCGCTACGGTTGGGGTATTCTATAAAGAGTTCAGCAACCCCATCGAGCAAACCTATCAGTTTATCGGCAATACGCCGCTACGTTCCTGGGCAAACGCTTTGTCAGCGGAAGTAAAAGGGATTGAGGCTGAGTTGGAAAAAACTATTCCGCTCAGTGATTGGATGGACAACGGTTGGACATCACGTCGTGAGTTTTACGTTAAGGTCAACGGCTCTTACATCGACTCTAATGTGTCTTTGGACCCCACAGAGGCGGGCCAGCAAACAGACTCTCAACGTAGTCTTGAAGGTCAATCAGATTGGCTCGGGAACTTGCAATTCGGTTGGGATGAGGTCGAAGACCGTGAACGGTTTTCAATTCTCCTGAACTACACCGGCGAGCGGATTATCGGTGTTGGCCGTCTCGGTGCCCCGAACGAAGTTGAGAAGCCCCCGATTAGTCTGGATTTAAATTACGCCCGCACGCTTACGACGTGGGGTAGAGATTACGAAGTCAGCCTGAAGGCGGCGAACCTGCTTAATGATGATTTTGTTATTGAGCAAGGCAACCAAATTGCAGAGCGTTATGATCTTGGTGTCACGGTATCGGTAGGTATTAAGACGCGATTCTAGAACAAACATTTCTTTTGCAAACTCTGTCGCCTCTGTTCGGGGCGGCACAACCGGGTGGAGAGTATGCAAGATCAGTATAGCGGCGGTGTATCTGCACAGCCGACCATGTCCTATGCCCAGATAGTTAAGGGTATAAAGCATTTCTCTCAGGCACTGCGCTTGAGAGGAAACTTTGTTGTGGCCAGATCAAATCGTTCTACTTCACAGTCATTTGCGGGCGTGAAATGGTCAGTGAGCATCATCGCCATCTTTGGGTTGGGTGTGATTTGGTCGCAGGTGATGTGGCTGATTGTTTATGGACCTTCTGTCGAGATTGAAGACGTGTTCTCTACAGATCTCCAAGGTTACACGCCAACATCCTCACAAAAGCCGGATTTAACCATCCTTGGTAGCAGCAATCCATTTACGGGCATCACACCTCAGAGTGAAGCGTCCACGACAGTGGCTGATGCGCCTGAGACCAACCTCGATTTACAACTCTTTGGCATAAGGTCGGGTGACGGAGATTTTCCTGGAAGTGCCATTATTCGCACGCCCGATAAGCGCCAAAGCATGTTTGTTGTGGGCGATGAGATTATTGATGGTGTGGTTTTAGATCAGGTGCGCGTAGACCGTATCATCGTGTCTCGGTCCGGGGTCCGGGAGAGTCTTTTGCTCGTTCCCGAGGGCACGGGTACTTCATTGAGAACTCAGAAGCTCGCTGCAGGAGCAGCCGAGTCAGTCTCGTCTGACAATACTGTAAGCGGTCGCTCACTCTCGGCTTATCTTAACTCTGTTCGACTCCAGCCAAGAATACAATCCGGCACTATAAACGGCTTTTATATTTCCGAAGTCGGCCAGACAGCGGTTCTAAATGGTACAGGCCTCATGCCCGGTGACGTGGTGCTTGCGGTCAATGGGGTTCGGCTTGTTAGTGCTGAGAGAATAACTGATGTTTTAGATGAACTCAGAGGAGCGCAGAACGCTCGCATAGACATAGAACGCGATGGTTCCCCTCAATCTGTCACACTTTCCCGAACGGCGGTCCAGCAATGAAGCCATACTTAATCAGAGTTATCAGCGCTGCGGCTGCCGTTGCTTTCTTAGTAACGCCAATTGTTAACCAGGTGCGCGCGCAGGAGCAGGTTCTGAATCTCCGAGACGCGGATATTAGGGCGTTCATTGATGACGTTTCTATGCTGACCGGCCGGTCTTTTATTGTTGACCCCCGGGTCAACGGCCAGGTCACAGTCATTTCGCGTGAACCAATCGACGTTGAAACAGTTTTTGCAGTTTTTCTTTCAACGCTTAGAGTAAACGGGTTTACAGCAGTCCCCACATCATCAGGGGCTTACAAGATTGTTCCAGATGAAGCTGCTGCTGACGACTTCAATCCGGTCGGTAGAGACTCACTTGAGGGCGACCAATTCGTCACTGAAGTCTTTACGCTGCGTCATATCGATACCACAACGGCACTTAATACCGTGCGGCCCATTGCGAGCCAAAAGGGCAGGGTGATTGCAACGCCGGGTACAAGCTCGCTGATCGTGGTGGATTACGCCTCGAATATGAGCCGTATCCAAGCCGTGCTCGCTGAGCTTGACCGTGATATGTCGACCATTGTTCCCGTCAAGCTGTTGAACACATCTGCGGCAGAAATGGCCGCCATAGTTATGGGCTTGGCAGGAACGGAACGTGGAGAAGATGGCGCGCGCGCAAACGTCACGGCTGTCCCTGTAGATCGCAGCAACACACTCCTGTTGAAAGGTGATCCGGTTGTATTGGAGCGATTGTTGGGCGTCATCAGTGAATTGGACGACGGCAATAAATCCACAGAGGATGTCCGCGTTGTGTATCTTAAGCACGCTGACGGAGAATCTCTTGCCCCAATGCTTGAGCGTATCAGTGCCTCACTCAGTCGCTCCGGAACACCAGAAGAGGCCGCTGCGCGCGTCAGTATTTCTTACGACAATGGGACCAATGCTCTGGTGATCAGCGCAGACCCTGATATGCAACAAGCGTTAGACGGGGTGATCCGGCAACTCGATATTCGCCGATCTCAAGTTCTGGTCGAAGCGATTATTGTGGAGGTTTCAGATACTGCGGCAAGAGAACTCGGTGTTCAGTACATCTTGTCTGGCAGTCGCGGCAGTGAAGTGCCATTTACGGTGGCGAATTATTCTAGTACGGCCCCGAATATTCTTGCGTTGACCGGTGCGGTTGTCGCTGATCGCGAGTCAAATGATGAAGACAGTTCAGTTGTCGAGGATTTACAGTCACAAGCTCTGAACGGTCTTCTTGGTCTGAACGGATTTGCGGTCGGTGGGGCTGGTATAACCGATGGCGGGACACTGTTCGGTGTTATTCTGAACGCTGTTGATCAAGATGTCGGCTCAAATGTTCTATCCACGCCATCGATCATGACGATGGATAATGAACCCGCCAGCATTATTGTAGGACAGGAGATTCCGGTCACCACGGGCGAAGTTCTTGGCAGTGCCAACGCCAATCCATTCCGACAAATCGAGCGTCGCGATGTTGGGATTCAACTTGAAGTGAAACCTCAAATTAATGATGGCGACACCATCAAATTATTCATTCGTCAGGAAGTTTCTAGTGTTTTTGGGCCTGTCAGCGAGGCTTTCTCTGAGCTGGTGACCAATAAGCGTGAAATTGAAACTACGGTCATGGTTGATGATGGTGAGATCATCGTCCTGGGCGGTCTCATTGAAGACGATGAGCAAGTGTCTGTCGATAAGGTTCCCTTTCTTGGTGATATTCCCGTGCTTGGTCGCGCTTTTCGCAGCGATAGACGCTCGAAAGAAAAAACCAATCTTATGGTTTTTATCCGCCCGACAATCATGCGCAATGCCGATGATGTGCGGTCGCTGACCGGCGAAAAATACGACATGATGCGTGCCCAGCAAATGATGAAAAGCCAAGCTGGTCGGTCAAGCATGGATGATATTCTTGGCGAGTTCATGGACAACGCCGCTGCATCCGGTACGCGTTAGAGAATACGGTCATGGCTGACTCCACACTTCCAACTCTGAACTATACCTTTGCTAAGGACCATGGCGTTCTAATTCTTGAAGCCTCTGAACATGCAATGGTCGGCGTGCGAGACGATTGGAGAGCGACTTCATTGCTTGAGGTTCGCCGCTTCCTTAACAGGCCCTTTACAATCAAAACACTGACCTCGAGTGACTTCGAGAAGACTTTATCCGAAATCTATTCCGCACAACGTATGGATTCTGAAACGCTCTCGGATGAACTCGACGCCGACGATAATCTCACTAGTCTTGCAGAGGGCTTACCTCAAGCAGCAGACTTATTAGACTCGGCGGATGATGCACCCGTCATAAGACTGATCAATGGACTGATATCCGAGGCGGCAAAGCGTAAAGCTTCTGATATTCATGTTGAGCCTTTTGAAGCCAAGTTATCTGTTCGTGTGCGTATTGATGGGGTCTTGCAGGAAGTGCTTACACTCTCGCAACGTGTGGCACCTCGTTTGGTGTCCCGTATAAAAGTGATGGCGCGTTTGGATATTGCTGAAAAGCGTATTCCTCAGGATGGCAGAATTTCACTTAAGATCGGCGGTAAAAGTTTAGATGTCCGGGTGTCGACACTCCCGGCCCAATATGGTGAACGAGTGGTCTTGAGGCTGCTAGATAAAAGTCACGAGCACTTCGGGATTGATCAACTTGGTATGACGCTCCCGGTGTGTGATGCCTTCCGACGGGCCATCTCAGAACCCAACGGTATTGTGCTTGTATCTGGCCCGACAGGATCGGGTAAAACAACATCTCTGTACGCTGGTTTGACGTATCTGAATGACCAGTCCCGCAATATTCTGACTGTCGAGGATCCAGTTGAATATGCGCTCGATGGGGTTGGTCAGACTCAAGTAAACACCAAGGTGGGGATGACCTTCGCGGCAGGGTTGCGCGCTATTCTTCGGCAAGACCCAGACGTTGTGATGGTGGGTGAAATTCGCGACCCGGAGACAGCCACAATCGCTGTACAGGCCAGTCTTACCGGACATCTCGTGTTGTCCACAATTCACACCAATAGTGCGGTGAGCGCGATCACCCGGCTTAAAGATATGGGGGTAGAGCCGTTTTTACTTGCCTCTACGGTGAAGGCTATTATCGCTCAGCGGTTGGTGCGCCGTTTGTGTGCAGTCTGCAAGGTGCCGATTGAGAGCGCAGACTCTCAACGTCAGTTATTGGCTCAACACGATGTTGTCGAGGGACAACTCTACGGCCCGTCCGGATGCGAGACGTGTGGTCATACCGGATTTTCAGGGCGGCTAGGCTTGTACGAACTCGTTACTGTTGATGATGCGGTGCGACGCATGATCCATGATGATGCCAACGAAGAAGACATCGCCAAGCATGCTTTTATCAAGAATGACACGCTATTGATCAGCGGGTTGCGACATGTCGCATCTGGTCAAACCAGCATTGATGAAGTTCTGCGGGTTTGCCGCCAGGGAATAGAAGCTAATGTCGGCGTTTGAATACGAAGCGTTGGACCGGCAGGGTCGACGGCATCGTGGCGTCGTGGCGGCGGATACCGCGCGACTGGCCAGGAAAGACTTACGGCTCCGGAAACTTGTTCCTTTAACAGTTGAGCCTACGAATGCGACCGATAAGACATCCAAATCTAAATGGTTCACTCAATCGAGGAAACGGGTGTCCAGTCGCGACCTTTCCCTCCTGACACGCCAATTGGCGACCATGTTGGATGCGGGTGCTCCCCTGGAAGGGGCGTTGCAGACTCTCGTACAACAGTCTGAGAAACCAGCGCTGCGCAGTGTGTTGTCGGGGGTACGTTCAGATGTCATGGAAGGTCATACCCTCTCAGACTCTTTGGCGCGGCAAGGGTCAGCGTTTTCGCCCTTCTACCGGGCCTTGGTGGGAGCCGGCGAGGCATCCGGCAGTTTGGCCGCCGTTCTTGAGCGTCTTTCGGTCCATTTGGAGCGCGCGCAGGAAATTCGTGGCAAGGTTATTACAGCCTGCGTTTATCCTTTAGTTTTGGCAGTCACAGCCTTTGCTGTTCTCGCCGCCCTTATTACCTTTGTTGTGCCAAAAGTGGTCGAGCAATTTGACTCTATGGGGCAAGACCTTCCTTGGTTGACCACATTTGTCATGAGTCTCTCCGAGGTGGCGCAGTCCTATGGGCTCTTTTTTCTTGTGGCCATGGCGGTGTTAATTGCCATTACCGCGCGTGTACTTAGAAATCCGACGGTCAGAGAGAAAGCAGACATGGTTCTATTGCATCTCCCGTTGATCGGTCGTTTGATGCGCGACCTCCAAGCTGCCCGACTTGCGCGAACTCTGAGCACACTGATCTCCTGTGGCGCCCCGGTCGTTGACGGCCTCAAAGCCGCTCACAAAACGATGCAAAACACCATTTTGCAGAACGCGATAGACTCCGTCATACGCAAGGTCCAGGAAGGCACGGCTTTATCAGCCGCATTGCGGGTCACGAACGTTTTTCCACCGTTGCTGATTTATATGGTCGCGATTGGCGAGAGCAGTGGCCGCCTTGACACCATGCTCACCAAATCGGCAGATCATCTGGAAAGCGAATTTGAAACCTTTACTGCGACAGCACTTAGTCTGCTGGAACCCGCCATTATTATTGTCATGGGGGGGGTGGTGGCAACCATCGTGTTGGCAATTCTTCTTCCTATTTTACAACTTAACTCTTTGGCTTTGATGTGAGGCCGTTATGATCAAAACCCTAAAGTCTATTTTATCCAAGCCACTCGGTTTGCAGCCAGCTTACGCGCAGTCGTTTAACTCGCATGACCAACAGCGTGGGTTTACGCTGATCGAATTGATGGTGGTTATCGTCATTATTGGGCTACTTGCCACAGTTGTCGTCGTCAACGTGCTGCCCAGTCAAGATCGTGCCATGACGGAGAAAGCCCGCGCCGATGTGGCGTTATTAGAGCAAGCCGTCGAGATGTACCGCCTGGACAACCTGACATATCCGACTGTTGATGAAGGGCTTGAAGCGCTTCAAGCTGCGCCGTCAGGTTTGTCACGTCCAGAGCGCTATCGACCTGGTGGATATATTAAGCGGCTTCCGGAAGACCCTTGGGGGAACGCCTATCAATATCTGCAGCCGGGCGAGAGTGGCCCCTTCGATATATATTCCCTTGGCGCAGATGGCCGTATGGGTGGCGAAGGCTCAAATGCAGACATTGGCAACTGGGAATAGGGCAGTGAGCCGCTCCCGCCATAACACCAGGGGCTTTACCCTCATTGAATTGATCATGAGTCTCTTCGTGATCGGGTTGGTTACCGGCGCCGTTATTTGGACGTTACCTACAGCAGACACTGACGTTGACAAAGAGGCCGTGCGTTTGGCGGCACGCCTCAAATCAACCTCTCAAGAGAGTATTTTGTCTGGCGAGGTTTTGGGTGTTTCAATTGCCGACGATAGATATGCATTTTATCGTTTTCGGCGGGGGCAGTGGGCGCGGATGAATGATGGAGCTGTTTTTGAAGATCGAACGGTGACATCGGGCGTGGGCGTACAGCTTGTGTCATTTGGGCAGACTTTCGAAAACGTTTCCCGTCAGGTTTTACGTGTTTCTGATACTGTCGAGTCACAAGACCAGCCCAATCTGATTTTCCATCCCGTCGGCATGAACGAACCCTTCCAAATTATGGTGTCTGACGAGGTCAGCAGCGTTCAGGTGCGCGGAACAGCCTCAGGCGATATCCAGGTGGTCCGGGGCGATGTCAGATAAACCACTCAGAAATATAACGCGCCAGACAAGCCATCTTCAGTCTGGTTTTACGTTAATCGAAGTGATCGTGGCGCTAGGCATTTTCGGCATGGCAGTGGTCTCTCTGATCCATATGCAGGGTGAGAGCACAAAGTCGGCCCTGGCTCTTCGTGATCGTGCCATCGCTGGCATTGTGGCTGAGAATGTGTTGATTGACCTGTACACCCGTGCAGATGAATTGCCCAATGGCGGCAACAGTGGCCAAACAGATATGGCCGGTCAAACGTGGCAGTGGTCTAGCAGCATAGGTGAAACCCCAAACCCACTTGTTAGGCAACTGGACGTTGATGTCCGCTTGGCTGGTGCAGCGCTTGTTTTGAGTTCCCGGACCGGATTCAAGGGGACACCATGAGCAGGGTTGAAGCAGGTTTTACTCTTGTCGAAGTTTTGGTCACCTTAGCTGTCTTTTCAATGTTGTCTTTGATGGGAGGCGCCGTGCTAAACCAAAGTCTCAGCGCTAAGGCTCAGTCCGACCAGATGCAGCAGTCTATCGAAGACTTGCAGATTGCGCGTGCAACGCTCAAAGCTGATTTGGCGCAGATTAGCTTGCGAGCAACGCGGGATGCGTACGGCTCACAAGAGCCAGTGGTTTTCTCAGGTGGTGACACAACATCGCTTGGCACCGTACTGAAGCTGGTCAGGGATGGCTGGCAAAACCCGCTTGGTCAAGACCGTCGCAGTTCTTTGCAACGCGTTGATTACCTTCTGGAAGACGGCAAGTTACTCAGGCGCACCTATCCACGCCTTGACGGACAGGCTGAGGGTGCTGCTCATAGCCAAGTGCTCCTCGAAGGAGTTGAGACTTTGTCCGTATCCTTTCTGCTCGATGGGCAATGGCGAACCGCTTGGATGGTACCCGCGCTTGGTCCGTATGTGTTGCCTGAAGCCGTAGCTTTCGATCTTGAAACACGAAGCCTGGGTGTGTTGCGTCAGGTTTTTATGACGTCAGGGGTGGCGTTATGAAAGGTGTCAGCTATCACAAGAATGAGAAAGGTGCTGTCCTTCTCACGGTCCTGTTATTGGTGACCTTCATCGCCTCTCTGGCGATTGCAATGTTGGATGACATCCGGTTCGGTGTTCGTCGTACGGCAAATATCCGCATCATAGATCAGGCGCAGTGGTTTGCTTATGGCGCGGAAGAACTTGCAAAGAAAGCGATCTATCAGAGTTGGCGTGTCGACCCAGGGCGATCAACGCTGAATGATCCTTGGGCGCAAGGTCCAACCGTATTTCCTGTTGCCGGCGGACGTATTGAAGGCCGTCTTTCAGATGGCTCAAATTGTTTTAATCTCAACAGCTTGGTGGTGCGCGACGGCAGCAATACCTTTGTGCAGAGCGAGAGCGGTTTGATCCAGTATCAGATTCTCTTGCGCGCTCTTGATTTTGGTGAAAGTGAAGCGGAATCCCTCGCGAACACTGTTGCCGACTGGATTGATAGTGATTCTTCACCCAGTGCCCGCGGGGCAGAAGACGCTTTCTATATGTCTCTCTCCCCAGCTTATCGAACCGCGAACTCTCTGATTGGGCAAGTCACCGAGCTTCGAACTATGCGTGACTATTCAGAAGAGACCTATCAACGCATTAAGCCTTATGTGTGCGCACTCCCTAATGTTGAGCCGAGCCCAATCAACATTAACACGCTTACACTTGAACAGGCGGCGTTGGTTGTGATGCTGGCTGGACCCGATCTTAAACTGACCGCTGCACGCCAGGTCATCGCAGACCGGCCGCAAGACGGCTATGGCACACTTCAGGATTTTTGGGGGCATGTCGCCTTTGCCGGATTAGGTATATCTACAGAGGTCAAACAGCAGGTATCTGTGCGCACTCGTTATTTTTCGCTACAAGCCGAGGTTACCCTTGATCAGGCCTATGTCTCTATGGAGTCCCTTCTGGAACAACGTCCGGGCGGTGAAATTGCATTGCTGTCGCGCAGATATGGAGAGGTGCAATGACTGCTCCAAGCGCTTCAATACTCTCTCATACTGATAAGTCGGCGAACACGTTTTCTGATGATGGATTAGCGTCAGATCGTGTGAGCATCCGCTTTATCAAGAAAGATGGCGTAGTGTATGCCATCGTACCTAATCAGCACATTACGCTTCGTGAAATCGAAATTCCTACACGCTCTGACGCACAAGCCAGGGCGGCAGCCCCTTTTGCCATTGAAGACGAGATTGCCGAGGATCCGGCATATGTGCATGTGGCCGTCGGGCCTGAGATGCGACCAGGCACACGTTTGGTTGCTGTAATTGCTCATGAGCAGATGGCGAAATGGGGAGACGCTTTAATTAATCAGGAGGCAGGAAACGCCATCCTTTTGCCTGAGTCATGTGCACACAAGCTCGCTGAAGGTGAAGCTATGCTCATCGATCATGAAGACAGCATCTTGCTGATACTTCATGGCGGCGTCGGCTTTGCTGTCGAGATTGATCTCTTCGCCTTGGTTATTGAACGTCTCATCGTTGAATCCAGTATTAAATCGCTGACCATTTATTCCCACCGCTTTGAGATTTTGATACCGGCAACCTTGCGCGGCTTGCTTAATATCAATGTACAGCCGAGTCTATCAGACGTTCAGTATGAAAAGATGTTGGCCGCTGGTTTATCCACGAAGACACTCAATCTCCGTCAGGGGCGCTATGCTCCGGCCATGTCACCACTATCTGTCTTGAAAGACTGGAAGGTTCCAGGTGCGCTCATCGGGGCTCTGGCATTGTCCTATTTGTTATGGGTGCTGCTGCAAGCTGTTCAATTGAGCAGTGGTGCAGAAGCCTTACGGGCCGAAACTGAAACCATATTCCGGCAGGCGTTGCCCGATGTGGTTCGTATGGTTAACCCGAGAGCTCAGATTCAAGCGCGCTTAAATGAGTCTGGAGGAGCAGGAGATCAATTTCTGATATTATCGTCCGGGCTTTTCACAGCCCTTGAAAATACGCCAGGCAGTCGTTTAAACGCACTGCAATTTAATGCAGGGCAGGGCCGTCTGACGGCGACTGTTGTGCTTCCGAGTTATGCTGAAATGGAAAGTGTGCGACGGTACCTCAATGCATTGGACTTAAAGCTAGAAGAAGGTAGCACGCGATCAGCCGACAATGCCGTTGTCAGTGACCTGCAGGTGACTCGCCAATGACCCAATGGTGGACGCTACGCTCTGAACGCGAACAGACACTCGTAATTTCTTTGGTCGTTATTATTGCGGCTTTTCTTTTATATTTTGCTGTTATTCGCCCCGTCCTGTCTTTTAGAGAACAGGCGCTTGATGACTATAAAGCCGCTTCTGAGGTGCGTGATGATGTCCAAAGTGCGGCATCAGCGCTATCAAAAGGATCTGGCCAGACTGTTGCGTCCCGCGAAGACGCGGATGACCGTCCGCCGCGTATCATTGCCAGCGCTTCGGCCCGCCAGCTCGGTTTGGGGATTACACGCATTCAGCCTATGGAAGATGATGTGGTGTCTTTCTGGTTCGATCAGGTGGACGTTTCGGTATTGTTTACATGGATGGTAAATCTCAACACACAATATGGTTTTGTTGTGTCTCGTGCTGATATCCAAAAATCACCGGATGGAGAGTCTGTTACCGCACAGATTGTCTTTAGAGCGCCAAAATGAATTCACTGGCTTTTAGGCTCTCACTCGCGTTCTTTTCTATCGTGTTTCTCGGCGCTGCTGTTCTGACACTGCCAGCTTCATTTCTGCTGAACCGATTGCCGCTGGAGAAGTCTTCTCTCAGTTATACAACGGCATACGGAACCGCTTGGCAGGGTGGGGTCAAAGGCGCAGTGCTCGGCCCGCTCTCCCTTGGCCATGTTATTTACAGCATATCTCCGGTTAGTGCTCTCAAAGGGAGCGTTCGTGCCAATATCTTTGTCCGTTCTGCCGCAGTTGAGGGACAAGCGAACGTCACCATGGGTCCATCGCGGCTTCAGCTTTCCGATGCGAAGGCTATGTTTGATGTATCCCAAATACCGTTTCTGACTCCGATAAGTGGTAGACTTGATGTCAATCTAAATACTTTAGATATCGCGTCGGGACGGTGTGTCGCTGCAGATGGGGATTCGACTATAACTGGCCGTGTGCAGGTTGCCGACAATCAAAGCATTTCGCTTACAGGCCCAATTGTCTGCAAGGGGGATGCCGTTACATCAACGTTAAGCGGAGCGTTGGGCACCAACCCTATGGTATTGGAAATCGTGCAAGGCGAAGCGGGCACTGTAAATGTTTTTATAAAAATTGAGGGTCTCAATGAGGAGCAAGGCCTTCGTGCGTCCGTATTTGGTTTTGTAAAAACCGGTTCGTCTTATGAATTCGCACAGACCTTGCAGGTGCCTTAGAATGCCGCCAATTAAAGTTCACATCAAAAAAACTACATCGGGGTGGCGTATGGCTAGCGGTCTTCGAGTTGCGCGAGGCTTCATTCTAACGTTTATGTTGAGTGGCCTGATATCGGCCTGCGCAACATCGCCCGGACGGTTCTCGGATACGCCAGATAGTCTTGATGAGCAGGCTTTTACCGGACTCATTGGTTCTTTAAGGCCCCAGCAATTGCGCGAAGGTCAATGTGGGCTGTTTTTATGGACGAGATCGGAGAAACGGGAGCTCGTATTTTTTGGCAATGGCGCTCGGGCCGAAGGTAAAATGATGATCGCTGGCGAAGAAACCACGTATACGCGGGTCTCTGCTGAAGGTGGCGCTGTGTTCGGACAGCATCCACGGCAAAAATTTCAGAGTGGCGATGTTACGGTAACGCTTATCTTGGAAATAGAAGGGAGGACCAACATGACTGGTGGTGCTGTTGTGCCACGCGGGTCGCTAAGGTTTGAGCAAAAGGGCGGCTGGAAACTGGTTTTGCCAGTGGGCGGACTCATCGCCTGTCAGACTGCGTAGCGGGGCTTTGGTTCCCCAAAAACATAAATCGCTACAAATAAGAGATAAAAATATGACAGTAATAAGTCAAAAAAATAACTTCAGATAGTAATTTATATTAATTATAACTTATAATAGCGTAAACTTAACAATTTTACGCTAGGGTTTTCTCCAAACTGTCATATATCCTTCATATAGTAAGGCGAATTCATCGCCGAGTTTGGAGGTAACTATGTCCAAAGTGATTATGTTCAAAAAGTTTTCTGCACCGGCAGCAATCGCATCTGCGCTGGTTTTATCAGCTTGCGCTGGCACGTCGGATGTCAGCAAGAATGCCGATGCAGGTATGAGCTACACTGATCGTGGTTGGGCGTATACTGATGTGGTTGGTCAAGACTGGCCAAAAGCTGAATCCAAACTTGCATCAGACCTTGCTGAGAATCCAGATGATCCTTTCCGCCTGTTAAACTTGGCCTACGTCTACACGCAAACAGATCGACCTGCTGATGCTGCGGCAACTTATGAAAAGGTGCTGTCTCTTAATGAAAACCCCATTGCAACTCTTCACTCTGGTGAAGATGTGCGCACCAAGAAAATCGCAAGAGATGCTTTAGCAAGTTTGGGTTTGGAGAATTAGTATTATCGATATTTTGACTGCAAAAATTTTTATTGGTGCAAAGCAGCTTTTGCAATTTTGGTGATTTCTTCTGCGCTTATCTCTGCTAATGGGGTAATGCAGTCGGATAAAAATGCTAGAGCTTCAGGAGTAATATTTGCACCTTGCGAATCACTGAAAGCCTGTTTGCCGGTGAGAGATTTCCAGTAAGTGCCGATGACCTGAACAAAGAAGAATAGCCCAATATCTAGGTCACTTTTATTGCCACTGGAGAGCGCTTCAAAAAAGCTGCTTTCAAATCTTATAATCGCTTTAAGAATGAGACGGAGCTCTTCTATAACTATATTTCCTGCAAGAAGAGGGTCAGCCTTTGTATAGCTGTCAAGGCTGTCTACAACTGGATGTCCAGTATTTTCAAGTAATTTGAATATTTGCCACCGATCCCAGAAATCAAGATCATATAACTCTTCATCAAAGTTTCTTGCTATTTCCGCAGTTCGCGCGACTGTTCTTAATTTCGGAGCTAAGTCGTAGATTACTTTATCATTTGATGTGCCATATCTTAAAAATAGAGAGCCAGCATTTCGCAAACACTCTTCCAATGATTTATAGAAAGTAGATAGGCCGTGTGTTTCTGCAATTTCTAGAACCGTTTTTTCATCATATATCTTTGATAATCGTTCAAGAATCGCAGGTTGCGCTATCTGCTCATGGATGTTTTCTTCTACTTTTTCACCAACTTTTTGCATACCTGAAACGGCATTTATCCATTACTAAAATGTTTCTGAAAAAACACTTTACTCGCGGCGGGTTACAGAATGGTGACGGTTTAGTGAAGGTTAATTAGAATAAGTACTAGCAAAGAGCACTCAGCAGGCTATTGCGATAGCATTGCCAGAGGGAAAACTAAGTTTCTCTGGGAAGTTTTGACCTTTTTGCCCTCAGCCTATCAGGCTGCGCCAATCAATCAGCGCGGTTGTGCGATTAAGCTAGAATGTATGGCGGCTATTTAGGTGAGGGTATTTGGTGAAGTGGTTTTGAACAGAAACATAGGTCGAACTGAATTTCTGAAGTGATCCTATAACCCCAAAATTTTTCTATCGCTCGTTTTCGTCACCAAAACGAAAGGAGCGCGTTTTCTGTTCTATCATTTAACTAACTTGAAATTTCTTAAAGCCAAGCTTTTGTAACTGTTCCGCAGGGTTTCTTGCATAAGCAAAGCAGAAGAATAACTCTGTAAAGATACCAAACCTTTCTGAAAATATAATTTATATTAATAAATGTAATGTATGTACCAAAGATGCTTCATTAAAAATTATAGTTGTTCACAACCACACCTCATCCAAGTGTAGATAACGCTGGTATCGCCCTCCCGCAACCAGCGTTATCTTAAGCCCGGTTCCTTTGGATCCGGGCTTTTGATTTGTTGATAAGGCAAGCATTTCTGCCAGTTCACCTTTCAGATGTATTCCGAGTTCTTCACCTTGTGGAACCAGTCTGATCTCATCAATTAAGCTTCTTAGAATTTCTCCAGCTTCTTGACGCGTGTCATCAGAATTTAGAGCCTCGCTCAGGTTATGCACCTTTTCGCGGTAAATCTCTGAAAGATTGGGGTGGAACCAGATTGGCGGCGGTGGTTCAGACTTTAATTCATCTTCTAAACTCAGTTTTCGACCTTCCAACTGCTCAAACTCACTTTACAGCGTGCTGGAGCATATGCCCGCCTTAAACGCTGCGACCAGTTCCTCAAGTTCCTTTGAGACTTTTCTGAGTTGACTGGCGAGGCTTTCTCGACGGCTTGTCTCACCGGCGAGATGGCTATTCAGTTCTTGGTGGTAAGCTTTGATGTACTCTTAACCAAGGAAGGTTCCATCAGTTGCTAAAGTCGTCAGAGCGCAGTCACAGAACAGGTGAGGATTGATGGGATGACCAGTGCTTTTTTGTTGTGTGACGGGGTTGCGTTTCTGTTCAGGCGGCTCAACACGGTAAGCAGATTTGAGCAATCTGCGTCTGGCCACATGACCCTGTCGGCTTCAGACAGACCACGTAAGCGGCTGCAGACGCTAATCTCCGCTAATCGTGCTTGAAGTTCTGCCACATAAGGTTTGAGCGGCCTCAATTGATAGTGATGCAGGGACTTCGTCAGTGGCCACGGACAGGCACATGCCCTCAACCACATACCGTAATCTTTAACAATTTGGCGTTTGGTTTTGACGCTCCATTTTGAGGCGAGCCCACCATTGGCGAAAACATCACCGGGGTGGTTGCTGTCTTCCATGCCTCCGTATGTGCGACAGGCCATTGTTCATAGGGCAGAATCCATCGCTTTTTGATTTTTTCATGACTTTCGCCTCGGCCTTAAAGAGCTGCGCATACGGTGTGTATTGCTTAAGCCATTACTGTCCTCAGGTACTGAATAGCCGCGTTCTTCTGTTGGTAGCTCGTGCCAATGTTCGACGGCCTCTTTTCCTTTTATTGGAATGCCTACGCTAGTCTGACAATACCTTTTCAGGACAAGGTGCTCATGCACTTACAAAATGATCTTCACGCGCCCACTCTAAAATGGTTCTGCGTAAGCGCTCAAAGCGGGCAACGGCTGAGGCATCTATCAGTGGGTCGCTCGTATCCATGATGTGACCAGCCACATCAGACCAATCCTGTGCCGTGAAAAGGTGTTCAATTCTGGGATAGAACCATCCTTCTTCTAGCGCTATGTGCTCGCGCTGGAATGCAATAAACCCCTTCGCAACGCGTGAGAAGGCACGTCTGGAAGTCCTCGAATCTTTTAGAGCGGAGTCAATAGCTTCGGACAGGCTGCTTATTTTGTTTTTCAAAACTCTATGCTCTTCAGATATGTATTCGATCATTCTGAACGCGGTTGGGTCTTTCTTCTTCTGCTTCTCGTATAGAAGCTCTTCTTTAGGATGATGATATTTATCTGGAAAGCCGTTGAAGAACTTGGTGATTCCGGCAACGATTCGGAAGTCTGCGCTGCACCCTGAGTCAATTCTCGTGATCTGTTTTTCTAAAATGTCCAACAGCGCTAAGGAATTTTTGTGTTCTACCCGTAACTGATCAATAAATTCGGTCACAGCCACCTCCCAGTCCCGTTATTTATTGTGATCAAGCTAACTGGAATGCCTCAGCGTATAGTTGATTGGCATCAAGTTTTTCTTTCTAAGAGGGCAAATGCCTTTGTCCTTGCCCCTTAAAACAGTGCCAAGTGTTGTTTAGCATTTGGTATGTTTTGAACCGCTCCCCGAAGTTGGACCACCCGGCTGGAGATTTCCCGGGGGTAATGAACCGCTCCCCGAAGTTGGACCACCCGGCTGGAGATTTCCCGGGGGTAATGCTCAGGGTGGCATGATTGCCTCTGAGCGGTATTGCAGAGCAATCGGCGGCTTGTTGCCGATGGCGCTGTGCGGTCTCACTTCGTTGTA
>JAVKEJ010000037.1:0-2033 GCA_040221475.1 Rhodospirillaceae bacterium | reverse complement strand
GAGTGATTACGCCACAGGCGTGATTGTATCGAGAACCGACTAGCTTCTAGCCTTGATCGAATATTTGGTATAGCGGTACGTGAATGCTTCTCGATACAATCGCGCGAGTTTTGAGTGAGCCAGGATGGGTCAGGAGCGATCACCCGAAGTGACAGCTTTGGAGGATGCGACTCCCAACCCCATGTCAGTTCGAGTGATTACGCCGGAGGCGTGATTGTATCGAGAACCGACTAGCTTCTAGCCTTGATTTGACATTTGGCATAGCGGCACGTCAACGCTTCTCGATACAATCGCGCGAGTTTTGAGTGAGCAAGGATCGGTCAGTAGCGATCACTCGAAGTGACAGCTTTGGAGGATGCGACTCCCAGACCGCATGTCAGTTCGAGTGTTCACGCCAAAGGCGTGGATGTATCGAGAACAACCTGACGAAATTGCTGCAACTTCAATGATCCAACTGGCTAATTGTCCAATCCTCTTATCCCCGCTGCAAAGCACCATACACCTACCTTCGCAGCATGCCGATATCCCTCCATCTACTGACCGACCCTGAGACCGCTGCTACGCCTGAATTGTTGCGTGAAGCTGCAGCTGAGGCCAGCGGCATTCCGCTTGACGAGCTGCAGCATGTGCACATCCTCAAGCGTTCCGTAGATGCGCGCCAGCGCCACGTGAAGATCAACTTGAGACTGGAGTTGCACGTGGGAGAGGAATATGCCCCAGAGCCATTTGCATTGCCTAAGTTCAAAGACGTCTCTGAGGCGAAACCCGTCATCATTGTAGGTGCAGGTCCTGCAGGGTTGTTTGCTGCATTGGAATGCTTGGAATCCGGACGGAAGCCCATTGTGCTGGAGCGTGGCAAAGACGTACGCGCACGTCGGCGAGACTTGAAAGCGATCAACCTGGAGCATGTGGTCAACCCTGAGTCCAACTACTGCTTCGGCGAGGGAGGAGCGGGAACCTACAGCGACGGGAAATTGTACACCCGCTCCAAAAAGCGGGGCGATGTAAATCGCGTCCTTCGCCTGCTCGTCGGCTTTGGCGCTGACCCGGATATTTTGGTAGAAGCGCATCCGCATATTGGAACGAATAAACTTCCAGCGATCATTACCACAATACGTGAGTGCATTACGCAGCACGGCGGAGAGGTTCGATTCAACCAGCGCGTTACAGACCTTACGGTGAAGGACGGCGCCATCCAAGGTGTCATGTGCAATGAGAAGGAAGAAATCCTTGCCGATAAGGTCATCCTCGCCACGGGTCACAGCGCACGGGATGTATTTGAGTTGCTGTTTCGCAAAGACATCGCCATTGAGGCCAAACCTTTTGCGATTGGCGTTCGAGTAGAGCACCCGCAGGCATTGATCGATCGCATTCAATACAAATGCGACGAGCGTGGACCTTATCTACCGCCGTCTCCATACAGCGTCGTGAAGCAAGTCGGGGGCAGGGGAGTGTATTCGTTTTGCATGTGTCCGGGCGGCATCATCGCACCTTGCGCAACCGCAGCGGGTGAGGTGGTCACCAACGGCTGGTCGCCCAGCAAGCGTGATCAGGTCACCGCCAATTCAGGAATCGTAGTAGAATTGACCCTCACAGATTTCAACGCCTTTGAATCCTACGGTCCATTAGCGGGCATGGAGTTTCAAAAAAGCATTGAACAGCGGGCATGGAAGATGGCAGGAGGCACTCAGCGCGTCCCCGCCCAGCGTCTGGTAGACTTCATCGAAGGAAAGAAATCCAACGACCTTCCCGCTTCAAGCTACGTCCCAGGGATTACATCGGTGGAGCTCGGAAGTGTACTTCCCGATTTTATCTACCGAAGCCTGCAAGAAGGCTTCAAAGAATTTGAAAAATCCATGCCCGGCTACCTCACCAACGAAGCCGTAGTGCACGCACCAGAATCGCGCTCATCCTCCCCGGTTCGCATCCCAAGAGACCGCGACACCCTAGAGCACACGCAAGTAAAAGGCCTATACCCCTGCGGAGAAGGAGCAGGCTACGCAGGTGGCATCATCTCTGCGGCCATAGACGGC
>JAVKEJ010000036.1:7500-309466 GCA_040221475.1 Rhodospirillaceae bacterium | reverse complement strand
GGTTCTCGACAACATGATGACCAGCCTGATCGCTCTGGGCGCTGAAGTATGGTCCAACCGCCGCCGCATGAAGGTTGTGGAAGCCCTGCTTGCCGAGAAAGGCGTGACCGCTGAAATGATCGAAACCTATATGCCGACCGCTGAGCAAGAAGCGGAGTGGCAGAAGGATCGTGATCGCTTCATCGATCTGACCTACTCACCGCTGCTGCGTGAAGGTGATCTGCCGGTGTCGGCCGCGTTTACCCGCGAAAACCGGTAAGTCTCAATAGCAATTCAGTAACAAGGAGGTCATCCCATGATCGACCGTCGCACACTCTTTGGTGCATCCGCTGCTGTGGCCTCTGCCATTGGCGCGGTGTTTGGATCTAAGTCTGCGTCCGCAACGCCAGCACCCATGTCTATCTTTCCCGGTGATGTAGAGCCCCGCGGGACCGACAACCGTTTGGAGCGCCTGCCCAAGCTCGACTTGGAAAGCTATGACAATTTCTTGACCGGTCTTCGCATCTGGTCGGGCAGTGCCTCTGGCCGCGTCGCCCGTGAGCGTTTCAATCAGGCGTTGACCGATGCAGGCCTTGATCCGAAAGACGATATCCCCCTGGAAAAGATTTTTCCCTTGGTAGAGAACGACACCTATATCGGAACCTCAGGGCGGCTGCGCACCAGTGGCCAGCAATTGATGTGGAAAGCATTGCAACTGCATTACCACGAAAATGCAGAAACCTATCTGGCTGAGATGGAGGCCACCGATAAGACTGGCCCCGGCAAGTTAGAGCTAAATCCGGACATGGAGATTCCCGACTACACCAAGTACGAAATCCACATTCAACCCGGTGGATATGTCGGTGATGCCTTTGCGGGCCATATGTATCACTACGGCACCAACAACTTTTATCGGGCGGAGAATTATCAGGATGAGATTCATCGCAATCTTGCTGCCCAGATGGCCACTCCTAAAGATGGCAAGGTCATGCGCATCCTCGATATGGGGTGCGGCACCGGCCAACTGACCGCCGCCCTTAAAGAACGCTTCCCGGACGCCGAAGTCTGGGGCATCGATATCGGTGGTCCCATGGTTCGCTATGCCCACATGCGCTGCGTGGATTTAGGTATTGGCGCCAACTTCCGTCAAGGCTTGGCCGAAGATACTAAGTTTGAAGACGGCTACTTCGATATTGTGACGTCTTACATCTTGCACCACGAAGTGCCGGCCAAGGAAACCAAAGACATCATCAACGAGGCTTTCCGTGTGCTGCGTCCGGGTGGCGTCTACTTCCCCATTGATTTCGAAACGGGGGCAGGTCGCGGGCGTTCGGCTAATGCGTATGGTCGCTTTGGCTCTTGGCGCGATCACCGCTGGAATGAAGAAGTCTGGCGTTTGGAATACAACTCGGTCGATTTCAATGGTGAAATGCGCAAGACCGGCTTTGATGTGGTCGATGAAGGCCCAGCCGCATGGCGCAGCCGGTATAACGTGCTTGGCACCAAGCCTGCTTAAAGCTTGCGGCTCCCAATAAAAAACGGCGCAGATTGCATGTCAGTCTGCGCCGTTTCTCTCTCTGCGTGGGTCTCGTTCTATCAGACGTCTTCCGCCAGTAATTCATCCATCAGCTTGTAAAAATCGCGCTTAAATTCTTCGTGATGCTCCCCTGTGGCAGGACCTGGAAACCCAGTGTAAATATGCCTAACAGCGCCCGTCCGATCGACGAAGATCATGGTCGGATAGACCAGCACGGCGTTGATCATGGGTAGGGTTTTGGCTGCGGCTTCCTTGTCCATCGTGCCGGCTATCAGCATCGGGTACTGCACGTCATAGCGGCGCTCGTAACGGCGGCAGGCTTTTACCGCGTCCTCAAACACTGGCGAGTATTCATACATCAGTCCCACAGCTTCTAAGCCACGATCCTTGTTCTCATTGAAATAGGGCGAGAAGAACGCGGTCTCGTCATGGCAGGTTGGGCACCAGCTGCCGCCAATGGTGATCACCACGACCTTGTTTTCAAACCGTGCATCCGACAGCGACACCAGGTTGCCGTCTAGGTCTGGGAAGGAAAACGCCAGCCCATCGTAGCCGTCTTTAATATAGGTAAGCTTGGTTGCGTCATCCAATGCGGCGGTCGCATCCCTTTTGGCGGACCAATCCGCTGTGAACTGTCCTGTGAGAGAGTAGTTTTGGCCGGATAAGGTTCCATCTTCATTCAATGTGCCGCGCCACAACGCCCCGCCGCCGCCGTAAAACGTCGACAGGTACAGTTCTGTGCCCCGCAGTTCTCCCGTCAGAAAGCGGGAATCTCCGGTTGTTACCATGGAAGCCCCCACAACGACGGAGCCATCATCGTTAAGTTCCAGCAGCCCAACCCGAGGCTCGGTTGAAAACGCGCTGTTGATCTGGGTGAGGGCCCAGCGTCCCGCAAGATTGTCAGCCGGCGCGACGGTGTCGGCAAAGAAGCGATGGCTTTGACCATGCTCTGCCGTGAAGGGCACAACCGTGTAACCATCGGGCCGTTTGAACTGCATGGTGCCTTGCATCTGTCCGTCTTTGATAATCACACCGGAGATGCTGTGTCCGTAGGATGGAAATTCAATGACCACAGAGGTGCCGCGCACTGTGGTGGTTTCAGCGGCCATGCGTTCTGGGCCATTGATAAAGGTCGCTTGCCACGCTTCACCCTCAACGGAGAGTTCCATAATGAACGGCATGTCACCGATGGGCGTATCGATGATCACGCGCCAGTCGCCGGTCGGCATGGCCTGCTCGTTCTGCACTGGGTCCTCAGCCGCGTGCGCCGTAACGCTCGCGCAGTACGCTGCGAGTGCAGCTGCAACGATTGTCAGTTTTCTCATGATCACGCTCCTGCTCGACTGATCGATTAGTCATTTTAAGCGTGAATTCGACCTACTTTGCCAGCTTTTCGATCAAATCGCTCATGAACCGAGTCCCCAGATCCACCTGCTCTAACGTGATGAATTCATTGGGTTGATGTGCCTGGGCAATAGATCCAGGGCCACAAATGACCGTTGAGAGCCCACTTTCCTGGAATTGTCCGGCCTCGGCGGCAAAGCTCACAGCGCGGGTTGCATTGTCTCCCGTCAGCTGCCGACACAGGCGTTCGGCCTCCGAGTCGCTTTCGAACTGAAGGGCCGGGGTGCCAGCACGCACCTGAATATCGATGGCACTTTTGGGCGCTGTTTTCCGCATGTCGGGCAGTACGGTATCGCGGCAGAAGTCCTCAAACTTACGGATGTACTGTTGTGGATCATCGCCCGGCAAAGAGCGAATATCCCAGGTCAGTGTACAGTGCCCGGCCAGAATGTTCAGCGCGGTGCCGCCCTTGATGACATTTACTGTCATCGTCGTGTGGTCCGGCTCGAAACGAGGGTCTTTGTTTGTATTGTTGTCTGCCGCATTCGCTGCATTCATGTCACTGACGCATTGGATGAGGCGCCCGGCCGCCATGACCGCGCTAAAGCCCAATTGTGTTTGGGAGGAATGGGCTTCCTGTCCCGTAATGGCCGCCGTCACAGCGGTGACCCCTTTATGGGCAGACACCACTTTCATATCGGTCGGTTCGCCAACAATCACGGCTTTCGGCAGTGGTAACGCTTCACGAATAAGTTTGATTAACGATGGCACGCCAGCGCAGCCAACTTCTTCGTCGTAAGAAAATGCGAAGTGAATCGGTACCGGCAAATCAGCAGCAATCATATCCGGTAAGGCGGCGATGGCCGTGGCCAGAAAGCACTTCATGTCGCAGGTGCCGCGCCCGTATAGTTTGCCGTCTTTTTCAACCAGAGAAAATGGGTCCGTATGCCAGTCTTGATCCTCAACCGGCACCACGTCGGTGTGGCCGGACAACACTACGCCGCCTTCAACCATGGGGCCTATGGTCGCCAATAAATTGGCCTTGGTGCCTTCGGCATTATGAACCAGCCGCGACTCAATACCATACTCGTTCAAGCGCTCTTGAATATAAGCTATGAGGTTTAGGTTGGAGTCCCGTGACACCGTTGGAAAGGCAATCAACCGGGCCAGTTCAGCGCGTGTGTCAGCGGTGGTGACCATCTAACAGCCCCGCCGCCATTTGGTGCCTTTGGGTCCGTCTTCCAGTGTAATGCCGCGCGCAAGAAGCTCATCTCTGATCCGGTCAGACTCGGCAAAGTCTTTATTGATTCTCGCGGTACGCCGGGCCTCAACCATGGCATCGATTTCCGCGTCTTCATCGTTGCTGCCACCTTTGAGCCAGGACGACGGATCACCTTGCAGCAGGCCAAGGACTGCGCCAGCGGCGAGCAACTGTCCTTTAAGCAGGGCGCGGTCTTTATCTGTCTTGGCGGTATTGGCCGCTTTGCATAGCGCCGACATTTCCGCCAGCGCCTTGGGCGTGTTCACGTCATCGCTCAGCGCGTTCATGAAGGCGTCAGAGGGCGTAGCCGCTTTTGGGGCATTGATGTGCGCGAGATTGTCCAGCGTGCCGTAAAGCCGGTCTAAAGTGCTCTTGGCTTGCGCCAGCAAATCATCGCACCAGTCCAGCGGCTGGCGATAGTGCGCGGTCAGCAGAGCAAAGCGAATGGTCTCGCCCGCATGGTCTTGCAGCAGCTCTTGAACAGTCACGATGTTGCCGATGGACTTAGACATTTTGTCCTTGTCCATGGTCAGGAAGCCGTTGTGCATCCACACCTGCGCCAGATCAGCACCGCCATGGCTGCACGTGCTTTGCGCCAGTTCATTTTCATGGTGCGGGAAAATCAAATCATGCCCGCCACCATGAATATCAATCGTCTCGCCCAAATGCGTCTCGATCATGGCTGAACATTCAATATGCCAGCCTGGGCGTCCTCGGCCCCACGGGCTGTCCCACCCTGGCAGATCATCGCTAGAGGGTTTCCATAATACAAAGTCAGCGGCATCTTTTTTGTAAGGCGCGACCTCGACGCGCGCGCCCGCAATCATATCATCCTGATCACGATTGGAGAGGCGGCCATAATTTTCGAATGACGGCACATCAAACAACACATGGCCCTCTGCCGCATAGGCATGGCCGCGTTCGATCAGCACCGTAATCATGGCAATGATTTCGTCCACGTGCGCGGTGGCATGGGGTTCATGCGTTGGGTTCAGAACACCCAGCGCCCCCATATCCGCCCGATAGATATCTGCGAACTGCTTCGTAATGTCGCTGATGGGCCGTCCAGTCTCTTGTGAGGCTGCATTAATTTTATCATCGATGTCGGTAATGTTGCGGGCATAGACCACATGGTCGTCGCCATAGACATGGCGGAGCAGCCTAAACACCACATCAAACACTACGGCGGGCCGGGCATTGCCAATATGGGCGTAGCTGTAGACCGTTGGGCCACAGACATACATCGTCACCCGCTTCTCGTCGTGCGGCTGAAAGGCTGCCTTGGTCCGGGTGAGGGTGTTATGAAGATTGAGCGTTGTCATGGCCGGGGTTTAGCGGAATTTCAGCGGAGTCTCTAGTCCCCTACGCCCGTGCTGCTAGCGATTTGCACGCTCTACCTTGAGAATTTGATCATATAAGACTAAATGAGACCTTCTTCAGATGTATTTGGCCCCCAAGGGCGTCCTAGACCGCCCAGGCGGATCAAAACGCGGAAAATGACTATGACCCAGACCAACTCTCCCTTTGCCGCCCGCAAGACCGTCGAGCAGGTCGAAGAAGGCGCTGAACTGGCCCCTAAATTCGACGCCAATGGCCTCATCGCCGTGGTCACAACCGATGTCGAGACGGGCGAGCTGCTGATGCACGGCTACATGAATGAAGAAGCTCTGACCAAAACCATCGAAACTGGAGAGGCCCACTATTGGAGTCGCAGTCGTCAGGCGTTGTGGCATAAGGGCGCCACCTCTGGGCTCACCCAAGAGATCGCAGAAATGCGCATCGATGACGATCAGGATGCGGTGTGGCTGCGGGTGAAAGTCGCGGGCTCTGGGGCCAGCTGTCACGTCGGCTACCGGTCTTGTTTTTACCGGGCCATCCCAACAGGGATTCCGGTGGAAGACGCCGCAAAACTGCTTGAGTTCAAAGAGGACGACAAGACCTTCGACCCGAAGGCCGTCTATGGCGATGCGCCGAATCCGACTAAGCTTTAGGCATATCTAAAGCTCACCACCCGATACCGTAGAACGCCAGCATCCGCCGGGCATTATCTTCAATGCGTGACTCGTAGCCACGCAAGTGTGCGAATTCCGGCACACGAATTATTTTGTGCAGCTCAAACGGATTAGCGCCCGAGGCCATCGCCTCGCGTGTCGCTTTCATCAGCGCTTCCAGGTACTGCCGCCGCTCGGTTACGGCGCTGGGGTGCGACAGCATCGCACCGTGCCCGCCAATGATCGCTTTGTAGTCAATGGCCTCTATTTCTTTCAGCGTGCGCACGTAATGATGCGGCGCATAGTCGGGCATGAACCCCAAGGGCGCGCCACCCGGGGTCACCAGATCGACGATGTACAGGTAATCCCCGGGGTCAGGTCGCATCACCACCAAGCAGTCGCCATGGTTAGGACCGAAGTAGAGCAGCTCCAGTTTGCGACCGCCCAATTCAAGTGTGTAGTCGTCCGAGAATGTGATATCCGGCATCACGATATCTGGATTGGGCAGATCATAAAAATGTCGCGCGCAGTTTTCATGGGCGACAATTTGTGCGCCTTCATCTTTAAAGATCTGCGCGCCGGGCACATGGTCCCAATGCTCGTGGCTGTACACCACATACTTCACCGGCTGGTCGGTGATCTTGGCCACCTCTTCGCGGAAGACTTTAGCGATGGCCGGGCTGATGGGGTCGGTCACGATGACCCCATCGTCCGTCACCATGAACAGGCTGCGGGTGCCGGTGTAGCGAAACACGTAAACGCCATCGGAAATTTTGGTGGTGTCGTGCCCGGCAACGGCAAAGTCATTCCACGCCGGGTTTGGTGCGGGCTTGAGCAACTCCTCAATGCTTGGGCCTTGTTCTGCAGCCATAGCTGGCGCGGCTAGAAGAAGAGTCGCGATGCTGAGTGTTCTCAGTGTTTGTTTCATGAATACAATTCCCTGCTGAGCAATCCCGTGCTGACCAATCCTATGCTGACCAACCCTATGCTTACCAACCCATCGTATAGAAATGATAGATGCGTTCGGCGCCGCGCCGGATATGCGTGTCATAGCCGCGCATCTCTTGGAATTCCTGTGCCAACTCAATCGTATCATACAGCTCTTCCAGGCGTTTCCCCTCGGCAATACCCTCGCGCACCGCTGTCATCAAGGCTTCCATATAGCGGCGGCGTTGTACCAAGGCGTCTTTCGGTGCGATGGGAATGCCATGCCCTCCAATAAACTGAGTCCAGCCGTTCATGGCTTCTAGTTCATGCAGGGTGCGGACCCATTCGCCGGGATCATAATCCGGCATAAACCCCAGGCCGACCGAGTAGGGGGTCACGAGATCGTTAATGTACAGAATATCGGTGCCCTCAACCTGCATCACCAGCATGCAGTCACCATGGTTGGGGCCGAAGTACATCAACTTCAGCGTTTTGTCGCCCAATGTGATTTCACTGTCACCGGGAATCACGCGATCCGGCATCACCAGTTCGTCATTGGGATGGCGCACAAAGTGCGGAATACATTTTTCGTGGCTGATGAACTCTGCGCCCTCATCTTTGAAAACCTGACCGCCCAGCACGTGATCCCAATGTTGATGGCTGTACACCACATACTTCACGGGCTGGTCTGTCACCTCAGCGATGGCCGCGCGCATATCGGCGGCATTTTTAGAATTCACAGGGTCGGTGGCAATGACGCCATCCTCAGTCACCACAAACAAACTGCGCGCTGAAAACGCGCCGTAGGAATACACCCCCGGTGCCACTTCCGTTGTTGTTTTGGTAAAGATATCCAGCGATTGCGCGGTTGCGGCACCACTCAAAAATAGGCCAGAAAATAAGATCACAAGTGTGCGCATTAAGAGTCTCCCGTTATCAATAGACACTAGACGTCGCCCTCGGATTTAGTCCGAGGCCCCAGGGCAACATGTGCGTTCGTGTGGTCTGTCCTGGATGCCCGCAATAAATGCGAGCATAACCCTTTCCAGTTTATTTCGCATGCCCGGCTCACCATCCGATTGTGTAATAGATCAGCATGCGTTGTGCATTGGCTGCAAGGTATTGGTCATACCCTTGCCAGTCTTTGAATTGGGGTAAAGATACCGCTCCGGGAATGTCTTCAAAGGGCGTGCCCTTATCAATTTCCGCCTTCACCGCATCCAGCAACGCTTGTTGATACTCACGCCGCGTGGTCACGGCATCGCGCGGCGCGATGGGTTCGCCATGGCCAGGGATCATGCGCTCGAACGGCACTTCATCTTCCAGCTTCTGCATCGAGGCGACAAACTGCTTGGGGTAGGAATCGTTCATGCGTCCACCGGCGCCCGACACCGCATAGGGCTGTACCGTATCCACGATGTGTACAATCTTGTGCGCCGGAAAATACAAGTGCGTGCTGCAATCCGAATGGTTGGGGCCGTGATAGAGCAATTCGGCGACCGCGCCGCCGACGTCCAGCACTTGCTTCTGTTCATAAGACCGGTCGGGCAGCACCAGTTCCGGGTGCGGGTTGCGATAAAAATGCGGCAGGCACGCTTCATGGCTCCAAATCTCAGCGCCTTCATCTTTAAAAACCTGGCCGCCCAAGGCGTGATCCCAATGATTGTGGGAATACACAACATAGAGAATGGGTTTGTCGGTGATCTTGCGAATTTCACTGAGGATTTGTTTTGCCGCTGGCGTACTCACCGGATCACCGACCAGCACACCCTCATCCCCCACCAGGGCGACGGTGCGATAGCCCCCGGTGCTGATGGTGTAGAGGCCATCTCCCAGGTCCGTGGTGACAGCGCTAAATGTGCCGAAGGGTGTTGGCGGACCGGGGGGGGAATCGGTATCTTGAGGCGTCGTGCAGCCTGATACAAAGCACGCTAACAGGATCACGGTGGATATGGATTTTAGAGCCGTCATCATTCTCACCCCTACCAGCCCAAAATATAATAGGTGCGGAAGCGCTCCGCATTCAGGGGCATCAGCCGGTCATAGTTGCGCAAGTGCTGAAACTTGGGCAGGGAAATCGCCTGATAAAACTCTGACGTTGGCGTGCCTTTGTCCATTTCCGCTTTCACGGCAGCCATCAACGCTTCCAGATATTCCCGCCGTTCCGTAATCGCCCAGGGCGGCGCCTTCGGTGGGCCGTGCCCACCAATCATATAATCAAAGTCCATCGCTTCAATTTGTTTCAGCGAGCGGATCCAATCTGTCGGGTAAAAATCATTGATCAGTCCAGAGCCCCCGCTCACCCCATAGGGTGTCACCAGATCAACCAGGAAGATCGCGTTGATCGACGGCACACGCATCACCACCAAACATTCACCATGGTTCCGCCCGAAGTGATGCAGCTCTAGGGTTTGTCCGCCCAGCGTTATGTCATGCCGGGGACCTTCAAAGGTGATGTCCGGCAGCACAACCTCTGGATTCGGATCGCGATGAAAATATTTCACGCAGGCTTGGTGGCTCACAACTTGCGCCCCGGCGTCTTTAAAAATCTGCCCGCCGCGCACATGGTCCCAATGGTTATGGGAATACACCAGATATTTAATCGGCTGATCGGTCACCTTGCGGATCTCGGTCATATAGGCGTCGGCAACGTCAGGGTTGATGGGGTCCGTAGCAATCACACCTTCGTCCGTGACAATAAAGATGTTGCGGGCGCCCTGTTTGGTGAAGGTGTACACGCCGTTGCCCAGGTTCACGGTTGTGGCGCTGCCGAAATTGAGAGGAACTCGCGTCGTGGCTTGGCCGCGCTCGCTAACCATCGTGGCTTGGCCGCGCTCGCTAACCCTCGTGGCTTGGCCCCGTTCTTGCGCGCTTACAGCAACAGCACACAGGCCGACACCCGCGATCGCCAATGTTGTCAGCCAAGATCTAAAGTGCACCATATATCCCTCCGTATCTCCGCATCGCAGCCCCTGTTCTATCAGTTGTGTCCAGCGGCGCGGTTCTCTTAATATGTAACCACACTACGCTGATCAGCAGCGCGGATAAAACAAGGGGCGGTCGAATGGCGAAGAGTGGATATGCAGGCGCAATGCGGATGGCGACGGTTGGGGTCACCGATCTGGACCGGGCTCTGGGACTGTTCCGCAATATCATGGAGCTTAAGGTCGAGCGTGAGGGCCATTTATCCGGCTCTTTGTTGTCCGCATGGGGTCTGCCGTCCGGTATTTCCGGGCGTTTTGCTGAGCTATCCTGCAAGGGGTATCCGCTCGGCTGGTTGCGGTTGATCCAGTATCAACCCATTGCGCATGAGAAAGTCCGACTCGACTTTGGCGATGAGAACGCCGACTCCGGCACCGATGTCGGCGTCAAAGCCATCGATTTTTACGTTAAAGACCCCATCGCGCCTTATGTCGAAAAAATAGAACACGCGGGCTATAAGTTCCGCTCGCCCCCAGTAAAGCACCAAATCGGCGACACGGTCAGCGAAGAATGTTTGTTCTCCGGCCCGGATGGGGTGCCGGTTCTCATTATGGTCGGGCATGTTCACGCCGAAACCTCCATGCGGCCGGGTTCACCGGATGGACCGTTCTCAGAAATTCCAACCATCTCGGTTGTCGCAGGTGATTTGGAGGAAACCCGCCGCTTCTACAAAGAAGGGCTCGGCCTTGTGGCCGTGGCGGATGCGGAAACCGGAGATGAGTACCGCGACAAAGTGGATGATCTCACGGGCGTGCCCCATGGCACACGCATCCACTTCCTGCTGTGGGCCGATGAAGGTGAGGCCAGCGGTAAAATTTTGTGCGTGCATTTCTTTGACCGCACCGGTAAGCGTCTGGTTGATCGCATGAAGCCGGGCAAGCTGGGCTTCTCATTGCTCACCCATGACACCGACGACATCGCCGCCCTGCATGACCGCTTGTCCGGTATGGGCTATGAAATCGTTCAGCCGCCTATCGATATCAAAGGCGACGGCGCCCCCTATAAAATGATGCTGGTCAAAGGTCCCAACGAAGAGATGTTTGAGTTTACGCAGCGCTGATTTCGCATAGAGCGGGGGGATATCGATGGACATCAGGCGTGCAGAAGACACCGATCTTGTCGCTCTCATGGAGTTGTTTCAGGTGTCCATTGAGACCCAAGCGCCTGCGCATTATTCAGACGCGCAAGTGCGGGCGTGGGCGGACAGTGCAACCGAAGCCAGTTTTGAAAGGCTCATTCTTGGCCCAACCACTTTTGTGGCCGTGGATGAGTCTGGCCCGCTTGGCTTCTGCGGCTATGGCAAAGAGGGGTACATCGCGTCGATATATATTCGCGCGGATTGTGCCGGTCAGGGGATTGGCCGCGCGCTGTTGCAGCATGTGCTCGACGACGCCCGTGCCCATGGCATCAACGCCTTCCACGCCGAGGTCAGTGCGATGGCCATTCCGTTATTTGAGAAATTCGGTTTTGAGAAAGCAGGGTTTGACGAAGTCATCCGCGATGATGTGAAATTCAAACGCCAGTTGATGGCGCTCAAACACCATAGCTAAAACAATACAAAATCCACACCGGCAATCAGGGCGGCATAGCGCGCGCCTTTGCCGATGGCGACCAGCACCACAAATAGATCAAACCGCACCCGCAGAATGCCAGCGATCACCGTTAGGGCATCGCCGCCAACGGGCAGCCACGACAGCAGCAACGACCACACCCCGTATTTGTTGAACCAGGCTTCGCCTTTCACCATTTGCGCCGGTGAGGCGGGCCACCATTTGCGATCTTGAAAGTGAATGGCGTAGCGCCCCAGCCCCCAGTTCACCACTGCGCCCAGCGTGTTGCCGGTGGTTGCGGCGGTCCAGAGGGCCAGTCGGCTGAGGTCTGCATCCGCCAGCGCCGCACTCACCACCACCTCTGAATAAAAGGGGAGGATGGTGGCGGCGAGAAAAGCAGACCCAAAAACAGCGGACAGTGTGAGAAGCATGCGCCGGGCTATCAGGCTCTGTGCCAGAGATCAAGAACAGGTGATCAGTCCACAATGCGCCACGCACCATCGGGCTGGCGGCAGGCAATGCCATAGGCTGTTTCGCTGCGGCCCCCAATGGTCACCGCCTGGCTGAATTCACGACAGGGCTGGCCGCTGGGAGCCGTGCCTGTGCGTAAGACCGTCACGCTGCCCGACTGGGGGCCGTCATTCCAGGTGATGGTTTCACCCCGGTTGGCTCGCGTGGCTTCGATCATGGATTGCTCATGGGCGCGTTGCTGGGATTCAGTCGCCGAGTTGAGAATGGCCAGGGTCACGGCAGCGAGCCCTAAAAATACAATGGCGTCATTGTCTGTCGTGTAATGCCCATAGCCATGATACCGGCGTTGATGACGTCCATAATAATGGTGGTGTCCGGCACTGCGCCAGGGACGGCTATGCACATACTTCACAGGCACCACGCGGGTTTGTTTGATGACAACTGTTGTGCCTGGGCCATCCCGCCAGGCGATGTTTCGTCCGGCCTGCGCCTGGGGCACAGATGTGACCATCATGACGGCGGCCATCGGCACGGCGAGCTTTCTAATGGCGAACGGCTTGAACATGGGCTGATCCTCCAAAGCGATAATGGATGAGCGTCTTGCAGAAAAGCTAGGTCCAAGTTGTGTTCAGAATGTGTCCTGCGCGGCCTTATTTGGTAACGGTATGTAACCCGCTAACCCGCAGGCGCAGTCGTTAAACGACCAGATTACTTAAACGCAAAACCTATGCCTGCACCCGGATACCAGTGATCAACCGGTTTTTCTTGCCAAAATAAGAATCTTCGCCCGGTGTCGTCAGCAAAGTCCGCCAACTTATCTGTACTGTGTGAGTTGTCGCCGAGTATTATGGCTTTATCGCTGAGACGGGGTGCAATAACGGCATATTCATCGGCCTCGTACTGTGCGCTGTGGTCGCTGTCGTTGATGAAGAGGTCAACCGTAGATTCAACAGTTTTCAGTGTTTCGATTGAATCGCCATATTTAATTTCGCCGAATTCGCTGTAAGGATTGGTTAGTAAATATCCGGCGGCTGGGTTTATGTCTGTGCCCAGGTAACGGCCAGGTGACCCCGCTTCTGCATTACGCTTTAACGCAGCGCATAACAATATTGATCCCAATCCTTTGTCCACGCCGGTCTCTATGACCAGCCTGGGCTTTAGAATGCGAACAACTGCATACCATCCCAACCTGCGGCTTAGTTTAACGGTGTCGTCGCTGGTTGCTATAATGCGTTCAGTTTGCTTTTTGGTTATATCTACAACGTGCTGTTTGAAGGCGACGTCATTTTCAATTTCTTCAAACAACTCGATGACATGCGCTGCCGTGGTGTTGGTGACAAGCGCGACAATATGAGCAAGATATCGCCGGGATCGCGGCGTAATATCATATGTATAATTTGTACGCTCAGCCGAACTCAGTAGGGTTGACAGGATGACATTCGTTTCACGGGACAGATGCCTCATTGGTGTTTGGCTGCGATATCCCAGGTCATTCAGACGCATGGTTGCAATTGGATCAGGGCTGGCTTTGGTTAACCCGCTCAAGAGAATCTGAAGGCTGGAGTGCGCTAGGGAGTCTTTATTAAGTTCTAAAGACGCATCAAAATTTAATGCTGAATCAGACTGCCGGTGTGCGACACGAATTGTTCCATCTTGTTCTCTCAGAAAGAGTGTTGTTTGACCGTCAGGGCTTTTGATTTCAATTTCCATCCCACTCGTCATACCTGAAACACCCACTGACCACCTTTTGCATCGTTGGTGCAGATTAGGCATCCTCAGTGAATAAGGCCAGCGCCCTCGGTCTTTTTTTCGGGTGTGACTCGCGTTGCATCACCTTGACCCTGTCGCTCCAGCGCCTTAATCACGGAGACGACACCACATACTTTGGGGGGCTCTATGTCAGACCGCATTGGCGCTATTGATATCGTCGTCAACATCCGCACGCCGCGGGAGTTTGAGGAAGGGCGCATCTCCTCCGATTCCTCTTTTCAGGAAAAAGTCCGCCAGGATGGCTCTATCCGTCAGGGCGTGGAAATCGAGGATTACCTCAAGCTGATGGATGAAGCGGGCATCGACCGCTCGTTCCTGATCGCGGTGCGGTGTGGAGACCTCAACGTCAAAGGTTCAACCGAGATCACCTATGAGCGTGTCGCTGAAGTGGTGCAAAAGTACCCGGATCGTTTTTCAGGTCTGGCCGGGATTGATCCCACCAAGGGCATGGCCCAGTTGCGGGAATTGGAAACGGCGGTCAAAGACTACGGCTTTGTCGGCGCCCATTGGTATCCCCATTGGTTTGCCATGGCTCCGGACGCGGCCCAGATTTACCCGGCCTATGCCAAATGCTGCGAGCTGGATATTCCGATCATGCTGCAAGTGGGCCAGAACCTGATTTATTCCAAAGACCGTCGCCTGCCGTCAGTCGGCCGCCCGATCACGCTGGATCAAGTGGCGATTGATTTCCCAGAGCTGAAAATCATCGGCATTCATCTCGGCACGCCCTGGGCCGAGGAAATGATCGCCATGTGCTGGAAACATGAGAACGTTTATATGGCCGGTGATGCCTATGCGCCTAAGTATTGGCCGCCCGCGGTGGTGCATTACGCCAATACCTATGGCCAGGATAAGTTTTTGTTCGGTACGGATTTCCCTGTGGTTGATCCCCGTCGGGCGATTCAGGAAGTCGATGGTCATGGGTTTCGCGACATTCCGAAAAAGAAAGTGCTCCGCGATAATGCTATTCGCTTGTTCAACCTCCCGGATAAACCGGCGATCAGTGGGTAACGACACAGCGGGCCTGGCCCCGTGTTTTGCTGTTGTCTTGCTGCAGTCCTGGCCTTGTCCTGGACTTGTCCTGGCACGTGAGGCGGTGATAAAGACTGTCATTATTTTGTGATTTTAGCCTCTTCCACCACCGGGTAAGCCCATGATTCCAAGTAAACAAGCGGATACGGTCACCCAGGCCCTTCATATTCTCAGTCAGCGCAATCCCCCTGCGGAAGTGGCCGCCGCGGTTGAGCGCCTTCAGCGGGTGATTGCCACGTACGCGGGCGATGATGATGCTTTTGTCCCCGTGGACTTTACAGAGAGCGATCTCAACGAAGCCATGCGCGTCTTTGAAGCCGCCGCGCGCAAGGAAATATCTGGGTATGCCGAGGCGACTAAAACCGCCAACCAGACCTTCCGTTCGAAAATGAACGCGGCCGTCGATCAGAAAGAGCGGGTCAAATGCCGCACCACTCTGATTGTCGAACAGGTTGTCGTGGTTGCTAAAAAACTAGGCTAGCCGCCAAAATCTCTTCTATTCTCGTAAAAGTAGAACCACCTCCTTCACTGCGTCAGGGGTTGATTTATGGCATCAACGCCCCCTAAAAATGTGTCGGCTCTAAGCAATATCTTGACCCAAGCCCCAGGGGTGAGTTGACATAAGGCTGGAGCATCATAAGAAACGAGCAGCGAACCTGTCTTAAAAATCTGACGGTGCAGCTGTTGCAAAAAGAGTGTGGAGACCTGGGATGGCAAAAACCCGTAATATATTTATTTCCTTCCAGCAGCTTCGTCCTGAAAAGGGGGATGACAAGGTCCGTGAAACCATTGAGGAGTTGGGGTGTTCCTGGGCTAAGCTCGGGCGCGGCATTTACTATATGCATGGCGAGTACGACGCTCAGTATGTTGGCAACAAAGTCTGGGGCGCGCTGAACATGGATGACAAGCTGGTGGTGATTGATAGCACCAACAACGATGCCCGCTGGTACAATATCAAACCTGAAATTTCTCAGTTCATGATGGATAACTGGCATTCCGAGTGAACGGCTTGCGGCGCCACCCCGACTTTATCAGCCCGTCAAGTCTGTTTGATCTTCTCCTTTTTCGCACTTTGACTCCTATCAAGGGATTGTCCCTGTCAGACGCCTAGACTGATGTGGTGTCGGCTCATGTATGCTGAGTCATCAGAAAACAGGCGAGGGGGGAAACCGCCATGTTTGAAACCGTTTCCAAAGCGCAGATATTGGACGATAAGACCTTCAATGCGGCGAAGGATGATCGGCGCATTCGGCTCATCAACCTGCAACAGCGGTTGCGCCGCGAGCCTTGCCCGGTGTTTGTGCAGTTCACGGGCATCAAAGGGGCTGGCCGTATTCAAGTGGCCAATCTGCTAACGCATTGGATGGATCCCCGGTGGATCCGCGTGCACGCGTTTCGGGATCGCACAGACGTTGAGCTGGAGCAACCTCCGTATTACCGCTATTGGCAGGCGTTGGTGCCCGCCGGAAGTATTGGTCTGTACTTTCATGCGTGGTGGGAGACGGCCCTCAAGAAACGTGTGGCGGGTTTGTTTACGGAAGAGACCTTCATCGCGGCGTTGAACCGGGTTGAAAAATTCGAGAGTACCTTGGCCGCGGAAGGCGCGTTGCATTTCAAAGTGTGGTTCCACCTCAGCAAAGACTCACAGCAGGAACGGCTTAAGAACCTCAACGATGATCCGCTGGAAACATGGCGCGTCGATGCCCAGGATTGGCGCAAAGTTGCGGAATACGACCGTTATGTAGAAGCGGCGGAAGTCGCGCTGCGGGCCACCTCGACCGCCCAAGCTCCGTGGCACTTGATTGAAGGCAGCGATCCCAACCATCGCGCTGCCGCGTGCATAGATATGTTTGCCGATGCTCTGGAAGCGCATTTAGATGCGCGCAAAGCCAACGGGAAAAAATCAGTGCAAAAGAAAGCGGCTGTTAAGCCGCCCAAACTAACGGATACCCAAAGCTCGGTTTTGGGGGGCTTGGATATGAGCCCGGATGTTTCAAAAGAGATGTTTTTTGAGGCCAGAAAAATTCAGGAAACACGGCTTGGTATCATTCAAGCGAAAGCGCGCGATGCTGGCGTTTCAAGCGTGCTGGTGTTTGAGGGCTGGGATGCCGCCGGGAAGGGCGGCACCATTCGCCATCTCACCCATGGGATTGACCTGCGGGATTACCAAGTGGTGCCCGTTGCGGCGCCCACCGATGAAGAACAGGCCCAGCATTACCTGTGGCGGTTTTGGCGGCGTCTGGGCCGGGCCGGCACGCTCACCGTGTTTGATCGCTCCTGGTATGGCCGCGTTCTGGTTGAATGGGTCGAGGGTTTGATCCACGATGAGGCGTTGCAACGCGCTTATGGTGAGATCAACGAGTTTGAGACAAAGCTTGCGGATAATGGAGCCGTTGTTCTGAAGTTCTGGTTGCACATTACCCCAGAGGAACAGCTCAAGCGGTTCAATAAGCGCGCCAAGGTCGCCTACAAACAATGGAAATTGACCGACGAAGATTGGCGCAACCGCGAAAAGTGGGATCAGTACGAAGCCGCCGTGCATACCATGGTCGAGCGCACGTCAACGGGACAGGCCCCGTGGCACCTGATCCCAGCCAATTCAAAACGCTACGCCCGGTTGCGGATTGTTGATCTGTACATTGAAGCGCTGGAACGCCGTTTGGAACAAGACCGCCGCCAGAGAGATTAAGTCAGAAAGATGACGTCAGCAGGCACAGACATATGGTTAAGGAACCACAGCCCGGCTGGCATACGCTTTCATGGCGTCGGTCAGATAGGCGGTGAAGCCGGGTTCAATCTGTTCATAGCGTTGCTCAAAATCGGGGTGTGACAGATACAGGTCTGCCAAGCCGGCATAGGCATCCAACGGGCAGGGACGATCCCACATAAAGGCGATCCAGGCCCGGTGACGGTTGAGCAGCAGGTCATGGGCGGGTGAGTCTGCCGGTTCCCCATGACGCAACCCCTCCGCCAATCCCTGCTCAATGAGGGCGAGTTCGGTCATGGTGTCTTTGCGTTCGGCCGCGCTCAGTTTTGCGTAGGCTTTTGTAGTGTCAGCAATGCGGTTTTCCATGTCGCCGCCATAGTTTTCGATCAGCCAACATGCGTAGTCAGACTGCTGCTCAGGGGGGAAACCTCTGTAGAGGTCTGAGTCTGCAATATTTCCGTTGCCTGACAGCGCCGCCACGGTGCGGGTCAGGGTTTTAATCAGAACCGCGCGCTCGGCGGCTTCGGTCATCAGGGCTTGCTTATGCGCTTCAAGAGCCGCCACAGGATCAAAGTTCGGATCATCTAGAATTGCGGCAATGTCGGCCAGGGGTAAACCCACTTCTTTATGAAACAGAATGTGTTGCAGGCGCAGCAGTTCCTTGCGCCCATAGGTGCGGTAACCATTTTCGCCAATGCCGGCAGGCTTTAACAGATCAATCGCGTCGTAGTGGTGCAGGGTGCGCACGGATACGCCGGACAGGGATGCCATTTGTTTAACGGTGTAGGTTGTCATGTCAGGGCCTCATGTTTGTATTTAAGACCTGAGCAGGACTACCTCCTGACGCAACGTCAGGGTCAAGCGGAAAATAGGGTCGTCTCAAACGCTGTTATCATCGGCGGCTGTTGTTTTCGATGTGTCGTATTTTCCTAACGCCACGCGCCAAAATCCGTCACATGACAGTTTTACGAGTTTTTTCTAACGCGCATAAAAATTATGCCGTGCAGAAGGTTTTTCACCCAGCTTTATATTTGCGTAACGTGTCGTGCGGCAATTCTATGTCAGATACATAATCATGTTGCCTTTTTTAATTCAAGATTTTGTCCGTAGACCTCCATTCCTCTGTCGCACTCGACGACTAAATTCGCTTTCTGACGGCTGAAGGGGCCGCCTGAATACACCGACTGATATCCGGGCGAACAGCAGGTGTTTGGGATCATTTTTAGAGGGACTTATGGAACATACCGTAACATATAAAGCACTTTGCGCACTGCGGCGACGCACCCCGTTTATTAATGCGTTAATGGTGTCTGTTGCGATGCCAACTTTAGCGATCGCACAACAGGCGCCAGACATAAAAGTTGAAGAGATTATTGTTGAAGGTCAGGTGGTGACCGAGCAAATCTCCGAAATTGCGGTCGATTTTGCCAGGTTCGGCACCCAGGTTCAGGTCATCAATTCCTTTGAAATTGAAACCGGTGGCTTCACCAACTTTGGCGAGTTGGCCTCCGGGCTAATTCGCGGAGCCAACATCGGATACTCGCCCGATGAAGGGGAGTTCACCATCCGCATTGACGGCGGCACAGACCGCGACACTTTGTTGTTGCTTGATGGTGTGCCCACCTTCGACCGCGGCACCCCGCTGGAAACAATCTGGGGCGCGACCGTGATTGACCCCCGCATGATTGAAAGCGTTGAAATTTTTCGCGGTGGGCAAAGCCTTTATTATGGCGGTAACGGCGGCCTCGGGGTCGTCAATGTGCGCTACAAAGAGCCGGACGGCACCAATAAAGGCCAGTTTGGTGCCTACGCAGGCTCTTTTAAAACCCGCGAAATTTACGGCAACTACACCTTCCCCATTGATCAAGAGGGGCGCCATAGCTTGATGGTTTTTGGGCGGTCGTATGAAACCGATGCCCACAACCTATTCAACGAAGAATCCTATGTCGATACTGTGCTGGAGCTCGGCGGCAAGCACGAATTCCCGTACAGTTACAATCTCATCGGGGCCAAGTATCTGTTCCAGGTTGATGCAGATACCGAGTTCCGTCTCGGTGGACAATTTGGCACGGTTGATTTCCGCGATTCCTTTCCAAACTCTCATGTGTTTAATCCCAACTATACAGAGTTTCCGATTTTCGATGCCAAGTTTAAAACCCGATTCAGTGATCGCATCGGCTTCGAAGCCGAGGCCTATTACACCGAACCAAAGTTATCGAATACGGAAGTCGACGCGCAAATTTGCCGCATTCCACAAGGTGTCATCAATCCGGCGACAGGATCGCGGTTTACACTGGCCTCTGACTATGAAGCCTTTGCGGCGGCCAATGGTCTTCCCATTGGCTGTGTGACCAATCCGGAATCCAGCCCCCGCGCCGATGGCACATCGCGGGATGGGTTCTATGTGGATGCCAACGGCAACATTTTGGGCACGCTTGAAAACCCCTTCCGCATCGGGGATCCTATGGGCACTGTCATTCAGTCGATTGCTGGGTTCGGCACAGGTATTCCAACCAAGGGCTACGGTGATGGCACTCAATTTAAGGCTGGTTATCGCGACTATGGCGCAAACGCCCGCGCCAAAATAGAGTGGACTGATTATTTAGAAACCGTCGTCGGAGCACAATACACCGCCTACCAGGACGCCTCGGCAGATGTGTATGGTTTGTCAAATCAGACCGTTAGAAGCACCGGGGTTTATGGTGACGTGCGCGCCGAACTGCCACTCCTCGAAGGCACCTCTGTCTCCTTCGCGGTGCGCAACGATTTCAACAGTGCGTTTCAGGATGAGTTCATTTGGAAGTACGGCATCCGTCAAGAACTGCCGGGCGGGTTTTACCTTCGCTCCAACGGCGGAACATCCTACAGCAACCCAACGCTGACCGAGACTGGTGCGCGCCCTGATCGTGCGGAAAACGCATCCCTCGAAACCCAACGGGTTGAAAACTATAACTTTGGAGCTGGCATCAACGGTGAAGTTTGGGGCGGTACTTTTAACATTGAAGTCGGTTACTTTGATACAGTGATCGACAACCTGTTCGGCACCGATCAAATTCGCGATGTCTGCCCAGGCGTAGACCCCTTCCGGACCATTAACCCCAACATCAAAACACCGACGGAACTGTGTGCAAATTTTGCCTCTCTTGGTCTAAGCCCTCTCGACACGGCAGTGTTCAACACACTCAACAAACAGGATATTGAGGGCTTCACGATTGATATCGCGCTGGATCTTGATCAATGGCAACTCGATCTGAGTTATACGGATCAGAAATCACTTGAACCCAATCCGGTGTTTGGTGCCACGGCCATTCGCGCCGGCAGCGGACAAGTTTTGACAACAGTTGTTCCAGGGGAGGCGGGTAGCAATGAGTTTCGTCAATCCAGTGAGCGACCCGAGTGGATGTTGTCCGGTCTGATCACCTACACCCCGACCGACCGGTGGATACTTTCAGCGAACCCGCGCCTACAGGGGCCGGAAGCGACATATGTGCAGAACACCGCCGCCCGTCTGGTTGATGCCAATGGCAATCGCACAAACCCAGATCTGAACATCGGCGATTATTTCTTGTTGAACGCTTCAGTTCAATACTTGATGGGTGATAATTTGGAACACCGTTTCATGCTGCGTATCGTCAATGTCACCGACGAAAAATACTTTGAACGTGGTGGTGCGACCGATCAGCAATTGTCACGCGCCGGGATCCGCGGCGAACTCGGGCCGAACGATCCTAATTACTATTACACTTACGGATGGAATGGGAAGCCGCGTTCCTTCTGGCTTCAGTATGAATATAACTTCTAAGCCGACAAAACTTAAGTCGACCAAGGTGAAGTCAAAGACGACCAAGTTCATGGCCTTCCTGATCACCCCGTAAAGGAAGTCCATTGTGCGAGGGCGGTAAAGATCTCTCCCCATCGTGTTTTACCGCCCTTTCACATCTTTGCCGCAGCTCATGTTTTACGTTTTATGTTTCAAATAAGGCTCAGAGCCTAGAGGAGATCGCCATGTTTTCACGCCGCTTGTTTATGGCCTCAACCGGTGCCGCTCTCTGGGTGCCCAGTGCGCGCGCCCAAAGCAACGCCTATCATTTTAGTCTCGGTGTTGCGTCCGGATGCCCGCGTCCAAATAGCGTTGTATTGTGGACCCGTCTTGCGCCCGCCCCCTTGCAAGGGGGCGGCATGCCCGCAGGTTTGACTCAGGTTCGTTACCGGTTGTGTTCTGATGCGGCGATGCGTCGCACTGTACAGGACGGTTATGTGCCGACGTCTGATGCCAAAGCTCATGCCGTGCATGTCATTGCCCAGGGCTTAGAGCCCGGGCGCGAGTACTGGTATCAATTCTATTTTGGTCAGGATGAAAGCCCCGTTGGCCGCACCCGCACGGCGGACCCCAAAGCTAAAACGTCAAGCATGGCGGTGGCCACCTGTCAGAATTGGGAAACAGGGTATTTTGCCGCCTATCGTGATCTGGCGGAGTGGGCACCGGACTGTGTGGTCCATGTCGGCGACTACCTTTATGAAGGGGGCGTTAGTCCTCTCGGTAAAACGACACGAGATATACGCGGTCGGACTCTAAACATGGAAGTGGTGCGCCAACACAATGGCCCGGAAATTGTTTCGTTGTGGGATTATCGCAATCGTTACGGCCTCTACAAAAGCGACCCCCACCTTCAAGCCGCGCATGCCGCCGCGCCCTGGATTGTTGCGATGGACGATCATGAGATCGACAACAACTGGGCTGCCGACGTACCCCAAGACCCGGAAAAGCAAACGCCGGACGAATTTGCAGTGCGCAAACGCGCGGCCTTGCAGGCCTATTGGGAACATATGCCTCTGGAGATGCCCCCCACCATGAACGGCTTGCAGATGTATGGCGCGTTCAGATTCGGGCCGATGCACGTCAACCTAATGGATACGCGTCAGTTCCGCTCGGATCAGGCCTGTGATCCGGAAGTCTTCCCTGGAGATGATCGTTGCGAAGACGCCTTCGGTCCTGAGCGCACAATGACCGGCCTCCAACAGGAAGCCTGGCTTATGGAGCAACTGCGTACGTCCGAAGCCAAGCACAACGTGCTCGCCAGTCAAACCTGGTTTGGCCCGGTGCAATACACTACTGAGGGTCGGCCGCGCTACAACATGGATCAGTGGGACGGTTATCCCGCGCAGCGCCAGCGCATTCTTGATGCCCTGGTCGCCCATGAGGTGCCCAACCCGGTGGTGGTCAGTGGCGACTGGCACAGTGCCGTCGCGATGAAGGTCCATCAAAAGCCTGATGATCCGCGCACCCCCGTGGTCGCCCATAATTTTGCGGCAACCTCAATTTCATCCAATTGTCCCTGGGCTGCCGACATGTATGACTCACGCGATGCCAATCCACACATGATGTACTTAGACGGTGATCAGCGCGGTTATCTAAGGTGTGTGGCGGATGAGAAAGATTTTACCGCCGTGTTCCGCACCGTCGCCAACCCGTGGGATGCAAACTCACAGGTTGGAACCGATGAGGAAATCCGCACCAGCGACACCTAGAAAAGACGCAGGGGGTAAAAATGTATAAAGGAGATTCGCACCTAGTCTCTTTTCAGTTTTGCGGCTGCCCGGGCATCCACCTCGGCCATCTTTTGCACATAGCCGCCGGTGTACTCGGCTTTCACAGCGGCGACGATCTTTGGGTCTGCGGTGTCCGGATGCCCGTCATTAAACGGTGGGGCTGGGGCGTATTCCATGCCCAACTGAATCGACTTGGCGATTTTTTCGCTGCGCAGTTCGGCGGCCAGGGTCAAGGCGAAATCCAGGGCGGCGGTAACACCCCCGCCGGTGATGCGGTTGCGGTCACTCACCACCCGCGCTGGGTCTGGTGTCGCGCCAAACCGGCTCAATCGGTTCAACGACATCCAATGGGTTGTCGCGCGGTACCCGTCAATCAAACCCGCCGCGCCCAGCACCAAGGTGCCGGTGCACACGGCCGTCACATAAGCCGCGGTTTTGGCATGGTCGCGCAGGTGCGCCAGCAGCACGTCATCGTCCATTGCCTTGACGTGGCCAACCCCACCGGGCACGCACATCACATCCAAGCAGACGTTGGCCTCGCGCAATTCGGTCCATGTGATGGTCGGCGTGATGATCATGCCGCTTGCCGTCATGGGGGTGAGGTCATGGGCAATCAAATGAGTCGTGGCATGGGGCAAACGCTTAAACACATCCCAGGGGCCGGCGAAGTCCATCAAGGTGGCCTTGTCGAACAGCACGATGCCGATGGTGAGGTGGGGGTCTGAGTCGGTTTTGGGTGTCTCTGTAGGTGTTTCTGCGGGTGTCTCTGTGGGTGTCATGGCGGCACCTCCTGTTTAAAGGGTGAGGGCCCAGACGAACGGCGCAACAGGGCTCGAGTATATTTTGGCAACTCGTTCCGCGCTTCACGGCGGTGAACCGCCAAAAAAGAAAGCGGTAACCCGCCTGATGTCCTTATCTGAAATAGACACTTTCGTCAGTCACGCGACTCGGTAAAAATATTCCAGTTGCCGGTGTGATGCAACTGAGAGGCATCCGCTGACGCATTTTTGCGACCTTATCCCTTGCGTCCGGCCCCAGCCCTATTAGACTCAGGCGCACTTATTCAGGGGAGCTTCATTATGAAATCATCCAGCACTATTTCCACCCGTCATATTTCCACCCGTCATATTTTCAAGCGGTCCACGCTTTTGGGACTGACCAGCGCGTTGTGCGCCGGCGTGTTCAGCCTGTCTGTCTGTGCGCAAAGCACGACGCCGCAACTGGTCAGGCCCGATGGCAGCTATCCCACAGTGCCGCTGGAAAAAGACACGGTGGTCGTCAAAGTGGTGCAAAACGCCCCCGTCAACCTGCAACAGGCCCCGACCATCGCCGAAGGGTTGGCCACCAACGTCGAACGCATGGCCTACTGGATCAACCGGGCCTGCACCGAAGGCAACAAGCCTGACTTCATTTTGTTCAATGAATTTCCACTGACCGGGTATTCCTCCGGCTCTCGTGATGAAAAACTGAAGTTCACCATTCAAGTGCCCGGCCCGGAAACAAAACGTATTGGTGAGCTGGCGAAGGAGTGTGACACGTACATCATCTTCGGCAGTTACGCGACCGACCCAGACTGGCCCGGCCATATTCTCAGCCTTAATCCGGTCATCGGGCGCGATGGTGAAATCAAGGCCAGCTACTGGAAATCCCGCAACGTGATTCGGCTGGGGGATGACGGTGAAATCCCAACCACCACCGTTGAAAACGTGCGTGATAAATTCCGCGCCAAATACGGTATTGAAGAAGAATTCCCGGTGCTTAAAACCGAATTCGGCAACATCGCTGTCAGCACCGTGCAAATCGATCCGTTTGTGTTTGCCGCTTATGCTATGCGCGGGGTCGAAATTATGATGCGCACCGCAACGCTGTTTTCAAAGGTCGACGTGCAGGCCATCGCCTTTTACAACAACATGTATTCGGCCATGTCCAACATCACGTTTCCGCCTGAGTCTGGCGTGCCGGCAGAATTTGGCGGCCAGTCCCTCATTGTTGGGCCGGATGGTAAAGTGTTGGCGGAAGACCCCAGCAACAACGAAGGCTTCATTGAGGCTGAAATTCCCATCGCAGAGTTCCGCAAGGGTCGCACCATTCCGCGCTATCCGTTGGAAGTGGTGCAGCCGGTGTTTGAGCAATATCAACAGGAAATTCCGCTCAATCATTTAGACTTGCCGCGCGATCAGTTGCCGCAGTCTCGGGATGATATGAAGAATTTGCTCGATGGTCAGAGTCGCTGGTTGAATAAGTAAGCGCTTCATAAGGAAGTCACTGACTGAACACCGGGGCTATTGATTTAATAAAGGAACACGCTTTCTGCATCTGACTGGTATAAGCCCCTACCATACATAAATGCAGATCAGGTTCGGTGGCTGGCAACAGTCACTGAGGTTAGGGTCGGGCTTTGGTCATTCGGTGCATCGGGTGAGCGGGTTCGGCCCTAACTTTTTCTGGCCCCATTGTTTGGTTTGTGCGGTGCTCTTGTTTGAGCTGAATCAAGGTCATTGCCGCCGCGATGGTTCAGGGTTGGCATAATCTTCCCTGTCCCGCCGATTGAAGGAGGCCACCATGAATCATAAACATCGCAAGGTTTTACATGCGCTCTTTGCGCATCCGGTTAGCGCCAACATAAATTTCAACCAAGTGGAGTCGGTGTTAGGAGAATTGGGGGCCGAGGTGTCTTCAACCCATACCGGCAAGGTGTCGGTCAAACTCAAGGGCCATACCGCGAACTTCAGTCACGCCAACCATAGCTTGCCGCCACAAGAAGTGGCTCAAATTCGCAAGTTTATTGAAACCTGCGGTGTTGATCCGGAACGCGATTATCCACTGTAAACTGGGCTGAGCCACGCCCGCATAACAGCAGGGCGAAGAGGGGGCGTAATATGCTGAGCGGTATTGATGTGGTGCATTACCTGCACATCGTTGCCTTTGCCGTCATCGTCGGGCTTGAGCTGCCAGTCCTCTATGCCGTGCGGCTTTCCCGGCGGACAGACTTGAGTGCGGATGCGCAAGCCCTTGTGGCTCAGTTACGCCGCTGGGCCTACGCCTTAAGTGGTCTGCTGTTGGTCACGTTTTTGCCCTTTGGGGTGTCCATCGCCATTGATATTGGTGTGTATACTTTGATGTCACCTACGTGGTTAACAGCCACATGGGGTGTCGCGCTGGCCTGGCTGCTGATTGTGCTGGTTGCGGAAGTGTCCGGCAACGCGGCCTTTGCCCGCCGCACATACACCACTGAAATTGTGGTGCGGTTCATAATCGGTCTTGGTCATGTTTATGATGGTATTGTCGGTTTTCTCGGCACCGGCATGATTCAAACCAATTGGCTTGCTGCCAAGGTGGTGTTGTTTGGCCTCATGCTGATGGTCAGCAGTCTGTTGCGGTGGCAGACACGGCCGCTGCGGTTTTACGCTCCATCCGACAGCGGCGTAGAAAGCGATGTGCGTTCTGCGGTCCAGGGGCAATGGGGCAGTTATGCCATCGTCTTGATGGCGCTGGTGGCGGCCTGGATGGGCGCGATCAAGCCATGGTGATGGCAAAGGCAGGGCTCTCTTTCGTTGCTGTGATGCTCAGTTTTATAACGGCATCCTCAATGGTGTCGGCGCAAGGCGACCCCGAGCGCGGGGCTTTGTTGTATCGCGAATGTGCGCCTTGTCATTCCTTGTTCCGCGACGGGCGACAAGCGGGCCCCGCTCTGCGAGGCGTGTTCGGACGGCAAGCCGGCATGGTGTCAGATTTTTCGTATTCAGAGGCTTTGCGGGCGTCCGGTATCATTTGGACCGATGAAACCTTGAAGGCTTGGCTGTCAGATCCTTTAACGTTCATTCCCGGGTCCCGCAAACGCGGTCACAGCGTGTGGCGTGACGAGCGCCTTGATGATGTTTTGGCCTATCTCAAACGGGCGCAGGGGCTGTTGAACAATTAAGACGACTCCCGGATCGCTTTCATCTGGGCTTTCAGCCATCTGATTTGATCGGCCAGGCGCTTGCGTTCGGCGCGTGCGGCGGCGGAATAGTAGCCGTGTAAAAACGCGTTCTGATTTCCCACTTGTGCGCCGGAGGGCTTAGCCCCGGTTTTCGATCCGCCGTGCATGCGACAACGGGTCCGGTCAGTCACGGGGGGTAACTTGCACGGTGTGCCGCCGCGGGTGCGTGCGCCACAGTGTGTGGGCCGCTCATGTGAACGGCGCGGGTGGGACTCTGTGCTCATAGAAACTGTGTGCTCATAAAAATTGCTCTAAGCTCTATTCGGTCTGTGCGATCTAGGATTGACGTTTCCAGGTGCGGTAGCGCGCCAGGGTTTCAATTTGACGCAGGGTCAGCGTGGCAATGCGGCAAGCATCGATAATGCAGGTGCCATAGTGGCTTGGGCCTGTTGTGCGTTTCATCGCGCGCTTGATCGTGGCCATGGTCAGGTTCTGAGAGGCCACCAGTTGCGCGGCAATCATGGCTTCAACCGCATCCCCCTCCTTGGTCACGCCAACCCATGCGGTAATCGCGCTCTGAACATTATCCGTCGTCTGTTGGTCAGGGTCCGATGGAGCGGTGGTGTCCAGGGTGGGGGCGCTGGCCGCGACTGTATCGATGATCTGTGCCTGAATGTGATCCATCATCGTTTGCTCGCACGTCGTCGCTGGACCGGCTGCTGCGGATTCTGGTTCCGGGCGAGAAGGGCTTTTGTGGGTCACGGCAGGGTCCGGTCACAGTCACAAGGGAGCGGAAGCATACAAGATAATTTGTTATTTGGGCAAGGTAAATTTGTAATTGGCTTCGCTGAGACCGTCCATGGGCTCGTTCCAAGGGGAGGCGGCGGCGAGGTTCCATGGGCTCGTTCCGCCGATCATACGTGCTTGGGCTCGTTTGAGTGGAACGAGGGGTGCATGGGCTGGTTCCACGGGGAAAGCCCCAACCAGAAATCTCGAACCGAGATCGCGCAAACAAACCGCCCGCCTTTTTGCAAAGACGGGGGCGAGTCGCAGTTTGTAAAAAGGGGCGTCGCAGCTAGACGATGATCAGCGGGTCTTCTTCCGAGTTCAGGGGGTCGTAGCCGTCGTCTGTGATCAGCAGCAGGTCTTCGTTATGCCCGGCGCCAAAACCGATTTCAATGTAGGGCAAGTCAACCGTAATCACCATGCCCGCTTTGAGCACAATGTCCTCGCCGCCCCGCCAGGGGTTGCTGTCGTCATAAGGCTGATCGGTGTGCTGTAGGCCAAGCGAATGCGGATTGACAATCAAGGTCTCCGGGTTCGCGCCCGCTTTCTTGAAGGTCTCAAAGCCTGTCTTCTGAATATCAGAATATGTCACGCCGGGTTTGAGCATCTCGAAAATCGCCTCGCGTGTGGCCTGTTGCGCCTGCGCGCGTTGCCTCACCTCTTTGCTCGGTTCGCCCAGCACAATCGAGCGGGCAAAATCGCCGTGGTACTGATGAAAATGCGATACCGCGTCAATCAGGAAGGGCTTGCCGGGCACAACTTCGGCATCTGGAAAATAGCCAAGGGTTACACCGGCGATGATGAACGACATGGCGTTCCCCCGCACCGCACATTCCGCCAGAAACTGTCGCTCTATTTCGGCAAACGTCATGCCTTTTTCGATCGATCGTGCGGTGGCCAACGCCGCCGCGGCATTCTTTTCACCGGCCAGGCGCATCATCGCAATTTCGGGTTCTGATTTGATATAGCGAATGCGACGGAACAGGTTGTCGCCATCGACAAACTCAATGTTGTCTGCGGCGCCGATGCGTTGCAACAAATGTGCGATACGCATGTCATCGACGGCCACGCGGCCTTTGACGATGCCGGATTCTTTCATCGCCCGCGCCAGCGCCCACTCAGGAGTCGCCGAAGGCTGGACGTTCGTTTGAGTCGCGGCCCAGCGTTGTTCACGGTCGGTAAGGGGTACGCCATCGCGCACAGCAAGGCCACCTGTTGCGGCCAGCGGTTCTTCAGACAGTGCTTTGCCTTTTGCCCCCAAGTAGTCTGCTGTGTTCAGTGGGCCCGAATAAGGAATGACCTCGGGGCTCCAGCGGTCGCCGTTAGCGATATCCCACATTTGCAGTGCGTTTGTGATCAAAAACGTTGGTTGATCCGGGTCCCGGGGCAGGGTTGCGAACGCGGGGTACTCCCAGCGCATTTTTGCGCCGATGGGCATGGTGTTGGTGAGATAATAAAGGTTGACCGGGTTGAGCGCCAGCATGCCCGCCAGATCATATTCTTCCATCACCGCCTGCGCCTGGGCTGTGTTCAGAAGGGGCTGGCGTAAGGGCCCTAACTCATCACCGACAGGGGCGACAGTCACGCCTGATTTTGCAGCCTGCGCTGACGTGGGCAAAACCGAGGCCGCTGCAGCTGCGACTCCTGCCTTCAGCATATCGCGTCGTTCCATATCAGCTCTCCCATACGGCGTGTTAACGGTGTCACCTGCTGGCCAAGCAATTCTGTCACATCCGTGTTGCAGACAGATAAACCTTTGAATTTGGGTCCCGTTTTACGTCCACACCAAAGCTTTGCTCCAGGGCGTCAAACAGGGCTTCGATGTTGCCCACTTTAAAGAAACCACCAAAGCGCAATTCATTCAGGGCCGGGTCTTCGATGATGATGTCGATCTCTGTATAGCGGCTGACCTCAGCAATAACGTCAGACAGGGGTTCTCCGGCAAACGCCAGAACACCCTGACGCCAGGCCAGTTTGCGGTTCAGTTCGGGTTCGGGTATCACCTCAACTTGCTCCAGCGTCTCGGCAAATATGACCTTTTCGCCCGCGGTCAGATTGGCAACCGTCGAGCGTATTGACGCTTGCTCTAGTGTTGCTGGATTCGCATCGGCCTCTGGTGAAAAGTAGAGTTTCACATCGCCTTCGGTGACCGTCACTTCAATGCCGGTTTCGCGCCGCATCACGGCAAAGGCTGTGCCGGTAGCCGTCACAACGCGTTCATCTGCATAGACGGAAAAGGGCCGCTCTTTGTCCTTGGCGACTGTAAAGTGTACTTCGCCTTTGTGCAGATAGACATCGCGTTTCTGGTCTGAATATTCCACATCCACATGACTGTTTGTATTTAACAGCAGCACGCTCCCGTCAGGTAAGGTGACTGTTTTTTGCGTGCCAACCACAGTACGATGGGCCTGCATGTAATGGGGGTCCGAGAACGTAAAAGGCCCAACAAAAACAACCAGCAGCACCGCAGCTGCAACAGAGGCCAGTGACGCCACAACCCGATGCCTCAGCTCGAAACCGGCCCGCTCCAGCCATGTGGGATTCAGCGTGGTATTCGAACGATCCTGTAAATCGCTGAGACCATCAAGGGTTCTCCACAACCCCGACATTCCATCTAATGCAGCTTGATGTTCCGCGCTGGTGCTGCGCCAGGCGTCAAACGCCCGCTCGTCTTCCGCCGAGAGCGCCCCTTTATCCAAGCGGACAATCCAGGCGCTGGCTTCAGCTTCAAGTGTTCCCTGATCTGGAAAATCCACCACCTTTGGGTCCGTCCCCGGCGTTACTGTGTTGTCGCGGTCCATGTTTAGGTCTTGTGCCCATTTGTTTTAGCCAGCGGTTTCATCTGCTGCACATTTGATCCCTGTTTTCTTGCTTTAGCGCCAAAGTCAGTCGGGTCATGCCCTTGCCGTCTTAGAACGTCGATGCATTTTGACAACCCAGTCGCCACCTGCTTCTCAACCGTGCTTTCTGAGAGGGACAGACGGTGTGCAATCTCTTTGTACGACAAACCTTCCATTTTTCTCATGACAAATGCGCGACGACACTGTTTCGGAAGTGTCATAATGGCCTGAGACACGATCACGAGCTGTTGTCGCGCCGACACTTCATCTTCGACAGAAATTTGGCCGTCATCTGTTAAGACCTCTGAGTCGGCAAAATCCTCTATATAATCTGTATCGGAAAATGATTTTCTGGCCAGAGAGTTCAGAGCAAGATTTTTTGCAACGCGGAAAAGATAGGCTTTTGGCGCGCGAATATCGCTTTTCGATTCTGCGGCGAAAGCCTGCAAGAACGTTTCTTGAGCAATATCTTCAATTTGGTGACGGCGAGACAAAAACCGGGACAGAAAACGGCGCAAAGCGGCTTCGTTCTCAATGAAGGATCTCAGAATTCTAGACATCTCTGGATTTCACCTGTCTCGTATCGAAGACACAAAAAGAGCGCTCTTGCCTCACATACCAGCTTTTTCGAGCGGTGGTGGCTTCGTTTTCCTTCCCCACACTGCTACGGCATGAGCCGCTATGCAATCCTACGCTGCTCAGCGGCGAAGCAAAGAGGAGCCATATGAAAAAATGTGCAATTCCTTATGGTGGGTTTTCCAATTTCACCTGTCTCAATACATAAGGCTGGTGAAACAGTGCTGAATGATTGCTGACACCATGCTGGTAAGAAAGGATAGGCAGACCCTGCGATACGTCATTCCATTTATGTGGTTTGCGATATGCGTTTCGTTGGGTTCTGGTTCAAGTTTCGCCGCGTCTGATCAAAATCAACGCTATGATTTGAACATTACGCAGCCCAACTTGGGCGACGCAGCTGAGGCCCTGGCGACTCAGACCGGGCTAGAGCTTCTCTTTCCGTTCGAACTGGCAGAGACACGGGGAATTAATCCTCTGGTTGGCACATACACCATACCGGATGCGCTCTCAGAAATGCTCAGAGATACGGGTTTCTCAGGCAGCCTGACAACAAGCGGTGTCATAACGATTTACCGCGGGGCAAACGCTGAAGACAGCGCACCGGAGGGAACTATGGAAACAACTACTCAGCCTGCAACAGGGCAAAACCGAACATCATTACTGGGCCGATTGCTGTCCTCTGTGGCCGCCGTGCTGACCGTTGCAACGGCCACACCCGACTCTCAAGCTGTGGCACAGCAGGTCGCCCTTGAAGAAATCACGGTGACCGCGCGTAAACGCGATGAGCGCCTGATAGATGTTCCCCTGTCGGTGCAAGCTTTTACGGCGGCAGACCTTAACGCAGCCGGAATCAACAATCTTGAAGACTTAACGCTATTTTCTCCCGGCCTTGACTACAACAGCCAGTCCAGCACGCAATTTGCAGGGCGCTACATTCCTGCAATCAGGTTCCGCGGGTTGGCCTCACAAAGCACATTACCGTCGAACCAAGTGGGCTCGCTTTTCGTCGATGGTGTGTTTGTGCTTGGTGGCGCGCAATCCATCGGTTTTGAAGATGTCGAGCGGGTTGAGGTGATCAAAGGCCCGCAGGCGGCCTTCTTCGGCCGGTCTACGTTTGGTGGGGCCATCAATTACATCACCGCTGATCCAGCGGATGAATTTGGCGGCAAGGTCTCTGCCGAATATAGCCCCAATCATGGTAGCTACCGTGGCTCTGTGACAGTTGAAGGCCCGTTGGTTGAAGGGCTGCTGAGTGGGCGTCTCACCGCGTCCGGGTTTGAAAACGGCGGCTATGAAACCGCGACCGATGGCGGCACGCTGGGTGAAGAAACCACAGACGCAGTGCATGCGAGTTTGTTGTTCACACCATCTGAAACCGTGCGGATTAAGGTGCGCGCCTCTTACATTGAGGACGAAGATACCCAACCGGCCACAACGGCTATCCAGTTCTTTAATAAGAGCAATTGCCCTGCTGGTACGCCACTCACGGTTCTTGATGCGTCTGGAGCGTCCCGCAATGTCACCCTTCAGGGTGACTATTGGTGCGGTGGCCTGCCTGAAGATGTGCCAGTCACGGCGAATACAACCTTCACGACCTTCCCGGCGACAGGCGCTTTCCCTGAAGTTGATATCCGGGAGCTGTTTGTCGGCAACAGTCTTGGCATTCCTGAAATAGATGACGCGCCGTTCTTGGACCATTTTGGTTTGCGCCGCCAAACCCTGCGTCTGGCCTCAACCTTTGATATTGAGGCGTCAGATGCCATTAGTATTTCGGGCAACGTGGCCTACAACGATCAAGATGTCCGCCAGATTGCTGACCGTGATTTTACCGATGCTGAATCTGTCTATATGGGACCGCCGAACGCCTTTAAGGATTACTCCGGCGAAATCCGCGCCCAGTACGATGATGGCGGCAAGCTCCGTGGTCTGCTCGGGGTAAACTACTACAAGCAGGAAATCCGGGCTGCATTTACAAACGCTGTTGAGGCCACCAATGAGTTGTCTCTGGATATTTTCCCCACACCCTTCTCTTTGCGTGTCATTGGGGCTCAAAATTCCGGCAATAACGATGACGAGATTGAAACGTTTGGCGTGTTCGGCTCTGTCGAGTATGACATTCTCGACTCTTTGACGGCGACCCTGGAAGGGCGTTGGCAGAGCGACAAGGTCACAACCTTTGGCGGCCAGTTCTTGAACCCAGGTGCGCCGATTTCATTGACGTCGAAAAAATTCCTGCCCCGCGCAATTCTGACCTATCGCCCGATGGAAGATATGACCACTTACATCAGCTATTCCGAGGGCACGCTGCCGGGACAGTTTAACTCAACATTCCTGGCGCTCTCACCGGCTGATAAGGCCGTTGTACAGGCGCAGATCCCAAATCTGATGGACACCATTCCGCCAGAGAAACTTGAGAGCTATGAGCTTGGTGTTAAGCAAGGCCTTCTTGACGGGCGTGCTTCTTATGCCTTGGCGGCTTACATCATGAAATGGAACAACATGAAGTCGGCGGTCAGCTTCATTCCTCCCGGGGCAACAGGCTTGCAAGGTGCACTAGTGTCCGGATCCTCAGAAATCGAAGGGGCTGAGTTTGAAGCGAGCCTCGTGGTCAATCAAGCCATCGACCTGGGTTTAACGGTGAACTACACCAACGCCACCTACGAAGATTTTGCCATCTCGGGTATCAATCAACTATTTGGTCTCAGCAATGCGGAAGGCTATCGTGTTGATGGCAATACCTTGCCTCAATTCCCCAAGTGGAGCGGCAGTCTGTCCGGAACATACCGCGGCACAGTTAATGCGGACTGGGATTGGTATACCCGCACGGATGTTGCATATCAGGGCAAAGCCTATGCGGATCCGTCCAATATCAACTGGGTTAAAGCCTACACCCTAGTGAACCTCAAAGTTGGATTGGAAAACGAAGGAACAACCCTAGAATTTTTCGCCAACAATCTGTTCGATGAGACCGGGTGGGCCAGCGGTGGAACCGGACTTGACCTTGGCGTCGTCCCGATTCTCTTCTCGAACTTGCAGGTTCGCCGCGGGGCCATCGTCACGGCTCTGCGTGATCGGGAAATTGGGGTGAGAGCCAGTTGGTCCTTCTAAGCTCTAGACCTCTGTCCAACCCATGAGTCGCGGCCGCCCGTTTGCCACAAGAGCAGGGGCGGCCGTTTTCATTGCGATACGCTGTCAATGACGTTCAACTAAGACCCAGCCGCACCCCTTGCGTGCAGAGGAGATTTACCATGATCAACCGCCGAACGGCTCTCACCAGCCTCACGGGTGCGGCCACCGCCGCCGCTGCAGCCTCAATCCCGGCCCAGGCCCGGACTGCTTCACAGGCATCCGGGAATGCTGCGCCCAAGCCCGAGATCGACGGCAAGCTGCTGGTCAACCGACCGCGCGCCCATGATGTGCTCGAGCGTTTTGGTCTTGAAGGCATGATCGCGCTGGACCCCATCAACGTTTACTACCTCACGAATGTGGTCACCATCGGTGTGAAATTCCTGTCGCAATATCCGGGTTTTGCCACCTATGCCCGCGACCCGGAGCAGCCGATTTATCTGGTTTCCGGCTCCTCATCCGCCTGGGACATTGCCAACGGCGACCGCGAAACGGCTGAGCTTATGCCCTACGGGTTCGGGGGCTGGAATGAAGCGGAACTTAACTCAAACGGCATCCCTACGGACCCTGGCAACGGCAGCACGCGGAATTACTACGTCCGGGATGATGTTGTCTTGACGCCCCGAGAGAAGCGGTGGCAAGCGGCACAAGAGCGGGTGTCCGGAAACCTTGCCGCTGGAGCCGCCTGGGGCTTGGCCCGTGCGCTCAAAGCGCAAGGCATTACCAAGGGTAAAGTCGCGGTTGATGACATGCGCATCGCCGATTTTCTGGCCCAGACGGATCTGGTCGATGTCGAATGTGTGCCGGGCTACGGCATTTTCCAGCTCATCCGCATGGTCAAGACGGAACAGGAACTGGCTTATCAGCGCGTTGGCGGACGCAACAACGGCGATGCAGGGTTGGCAACCATCCATGCCATTGAAGTCGGCATGACGCACAAAGACATCGAGCAGATTTTCCTTATGGAATGCGCCAAGCGTGGCAATCATGTGGACGGCTTTATCGTCGGCTTTCCCGGCGGTGGATTCCCTGATGGCGAGATGGTCGCGGGTAAGCCTTTTCTAATTGATGCGGTCAGCAATTACCGCGGCTACATGGGGGACTTTGCCCGCACCTTCATCATCGGCGAGCCCTCAACAGAGGTGGAGACGCGCCGCCGTGCCAACCAACTTGCGCGGGGGGCGGTTTTTGATGCCATCAAGCCTGGGGTTAAATATGACACTCTGCGCAAAATCGGCTTTGAGACGATGGTCAAAAATGGCATGCCCGAGCATGCTGTCTTTGTGACGCCCCATAGTGTTGGTTTGCAGCATGGTGACAACCCCTACAGTTTACCTGAATTCGGAATTAGGTCCTTTGATCATGTCCTAGAAGAAAACATGGTGCTGACCGTCGACCTGCCCTATCTGGAAGTCGGATTTGGCTGCGGACATAACGAGGACCTCTTCCGGGTGACAAAAACCGGATACGAGGTCTTGAACACAGAAGAAGAGCCGTTCATCCTGTTGTAAGATGGTTTGAGGCTATACGCGCCCAGACGCTTCGACAGGAGAACTGCTATGATTGAACGCCGCCATGTTCTTGGAGGCTTGGTTGCTGGTGTTGCTGGAACAGCAGGGGTAGCCTCAAGCCTGATCCCGTCCGCACAGGCAAAAGGGCCAGCTATGTCACTCAGTGCCAGCGTGCCACCACCGGTTTTTGGCCCCCGCATGAACTTTGAGCAGGCCGATAAAATCATGGCCGAGCTTGGGCTCGATGCCATTGTCGTGGGCGCGGGCACCAATCTGTATCATGCAACAGGTCTGGATCTTACAGCGACGAAGATGGGCCATACGCCGAGTGTGTATGCGCTGATTACCCGTCAGGAAGGGCAGCGCCTGTCTCTCATCGCGCCGGCGTTTTTGTATTACTACACCATCGCCATGGATCATCAGCATCTGGACTACCCCGCTTATTTGTATGAGGCACCAGGGAGTACCGGAGATGATGCCGAATTGGGTCTTAGCGATTTACCACTGTATCCCGATTTGCAGCAAGCCCCACTGGATGAGATTGAAAAAACGCGCCTTAGTATTATCGAGCGCGCCGTGCGTGCTGAAGCCGCCCGCCCGAACCTTATTTTTGCGTTGCGCAAAGCGCTGGTAGATACAGGTGTGGCTGGGGGGCGTGTCGCCGCCGATGTCGAGCCCGTTATGCGTTCTGTGCTGGAGGCGACCGATGCCACCAAAGCTACAGTTGTGTCAGCCGATGATGCTCTGCGACGCATCCGGCCAGTGAAGTCCGAGGCTGAAATCACTTTGATGCGCTATGCTGCTCAGGCCAATGCGGACGGTGCCCTGCAAGCAGCGCGCGCCGTGCGGGCCGGGGCCGATGTGCGTGAGTTGCGGGCGTCTTATTTTGCGGCGGTGGCGTCTCGCGGGATGCGCGGTGTGTTTATGGTCATTGATCGCGTGAGCTCGCCCACCTACGAGGCCCAACTGCGCGATGGCCAGTGTTTCTCGATTGATTGTGTCAGCGAATACATGGGCTATCACGGCGACTTTGCCCGGGCTGTTTATATTGGAGAACCGGCTAAGCGGATGCAGCGGGTGACGGATATCACCGGCAAAGCCTGGGATTCGATTCGCGAGCAAATCCGGCCTGGCCTGCGCTTCTCAGAAATCCGCGCCATGGGTAAGACAGCCCTCGAAAAACTGGGGGCGGACTTCTCCATCTCGTTTACGCCCCACAGTGTTGGTCTTTATCACGCGGATCATGTCGGCAATGCGGGGTCTCCGCCGCGCGAAGACATCGTACTGGAAAAGAACATGGTGCTCAGCGTCGATTGCCCGATGGGGGCCACTGGAATGGGAGGGTCATCCCACTTGGAAGATCTTATGCTCATCACGGAAGACGGGGCGGAGCCGATTAACGATATCGGCAGTCAAACGGTGATGGTCTAGAAGCCTCACACGCCCTTGGCGTCCTGATCTTTTAGCGTGCAGATTTCTTAGCGCCCAGATCCGGGGCTATAATGTTCCGTGAGATAATCGACCACCAGCGCTTTTTCATCAGGGTGTAACGCGGCCATGCCGAAGTCTGTGGTCATGCGTGTAATCGCATCCCGCCAGCCTCTGCGGCTATAACGCTTCTGCAACACATGGCTCATGGCATGACAGTCAGAGCACAACAGATGGGTAAAATCCTTACCTTTACCCTCGGCCATGGCCAGATATTCCGGGTCTTCCTGGGCGGTCGCCGCTGAGGCGAACATCCAGCACAGCAGTGCGATCAGACTGAGCCCAGAGGGTTGAAAGGGTAACAAAAAGCGCTGCTTTAACATGATCTGATCCATTGAAAACGGTCCGCACGCTCCTGATTACACCGCAGCACGAAATCGCAAAATACCGGTGTGTGTTGCAGCCACATCCTAGCAATGTCAGACTAGAGGCTACACCAACTTATGATGGCGCAGATATACGTGATGATTCGGATGGTCGGCAAACTCGCAATCGTATTTTTACTCGCCGCGGCGGTCAGTCTGCTGACCGGCGTGTCCGCGTTTGTTGTACCCTCGTCTGCCGTGGCACAGGAAGCGGGAGACGGGCCGCCGGAGAGTGGTTTCCTGCAGCCGGAAACAGAAGGGCAGCGGCTGGGGAATATTCCTAACGATCAAATCCGTCAGTTTCAGATGCGCCGGGCCTGCGAGCAGGACTTACCCGAATGCCTGCCAGCCGTGCGCGCCATCATTGAGGAAGAACGCCGCAATCGCATGTGGATGGCAATTGGCATTGTCGCGATTCTTGTGTTGGTCGCGTTGCTTGCCATTCGAGAGTCCGATAAAAAGAAGAAAAAGGTGGATGCTGAAATGCGTCAGCATCGCAAGCTTGGTCAACGGCTTAAAAGTAAATGGCGCGGTGCCGTCAAAGACCCTTACAAGGATCATGACCCCCTCGGCGACGAATAGACGTAAGGCTTATTGATGACCTGCGTCTAAGATACAGCCCAACTCATAAGCACAAGCCCGATTGCGCCGCTCAGTATTGAACCAACCACGCGACCGGCCATAAGCCCTTTAACTCCCGAAATCAGCAGGGCAATGCCGATGATCAGGGCGGCCCAATCCACCCAGCCATAAACCCCGGCCCCTTGGCCGACGCCGGTAAAGAAATTGCCAATGGCAGGCGGAATGCTGGCGAGAAAGCCGCCGACGACTTCGCCGAGCCAGTGCACGATGCCGCCAGAGTCCGGTGTCCCGTCCATTGCAGTGCTTTCCTTTCCTCTACATCAAGCCCTGCTACATCAAGCCCTGCTACATCAAGCCAAGGGCTTTTGGCAGCCACAGGGTGAGTACAGGGAACAGGGTGAGAATGATCAACCTGACAAAGTCAGACAACAAGAACGGCCAAATACCAGCATAGACCGTGCTGAGAGACACATCTTTATTCATGCCGTGCATGACAAACACATTCAAACCAATGGGCGGTGTGATCATGCCCATTTCCATCACCACCACGTTAATCACGCCCCACCATATGGGGTCGTAGCCCATACCCGTGATCAACGGGAAAACGAACGGCAGCGTGATCACCATGGCTGCCACCGTGTCAAAAATCGCCCCGAGAATGATGTACATGGCTTGCAGCATCAAAATCACCAGAAGCGGTTGAAGCCCGAGGTTTTCAATCGAACTGACGATAATGTCCGGCAGATGTGACAGCGTAATGGCGTAGGAGAAAATCGATGCGCCGATGATGATCAAGTAGATCAAGGCTGTGCTCGCGGCTGTCTCTTTAAGATTGGCGAAGAACACACTGCGGTTGAGCTGCCCGCGCAACGCGGTAAAGGCAATGGCCACGGTTGCGCCCACAGCGGCTGCTTCATTCACCGTAAAGAGGCCCGAGTAAATACCGCCAGAAACGATCACCGCCAGGGTCACAACGCCCCAGCTTTTTTTGAGGATTTGGCGGCGCTCTGACCACGGAACCCGCTCTGCGGCGGGGCCTGAATCTGGTGAGATTTTCACGTAGGTGAACACCGTGATCATGTACAAAAAGACAGCAATCAGCGCTGGTCCGAGGGCGGCGACAAAGAGCGCCGTGACAAACTGTTCTGTGAGAATGGCGTAAAGCACCAGCAACACAGAGGGCGGCACGATCACTCCTAGCGTAGAGCCAGCGGCGATGGACCCCGTTGACAGGCGTCGCGCATAGCCGCGTTTGTCCATTTCTGGCAGGGCAATGCGGGTCATGGTGGCCGTGGTCGCCAGGGACGAACCGCAGACCGCACCAAATCCGGCGCAGGTCGCAACAGTCGCCATGGCCAGTCCACCTTTGCGATGCCCTAGGAACGCTTGCGCAAGACGGTACAGATCGCCGGACAAACCCGCTGCGGCGGCAAAATTTCCCATCAACAGAAACAGCGCGATGATAGCCAATTCCTGGCTGGCAATGGCCGCCGAAGGTTCAATACCAAAGAGTGCGATGGCAGGTTCAAAGCCGATGATCACGCCCGTTCCAATAAACCCGGCAATGGCCATGGCGATGCCAATGGGCACATGAAGCGCGATCATCACAAACATTCCGGCGACGACGAGGCCGCCAATGACAGGAGGTTCCATGTTCTATGCGGTCCTAGAGTGATTCTGCTTCATGTTCGATGGGTTTGCCAGCTTTGGCCGCTGACACGGTTTCTCTAAGCACCCAACTCTGGACCAAAACACAAGCGACCATAATCAGGCTGACGACGGTCCAGACCGGCGTGACAGACCACTCCAATGTTGATGTCGTGCGGTTTGCGGCGGCGTAGTCAATGGTAAAGGCTATGAATTGCCATGCGGTCAAGACAAAGAAGGTGAGCATGAAGAGGGCGCCAATGACATCGAGCTTGCTGTGCGCTTTGGGTCCTAAGATTTTTCCAAGCACACGTACAGTCACGGCGTTGCCTTTTTTTAAGCCAGCTGGAAAGCAGCTTGCGATGACAATGGCAAAGGCCACTTCTTCGATATCATTCAGGCCCGGGATGCGAGGCAAACCCATATAACGCAGAAACACATCGACCACGGTCATAAACGCAATAATGACCAGACCGGTAAAGCCGATGATGGCCATGGTATCCACGGCACGATCAAGGAGTTGCGTCGAGGTGCGGGTGTCGTGTGAGGTCTCAGACATCAGGATTGGCGCTCCCGACGCCGCAGGTCTTTGAGAATGTCTTGGATCGCTTCATAAGTTTCGGCACCAAATGGCGTGCGCTCGGCCCAGGTCTCTGCAATCGGTTTAACATAGGTTTGCATTTCTTCGAGTTCTGCGGGATCGGCATCAACAAAAATAAGATGTTCGTCTGCTCTCAGTTGGGCTGAAATCTCGGCCTGCTTTTGATCGTACGCTTGCCCACCCAGCAACGCGATGTAATCGCCACTGTTGTCATTGATGATTTGTTGCAGATCAGCAGGAACCTGCTCCCACTTATCTTTGTTCATCATGATCCCAAAGGTGACTGTGCCAAGAGGGGCGGTAATGACATAACTGGTTTCCCGGTATGTCTGGAAGGTGTTAATGGCGATCCAGCCTTGAATTGCACCATCAATCGTGCCGCGCCTTAGCGCTTCAACGGCATCCGCTGGGTGCAGCGCTTCGGGGACAGAATCCATCTTGCTGAGAAAGTCACCCTCAAGGCGCCCCACGGAACGGATTTTCATGCGGGCAATGTCTTTGTAACTTTTGATGGGATCGCGTGTATACAAATTGCTGGGTTCTGCGGTCCACAGTCCGATGAGTTTCACGTCTTCAAACCCTTTTAACAGACCTCGCTCATATAAGCGCCAAGCCACCAAACTTGCCTCTGTCGATGAGCGCATCATAAAGGGTAGCTCGAACGCTTGAAGTTGCGGGAACTGACCAGGCGTATAGCTGGGTTGTACCAGACCAATGTCAGTGATGCCTGCCTTAACCAGGTCAAATTGCTTGTAAGGATTGCGACCCAAGCCACCACCCCAAAAAGTTTCAAATTTGATGCGCCCGTTTGAGGCTTCAGTGATGCGCTCCATCCAGGGTTTATAAATATTCGCAACGCTATGACTTAGCGGAGACAGATAGGCTGAAACCCGGAGCGTAATTGTCGCTTCAGGCTGTGCGTGAGCAGGCAGGCCAATAAAACCGCAGATGAAGAGACTGAAGGAAACGGTCAACGTATTAAAAAAGCGCATCTTTGCTCCCATTTTAGATATCCACAGAATTACCTGCGATGCGTCCGTCATATTTTGCACTCAGCTCTTCTTCTTCATTTTGCTTGCGTTGGGCGGCAGAGTCGATGGCCATACGGAACGCCTGTGAGAGCTTTTGGATCAAATCAATGTCGCCGTCTTCCAAAGATTCGTAGTTGATCTCCATCATCGCAACGTTCTCTGCCAAAGACAGGCAGAGACTTTCCAAAGAATTATCTTTTAAGGTTTGGGCCATATTTGCAGCTTCGCGCAATATAGCCGTGAGGGCTATGAAGTTATCGCGCAGCTCTTCTGTAATGTGTCCGATTTTATGGGCGTCGAGAATCACGTCGCAAAGATGCCCCATTTTCATGCTCTGACTTGTAAGTTGGGCTTCAACCACTGCGCTGAGAGAGTCTGTAATGGCTTCTTTGAGTTCCCAAGGTTCAAATTTACGACCATCCGCTTTTTCGCGCATCGTGTTTAACACATTGACACGGCGCGCACCTGGGTGGCTGACCTTATCACTCTTGCGATCGGGGCCAACATACTCGGACGTCGCTACAAACGGCTGGCGGTGGTAGGTGATCAGGCGAAGACGCTCATGTATTTTTTTCGGATCGAGCGGCTTAATCACAACGTCATCGGCGCCGACCTCAATGGCTTTTTGAATGTTGTGGCCATTCCGTTGGCCGACCAATACACTGATAACGATAAACGGGTTCCCGCCTAGCTGGTTAAAACGCACCTCTTTGACGACTTCGAAAACATCCGGGTCAAAGTCATCAGACAAAACCAATAGGTCGGGGGGCACTTCGAACATCAACGTACGCAGACTCGCCACATTGGCATGTGTCGAGATGTTCTTAATTCCTTCAGAGAGGAACATCTCCCGTAACTTTTGACGTTGGTGATAGTCTTTTTCACCAATGTAGACGGTTATGGAAGCGAGGTTTGCGCGGTCCAGTTGGGACATAAGTTTTTAAAGTTGCCTTGAGAATTCCCCACTCAGCGATATCCGTATCGCTAATTCCCTATGATCGGCGATCAACCGCCATGAGGCAAGTAAACACTGGAGTTTGAGCAATATGGTCTTGCGTGGCAGGAGGCAACGTGCCGTTTTTTTGGTCCACTTGAAAACAATCACAGCGTTATGACGCCGGTGGAAGGACTCTATTGCGCCGCTGCGCGCTTGCTGCCTGGTCCCTCACCACTGCCCGTGCCAGGGTTTTCGGGCGGTTCAGCCTTCTTTTGTGCCGACGGGGCCGGGCTCGTTGGCCCACCAGAGGTCCCCGATTGAGCTGGCTCGGGCGCAGGTTTTGGAGCGGGGGGGACGTTAGAATTGCCTTTTGCCAACTCAAAAGCCTTCGTCAGCTTGCGAATAAGAGCAAGTTCACTCGCTGACGGCTCCTCGTATTTCTCTGCCAGTTCTTCGACCTGGCGCGCCAAATCAACACAAATAGCCGAAAGTTCTGCTTCACCAACGCCTTTCGCGGTTTTTGCCGCATCCTCTAACACGGTGACCAGAACGATAAGGTTTTCTTCAACCTCCTTGGTGACGTTTTTCTCGTCATAAGCCTTTAGGATCAGGTTGCACACATAGCCCAAACGCAAGCCATGCGAGTCCAACTTCGCAGCCATGACTTCGTTCATGCAGTGTTCAACGCCACGGGCAAGGTCGACAGAACTTACCCGCTTTCCTTCAAGCTTGGCCTGAAGGGTGTTGATGACTTTAAGTTGACGAATTTTAGACGGTCGGCTGCCATCGCCACGCCGTCGTTCAGGTCCCACGTAATCCGTTGTCGCAATAAATGGCAGACGCTTGGTCCCAAGTTGACTGACTCTCTCAAGCAACCGCCCCGGTGCGACAGGCTTAATCATAACGTCGTCCGCCCCGGCCAGAATGGCTTTCTTAATCGCGCGGTCTTCTTCCGCGTTGACCATGAAGCTAATGACAATAAAGGGGTTTCTGCCGATACGATGATGGCGGATGTCTTTAACGATCTGAAAAATCTCGGGGTCCATGTCATCGGCAACAATCAACAAATCCGGTGACCGTTCTTTCATGGCATTCATCAGGTCATCCATGCGCGTAAAGGTACGCGTGCGGCGCAGTCCTTCCGAACGCAGCATAGCTCGCAGGCCTTCTCTCACCTGCTCGTTCGGTTCACCCAGATAGATATCGAGTTCCGCGAGCTTATCTTTGTCGAACTTCTTCATAAACTGCTTTCGCAATGGCAGCTGGGCGCCAAATCAATCTAGACTGCGAACGGCAGACTAACCCCAAGTTGAGGCAGCATAGTCAGCCTATCCTCAACATAACAGACGGAACTGTCCATATATTCCCTAATGATTAAGGTAATTTCGACCCCAAATCAACTCATGCGCGCATCAGAGGTGGGCCCCAACTGTGAATAAATCTCTAGCACCGTGAAAAAGCATTTTAGATCATAGACCTAGGCGTTTTCGCGCGCTCTGTTGTTGTTAGGCTTCGGGCGGGGGCCGGGTGCCGCGTGTTAGCTTTACCCTTAGGTGATTCGCTGGAAACCGGCGTCGGATGTTAATGGGGCTTTAGATCACGGTAGTTAATAATCAGATTAACCGGATTGTATCCGCGCACATTTTTGCTCAAACCGTCAAACATCACGGTGTCATGCATGTAAAGCATAGGTGGGTCGTCATGATACGCCTTGAGCAAACCGCGCACCAAAGTGAGGCGTTTTTCTGGGTCCCATTCCGCCTGCGCGTCTTGTGTTCTCTCAGCCAAGTCGGGGCGGCAGTGCCACAGGTCTCTGGTCAGGCAACCGACAAACGGGCGCAGGGCATCCAAGCTTGGCTTGACGTTAAAGTCCATGTTGAAGCCATTTCCTTCCCATCCTCCGAAGGTGAACTTCGTGATCATGTCAGGGATGGTGATGGAACGCACCTCAAGGCCAACGCCGATCTTGGCAAGGTCCTGGGCTATTGCTTGGTGGATCGCTGTATCGGCTGCGGCACCGCCCGCCGCGAGTTCAATGACCAGGTTAAAGCCATCGCCGTAGCCAGCATCGATCAACATGGACTTAGCTTTTTCAGGATCATAGGTCCATGCGGGCAGGTCCGGATCCCACCCCAGCGCATTCGCAGGTGTTGCCTGTGTGGCCGCAGATGTGCTGCCCTGAAGCAAGGCCGCGATGTAAGCATCCCGGTTGATCGCGAAGTTTAGGGCCCGGCGCACACGCACATCGGCAATAGGCCCGCCTTTTTCTGGAAGCCAGGCAATGCCCATGGCACCGACGCCACGGCTGACATGATGGGTGTGTCCCGAAGCGGCCAGCGTTTCAATCTCGTCTGGTCCAATGACCAAAGCAATGTCCAGATTGTCAGCCAATATGCCCTGAGTCCGCGACGTTGGATCGCTCAATTGATTGAGCTCTAAGGCGTCATACCCAGGGGTATGCCAGCCCTCACGAAACGCACGCAGAGAGATTTTTCCAGGGCGCCAAGTCTCCACCTTGAAGGGGCCCGTGCCAACTGGGTCGCGCGCAAAAGCCTCTGGCCCCAGATCTTGCCAGTGCTTGGGCGCGACAATGCGAATAATACCAAGCTCGGCCGGCAGCATCAGGTTGGGATACTGGGTGCTGATTTCAACCGTGTACGGATCAAGCGCGCGGACCTCTGAAATAGAATTGGTGATCCTAGAAAGCGCCTCGCGTTGTCCTGCCTTAGACGTCAGATAGCTTAGTGTGTTGATAACGGCATCCGCATTAAACGGCTCGCCGTTATGAAACGTTACATCTTGGCGGAGGCGAAAATGCCAGGTGGTTGGGGTCACGGCCTCCCAGCTTTCCATCAACCACGGCTGCACCGTGGCATCCTCGGCAACCAGGGTGAGGGGGTCGAACATGGCTGCCCATGAGTATAATTCGGAAGAACTGGTTGAACGATGCACGTTGCCCAGGGCGGCCGGTAGGGATTGCACAGCCACCCGCAATGTTGTGTCCGCTTGAGACGAAACAGGCAACATAATTGCAATCAGAGCCGCGCATAGGCTGAGTTTGAGGCGATCGCTTAAGCTTAAGGCTTGCCCAGGGATAGCTCGCCCACAACGAACTGAGGTAAAGTTGATCATGGCACTAGATTAGCGCAGGGGCAAAGATCATGCACGACATCATCACAGACTTTAAACGGCCCGATCCGGCCCTGATTGAAAAAGTATCCAAGCAGCATGTTGGGGTGGCCGGTTTTGAGGTCGGCCCCCGTCAGGTCGCTCATCCTGACATCAAACCGCTCGACCCCACCTGGCGCATCTGCGGTCCGGCCTTCACCGTCAGGCCGGAGTATTGGGACGACCGTTTGATGGGCGAACTCGCCCCGAAATACGCCAAGCCCGGTGACGTGTTGGTGGTGGATGCGGGTGGGCATACGGAGATTGCGGCCTGGGGGATGTCCATGACCATTGCGGCGGCAAAGGCGGGGGTTGTGGGAATCGTGATTGATGGCAGTTGCATGAATTCTAGCCTCTTGGCCCGTGAACGGCCTCAGATTCCCTTGTTCGTGCGTGGGGTCTCACCCACGGCCAAAGGTTCGGACCATCCAGGTTCCCTGAATGTGCCGGTGATTTGTGGCGGTGTGATTGTTAACCCTGGTGATATTATTCTCGCTGATTCTGATGGGGTCGTTGTGCTCAAACCGGAGATGGCGGAAAAAATAATAGCGGCGGCTGAAGCCCATGATGACAGGGCACGCAGCGACAACGATCAGAGTATTCCCTATTACGAGCGCAAAAAGAGTGAAGAAAAGGTTCGGGCGTTTCCAGACGTGACGTGGCGCTAAAGTCAGCTCAACACCAACAACATCTCTTGCGAAAGAGCTGCTGAGGCGATACACGCTGCGCCATGGCCGCGCCTCCTTTACTTACCCTACAAGATATTCACCTAACCTTTGGCGGAGCCCCTGTTCTGCAAGGGGCTGAATTGATGGTTATGCCCGAAGAGACGGTGTGTCTCGTCGGGCGCAATGGCTCGGGCAAATCCACCTTACTCAAAATTGCGGCAGGCTTGATTGACTTTGAGGGCGGCGAGCGTTTTGTGCAGCCTGGGGCTACGGTGCGGTATTTGCCACAAGAGCCAGATCTGACGGGTTACAGCACCACGCTTAACTATGTGGAAGAAGGTTTGGAAGATGGCGATGATCCTTATCGTGCGCTTTATCTGCTTGAGCAACTCGGACTGACAGGAGAAGAAGAGCCAGCTCATTTGTCAGGCGGGGAGCGCCGCCGCGCGGCCTTGGCGCGAATCCTCGCCCCCCGACCGGATGTGGTTCTCCTCGATGAGCCAACCAACCATCTCGATCTTCCGACGATTGAGTGGTTGCAGAAAGAACTCAAAAGCTTGCGTCGCGCGCTTGTGCTGATCAGCCATGATCGTCGCTTCCTGGAAGATTTATCCCAGGCGACCGTGTGGCTAGACCGTGGAAAGACCCGAAGGCTGAACAAAGGGTTCTCGCATTTCGAAGCTTGGCGCGATGAGATCATTGATCAGGAAGACCGCACCCAGCAAAAACTCGATCGTAAAATTGTCCGCGAAGAACATTGGTTGCGCTACGGGGTTAGTGGCCGACGCAAGCGCAACGTGCGGCGGCTTGAGTCTCTGCACACCCTCCGGCAAGACCGGCGCGAACATCGCGGTCGTGTTGGCAACGTCAATCTTCAGGTTGGCGAGTCTGATGCCTCAAGCAAAATGGTGATTGAGGCCAAAGACATTTCAAAGTCCTTTGACGGCTTAACCGTGATTGAAAATTTCTCGGTCCGCATCCAGCGGGGCGACCGGGTTGGCATCGTCGGCCCGAATGGTGCGGGTAAAACCACCCTGTTGAATATGCTCACCGGCGGCCTCAAGCCAGATACGGGCCGGGTCCGCATGGGCACCTTTCTCGATCTTGCGACGATGGACCAGAACCGTGATGCCCTTGATCCAAAATGGACCGTGAAGCAGGCGCTGACGGGCGACTCTGGCGATAATGTCGATGTGCAGGGTACGCCGCGCCATGTCATCGGGTACATGAAAGATTTTCTGTTTTCGCCCGACATGGTCAATACGCCGATCACGGTCCTCTCTGGCGGTGAGCGGGGTCGCCTCATGCTCGCGCGTGCGCTGGCAAAAAAATCCAACCTCCTGGTCCTTGATGAACCTACCAACGACCTCGATTTAGAGACCCTCGATCTTCTGCAAGAACTGCTGGCCGACTATGAGGGCACTGTGCTGCTGGTCAGTCACGACCGTGACTTTCTGGATCGCGTTGTTACGTCCGTGATTGCCTCCGACCAGCCGGGTCATTGGTTAGACTACGCGGGTGGGTACTCGGATATGATCGCGCAACGCGGTTCGGGTGTCGAAGATATGGACAGCGCACGTGGCGTGGCAGCTGAACAGAAATCAAAATCTAAGGGGGCAAAGCGCTCCAAGACAAATGCCAACTCCGGCTCAAGTGCAACGCAGCGCAAGTTATCATTTAAAGATAAATTTGCGCTCGAAAGCCTGCCAAAAGAGATGGCAGGTTTGCAGACCCGCATGACCGATCTTCAGGCGCATTTGGCTGATCCGGGTTTTTACGCCCGTGACCCTGATGGATTTACCAAAGCAACGGCGGAGCTGGAAGCCGCTGAAGCCCGTTTGGCGGCGGCAGAAGAAGAGTGGCTCGCTCTTGAACTTCTCCGTGAAGAGGTCGAAGGGTCTTAAAATCTCTACCCAAAGAAGAACCTCACGTGCGGCCTGCCGACGCGAGGTTAAGTTTGTAGGGGGAGGGGAATATTGCTTTTCTTTGCGGGGATCGCTCTAACGGCGGCCCAATTCCTGATCCATCTGAAAGGCCCGTGACGTCACCACGCTTTCAAGGGCGCGTAATCTTTCTTCCAACTTCTGATAGCGCTCAGACGTGGTTGCAAATTTGCGGCGCGCTGATCCAGGGCGTGCGGGTTTTGCGGCTTCTTCCATGGCTTTGAGATCAACGTCCAGGTCTTGTGTGGGTAAGGGATCAAGAAAGAACGCCAGGGCGATATAACTCAGGATAAAAATTGGGGCCCATGCCCAGCATCCCAGAAAAAAACCGATGCGAACGATCTTAACGTCCCAATCGAAGTGGCGGGCTAGGCCAGCGCAAACGCCCGAGACCCAGGCGTTCTCTTTATCCAGATAAATTTTATCCCACTTCTTACTCATTGTACCTTGTCCTTCCAATTCGCATCTTCTGAGTTGAGAATTTTCTCCAAAGACTCAATGCGTTTTTCCATTCTGTCGGCCGCCTCTGCCAGCGTTTCAAGCGCTTCGTTTTCTTCAGACATTAAGGTCTGCGCTTCACGCCGTTTTGCTTTGTAATACATGATCACCCAAATCGGCCCGAGCACGGTGATGAACAGAATGGTCGGAACGAATAGAAACTGTAAAAAATCCATAAATCACCGTTGAATCTGACGAGGCTTTTTTGCTTTAGCACACATGGTAAGTCGTGCTTAGGCGATTTTTACGTCATCTGTTGCATTGGGCTTTCCGGTTTTGGTTTTGTCAGCGCCCGATAAGCTTGCTTTCAGCTTTGCCAGTTCGTCTTCGATATCACTCTCGGCTTCTAACTCAGCAATTTCCTGGGCGAGGGATTTCTTGCCGCCCATGTCATACGCTTCTACCTGGCCTTCAATTTCATCGACCTTTTTTTCAATCGAACTGAACCGGGCAAGGGCCGCATCAGCTCGACCATCGTAAAGGGTCTCACGCACATTTAACCGGGACTGCGCTGTTGAAGAGCGGGCAATCAACGTCTGTTGCTTCGCTTTTGCTTCCTGCAATTTATTTTGCAAGCGCGAGATGTCCGCATCCAGGCCGGTCAGCCGCTCATCAAGTTCGGCTAAATCCTCATCAATGATTTTCGCGGTTTCAACAACTTTGGCTTTTTCAACCAGAGCCGCTTTGGCAAGGTCTTCGCGATCCCGTTCAAGAGCCAGTTTGGCGCGTGCGGTCCACTCGGCTTCGGCGGTGGTCAGGCGGCCGATGCGGCGTGCGCCTTCTTTTTTTTCTGCAATCAGCCGGGCGGCATCCGAGCGGACTTCAACAAGGGTGTCTTCCATCTCCTGAATCATCAGGCGGATCATCTTGGAGGGGTCTTCGGCCCGGTCGAGCAGATTGGTCAGGTTGGAGTTCACGATATCGGAGAGGCGGGAAAAGATACCCATGATGCGCAGTCCTTTGATTGTTGAGCGCCGAAGAACACCTTCAGCAGATGCGCTATAAAATGCACAAAGCGTGCCAAATGTTGTGAAGCCATAAAAGTAATAAATATCAATGACTTATGGATTTATCACGTCAACAGTGACATGTGTAAAATAATAATTAATAGTAAAATATAACAAGATATATCTATAATTAATAATGACAGACCGCCCCGCACCTCTCGGCCAATCCCCAGCCTTTCTGACTCATATGGACGAGTTGTCCCGGGTTGCGCCTATTGATCGCCCGGTTCTGGTTATCGGCGAGCGCGGCACGGGTAAGGAACTCTCTGCGGCCCGGGTGCATTATCTTTCTGGACGCTGGGGTGCACCCTTTGTGGCCATCAACTGTGCCGCGATTCCAGACTCATTGTTGGAAGCCGAACTGTTCGGAGTCGAGCCCGGCGCGTTTACCGGCGCTGCCCAGCGGCGGGTCGGACGGTTCGAACGGGCCGATGGCGGTACGTTGTTTCTCGATGAAATCGGCAACGCGCCCATGGCGGTTCAGGAAAAAGTTCTGCGTGTGATCGAATACGGCGAGTTTGAACGCCTTGGCGGTTCTGAAACCATCAGTGTGTCCGTGCGTATTGTTGCGGCCACCAACGCTGACCTGCCTGCCCTCGCTGCCGCCGGAAAATTCAGAGAGGACTTGCTCGACCGCCTGGCCTTTGATGTTCTCACTCTGCCGCCGCTCAGGGCGCGCACCGGTGATGTGCCAATGCTGACAGACGTATTTGGGCGTGCGATGGCAAATGAACTCGACTGGCCGGTGTTTCCCGGGTTCAACGCTGCGGCTATTGCCGCTCTGGACTCGCACCCCTGGCCAGGCAACGTGCGGGAGTTGAAAAACGTTGTTGAGCGCGCGGTGGCATCCTGTAAAGCTTCTGAGCAGCCCATCGACGACACTGCGATTATTCTCGACCCCTTCGCATCTCCTTATCGCGTTGTTGTCTCTGCGCTTGATGCACACGCATCTGCGCCCGATGCACACGCATCTGCGACAGATGTCGTGCCAGTGAAAAACGCAGATCAAAATATACCTGTGCGCCTGCCCTGTGATTTTAAAGAGGAAACCGCTGCTTTTGAGAAACGTATTCTTGAAACGGCACTGGATGTGTGCCGCCATAATCAGAAAAGCGCCGCTGGCCATCTGGGCCTGACCTATAATCAGCTGCGCAACAGTTTGCGTAAGCACGGCCTGCTGCCCAGTCAGGAGGAAGCCCCGTGAGCAAATTTAATGAGACGAATCTCAAGAACTGGGAAAGCCGCGTGCCGCTTCATTTGCGGTCATACCCTTTGGAAAAATTCAAAGCCGGTTGGGACCCGTTGTTTCCCATCGAAGCCAGCGAGATCGGCGATATTTCCGGTTTGGATGTTCTGCATCTGCAATGTCACATCGGCATGGACAGTCTTGGTTTGGTCCGCCGTGGGGCCAACGTCACAGGGTTGGATTTTTCACCGTCGGCGGTCAAAGCGGCGCGCGATCTGGCTAAGGAAACAGGATTGGACGCGACGTTTGTTGAGGGGGATATCTACGACACCCCCAAGCTCATCAAACAGAAATTCGATATCGTGTATACCACCTGGGGCACCATCACCTGGCTGCCAGACATAGAGAAATGGGCGAGGGTTGTCGCGGCCATGCTTAAGCCCGGTGGTCGTTTGTATTTTGCCGACGGCCACCCCACGATGCTGCTGATGGAGGAAGAAGAAGGGGACAAGCTGGTCCATCAGTATCCTTGGCGCACAGCGGTCAGCTCGCCAATGTCTTTTGATGAAGAGGTCACCTACACCGGCGAGCCCATGCCTCAAGAGAGCAGCCGCAGTTACGATTGGGCTCATCCCCTGTCCTCAATTATCGGCGGACTTCTAGACGCAGGTCTGACGCTGGATTTCTTGCATGAGCATGAAACCGTTGCCTGGAAATATGCTGAGCTGATGGTGCCGGATCCCGATGAGCCGCGCATGTTCCGTTTGCCTGCACACCTGCCGCAATTGCCGCTGGCGGTTTCACTGGGTGCCACGAAGGTCTGAAAGAAAAAGCCGCGAAAGACTTTGCCAATGCCCAGCGCAAGATATCCAAATAACAGCTAAGCCTCAGTCAAACGGCAGGTTTTCAGGGACTTAAGGGCCAAGCCGTCCGCTAGAGTTGCTGAGGCTTGCAGATGAAGCCTGACCCGAGTCACTCTAGGGGTGCAACTCAGGAGAAAAATCATGCTCAACCGCCGTTCCTTACTGACGTCAGTCGTGGCCGCAGGCACGTTTGCCAGCGTCGCTCCCAAGCCACTCCGGGCGGCCACCAAGAAATTCGATGCCATCGTGATCGGCTCAGGGCTGTCGGGTCTGAATGCGGCCATGCTGCTTGAAGAGCAAGGCATGAAAGTCCAAGTGCTGGAGGGTCGCAATCGCGTTGGTGGCCGGGTCTATACGCTGATGGATGTGCCGGGTCGTCCGGAAGCCGCAGGTGAGCTGATCGGCGGCAACTACGCCCGCATGATTGATACGGCGGAGCGCCTCGGCTTGGACTTGATACCGCCTGTTCAGCTGGGCGCGTCACGTGGCTGGCTCTATCGCATTAAAGAACAGAACGTCACAGCGGAAGAATGGCCGAGCCATGTACTGAACCCGTTGGCCGGTGATGACCGTCAACTTCTGCCACATCAATTGCTGGCAACACTGTCTCACCGCAATAGCCCATTGTCTGGACGGGCCTTGGACGATTGGATTTTACCAGAGTTTCAACAGTTCGATATTCCCCATTCGCAGTATCTGCGGGAAACGCTGGGCTATAACCAAGCAACCATCGATCTTATGAACGTAGTCATCCACACGGATCACATCGACAACACCTCGGCATTGCATGAAATCCGCCGCTATGCGGTTGGAGAGTTTAATCGCAGTGCAACTTTGGCGAATAACGAACGTCCAGCCTCACTACAGGTCAAAGGCGGCAATTCGCTGATGCCGTTTGCCATGGCGGAGAGCCTGGAGAACGGCGTGGAACTGAACAAGACTGTTCACACCATCGAAGATGATGGCACTTTGGTCACGGTCCACTGTGTTGATGGCACCACCTACCAGGCCAATCAGGTGATTTGCTCTGTGCCGTATCCGGTGCTGCGTCATATGAAATTTACCCCGCGCCTGCCGATGTTGATGGAAAGCGCTATCGATGAAATTGATTACGGTATTTCCATTCAGGTCCACTTCCTGATCGAAAAAGAATACTGGAAGGAAGATGGGTTGCAGGCCAGCATCTGGACCGATGGACCAATTGAGCGTTTTGCTGTGCTGAACCGCGGGGATAACGGCGAAGCGACCTCGGCCATCGCTTTTATCAACGGCAACGAAGCTTATAAGTACGATTACATGACCGACGCTCAGGCATCAGCCTACACCCTGCAGGAGTTGGCACGTATTCGCCCGTCAACCAAGGGGGCGCTGAAACCTATCTTAGTGCAGTCCTGTCATCGTGATGTGCATGGCGCCGGCGATTGGGTGTTCTGGCGTCCCGGTCAGATCACCAAGTACGCAGGCAACATGCGCGCCAACCATGGCAACATTCATTTCTGCGGTGAACATACAGCCTTGCTGGAGCGCGGCATGGAAGGGGCGTTTGAGTCCGGCGAGCGGGCGGCCTTCGATAGTTTGGAGATGGTGGGATAAAGACATGCGATTTTGTGCAGCCATCGTTTCTCTATGGTTTCTGATGTTATCAGGAGGCGTCGTCGCCGAAGACGATATGGACCCCAATGCGCGGGATCTTCTCATCCTCACCGACTGGTTTGAAGGCGAGTTCGACAACGAAGAACAGCGCTGGTTCTACATCCGTAATGGCGGCGAGGGTGAACCACCGCACCTGCGCATACATGCAATTCATAAACGTCTCGATCTACCGCGCATCGGCGAGCACGTTTTTTACCTTCAGCACTATATCAATGATGATCCCACAGACATCTCACGTCAGCGCATTGCCGTTTTTATCTCCGAGCCGGAAGATCAAAGCATCCGCATGAAGCAAGGTTTCTTTAAGGAACCCGATAAAGCCTTAAATGCGCACCTCGATCCGTCAAGGCTGGCGGACCTGACCGCAGACGATATTTTCTTTATCGAGAACTGCGACATCTTCTGGCGCCGGGAGGCCGATCAATACGTGGCCAATATGAAACCCAAGGCCTGCCAGTTTGGTGATGGTGATCTGCTCCGCTATTCCGTCCACCGTTGGACGTTGTCAGAGAATAAACTCTGGCTGGTGGACTCGTCTTTCCTGGTCTCTGACGACAGCCTTCATGTGGGCCTGCCGGTCGAACAGCCTTTCCGCATGCGTCGGTCTAAGATTTTTGAGTGTGAAGTCACCTTCCGCACTGAAGATGGCCGTGAGGCGCGGTCTGTCAAAGACATTCGTCTCCACAGCCAGGGCGGCCTGGTGTGGTTTGATCCCGACGAGACTGGCGATGTGTATGGCCTTCGTATGCGTGACAAAGAATACCCGTTTTATAGCGAGCGGCCAGACTTCTTGCTGTTGTCTCTTCAGAAAAAAGGGCAGTCGACCATGGTCGGGTATGCGCTGACAGATGTTGATGCCCGCCGCGTCGGTTTTAATCTTGGCTCGGTTTTCGGCCACTGCCATCGTGAAGGGTATGATTTCCGCCAGACCCTTGATCAGTTGCCATAGACCAGTTGCCATAGACCAGTTGCCAGAGGCCAATTGCCAGGGGCCAATTGCCAGAGGCCAATTGCCAGAGGATTGATGATGAAGACTCAGAAAATACCCCGTAGACACGCCCTGGCCGCCGCCGGTGGTGTTAGCTTATCGGTCGCCACCGCCACGACGACTGCCACTAGGACACGGGCGCAGGCCCTGTCGTTTGATCTGTCTGACCCCGCAACAAGCCTTGACGCCTACGTCAAGTTGCGCGGCTCAACGGCGGATGAGACCGTCTATCAAGTGTACAGCGGTAATATTTTTCAGGCGGTGCCTGGAGAAGTCCCCCGCCCCGTGATTGGCTTTTGGGGATTGCAAAAATCCAATTGGCGCTCCGATGGCGCGGGCGGATACCTCAGCACCGATTATGATCTTGGGCTTTATATAGACCCTGAGTCCCGTAAGGTGCTCAGCACCTGGGAGAACCACCTCACCGGAAAATCCATAGATGTTCTGCACTATCGTTCCGGGCCTTCCGAAGGCACGCACAGTCTTACAGCCGAGGGCGAAAGCGCTTACGGCACGTTTACGGACAACTGGCAGATGTCCGGCGATCAGGTTGTGCACGAAACAACCACCTGGAGCGATCGAAAGAACCTGCTGCAGCCTGCAGACTATCCGCTTGGCTCCACGGGTGAGCGTTTTCGGACATCCATGTCCTACTCCTTGATGGGGCGAAAATCCGAGCTCCGCGACCCCGCTCTCCGTAAAGCACCCTGCTCCTACATTTGGAGCTTTATCGCGCCGTGGCCACCGTGGATGGAAATGGGACAACGCGATGATTTTGTGGTGTGGCGTTGGGTGGGCCATAAGCTCATGTCGCGGTCTGAGATCCCGCAAGATTTGATCGATGGTGTGGAAGCCGTTTGGCCCGGCTATGTCGATGACAAGCGTCCATGGGAAGAGGGGTCGTCCGGTTGGCACCAATACAAATGGCTGAAAGATGGGCACACGCCAACGTAGCGTGGTTCTTTTTTTCAGTGATCGTTATGACACCTGTGGTGAGGCTGACGTTGCCAGCGGTGCCAGATCGTTTTCCACATCTGGTGACAGACTCGTGTCTACCGCTTGCCTTAGATGATGCACGGCCCGCCACACATGATAAGCGCTGCGGTGCAGCCAGCGAATGCTATCCAGTCGATCCGCCACTTGATCGGGTTCGATTTCTCCACGTGAGGCGCGAGTAATCAGCGTATGGCGGTATGAGCGCCGCTGCGTCCTCAAGAGGGAGCGGACGCGATCCAGAGAGACTTCTGTCTGCTCATTCAGGGTCTCGTTCGACACGCTTTTTGCCACGCGCTCCAATAGCCCCGCCAGGCGTTTGAGACGGTGGTCATAGCGGCGTACTTTTAAAGGATCAGAATTTTTACAGCGGACATACAACCGGTTCAGGTGGTCGATGGCATGGATCGTTGCCACATGCCGCAGATGGACAAGGCTTTGGCTGGGTTCGGTCTTAATACGGTTCAGATAATACCGCGTTTCGTCCAATGCCCGCCGGGTTGCAGCCAGTCGCTCTTCCTCTGCGTCATCCCTTAAATGGGGATCTAGTAAATCCGCAAGAATATGAAACAGGTCCAAAGCAATCGCCTGCGCCGTTGCGGCGGCTGCATCCACGGCTGCCGAAGCATCTGGGAGCAATTGGTCGTCCAGGCGCGTCGTCAGATGTGGGCCGCGCTCTGGCACCAATCGTGTTATCAAGGTTGCAAAGGCTGTCGTAAAGGGCAGCACCAGCAGCACGCCGATGATGTTGAACAGAGAATGAAACGCAACCAGGGCGACTTGCACATCACCTGTTCCAGCGGTCAAGTTGTCTTGTACGGCAGCGGTGTAAAACCCAAGCAGTATAAACGCCATGATACCGGTCATGATATTGTAAACGACATGCGCATAGCCGGTTTGGCGCATCGCCGTCGACCCACCGATGGTGGCCAGAAACGCGGTGAAGGTCGTGCCCACATCCATGCCAATCACCATCGCGGCAGCTTGCGGAAACGAAATCGTGCCGGTGGACAGCGCCACCATCGCCGTGGCAATCCCCGCGCTCGAGGATTGCGTTACCAGGGTAATGGCAATGCCAATCCCCACCAGTTGCAGGCGGTCGATAAGGCCGTCGCCGGGAAAATCACTGGGCGTCACATGGCCTTCAAATACCGCCATGCCTTGCTGCATGGCATCGATGCCGATGAACAGCAGGCTGAACCCAGCCAAGGCCCAGCCCGCAGACTGTATCCGGCCCCGGCCAAACATTTTCAGCAACACGCCCAGCAGCACCAGGGGCAGAACCACCACGCCCAGGTGCAGTTTGAAGCCAATCAAGGCCACCAGCCAGCCGGTCATGGTGGTGCCGATGTTGGCGCCAAAAATAACGCCTAACGCTTGCGAAAAGGTCATCAGACCCGCACCGACAAAGCCGATGGCGGTGACCGTGGTCGCACTTGAAGATTGAATCACGGCTGTGGTGACGGCCCCCGCCGCCGCGCCAGAAACCGGGTTGGTCGTGAAGCGCGCGAGGGCCCGGCGCAAGGCGTTGCCCGCCAGGTCTTTCAGACCGTCGGTCAGAATCAGCATACCCAGCAAAAACAGGCCAACGCCGCCGATCGCGAGCAAGATGTCGGTGTTCATATCCTACTATAGGGGGCGGTATTTGGGTTTGTGCACCCCTAAAACTCAATCCCTTTTGCTTTGAGTTGTTCAATCAGCTTAGGGTCAACGTTGGCTTCGTGGGCGCGCTTGAGCTGAATCAGCGAGGCCAGGGGCGCTTCAATCCAATGAAAGAATTTCCAAGCCTCGTCCTTTTGCCGTAACAGCGCGGTCACCCGGACTTCGCCGCCAATGGGTTTGGCATACAGTTTTTCGGTCGCGAAATAGACATTCCAGTTCATCGTCCAAAACGCCTGCAAGACTCCTGGCGCAATTTCCCGCCCCGTGACGTCACGAAAGGTGATTAAGTGCGCGGTCGTTTCCGGGTCGGCCCCACGAAAATAACCTTCAAGGGCCGGCCAACCGCGCAGTGCGTCAATTTCTTCAGCGACATAAATCAATCCCGGGTCTTCGGTATCCCAATAGGGCACCATGCCATCGGCGTCATAGTCATTCCATCGCGCGACATAGTCCGAGAGAAGACTCTCAAAAGCATCAGTCATATCGGTCATGTTGCAGGTGTCCTTCCGCAAAGTTGGGTCTTGCGCATGCGCGACCTGAGAGGTGCTCAATAGCGTGGCCGCCGTAAGGCCAGCCATATGACGGCGGGTGAGTTTGGGCATTACGGTTTCCAAATGCTGAGCATAACAATACCGCCAATCAGCAGCCAAAGGCCCACCAGTATGGCGGTGCCGTAGGTGTAGATATGACGGATTTTCGCTTCCAGGACGTCAGAAGACCCATCCCGTTTGATCACGGCCCAGGTGCGGTAGAAATCGATGATCGAAAACCGAATCCCCACACCGCAGGCCATCACAGCGGCAAACAGAATCAGTTTCCAGGCCAGCCAGAACGGCACGTCAGTCACATTTACGAGGGCATACAGTCCAGCGCCGGCCAGCCCAATCATCACCACATACCGTAGGCCACGGTCGATGCGGGCCAGGGTAGCCCCCATAGGGTCTGTGCGTTTGTGATGAATAACCTCGACAAAGAGCAGCCACAGAATTGCCAGAGCCGCGGCTATAAGTGCCGCGCCTGATCCACCAGGAATAAAGCCATAGAGCGCGGCCAGTGTGGTGCCCAATCCCAGTTGCAAGATCAACGCATAGCGTACGTGTTGGTCCACATCGAGCACGTGGTTCATCAGCTTATTGCGCTCTTCAAAAGGCATGGAGGCCGCGCGGCAGACGTAGCGGTAGCCACTGTTAATGACGAATTCCGAGCCCAGCCAGTACCCCAGCACGGCAATATGAGCGACCAGCAGTGTGGGTTCCAGCATCGGTCTAGTCCTTTACATCCAGCTCATGGAAGTTAATGAACGCATGGCGCGGCTGGTAATTCAAAACGCGTTCTCCAACACCGTCAACGCCAGGCATTTCCCAAAGGTACAAGGAGGTCGGTTCTTCGTTGTAGAGTTTGACCAGGTCTTGGGTTTTGCGGCGGCGTTCTTCCAGATCAAATTCCTGCTCGGCATCTTCAATCAGCGGCACCCATTCCGGACGGCAGTGCCACGGCGCGGCCCACAGGCAGGAATGAATGCGCAACGGCCAGAGTACATCCAGCGACGGCAAATTGTTGAAATCCATCCCGAAAGCGATGCCGTCCCAGCCTCCCTGGCGAATTTTCCGAATGTGAACCGGGAAGGGGTAAGACTGAAACGTCACGTTAACACCGACAGCGGCCAGATCACTGGCAATCTGCAAATACCACGTGCCATCGCCGGCCATCGCACCGAGCGTCATGTCGGCTGGCATATCAAAGCCGTCCGGGTACCCTGCTTCCGCCAGCAAGGCGCGGGCCTTATCCGGGTCGTAGGGGTACGCTTTAACGTCGGGGTTATAGCCAAATGACGCTTTCACCGCCGCCTGGCCAGAGGGCTCGGTTGCGCCGCCCAATAGAATATCAATGATCTGTTGTTTGTTGACGGCGTAGTTCAGCGCTTGGCGTACGCGCACATCGGCCAGCGGGTTATCTCCGGTGGACAGAAACGTCAGCAGTTGCACCCGGCCCGAGGGGCGGAAATTCAGCCGTGCGTCTGAGGCTTCCAGCAACGGGCCATCGTCGGGTCCAATATCGAAGGCGATATCCAGCGCCCCGGTCAGCAGACCTTGCAGCCGCGTGGTGATTTCCGGCACCGCTTTGATTTCAATCCGATCCAGCAGCGGCGCGCGCCACGAGTTGGGATTGGCCACCAGATTAATTTGCGTGGTGTCCCAGCGGGTGGCGATAAACGGCCCTGATCCCACCGGCGCTTGCGCAAAGCCTTGGCGGCCCAGGGCGGCCCAGGGGCCGGGGGCCGGAATGCGAATGCCTGAGAGGCGTCGTGGCAAAAGAATATTCGGCGCTTTGGTTTTGACCTCCAGGGTCAAGCTGTCGATGGCGCGTGCGCTGGCGACATCAATCACCGACTGGGCAACCACTTCAATCAGGCCATCACCAGAGGCAAAATAATTCAGAGCTGCCGCCGCCGCCGCCGCATCAAACGGCTCGCCATTTGAGAAAAAGACATCCGGACGCAAATAAAAATGCCAGGTCAGCGGGTCAACGCTGTCCCATCGCTCAGCGATCCACGGCTGCAATGTGCCCTCAAGGTCGATGACCGTGAGAGAATCGAACACCGCCAGTCCGGGCACAACAGAGGGGATGGTGTACGAGCCATAGGGGTTGCCCAGGTCTTGCGGTAAGCTCACGGTGCCGATTCGCAGCACCTTCTCCGCGCTGACTGTGGTGGGGGCCAGAGCAGACGCCACCAGCATCAAGGCCAAAATCGTCAGGTGCAGCGCACGTTTCATGAGTAAACCAATCCTAATACCGTATCTATCCTGAAATGATTTTGCGGGGTTCTGCGCTGCAACGCAATCGCGCTTGTTTTGCCCCCCAGGGTATGGGGTAGGGTGAGGCACATCTTATGGGACGTTCAGAACACACGGGAGGGGCGCATGCGCAGCATTTTATTCACGGCCACGGCTTTGGTGGCAGCTTGGACCATGGCCGCCGACTCAGAGGTTGTGGCGCAAACGGAACAGTCGGCAGCTGGACAATTGCTGGCCTCTGTTAATCGCAATCCCTATCCTAGTACCTATGTGCCACGCCCAGCGCCGGTTACCGCTTTGGTTGGCGCGACCATTCTGGACGGTGCTGGCCAGCAGATTGACAACGGCACGATCGTCATGGCCGAAGGCAAAGTGCTCGCTATCGGGGCCAATATCGCCATTCCCGACAACGCCGTTGTGGTGGATGCCGCCGGAAAATGGGTGACCTCAGGGATTATCGATATTCATTCCCACATTGGCATCGGCCCGGTGCCGGATACGGAACAGTCCGGAGATGTGAATGAGGCCACCTCGCCCAATACCGCACAGGTCTGGACCGAGCATGCTGTATGGCCGCAAGACCCGGCCTTCGGTCGGGCCATCTCTGGCGGTATCACCACACAGCATATCTCGGTCGGCTCTGCCAACCTGTTTGGCGGTCGCACCGTGGTGGTCAAAAACGTGCCCGCCCGCACCACCCAAGGCATGAAGTTTCCGGGTGCCAAGCAGGGCCTTAAAATGGCCTGCGGGGAGAATCCCAAACGTGTCTATGGCAGCAAAAGCGGTCCCAGTACCCGCATGGCCAACTTCGCGGGCTACCGCGATGGTTGGTACGACGCACTCCAGTATCAATACGACTGGGATTTGTATGACTCAAAAGTTCAACAAGGCGACCCGGCGGCTAAGCCCCCCAAGCGGGATTTAAAGCTGGAAACCCTGGCGATGGCGCTGTCCGGCGACATCTTGGTGCAGATGCATTGTTACCGCGCCGATGAAATGGCGCTGGTGCTCGATATGGCCAAAGAGTTCGGCTATCACGTCACCACCTTCCATCACGCCGTGGAAGCCTACAAGATTGCTGATCTGTTGGCTGAGGCGGGTGTGTGCGGGGCTATGTGGGCCGACTGGTGGGGCTTTAAGCTCGAAAGCTTCGATGGCATTCGAGAAAACATTGCCCTGGTCGATGCGGCGGAAAACGGCTGTGCCATTGTCCACTCGGATTCAAATGTCGAGATTCAGCGTTTGAATCAGGAAGCGGCCAAGGCCATGGCCGCCGGCAATCGTATTGGGTTGAATATTTCGAAGGCGCGCGCCTGGACCTGGTTGTCTCTTAATCCAGCTAAGGCGCTGGAGCTTGACGAACAAACTGGCTCTTTGGAGCCGGGCAAGATGGCCGATGTGGTGCTGTGGGATGGTGACCCGTTCTCGGTCTACACCCAGGCTGAGCAAGTCTATATTGATGGCGCGCTGACTTATGATCGTGATGATCCTGCGAGACAGTTTTTGTCTGACTTTGAAGTCGGGTATGCCGAGCAGGGAGACCTGAAATGAGAGCGCTACTTTTCGGGGCAGCGATGCTGGCTTTGTCTCACCCGGCTTCTGCAGACGTGACCGCCATCATCAATGGCACCGTGCATACGATGACCGATGCCGGCGTGCTTGAAAAGGCGACCGTGTTGATTGACGACGATGAAATTGTCGCGGTCGGCGCCGCTGTCGAAATTCCGGACGGTGCGACCGTCATCGATGCTGGTGGCCGTCCAGTCACACCGGGCCTGATGAATGTGGTCACCAAAATCGGTTTGCTGGAAGTCGGGCAAGTCGACGCCGCGGAGGACTATGGTCTATCCGGTGCGCCGTTTACAGCGGCCTTTAATGTCGCAGCCGGAATTAATCCAGACTCAGTGTTGATTCCTATTACACGTTTGGATGGCATTACCCGGGCGGTCACAGTGCCATCCGGGTGGGGCGCCGTCTTCGATGGTCTTGGAGCCGTAGTTCATCTTGGCATCGACGACGACATTGTCGAAGAAGGTGAAGCGGCGTTGTACACGTCTTTTGGCGGTCGTTCTGCTAGCGTCATGGGCGGTGCACGTGGTGCACTTGATGTGTTTTTGCGCCAAGCGTTTGAGGATGCCTTGCACTTTGATAAAAACCGTCGCGACTTTGAAAAGAACCGAACCCGTGAGTACGTCCTGCATCATCTGGACCTTGAAGCGCTTTTGCTCGTCTTGAGCGGGGAGATTCCCATGGTGGTGGACGTCAATCGCGCCGCTGACATGCGCGTCCTGATGGATCTCGCGGACGACTATGACATCCGCATGATTTTCAACAGCGCAAGGGAAGCCTGGAAAGTGGCTGAGGATCTGGCCGATGAAGAGATTGCGGTAATCATTGATCCGTCCAACAACCTGCCGACCACTTTCGATAACATCTACGCCACCAAAGACAACGCGCGACTGTTGTACGAGGCCGGTGTGAAATTTGCCATCGCGACCATTTCGTTCAACGATCTTAATAACCCGCGCAACATCACTCAGTTGGCCGGAATCGCCGTCGCCAATGGTTTGCCCTATGACGCCGCGCTTAAAGCCATAACCCGCAATCCCGCGGAGATGTTTGATGTCGACGATGACTACGGCACCCTGGCGCCGGGTATGGACGCCGATGTGGTGGTGTGGGAAGGCGATCCGTTAGAACTCGTCACCCTCCCAACACATGTCTTCATCAAAGGCGAGCTGATGCCGCAAGACAATCGACAACTCCGCTTGCGCGACCGCTACAAAAACCTCAGCGATCCAACGCCGATGCAGTACAGGTGATAACGTATGACATTTACAGCACGCTTTAAGGGCCAGTCAGCCATTGTTATTGGCGGGTCCAGCGGAATCGGTTTGGCTACGGCCCGGGGGCTGCTGGCGCAGGGGGCCGTGGTGACCATTGCCGGGCGCTCACAGGAGCGCCTCACTGCGGCACAGGCTGATCTGGGTGCCGAGGTTTCGACAGTGGTTTTGGATTGTGGCGATGACGCCGCCGTCGCGGCTTTCTTTAACGGCCTCTCCAGCGTTGATCATCTGGTTGTTACCCTGGCTGGTGGTGCGTCTTTGGGGCCGTTTACGGAGGTGCCGGTCCAAGGCTTTCGCGACACGTTTGAAGGTAAGTTCTGGCCGTATCTCAGCGCCATGCACCACGGGGCCAAAGCACTCAGTAAGCAGGGGACGCTCACTCTCGTCACCGGGGCTTCGGCCATTGCAGCGGTGCCCACAGCCTCGGCCTTAGGCGCGGTCAATGGCGCTTTGGAAGGCATGATCAAAACCTTGGCCGTTGAACTGGCCCCGCGCCGGGTCAATGCGGTTTCGCCGGGGCTCACAGACACTGCGGCCTGGAGCCGCATACCCGATGATATTCGAAAGGGCATGTATGCCCAGTCGGCGGCTGAAACGCCGGCGGGGCGCATCGGACAGCCGGAAGATGTCGCCGAAGCCGTGATGGCGTGCATGGCAAATGGGTTTCTCACTGGCCTTGTGTTGCCGTGCGATGGTGGTAAACGACTCACCTGAGTCCCAATTTTAAGGTCGGGCATGCATGGGCTCGTTCCAAGGGGGCGTGCCGCGGCGCTTCCATGGGCTCGTTCCTGCAATCATACGTCCATGGGCTCGTTTGAACGCAACCAGTCGTGCATGGGCTCGTTCCACCGTCGAGCCCACAAACAATAATTCTCGTTCCACCGTCGAGCCCACAAACAGCGGATTGACTTAAATCGTGCCGCCACCATCGACACGCAGTTGCGTGCCCGTCATAAAGCGGCTTTCCTCGCTGGCGAGGAAGACAGCCGCATCTGCAACCTCTGCTGCCGTGCCCATGCGCCCCATGGGATAGCGCGCGTTCACCGAGGCCACAAACGCCTCTTGAGATTGATCTGCGGTACGATTTTTATAAATCATTTGTGTATCAATTGCGCCGGGCAGAATGACATTACAGCGAATGCCATAGCCTTGCTCTGCGCAATGCAACGCGACGGTTTTTGTCAAATTCACAATCGCGGCTTTAGATGCTGAGTAAGCTGTTGTCGGCGCGCGCGGACGCACCGCCGCCTGTGAAGCCATGTTGATAATCACACCGCCGGTTTCCTTCATAGCCTTAACAGCCGCCTGACAGCCTAGAAACGTGCTGGCCGCATTTACGTCTTGAATGCGTTGCCATTGTGCTAGCGAGGTGTTTTCGATGTTACCGGTTTCCAGAGTGCCGGCGTTATTGACCAGAATATCCAGACGTTTATGCCGGGCCAGAAGCGTTTCTAAAACAGCCTGCCAGTCATTTTCCTTGGTAACGTCCATGTGTTCAAAAAAGGTCTGATCACCCAGCTCAGTCGCCCGTGCTGAGCCTAGATACTGATTGATATCAGACACGCAAACCACAGCGCCTTCAGCCACAAACCGCCGTGCGATTTCAGCGCCGATATTACCTGCCGCGCCGGTCACCAGCGCTATTTTTCCATCCAGCCGTTTCATCTCAATGCGCCCATGGCTAATCCTTCCCTGCGCAATCATCCAGAGGATCTGCTTGGTCCGCCTGCAAAGGCTTCTACAGCGTTGAATCCGGCGTCATTGACCACGAGGTAAGCATAATCAACCGCAGGAAATTCTTGCGCACAGGCAGCAAACAAAGCGGACCACCACTCAGAAGACTCCAGGGTGCAATGGGCATTTTCACCGTTTGGCAGATGCTTGCCCGCCGGGTATGTGGCGATTGTGGCAAACACAGCTTTGTCGGCATGCTCGAAGAGTTCACGCACAATCCACGGCAGATCTAAGCGGTCACAGTGTTCTAAGACATCCGTGCAGATCACCGCATCATATTTTTTTCCGACCGCAGATGAAGTTTCAGGCCGACCTGCATCGTACACTTTGACCGAGTCCACGCCGAGATAAGCGTTCATGTCGTTATAAGAAGCATCTGACTTATCGCGCAGGTTTTGCAGTGTGTATTGCTGACCCTTGCCGCCACCGTAATCCAGCACGGTTTGATAGTCTTTGCCTTTGAACAGATTTCGGATGTAGGGGGCGACCCGCAGAAAGGTCATAATGCCAGCAAACGTGAGATCGCCATCATCCGTATTTTCGCTGTGCATCAGTTCATATTGTTGGGAAAGCTCAGTATAGCGAGGACTAGGCTGGTTTCGGCTGAACATCGGAGCGTTCGCCTCGTTGCGTGGAGGAAAAACAGACGTGTACTCCAGCGGCCTTACGGCAGCCAACTGGTCATAAACGGCTAAACTTTCAACCACCTGTCCTGTCAGTGACAGGGCTGTAGATAGCACTTGCAACATGCTTGAGTTTTCAGGGTGCTTGGAGAGCACTTTTTCAGCGTTTTCTCGTGCGCGGTCCCACTCCAGGTTTCTGGCATAGGCGACCGCTAAATCGTGCAATGCTCCCACATGTTCTGGCAGACGGCTGACCAATTTCTCAAAATATGCAACGGCGTTGTGTGTGTCGTTTAAGTGCAGCAACAGAGCTCCCATGGCCGCAATCACGGCTGGAGAGTCCGGATATTTTAAGATGGCCGCGTTAAGCGTGTCCCGTGCTTCTTGGGACAGACCTTGTGTGTTCATGAGCGCAGCTAGGCCGAGGTAGATGTTTTTATGTTCAATGCCCGTTGCCAGGGCCGTTCGGTAGGTTTTCTCTGCGCCTTGAATATCTCCGGATTTCTGTAGCTCAGATGCATGGCGTAAAAAATCGCTGGGGTCTTGGGGAGTGTTCATCAAGGGGACTCTGTAAAACAGTCAAAACTTAAATCATAGAAGCCTGTTTACCGTATTTTGAAAGTCTATGACACCATCCAGCTTTATCCGGGTGTTGCGCTGTTGCTGTAGAGTTGTCTGAGTCCTAGGCGTCCTCGGCAATCATCCAGATGAAAAAGGCTGCAGCCATACCACCCGTTGCCGTAATGAAGGTCTGGGGTTTGATCAGCCAGCTTGGCATTTGCAGACTCTCTGCGTTTGGTGAGGGCAGCGCAATGACCAGCCCAGAAACCTGCCATAAGGTGATCAAAGCCGCGGCTATAAACGCCGCGAAGAGGATCAGAAGTCTTAAGCGTGTGCGCCTTTGCAGCCGGTTTGTGATGCGCTCAACGAAAGCGGCGTCGATTAACGGCCCTGATGCGGATGCAAACAGATTGGTCAACCAACGGTCGTTTTCATAGTTCTGTTCTGCGTCAATGTCTTGCTGCGACATTATTTTAATCCTCGTGTGTGATCGTCTTCTTGATTTTGATGATGCCCCAAGAGTTGCCTCAGCTTTTCCCGCCCGCGGTTGGCATGAGACTTTACTGTGCCAAGCGGTAAACCCGTTGCTTCAGAAACTTCGCGATGGCTCATGCCCTCTCCAAAACACAATACGATGACGCTGCGCTCATCCGGTTTTAATGTGGCCAAAGCTTTGTCTAAATCCATCGTTTCGGCCATCGGTTGACGGCTGGTTTGTTGTTCCTCTGAACCCAGTTCCGCCAATGCCGTCCGCACCGTCCCCTCCTTGCGTTTGGCTTGAAGAAACTGTGTTGTCGCGATGCGCGATAGCCAGGGGCCGAGAGAACCCGGACCACGATACGTGGAGAGTTTGTCGAAGGCCTTTAGAAACGTGTCTTGCGCTAAATCGTCTGCCTGAGATCGATCGCCAGCGGTGAGTCGCAACAGCGTCCGCCTGACGCGGTCCTGATAGCGTGCGATCAAAACGCCATAAGCCTGCATGTCCCCAACGGCGAGAACGTGAACAATGAGGTCTTCGTCTGACTGAGACATGAGCCGGGCTAATCCGTGCTCCGGTTTTATTCATCCTGGTGTGCACGGGAGAACTTCCACAGCAGCAAGTAGGCCGCCCCGACAAGAAACGGGAAGGTGGAAATCACCATAAAGAAGGCTGCTCCGCCTTCGTCACGCCCTATCAAAGCGGCGATGATCCCGCATACAAACAAAGCCAACCCGAATGACAAGAGAATAACACCGCGACGGAGGTCGGAATTCTTTGGTGTCGCAGGCTCGCCGAGGGCCTGGATCAACTCCGGAGTTAGTGGGGAGCCCTGGGCCAGAGCTGTGCGAATGGTTTCTTGTACTTGTGCCCGAGTGCGATGGCGGTAGTGCAGAAAAAAAACGCCAAAAAAAACAGCACAAATAATCAGAAAAACTGGGACGATTTGGTCCGGACCCATAAGCTTAACCCCTCGTTCTACACCCTACCCCTTAAGGATACCCTTAAGGTGAAATTACGTGATTATAGATGAGATGCGCTGCCGCCCCCGAATGGATGCAAAAAAGCTTGAAAAAAATCAGCCTGCGCCAGCACCGCCGTCAATATTGAACTCAACCCCCGTGATGTATTTGCCAGCTTCTGAGCACAAATAAACCACGGGATCGCCCACATGATGCGGTTCGCCGGTTTCTCCCCATGGAATGCGTGCGGCCACCATTGGTTTCTTTTTCTCTGCATCGGGTCCAAGCACATCAGGCACTCCTGCGGTCCAGATCATGCCAGGGTGGATGGAATTGACACGAATGTTCACGCTAGCCCCTTCAATCGCCCCGGCGCGCGTTAACCCAAGTTGTGCACCTTTAATCGCGCCATAGGCGGTGCTGCGCGGGTTTGCTTTTTGACCAACAATAGAGCTCATGTTGAGGATGACTCCGCCCCCCGCGCTGACCATATGAGGCCATGCGTATTTCATTCCCAGAAAAGGACCATCCAGATCAACAAGCCGCAAAAAGATCAGATCATCCCGTGTTAACTCTTCCACAGGTTTAACGACGGCTTCGCCCGCGTTGTTGACCAGGAAATCAATGCGGCCATAGGTTTCCAGTGTTGTCTTGATCACGCGTTGCCAGTCTTCTTCAAGCGTTACATCCTGGCGTACATAAAGAGCATCGCCCCCGGCGTGCCTAATCAGCTGTTCTGTTTCCTTGCCGCCAGGTTCTTTGCGGCCTGTGACCACGACTTTGGCTCCGGCCATGGCAAGGCTCATGGCACAGGCCCGTCCGATACTCGCCGCAGTGGTTCCTGTCACGATCGCGACTTTACCGTCTAATACGCCCACGATTCGCCCTCTCTAGTCCTAGCTATAAAATGATCTTACCTTTAGCATGACACTGATGAGGCTAAGCTAAAGGCTGCCGTACTCATTTGGTCACTGGTCGGCTATCGCAGCTTGAAACCGCTTTTGTAAGGTTGAGGGCGTTACAACAGAATGTCATCTCATAGAGGAGACGGGACATGGTTAGCAGACGACATGCACTTTCTGCTGCAGCGGGGGCAACAGGCGCTCTCATCAGTGGTCAAGCTGCCCAAGCTCAGACTCTGACATCTGTGAGTCCTCCTATCAGCCAAACCACATCCGAATTTATTTATTTTGATAATCCGGCAGAAGAGTTTCGTGCTCAGTTCCGTATCGAAGATAATCTCATCAAGCTCGACAGTGTGCGCAGTGCTCTTCCCGATTGGCCCGCAATGCACATCGAAAATTCTTGCAGTTGGGTAGACATGGATCTCTATGCCAATGAGACGATTACGTCTTTACCGGTGCATTCTTGTGGTCACTCGCCTTCGAATATTATTCTTGGCTGAATATGCCAGAGGAATACAAACACGGACATATGACAGGATTTTGGGATGGAAAAAAAGGTCAACGGCCCACAAGAGCTGCCACGAGAATTTCTGGACCGTATGGAGCGCGAATGCCCCGAGTTGTTGGAGCCGCGCTGGAGCGAATTTGAAAGCCCTGTGTCCTTCGAATTATAGAGAGTGCAACACCTAGCAAGGTGCCCATCCATTTGAGGAGAATAAAACTATGGTCAGTCGTCGAGAGATTTTAGCAGGTACAGCTGGCGCAACGGGGGCTCTTTTAGCGGGGAAGCCGTCTATGGCGCAAACTGTTAAATCGGTGAGTCCCCCGGTGGGGCAAACGGTATCAGAATTTCTTCAATTTGATGATCCAGTCGAAGAATTTCGCGCCCATATGCGTATCGAGCGGGACCTGGTCGCCGATCAAGGCGCCACTCTGACGTGGTATCACTGGATGGTCTTTGTCATTCCGGGCGGTCGACGCCCGGAGCCGCTGATGCGTTACGAAGGTATTGAGTACAGTTACTTCCGTAACTTGGGTAATGACACCTACCGCATTCATGCCCACAATGTGTCGTTCGCACGCGACCTCAAAACCAATGAATTTACAGACAACGTATTGAACCCGATCACAGGTGAACGTGTTGAGGCACCTGTGTCCCTGCTTCTTAATGACCCAGGCACGATTGCCAGTCCCATCGGGTTTCGCAACATCAATGGGGATGGCACGCCGCAAGAAGTTTATCGCCAATTTCGTGTTGAGAATGATCTCATCAAGCTCGACAGCGTCCGCAGTGCGCCACCAAATTGGCCAGCAACCCATATAGAGAATTCATGTCAGTGGGTTGAGTTTGATCTGTTTGCAAATGAGACGATTACATCTCTGCCAGTTCACTTCTGCGGGCACTACGCCTTCGAATATTATCCATGGCTGAATATGCCGGAAGAATACAAGCATGGGCATTTGTCTGGTTTCTGGGATGGCAAGAAGATCAATGGTCCGGCTGAACTACCGCGCGAAATTCTAGATCGCATGGAACGGGAGTACCCGGAACTATTACAGCCGCGGTGGGATGATTTCGACAGCCCCGTGCCCTTTGAAATTTAGACTGGTTCTGGCCAATCAAGTAGAATTGCCAAATTACCTCAGGAGATAAGTTATGGTGAGTCGTAGAGATGTTTTAGGCGTTGCTGTTGGCGTGACTGGAACAGCCCTGGGAACAAGCAAAGCCGCAGCCCTGGCGGGCACAGGGGAACAGCTTGCTCAGGCTACTGGGGAAACTTACCGCTGTTTTGAAATTGGCGATCAAAAGGGGCCTGACACCCTGCGTCTGGTCGAGCGTCCCGTACCTACACCTGCGCGCGGACAGGCATTAATAAAAGTTACGGCAACATCCATTAATGCTCGCGACCATGGTTTGATTTCTAATCTCTTTCCGTTCCCACCTGGTCGGCGCCCAGACACACGCATCCCCATTAGCGAAGGCGCGGGTGTCGTTGTCGCCGTTGGTGAGGATGTAACCGGCGTGAAGCCTGGGGACCGTGTTACGGCGAGCCATTTCTCCTCTTGGGTCAAAGGGCCGTGGGATCCAGTGCAGTCTTATATCGGTGATGTGGGCAATAATATTGATGGCTGGCTTACCGAGATGGCAGTGCTGCCCGCTCATGCATTGGTCAAGCTGCCAAAAGGGGTGTCAGAAGAAACAGCGGCAACTTTTGTCTCATCAGGTGTGACGGCATGGCATGCTCTCTATGAAGTCGCACGCGTGAAACCCGGTGATATCGTTTTGTCGTTGGGTACAGGCGGTGTGTCATCCTTTGGGGTGCAACTGGCCAAGTCCAGTGGGGCGAAGGTTGTGGTGACGTCTTCCAGCGATGAAAAGCTGGAAGAAATGAAAGCGTTTGGCGCAGACATCGGTATCAACTATCGCACCACGCCAGAGTGGGGTCAGGCCGTTCTGGACGCCACGGAAGGGCATGGCGCAGATATTGTGTTGGAGAATGTGGGTCGTAGAACACTTGACCAGTCGCTTACCGCAGCCGCTGTAAACGGTTATGTGGTGATGATCGGGACGGACAGATTGCCGGAACAATTGCCCAAAATGCCCGGTTTTTATATGAAGAACATCACCATGAAGGCGATCAGCAATGCCAGCGTCGCAATGCTCAATGACATGGTTCAAGCCTATGCCGTGAGTGGGTTAAAGCCTGCGGTGGTCAAGCGCTTCAAGTTTGAAGATGCCATCGAGGCCTTTAAATTCCAGCGGCAGCACGATGGCATCGGCAAGGTGATTATTGATCACACATAAGAAGCGGCGGCTGGTTATCAGGACTCCCATCTGAGTGATCATCCCAACATGGCGGCGATAGATGAATAGGGTAAGCCTCCTTTTTTACGTTGGGCTTCCAGTCGCACTTTCCATATTGAATGGCCTGCGGGGCTCCCTCTATGCCCCGGACTTAGGTCCGGGTGTGCTCATTCCTTTTTGGTATGTCTGTAGCCAGTTCTATTGGTTGGTGAGTGCGGGCCTGACCGTGGGGGTGGCAAGATCGCTCAGCGTCCAAGGACCTGGACTGCTGGTTTTAGCTGCTTTTTGTGGATGGATCAGTATTGCTCTGAGCTATTTCTATCTCGGTTTTGTGGTTGGTGTTTTTCGCGAGTCACTTGGCTCGCTGTCAGCAATTGTTGAGCCGGGTGGTTATTTGCTCGTTGATCCGTTTGTCTCCTTCGCATTCGGCCCCAATGCTCTTGGCGGAATAACCGCCTGGGTCGCGGCATTTGCGCTGCGCAACAGAATTCTGACGGGATCGTGGGGGACGCTTTCAACCACACAAGCTGCCACTCCCGGCGGGCGTAAAGACACGCCAGAATTTTTGCAGAAGGCGAATCCAGCCATCGGACAAGACTTAATCGCCGTTGAGGCCCAGGAGCATTATCTGAAAATCTATACGGCGCTCGGTGAAGACATGGTCATGTATCGCATGCGTGATGCAGTGTCGGAACTCAAAGACTGGCCGGGGGTCCGGGTGCATCGGTCTTTTTGGGTCGCGAAGTCAGCCGTTCAAGAAGTCGAGAAGACCGGTAGAACCTTCAAGTTAACTTTAACAAACGGCCTTCAGGTGCCCGTAAGTCAGTCCTACCGGGGTCTGATCGAGCAAGAGGGATTGGTCGTTCCTCCATAGAAATGGTGAAAAGTCTCCGGTTGATGGCCTGTTGCATGAAAGCGCATTCGTGAATTTTACATAATCTCGGTGCGAACACGCATTGCAGCGAGGTGACGGTATATTCACTATAGGTTCAGTTTGAAAATCACTGATGAACTGGAGTTCTACAATATGCTCGACATTATGAAACGTGCGTTTTCTGCGGGCGGAGACATCAGCTTATCACGCCGTAATGTCCTGACGGCTTCAGCCGCGGGTGCTGCCGGATCACTTATCGGTGCAAGCCCAACACTGGCTAGTACACAGGTTGAGGCAACGTATATGCCCCCTGCGACCGGTCGAGTGGTGTCTGAACAATTCTACTTTGACAATCCGTTGGCCAAGATGAAAGCGGAGTTTCGACTTGGCCGCGCCTGGGAAGACGAGGCGGATGTTTTGCTCTGGTATTTTTTCACCATGTTCATTGTGGCGGAAGGCAAGAAAGTCCAACCCGTCGTGCGCTACGAAGGCATAGAATTTTCGCATCACCGTAAAATTGGCGAGAACTTGTTTGAGGTCCACGGCCACAATACGTCCTATCCGCGCGATGTTTACACGGGTGAATTCATTGAGGAGTTGGTGAACCCCGTTACGGGTAAAACCCATGGCGTGACGCCGACCATTCTGACCGAAGACCCGGGCATGATTTACGGTGTTGGCGGTAAACGCCCGCTGGACCGAGAGGGCACAGAATTTACGGAGACTTATTCTCTATTTCGCATTGAAGATGACATGGTGAAACAAGAAGAAATTCGCGTGCCCCCTGATAACTGGTTCACGCCGTTTATTGAAACGTCGCACAATTGGACGCCGCGTGGCATGTTTGAGGATGAGTCCATTACGCGTCTGCCCTTGGGGACCAGCGGCGGTTATGTTTTCCCTTATCCATCGTGGTTAGAGATGGAAGACAATCCAGGTCATATGTTTGCAATCTGGAGCGGCAAAAAGCTGGACGGGGTTCATCAACTGCCGCAGAGTTATTTTGATAAAATTCAACAAGACAATCCGGAACTGCTTGTTGTTGATAAGACTAAGTTTAAAGGATAGCAGCTATGCTCCGAAATCTCCTCTATGGCCTCGGTGGGCTGGCGTTTTGCATCGTCATTTTTGCCGGCGTTGAGTATTCCTCAGACCCTATATTTTGGCAGCGTTACCTTAACCCGCCTGCTGACGCCATGGAGCCCAGCCCGGACTTTTATCAACCCGCCTTTGATCTGAACGAACCGCCGACCGCTTTTTTTCCACCCGCGGAGACGCCGACAATAGCGCCGGATGTTCTTGAGTCTGCGGCGGCGTGGGCGGGCGATACCGGAGCCACAGCGTTCATTGTGGTGCACAAAGGAAAAGTGCAGATCGAGCGATATTGGCACGAAGGCGGAGTTGATGAACTCATGACCGGTCGCGCCATGACCAAAACGATCAATGCCCTTTTGGCCGGCATCGCAATTGGAGACGGCAAGATCGCTCTTGATGACCGTATCGGTGATTATATCGAAGAGTGGAGTGATGAACCGCAAGGCGATATCACTCTGCGCAATCTTTTGCACCATGCGAGCGGATTAGAAAACCCACCCCTTGGACCTGGGGCTTGGAACCGCTTTACACGATCAGCCTGGACCGGCGATGTGGTGATGGTGGCCCTTGATCATAGCCAGGAACTTGAACCGGGCACCTTGTTCGATATCGGCAACGTCCCGTCTCAACTTGTCGCTATTGTTGTAGAGCGTGCAATCGGGAAACCCATTGAAGAGTATTTTCTTGAACGCATTTGGCAGCCCATCGGAGCTGACCGGGGCAGCTTTTTCATGGATCGCGCCGATGGCATGATTCACATAGATTGCTGTTTTCGTACGACGCCGCACAACTGGGTGCGCTTAGGTGCCTTGTTGCTTAATGACGGCGTGTGGGACGGCAAACGCGTTTTGCCCGAAGGGTGGGTCGACACAATGACCACACCATCTCCCCGCAACCCCAATTACGGCATGCATATTTGGCTTGGCCAGGAGTTTGTCACAAACCGGCCTTACTCTGAGCGACGCGACATCGGCATCCCGCACACCGAGCCTTTTATTCGGGATGATATCTATTTCTTTGAGGGCGGCGGCTATCGCAATCTCTACATCATTCCCTCTGAAGATATGCTGATTCTCAGACTTGGAAAAAGTGATCCCAATTGGGATGCCTCCTACCTGCCAAATAGGCTGGTTGAGGGCATTATCCCGGTTTCGTCTGAGCCTTAAGCGGCCAGCATCCCACCGTCGATGGGCAGCACGTATCCGGTGATGTAATAGGCTTCGTCCGAGGCCAGGAACGCCACAGCCTCTGCTATATCTTGCACGGTCCCAGGTCGACCTAGCGGAACCGATGCGCCTGCCATAACATCGCCACCCGGCGTGCCTTCAATTTGTCCTGTTTGCACGCAGTTCACGCGGATGCGGTCTTTTGCCTCACAACACGAGAGGGCTGCGCCGCGTGTCATCATGCGCACGCCATTGGCGGATGCGCAAAAAGCGGCTTGACCGGCGACCCCGACGGTTGCGGTTGCTGGGGCAACATTCACGATGACCCCGCCATTGCCGAATTCGCGCATTTTCACCACGCCATAGCGTGTGGCCAGAAAAGCCGCTTCGATGTTGTCACGATTGACAGCGCGAAACTCTTCTAAAGACGTATCGACAATAGCTTTCGGTGCTGCATATTTGGCTTCGGAAATGGTCACCAGAATGTCGAGCCGCCCATGTTGCTTCTCAATGGCGGTAAGACCGTGCTCCCAGCCTTCGACGGTCGTGACGTCAAAGTCAGCAGCGATCACGGTTGCGCCGCCGTCCTGAAGTTGTGCGCAGATCGCTGTTCCGGTTGCACCGGTTGCGTTGGTCACCAACGCGACTTTACCGTCAAACTTTGCCATAGGTCCGTATCCTGAAAGGGTCAGAGAAATTGTCTAGTTGATTACAAGCGAAGTAACGATTTAGGCCAAGCCCCTGATAAACAACTTGTTCGCCTTCTGACTACCTTGGAGGCTTTTAACCGCGCCCTCTATACCCCGGCACACCCTGGTCTGGAATCCACAGCCCATTCGGGGCGGTGCCGGTTTGCCAGAATACGTCTATGGGAATGCCGCCGCGCGGGTACCAGTAACCGCCAATGCGCAGCCATTTTGGGTCAGTCGCCTGGACGATGCGTTTACCGATCATCACGGTGCAGTCTTCGTGAAAGGCACCATGATTGCGAAAAGAACTCAGGAACAGTTTGAGCGACTTTGATTCCACAATTTTCTTGCTCGGCACGTAGTCAATCACCAAATGAGCGAAGTCTGGCTGCCCTGTCACCGGGCAGACGCTTGTGAACTCGGGGCAGGCGAACCGGATGAGGTAATCCGTATCCCCATGTGGATTGTCGACAATTTCAAGAACAGCGTCAGCAGGAGATAAGGGCGTGTCGGTCATGGTGCCCAGTTGTGACAGCGTTTCAGTTGTGTTGGCCAAAATCTTGCTCCATCAGCATAGAAGTTTTTCTCACTCTAACTTGTCTTCAGCCTCAGGGCACTATAGGTGAAGGTATATGTCAGATACATCATCGATGCCACAGACCGCAAACCCTGAAGATCTTCCGGCCTCGCCGTGTATCGGTGTGTGCACAATCAATCGTGAGACGAAAATGTGCATTGGCTGTCTGCGGACGCTCTCTGAAATTGGCGCGTGGCGCACCATGACACTTGATCAAAAACGCGATGTAGTTGCGGCGTGCAAAATCCGTGCTGAAGATGCGCAGAATAACCACGCAAAGGGTGCCTCACACTAACCCTAATTCCACCCCGATTGCTGCCACACTTTACAAGCAGGTTTTAATCTCTGCGGGCGCGAGCGATTCGGTGCGTTTAGCGTCTTAACGTCTTGAATCGTGCACTGCGGCGAATCGCCGGAAACCATGCGAATTCCGCGACATGTTGTGCCTACATGACAAAGCGATACAATACTTTGATGCAACAAGGATGATTTTGAGATGGATCAGGTTAGCGTTTTTCCGGCAAATGAAGATGGCGAAACAGCAGTGCCTGTCTCACTCCCCGCGCCCGTGTCTCTGGTTTTAGATGATGTTCAGGGTATTATTTCTCGTGCTGTTTCGGTGGCTCGTGCGGCAGGACGTGACTACGTGGCACAATGCCATTCGGCAGCGGAAGCGGTTATTGCCGTGCGCCATGATGTGTCTTTCACTGAGGCGTTGAAAGCCGTCTATCGCGTTCGAGAACAGGACGCCGCTTAAACGCGCTCGGATGGCTCAGTTGATCTGAGCCACAACAAAAATTCTTTTCATCAGAAACAGCGTTTTTCCGTCCGTTTGCTTAGGATAGGCAGAGAGAACGTGGGCGCTATAATCAGACAGGAACTCTTCTTGGTCTGGACCTGAGAGCACCGATAAATAAGGTGTCAGACCGGTGCCGATAATCCAGTCAAAAACCGGATTTTCCCCCTCCAGCACGTGGTGATAATCCGTCACCCAGATATCCACTGATCGCGCGAAAGGCGAGAGAATATCGTACATCTGCTCAGGCTGCATCGGGTCTTTATACATCCAGACCTGTGCGAGTTTGTCCGCCCACCGCTCCGAGGTTACCGTTTCCCGAATGCAAGTCTGGTACGGGCAGGCTTCCGTGACGGGGATCTGAAACGCCAGCCAACCTTCTGGGAGCACCAGTGAGGTAAGGCGCGGTAGAACGGTGGTGTGATCGGGCACCCAATGCAAAGCAGCATTGGAAAACACCAAAGCCAACTGTGACTCGGGCTCCCATGTTGCAATATCTCCTTGCTGCCATTGCAGCAGGCCATGTGTGTCCGATGCGCGTGCTTTCGCGAGCATATCTTCTGACATGTCCACACCCATGACGTTTCTGTCTGGCCAAGCCTCCTTTAGTTTTTGAGTCACATTGCCTGGGCCGCACCCGAGATCGACTATGGAGCCTGCAATTTCAAGCGGGATCTGCGCTAGCAGGTCGAGCGCCGGGCGTGCCCGATAGGTTTCGTAACGCAAATAAACTTCAGGGTTCCAAGTTTGGCTCATAACGTTCTCGTCATATCGGTTGGGAGCGCTTGGATATCACAATCACTCCGCTGAGCAACAGCATGGCTATGCCGCCGATGGCCCATGAGCCATGTGGCCAGAATAGAACCACTGCTAGGGCCGCCGTAATGAGGCGGAATGGAATACTGACTTTTCCTTCTAAGTGTCCATGAAGCGTTGCCGTGAAGGCGTATAGCCCACCGATGGTGAACAACGTAATCTGAAGGAGTGTTACAGCATCGCCGCCAATCAATGGGGTGAACGCCATGACAAGGGGAATAAGATACAAGCCCTTTGCGTAAGACCAAGCTGTGAATCCCGTGGCTAAGGGATTTGTCCCCGCAATGCCCGCTGCAGCATAGGCAGTGAGGCACACCGGTGGCGTCACGTTGGAATCTTGTGACAGCCAAAACACAATCATGTGCGCTGTGAGAAGCGTTGCGGCCAGGGTTGAGGCTGACAATGCCTGATCCGAAACTGTGGTTCTCAATTCCGGGGGGATGGCAGCCAAAAGGATCAGCGCGTCCTCACGGGGCATAGCTGACCCGAGCGCGGCGGCTTGCTCTGGCAGTATCACCATCAAGATCGTCTTGGCACTTTCGCTTAATGAACCCGTCATGAGGGCTTCAAGAAGCTTTGCGTCGAGCATCAAATCGGCCAGGGCTGGCGCGGCCAGCGGCGCTAAGACCACATATGCGGCTGTGACGGGCAGGCCGAGACCCAGCACCAAAGAGGCGAGTGCGATAAAGGTGAGCGTGAGGAGAAGGCTGCCACCCGACCAGGATACGATCATTTGAGAAACGGTGGGGCCGAGACCCGTTGTTGTCACGGCCATGACCACAAGCCCAACACTCACAAGCAACACGGAGATAGATGCGGCCGTAAGGCTTCCTTGGGCTAGGGTCTCAATAACATCGCGCATGTTCATGGGGTGCGGGCCTAAGCGGGCACAGACAACCGTTGCTATAGTGGCTGCCGCGGCGGACCATGTTGGCGTGAACCCGGCAATCAGCAATCCGACCAGAACCAGGATGGGCAACAGGACCGGCCAACTCTTAGCTAAATTGTGATTCTCTTGGTCTTGCGACTGGGTATTGTTTTCTGGGCGTAAGCCAAGTTTTAACGCTGAAATACGAACGTGAAATGCAATTGATAAAAAATAGAGTGCGGCAGGCAGTGTCGCGACCGAGATGATGGTCAGGTAACTTTCTCCGGTATAGTTCGCCATCAAGAACGCACCCGCCCCCATCACCGGTGGCATCAACTGCCCGCCTGTGGACGACGCGGCTTCAATTCCGGCGGCGGTGCGCGCCGGAAAACCGGCGCGCTTCATCAACGGTATGGTGACGACGCCGGTGGAAACGGTATTTCCAATAGCTGATCCAGAGACAGACCCCATCAAACCAGAGCCGATGACGGCCACAAACCCTGGGCCGCCAGCGATGCGACCGGCAGCCGCGCGAGCCAGTGCAAGAATCACATCAGACGCCCCACTCTTCAGCAAAAAAGTGCCGAAAAGGATGAACATGAACACATAGCTCCACGAAATGCGGGCGATCGTGCCGAACATACCGTCACCGGCATAGGTCGCGCGATACAGCACCGTTTCCCACGTTAGACCGGGAAACTGAAACACTCCCGGAACAAATTTTCCCCACCAGGCCGTATAGGTGATGGCAGCAATCGCCAATATCGGAATCACCCAGCCCGTTGCTCGCCGCGTCAATTCAAGCGCGCATAGCACCAAGGCAAGGGCGACACTCCAGTTCAGTATGCTGAAGGTCTGGCCCCGATCATAAAAGGCATCTTCACCGGCAATCAGTGCGACGCTTGATCCGAAAGCCACAAGCGCTAAGCCAATGTCACAGGCATTAGAAAGGGGTGTTTGAGCGCTTTTGCGGCAAGGCACTGTCAATGCAACCAGCGCCCCAAGAGTTCCAAAATGGAGTAAGGACATCCATAGTTCTGAAAGTGGTGAAAAGGAGTTAAAGAAAATGTGTAGAAGCGCGACGCCTGCGGCAACCGCGGTTAACCAAGCGGGTCTGCTGCTCTCGGTGGTGACCGTGCCCGGCGTGGTAACGACGCTCACGCCTAATTGAGCCCCGGTGGTATCAAGTCTTGATCAACATCCAAGCCAGACTCACGATAAAACCGCAGTGCACCGGGGTGCAGGGGCAGGGGGAGTCCGGGCAGGGCGGTCTCGAGGCTCATATCCGCCGTGGCTTTATGAATGGCTTTCAGGAAGGCCAGGTTGCTATAGATGGTTGAGACGATCTGATAGACGTCTTCTTCAGACACATCCTCATGAACAGCCAGAAAGTTTGGCTGGGCAAGGGTCGCCACATCGGTACTTTGTGCGGGGTAAGTACCTGCAGGAATGACATAGCGAGTCCACAAAGCCCGCGGTGTATTCGCTCTGATCATTTGCTCATCTGTGAAAGCGAGCAGTTTTGCTTTTTCTCCAAGGGCTGCAAAGGCCCGGGTGACGGCACCGACAGGCGGCCCAGCCGGAAGGTTGGCCGCCGATAAAGTGCCGTTCTGTAGACCGTCGGCGCTCGGTTCATACCCTTGGTAAACCAGATTAAAATCAACGTCTGGATCATATCCTAATTGTGTCAGGAGTGCCCGGCCTGAACCTTCTGTGCCCGAATTGCGCGCTCCGATGGAGAGGCGTTGACCTTTGAGCGCATCAAAGTCCGATGCCGTGCCACTTAGCGCATACTGCGCGCGCACCAGCCAATGCTCTACATTGGGCCATAGCGTTGTAATGGACCGCAGATAGGTTTGTGGACCATCAGATTGCAGTGCGCCGCTGCCATCTTTGGCCCAGGCGCCGTAGATGCCTTGGAGCAATGCAAACTGCACCTGCTGTTCACGCAGCAGCTTAATGTTTTCGGCCGATCCCGCTGAAGAAATAGCTGATAACGAAGGTCCGCCTGTGGGATCAAGCTTCACTTTGGTCAGGGTCGCAAGGGCAACACCAACAGGATAATAGGTCCCGCCCGTTGTCGCTGTCGCCAATAGGTATGACTCGGCGTTTGCTTTAAGAGCACCCAGAGTGAAGGCCAGTGAAATTAGAGAAATCAAGAGATGCTTTTTCATGACGGAAGTGTAGGCGAGGGAGCGCGTCAATCAAAGGACTATAGGACAGAAAATAAAAGGGGTGGTGACCAGATGGCCACCACCCCAATGGGTTTTAATACCTAAGTTGTTTAGTATTGGAACTTCAGTTCCAAACCCCAACGACGGCCTTCTTGCAACGTCGAAAGCCGCGGAGCACCAAACTGCGCGAACGGCAGAGTTGTGCTTTGCTGGACGATGGCTTCATCGGATAAGTTCTTGCCGTATAACGTTAGCGTCCATTGCTCATCCATGCTGATCAGACTGACCGAGGCATTAAACACATCGTAAGAGGGCAGAACGCCAATGTTGTTGTCAGTGTAGAACGCGCTGCTGCGATGACTGTATTCACCGCGCAAACTCAGCACGGCAAAATCACCCAGGTCTTGGTCAAAGGTGGAGCCGACGGTGTAGGTCCAGGTTGGTAGGCGCGGAATAGAGAGCGCTAGGTCGGCATCATTAATCAAACCATCACTGCTTAGATCAAAGCGGACTTCATCGTAATCGCCATCTAAATAACCAAGAGAGGCGTTAAACGCCCACTGAGGGATTGGCAGAGCAACCATGTCCAACTCAAATCCCTTAATGGTCGCGTCAGCTGTGTTTCTGATGCCCTGAACAACGCCCACGACCGGGTTGGCAACATTTAATTCCCGCTGAAGGTCCTGGAGGTCATTATAAAAGGCGGCACCATTTATTACGAAGCGACGGTCCATCCAGCTTGATTTAAAACCAACTTCAAAAGAATCCTGCTTTTCTTCGTCCGTTGGGCCAGCATCAAAAATAGCGGGAACAGTCGTGCGGAAGTTATACCCGCCAGAGCGGAAGCCTCTGGTCCAATGGGCGTAGAGCAGGACATCTTCATTGGCGTCGTAACGCACGCCGATTTTAGGTGTCACGTTGCTCCACTTTTCCGAGTCAGAAAAATCGGGTGCACAGACCAAAGTTGTCACATTGCAAAGTCCAAAACGTGTAACGTTCGCGCTTTTCTTTTCCTCGGTATAACGCGCGCCTGCCGTGACCGTCAGGGTATCTGTTAGGCGATAGTCCGCATTCAAAAACGCGCCGTAGTTCTTGTGGGCTTGGTCACCCCCTAGGCCCGCGACAATGGTGTTAAAGGCCAGGTATCTATTTTCCCGGTAATAGACATCTTGGTCGAAGTAATAGAGGCCAGCTGTGAGATCTAGTTGATCTGTCACTTCGCCGAAATAGCGCAGCTCATTACTAATCTGATCCTGGTCGATGATGATGTCGCCATGGAACAAGAGCAGTGGACTGGCATCCACATCTGACAGAGCGTTCTGTTCGACTTTGCGGTAGCCGAAGATGTTGGTCAGCGTGCCGGGCCCAATATCCCAGTTTGTTTCGAAAGTGACTTGATTCCACTTAATATCAACGAAACCCGGTTCATCGATTTCAACGAAGATGTTGTCAGACGTATCTGACGGGTTATTGGTCAATGCGCGTTGCCCAACGGCACCATCACCCTCTAAATCACCGTGCTCATAGATGAGCGTCATGTCCAAATCTTCATTGGGCGTAAACACGAAGGAGGGGCGTAGCATCAGCGTTTCCTGAGCGCCGACATCCCGCGTCGGATCCGCGAGGTTATCGAAATAACCATCGTCATCTTTGTAATAGACACTTAATTTACCGGCGAGTTTGTCGCCTGCCAATGGTCCTTCAACAGCAGCCGAGGCGGAATACTCGGGTCCGGTCTCGTAGCTGATTTTAGCCTTGGCGCCGAATTCACCCGTTGGACGTTTAGAGCGCAGCAGGACTGCGCCGCCTGTGACGTTCCGTCCGAACAGCAGCCCTTGTGGCCCGCGTAATATCTCGATGCTTTCCAGGTCAAATGTGTCGACCACAACACCAGCGGTAATGCCGAGATACACGCCATCCATGAATAAACCGACGGTGGGGTCAACCGAGGGGATCGAGCTGTTAATACCTAATCCACGGATCGAAAAGTTTTGCACGCCAGGCGTCGTCCCCACTTGATCAAGGCTCACGTTCGGACTTGCAAAGGAAAGATCTTCGATCGTTGTCAACTGTCGGGCATCAAGAGCGCTTTCGTTAAACGCAGAAATGGCGACAGGTACGTCTTGTAACTGTTCGGCACGGTTTTTCTTTGTGCCGTAGACTTGAATTTCTTCGATGAGTATTGCGGCGCGCCCTGCTTGAGCTACTTGTTCTTGCGCAAGAGTTGCGGTTGATGAAAAACATAATGCAGCAGCAGAGGTAGCCAACATTGCCTTAACAGTCGGTTTCATAAAATACCCCAGTCCATAATTATTATTATCACCCGGTCTTTTTGATCAGGGCGCAGTGCTTTTTTATATGTCGTAAATATTAAAGGAACAACCAAGGTTAACGCTAGCGCTTTACCAGCGAAGGTTTAGTTCCTGTGGTAGTGTGACTTTAGCGCCGCAGATAAAATGCTGCATCGCAGCAGAATAGAATAAATCACCCTAAAAACTGCATCAGTGTTCATTGCGCTGCAGCATGGATAAAAACCCGGTCATCATTGGTAAATTGACATTTTATAGGCTGTTCGACCCGAGTGAAAAACCTGGATAGTATGCGTTATTATTATGTAGGACGTTTGAAATGCCAGTTTGCGAGTTCGACCCGTGGCGGATGCAGTATTTTCAGAATTTCGCCTGTCCAGATGATGTGAAAGTCCCCACGGAAGATGGCGATGCGTGGCTTTGGTACCCTGAGCATAAATGGATATACGACAAACTTGCCATTGCCGAGAGTCAGGGGTTTCAGTGCGCTCCGCATGGCATAGATCCACCTACTTTTCCGGTCTTTTCTAAACCGATTTACAACATGCGTGGTATGGGTGCGGGTAGTCGGGTTATTCGCACCTTAAAGGAATATAAGCACCTTCAGCGCCCTGGTCATTTCTGGATGCCGTTGCTGGAAGGTGAGCATGTGTCGAGCGATCTGGCCGTAGTCAATGGCGAAGCAGTTTGGTGGCGCCACACTGTAGGTCACCCGCTGGAGGGCGGAATGTTTGACTATTGGCATGTCCTCGCAGAAAATCGCCCTGAAATTGAGACGTATTGCGGTGACTGGGTAAAGAAAAATTTATCCGGCTACACCGGCATGGCTAATTTTGAAACCATTGGGGCCCGCATCATTGAAGCTCATTTGCGGTTCGCTGATCAATGGCCAGACCTTTATGGTGATCACTGGGTTGATGCTTTGATCAATCTCTATGCGGTCGGTGCGTGGGACTATGATGACAGCCATCGCCGTGATGGCTATAGCGTCGTGCTGTTTGGGTCTCATGGTATTCAGTACGCGCATCCTCCTGCTGACCTTGTGGCAGACCTTCTGAAAACCCCTGATGTGACATCCATCCAGATTACGTTCCATCAAGATAAGGCTCCGAGTGCTCACTCCATGCCGCCTGGCGGATTTAGATTGGCCATCGTCAACTGCTGGGACCCGAAAGCCGGCCGCGCCGTGCGCGAGAAACTGGCGTTGAGCTACTGGTCAGCGCAAAAAATTCTGACCAATCGCACACGCAGGGCTGCTGCTGGGTGAGCACCGCCGAAACCTTTGACCTTGAAAGCATTGAGGAAATTGAAAACGTCTGGATCCCATTGCCGGATGGCTGTCGCCTCGCGGCCCGTTTGTGGCTACCGAAGTCTGCCCGCATGGACCCTGTGCCGGTTATCCTAGAGTACATTCCTTATCGCAAACGCGATTTTATGCGGTCACGTGATGAGCCAATCCATCGCTATCACGCCCTTCACGGTTATGCCGCGATCCGGGTTGATGTGCGTGGGTCAGGTGATTCTGATGGCATATTAGAGGACGAATATACTGTGAGCGAGTTGGCCGATGCCATCGCTGTTATCGACTGGCTAAGTCAGCAAGACTGGTGTGACGGTAACGTCGGCATGACGGGTATATCCTGGGGCGGATTTAATTCGCTACAGGTTGCAGCCTTACGGCCCGCAGCCCTCAAAGCTGTCATCACCTTATGCTCCACCGACGACCGTTATTCTGATGATGCGCACTACATGGGTGGCTGTTTGCTGAATGAAAACATGCAATGGGGGTCAATCCTCATGCTCTACACCGCCTTACCGCCGGACCCTGATATTGTCGGGGAGAGTTGGCGCGAGACATGGAGGCAACGGCTTGATGCACTGAATCCTTTTCCGGCGGTCTGGATGGACCATCAAACCCGTGACGGATTCTGGCAGCATGGCTCTGTCTGCGAAGACTGGAGCGCCATTCAATGTCCGGTGTATGCGGTTGGCGGTTGGGCCGACGGCTATACCAACGCCATTCCAAGACTGTTGGAGAACCTGCGCGGTCCAAAAAAAGGTTTGATTGGGCCATGGGCGCATTGCTTTCCTCACGATGGCACGCCAGGACCTTCTATTGGCTGGATGCAAGAGTCGCTGCGGTGGTGGGATCATTGGCTCAAGGGGCGCGACACCGGAATTATGGACGAACCTGTATTACGGGTGTGGATGCAGGAGAGCGTTCCGCCTCAGCCGCAATACGCGGAATGGCCTGGGCGTTGGGTGGCGGAACCCGCTTGGCCAAGCCCAAACATAAAAACGCAAACGTGGGTGTTGAATCCTGGCCACCTCAGCCGTGAGCCTGAGCCAGAGACCGAAGTTTCCTTTTCCTCACCGCAAACCACCGGCGTGCGGTCCGGGGAGTGGTGTGGCTTTGGGGCCGACGGAGAAATGCCGCGTGATCAGCGCCCTGATGATGGCGGTTCACTGGTGTTCGACAGCGATGAGTTGACACAGCGGCTCGAAGTGCTCGGTGCTCCAGTGGTCGAAATTGACGTCTGTGCGGATTCGCTGTCAGCCATGATTGCCGTACGTTTGGGGGATGTGGCCCCTGATGGCTCGGTGCTGCGCGTCAGTTACGGGCTCCTCAATTTAACGCATCGAGACTCTCATGAACAGGCGAAGCCTCTTGAGCCAGGGGTCTGGTATCGTGTGCGCATCCAATTGAATGACATTGCGCACGCCTTTCCCGTAGGACATCGAGTGCGCGTAAGTTTATCAACCTCATACTGGCCGATTGCTTGGCCATCTCCATCTGCCGTGATCATTGACGTGAGAACGGGAACCAGTACATTAAATTTACCGGTTCGTCCGCCTCGCTCCGAAGATGAAGACTTGAAACCCTTCAAGGCCCCAGAAGCAGCGCCTGGCACCAGTCATAAAAAACTGCGTGCACTTCCCATGCAACGCGGCCTGGAAATCGACCTGACGAGCAATGAGATGGTGTATACGCTGCGCAGTGATGGCGGTGAGTTTGATGGAGCGTCTCTGGCCCATATTGCGGAAATCAACCTCGATATCGGGTACACGCTGTTGAAGCGTTATCGCATTGTTGAAACGGATCCGCTTTCGGCGGTGGCAGAATTTGAACAGTCTGCAGTGCTACGGCGGGAGGGGTGGAATATCAAGGTGCTCTGCAAAACGCGGCTCACCTCTACAGCTGACACGTTCGAGTTTACCGGCAGTGTTGAATCCTTCGAAGAGGGTGCGGCTTTTGTGCGACGGGATTGGATAATGTCCATTCCTCGCGATTTCGTTTGATAAAATTAGAGCCTGCTGGTTTTAACCCGAGCCCAGGCGGTATCGATAATCAAACGCAGCATGTCAGGATAGGTCAGATCATCAAACGACGACATGATGGCCAGCTTGCCGCCGGACTCCCAGGCTGGGTTCGGGTTCACTTCCATCAATTTTGGTTCGCCGTCAGCGGCGACGCGAAAATCAAAACGTGCATAATCGCGCAACTGCAGCCGCTGGAACAATTGTGAGATGCCGCTCAGCATTTTTTCTTTCACGCTGGCGGCTATATCCGCTTTTCGGAACCCGATGTCAGTCCAATAAGGTGAGTCAGGCAAAGACTTTGATTCATAGGATAGAATTGGATTAAGTCCCTTTGGCAGCTTGGAGAAATCCACTTCGAGCGGTGGCAGAATTCGCAGGCCGGACTGCGGATTTCCGATGATGCCAATGCCGTATTCTGGCCCCGGTAAGTATTCTTGATACAGCGCGTCACGGCCCGGCAATGCCTCACGGAGCCAGGTCATGTACGCCCACGCCTGTGCCGCGTCGCGCACTACGGCATCCTTCGTGATGCCTAAACTGCCATCTGCTGTATTGGGCTTAATCAGAGCCGGGAAAAAGCCAGGCAGCGTGTCGAGCGGTGCGTTCGCTGGTATGAACACCTCTCTTGGGACTGCGACCCCCAGACTTTCTGCAGCCATCCGCACCAACGCCTTATCATAACAGATCACCATGGCTGCCGGGGGGGCTCCTGTGTACGGCACGCCAAGCATTTCCATGTAAGCCGGGAGGTTCAACTCGAGGACGGCTTGGTTGAGATAGCCAGTGTCATTGAAATTGACGACTAGGTCTGGCGGTGATTGCCGTAAGCGGTCGAGTAGGGGGTGGTGCTCATTCCAAACGTCAACGTCGTAATCCTTATGGCTTTGAAAAGCCGCGACCATAATCTGGTGTTGCTGAAGATCCTCTGGATTATAATGTCCGCCGGGTTTCGTTGGATCCGTTGCAGTGTGATCTCCCGTCATAATTGCGATGCGGCATGGACGGTCAGGTAAAGATTTAACCATAGGCTGGATAGCACTCCATCTTTTGAGCCGCAAACTATTGCGTATATGCGTCATCAATAAACAGCGTTAGGCGACGCAAACACGTCATCGTAATCCAACAATTAGTTCTCAGCCTGTTATACTAATCCATGTACTTCGCTAAACGATGATTTAGCTAAAACGGTTTCACTTTGCCAAGAAACGCGATCAGCGCGACAATTCCCCATAATGTGAGTGCTGCAACCTTGGACCGACCAAGAGCGGCCTCAATAATGTCGTTACCTTTTTCGGCCTCTTCTCCACCCGCGCGAACCATACCAAACCCAATAATCCAGTCTTTAATGACACTGCGTAAATAGACACCAAGTGAAACCGCACCAGCGAACAGGAAGATCTTTGCGGCGAGCCAGTTGCCCGCAATCGGATTATCAGAGATTAAAGACCACAGGCCAAGCCCGCCCATGCCGAGAATCACGATGTACCGCAGGTACATATCGATCCCGCGTAACTTGGCTGTCATTGGATGCTGCTCGTTAAAAAACATCCACCAGTTCACAGCCAACCAGATCAGCCCAACCACCCAAATTGCGATCAGGCCAAGGCCGCCAATGGGGGAGGCTCCAATCATCCAAGCCATCTGAAATCCCACCGGAATGAGAGCAATCAGCGCAGTTCTTGGGCCCATATCGCATTGCATAAGGACATGCATAAACCGGAAGCGTTCGTCTAAAGGCAAATTGCGGTTGGCGACATATTGAGCCGTGAAGTAAACACCGAGGTCACCGCCGAGCCAATATACGAACAGAAGTGTATGGATATAGATGAGTAGGTCGTATGATGTGAAGTCCAAGGTTGCCCCCAAGGTTCCCAGTTGGTCGATTAAATAAAAAATGCATCATACCTGAAGTCTGAACAGGTACCAGGGTCTGTGGATGCAAGGGTGAGGTCATCATGATAAATAGACTTTTATCAAACGCTGTAATCGGTGCGATACTTACAGCCCTATTTTTTATATTGGGGGCAGTGCCAGCGTCGAGCTATGAAAAACGTGGTGGCACGGCAGAAGATTATGCGGCCATTGAATCGATCGAAGCACGCTGGCAGACCGCTTACGGCGCGCGAGACTTTGAGGTCTTGGCTGAGCTTTACACCGAAGATGGCTGGGTAATGGCGCGTCGCCAGCCAGCTGTGCGCGGTCGCACTCAAATCCGAGATTTTTTTCAGTCCGTCGCGGAAGGCACCAAACTCGCCGTGTCTTTTGATGTCGAAGAATTAGAAGTGATTGGTGATTATGCCTGGAACACAGCCCGCTTTGCTTTGACCTACCAATCTATGTCCGGAGCTGAGCCCGTTCATGATTTTGGTCGTGCGTTGATCCTTTACAAGAGAGGAGCAGATGGTCAGTGGCGCATCCATCGCGATATGGATACCCCAACGCCTGACGCAGAAGATATGAGCCCCCCAATCCCACGTTAAGCAGTACACTGTCGCCATGGCCCGCATATTTAATGTTCTTGGAATTCTGCTGACAGTACTTGCCTGTGCCCAAGTTGTCCCATTGCTGGCCGACCTGGTAGCTGGAAATCCTGACTGGATGGTTTTTGCGGTTTCGTCGGTCCTCACATTATTCCTGGGGATGTCTCTTGTCCTCGCCAATGCCAGTCATGCAGAACGCATTACCATCAGAGAAGGCTATTTGCTGACAGCTTTGGCTTGGTTAATCCTGCCTATTTTTGGAGCCGCCCCCTTTCTTTTTAGCGTTGAGGGCCTAAGTGTCACTGATGCCATATTCGAGAGCGTTTCGGGTATTACCACTACAGGCTCTACCGTGCTCACCGGACTGGATACCCTGCCGCCGGGGCTGCTTTTGTGGCGGTCTATGCAGCAATGGATCGGCGGCATTGGAATCATTGTGATGGGCGTTGCAATTCTGCCGCTGCTGCGGGTCGGCGGCATGCAACTCATGAAGACCGAGAGTTCAGATACATCCGACAAAGTTCTGCCGCGGGCCAAGCAAGTCGCGACGGGTATCTTTGCGGTTTACATTATTCTGACTCTCATTTGTGCGATGGCCTATGGTTTCGCAGGGATGACCAGCTTCGACGCCATAAATCATGCCATGACCACCATTGCGACGGGCGGCTTTTCGACCCATGACGATTCATTTGGGCACTTTCAGTCAACCTGGCTGCCTTGGATCGCTGTATTTTTCATGATCTGTGGTGCGTTACCTTTTAGTTTATATCTCAAGGCGATTGGCAGAGACCCGATGCTGTTATTTAAGAATTCACAGGTTCGGTTTTTCCTCGGGTTTTGCTTATTTGTTATTGTGCTCATGGCTATTTGGGCGTGGCGCACAATGCCGCTTACCTTCTCAGAGGCGCTCTCGCAATCTGCATTTAATACGATTTCAATCGTCACAACGACGGGATTTGTAAATGCGGATTATACGTTATGGGGAAGTGCATCCGTTGTGTTTCTCATTATTACGTTCGCCGGTGGTTGCTCGGGATCGACATCCGGTTCTGTAAAAATGTTTCGCTACCAATTGATGTGGTCTTTTCTGAAGTCACAGGTGAATCGGTTGATTCACCCCCATGGAGTGTTCCCCGTGACCTATGATGGTCATGATGTGTCTTCTGATATTGTGCTCTCGGTTACAGCTTTTCTTGCGCTGTATCTGATCAGTTGGTTTGGGCTGTCTGTGGCTCTGGCCGCCTGTGGATTAGGGTTCCAGACTAGTGTTTCAGCAGCGGCCACAGCCCTCACAAATGTTGGTCCGGGCTTAGGGCCTGTTGTTGGTCCAGCTGGTAATTTCAGCAGTCTTGGTGATCCAGAGAAGTGGCTACTTTCCGCCGGGATGCTGTTGGGGCGCTTAGAGCTGTTTACCCTTTTTGTGATGATCACACCGCGGTTTTGGCGCGACTTCTAGGCCAGTTCTGCTGTAGGTGCGGTGTTCTCGCGCTTTGTGTCTTCGTTAAAAGCACGCTGAGGCGAGGCAGCGAAGACAGCTTTCTCGCGACCCTGTTCAATCGCGTCTTCCAATCCTTGTTCAACTCTTTTGAGCAGATCATTCCCAGTGTGGTCCGAGCGACTTGCTTCGGTTACACCCGCCGAAACCGTAAAGTGGACGATCTCACCGTAGACGTTTACTTCCAAGTTTTTCAAATCATCCACCATTCGATGGGCGAGTGTTAGGGCCCCTGTGCCTGGCGTTTCCGGCAGCAAGGCGACAAAGCGGCGTTCGGATAATCGGCCAAAACTATCGCAATGGCGCATAACCAACACGCAGTAGCCCGCAAACACGCGCGCCACCGTATCAGCGGCGTGGTCTCCCCAGGTGTCGCGGATTGCAGCAAGACCATCAATCTCGAACATGATGCACGAAAAGGGTTCGTTGTAACGTCTCGCACGGGTGAACTCATTGTTGGCCAATACCCGGATGTGTGTTTTGTTGGCGACGCCCGATAGTTCATCAGTCGTTGCGCGACGGCTCAGTTCCCATTTGTATGAAAAAGCTTCACGCGCCGTGCGGTCAGCCACAAAGGCAACCACAACCGCAATGGCAAGTGCTGGCGCTAAGTATCCGAATGCCGAGACCATGCTGATGGCCACATCCTGAAGGGGGAACAGAAACAACGTCGCCAGCACGGCAACCACAAGTGCTGACGCCACAGCCGCTAGAGATATCAGCAGCGTTGGTGAAAGGGCGGTCAGATAAATACATAACAGCCCCATCAGCAGAGCAAAGCGCGTGTCGCCACTGTCAGGAAGACTTGCCGTGCCAAAAGCAATGTGAGTTGCAAAAGCCAACGCAAAAAGGATCGGTAACAGTTCAGCCCGGTCTTGTACAAAGCCTATGAAACTGGCGGCAAAAAGAATCAGAGTGAAGGCGAGAAGCATCAACGAGGAATTACCAAGCACGACGCCTGCTTGGCCTGAACTGTAAGCAACCCACATGGTGCCAAGACAATAAAGTCCCCCGCCGACGAGAACGAACCATCGCTGCAATACGGTCTGGTTTTCCGCCCGATCCATTTGGTAAGCGGCTTCTTTTTCTTGGCCGAAGTGAGATTCAAAGATCATGACTCATATGCTCCAGCGCTGAGCTTATCACACCCGGAAAATAGAGCCACCTAACACAACGGCACATTTTTTCTAATGGGTTTTTGCTATGCTTATCTCTGTCGCCCGAGTCATGCGACATGTGCGTTTGGCTTCTGTCATGGCGTCAGCAGCTCTCTGTAAAACGTCAGTGCCAGATATATGCTCGCCGCCGCGACTAAAGGCTGTAACGCCGATAGCGGCACTCATTTCATGTTCTCCATCAAATGTCCGCACAGGTTGTGCGAAAGCCGTGGCAATGCGCCGTGCAACCATCATGGCATTGGCCGTGTCGGAGACCTGATCAATCAGGCAGCCGAACTCGTCACTGCCTAAGCGGGCCATTGTTTCACTTGGCCACTTCATGGCTTTTAAGCGCCGACCAGTCTCACGCAAAATAGCATCACCCACTTTAAGGCCGTAAGCTTCATTGATGAATTTCAGCCCGTTTAAGTTGACGTAAACCAGAGCCCCCATCGAAGGACCCGCGCTAGGAGCGGTTGAGATTGTTTTATTGAGCGCATCTAAAATAGCTTTGCGGTTTGATAAGTTTGACAGCGGATCATGGAAAGCCGCTTTGGCCAACTCCGACTGCCGTTTATGGCGCGCGAGTGTATAGCGGATAGATCGCTCCAACCCTTCAACGGTCATATCGCCTTTAACCATGAAATCGTAAGCTCCGCGCGAGAGCGCGCCTTCATCAACGGCTGGGTCCTGCATGCCGGTCAGCATAATAAAGGGAATGTCGATGTCACGCCGACGGGCTTCGTCCATCAGATCAAAGCCGGTATTGGGCGTTAAGTAATAGTCGGTGAGGCAAATATCCACGGATTGATTGGTGAGGGCATCCATCGCGTTCGGAATCTCATCCGTGGTCACGATGTTGTCTCGCCGGATACCGCTGGCCTCAAGGAACCGTTTAATCAGGCTGGCATCCATTGCATTATCTTCAAAAAGCAAAACACGCAGGGCGTTATCGACCTGTGACCGCGGCAGAACCATATCTGTCCTCAAACTCATCCGCTTCTGACGGCGGAAATTGATTTATGCCGCCTTATGGGAGCGACCTCGTGTTGAGCATGAAGCTAGCTTCAAATGGTTACCACAGGGTGAATCAATCAAGGCAAAACCGCGGCAGGTCTGACGTAAATCGCGAAAATGTTTGCCGCAAATGAGAAAAAGAATGTCACAGAGCGGCAATGTCACTGGGATGTGAGGCAGAATTCTAGGTGTTGTGTGCCATAGTCTGATGAGTGATCGGTTCAGAGCACCGATTCGTAAATAAATTAAGATGCCCGCTGCCGGGCCGTTGAAAATGACTAAGGAGGTCCCATGCTAATTCGGATGGCCAAGAAATCTGACCCAAAACCGAGCGAGATCACATCACAGCAAGATTATTTAAATCGCCGGTCTTTTATGGCTGCAACCGGCCTGGCCGCTGGGTCTGCGGCGCTTGGCTTCAATCTGTCTCCGGCCTCGGCAGCCGTTGAGCGCCCTGGGGTCAATGAGGCCCTATCTCCTCTTGTTGAGGGGTATGGGAAGGTCGGCGAAGACGATTCGTTGACTCCTTACGATGATGTTACGACCTACAATAATTTTTATGAGTTCGGCACGGGTAAGAGTGATCCAGTTGAAAATTCAGGTCCCTTCACGCCTCGGCCCTGGGAGGTCACGGTGGATGGATTGTGCGCAAATCCCGGGACGATCGGGTTAGAAGATTTTCTGAAGCCCCACGATCTGGAAGAGCGCATTTATCGCCTGCGTTGTGTTGAAGCGTGGTCGATGGTTGTGCCGTGGGTCGGTATTTCCCTGGCAGATGTGGTCAAGCGTTTCGAGCCCAAGAGCGCTGCCAAGTACGTACGCTTTGAGACGGTTGTGCGACCGGAAGAGATGGTGGGGCAGAGGTCTAGCCGTATATTGCCGTGGCCTTATGTGGAAGGTCTCCGACTTGATGAGGCAACGCACCCGCTTTCCCTATTGGCTGTCGGCCTGTATGGTGAAGTTCTGCCAAACCAAAGTGGTGCGCCAATCCGACTGGTTGTGCCATGGAAGTACGGCTTTAAATCTATTAAATCGATTGTCAGACTCTCCTTTACGGATGAACAGCCTGAGAACACGTGGAATGTGATGGCTGCTAACGAGTATGGCTTCTATGCCAACGTCAATCCGAACGTTGACCATCCCCGCTGGTCGCAAGCCCGCGAACGCCGCATTGGCGATTTTCTGCGCCGGGAAACACTCATGTTTAACGGCTACGAAGAAGAAATTGGTGATCTCTATGCCGGGTTGGATTTGAGAAAGAACTACTGAGGTTATGACTGTTGCCGCAGTCTTAAAAAATGAACGTTCACTTCTGAGCTGATTTGTTCACTATATGTTTGCTGTATAGTGATTGGCCATAGTCCATTTTTTCAGGATCAATCGCATGGTCAATTTACAGGCACGCGCAATAACCAGCGCAATAATAAGCATTGTCAGTGGATTTTTTGCTTTTAGTGGTATTGCCCAAGAGCCTTCCGTTGAACGATCAAGCTTTTTCACTTTGAATGAGGGTGATCGCATTGAAGACTCAGGCATCATTGCAGTTGAGTCTGGTCGCTTCGCGCGTTCCGAAGCCTTCGAGGTGGTGCGTCATGCCGAGGGTGGCCGGACCATCACCAGCATCATTACGGGAGCTGACGGCAGTTATCGTGTTGAGGGACGGTGGTCCTATGATGCCACTGAACATGCGATCAGCGCCGAAGGAAAAGCCAGTTATAATGGGGTCCCTGCCTGTATTAATATTGTGGCAACGCCTCCAACAGCGGCGATCACGGTGCGGGCTGGTGCCGTTGAGCGCACAATTCCTGCGCCGTGTGATCCAGACTGTCTGATTGATATGGCCCCAAGTGCTCTGCCGATGTTTACGATGACTCGCCGGTATGATGTGTCCGTGAGTGGGGAGCAGACGTTTCGATGGATTGGGCAGGGGTTGGGCGCCGATCAAGTGTTACTCGAAGGGGTTGCGAAGATTCGCCTGCTCGACCGTCAGACCGTAGGTGATGTTGACGTTTCACATTTCATTTTTGTCGAAACACTCACAGATGCTGTGACCGGCAATGTCACCAGCTTTGCGTTTAATCTGTGGGTCGACGCAGACCATCGTCCCCTGGCGTTCGGTATGACCAGCGGCACACTTGGTGTGCGCAAAGGCTTTGAAGCCGTCCCAGCCGCAATGCCGGCACAGTTTGCCGAATAGTTTTATCACGGTCTTTCACACTTGTTTGAGGCCGGATCATTTTCAGCTGTCTGGGAGGCCAAACACCGAGCCCTTGCCGCCAGGTCCGCCACGTCCGGCGGCGCGTTTTTCGTCGATGATTTTCTTGGCGTATGACCACGTGTTCTCGTTTTCGCTAAGACCTTTCCATTCTTTCGGGGCTTCAAGATATTTCGGGTAATTCTTGGCAGTGTAATCCCGAATATATTTTGGTAAGCCCTCAACACCATTCATGAACTTAAACGACTGCGAATGATAAACCATGTGGCCGGCGCGATTGCCCATTTCCATAAATGGCAGCCACATGCCACAGCGTGCCCAGGCTGTGTGGTTTGAGGCCGAGGTCACGTCCGGGTTCGCCACTTCGCTGAGGCTGCTGGAGATGGCCCATAACTCGCAGGATTGGTAGACGTCCTGTTGCGAATGCAGGGGATAGTCTTTGCGTGTCAGCGGGTTCTCTTGGGTACGGAACACGTCGATTTGAAAGACAATGCGATCGCCGACAATCTCGTGATCAAAAGGCGGAGACCGGAAACCACCTGACACCCGCGAGATCCGATTGACGGGATCATTCAGAATATGCAGCACTTCGACGGTTCGTCCGGTGGCGGGGTTGGTCCAACTGTCAAGAATCTCGCCCGTCTTCGGGTCCATGTAATACAGAATTTCGCGGTGATAGAAATGCCAGACGCCGTCGCCTTGATAGTCAAGGCGCGTCGCGCCCACACCATAGGTTTGAAAGGCGAGGTGATTTGCTTCTCCAGGCACCCACATCCAAGCTTTTCCTCCAAAGCCGCTGATGACGTCTTGACCGGAGAGGTCGCCCTGAATTTTAAGCAACGCCCGTAAATTGGTTTCCGGGTCCATGCTGTCAAAATCTGCGGGCACGGCTGCGTTTGCGCTTGGCGATATGATTGACGCCGTTGCTAGCCCGGCAGCGCCTAAGCCTGCGCCTTTCAACATATCGCGGCGGCTGGGTGTCCCTGTGGCAGCAAAGGTTTCAGACAGAAGCGGCGGCAGAGTGGCGGAAGCAGGCAAGGTCATACGAGAAGTCCCTTTTGGCTAGTCTTGAAGATATAAAAACCTACAGCGCAAATTGACTGACCGGCGGCCCTCTCTCCAAGACTGTCCGACTGGCGGGCGGCGACACCCAGTGGCATAAGTGCTGTTATTAAACATTTTAAAAGCCAACATGGAATATCGATCTGGAAAATCAACGTGCTAAGTTTGTATTCTGTCCGGCGAAAAAGTAAGGGAGTTATCGCAATGCGTAATGCGGCAGTTTTAACGGGTGCACTTGGCATTTTCTTCGGCTTGATGCCGGTCGCTTCAACTTCGGCTCAAATCATAGAGTTGTCGCCGGGCGCGGTCTTGTCAGACTGCGCCGACTGTCCAGAAGTTGTTGTGATACCCCCCGGCACGTTCACCATGGGGTCCGACCATATGGAAGCCATGCGGGACGATGAGCTGCGCCCAGAAGGGCCGGTTCGCACCATCACCATCTCAAAGCCATTTGCCGCAGGCCGTTATGAAGTGACCAAAGCGCAGTTTGACTCTTTCATCAATGCCACAGGCTATATTCCAACTAACTCCTGCGTGACCTGGGGGGGACGTGATCCGGTTGAGGGCGTCACCTGGCAAGAGCCTCGTCTTGGTGTTGAGCCACGCGACACTGATCCTGTGGTGTGTGTGGATTGGAATGATGCCAATGCCTACACCCAATGGCTGGCGGAGCGCACGGGACAATCCTATCGTTTGCTGACGGAAGCAGAATGGGAGTACGTGGCCAAAGCCGGCGCGCGCACCGTGTGGCCGTGGGGTGATGATCCCGATCAGATTTGTGAATATGGCAACGTCTTCGATAAGTCCGGATTAACTGAACCGCGCTCCACATCCAATTCAAACGCGGCTGCGCAGGCTGCAAACTGCGATGATGGTGCCATGCTGGTGGCTGAAGTTGGGCAATACAAGCCCAACGCCTTCGGTCTTTACGATACGATCGGCAATGTGTGGGAGTGGGTCGAAGACTGCTCGTTGATGCTTTACACGGATGCCCCCTTAGATGGGTCGGCCTACCAGTCTGTCGGAACGTGCGAGAAGCGTGCCGTGCGCAGCGGCAGTTGGCGCACTCGGATCTCCCGGCACCGCCCCACGTTTCGCGGGCGTGATCCAGCTGATTTGGCTTATTACATCTTTGGTTTCCGGATTGCCCGCGATCTGAACTAGGGCGCCTTTTAGAATCTAAAGCGGACCGTCACAGCGCCCGTGTGGGCGGTGTACCCACTGGCTTTTTCGCCATCATAATCGAAGGCGACTGTGGCATGTTCATTCTTGTAGAAAACGCCAAGGCCAAGAGAGAACACATTTTGGAGGTGCTTGGCACCTTCTAGTGTGAAGGTTGGGCCGCCGGCTGCGAAGGCATACTCTAAATCTTGCGTGCCAGTCATGAATTCCCGCGTGAAGGTGCTGCGGACTTCAAACTCTAAGTTTGTGTTGTCTTCCTGCAAGAACGCTTTGCGTGCTGCTAAACCCAGGCTGCCCCGCAAGGAGTCGACCGTGTTCGACGGTACGCTGAGGTTCAAGCCGTTGCCGCCACCTTCTTCAATATAGGAGCCTTGGTTAATGTAGAGGTATTGGACCCGCGCCGTTGGAACGAAACTCAAGGTGCCGCGACGGACACCAAGTGCCAATTGCCAGGCTGTACCGAGTTCATAGCCATTGCCGTCGCCTAGGAGAGTTCGGTCAATGCCAGCAAACTCCACGTTGCGCTCGGTGTTAAACGAGTCATAAGCAAACGTAACGCCACCCTGGATATGGCGGATGGGCGTGCCCGTGCGGAAGTAACCGTTGAGTTGAGAGCTGCTGAATTCTGTGGGTTTGTTGGGTGACTCTAAGAGATCTGGGAAGCTCCAGAGTTGCGTGTAGGCCAAGCCGGCGCGTGTGCTGTTGCCCACATAACGATCCGTGCCAATTGCGATGCCGCCCGACCATTTGGTGTACCCGAGCTGTTCGCCATCCGCTTTTCGTTTGGCGTAGTGCCCCATGGGCTGAATCCAAACCGTTGGGCGGTCGCGGTAGAAACCAAGTGCGGGAACGCGGTCTAGTCTTCGGTTAATAGACCCCAGCGCCATATTCTGTTGATCAAGCGCTGATTGAACGATGGCGTTTGTCGTGTCTGGAAGAATTTGACTGAGTGCGGACTCAAAGTCAGTTTGTGTGGTTAGCGCCGCGAGGGTAGTAAAAAAATCTGTGTCTGCGCTGAGTGCGGCACCGGAAGATTCATACAAGATGCCCAGGTTGGTTGGCAGGGCAAGGTCTTCTGCCGTGCGGCGTGTGACTTCCAGTAAAATTGCATTCGGTGTCGCTGTCTCTGTCACCACACGAATGTTATGCATGTAAGATGTTTCTGCAGGCACTGCGTCCGCTGGGATCAATGTCGTATTCAGTTGGCCAGCCTCAACAAGCGTAAATGTTTGTTGATCTGTGATGAAATTTCGTAAAATCGGAACAATTTGCGTATCAGCTGCCAAGGTGGCCGTTCCGGTTGTGCTGATCGTACCAGCTCTTTCGTTCACACCATCCACTTCAATGCGTAGCGTCGTGCCGCCTTGGATATCCAAGCTGGACAAAGATGCGCCCGCGTCTGCTGGAATGGTCCAGTCCGTATTTGAAACGGTTAGGTCGACCGTAGACCCGGTTCCAACAAATCCACCTGTGTATGTTGAGTTCTCGATGGAGGCTGTTTTCGCGCCGGTGGTGAAGCGAAACGTTCCCGACACCGTTGTGTCTGAGAGCGAGATGGCATCCGTGCCGCCGCCCATGGAGATCACAGACGCGCCAATAGATCCGCCGGTTACGGTGAAGCTGTCGTTGCCTGCCCCGCTGCCGAGGTAAATATCACCTGTCATCGTGCCCGAGTTAAAGAAGGTAAAATCCGCAGCCGTGTTACGCGCATCAAGCGCCATGATTGTGCCCGTTGAAGCAGCCCGAATCGTGGCAAGGACGTCGCCAGTGTTTGAAAAATTGGCGAGGTTGCCGCCCCGGTCGACGATCGCAAAAGCACTTGAGCCAGACCCGGCAGCGTTGGCTTGAATAAGGCCCGTGTTGGTGACGCTGGTGAGGACACCCTGTTCTTCAACAAGGATGGCGTAGGCATCACCGCCAAGGTCGCTGATCGTGCCGTCGTTGATGTCCTCTTCAGAATCGTTGGTGACAGCCAGAATTGAACCGCTGTTCACAATGCTCGGTACAGTTCCGTAATTGCCTATCCGTATTGCTGTTGAGGTTGCATCCGTTGTGCCGGCCCGGATGTCGCCGCCATCATTGCGCAATCCGCCCGTCACCGTGGCCGTATAAATTGTGCCGCCGGAGACGAGACCTTCAATGGTGACGCCTTCTGCTGGAATACCCTCCACTGTGCCGCCGACCGAGAGAACACCACGATTGATGATGCCAAACGCATCCTCACCGCTGCCAACGGCGCCGATATTTATACTGTTGAATGTTCCTTTGGGGCCGCCGGGCCTAACCCGGATCGCTTGGCCGTCGCCAAGCACTGAAATCTCAGCATCTGCAATATCGAATGCCGGATCGTCCGCATCTAAATCGGCTTCCTGGGCGTCGGTCACACCGTTGCCGAGAATCTCGATTCCACCGCCGACGGAGTTGGCGATCCACATTCCGGCCTCGCCGGCAGATTCTGGAATGATATTGAAATCGACGTCTCTAAAGGATGACCGGCCTGCATTAATGCTGCCTGCATTGGTGATCTTACCCGACACTTCTCCGCCAACATACAGCGCGATGCCGTCTTCGCTGGAAGACGTCAGCACCCCATTGTTTGAAAGGTCGCCATTCACATCGCCATTGAAGCTGAGAGAAATAGAACTGCGTCCGATGGTGGTAATGCGACCGTTGTTGACAAAGGAGCCGTTCATCCTGGTGTTGAGCAAGATGCCAATCGTCCCGTCACCGCCAACTTCCAGCACCCCCGTGGAATTGTTAACCAATGAACCATTAAATGTTCCAGGGCCGCTGATGAGGATGCCCTTATTGTTGACAGGCGTATCAATCAGGTTGCTGTCTTCTGCCGGTCCCGGAATTGAGATCACACCGTTATTTGTAATATTTCCAGTCAGGCTGCCGCCCGAACCATCGACCAATATACCAACCGCGTTGGACTCCGCTTCTAAAGAGATCTGACCATCGTTGGTGATGGAGTTGTTGCTGTTGAGTGTGACGGGAATGCCGGTCGTCAGAGCGATGGAGCCGCCGCCCTCAATCACGATATTGCCTGGGCCAGAGCCGTCTCCCGTCGCCGTATTTGCTGGCGTCGTACGTGAGTCAGTAACTGTTAAATCGCCAGCTAAGGCGTAGCCTGTTATCCCAACGGAGAGGGCCATACTTGAAGCAAGCAGTTTGGCTGCCAAGCCGGTCTGGTAGGACTTTGTAAAACTCATGGGAACCGTCACTCTACACACACACGTATTAAGGAGGCGGATGCCCCCAGGGAAACCTCAATATTTTGAAGGCCAATGTAGACACGTCTTGAGGCGGTTAAGTCAATCCATGGCAAACTTTATCGCCAGTTTTTTTATTGTTGAAATGTGGCCGGAATGCGCTGAAAATCTTTGTCTTTCGTATGATTCAGAAAGATTAAATGGTGGGGGCCGGGGTGTCCCTGCTGGTATCATCAGGCTGAATTTCGCCTGGCATCCGTCCAGGCGCTTTCCAGCGCACCAAAACGGCGCAGAGGAAGACAAGGCTGTTAATGCCGCCAACCATGATGAAAACCGCATTGGGGGCAATGGAATCAAACAGCCAGCCGCCAACAAACGAACAGAACAGGATGCCGATGGCACCTGAGATGTTGAACCCGCCGATCACTGCGCCTCGCTCTGCCAAGGGTGCTTCTTGGCCAACCAAGGCCTGAGACCCAAAGAAGGCTGAGATTTGCCCAATACCCAACAAGACCAACAGCGGACGGGCGTCAGCGGCAGTGGGGTCATCAACAAAACCCATGCCGAGATACCCCAGGGCTGCAAGCGCCATGCAAAACGCAAGAAACCCAGTGCGGCTGAAGCGGTCAATGAAAAATACGATTAAGATCGTCCAGATCAAAGCTGCGGATTGCGCGATGATAAAAGCGGTGGTCGCTTTACGGGTCGCTTCCCCCGTTGGGAGCCCTTGGTCAACGCCAGCAACGGTTCCCCACAGCGTCAAAAATGTGCCGAGAATGACGAGATCGCCGCGGGCGATGAAGGCCGCGCCGTAAGACAAGGCAATACGAGGGTTTCTCCACCCCTGTTTTACGGCGCTGACGGCGAGGTCTTTAATCGGCGGCTTTTCGTCTTCGTTCGCGGGTGTTCCGTCTTTCAACCCAAACCACAGCACGATTGTAGATAGCACGCACAGCCCGGCTATCAGCCAATGAACCATTTCACCAGCTTCGGGCCCCGTCATACCATTCTCGACAAACCGTTCTGGAAGAGAGCCAAAGACGCGGTTAATGAAAACAACACCTAACCCGTTCATGGCGCCGACAATGCCAACGAGTTTTCCACGCGAGGCTTCTTGCGGGTAGTCTGTCACAATGGTGGCAAGCATCCCGGTCGAAGTGGCGACGCCGATCGCGTAGATAATGCGGTAAAGCGTGAGTTCGAAGATGCTATCAGCGATAGGATACAGGGCGTATCCCAAGCCCATGGTCAAGAACCCGAATAGGTAAACGGATTTGCGGCCAATGCGGTCTGCGGCAATGCCAACAGGTCCAAACAGAAGGAGCGTGATAATCTCTGTCCAAAAGACCAGATTGCCGCTGACCACGCCTTGCTCATCTGTGGGAACGCGTAAAATTTCAGTCAGGACATAAGGCGTCCCAATGCCAATAAAGGTGAGGAGGCCAATGGTAAAAAAAGCTGCGTACATCAGGGTCAGAGTGTTTCCCGTGGTCACCCCCGGGGCTAACCAAACTGGGCCGAATTTGTTGCAGCTCTTATCGATGACCATACCGTTTCCCCCTCACGGTTCCGTGCTTCACGCGGATGTGTGAAGCCAGATGCTTCCCTTGTGCGGAGAGGTAGACTACACGGCTAGGGTTATGACTGATACCGCAGAAATCACCACGCCCCCTCAGCGGCACGCGCGCAAGTCACCAGATCGGTGGCTCAAGCCAATTGTTTTCTGTACCTGTCTTTTGCCGCTGATTTGGATCGTCTTTAGAGCCGCTACAGGTGGTCTTGGCGCCAACCCAATTGAGGCTATTACGAGAGAGCTTGGCGATTGGGCTCTAAGATTTCTGCTTATTGCTTTGGCCGTAACACCAATACGTGTGGTGACGGGGTGGAACGTAGTCGGAAGAGTCCGGCGTATGCTCGGGTTGTTCGCTTACTTTTATGTGCTCTTGCATCTTTTCAGCTATATCGGTTTGGATCAGTTCTTTTACTGGACTGGAATCTGGCAAGATATCATAAAACGAATTTACATCACGCTAGGTTTGGCAGCTGTGCTTCTGTTAACCCCGCTCGCGATTACATCGACGGATAAAATGATAAAGCGTCTCGGTGGGCGAACGTGGCGTAGGTTGCATGTGCTGGTTTACCCAGCGGCCATCCTAGGCGTGATCCATTTTTATATGATGATCAAGGCCGACTTCACAGAGCCGCTGATCTATGCCCTGATCTTGAGTGTATTGCTCGGCTTTCGCATATACAAAAAATGGACCTGAACTTGGCAGCAGGTTTAAGACTTTGGCCGACACCTTTGGGTGCGGTGGGTTAAGCTGCGCTCGTTTCTTCTGCTTCACCGCAATACGCATCCCGCCATCAGATGCAAAATTAATCGCTAACCACCGATTATGACTGACAATCCCGGCGGGGTGAGTTGCGCAGTAAGAAATTGGGCTAATCATGGCAGAAGCCTTTGAAAATAAGCGGACATAATTAGTTTTTATTCGAAACTAATATATACTGACCAAGTCACAAGGTCAACGGTCTCAATTTAACGACCTTTTTCCTACCCAAAAATAAGCTGCCACGCGCCCTCTAGGTTTTTTCAACGCGCATCGTTACACTCAATAAGCGCATTAAAAAATAAGGTGCGCCGGGGATATGCTAGGGGGAATTGCGCGCGGCATCGCATGTTTTTTGAGGTGCCGCTGAAACACATGATGATTGAACACAAGAAAGTCTCTGATCATTCGGGAATTGAGTCTCTGCGCGAAAACGAAGAGCACTGGCGTCGTATGGCGCAACAGACCCAAAAAATTCTGAATGCTGCGAATGAGGGAATCATTGCGATTGACCTTGAGGGCCGCATTACCATGGCCAATACGGCTGCCGCTGAGGTTTTGGATCGTGACCGCAGTGCCTTGTGCGCCAGCACCATTGACGGTGCTTTAACCTACGGCACCGGTTCTGACCGGGCAGGAGAGTCTCTCGGTCTCTCTGCCACGCTTAGTTCGGCAAACTATTATGTTGCCCAAGATGTAAGGTTGGCCCGCGGCGATGGACGTGCCTTTGAGGCTGAATACGTCATCGCTCCGATGCGTGAAAAAGGGAAGACCACGGGGTATGTAATGACCCTCCGCGATGTGTCTGAGTGGAAGGCGGTGGAGGCGCAACTCCGGCTGGCAGCTACCGTGTTTGATTATACCAGTGAAGGTGTATTGGTTGCTGATTCGCGGGAAAGGATCACCAAAATAAACCGCGCTTTTACCGAGATTTCAGGCTTCAAGTCGAGCGAAGTTGTAGGGCAGCCGATACGGTCCTTTTTGTTTGTTGACGATAAAATTTATCGCGAAACGATGGCTGATTTGCATAAGTCGGGTCAAATTGAGTGGGAGCAATGGTGCAAAAATAAAAACGGCGATCGCTATGCCGCCCGGCAGGCATTGTCACTCGTAAGGGGACCCGATGGCGACGTCCAAAACTATGCTGCGGTCATTAACGACATCACCAAACGTAAGCTCGATGAAGAGCAGATTCGCTATCAGGCCAATTACGACCAGTTAACCGGAATCCCGAACCGGGCGCTGTTTATGGATCGTCTGTCACGGATGGTGATTGAAAGCCGCCGGACCAAAACCAATATTGGTTTGATGTTTATTGATTTGGACGGTTTTAAAGCGGTCAATGACTCGCTCGGTCATGATGCGGGTGACTTGCTGTTAAAACAAACCGCCGATCGGCTGAATTTCTGTGTGCGTGAGTCTGATACGGTGGCCCGCCTCGGTGGAGATGAGTTCACGGTCATTATGCCACTGATTGATAGCATTGAGAGCACTGTGGTGGTGGCCGAACGCATCCTCAAATCTTTGACAGATCCCTTTGATCTTGATGGTCAAATCGGGCGAATCTCTGCCTCTATTGGCATCTCGATGTATCCTGATCAGGCAGCCGACGATAAAGAGCTGCTCCATAAGGCGGACGTCGCCATGTTCCACGCCAAATCCCAAGGCAAGGCGAATTACCAGTTTTACCGTGAAGGCCTTGAAATTGAGGGGGTTCCGGAGCGCGAGGAGGCGTGATCACTAGAAGCCACAATTTGCACACCCGTAACAAAAATCCTGGCCTTGCAATCCCTGGCCTGGTCAGCCAAAACCCTTAACACGACCAGACCATTTGCCAGCCCATTCATAGCCAGTTGCGATCCAGGTATCATATGACCCTTTCAGACACCGCAGTTACCCAAACGGAAATGGCCAATGCCATCCGGTTCTTATCTGCTGATGCCGTCCAGGCGGCCAATTCCGGCCATCCAGGGATGCCCATGGGCATGGCCGATGTGGCGACCGTGCTGTTTACCGAGTTCTTGAAGTTCGATGTCGCTGATCCTCGCTGGCCGGATCGTGACAGATTTATCCTATCTGCTGGCCACGGGTCGATGCTGCTGTACAGCCTGATGTACCTCACGGGCTCGAAAGACATGACCATCGAGCAGATCAAAAATTTCCGCCAATTGGGCAGTATTACGGCTGGCCATCCTGAATATGGCCATGCGTCCGCGGCTGAGACCACGACGGGGCCGTTGGGGCAAGGTCTGGCCAATGCCGTGGGCATGGCTCTGGCTGAACGCATGCTTGAGGGCCGCTTTGGGTCCAGTGTTGTGGATCATTACACCTATGTGATTGCCGGTGACGGCTGTCTGATGGAAGGCATCAGTCACGAGGCGATTTCTTTGGCGGGTCATCTTAAGCTCGGCAAGCTGATCGTTTTGTTTGACGATAACAAAATCAGCATTGATGGGCCGACAGATTTAACCGTCTCAGATGATCAATGTGCGCGCTTTGCGGCTTCCGGGTGGGACACCTCAAGCGTTGACGGGCATGATCCTGAAGCGGTTTCAGCTGCGATTGAACAGGCCCGGCAAACGGACCAACCCTCACTCATTGCCTGTCGCACCACCATTGGGTTTGGCGCACCAACCCTGGCAGGAACATCAAAAACTCACGGTTCTCCCTTAGGCGATGAAGAGATTGCCGGCGCGCGGGAAGCGCTTGGATGGACGGCGCCGCCGTTTGAGGTGCCTAAAGAAATCTTATCAGCGTGGCGGGAAGCTGGACGCCGTGGTGAATCGGCGCATGCCAGTTGGAAAAAGGCAATAAATGCGCTGCCCGCAGACAGAAAAAGTGAGTTTGATCGCACCGTTTCGGGTGAACTGCCTGCCGGTTGGGAGTCGGCAATTGCTGACGTCAAAGCCATGGCAGTCAAAGATGCGCCGAAAATGGCAACCCGCAAAGCTTCAGAGGAAGTTCTAAAGGCTTTAACCAATGTTCTTCCTGAACTGGTTGGCGGCTCAGCGGATTTAACAGGATCCAATAATACTAAAGTCGCGTCTCAGAAACCGGTGACTGCGGACGATTACTCTGGCGGATACATCTACTGGGGTGTGCGTGAGCACGCCATGGCCTCGGCTATGAACGGCATAGCTTTGCACGGCGGGTTTATTCCCTATGGCGGCACATTTTTAGTCTTCACAGATTATTGCCGACCAGCGATCCGCTTGTCTGCGCTGATGGAGAAAAGAGTCATCTATGTCATGACTCATGATTCCATTGGTCTTGGCGAAGATGGACCGACACACCAACCGGTCGAGCATATCGCCAGCCTGCGTGCGATGCCGAATGTTCTGATGATGCGCCCCGCTGATTTGGTCGAAACAGCTGAGTGCTGGGGCATTGCTGTATCTCAAACGAAGCGGCCATCTGTGCTGGCGCTGAGCCGCCAGGGCCTGCCAACGGTTCGATTGTCAGACACGTCCGAGAACCTCTGCGCAAAAGGCGGCTACGTTTTGTCGGAAGCCGATGGGCCACGCCAGGCTACGTTGATCGCCACCGGTTCTGAGGTCTCGTTGGCTCTTGAAGCACGCGACGCATTGAAAGCGGACGGTATCTCGGTTGCTGTTGTTTCTATGCCGTGTACCGCGTTGTTTGATGAGCAGGATGAAGCCTATCGCATGTCTGTTTTAGGCACTGCCCCCCGGGTTGCTGTTGAAGCAGGAATAGGCTTCGGCTGGGAACGTTACATCGGTACAGATGGCGCATTCATTGGCATGTCCACTTTTGGCGCTTCTGCTCCAGCCGACGACTTATACAAACACTTTGGCATTACGGCTGTTGCGGTTGTGGCTGCCGTCAAAGAACGCCTTTAGGTGGTGTTGGAATTAACCTTGGGAGCCATGCGTTATGGCCGTTAAGATTGCGCCGTCAATATTGTCCGCAGACTTCGCCAAGCTTGGTGAAGAAGTCAAAGCGATTGACCAGGCCGGTGCAGACTACATTCATGTCGATGTCATGGATGGCCACTTTGTTCCGAATATCACCATAGGCCCTGCCGTGGTGAAAGCGCTTAAGCCTCACTCCAAAAAGCCATTTGATGTTCATCTCATGATTGATCCTGTGGACCCGTACATTCAAGCGTTCGCCGATGCTGGGTCAGACATCATCACGGTGCATGCAGAGGCGGGGAAGCATCTGGACCGTACGCTTCAATTGATCAAAAGCCTTGGTGTTAAAGCTGGCGTTTCCCTGAACCCGGCTACTCCACCGGAGTCCATCGCTTACGTATTAGACAAAATCGATTTGGTCTTGGTGATGTCCGTGAACCCAGGGTTTGGTGGCCAGAGTTTTATTGAGTCCCAAGTGGCAAAAATCAGCCGTTTAAGAGAGATGATTGGCTCAAATCCAACCGAAATTGAAGTCGATGGTGGAATCACCCCTGAGACGTCTAAAAGGTGCATTGCAGCAGGAGCGACGGTTCTTGTTGCTGGGAGTGCTGTTTTTGCGACCCCAGACTATGCGGGCAATATCATAGCTTTGCGCGGTTAAATCCTCTCAACGACAAAAATACCTATATATTGTAGGGAATTAGCTCTGTTGCTCGGGCCTGATCGCAGGCGTGTTTTTCATGCGAAAAAGGCTGTCATATTTCTTTAATAAATGTGTCACAATCGTGACGCCGAGAACGGATAACGTCCGCTCGAAATGCACCGATCCTCGAGTGTATTTGAACAGTCGTATGACGTTCTTCAGTCTTGGAGATAAACATGAACAAAACAGCTTTCGCACTGGTCCTTGCGGTCCAGATGGGTGGTGTAGCGATTGCAGAAGCGCGTGATCAAATTCGTATTGTTGGGTCCTCAACAGTCTTTCCATTTTCAACAGCCGTTGCAGAGCAGTTTGGCCGCACGACCAGTTTTCCAACGCCTATCGTTGAGTCGACTGGATCTGGAGGCGGTTTGAAATTGTTTTGTGAGGGCGTTGGAACCAATACACCCGACATGACCAATTCTTCCCGGCGCATCAAAGCATCAGAAGTGGCACTCTGTGCCAGCAACGGTGTCACGGAAATCACTGAAGTGCGGATTGGATTCGATGGTATCGTTCTTGCCAATGCGAAAAGCGGCCCATCTCTTGATGTGTCGCTCAAGCAGGTGTTTTTGGCCCTGGCGAAAGAGGTTCCAGTGAACGGCAAGCTTGTGGCTAACCCCTACACCAAGTGGAACGAAATTGACGCTTCTCTTCCAGATATGGAAATCGAAGTGCTTGGCCCTCCACCAACCTCCGGAACGCGTGATGCGTTTGTTGAACTTGCGATGGAAGCCGGATGTGAATCGGTTGAAGGCGCCGCTGAACTCGGCTTAGAAGGCAAGGCGTGTCACATCATTCGTGAAGATGGTCGTTTTGTCGAAGCCGGCGAGAACGATAACCTGATCGTTCAGAAGCTGGAAGCCAACCCTGCGGCATATGGTATCTTTGGGTTTAGCTTCCTTGATCAGAACGCCGACAAGATGAAAGGTGCCACAGTCGCTGGTGTCGAGCCTGAATTTGAAAACATTGCTGCTGGAGACTATCCGGTCTCTCGTTCCCTTTATTTCTATGTCAAGAAAGCCCATGCCGGGGTTATTCCGGGCATTGAAGCTTATCTTGCTGAATTCACAAGCGACCGGGCCTCTGGTCCGGACGGGTATTTGCTCGATAAAGGTTTGATTCCTCTGCCGGATGATCAACGTGATTTGGTCCGCCAGCAGGCAGAGAGTCTTGCAAACTTGACGATGTAATTGGACTTAGTAGCGGCACTCTTTTTGGGAGTGCCGCTGCCGTCCAAATCAAAAGTCCAGGCACCGTCTTGGAAAAAATGTGCAGCCCAAGCAAGGCGTATGACTGGGTTAAATAGGAAGTAGAATGAGCTTGTCGTTCGTCATTATTGGGGTGCTCTTATTTGCATCGTACGGATTTTATTCCGGGCGGCTAAAATCTCTTCGTACGGTGAATGGCGACATTCGCACACTGCATTCCCTGCCAAACTACTATGGTGGTTATGTTGCCCTATGGTGCGGCTTGCCTGCATTACTGCTCATCTGCGTGTGGGTCTCCGTCGAAAATTCTGTAATTTTGTCGTTGGTTTTATCCGGCCTGGGGCCAATTGCTGAGAACCTCACAACGTCTGAGCGCAGCCTTCTGATTGTTGATATTCAAAATTTAGCATCCGGTAACATTGCGTCACGAACCGACGCCGAGATTGTTGCTGCAGCGAACCGCTACAGTTCATTTCAAAGCATCAGCATGATGGCCATGGTGGTCACTGCGCTTTGTGTGGGGATTGTTGCTTTGATCATAACCAAGCAGCGCATTGCCCCCCATTTCAGAGCGCGCAACCGTGTCGAGCAAATTATTTCCTTTTTACTGGTGATCTGCTCTCTGATTGCGATTCTAACAACCATCGGGATCGTTCTCTCATTGCTGTTTGAGACCATTCGCTTTTTTGGCAAGGTTCCGTTCACCGAGTTTCTCTTTGGGATGGAATGGAGTCCGCAAACAGCACTGCGGGCCGATCAGGTTGGGTCGTCTGGCGCTTTTGGCGCTGTGCCACTGTTCGCGGGCACGCTTCTTATTGCCTTCATTGCGATGTGTGTCGCGACACCCATTGGTTTGTTCTCAGCCATCTATATGGCCGAGTACGCCGACCAGCGGGTGCGGGCCGTCTTGAAGCCTCTTTTAGAAATTCTCGCGGGCATCCCAACAGTTGTGTACGGCTTCTTTGCCGCTATCACGGTGGCACCGTTTATTCGCGGCTTTGGCGAATCTATCGGGCTGGACGTGGCGTCGGAAAGTGCGCTCGCCGCTGGTTTGGTTATGGGAATCATGATCATTCCGTTTATCTCGTCGCTTGCGGATGACGTGATTACCGCCGTGCCGCAATCTCTTCGAGAAGGTTCTTTGGGGTTGGGTGCGACCAAGTCAGAGACCATCAAACGCGTTGTCTTCCCTGCCGCTTTGCCGGGAATCGTTGGCGGTATTTTGTTGGCGGTGTCCCGCGCCATTGGCGAAACGATGATCGTGGTGATGGCCGCAGGTCTGGCGGCAAACCTCACCATTAATCCGCTTGAGGCTGTGACCACCGTGACGGTTCAAATTGTGACCCTTTTGGTTGGCGACCAGGAATTTGACAGCGCCAAAACTCTGGCAGCGTTTGCTTTGGGCTTGGTTCTGTTCTGCGTGACTCTGGTGATCAACATTGTTGCTCTCAAAGTTGTGCGACGTTATCGCGAGCAATACGAATGACGGATGGTGTTATGAACGAACCTCACTCCAACACGACCCGTCACCCCACCACAGAATTGGTTAACGCGGGTTTGAAGAAACGTTATCGCTCTGAGCGGCTGTTCAAGCTGTATGGCTTGATCGCGGTAACAATAGCGATCGGTATGTTGGGTTTGCTCTTTGTCACCATCGGTGGCCGCGCTTTACCTGCATTCGTGCAAACTTTCGTCACCATTGACGTGCAACTCGATGCGGAAACCATTGACCCGGCTGGAACGCGTGACCCTGAAGTGCTCTCTACGGCCAACTACCAGGCTTTGGTGCGGCAGTCGCTGAGGGATATTTTCCCCGATGTTTCTGGACGGCGTGATCAGCGCGAGCTCTATCGCTTGTTCAGTTCTGGTGCGCCGTTTGAAGTGCGCGAGATCGTCATGGCAAACCCAAGTCTGATCGGGTCTGAAATCACGGTGTCCTTCCCAGTCTCAGCCGATATTGATCAGCTTTCTAAAGGCAACATATCCCGTGATGTTCCTGAAGCAGACCGGCGGGTTTCAGACAAGCAAATCGTCTGGTTTGATGCTTTGGACAGCCAGGGCCGCATTGAAACCAGGTTTAATACGGCTCTCTTCACGCAGGGTGATAGCCGGGAGCCGGAGCTTGCTGGTATCTGGGGCGCAGTGGTTGGTTCTTTTTATGCGCTGGCCATTACGCTGCTGCTGTCCTTTCCCATTGGCGTTGCTTCAGCTGTGTATCTTGAAGAGTACGCGCCAAAAAATAAACTGACCGATATTATTGAGGTCAACATCAACAACCTGGCTGCGGTGCCGTCCATCGTGTTTGGATTGCTTGGCCTGGCGATGTTTCTCAATTTCTTTGGGTTGCCCCGATCAGCGCCTTTGGTTGGCGGTTTAGTGCTTTCGCTCATGACATTGCCCACGGTGATTATTGCCAGCCGCGCCTCTTTAATGTCGGTTCCGCCGTCTATTCGTGAGGCTGCTTTGGGCCTTGGCGCTTCAAAGCTTCAAGTCATTATGCATCATGTTCTGCCTTTGGCGATGCCGGGCATGATGACCGGCACCATCATCGGCATGGCCCGTGCGCTTGGAGAATCAGCGCCGTTACTGATGATTGGCATGGTCGCGTTTATCGTCGATATCCCACAAGGCCCCATGGACCCGGCAACAGCTCTGCCGGTTCAGATTTTCCTCTGGGCGGATGCCCCAGAGCGGGCTTTTGTTGAACGAACATCAGCGGCCGTCATGGTGTTGCTCGCCTTCTTGATTTTGATGAACGGGCTGGCCGTCTGGCTTAGAAGCAAATTTGAACAGCGTTGGTAAAGATGGATCAAGAAGCAGTTATCTTTGAAAAGACGGCGGGTCAGCCGCGGATGCCAGAGGCCCAGATTAAGCTGGCCGCTAACAATGTCTCTGTGTTTTACGGCGAGAAGCAGGCGTTGATCGACGTTAGCCTCGATATCGTTGACCGTCAGGTCACGGCGTTCATTGGTCCGTCTGGGTGCGGTAAATCTACATTCCTGCGCTGCTTTAACCGCATGAACGATACCATCGAAAGCTGCCGCATGGATGGCAAGATCACTCTTGATGATCAAGATATCTACGATCTCTCCGTCGATCCGGTTCAGATCCGGGCGCGCATCGGCATGGTGTTCCAAAAGCCAAATCCGTTTCCAAAGTCGATCTATGAGAATGTGGCCTATGGACCCCGCATTCATGGTTTGGTCTCGCATCCCGATGAGCTTGAAGAAATTGTCAATTCAAGCCTGGAAAAAGCCGGTCTTTTGAAAGAGGTCAAAGATCGCTTAGAAGCCCCGGGCACCAGTTTATCTGGTGGTCAGCAGCAACGGTTGTGCATTGCCCGCGCCATCGCGATCAATCCTGAAGTCATTTTGATGGATGAGCCCTGCTCGGCGCTTGATCCAATCGCGACGGCGCGGATTGAGGAGCTGATTGATGAGCTGCGCGAGAATTACACGATCATCATCGTGACTCACTCTATGCAGCAAGCGGCGCGCGTATCACAACGCACGGCGTTCTTCCATTTGGGACATTTGATCGAATGCGCAGACACGGAAACGGTCTTTACCAATCCTGATCACGAGTTGACTCAGGGCTATATCACGGGGCGCTTCGGGTAGGTTTTGAAGAGATGATCGCGCAAAAAGACGACCGTCATATCGTCAAGTCGTTCAGCGAAGAGCTGCAAACGCTATCAAAGCGTATTGCCATCATGGGCGGTGTCGCTGAGGCGCAATTGGCCTCTTGTATTATTGCGGTTGAGTCGCGTGATTCTGAATTGGCGGCGAAGGTCATCGACGCCGATACGGCTCTGGATGACATGGAAACCGATATCAACGCGTTTACGGTCAGAGTCCTGGCCTTGCGTCAGCCAATGGCGTCCGATTTGCGCCATGTTGTTGGCGCTTTGAAGATCTCATCCAACATCGAACGTATTGGCGACTATGCCGCAAACGTGGCCAAACGCTCTCAGATTGTGAATCAGTTTCCTCAGGTGCGGCCCGTTGCCGGTGTCATCGAGATGGGCAAGCTGGTGCGACAAAACGTGCAAGACGTTCTCGACGCTTATATCGAACACAATGTCGAAAAGGCGGAAGCGGTCGCGAATAATGACCGCGCCGTTGATGATCTGCACACCAGTGTCTTCCAGGAACTCCTCACCTTAATGCTGGAAGATTCCGAAACTGTACCAGCCTGCACGCATTTATTGTTCATGATTAAGAATATGGAACGTATAGGCGATCACGCCACAAGCATTGCTGAGACAATACAGTTCCTCGTTGCCGGTAAGTCTATGCAGGCGGCCCGGTCTAAACAAGATCCCATCCTCAGTAGTCTCACTCAGCAAGACCCCGATTTCACAGCTGCATTGGAGAATTAAGATATGAAACCCAGAGTCCTGATCGTTGAAGACGAAGCCTCTCTGGTGACCATGCTACGGTACAACCTTGAAAAAGAAGGTTTTGACGTTTCGGAAGCAACAGACGGTGAAGAAGCCATGATCGTTGCAGAAGAAACACCACCGGATGCGATCATTCTCGATTGGATGCTGCCCCGGATGTCAGGCATTGAAGTGTGCCGTCAGTTCCGGCGCCGCACCCATACCAAATCTGTTCCAATCATCATGCTCACCGCGCGTGGGGAAGAAACCGATAAAGTGCGCGGGCTCAACGTTGGCGCTGATGATTATATGACCAAACCGTTTTCCATGCCTGAGCTGCTGGCACGTGTGCGGGCCTTGTTGCGCCGGGCGATGCCGTCTCAGACCAAGGGCGAGTTGACCTACAGTGACATCGTGATCGATCTTGATGCCCACCGGGTGACTCGTGGTGGTCAGTATATTCACTTAGGCCCAACGGAGTTCCGTTTGCTGCAGTTTCTGATGGAGCGCCCGGGCACCGTGTACTCCCGTGAAGAACTGTTGAACTCGGTGTGGGGCCCAGACATTTATGTTGAGCCGCGCACCGTTGATGTTCATATCCGGCGTTTGCGCAAAGCCTTAAACCAGGAAGGCACTCAGGATCTCATTCGCACGGTGCGTGCGGCAGGCTACGCGTTGGACAGCCAAGGCAATCGTCCGGACGCTGCTGCGCAATCGTTTGGTTCCTGACGGCCTGGGCTCTAAAGTGGTTTGCCATGACTACTCAGTGTCATACGTCACCAGCGTATGACAGGGCATATCGATCCGGGCGCGGCCCTGTAAGAAGCTGAGTTCAATTAAGCAGGCTGCGGCGGCAACCTCTGCGCCAGAATTCTTGAGCAAGGCAACCGCAGCAGCCAGAGTGCCCCCGGTGGCAAGCAGGTCATCGACGATGATGATTGTGTCGCCGGGCTTCACAGCATCATGCTGTATTTCAATGGCATCCGTGCCGTACTCAAGGTCATAGCTGTGTGATTTTGTCTCACCCGGCAATTTCCCCTTTTTGCGAATCATCATAACGCCGCAGTCCAGGGCGATGCCCAATGGAGCTGCCACCAGGAACCCACGCGCATCAATCCCGGCAATATAGTCTGCATTATACCCCCGCAGCGCCTCTGCAAGATCGTCTATAGCCCGCTTCCAGGCTTTTGGGTGGCCGATCAGCGTTGAAATATCAAAAAAGTTAATCCCCGGTTTGGGAAAATCGGGAATTTGCCGGATATGATTTTTTAGATTCATAGGGAAACTTACAAGCCACTGAGGATGAAAATTGAATGCTGTGCTCAAGGGTAACGGCGGGCCTGCTCTATGCCTAGTCTGTTTAAAGTGCGGGAATACATCATTTTGGCGAACCTGGGCCCAAGTTCAGGCGTTTGTGAATCAGGCTTAACCTGCACGCCTGTCAGATTTTACATGCACGGAAGAAGTGAGGAATTGAATTGCCTTTGTTTCTGCCAAATTTAGCTAGCGCATTGTTCCCTGAGCGGAATCCTGTAGAATGACGCTACTCGCTACGGTTTTATACAACCCCTACACGATTTGCTGGTCCTTACTCCGATTAAGCCCTTCTCAGAGTAGGTTTTTATTAAAGTCTGCAGCGCCGTGATTGCCCGGTTGCTTGCAGATATGACAAGGAGTTTCAGTGTGACGGAAGCTGGCCTCACACTAGCCGATGTTCAGGACTTGGCGGCCAATCCGTCAGGTGAGGCCCGTGCGGCGGCGGCGGCTAAAATTGCCTCGTCCTACGGCAGATCGCTGATGTCCCAATCAGAGCTGAAAATGGCGCAAGAAATCTTCCGTCTTATGATGAAAGACGCCGAAGTCCGCGTGCGTGAAGCGCTCTCCATCAATCTGAAATCGACGCCCTTGCTGCCCCGCGATATTGCCATGAGCCTGGCCCGTGATGTCGACAGTGTGGCCGTGCCGATGATTGAAATGTCTGACGTGCTGACCACGGAAGACCTGATCGAAATTATTAACAGTCAGAACCCAACGAAGCTTGCCGCGGTTGCGGATCGTGCGACAATTCATGCGGACGTGGCCGAAGCTCTGGTTGAGCAAGGGGGGGAGGCTGCCGTTACAAAGCTCGTAGGTAATCCAGGGGCGCATCTCACCGAGCCGTGTATCCATCGGGTGGTAGATCGTTTCGGCACGGTTGAAGCCATCCAGGAAAAACTGATCGGGCGTCCCGTGCTGCCGGTGACGGTGGCCGAGCGTTTGGTCACCAAAGTTTCCAACCATTTACGAGGGGCGCTGGTTTCACGTCACAAAATTTCCCCCGATCTGGCGGCGGATCTGATTTTACAGAGCCGGGAACGGGCCACGGTCGGTCTGGCGGTTGGCGCGACGGACGATGAAGTCGAGGCCCTGGTCGGGCAGTTGGATGTCAATAAGCGGCTGACAGCCTCGCTGGTGCTGCGGGCAATTTGCATGGGAAATCTTAAGTTTTTCGAGCACGCTCTGGCGCGGCTTGCCGGCGTGCCTTTGGCCAACAGTCGTTTGTTGATTCACGATCCCGGCGGCTCAGGTTTAGAAACCCTGTGTGTGCGTGCGGATTTACCCGTAGCCATTCGCCCAGCCGTTAAAGCCGCTGTGGCCGTGACCGATGAAACCGAGTTCGATGACCGGGCCGGGGCGGCGGAACGCTATAGCCGCCGCGTGATCGAGCGTGTGCTGACCCAGTATGAAGATCTCAACGCCGATTTTGAAACCGATGACCTGGACTACCTGCTCACCAAACTGAGTCAATTGCCCGCGACAAAACCGTCAGTTCACTAGTTCTTACTAACTTTCTCAGCGGTTCGCTGAAAGTTTACCATTCGCCAGTGTTCTTCATCGAGGCCCAGGGCTCTTGCGGGGGCAGGGCATCGCCGCTTTGCAGCAGTTCAATGGAAATGTTATCGGGCGAGCGCACAAACGCCATACGTCCGTCGCGGGGCGGGCGATTGATGGTCACGCCTGAGTCCATTAAATGCTGGCAGGTCTCGTAGATGTTATCCACGGCATAAGCCAGATGACCAAAGTTGCGCCCACCGGAATACTCTTCCGGATCCCAGTTATAGGTTAGCTCCACGGCGGCGTCTTCGTCGCCGGGGGCTGCGAGAAACACCAGCGTAAAACGCCCGCCTTCATTATCCCAGCGGCGCAGTTCTTTCAGGCCCAGCTTGTTGCAGTAAAAATCAATCGAGGCGTCCAGGTCGCTCACCCGGACCATGGTGTGTAGATATTTCATGTGTGGTCCATAGTCAGATTGTGATTGTCATCAAACATGACGCCCACACATGATGAAGGCAAGGGCGAGGCGAGCTTGATTTGCCCTAGAGCGAAACCTAAAGTGATGGCACCACGATTGTGCCCCCACTACAGTCGTTACCTGCACCATTAATGTTAGCCAGCGCACAGGCTGCTGTGCCGTCGCAGCCTTCAATGCCGCGCACAACAATCTGACTGGCAGAGGTTGACTGTGGAGTTGTCGTGGTGGGCGTAATTACGATCTGGTCAATCGCTTGGTTGAAATCGAGGTTAAAACTTTTTGAGCCATTGTTGCTGTTTGAGTCGATTGCATCGCCAAAGTCAGTATGGCAGGCAGCGACTGTTGTAATGGCGGTCACGGCACTGCCGTTTCTGAAGCCCTGGACCTGCACGCTTTCAACACGCAAGCTGGCACCACTGCCGCCAACACGACCAAACTTGCCGATGCTCAGCGCAACTTCTTCCCAGGTATTGTGAAACAGGAAGCTGATGGACTCTCCAAGGTTACTTGCGATGGTGGTGTTGTCGACTGAGAAACCTTCGCGGGCCAACTGGCCAGCGGTGTTGTGCTCATCCAGATAAACATCAACACCATTGGCGTAAATATCCACACCTGAGTCTTCCAGGTACAGCCAGGGCGTTTCGCCATTGCCTTCGAAGCGCAAATAATCGGGGCCACCGGCATCCGTCTGCACACTTTCAATGGTGATGTCGCCAGTGGTGCCAGACCCAGCACCCAAGCCACCATAGGGATAGCTGGCCGTGGGGAACGTGTTGACCGCTGCCCCGTCGTAAACAAAGCAGTCGGTTTCCGCCAGCACACCGCATGGTGCATCCATACCGCACGCCTGGATGCCGCGCAGCCAGAACTCGGATCCGTACCTGTTTTCCACCGGCGGCGTCGCCAGCAATGTCGCGGTTCTAGGGATAAACGTGATTTTATCCGATGGGTTAGCGGACAGGTCTAACGACACTGTCATGTGATGGCCGTTGCTGGTGTTCGTTGTGCAGGCTGAGATGGTTTCTTCGTGCACGGGTGTGTCTGGGGTGGCGCTGGTGCTGTCGTAGGCACGCACGATCACCCGTTCGTAAATGATTTGATCGCCACTCACCCCGTCTGCTCCATCTGGAATATTGATGTCCGAAAACTCACCCAGGTTAAACGTCATTCGTGAGTAACGTTCGTCAAACTCGACGGTTAAGGACTCGTCTTTTGAGGTATCCAGGTAGACCCCAAGATCAGCCGTTGGGGGATCGTTATCAACGGTGCGTTCCCAATAATTACCTATCGCGTTATTGTCCACGTTGCCGACGCCGATAACGCCAATGCCTTCGCCGTCCCAGAGTTCTTCTGGGGTGCCGTCATTGGTGTTGCCGTAATTGACCGTAATAGTGCCGCGACCCGAGACCAGCTTGGCCCCCTGACTCGGCAAATCAATAAGGCCGGACTCGGTATTTTCTGTGTTGTTCAAATCACCGCTTGCGAGTCCACCATTATTCGCACTGAGGCCGGTTACAACGGCTTCATACTCATCAGCGGCGACAATATTATTGATCTCGCCAGACCTTTCAGTTGGGTCGGCCATCGGGAAGTCGGAGGTTGAAGCTTGCATCCGTGCTGACCCGACGCCAATTTTCTGGACTCTGATCTCATCCCGGCCAGCACCACCAACCGCGGCAGCACCGGTGGTCAGGCCATAGCGTACAAATTCATCGCCCGCAGCCGAAGACCACGGAATACAGAATCGCCCAGTTGGCGTTTCGGCGTAATCTTGGGTGAGGTCAGAACAGGTGCCAGGGTTTTCCGGGCAGGAGGGTATGCCACTGCCACTGCTCGTGTAGAGCCAATACGCCACGTAAGCGTAATCTGATACGAACCCGAGGTCGCTACAAACGCTATCCGTATCGGTTTCATAGTGCATTTCCACCCGCAAACGGTGGAAGTCATCTTGAACCGGGTTGCCCGTGTTGCTGCCAATTTCCAGTTCAACGGGGGTGCAACCCTGTAAATCTGAATTGCCATTGGCTGTGCCAGGGTTGAGGTCGCCTTCGCCCGGCGTAATCTCATCTACGCAGATCGGCCCATCGCCATGGGTGGAACTGTCAATAGTAACGCGTGATCCCATATGATCGACGTTGCCGTTGACGATGGCGACGTGATCTAACGCATTGTCTTTGTTGAACGTGGCGGGATCGACGGGAATTGAACCATCAAAATGGGACTCTGTATCAATCTCGATGCCCATGCGCGGCACATCGGGCAGGTTGCGGTTGGCGACAACAGGGTCATTTGCAAACCCCATATCCCCATCTGTTCCTCCGCAGATAAAGTTGCGGTTTGTGGTCGAGAGGCGGTAGATGGCAGGGTCATAAGACATCAACGCCAGGACAATGCCATTGCCGCGGACATCCCCAGCATCCGACAGCATGCCGAATTCCTGATACATACGCACAACGCTGTCTTGAAAACGGACCGGGCTTTCAAACCAGTCGCACGCGGCGGAGGCGTTGGCCGTTGTTGATCCGGTAAAGCCAAGCTGAGTTATAGTTTCACTGGTCGAAGTGTCAGTGGTGGTTGACATCGCCCGCGTTTGCAATATTGCGTCATTGGACGTGCCGGTCATAGCGGTGGAGGCTTCACGGGACGTCAAACTAATGCCGGTGTCTCCGACAACCTCTGTCTCATCTTCATTAATCACCGGGCATTCAACGGTGAAGGTCTCAGAGGCCTGAACCGCGCGCACAATATCATCGAATTCGCTGGTGCCATCGGTTTCGTCGAAAGGCCCCGCGCGGAATTCGTTGTTGGTGCCCGGGTCACATCCTGCCCCGGACGGATTTGGGCAGTTATCTAATTCAAGGGCTGAGGTTGGGATTTGAGTTTGATTGCCACTGTTGCTGTTATAGCCACCGAAGCCATTTTCGCCGTGACTGATGAGCGCATATGTAAAATCCGTGCCGCCCTCGGCTTCGTTTAACGTGCCAACCCGCGCGTTCTCTCCGTTGCAGACGCTGATATTGGTGTTGTCGACGATGTAGGTGATGTAGTTGCCCTGGGGGTCAATGGCGCTTGATCGCGGCAACCCAAGAGTCGTCCATGGGACGATGCCCCGGTTCAGGTTGCAGATGGTGCCATTATTCCCAACAGATGTGCCGAGACTACCAGGTATCGTTGGATCTGACGGACATGGCAGCAGGAAGTTGGCGTCCTGAATGGCGGCGACTTCAATGGCATCTTTAATCAGTTTAAAATTGGCACGTTGCGCCTGCGTCACTTCTAAGCCGCGCCGGGAATTCATCAGTTGGGTCTGGCTGATGGCGACGCCCGCCGCAATAATCACAACCGTGATGATGACCAACGCTGCCTGCCCGGCATCATCCCGCACAGCATGGTCCCGAGCAGGTTTAAGAGCTCGAAACCATTGCATCACTGACTGAAATTTCATGCCTTGAACCTTTAAGATCACCGTCTGCCTGCAGAAAAACCGCACAACCCTAAATCTACAGGATAAGGGCAATATATTCTTATAAATTGAAGTTAATTTTTGTTACACACGTAATAAGTGTATCTCTGTGCTCAAGTGTCTCTTACATATATACCAAGTAACGCTTTAGTGTTGACGGGCGTTGCTGCGATGACCCAACCCGTCCGTCGCACGCCCCTTTTATTGGGCTTAGGCGCAATGTTTGAGGGGCCTTTACAGTCGTGCGGATCTTTAATTTAACGGCTGGGTTTATCAACGGGCCTTCATCGCGCCGTTCTTCAAGGCTGTTATGGCGTTTTCAAACAGCTCAGCCGTGCAGGTCACACCGTCCACGGTTTGCCCCTGGTAAGACGTGCAGAGGTTAAGGGCACCCAAGGCGGTTGCACTGTCAGCGGTCAGTTGCTCCAAGGCTTCACCCCCGCCGTTGGCCAGGTCACGCAAAACCAGTGGACTGGCCATACCGATGGACTCGATCACGGCAAACCCCAGAATGTTATGTAATGCCGTCAGCAGTTTTGGCCCCAGCAGTTGAGGCGAAGCCGGACCTTCGTGGCGGTTGGCGAGCGTTAAAACGGACTCCAATAGAAAATCCAAAACCGAAGAGTGCCGGTTAAACGCAAGCACCGCATTATGCACCTGCCGGAAACTTTTCAGGCGTCCACTGCTGTGCGGTTGTATCCAAATCTGCCGCCCGAGGGCAAAGTCTGCGGCGGGGTTGAAGTTCAGTCTTTTCGGTTCAAACACATAAACGTCAGCATCCAGCCAAATCACACGGTCAATGTCGGGTTGATGCGTAAATACTTCTTTGGCCCAGGCCAAACGGGCAATATCGCATAGCAACGGCTTTTGCGTGGCGAATTTGTCCAGAAGTCCCTGGGGGACCAGATCAAAGAGGTCGTCCCCCCGGAATTGATAGGCCCAGTGGTTTTGGGTTGCTAAGGCGTTGACGCTCGCCATGCAGGTGACAACCCAGTCCGGCTGTGCCGTGGTGCGATAAGATTGAAGCAAGGCAGTACGCATAGCCCGTGTTATCTCACTCAAGTGGCATCTCACTCAAGCCGCGTTTCAGGCAAGTGGCAACGCATGCAAATTTTGGGTGAGATTATTTCTAAAGCCGCAGGAAAATCACGGTTAAGTATTGCAGATACCAATTATCGCAGACGTCAACGATTACTTCCGCTATGCTAAAAGAAAAACAACCTCACCAGACGCTGCGTCTGACGAGGCGGGGAGTTGCAACAATGAGTGCAGTCGCACATGGCTAAAACGGAATCCGGTATTCGGACCAACAGGTCCCTCGTGCGTGGTTTGAAGGTGCTGACCGAAATCAGTGGCCATGGCCCCATGCGTGCGTCTGAAGTCGCGCGTCGTGTCGAGTTGCCACGCGCAACTGTGGTGCGTCTCATTGAAACGTTGATCGAAGTCGGCATGATCCGCCGACACGACGGCTCTAAAACCTATGAAGTCACAGAGCAGGTTACGCGTCTGTCCCATGGCTATGACCGGTGGAGTGCGCTCACCGACTCTGCCATCCAAGCCATCAATGCGGCGGCGGATGATCTGACCTGGCCGCTGGTCCTGACCACGCCCTCGGGTTTGGATATGGTGGTGCGCTACAATACGGATCATACCAGCCCTCTTGCGTTGCAACGCTATAATTTGGGGTTCCGCATTCCGGTGTTTGATACGGCCAGCGGTATGGTGTTTCTCGCCTATAGCACGGATCAGGGACGCGAGACCTATTTGCGGCTGTTGGAAGCCGAGCAAGGCACTTTGGATGTCAACCGGGTCAAACGCCGCATTGAAGAAACCCGCCTTGATGGCTATTGCATCCATCATCGGGCGGGAAGTCTGGAAAAAGCTTGCGCTGTGCCGGTGATCCGGGGAGACAGTTTTATTGGTGCGCTCACGATGCGCTTTATCCCTTCCGCTGTCAGTTATGCGGAATTGAAATCGCGCTATGTCGCGCCGCTCACTGAACTGGGCACCACCATCAGCGGCCAGCTCGCAGTTTAACGCACCTTAAACGACTATGCTGTTGCGGCCACTCGCCCTCTCGGAATGGTCTGTGTACTATAGGGCCATATAAGGTCTGGGGGGTGCGTTCTGTGAGCGAGTCCAATACACATCAAAAAGCGGCTAAGGTGCCGTTGTCGTCGTCAGATTTGCCGCAGGTCAGCCTCGTTGAGGCTTTAATCCCGATCCTCCTCCTGGTTCTCATGCTCGCCTTTGCGGTGGCCACCTTTGGCGACGAAACCACTGGCGGCCCGGCCCAAATCGCGCTGATCACCTGCGGCATGATCGCGGCTGCCATTGGTATGCGCGGAGGCATAAGCAAAGGTCTGAGCTGGAAAGTCCTGGAAGATGCTGTGGTGAAATCCATCAGCCGGTCTTCTGTGGCCATCCTGATCCTGCTCTCGATTGGGGCGCTCATTGGCGTATGGATGTCGGCCGGGGTCATTCCCACCATCATTTACTATGGCTCTATGGTGCTCAATCCGTCCATCTTTTACGTGGCGGCCTTGGTGGTCTGTGCTGTGGTGTCCGTCGCCATCGGCAGTTCGTGGACCACCGCAGGCACCATTGGCATTGCGCTGATCAGTATTGCCAGTGCCATGGGGCTTTCTGTTGAAATGACGGCTGGGGCCATCATCTCGGGGGCCTACTTTGGCGATAAACTCTCACCTCTGTCAGACACCACCAATCTGGCCTCTGGGTTGTCGGGCACCGACCTGTTTACCCACATCAGCTTTCTGTTGTGGACAACTGTACCGGCGTTTTTGATTGCGGTTCTGTTTTTCTCGGTGGCGACCCTGATGATGGGGGACGTCATACCGGAATCCCAAATCGCGGAACTGCGCGAGAGCATCGCGGACACGTTCTCGGTCAACGCAGTGTTGTTTGTCCCGTTGTTCGCCATGTTCGTTATGGGAGTCAAACGTGTGCCGGCGTTTGTGGCCATCTTTCTCTGCACCCTCATCGGCGCGCTGCTCGGCAGCATGGTCCAGCAGCCCGCTGCCTTGCCTGAGGGGGAGTCTGCAGCGCTTGCGCTTATTAATACCTACTGGTTGGCGGCGGCCAACGGTTTTGAAGCCTCAAGTGCCGATCCGGTTTTGAACGATCTATTGTCCGGCGGCGGCATGGGCAGCATGCTGACGACCATCTGGCTCATTCTCAGCGCGATGTTTTTCAGCGGCATGATGGAACGCACCGGCATGCTGCAACGCATTCTTGTCTCGCTGTTGTTGATGTTCAAAAAAGATGGCTCGCTCATCGCTGGCGCGGGCTTGACCGCGCTGGCCACCAATGCGTTGGCGTCTGATCAATACCTGTCCATCGTGCTGACCAGCCGCATGTATGCCGACGAGTTCAAAAAGCGCGGCCTCGATCCCGTCAATCTGTCCCGCGCCGTGGAAGACTCTGGCACGGTCACGTCGGCCCTGGTGCCATGGAACACCTGCGGCGCGTTCATGGCCGGCACCCTGGGCGTGCCGACGCTGGCGTACCTGCCGTTTTGTATTTTTAATTTGGCCAGTCCGGTGATTTCCATGCTGTATGCCGCGACCGGCTTTAAAATTAGACGGTTAGAAGAAGATTCAACGAACTCACCTGTGGTGAGGTCTAAAGCCGCTTAAGGTCGAATTGGGGAAGGGACCCATGATGATTGCGTATCGCGCCTGTGCACTTCAGTTCGCCTGCTACCCCATTAACGGCGCAGCAGATCAGGCCTCGGCCCGCGCCATGATCATGGATGCCATCGCTCGCGCTGCGGCCCTGGTGCCCGGCACGAAAGTGATGGGCGGCGATGATATGAAGCTGGTGGTCCTGCCCGAGTATGTGTTCACCAATTTCTCTATGGGCAAGTCGCCCGCCCAGTGGCGCGATTGGGCCGCGTTTCATCCCGATGGGCCAGAATACGAAGCCCTGGCCAAGATCGCCCAAGACAACGGCGTCTATCTGGTCACCAATGCCTATGAGCTGGATGACAATTTTCCAGATACCTATTTTCAAGCTTGCGTCATTTTTGATGACACGGGCAACGTTGCGCTGCGCTATCGCCGTTTGAATTCCATCTACACGCCCACGCCCCACGACTATTGGGATCGTTACCTTGAGCTCTATGGCCTGGACGGTGTGTTCCCGGTGGCCAAAACCCCAATCGGTAATTTGTGCGCGGTGGCCTCAGAGGAGATGCAGTACCCGGAACTGATTCGCACCTTGGCCCTGCGTGGGGCGGAGGTGCTGTGTCACCCCTGCGCCGATCCGTTGAACCTCGCGCATAATCCGAAGAACGTCATGAAGCAGGCGCGCGCCATTGAAAACCTGATGTATGTGGTTTCGGCCAACCTCTCGGCCCACAAGCCGTTCCCCATGGGGGAGCACACCTGCGATGGCGGCTCTCGCGTCATTGATTTCCAAGGCCGTGTTTTGGCCGAAGCCGGGCAGGGCGAAAGCATGGCCGCGCTGGCAGACATCAACATCTCCGCCTTGCGCCGCTACCGTAATCGTCCTGAGATCAATAATTTCCTGACCCGTCAGCGCATGGACTTGTATCACGATACCTATGCGCAAGATATCTGGCCCAAGAACAGTTTGGCGGACCGTGCGCCAACGCGGGATCATATGGCGGGCGTGCAGCAAGATGTCCTGGCGCGGCTTATAGCAACGGGCATCATCGAAGCGGAGGACAGCTGATGTTGCCCACGATATTACTGACAGGTGCGAACCGTGGTCTGGGACTCGGTTTTGCCAGAGTCTACCTCGATGCCGGATGGCGTGTGCGGGCGGCTGTGCGCGATCCTGATGGTGCAGCTGATCTCAAAACCCTGGGCGCAGGCTATGGCGGCCAGCTTTCAATTCATCACCTCGATCTCGCCGACTTCGCCACGATTGAGGCGCTGGCAGCGGAGCTCAAAGACCAACCCATTGATGTGCTGCTCGGCAATGCGGCCAAGACCAACAACCCCATGAGCGGTGTCGGGGACACCGACTATGACGCGTGGGCAGAGGCTTTTCGCGTTAACTGCATGGGTCAGATGAAACTGGCCGAAGCCTTCGTCAGTCACCTCGAAGCCGGCACACACAAAAAAATGTATTTTGTCTCCAGCCGCATCGGTGCGAAGCCGCCCGCTGGAATGATTTTGTTCCGGTCTTCAAAGTCGGCCTTGAATCAGGTGGTGATGCAACTCTCGCTGTTGCTGGCCCCACGCGGCATTGCGGTGGCCTGTGGTCATCCGGGGTTTGTCAAATCTAAATCCACCGAAGGTCTGGGCGTGTTTGAAGCGGAAGAAAGTGCCGGATATTTGAAAAAAATCATCGACGCTTTAACACTGGAAACAGCCGGTCAATTTTTTGAACCCGATGGTTCTACGTTGCCTATCGTCACCCGGCAAATGAACCCACAGGCGTTTGGTGCAAAAGCTCCCGATGCCTGGGACGCCCAAGCCAAAAAACGAGACGCAAGCAAAACGTGAGCACACTGCAAACCGCTTTGCTCTACGCGACCCTTGCCGGGATCACGATTCCCCTTGGCGGGTTGTGTGCCTGTTTTGAAAACATCCGCTCACAGTGGCTTGAAGACGAATTCCGCCATAGCGTCATCGCTTTTGGGGGCGGGGTTCTGTTTGCGGCTATTGCGCTGGTGCTGGTGCCAGAAGGCATGGCCAGTGTCTCCCTCTCACTTGGTGTTGCCATGTTTGTCGCCGGGGGAGTGGTCTTCTTTGTGGTCGACCGGGCCATCCAGTCACGGGGTGGGGCTGGGGCGCAACTCATGGCGATGCTGCTCGATTTTGTGCCTGAATCCATGGCGCTTGGTGCGATGCTCGCAACGCAAAACGCAACAGCCTTGTTGCTGGCCGGTCTGATCGCGCTGCAGAATTTTCCCGAAGGCTTTAACGCCTATCGTGAACTGGTGACTGGTGCCAAACATAAACCCCGCGTGATTCTGTTGGCGTTATGGGGGGTCGTGGTGCTGGGGCCACTCAGCGCGTGGCTTGGCTATGAATTTCTGCGGACGTCTCCGCAGGTGCTTGGGGCCATCATGCTATTTGCGGCGGGCGGTATTTTGTATCTCACGTTTCAAGATATCGCGCCACAAGCCAGACTGAAACACCATTGGGCGCCCTCTCTGGCAGCTGTAGCTGGCTTTACGCTCGGCCTTCTTGGGGAGGGCTTGGTTCATGGGTAAGCGGCTTAACACCCGAGTTCGATGTCCCCTCACATCACCAGTGCAGTCACCAAAACGAAGTAAACAGCTAAGCTGCCGACATCTTGAATAATGGTGCACACGGGGCCACTGCCCAAGGCCGGGTCCGTGCCAAGCCTCTGAAACACCCAGGGCAAACCAAATCCGACAACGGCAGACAAAGCTCCACCGCCCAAGACCGCCAGCCCCACAGCCAGGGCCAGACGGGTGTCTCCGAAACTTAACATCACGCCAGCAAAGGCAATGCTGCCCAACGCCGCGCCAATGGCGATGCCGATCACCAGCTCTTCCCGCAGCAGGCGACCAATGGTCACGCCGTCTGTTGCCAGCCCCCGCACCGCGACTGAGACCGCCTGGGTACCGATCGCGCCAGCGATATACACCAACGAGGGGATAAAGAAGGCTACCGCCACATTGGCTTCCAAGGTGTGTTCAAACCCACTCATCAACAGCGTGATGGCCGATGAGGCGAGCAGGCCAAATATCAGCCAGGGCAGACGGCGTTTGGCGCGGTCTAACAACGACGCATCAAGGGCCACGGCCGGGCCGTCGTCGTGGGTCATGATCCCGGCAACGCGCTGCAAATCTTCCATGTGTTCGTGGCGCAGAATTTTGAATAAGGCTTCGGGCGGTACGGCGCCGATCAACACCCCTTGGCCATCCACCACCGGCACCGCAATCATGTTGAGCTGCATGGCCAGAACGGCGATCTGTTCCTGGTCATCTTCCAGGTGCACCGCCTCATGTTCCGGTTCCATGATTTCCCCGATGGCGGGGGTCCCTCCGCCGCCATTTCCAGCGGCCAGCAGGTCGTTGATGCGGACGATGCCTTGCAGTCCCCCGTGCGCGTCCGTCACGAACACAGTGTCGGCACACTCAAAATGTTCGCCTTGAAGGGTGGCAATAACGTCCTTCACCGGGGTGGTCGGGTGGGCGCGTGGAATGCCCGTGACCATATGCTGTGCGGCCGTGTCTCGGATATAGCGTTTGGTAAGTTGGGCTGCGGGAGTCACATCTTCAATCCTCACTAAATTTGTACCGGCTTATTATGACCGTGTTGATTGAAGGGCGTGGCATTTATTTGCATAGCGCGTTAGCGCTTGAGTATTTGCATAGCGCGTTAGCGCTTGGGTATTTGCATAGCGCGTTAGCGCTTGGGACATATTTTCGCGTCAGCTTCAGAAGTCTTGTGCCTAAAGCGGGTAAATGCGTTCCAGGTTTTTTCCGAGTGTCGCCGCGCAGGCATGCAAGGGCGCGAGGAACCGATCAACCGCTTCAGATAATGTGACCGCTGTGGGATGAAAGCGATTGGACAGGGAATATTCGACGCTGCCATTCACGTAGACCGGGACAGACAGTGTGGACCAATTCATTCCGGCAAGCTTGGTTGCAGCATATCCTTGGGCCACGACCTGCGCGAGCAGATCATCCAGGGAGTCTTGATCGTAGGGCGTGCGTGACAATAAATTGCGGTCTTGCAGCAGAGCCGAGCGAATAATGTCGTCCCGCACCTCTTTTGTCTTATGGGCCAGCAGGACGTGCCCGGCAGAGCGTCCAAGCAACGGCAGCACCAGATGCTCGCGCATCGGATAAACAATCAGCGGAGATTCCGTGTCCGTGTTTTCCAGCACCGCCAAACGGCTATTATGGATTGTTCCAAAACTGAGCGGCCAACCCATAGTTTTGCAGGCTTCGACGATAATCGGTCGCACAACCGTTGCCGCCCAGTCATTGCGGGGAGCTCCAGCGGAGAGCTCTAGCACTTTGGGTGTGACGGTGTACTTGCGTGAAGTGTTGTCCCGCGCAACAAATCCCAATTCAATGAGGGTCACCAAGTAACGATTCACCGCCGCGCGCGGCACGTTCGACAACTTAGCCAATTCCGAGACCGTCACACCATCGAAAGCGTTCAGCGTACGCAATACGGTGACGATGCGTTCCACGACATCCAGGGATTGCACACCGCTCATGGGGCGCTACCTCGAACCGGTTGGTCTTCACTCGCATCCAGCCAGCGATCCGTATCAATATCCTTGAGCCGCTCAGAGATATTATTTGCGCACGCTTGCAAAGGGGTCAAAAAGCGCTCGGTAACCTGTTCCAAACTCAGGATCGACGCAGTTGCGCCCGCCGAGAGAACAAAGGGAAAGGTGTCTTTAATCCGCACCGGAACCGCAACGGTGTTGAGTTGGGCCTTGGCCGTCGTGTAAGCGCCGTACCCGAGCCGTTGCACGTCTTCCAGCAGAGCCGGCACATCGTCGGGGCCGATGCCCGCGTCCGCATAGAGGGCCGGGTTCTGTTGCAAGGCAATTTTGAGAACGTCCATGCGGACAGAGGGCAGCAGATGCGCCAGCAGCACGTGTCCGGCAGCGCGCCCGAGCAGGGGCCGCATCAGCATGGTGCCGCGTTTCTTTTTCGCCAACGGCGAAATATCATCCGTATGGGCGATCAGGGTGACCTGTGCGTTTTTTAAAGTTGAAAAATTAAGTGACCATCCCAACGTCCGGCACGCGGCTTGCAAAGGCGGTAATACGATCTGCCGGATTTTTTGATCCCGTGTTACGCCGCGCGACAGATCCAGGGTTTTAGAGGTCGGCCTGTATCTCTTTGTGCGCTCGTCCCGATAAACATAACCCAACTCAGCAAGGGTCACCATATAGCGGTTGACCGCGGACCTGGAGAGCCCCGCTTTGCGAGTCAATTCGGACATGGTTATGCCGTCGCCTGCACTTACAGCGCTAAGGATTGTTGTGAAGCGGGCAACGCTTTCAAGCGGTTGAATCCCAGCCAAGAGCGACTCCCCAAAGTGAATAACAAGCGTTCGAGCCAAGGTTTAGAGATTAGCGTTAATCATTGAGCGAGCATAGAGCGCGGCCAAGAGCGCGCGGACCGCAGCTCAAGGTATACTCGCTGAGCGATTATTATTATGCAAGAATGCTCGCCAGATGCGGAGTTTGCCTGATCCGGAGGCTGCCGGTACTCAACCACCGAGCAAGTAATGGTTTCAAGTTCATGACAGCCACTGGAATGAGAGAAAACCAACATAAGACGACGTCTCACACCAGCTCACTTAGCCATCATCGAGACATTCCGGGAGAGAACACATGAAATTCAGAACACTTCTACTCGCCACCGTTGCCGCTTCAATCGCTATGCCTGTCTCAGCGCAGCAGATCGCCGTTGAGGAAATCACAGTTACAGCGCGGAAGCGCTCTGAAACCCTGCTGGAAATTCCGCTCACCGTGTCGGCTTTCACGGCAGATGATATCGAGCAAGCGGGCTACACCACCATTACAGATTTGGTCGAAGCCGTTCCTGGTGTGACCTATGGCAGCTTCGAAGCAGAAGGCCGTGGCGATTCAGCCAGCTTCCGGGGCATTGCCACCAACACCGGCGACCCGACCCTGCAAAACTCATCGAAATTTATTGATGGTGTTTATGTGTCCGGCTCGCTGTTCACGGCGCTGCTGTCCGATCTCGAACGGGTTGAAGTGATCAAGGGTCCACAAAGTGCGCTCTATGGCCGCGCCACCTTCTCTGGCGCGATCAACTACATCACCAAAAAGCCGACCGATGAGTTCGAAGGCTCGATCAACGCGACCGTTGCCGAATACGATGAAATCCAACTCAGTGGATCGCTGAGTGGCCCCGTGGTCGAGGATCGTCTGGCCATTCGTGTGAGTGGCGGGTTCCTGACCAAAGGCAGTGAGTACACCAACATCACCAACGGCGCGGAAATGGGTGAGGACGACATTTTCTCCCTCAGCACCGCCTTGCGCTTTACCCCGACGGACGCGCTAACCGCTGATTTGAACCTCAGTTACTCCGAGGCAGATCTCGGCGAAGCTCCGCGTGCCACAACCGCGCTCAACATGGGCGAGCTCGCCTTTCCGCTGGCCTCTGTGATTGGCGGTAACGTCGATCAACTGGATGACCCGGGCATTCAATCGGACACTTTCCGCGGCAGCTTGTCGATCAACTATGATTTCGATGGATACACGCTGACGTCCATCACCGGCTACGGCAAGGAAGACACGGTCAACCAGGCCGATGGTAACTACGACCCCAACAAAGTGCCGTTCCTGTCGTTCCTGTGTAACGCGGGGCCATTCGTCGGGCCAAACTGCAGTATCTTCCAGACTGTGACCGAGCGTGAACTCGAATCGACGTTCCAGGAATTCCGTATTACGTCTCCGGAAGACGGTCCGATCAGCTGGATCGCGGGCGCGTCTTATTTCGATGAAGATTTTTATACCGCACGCCTGCGCAACTTTCGCCAAGCGCCAAATATAAAAACCTCTGAAAATATGTCCGTGTTTGGCTCGGTGACATTCGAGGCCACCGAGCAATTCTCGGTCAGCTTTGATGGCCGCTATCAGACGGAAGACATTAAGGTCGAAAATTTAGACACAGGTGCCATTCAAGAAGGCGAGTTTAATTCTTTCCTGCCCCGCTTTATCGTCGAGTACACACCGTCTGACGATGCGTTGATTTACGCCAGCGCGGCCAAGGGCAACAAGCCGGGCACCTTTAATACCACCGGCCCGGCCCAGTTCGCTGTCGTTGATGAAGAAACCTTGTGGACCTATGAAGTCGGCACCAAGGTCAATGCTCTGAACGATGTGCTGACCATTCAAGCGGCGGGGTACTTCATCGATTGGACCAATCAGGTGTTCCGTTTTAACGATCCTGATCCCACGGTCGGTAGCTACTTTGTCAACGCCGGTGAAACCGAAGTGTGGGGCGCCGATTTCTCGGTCAATGCACAGTTCAATGAATACTTCAGCGGTGCGTTGTCATACTCCTACGTCGATACAGAATTTAAGGTGTTTGAGTCGGCCAATGCGTTGACGATTTTGGGCGATGCAGACGTCTCCGGAAATCAAACGCCACGCACCGCCGGCAACTCGCTCTATGCGTCGCTCGAATACCAAGCTCCATTTAACGCCCTTGGCGATGGTTACGATTGGTTTGCCCGGGCTGATCTGAGCTACCGCGATGAAATGTTCATCGATGAACTCAACCTGGAAACCCTGGGGCCACAAACCCTGGTCAATCTCCGCGTTGGCCTCGACACCGGCCCGGCCCGCGTGACCCTGTTCGTGGATAACGTCACCAACAGCGATGCGCTGACATCAGGCTTTAGGTTCGGGGCCGTGGCCCTGGTGGGTCTGCCACAGAGCCGTCAGTTTGGGGTTTCGGCGTCCTACAAGTTCTAAATGATAAACCTGATGGGGCGGTGCGGCTGTGATGCTGCACCGCCCCATTTTGCAACATTCCCGCGTTGGGGGCTTTGGTCTGCTCAGTCAGTGGACATGTTTCAGTCCCGGCGCTGCGCCGAGTGGTCCATAAACCATCCATAAGACTCATCTGCGCGTATAGAGCTATACTATAATCTCACTCGCCCCACTCAGGAGAGACCGATCATGGCAGACGTTACCAAACCCGTCGCAACCCATCGCGGGGATTACATTGAACCTCGGGCCGATGACGTTTTTCTCACCAACGCCGCGCTGGATAACGTCATGTCGGCGGTCATTGCCTTAGGCAGTGAATTTTGGGCGCTGCAAAAACGCATGAACGTGATGGAAACCCTGATGGAAGAGAAGGGCTCGGTCTCCAAAGATATGATCGAAGCCTACCGCCCCAGCGCGGCGGATCATGCCGCTTGGGAAGAGCAAAGAGAGCGCTTCATCAAACGTGTCTATGGGTTCCTTGAGAACACGCCGCAAAACACCAGCGGCAACCCGGACACCCATTCCACCAACGCCGGTTAAGGGAGAGCCCCATGATTGATCGCCGCACCCTTTTTGGCGCAACGGCTGCCGTCGCCTCCAGCTTATCTGCGGTGTTTAAGAGCCGCTCTGCCGCTGCTGCAACAGCGGCCTCGCCGCTGCCGAATGATATTGAACCCCGGGGGAACTATACCGAGGGCCGCCTCGAGCGCCTGCCTGAAATGGATATGGAAAGCCGTTTGGAATTTGCCCAGAGCTTCCGCAAATGGTCGTTGCGCGATTTCGGCCGTAAAAGCTCACGCCGCATTAATGAACTGGTCAAAAATGCGGGTCATGACCCTAAAATTTCGCCGCCCATCGAAGACGTGCTGGCGGCCGTTGGTGACGACCTCACCGTCTGGGCCAACGTGCGCTGCAAAACCACAGCGCAGCAAATCATGTGGAATAATCTGGTCGATGGCTTCCATGCCAACCGCGACGGCTATCTGGAAGAACTCGAAGCTGCTGACACGGCTGGTCCCGGCACCTTGGAGCTGAATGCCGCTCTGAGCATCCCCGATTACACCAAACATGAAATTCACATTCAGCCCGGTGGCTACATTGGCGATCCGTTAGGCGGCTACGTTTATCACTACGGCGTCAACGTCTTTACGCTCGATCTGGCGTCTGAAGACATCTTCCATCGTGATCTGGCCGCCATCATCCCGGTGCCCGAAGACGGCAAGATGGAAAAGTTCCTCGACATCGGCACCGGCGTGGCCCAATTGCCCATGGCCGTCAAAGAGCGTTTCCCCGAGACCGAAGTGTGGGGCATTGATGTCGGCGCGCCCATGTTGCGCTACGGCCATATGCGGGCCGCCGAGCAAGGTTTGGATATCAATCTGGCGCAGCGTTTGGCCGAAGACACCGGCTTTGCTGACAACAGCTTCGACGTCATCACGGCTTATATTCTATTCCACGAAGTGCCGACCGAAGACGCCAAGAAAATCCTCGCCGAAGTGAAACGTATTCTGCGTCCCGGCGGGGTGTTCTTCCCGGTCGATTTCAAGACCTATACCCAATCCCAGCCTTCAGCCAGCGGGCGCTTTAACCAATGGTGGGATCACGTGCACAACAACGAAGTGTGGACGGAAGAATACCGCAGCTCTGATTTCCTCCAGATGATGACAGAGGCTGGACTGACCGTGCGGGAAGACGCGCCGACCCTTGCGCCGACGTTTTGGAACAGCGTCATGGCGGTGAAGTCGGCCTAAAGCCGCGCCACACGCATCTGTGGTGATGTGGTGATGTTCTAATCCGGAACACCTGCGCCGATATCCAGCCAGGTAACGTCGCTGAACCCGATCACAGTTTTGAAGCCGGGGCGATCTGCGCGTTTGATGTTTCTATTGAAGCTCAGGATGTCATTGTAGGCGACCAGGCAGAGGTAATCTGGTGTATCGGTGAGGATCGGAAGCACCAGGCCATGCATGTCCATCGCCAGCCCCTTCTGTGTGGTGAGCGTCCGCTTAACTGTATAGCCGCAGGGATGGCTGGCCGCCGTCCAGGCTGTTTGCGTCGCTATTGCTCTGATATTCTGCGCGTACAGAGCTTCACTGCTTTTTCCTGTCAGTTCGCCGGTCACTTCGGCCACGGCGGTGCCCATATGACGCACGCGCATGGCCGTTGCTGACAGGCAATCCATCATTGAAACATTCGGTTGCAGACGAGGTACTGCCGAGTCCAGGTAGTCGCGTATGTGGGGCAAGCCGCCGGTGCGGGGCAGCGCAGTCCAATGCGCCCAAAAAGCGATGAACTCTGACCCAAAGGCCGCAATGTGGTCGGTTTGTTGCGCCAAAGTTGTGTCTCTTCGCTCTGCCTAATCGTCAGGTCTTAAATGGTAAGACTAATGTGTCACCACAAGAACCTATAGGGATGTCTGTGCGAGATCGTGGTTTATAAGGCCGCTAGGTCTACTGCTGATCGCTTGATTTGACTTTGAGTGTGCTTATCTTACCAAGTCATTGACCTAAACTCTTTGACTGGCCGCAGAGGGTATGGCAAACGACGCGTCATAGGACGACATTTAAGTAATAAAATCAAACCCCTGGAGAGATACATGCTTGCCTTGAGCCATACCATGACAAAGCGCGTGCGGACGCCTTTGATTGCCAAACTTTTGGCCTCTGCTGCCGTTGTCGCCACCGCCTCAACAGCCCTACCAATCACGAGTGCTTTGGCTCAGAACGTTGCGCTGGAAGAAATTGTCGTCACCGCAGAGCGTCGCGTCGGCAACCTGCAGACCACGCCGGTCACGGTCTCGGCCTTCACCGCTGATAAGCTTGAGAAGCTCCAGGTCGAGGAAACATTGGATCTCGCCAACAACGTTCCAAACCTGGTGTTGTACACCGGTGTGTCAAACCCGGGCATGGTCAACCTGTACATGCGCGGTGCAGGCGAGCAGATCGGCGGTCTGGTGACCTCTGAGTCTGCGGTCGGCTTGTATGTCGATAACGTTTACAACGCGCGTCTGTCTGCCGCGAACTTTGACCTTGTTGATATCGAACGCATTGAAGTTCTGCGCGGTCCACAAGGCACACTCTATGGCCGGAACTCCATGACTGGCGCGTTGAAAATTGTCACCCGCGAAGCCAATGGCGAAACCTGGGCCAAGGGCTCAATCGGCTATGGCCGCTTTGACGAGTTGACTGTATCAGCTGGCGGCGGTTTTGCGCTGGTCGAAGATGTGTTGGGCATGACCGTATCGGCCCAGTACCGCGATCAGAATGATGGCTGGCTCGAAAACCGTGCCACCGGAGACGACCGTGGCGTGCGGGAAGTGTTCTCCCTGCGTGGTAAAATGTCTTACTTCGGCTCCGATGACTTCAAGGCCACCGTTTCTGGCTATTATTCAGACGATGACAACGATGGTCTGACGCCTGTGTCCGTGAACTCGGTCACCTTGGAAAACCAAACCGGGGGCCCGCGTATCGTCCAATCACCAACCCAGTCCTCTGGTTACACCGAGCAATACGGTGGGTCCTTGGATATGGAATGGCTCATTGGCGACGTCACCTTGCAGTCCATTACCGCCTATATAGATGTGAAGGATGGGTTCCGTTTCGACCTCTCCGGTGGTGTTGAAACCACGCCGGGCAATTTCGTTACTCTGATTGACCGCACCAGCGTGGCTTCGTCCTCACAATGGTCGCAAGAACTTCAGTTGAGCGGCCAGTCTTTTGATGAGCGCCTCGACTGGATTCTCGGGGCTTTCTATTTTGAAGAGCAAGCCGATCAGCAAATTGATGACGTGATCTTCTTCAATCCGCTTGTGCCGACGATTATCGATCAGGAAACAAAGTCCTATGCGGTGTTCGCGCAAGGGTCCTATCAAGTCACGGATCGCCTCAGCGCCACAGCTGGTATCCGCTGGACCGAAGATAAGAAATCCCTCAACGGTCAGATCGACACCTTCTTCGGCTCAGGTATTCCCTCTCTGGTGGATCGCGAAGACAGCTGGTCCGTGTTTACACCGCGCGTTGGGCTTGATTACCAAGTGTCGGATGATGTGTTTGTGTACACCTCGTTGTCACGTGGCTTCCGCGCTGGGGGGTACAATGGTTTGACCGTTGCTAACCCAACGTCGTTTAACACGCCGTTTGATCCAGAAACCGTGTGGGCGCTTGAAGCGGGCAGCAAGGCTGATCTGTTCGACAGCCGTGTGCGCGTGAATTCTGCGCTGTTCATCAACAAGTTCAAAGACATTCAACAGTCCTCAACATTGGGCGGCGGTGCGACGGCCATCCAAAACGTGGGTAAAGTTGATGTCTACGGCATTGAAACGGAAGTCACCGCCATTGTGACGGATGAGTTGGAACTCTTTGCGCACGTGACCGTACAAGATGACAACTACAAAGAACTCGATCCAGGTTCAGTCGCCGCGACCCAAGGTTTGGGCCGGTTGTCTCACTTGTCTAAGTTCCAGTCGCAGGTTGGATTTAACTACACCTATGACCTGAACAGCTCGGGCGACATTGTGCTCGGGGCGGATTACAGCCATCGCAGCAACTACTTCTCCGATGCGGCCAACCAGCCCATCAACCGCTCAGGCACGATTGATCTGGTCAACGGCTTCGTGTCTTACCAGGCCGATAGCGGAAAGTGGAAAGCCACATTGTCCGGCAAAAATCTGACCGGCGATGACTACTCGAAAATCGGCTTGGTGCTCGCCGCACCAAACGGCATTCGTTTTGTCAACGAGCCAACCACCTGGAAGCTGAACTTCGAAGTCAGCCTCTAAGCGCTAAAACACCAAGTCTTTCATTCATAAGGCTTCTCATACCAAACCCGGCCGGACCATTTTACATTTGGTCTGGCCGGGTTTTTCTTTTTACGTCGCTGCATTTTTCTTTATATGACGTATGTCAGTTGTTAGCAGGAGAGTCTTCCATGGGCACACCACAGTCTCCAGCGTCGCGTTTAGTTTCGCTCGCGATGGTGATTTTGCTGTCTGGCTCGGCACTGGCCTTTGCCGCTGAAACACCGACACCAACACATCTGGCACTTTCTGAGAACACCTCCTGGCCGTCCTTTGGCGGGGCGCCCTCGGGGGGGCAATACTCTGCCTTAGATCAAATCACGACCGCCAATGTGGCAAAACTTGAGCGCGCTTGGGTTCATCACACTGGCGATGTTGTTGAAGGGTCCGCAGCAGAAGGTGGCTCCTCGTTTCAGGCGACCCCTGTGATTTGGGACGACACCCTTTATGTCTGTACGCCGAAGAACCGCGTCCTCGCCTTAAACCCAACAACCGGTAAAGAGATTTGGGCATTTGATGGCTACGCCGTTTTGCCCGAGGGGATGCCCGTGTTTGCGGCAAACTGCCGGGGTGTTGCGCTTTGGGCCGGAGATGTCGACGCGATGCAAGAGATGCAAAACGCCACATGTTCTGCCCGCGTCATTCATCCTGATATCTTCGGCAATCTCTATGCGCTTGATGCCAAAACCGGAGCCCTGTGCGAGGACTTTGGCACGGGTGGGATTTTGAACCTCAATGCCTTTAATTACGGTGGCACGGGCGGTATTTTTATGTCCTCTCCACCGTCGATCATCGGCAACATCATTGTTGTCGGGGGCGGTGTTGGCGACAACATGTACGCGGATGCGGCAGACGGTATTGTGCGCGGTCTTGATGTCCGCACCGGCGAAGAACTGTGGTCCTTCAATCCCATTCCCGCCGAGCTCAGCGATAAGACCGGCGGTGCCAATGTGTGGTCCATGTTTGCTGTTGATGAAGCCGCCGGGCTCGTTTACTTGCCCACCTCCAGCCCGAGCGTTGATCCTTATGGCGGCTTGCGCCTGGCACCCATCCCCTATGCCAATGCCCTGGTTGCGCTTGACGCAGGCACGGGCACGGTCGTCTGGCACCAGCAGATCATCCATCACGATGTGTTCGATTATGACCTGCCGAGCCAACCCATTCTCCTTGACCTCGCGCGTGAGGGAACCTCTGTGCCCGCCGTCGTGCAGATCACCAAAATGGGCTTCGTGTTTGTGTTCAATCGCCTCACGGGTGAACCGCTGTTTGAGATTGAAGAAATCGCAGTTCCGGTTACGGATGTCCCCGGCGAACGCACGTCGCCCACTCAGCCACGTCCGGTAAAGCCCGCCCCCTTTGCGCGTCAGCACATCACAGAAGATGAGATTTGGGGTCTGACGTTTTGGGATCGCGGGCAATGCCGCCAGCGCTTTTCCGAATTGCGCTACGAGGGCCTGTATACGCCGCCAAGCCTTGAAGGCGCGTTGCAACTTCCCTCGGCCCTTGGTGGCGGCAACTGGGGCGGGGCTGCGGTTGACCCCAAAACCGCTACGTTGATTGTCAAAACCCAGAACCTCGCCACCATCATCAAGCTGGTGCCTGCGGACATAAACGAAGAGCGTCCCTTGGGACCGCCCGTCGAATTTCTGCAAAAGCCGCTCAACGGTACGCCCTATAGGTTAGATGGCGCGTTTTTCTTGTCGCCGTTTGGCATCCCGTGCACACCGCCGCCGTGGGGCGAACTGATCGCGATTGATTTAAACAGTGGCGATCATCTCTGGCGTCAGCCCCTGGGCCGCATTGAGGTCGGGCCGTTTACAACACCAAAGGCATGGGGCTCACCAAACATCGCGGGTCCGATTGTCACGGCTGGGGGTCTGATCTTTATTGGCGCGGGCATGGACTCCGCCTTTCATGCTTTGGATATGAATACGGGCGAGGCGTTGTGGCGCGATGATGATTTGCCTGCGCCGGCCATGGCTGTGCCCATGACCTATATGGTCGATGGCGTGCAGTATGTGGTGGTGGCGGCCGGAGGCAACGGCATGGCAGAAACCAGGCAGTCTGACGCGATCATCGCCTACCGGCTTCCTTGAGCATGAGCTGAGGCGGCAGTGGGGTAGGTGCTCCCGCGTTTTCCCTAACCTTTTTCATCTCTTCAACTGCGCAATCGACGGAAAAATTTTCATTTTTTATGATGATCGGTAAAGCATCTGCTAGAGCTGGTAGTGTGGAAATTCCTTCGTTAGAAAGCCGTTGTTCGGCTGCAAAAATCACTTCGGGTTTTTGCCATAAACCATCTTCAGTGAACCAGTTTTGCTTCTGGATATTTTCTATCCAAAGCCAGGGCATCATACGCTCTGCTTTTTCTCCGGAGCGGATTTTCCAGAGCGGTTTGTAGTCACGAGAAAATAATACCTCGCTTCCATCACGCAATGTCCACCAGCCGTATGGCATCCAAAGTCTTCTCGGAACAAAATCTTCTATTCGACTTCTAGGTACCCGGACTTCCGACCTCGTGCGTAAACCTAGAGTGTGTTCGTCTGTTATATAAAGGATTAAGCCACCGCCGCTGCCACTTTTCTGATAAGCGCGGACGTTAGGCTTTTCGCCTAAAGTATAGATGACTGAACCTGTTTGACCATTTCCAAGCCACGGCATTGGACCAGATCGCCAAAACAGTGAGCGAATCGTTTCGTGGTCAGAAAAAGTTAATTGTCGGCCACCGATTAGCCTAGCGGAAGCTAATGCATGCTGTACGTCGCCACCGTCTGCTTGCAATGTTTCTGCGATGGATTGGATCACTCGAAAATGGCATTTCTGGAATTCGGTGCCACTTAAAGCATCGTGTAGCAAGTTTTCAGGCTGAGTATTGTGACATTTCTCTAGATCATGCCAAGATTCATAACCTAGTGAGATTGCTATTGCTCGCTGTGCTTGGTTGAGTGGTACGTCATGTAGAGCACGTCTTAAACACGTCGCGGCACGTTTGGGTCGAGTCAAATCCTTAAGATAAATACGCATGGCGGTTCCTTTAAGGTGCTACATCAGAACGCGACCACTACGCTCATGAGCACCAAAAAAGGATTACTTGAGCCAAATCATTATTACTTTTCCTGCTCTGAAGCTTCGCCAATGTGGACGGCACGGCTGGAATGAGCCAATTCATAATATGCGATTAAACGCATGAGAATTCTAGTATAAACGCATAGCAAAACAATTTGCGAGGTGCAGGTTAACTCTCTGATGCCCGCCTGAAAATCTCAATGTTTGTGCGGTGAACGGCCGCTATCATTTTTCTCTCGTTCTCAATTTAGGCTGTTCCGGTTGAGGGCGCGGTCAAGCGCACGGCCAAACACTCCGTATTGATCAGCGTCAAAGAATTACAGTTCTCAGCCTGTAGAGTAAGTCGTTATTCCAACAAGCTCTTGTCGGAGAAGTGTCATGTTTAGATTCTTGCTGATGACGATAGTGTTTGTGACCGTTGCAACGCCTTTAACGGCACAGGAGAACGAAAACGACTTCACCTTGGGCGGAGATCGCTTTCTGGCTGGGACCACACCGGTCCATGATGCCGTGGGCGTTGACGACCTTTTCATGGCCGGAGAAACCGTGCGCAGTAAACAAGCCATCACCGGCTCCGCGCATTTGGCCGGACGCAAGGTGATTATGACGGGCGCCGTTGGCGGCGATGCCTACGTGGCGGGAATGGATGTGACTCTCGACGGGCCTGTTGCCGGTGATGCTACCGTCAGCGGGTACAATGTCCAAGTTTCCGACGTGGCTGGAGATCTCAGAGTTGCCGGCACCAACATTATCATTTCGGGGCCTGTCTCTGGATATGCGCTGGTTGCCGGAGATGACGTGCGATTTGAATCGGTCATCACAGGCGACGTCAGACTGGTGGCCCAGGACGTGGACTTTGTCGAAGGCGCCCGAATTCAGGGAACGCTGACCATCTACGAAGAAGACGAGGGGGATGTAGAGGTTCCAGAGTCCGTTGTGCCTGAAGCGCGTATTGATCGGCGCCAGATGTCCGAGTGGCTAGAGGCCGATACGGACTTGGTGGAGTTGGAGGGGCGCAGCGCCCTAACTGAGTTTTTGAGCGGGGTGGTGATCGTTACCGTCCTGGGCATTGTCATTGCAGCGGTCGCTCCAGCCAAGCTCGCAGAGTTGCGCCGGTGTATTGTTGAGCGCCCATTTCGGACTCTGTGGTTCGGCATTCTTGCGGAGTCGGTCATGGTCGGATCAACGGTTATCCTGATTTTGACGGTCGTTGGCCTCGTTTTAGCCCCGGCGACGTTGGCCGCCGCATTGGCAATCCCATTTGCGGGCTATGTCGTTGCTGCCTATGCCCTTGGTGCTGGACTGCTCATGGCGATGGGGCGGTCGGAACCTAAGAGTTTTGGATCAAGAGCACTGGCGGCAGGCGTTGGCGCTCTGGCGGTCGGAGTCATCGGCGCGATCCCCTTCATCGGGTGGGTGTGCGTCTTAGGTCTTTCTCTTGCCGGCGTAGGTTCCTTTGCACTTTGGCTGTTTCGACCAAAGTTCTATGCCACCGCCTAGACGATGATCACGCGGCGCGAATAGGTTTGATCGCGGTTTCAGGGTGGTAAGCGGCATGGAGAGTTCCTCCGGGTGAGTCATTATCAACCATAGTTTTACATGCGAATTATAACAATAAAAATTGTTAATTGCAACCTAAATCTCTGATTTCCAATCGAAATCACACGCATCCCATCGTGACCACACGTATCCCATCGTGACCACACGCATCCCATCGTGCATGGGCTCGTTCCAAGGGGGCGTAGAAACCACCTTCCATGGGCTCGTTCCTAAAATCATACGTGCATAGGCTCGTTTGATTGAAACCAGTCGTGCATGGGCTTGTCCCACGGGCAAGCCCATACACAAAAAGTCTCGCGCTCCGGTCGAGCCCCTAAAAGACGACTCTTGTTTTCATCTGAAACCCCTAAAGTGGTTTTGTCGCCACATCGACCCAAGGGTAGCCTTGCGGCCCCAGATTATGGGACTGAATATCCACAAAGCCGGTCTCGGCCAGCACGTGGCTCCATTCCGTGCTGCACGTCTCAGAAAAGTACGGCTCTCCGCGATTGTCGGTTTCCCAATCCAAAATGACAGATTGGAACGGATGAACGCCGGCGAAGGGCGGCAGATCGTTGATCACCACATCGCCCCCGGGTTTCAAAATGCGAAAGGCTTCTTTGATGATCTCCTTACCCACATGCACCGGTGTTTCGTGCAAAACGCAATACATCACCACCGCATCAAAACTGTTGTCGGGCTCTCCGGTGTGGCGCACGTCGCATTGCCGGAAGTGAATCGGAATGCCTGCGGCCCGGGCGGAGTCATTGCCGTTTTTTACATTCGCAGCCGACAGGTCACCGCCGACGAGTTCCGCGTCTGGATAATGTTTATGAAACGCGGCCAGGGTCATTGCCCCACCGCAGCCCATATCGTAGATACGGTCGTAGTGATCTTTGGGCAGCAGTTGCGCGGCGTTAGAGCGGTGATGCCGCACGTCTTCGTCGACTTCCACAGCGGCCCAGCCGCCTTTGCTCATGACGTAAGGATGGATGGCGGACATGAACATCGGCCCGGACAGATCGTACCCATCCCATCCGCCGGGTTCCAGGTGCCACTCTACGCCTTCGTGATAGTCAGGGACAGGCAAGGCCGGATCAAGCGTCAGTGATCCGCCACAGTCTTTGAGGTCGCCAAAGCCCATTTTTTCGGCAGCTTCTCGGCGTTCCTCTATGGCCGGAATGGCGCGCACAAAATTTTCTTCCGCCACATAGCGCTGATAAAACCGCTCAAATTTATAGGCGACAGATTTTTCGGCAACGGCCCGGGCGCGGGCAATTCGGGCATCCCAGGGTTCGTTTGAGCCGCCGCGCTCATGCTCGGCCACCATAGCGGCGCCGTCAGGGTCCGTCTCAAAGTCGGTGCGTGCAATGTCGCGCACCCGGCGCGAGATGTAAGGCTGCAAAGACCCGAGAAACTGCAGGCCAGACCGGCCTCTTTGCGACAGGTTCAACATACTCTTGGGTCTCCTTTTGGCGTGCCCCTAAGCTTGACATCTTCGTCCAGCACAGCAGCCCAGGTAAAGGGTCTTGTTGATTGCGGGGGGGCAGACAATGCAAAAAAACACTATCCTGGATGCGCTGAAAATGGCGGGAAAAATGGTCGGAGTGAGAAGATTCGAACTTCCGGCCCCTGCCTCCCGAAAACTATTATCCACTAAACGTTCTATGCCTGTTCGTGACGTGTTCAGCGTTTGATGCCATTTTATGATGCCTCACTTCAGCCTATTCCGATAATTGTTGGAGGGGTTGTTGGAGGGGTTTGTAATCCCAGCTCTGAGCCGCCCGCTGCATATAGTCCGGCGAATGATGACCATATGTTCGGACAATGACCTCTTCAGATCTGCCTGCATATCCGGCAACTTCCCACAATGGAACTCCGCTTTGTACCATCCACGTTATGGAAGTATGGCAAAGCGTGTGGGGGGTAACTTCTTCAGTTCTAGCCTTTTTTGCGGCGGTAGAAAAAGAGCGCTTTATGTCGTTTAGCGATTGGCCATCCGCTTCTATAACGAATTGCCTTGTACGTTTTCTCGCGAACTTGAGGAAGGTAAGTAGTCGCCGTGGTATTGGAATTTTTGAACGGCGTTTTTTGGTCTGAATACGGCCTACGGCGTTAAAATCAATTACACCTCTGTCAAGATCTACCCAACCGCCAGAAGTGTTTGGTTGCCATTGAAGAGTTAAGATGGATGCTTTTCTCGCCCCTGTGTAGAGTCCAAGCAGGATGAACAAGGGAAGATGAAACCTCGCCTTAGGCTCTGACTTGGCCGCCCACAAAAGGGCCGCAACTTCTTTTCTGGTTAACCATCGCTCCTTAGGCGGCTTTTTCGGGGGTAGCCAGATTGGAGGAGAAACACTCAGATACCCCTCTTTGGCGCAATATTTAAGGCTGGCGGCCAAAGTTCCCAATTCCCGCCTAACCGTCGCGTCAAAGCAACTCGGCCTCGCAGGGTCGATTATGCTGGGTGTTGAGTTCTCTGCGCGAGCCGGAAAACGAGCACTTAGCTGTTTGATTCTGGCTCTGTAGTATGCTTTGCACAATCCGGTGGTGATTTTTGAAACGGTATGGGGGCCAAAGAAATCGATTAACGGCACCAGGCAGCATCCGATGCGGCCAGGGTCTGCCGTAGAGGGCGCGTGCTCTCTGCCATAGTCATCCAGGCAGTCTGCGATTAGGATTTCATTAGGATCGCTGGGCCCAATTTGTCCGCGCCTCTTCCTGGCGCGTTGTGCGAGGAAGATTTGCAGCTCGTTCTCAGCTTCCTCGCGGTTAGACGTGCCAGTTGAACGCTGGCGTTTCTGCCGTCCTTCTGTCCAACGGATGTAATACCGTCCTTTGTTGTTTCCCTTCTGTTTTTCGAAGACAAGCTTTGGGCCCGTATTGGGTCTGCCCATGTAATTGGCTCCTTTTGGGGTTGGGGGTTTCGGCGTGCTCTTTGGATGAATTCCATCAAGTCTTGTTCTGAAACGAACTGTTTGCCGGCGATGCGTATGTCGACAAGGCGACCGCGCTCAACTTCCGTTCTCAAGCTCCTTGCGCTTAGCCCAAGAGTCCCGTTGGGGTCGAGGCGGGTAGCGGCTTCTTTAAGGGTCATCAATCGAATCTGGTCTGTCATCAGTCTGTCCGTAGCGTCTTTCAGTGGGAATTTGGAGCTGAATTCGCGGATTTCTGAAGGAATTCAGCGAATTCATAGATATCAAGGCGCTTCAAAAAGGACAGTTCTGGAACAAGGCGGGAACAATGCCGGTTTCATGACCGAGGCGTTGTTCAGTTGGCAGGCCGGTTGACAGATTAATTTTGACGGGGCGAAGTGCGTATATGGCAAGAGACTCACGAGAATGGGCAGACAGCACGAATGACTACCCCGTATTGCCGAAGGGGTCTGATGATTTGTTGGACCAAGCACTAGACATCCTCGGGGCAGAGGATCGCGATAACGCCAGAGAGCGGGTCTCTGGCATCACCGTTGAATATTTACAACGCAAAAAAGTATGGGAAAAGGCTCCAACGCTTGCCGACGTTGAAAAACGACTCAAAGACATTGCGAACAAAGCGAAAGTACTTAGGACTGCATTAGAAGACCTGGATGCATACACACTTGAAGCGATGAATCGCGCTAGCAATGACTTTGGGGTGCTGCAACTCGGATCCCTTTTGAGTAACGACTTGAGACCGTTTCCATCAGATGGAACCGAGAGACTTGAAGATGAAATCTATATCGAGGAGCGGCTTCTTGGCTTAGAAGGACTTGTTAAATTTTGCTTAGAAAATCCATTCTTGATGATACCCGGGTATCGAGAATCCATGAGTAAAGGTGGAAAGCAAACACTCCTAAGTAGCACACAACCCTCTCCGAAATGGTGGCTTGCAAGCCGCTGCTTTGACCTGATGAATAAGACGGCCGAGGACGATCCAACTGGCACGCGCGGCGGTCCCTACCACCGTTTCGTCAATGCCGTACATGAATATGCAACCGGTAAGAACCCTGACGAGGGGGATTCTCTTGAGGCTCAAGTGACGAGGATCCCGAAGCTGCACGTCCGTCTTATGGAGTTGTTGGCCTCGATTGATGAAATGCAAGAAGCCCGACTAAATCTTGAGCGTTGTACAGGGGTATCTGTTGACGTAGATATCAACTCAAGAATATTTGAACTTGAAAGCGAGAAGCAGGATATTCTAGCTGAGATGTCAACCGGTCGTAAACCCGACACACCGAAGTCGTCATAGAACTTCCGCCTTTGTACGTCGCTTCCAGAACTGAAACTCAATATCTTTAGGCTTAATAACCGTCTCCTCTTAAATCAAAGAGGAGGCATTCATGCCTAATCAGAACACAACTGACTCTACAGAGAATCTGGACCTTCACCTTTCCACTATTCCACACAATGATGTCGGCAATGCGGAGCGCTTTGTCGCGCGATACGGCGACATCACTAAGTACTGCAAAGATATCGGATGGATCGCCTGGACGGGCAAAGACTGGTCGGACAAAGCAGGCAAGTCGTTCGTTACAATCAAATGCGAAGAAACGGCGAAGGCGATTAAGGGCGAGGCTAAGGCTATGACAGCAGCCGGACCTCGTCGTGATTCAGGCACCAAACAACCGTTAGAAACAGAGGAAGAACTCCGGAAAAGAGTCCGGAAACATAGAGATTGGGCCGTTGCTTCCGGACAAAGTAACCGCATACGTGCCATGCGGGAGCTGGCGCAAGCGCACCTCGAAGTGCATCCAGAGCAGCTCGACGCCGACCCATACCTATTAAATCTACAAAACGGGATGATAGATTTGCGTCAGGGTCCAGACTTCGAGCTATTGCCTCATCAACCCAAGCGCCTTGTGACTAAGATCGCCGAAGTGCGCTACGAACCCAATGCGTCTCAGGAAGTATTCACCACTTTTTTGAAATCGATACAGCCAGATGCAGAGGTGCGTGCATTTCTGCAGCGCTGGTTTGGCCTTGCGCTCACGGGAGAAATGAATGAGCAACGTTTGGTTATGTTCTCCGGTTCAGGAGCCAATGGTAAATCGACGTTAGCGAATGCCGTTCGAAAGACACTTGGATCGTACGCAACCGTCATGGGATTTTCATCTCTGCTTAAGAATGACAGGAGAGGAGGAGCTGACGCCTCGCCTGATATTGCAAGATTGAAAGGAAAGAGAGCCGTATTTACGTCTGAAGTCGATCAGTCTGCCGTTCTGTCAGAAAGCCTCATAAAGTCATTAACTGGGGGCGAACCCATTCTCGCCCGTCACCTTCACCAGGCATTCTTTGAGTTTGAGCCTGAGTTCAAATTGACCACTTCGGTGAACAACAAACCGATCATCCGCGGTCAGGACGATGGCATATGGAGGCGGATGATTATTGTAAATTTCCCTGTGAAAATCGATGAAAAGGACAGAGATCCAAATCTGGAAAAGACATTGGAAGCCAACAGCTCAGGAATTCTCAACTGGATGCTGGACGGATATAGGTTGTGGCAAGAGGAGGGGCTATGTATCCCAGCATCTATCTTAGAGCAAACCCAGGTTTATCGCGACGAATCTGATCCCATTGGAGAATTCCTAAATCTCTGGACCCGGCCAAAGACTGGTGCGCGTATCGGATCGACTGCGTTGTACAAAAAGTACGTTTTGTGGTGCGGGGAAAACGAGATCAGACCCGTAGGCCGATCAGCTTTTGGGGTCACCATGACGGCCAAAGGGTATGAGAAACAAAAATCCAACACCTACTACTATGTTGACCTTGAGTTTGCCGAATAAAGAGCTTCGAGATTGGTTTTTGGGATATTGGGACAGTTGGGACTCAAACTATAATAGATCTTAAATTCCCTACCAATTAAACAACAAGGGTCCCCGTACATGACGTCCCAGGACTCCCAAGTTCGCAATTCCTTAGCAAGTTAGCCAATCTCGCGGCTTACGGGTCCTCCCTGGCGCTTTTCCCAATACGGGTAACGAAGGCGCGGGACTTCGCTAGTTTGCAAAAGATTTTGGCAGGTTGACATGGTTGACGACATATTCACCAAAATAGTATCGGCGAGTATATTGGATTGCTAGTGTGTTGGCGCGACAAAGCCAGAATGTAGCGACCAAACACCTCCAAGCATATGCAGCCCACAAGAATGTAGAAGCCTCCGTTATTTGCAATTTTTCGGTTAAGTGACAGCGAGTGCAGCACAAAAAGTTGCCCGGACCCCGGCAAACTCATGGTTTTTTCAGCATTTTGCCATGAGTATGGGAATGTCATGAAAAGTTGAAGCCTTTTGAAGCGTCAACAAAGTTAACTTCAATCTCTTAACGTAAGACCACATGCCGCATGGAACGTGGCTATTTACAGAAAAATCTGCACTAGGCTTAAGCCTACTCCGATCATTTATGCTGATCAGAGCTGAGTTTTACACCAGATCACGCGCCCGCGCCGAAACCAGAAATGTGAGTGGCAATCTTTCTTTCGCCATACGGAAGGATGCAGGGTCGACGTACCATTTTTATGCATGGTCAAGGCCCAGCAGGGTCGTTCATCCGGCAGAAGGTTCATGTGTAGTATGCGTGTGCAGCCGCATGGGCAGATCAAGGCAGCCTGTTCCCGATGCCCGTCTTCCTCGACGACATAGAGCGTTTTTCGATTAAGCACTTTCGGCAGTGATTCCTCGACCACCTTCGTTCGATATGGTGGAACGAACCATCTATAAAACGCCGCTCGACAGCGCGAGAAGATATTTCTTAGCCACTTCATGCGACCCGCCTTTCAGCCAGTTCCATCTGGCGGAGCAGAGGTGTCACGTCGCCCTTGCCGACATGTCGCGCGAGGATATCGCACTGACCTTCTTCAGGGTCGGGCATTAATTCCATGCTAGCGAGACTGAATTCTATTGCCGCATATTCGCTGTTTGGTTCTTCGCGATAGGGGTGAAGACGCGCGAGAAAATCGTTCACGGCGAGGGATGAAGCGTACATGTTGACACTGATCACGGCAGGCCTGTGGTTTTCAGCGCCCGTAATATAGCCGTCCTTTACCTGCCGCTCATGAGCGGAGAGATCATGCCGCCTCAGCCCTGCTTCCGCGACCTGTTTCATCGTGAACAGGCCCCGACTCATCAGACTGGAGCGCCCGGGCTGGAGATAATTTACAGTGCCGCAAACTTCGCGGATTTTACCTTTCTCAGGGCTGTCGCGAACCGTATCCAGACGCACACCAATATCGAAATAGGGCTGGGTGTAAAAGGTCGCGAGGGTGTTCAGCAGATACCGCCCGTCGATACTATCCATGCAGCCGAAAACGACGTCACATTCGGCGACGGTACGCACGATATCCGGTTCCCAAAGATTACCTTTCAGGCGGATAACGCGCGTTCCTAGACCTGCACGGTTGATGGCATCCCCGATGACATCGACCTTTGGACGTTGCTGTTCAGCGTCTCCAGATGTGGAGTTCAGTATCCGGTTGACGTTCCTGTCCTCCATGATGTCGTCATCGACGGTCACGATCTCACCAGCGCCGAGCCGCATCAATTGTTCGACCGTAGGGCTGCCTGTGCCGGAGGCCCCGATCACAGCAATAGACAGCCGCTGCAATCGTTCGATCGTGCCAACATCGAAGGCCTGCGCATGAGACGCAACAAATCCGGGAAGGGCTTCTCCGTTTGACCCGTTATACCAGTAGTGCAGGTCATCGCCGACGACGTTAATGCATTCGATCGGCTGAAAACATTTATCGCGGCCCCAAATGCGTCCGAACATCTGGCCATCCGGCAACATCACGATGCTTCCGTGCGGAATGTCGGCCTCTACCCACCCCCTGAGCGTGGGAAGGAGCTTTTCATCGCTTTCATCGTCACATGCAGAGAAATCCGGACAGCCGCAGGGATGCGAATGAACCTTGATCACGGAGAGGCCTTCGGCGGCAGCGCGGTCGAGCAGCGGTTCGATACTCTCAGTTTGCCATATCACGCGCGTCGGCGTCCTCGCCGTATAAGAGCTTTCAGGGATCGGGTGGAGTTCGCGCACCAGCAATCTGAAGCGGCGATTACCGTCGCGCTGTCCGCAAAGGAGAATGGCGACTGACTCTGCGCCGTCGCCGGAAAACAAGAAACTTTTTAATGAATGGTGTTGGTCGCCCGTCAGCGACAAGGTGACGGGGCGGTTGTCTAGGCCAGGCATTTTTCAAACTCCCGATCCAGCCAATCCTCAACCAGAATGATGTGCGTTCCGAGGCTGTCGAAGCCTGCCTTCCATGGGTTGGCAGGTGTCCGATGCCTAGACCACCTCTGGAATTTCTGGCCGTTAATCACTTGCTTAGCGTTTGTCGCATTGATCGCGCACCCGTCCTTTCGGGCTAGCGCAGGAAAGAAATATACCATATCCAACGCCGTATCAGGATAGCCTGTCTCCAGGCGGATCGCGACCGTTACAGTGGCGTGGTTGTATCCATCGGGAACCGGAAAACCATGAATCAAGACCCACTGGGAGCCATCAATGATGGTCTCCCAGTGAAGGCCATAGTGATCGAGAAATTCCTCATCTTCGGGCAATAGATCAAAATCGCGACGGTTCTTCATTGCTTAACCCTCGGTCTGGTCCCGCGGCAGGGCCTTGAACTTCTCGACGCCGCGATGACGAAGGTCGAGTTCTTCATTGAGTCCGACTTTTTTCGGCCGTTCGCCCGTGAACTTCACACGCAAGGTGTAGTCCTCGGCCGGAAGCAGGCCAGCCAGCGTCAGAATCTCGCGACCCGTAACGATTGGGTCGTGGACGACGTATGATTCCCCATTGACTTTCAGGCGATATCCCTTGGCAAGAGGAGGGGCCTTGCCCGCCTTCGCGTAGTCTGCGAGGTCAATGATATCATTGAGAACGGCCTCGACCCCGGGTTCGCTCTGATGAGCTCCAACATTATCCGTCATTTTCATTCCTCTGCATTCTGTGGAGCAGGCTACCACCGCCTGCCTGTACGTTCAGTAAGACATAGCATGCGAAGTTTATCAAGCAAAATATTAGCGCGCTTGACCAAAGTAGCGTTTGGCGTCATAACCAGCGCGGAATCAGATGCTTAGAAGAAGTGGCGTTGACGCATTCTTTCGCTACTGGTAGGAGCGCCGTGAAGCAAACATTAGGACAATATCTGGCGACAATTCGGAATGATCGGAAAATGACCCTTCGCGAAGTCGAAGAGGCGACGAATAAGCAGGTGTCGAACGCCTATTTAAGCCAGATCGAGAACGACAAAATCCGAAAGCCGTCCCCAAATATCCTTCACACGCTGGCGGAAATATACGGAATCAGCTTTGAAAACCTGATGGATATGGCAGGTTTTTTTGTACCAGCAAAAAAGCGTGAAGAAGGTGAGCGGCATGGACGCGTGGCAACCTTCGCCGAGTTCAACCTGACAGAGGAAGAAGAAAGCGAGCTTATCGAGTTTCTCCAATTCTTACGCAGCAGGAAGGGGCGAGGTGACAAAACCTGACGACAGTAGTCTCGATCCAAATGATCTCCACGCCGTCGAAGAGAGGGCGCGGCGCCTCCTTGATCGTGCCGATGCCTGGGATACTTTCCCCGTACCAATCGAGGACATTCTGGATGCTGCTAACGTACAGGTGGCACCGCATAGCGCCTTCGATCCTGCTGCAATCCTGGCCTACCTGAAGGGTAAAGCCACTGAAACGGGAGACGTTATCAAGTCCGCTATCTCAAAGGTTTTCGGACTTTATGACGCTGGCGAGAACCTGATCCACGTTGACGATACCGTCGTTGAATCTAAACAGACTTTCCTGAAACTTCACGAAACAGCTCACCACGACATGCCGACCCATCGCAAGATGTTTCGGTTTTTCCAGGACTGCGAAAAGACACTGGCCCCCAGTATCGCTGATCAGTTTGAGCGCGAAGCAAATAACTTTGCCCGTTTTGCGCTCTTTAAAGGCAACACGTTCTCAGAGTATGCCGCCGACTGTGCTTTCGAGATCAAGACGCCGATGAAGCTCGCTAAGAAATTCGGAGCGTCTGTATATGCTTCCGCACGGGAATTTGCGCGGACGAACCACAGGGCTTGCGTCGTCTACGTGCTTGAAAAGCTCGAATACGCAGAGGGTGATGGAGTACGCGCACCTATTCGCCGTATTGAACCGTCGCCTAAATTTGCGGCAGAATTCGGCGTTCCCCAGGACACTGTAATCACTCCTGATCATCCATTGTGGCCGGTCGTTCCTCCGCCGGGACGCAGAATGACGAGGCCGACCTCTTTGTCACTTTTGGATCAAAACGGTCAGGCACATGAATGCGTCGCCGAAGCTTTCGATACAACTTACAACATTTTGATTCTGCTCTATCCGGAAAAGGCACTGACGGCACAAACGATTATCATGCCAAGGGCAGCTGAATAATCGCCAGTTGTCAGATAGAACACGTCTGGAAGATGGTGAGGGCGCTTACGCGGGTCCGGCTCTTGTGAACCGAATACCGAGCCGGGTTTCAGCCCTTTTTCTTCGATCTTGCGCTCGCCTACTAACCAATTGAAAACATTAGAGGCAGCCGGTTGGTTGTAAACTGCAGATAAAACTTATTGCACGCCAACGATTTGAACCTCCAACTGGTGCAGATTAACTCATGACAGTCGTGGATACATCATCTGGGTCATCAACTCATGTCGTTATGTCAAAAATCACATGAGTATAAAATGAGATTGTGTTGATTAGCGCCAGAGATGCGGGCGTACTCTACAGCGTAACTTTAGTGTCAGACAGGCTAGTGGCTTGTGTCGGACTAATCGCTAATGTTTATCAGTAAGGCATTTTTGGTGGGAAGCATTTGCTAGCGTTTCGATAATTTTACAATCGCTTACCTGTCCACCTGCACAGCCTTCAATCATACGGGAGAGCTCGCGCTTAAGAGCATTAAGACGGCGTATGCGGTTCTTAACTTCATCCAAGCCACGTCGGGCAATAGCATCGACAGCTTCACAAGACTGATCTGGGTGGTCGGACATCTCGAGCAACTCGCGGATCGTCTCAAGTGAAAATCCGAGCTCCCTACTATGCCGAATAAAGGCGAGGCGCTGCTGGTGATGCTGTTTGTAGCGCCGTTGATTGCCGTTGGTGCGAGCGGGTTCTGGCAGCAATCCAATTTGTTCGTAGTATCGGATCGTTGGCACTTTAACATTGTTACCGGCAGAAAGCTGGCCGATTGAGTACTCTTCCATATGCATACTCTTTCCCCTTGAACCTCTAGTTACTAGAGAGATTATGGTCATGAAGTAAGACGAACAAGCGCCGTGTTCAATGGCCAGCATAAGAAAGATTGAGCAGGAAACATGACGAACTGCGGGTGTGGTGATGACGTTAAGTTCGAGGGCCTTTCGGTGGGTTACCGGAGGGCGCTATGGGCTGTGATTACAATCAACGGTACGATGTTCTTTGTTGAAATGGCGGCTGGTATGGGGGCGTCCTCACAGGCCCTAAAAGCAGACGCCTTGGATTTTCTGGGAGATACCGCCACCTACGCTTTAAGTTTTTATGTGATTGGTCGCCCCTTAATATGGCGTGCTCGTGCCGCGCTACTCAAAGGCTTAAGCCTGGGCGCTATGGGGCTTTGGGTATTTGGTTCAACGGTCTACAGCGTATTCGTATTGGAAACACCGACGGCTGAAGTAATGGGAATGATTGGTTTGTTGGCATTGAGCGCTAATCTACTCAGTGTTGCGCTCCTCCTTAAGTATAGAGATGGCGATGCCAATGTTCGTTCGGTTTGGCTATGTAGCCGTAATGACGCGATTGGCAATGTAGCCGTCATGTTTGCGGCGGCGGGCGTATTTGCAAGTGGAACGCCGTGGCCCGATTTGTTGGTCGCCGGTGTGATGGCCAGTTTGTTTTTATATTCGTCGAGTCAGATCATACGCCAAGCCCGTTCAGAGCTTTCAGGAATCCATCCATGAGGAATTCTAGGCTAAAAACCCAAGAAAACTGGGAGGTATACGCACGCGCAGAAGAAAATCTGGACAAAAGCAATTGGTTCCAACTACCCTGGATACATCTTCCAGATGAAGTTTTTAGCCAGTGATAACATCTTTGCGCAGATACAAGTTTAGGAAAGCGACAGCAGTCTCATTGGCTGCGGTGTATGCTTTGCTGGCTTCATTTGCCATTGATGTCTATGTGCTTTGCGTTCATCAGGACGGCGAGTCGCACGTTGAATTTAACCATGACATTGGTAGTTTGGCGTCAAATTCGGATGCTTACGAGGTGCTAAATTGCTTGGCGGACGATTGCGTCGACAAAGCGATTAGTGACAACAGCACCGTGTCCGCTGCAAAAGTCCTGGGTGATAAACGTCCAGACTTCCAGACCACGGTTATTGTTTGGACTCAGAGTGTGGATTTCGAGGTTTCCTTCGAAAATCTGCGAGCTCAATCTACTGTTGGCATTGAGTCTGACTACGCGACAGTCATCAAACCCACCACCGTTCTCCTAACCTAAAACGCCCAACGCTGAAACTTGGTATGGGTCGCCAAAGCGCGTGCTCATGCCATCCCGGTTAATGGTTGTTCACGTTCTGCGGTTGGGTTCCATGCATTCATCATTCGTTGTCACTGTTACTACCTCGCTTTTTCTTACCGTATCGGCGTTGGCCGATAGCTCAAGGACGCCCACTGTCCAATGGCAAGCCTCGACGCAAATTGCTCAGGCTGACGGAACTCAGAATCAGTCTCAAGGGCCCTTAACCTTGAGCGAAGCAGTTGGATTTGCGCTGGAGTCGAATCCTGGACTTAACAGCGCTCAAAGAAACATTGATATTCAAGAAGGCGCACGCATTCAGGCGGGGCTGCTGCCGAACCCTGAATTGTCATCCGAAGTTGAGGAATTTGGTGGGAACGGCGCGCGAAGCGGTTTTCGTGAGGCGCAAATCAACGTCGAGTTCAGCCAGCTCTTCGAACTTGGCGGCAAGCGAAGCAAGAGAGTCAGGGTCGCGACTTACGGCAAAGATGTGGCCGAGCAGGACTATCAGATGGCGAGGCTAGACGTCATCTTAATCACCACCCAAACTTTCATATCAGTAGTTGCAGCGCAGGAACGTCTCCAGATCGCTCAGGACACAGCCGAGTTGGCCCGTGAATTGGCAGAATCGGTGCGTAACCGTATCGAAGCGGGACAGGTTTCGCCGACAGAGCAGACAAGAGCAAACCTAGAGCTGTCGAGTAGTGAAATCGGTCTAGCAGAAGCTGAAAGAGAACTGAGTGTGGCGCGACAAAATTTAGCCGCAACTTGGGGGTCTAGCGCACCACTTAAGCAAATTGCCGTTTTCAACCTCGACCAGTTTACGCCTCCTGAACCGCTCGCAGTCTACACGGATCGTCTTGCCGAGAGTCCTTACCTTGTTCGCTGGGACAAGGAGATTAACCGTAGCGACGCCAACTTAGCGTTCGAGAAGTCACAACGCATTCCCGACGTTACAGTCACTTTGGGAGGTTCTCGCTTTGAGGTCGATAACGGTGAGGCAGTCCGATTGGGCGTCTCAGTCCCTTTGCCGTTCTTTAATCGGAATCAAGGCAACATCATGGCCGCTCAAGCGCAACGCCAACTTACCGCCAATCAACGCCAGCAGGCGTTGCTCAACCTACAGGTCAGGCTCAACGAGAGTTATACTCGCATGGCGTCAGCCTTCCAGAACGTCAGGTCACTAAAAGAGGACATTCTACCTGCGGCGTCAGAAGCGTACGACACGATCCTCAAGAGTTATCAAGCGGGACGCCTGAGTTTCCTTGATTTGGTCCAAGCCCAAAGGACACTGCTCGATGTTCGCGAGCAATACATGGATACCCTCGAATCTTATCACATCAACCACGCCGAGCTTGAACGTTTCGTAGCGCGGCAAGGCGAGTAGAACATGACCTACAGAAAGGAAGAAGTAATGCGTATCAAAAGTAAGGCGATCCTTCTCGCGACCGCCTCAATGATTACGTTTTCATCCATAGCGATGGCTGACGATGATTTTGAGAGAGCAGCGCTGCCATCCAAGTATGAATCACAAAAAATTAGTGACGGGTTTCTGCTAGCTATGCTGCAGGAAGAAAACGACCATGATGACCATGACGAAGACGAGCATGACGATCATGATGATCATGGCGACCACGACGAAGATGATCACGACGATCACGATGATCATGAAGAAGGTGCGATCCGGCTTTCACCAGCTGATATGGATGAGTTCGGTATTAGAACCGGCCAGGCAAACGGTGATGTCCTGCAAGCGACTGTTCGCCTGAGCGGTGAGGTCGTGTTAAATGACAACCTTGCAGCCCACATTGTACCCAGAGTGAGTGGCAATGTGCGTAAGGTCCTGGTCAACCTTGGAGACCGTGTTGAAGAAGGACAGGCTTTAGCCGAGCTTGAAAGCCGCGAATTAGCAGACGTTAAGGCCGACTACGTGGCTGCACGGGAACGTGCGTCATTGGCTAATACCAATTTTGAGCGCTATCAACGTCTATGGGATCAAAAGATCACGTCAGAGCAGGAGTACCTTGAGGTACGTAACGTATTTCGAGAATCAGAGATTGTTCTGAAAGCATCGGAACAAAAGCTATTTGCGCTCGATGTTTCACCGAGTGACCTGGTGAATTTATCGAGCGGTAACGGGCATCAACTTACTCATTTTGAGCTCAAGGCCCCGCTTGGCGGCGAGGTCATAGAACGGAATATTGCGCGCGGTGAGTTTATTGGCCCTGACTCACCAGCATTTATCGTGGCTGACCTCAGTACTGTTTGGGTCGATCTGACTGTGTATGAAGCCCAACTGTCGCTCGTTCGTGCAAATCAAAAAGTTGTCGTGACAAGCCGTTACGGGAATGTACGGGCAGAGGGAAGCGTCGAATATGTGAGTCCAGTCGTAGACCCGGTGACGCGTACGGCGACAGCACGGGTAATTCTCGATAACTCAAATGGTGAGTGGCCGCCAGGAACGTTCGTGGATGCCGTCATAGCGGTGAATAGTATTAAAGCCAGCGTCGTCATCCCTCGAGACGCAGTACAAACAATCGATAATGAATCAGTTGTTTTTGTTCAAGAGGGAGATGTTTTCGAGACCACAGTCGTGCAGCTCGGACGTCAGAATGACAGCCACGTAGAAATCGTCTCAGGTTTGCAGCTTGGCCAAACTTACGTCGCGCGAAACGCCTTCGCCTTAAAGGCAGAATTGGGCCGATCTGGACTCGAGCACGCTGGCCACGCACACTAATCAGGTAGATTTAATGATGATTGAGAACCTTGTATCGAGATCGATTCATAACCCGCTCTTGGTTGGCGTGTTGGCGATCATAGTATTCCTTGGTGGTATTTGGTCTTACGGCCAGCTGCCTGTGGATGCCTTTCCGGACGTATCCCCGAATCTGGTTCAAGTCTTTACAGAGACAGACGGTTTGGCGCCTGAAGAGATTGAGAAGTACGTAACCTATCCGGTTGAAGCGGCCATGACCGGTTTGCCTGGGGTGGAGCAAATACGAAGCGTTTCAAACTTCGGGCTCTCGGTCGTCAATATTTACTTTGATGACGGCACCGACATCTACTTCAATCGTCAACTGGTGAATGAGCGTCTGCAAGAAGCCCGCGAACAAATTCCAGACGGCTTCGGAACACCAGGAATGGGCCCGATTTCAACGGGAATGGGCCTGATCCTTTTCTATTATCTCAACGACACCACCGGCTCTTACTCCCTTGAAGAACTCCGCACGATTCATGATTGGATTGTGAAATTCAATTTGCAAACCGTGCCTGGCGTAACTGAGGTGTTGGGTATCGGTGGCTTTGAAAAGCAGTTTCATGTCGTGGTGCGTCCTGATGCACTGCTTCGCTATGACGTTACACTTGACGAGTTAATCGAGCGCATTAAGGCCAACAACCGAAATGTCGGCGCGCAATTCTTAGAGAAAGGGAGTGAGGAGCTGGTCGTTCGTTCTGTGGGTCTTGCAACCAATGTTGAAGACCTTGGACGCATTGTCGTGAAATCAGAAGAAGGACGTCCGGTCTATCTGGATCAAGTTGCTGACGTACAGATAGGTGGGGCTATCAGGCGTGGGTTAGAGACCCGTAACGGCGAAGGCGAAGTCGTTGCGGGGATGGTTGTAAAACTTTACGGCACAAACGCGTCCTCGGTGATTGAGCGCGTAGAAGAGAAGATCGAAGAAATCAACGGCATCATTCCAGAAGGCCTGGAACTCGTTCCCTACTACCAGCAGAAAGACATCGTCGATTCTGCAGTCGCAACCGTAACGAATGCGCTTCTCCAAGGAATTGTGCTTGTAGCCATTGTTCTGTTCGCGTTCATGGGCGGGGCGAGACCAAGTGCTGTTGTTGCCATTGCTATTCCGTTCTCAATTCTCTTCGCCATCATCGCAATGGGCTACTTCGATCTTTCAGCAAACCTTATGTCTTTTGGTGGCCTCGCAATTGCTATCGGTATTTTGGTCGATGGGACCATTGTCATGGTAGAAAACGCGGACCGCTTGTTGCGGGAACCCCACCCAGGGCTGACAAAGCGTCAAATTGTCGAAAAGGCTTGCCGGGAGGTGGCGAGGCCAATTCTTTTCGCGATAGCAATCATCATCATCGTCTTTCTTCCGCTATTTGCATTGGAGGGCGTTGAAGGAAAAACGTTTGGTCCTTTGGCCTATTCGATCACCCTCGCGTTGACTGGCTCATTGATATTCTCGCTGTTTCTCGCACCTGTCTTTTGTGACCTGCTGTTGAAGAGGCCAGCGCAAACTCTCGAAGGAGAGGACGGCAACAACGAGCCTCTGATTATTCGTAAGATTCTTCCTCATTATACGGTTCTGCTGGAATATTTTATTGGCAATCGCAAAGTGGCTGTGTGGCTTGCCGGTGGTTTAGTCGCGGTGGGTTTGGTCATCTTTCCTTTCCTCGGATCGGAGTTCACACCTGAGCTAAAGGAAGGAACAATCGTTGTCCGCCTCACTATGGCCCCGTCTATCTCTCTTAACGAAAGCAAACGCACCACGATGATTGTGGAGCGGCGTTTACTGGCAATTCCGGAAATCAAAGAAGTGGTTTCGCGTATCGGGCGCGGTGAGGTCGGGGCTCATGCGGACCCGATAAACTCTGCTGAGATGTACGTCATCCTTAAACCAGAAAACGAATGGCGGGAGTCAGGAGATCAAGAATTTATTGAAGAGATAATCCGCGAGGAACTTGGTGTCATGCCAGGCGTTATTGCAAATCTCACTCAACCCGTAGAAATGACGGTGGATGAGCTTTTGGAGGGCGTGAGAGCGGAACTCGCCGTTAAGCTTTTCGGTGATGACCTTGAGGTTCTGGAAGAAAAGGCAAACGAAATTGCCGGTGTTCTTCGTGACGTTGAAGGTGCAGCGGATGTCCAGGTGGATCAGGTAAGCGGCACACCGCAACTGCTCATAACCCCCGACCGGGAGGCTGTAGCAAGGTATGGTTTGAATATCGAAGATGTTCAGAATGTCGTCAAGGCAGCCGTCGGGGGGGCTGAGGCGGGGCAAGTATTCGAAGGAATTCGCCGTTTCGAGATAGTTGTGCGCTTTTCTGAGGAATTTAGAGACACGCCTGAAAAGATCGGCCAAATCCTTGTAAAGACTCCCACCGGTGCGCGCGTGCCGCTCTCACAACTCGCCGATGTGAGAGAGATTGTTGGGCCACGGCAGATTACGAGGGAGAACACACAGCGCTTCGTTACAGTTCAAGCGAACGTGGTTGGGCTCGATATTGGTACATTTGTAGAACTGGGACAGGAAGCTATTGATGCCGAGGTGGAACTTCCGCCGGGCTATTTCACGACCTGGGGCGGACAGTTCAGGCTTCAACAGGAAGCGAACGCAAGGTTTGCGGTTGTCATACCCATCACCCTGGCGGCTATCGCATTTGTTCTGTTTATAAACTTTGGCTCATTCGGTAATTCACTTCTTATTCTTCTGAATATTCCACTCGCGCTCGTTGGGGGAATTGTTGCGCTTTGGATATCAGGTCAGAATTTGTCGGTGCCATCTTCCGTAGGATTTATCGCACTTTTTGGCATCGCGTTAGAAAACGCCATGGTGCTGATTACCTACATAAACGAACTTGTCAAAGAGGGGCATCCGGTGAGGGAAGCCTGTCTAAAGGGCGCGCGTCTTCGCCTCCGCCCCGTTCTTATGACGGCTGTAACAACTGGCCTCGGACTCTTGCCGCTGCTCATTGCGAGTGGCACTGGAAGCGAAGTCCAAAGGCCACTAGCGACGGTCGTCATGGGTGGGTTGTTCACGTCGACCGTGCTGACCTTACTCGTCCTCCCATCACTGTATCCTTGGTTCATGCCGCGGAAGGAAGAGATCGAAACTGAGTTGACGGGGACCGAAAGTCCCTTGTTGGCAGAGTAATAGGAACATGGGTGCTAAGGCAGAACTATACCAGATAAACGGAGGCGAATATGTTCTCCAACCTGGCGATATCCTCCCTGCTGCCTTGGTAGGAAAGGTTTTCCCAGCCTTTCCCTTGCGGCTTCCTCATCCCCCTTGTGGCAGCCGCGAGCCCATCCCTACGCACCCAGCCAAAAATTCAAATCAATGGAAAGAGAGAAAATAGTTATGATTTTGCGTTTTCCTTACCTCACAAAAGTACTTGGTATCGGCATTGTCGCGCTGTCACCCGGTACGGCCAATACTGCAAGCCATCAGGAAATGTGTGCGACCTCAACTCAAAAGGTGTCTGTCGAAGAATATTATGTTGCTAGTGCAGGGGCCATGACGTTTCGAGCTTCTGACGAGCTCGGCGTAACCGAAGCTGTCGTTTTGAGTGCTCTAGGTGAAGAATCCGCCACCGGAACGACTGGAATATCCTTCAACGAAGTGTGGGAGTCACTGAGGTCTTGGACCGATGCCATGACGGTGATTCGCTTCGGAGGGCAAGTCTTTGAAGTTCACGGTCCCGTTAATGCAGGAGCACCGTCAACGCGCAGCAATTTCTTTAACTTGTCTGGTCACAACGGAGTCGGCGGTCACCTCAGACCTGATCTTATATCTTCAATTTACGCTATCTCTCTCGCAAGTGAGCGGGCAACCATTCGGGGGGTAACCTTCCTTGACCAGTCGGGCAATTCCATTTTTGGGGTTTATGTGCCGTCTGAAGGGGAAGAGCCGCCGCAAGAGATTGTCGAACAGTTTAAGGCGACAAAGAAACTGATCGCATCACTACCAAGCGCTTGCTGAGGATTATAGAAGCAAAGGAGAATCTGTCCCAGCTCGTAAGTTACGCTCAAATTTTGAGGTTTGTACACACCATTTACACCTCAGAAGCGGGGCTGGAATCAGAACGTATGATGCTTTCAAAACCGCACATATTTTCAACCCTAATCGGATCCGGATACTTTGTTGGGGTCGGACTCCCAATCTTGCTTATCTCAGTAGGCGGTGTGGGTTGCCTGGTTATGGCAGTGCCTGCAGTTTCTTTAATACTTCTTGCACTCTCCATGGCAGTGTCAATTGAGCTCTATTTCCTCATTGTGGGAGTGTCTACACGCGGGATTCAGTCTCAAGGCCGTTTCAGCCCGTCACATGTCCTGCGGCATGTCCAGAATGCCTCTCATATTCTAATGATTGCGTCTGTTCTGTTTCCTCTTTGGATTATGGGAATCCTTATAGTACGGCTGTTCAAGCCGCCCCATGTTGAGGTCAATCTGGTTTTCATCACTGCAGTCTTAATGATTTTGATTAACGGCGCAGCTGCAATCTTGCTCCAGAGCACTACGTGCCGGAACAAGCACTTTGAATCGCGTTTCGGACTGTTCAAGAAGCTACTGATTCCATCATGCATTGCTTTGATGGGGGGCGTGACGGCAATGCTATTGGACGCTGGTCTGCTAATCGATGATATCGGCGCACTTCTTATTATGGGATGGTTTATGTATTCAGCACGTTTGGAAGATTTAGGAATATAGGCCGATGATAGAAATATCTTTAATGCACCGTTTAACCAAGGCCAAAAAATTTTTCACCAATGCGGCCATAATATCCATTCTAATTTGGTTAGGCGGATGTGCCAATTCTCACATGGAACAGCACTAAGGACGTCGGTTTTGTAATGGCCTATATGCAAGAAAGGTCAAACGGCGGATATAAATTAAGCGGTATGGTTAGAGATACCCGCGGCAGGCGTCATCGTTTGTTTGATAGCCACGTTGACGCACAATTTATTGACCAAAACGGGGTCGTGACACATTAAATTCAAACAAGTCTCAGGCCACTTCGTCGGCCAAGAGTAATTTATAGGTTGGCAAGGTTCACTTTAATATTTGATCAAAGTTTCGAACCTGCTTCTGAGTTCAGACTATTTTATCATGAGTCTGAAGCCCACGACCTGAACTAAATGAAGCTTCAGCTGCCTCGTCAACCACATTGCTATTGCATATGCCGGACGTAAATATCTTCTATGTCCGTATGGCTAACGGCTGATGGATCAATCTCTTCGAGGATACGACCCTCTCTCATAATGCCGATCCGGCTTCCAATTTCCTTGGCTCTAAATATGTCATGAGTCGCTATGATAATGGCTGTTCCATTTACTTTCATAGCTTTGAGTATATTAGCAAATTCGTTACTAGCTTTCGGGTCTAGCCCTGAAAACGGTTCGTCCAGAAGTAGTGCCTTCGCCTTTTTAGCAACCGCGACCGCGATGCCAGTTTTTTGGCGCATTCCTTTAGAGTACATTGATATCTTTCTATCGGCTGCGTCGGATTGCAAATCCGCTGAAACCAGGATTTCTCGTAGCTCAGCGTCAGTGTAAGATTTTCCGCCAAGCTTCGAAAAATATTTGAGGTTCTCTAGACCTGTGAGTTCTGGATAAAGCATGACAAGTTCTGGGATATAAGCCAGATATTGTTTGGTCTCTAATGGGCGTTCAGCCACATTAATACCGTTAACAAATGCGGTGCCACCGGTTGGGTCAAGAAAGCCCAAGAACAATCTAATGGTGGTTGATTTACCTGCTCCATTCGCTCCTAGAAGAACGTATATCTCTCCCGGGCCTACTGAAATATTCAAGTTTGTTAAAGCTGGAAGGCTACCAAATGATTTTGAGAGGTTCTGTGCAACGAGCATATGGCGCTTACTCTTTCTTATGCGATAAATAAAGAATAGTGGACTGGCTTTCACGAATTCCAAGCTAATTAGAAACGGGGCGATCATTGATCGCCCCGCCATCTAACAAAAAGACAATGTGGGGAGAATATTATTTAGCCATTGCTTCCTGTTGGAATGCGCTCCCACGGGCTTGTTCTGACGTCCACTCCCAAGGATATTGTTTTTTCTCAGGGGCACGGATGACCAGAAACGGTGCCGGTGTGGCGGTGGCTGTCATAAAAGCCCAAGCTTTTTTTGCGAACTCGGGATCGTTAATATCGAGTGCAGTTTCTGGCATGTCGACATAAGGGTCTGTGCCTTCTTCACAGACAGTGATGTTCTGCACATGGAATACCTTGCCCGGTTCGTCTGGCAGAGTCATACGGAATTTAAACGGATACCAGCCGTCAGCAGGAACCACTTTGACTGGGTTTTTCCAGATGATCTCGCCGACTACCTCATTGACCTGACGGCCATGGGCTTCAATGGGTGTTTCTAGTGTGCGCATTTTGTACTCAATGTCCCAAGCCGGATCGAATGCGGCTTTGGCATCGGTCACACCATCGGGGACGCGAATGCGCAGACCGACCACCGGGCTGTTTTTACAGCCGTGGTTAACGCTCAACACCATTGGCGTAGAGTAGCCTGCATAGCCTTCTTTGAGATCAAGCGCATTGTGGGCTGAGGCTGAACCGGTAAAGGCTAATCCTAAGGCCGCTACCGTCGTAAAAAGTGCCTTCTTAATCATTGAATTAACTCCTATTGGACTGTCGATATTGATGTCAGCGACTAATCATGCGGACACACTTTAAAAAACTTTTCTTACAGATATTAATATCAGTTTTACTAAAAAAACGCCAGAAAACCTCAACTCTGGGTTAGGTCCAGGGTTTGACCGCTCGTCGGTTATGTTACCGAATTCCAGCATACGAAGGCTAAATGCGTCGCCTACCGTACCAGTTACTGGTCGGTGTTTCTGGCGTAACGGGAGGGGTTTATGAAAACATCAAAAGTACTAACATTAGCAATGTCGGCGGGCTTGTTGCTTGCTGTGCAAACTACAGCAAAAGCGCACATCATCATTGAGGATATGAAAGGTCGCGCAGGTTACAACGAAATGCTTACACTAATTGTGCCTCACGGTTGTGGTGCCGATCCGACTACTGCTGTACGCATGAAAGTACCGGAGGAGATATCGCTTGTTGTGCCGCACCCTGGCGACGGCTGGGATGTGGAGATTAAGAAGCGAAAAACAGACAAACCGGTCATGAGGGAAGGGCGGCCCATTACTGAAGTGGTCGATGAAATCGTATGGTCTGGTAACACTCTACCATCTGAAGAATTGGGTCTTTTCAAATTCATGGCTGGGCTACCACGTACTCCAGGGAAAGTTTTATATTTTAAAACCATTCAAGTCTGCGGCGAAAAAGAAGATCGCTGGGTCGAAACGCATGACAATGATGCAGAGTACTGGCGCGTCTGGTTGCTTGAAACGCCTGCGCCTTTTGCGGTGATTGTTGAGCCTGAGCAGCCACAGTTGGGTGTGGATATGCAGACATTGGCAAAGGCACGAGCGGAAATGTCCGGTGCAAAGTAAGGGGTGTTGAAATGACACGACTCACAGGGATAATTAGTCTTGCGGTCTTAAGTTTTATTCTTAGTTTGCCGTCACTAGCTGCGGATAAAGTCGTAGTAGTCGGCGGAACTAGCAAGACCGGTATTGCCGCAATCCGATTGGCGCAAGAAGCTGGTTATGATGTTACCGGCACTACTCGTAGTCTAGAAAGTGCCAGTGAACGCTACGGCAGCGATATCAATTGGGTAGTAGTCGACATCAAAGATCCTGCTACTGTTAAGACTGCATTTAACGGAGCGGACTACATTATATCTTCTATCGGATCGTTAGAGCCAAGCGGAGACAATCGACCTGAAAATGTTGATTATAAAGGCGTGGTCAATATGGTCGATGCGGCAATTGCAGAAGGGGTTAAGAGGTTCGTATTGATTTCCTCGGCTGGCGCTGGTGGCGACGTACGCAGCCGGTTAAACTTCATTTTCAACAATATACTTATCTGGAAATGGCTGGGTGAGGACTATCTTCGCGACAGTGAGTTGGAGTCCGCGGTCTTGCGCCCTGGGAACCTAAACGATGACCCGGGAGGGGTAACCGGTATAGACCTTCTTCAGATCGATAGCACGGCAGCACGCCGTCAAATACCCCGTGCTGATGTAGCCGCTGTCGCGGTTCATTGTCTGGAAAGCGTTGACTGTAAAAATAAGACATTTGAGATGTTCAGTGATCTTGAGGGGCCGGCAGAGAAGTGGAAGTCAACACTCTCTAGTCTCAAAGAAGATGACGTCACAATCATGGCTATGCCACAACGTTAAGCTCTAGTTCAGAATCATTTAAAAGGGCGATGACCATCAATGTCACCGCCCTTTTTGTTTATCGCCGCCACCATAGAATAAAGCCCGCCCAACAGCGCAACTTTAGGCATGCGTTTTTCGTTTTTGCGTTAGAAGCTGTTTATCTTCTTATTGCCCGTAAAGTGTTGGCAATAAGTCACCTAACTTGCAACTTACTGATATCCCATTTGCTGTCAGTTCAATATTTTTTGCTATAGGTTGTTCAACTGAAGATGCAATCGGCTGTTCTTCTTCTGAGCTAAACAATGAGAGTTTGAGCTGGTCAACCAGCCCAGACTCTTTGTTTCTTGGGTACTCAGCTCTTAAAAGCATCAAGTCATAGTCTCGCCCACTATTATCAACCACCGACGTGCGAAAGCCCCTATCATATGCGCTTAACTTGCGCGTGCCATTTCGGTCAGAAACCTCGCACTGATATGGTCGGACACGGTAGAGCCGGAGATGTGTTTGATCTTCACGCCCCAGGAAAAGAAAACCAGCTGACCAATTGTTGTCATAAAGCCAAAGTTGCTCAGGTGTTAGCACCCATTCCGCGTCTGCACGAAATTCTTCTCCAGTTCGTGCGGAAGTGAACGAGCAGGTGCCCGGCCCATATCTTTGTTTGTCCGGTGCGTTTCCTTGCAGTACGCCGAATATCTGATTGCCGTCCCGGCGCCACAGCCAGTCACAATTGATAGCTTCAGGCTCACGTTGCCTGACTTCACTCCATAGCTCTGGCCGCAGATGAAGGTTCTCATATTTTTCGGGATCAGCCGGTCCTTGCCCGAAGATATTTACAGCGCCAAGATCTTCATCGATGACAGCGTTGTAGAGTACCTGGCTGCCGCCAATGATAGGTCCATCCGGTCCCTCAATATTGATTTGGCCATAAAACACGACTTCGCCAACTTGCGGAGCATCAATCAATGCAAAGGTTCGATACCAATGCTCATGAATGCCATCGTCCGTATTGCTTGGCGCTCGGACGTGTTCTTCGTACCAGACCTGTGGAAATGAGTCCCAGGTGCCCGGTAGCCACTCTTTCAAGCGTTCCATAACCCATTGAAGCTCGTTACGGTCCTGGTCATATCCTGGAGCCGCATTCGCGCCACTTGGAAGCAAATAAGCTAGGCTGGAAATAAGAATAAAGCGTCTCAGATAGCGGTGCATAAGTATGTTTCCCTCTTGAAGTATCCCGTTATGCCCATTTCTTTTTCCACCAAGCAATCAGGCCTGTCATACACAGGTAGATGGCGAGAATGCATACTGCGTCGTTAATCCATACAAAGTGGTGTGAGAAGACCATGCCAGCATGAAGGTCAGCCATAAAACGCTCGAAAGGAACACCGGTCAGAGGTGGGTAAGCAATATCTAGTTTTTGAGCACTTTCGCCCGGCTTCCAGGACGAGAAGCCACGACTGCCTTTTAGTATCCAGGTGTCGCCAATCTTGGTGCCATCCATGACCATCATACGTAGAGACGGTATCGTTTCCCACGTATCAGTGCCGTCTTCGCGGATATAATTAGGGCCTCCGTGAACACCAACAAATTCCACACCGGAGCGATGGACGTGCCCGGGTATGAGGTTCTTTTTATAAGCTTCCAATGGAGTGGTTTCGTCAAAGGCCCAGGTATGGCCGCCGTCTTTGGTTTGAATGAGGCCCATGCGTGTCATCACGGTGAGGTGCCCGGGATCGGTGGGTGATGCCGCCAAGCTGTCCAGTTGCCAAGTCAGGTCTGTCATGTTGTACATGCTTGGCATGAAGTCCCGGTCCATCGTGACGTCTTTGGTGTTGGTGACAAACCATTCGGCATGGTCGATATAAATGCCGGAGATACTCAAATAGATGATTGGTACGACGGCGATCACCCCAAGTACGGGGCTGTGCAGGTTATAGAGCCATTTCATGGATTGCACGCGAACAGTTTTTCTGACTTTTTGACGCCGTTCGCGGTTCTTCCATCGTTTAGGAAACAGCCAGTAAAGTAGCCCGGTAATGGCTAAAATAATCATCACTACGCCGCCGTAGTCGCTCCACCACATGGAAGTGCGTCCGCCGGTAAACCCTTCACCTAAGTGGAGATCAATCATCAGGCGCGCCATTCCGACCTTGTCAGGTAGATTGGGAATGTTGACGTCGCCAGGCCGCGTCCATTGAACGTTTTCTGGCTCATCGGGGTTAATTACAAAGAGTGTCGTTTTTTCAACGATGCCGACCAAATGCCCTGGCCTGGCGTCAAGATCTAAGGATGTGATGTGTTCGCCGCTAAGCGCAACCTGAGTTGCATTACCACCGGCACCTGAAACCAGCCAGAGACCATCGTCAGTTCCTAACCATAGCGTATTCCATGGGTCAGAAGGTGCCGGGATAATGGCCTCCACCATGGGCGTGCCGCGGTAATCTGCAAACTCCACCGGAGTCCAATTCTTTCCCCCATTGGTCGTGCGCCAAAGCCCCCGACCACTGCCCGTGATCATGTGATCCGCATTTTCTGGGTTGACCTGAAAATACCGCGCAATATTTCCGATCACCTGGTCTTGCATCAGGTGATCGGAGGCAAACCGTTCGGTGACTGTCACCTGCCTTGCCCATCGCCATTCCGGATGATCCAAAACAACACCTGTAAAGCCCAGTACGGCAATCCAAACAAACGTTGCTAGACCAATCCATCGATGGGTGACCTTGACCCAATACATAAATCCAGTTCGGGGTTTGCGCCGGGTCGGGGCCTCGGTTGCAGTGGTAGCTGAGCCATCTGAAGTGATGTCAGTCATGATCTGGTTTTCCTTACCCTAAGTCCTTTATTTATTGGATGGTCACTGTGGTACGGAAAATTTGCTTGTCGAAGTCGTCGACAAAAGCGTCGATCTGCGCTTCCCATTGGCCAGGGATAATCAATTGATCGAACATGAAGTGATACATGCCCGGCATAACCATCTCTCCGCTTCCTTCGATGCCTTCAAGTCCCGCAGATGGAAGAGACCAAATAATGTTGACATCAACCATTTCGACAGGAGCGCCGGACTCGTCTTTGAACTCCACCATGACCATGTTTGAGGACGTTGTTGCCCCGGGGTCGATGCTGAAATCAGCGGTATATTTACCTTTCGTGATAGTGGTTCCGAATCCGCTTCCCATGGCCATGTTCCCCATGCTGCCTTCCATGTCCATTGTTGCGCGCGGAGGTGTAACGAGCGTGAGGGATACTGCGGCGCCGATGATCAAAATCATGGCAGCGTATTCAAACTTGATGGAGCGTCGTAGTTTACCAGTTGCGCCCGCGTCCCCCTTTTCTAGGGCTGGCGTTAGCACCATTTTGTTCGTCGCGGCTAAGCCTAAAAGAGCCAGAAAAATTGCAATCTTGGCAGAAAGGCGCAATCCGTAATCGGTTGAAAACAGATTGCTTACCGACTCAACCTGAACCCATGAGATGACAGCACCAGATATAAATAACGCGCCAACAGTCCACACCGCACGGTAGGAAAATTGGGTCATGACCGCGCCAGCCTCGCCAACTTCAGCCTGTTGAGTAGTTTTTGCCAAAGGGTAAAGCGCCGCGATCCAAAAAGCGGCACAGAATAAGTGAACAGCGACAACGGGTGCCATCATCCAAACAGGTGAGGCTGTCGCAGCATGGCCAGTGACTAGAAAGCTCGCCACAGAAATCGCGCTGCCGAATAAGAGTGCAGGTGCAGACTTACCCTCGGGGCCTTTGTTGAACGCGTAGATGAGTATCAGGAGGCCGGGAACACCTATCAAAGCGCTAGGTCCAAGTGTTGACCCAAGCCCTTGTGCCCAGGCATCCGGTGAGAAGAATGCTGATGGTCCCCCGAGAAGCATCTCTGCCCCACCAAAGCCGAGAGCTAGCACGTAGGTGATGACGCCCACCGCCGCTGCCATTCGGCCCATTTTGAATACAGATTGCTCGACCGGACCGGGTACGGTCATCCCAACGGCAAAAAGCGCAGCCCCTGCCGCCAGCATTAGAGCTCCGTACTGAAGGAATCTGTTCAAGGCGACCGGAATGACCCAGCCGCTCGTTTGGCCGCCAGCCGCGGATACGTCTTCCATGGCTGCCACAGCTTCGCCGACCGCAAAGACAACGCTGCCGCCTACGGGGTGCGTATCCGCGGAGATGACTCTGTAGGTCACAATGTAAGTGCCGTTTGAAAGTTCTTCCGTTAGTGGTGTGATAACGTCGTTACCATCTACGGCCCAATCACCTGGAGCACCAACTTCAGCCCCAGTCCGGTCCAGCACTTTAACAAATATTGGTCCCACGTTTTCGTTGAAATTAAGAATGATTTCCGTCGGGGAAACATCCAGGCTTGCTTCAGCTGCTGGATTTGAACTTAGCAAGACTGCGTGAGACAAAGCCTGTGTTGTCCAGCCTAAAGCGATAAATAGAATCAATACTATGTTCGAAAATGTTCGTGTCATGAGAGGTCTCTCTGCATTAAATCCAATGAGGCTGGACGTAAATCAGCCGAAAAACGGGCGCGGATTGACCACGCCAGTTAGCAGGTTTTATATGCGGAGACGTTTCGTCGTGAGGTAAAGTGTTGACCCCGGTGGATCATGTCCCAGAACGGGCTGCGTAATCTGGATCGGACCAGAAAAATGATTTACGACGTCAGGGCTTGTGAAAATGGTTGCTGTGAGGTCAGGTGGTGAGACACGAATTATGGGAGCGTCTACCAGGTGTTTAAGGCTTTCGCTAACACAGTGTGATGCGCAACCGGGTTCTATAGGGTCAGGAGCCGAATCGATATGATGGTTAAGGCAAGGGGCTTCATAGGTGTCAGATCTGATAGGCGTTGCTGAAGCCTGAAATTGTACGGACATTACCATTGCTGCCAAAAGCGTCATGGCAGAAAAGAGGTTTAAAGCTCGATTTGTCCGAAACGATGACATCCAAGACCTACATCTGTGGTGTCGAAAAGCCCTAGATTTATTGGTGAAGATGGGGATCGAGTCAATGGCAGTTTTGGCCTCTGACATTAAGCTAAATGAATCTGAGCCCCCAAATTCGCTATTTAGCGTTCACATATCGCCATGAATTCATTCGAATTTCGTTCCTGATGATGCTGGTCAAAGCGCTTGTTCATGTGGTGTGACAGCTTTGATGCTTGACACATGCCCTACGCTGGTTCCTACACTGTAGTGTGTTCGCAACTAACTTTTCGCTATTTTAGTATTACGCTACAGCGCTAATTAGACGAGTTGATTTGGACCGATGTTCTTAAAACGGCACACTAGGAGAAGTGTTTTCGGCGCGTGCCTGACGCTCCTTTTGTCGTGGGCATCTCCATTGTTGGCGTGTGCTGACGACATGTCGCACGTCTTTGATGATCAAGAAACTTCGCAGCATCTGCACTCTACCAGTGAAATGTTTTCGCACGGTCACGCGGAGGCAGATAAGTTAACACCCGAGGAACTTTGCGAGGCTTTATGTGATCAAGCCTATTCTCCTCTTCCGGCTCTTACCTCTGACGCTAGTAAGTCAGAGCATGACTTAATTGTTAAGTCTGCTGTAAGTATCACCTTAGAAGTCACGCTCAGGGAAGTGTTTGAGCGCGGTCGATTGCCAGATTTTCGATCGCCAAACCGAAGACCTATTTATCTCACCACAGAACGTTTACGCCTCTGAGATTTTGCGCGCCAAGGGCATGATGAGTGGCCGCTACAGGCGGAATTCCATTCTAACGCTCGACACGTGCTGATCTTTGACCATCCAGGTTTTCACCGGATTTCTCTCGTTATTTGCCATTCATTTGGTGCGAGAGAGGAGGCAAGAATGAAATTTAGATCTCATGCGTACTGGGTATTTGCCGCCATTTTGATGGCGGCTGTCCTAGGAATTATCGGCATTGCCGCAAGCCCTGTTATCGCCCACACTGTCGAGAAGGGCGACGTCATAATTATCCACCCGTGGGTAGAGTCCAGCGATACGCTCGCTCATCTCTCAATATCTAACGAGGGCACTCGTCCGCTCGTTTTGCTGAGGGCCGAAACCCCGGTTTTTGAGAAGATTGACATCCTTCGCAACGGTAAGGTCATCAGGAATTTACTCATCAAGTGTGGCGATATCATTGCCTTTGATAGCCCTGACGCTCAGATCAAACTATCGAAACTGACCCAGCCTCTTGTTGAGGGAAACCATTTCCCGCGCGGCTTGTGTTTATCCGCAATGTAAACATTGATCTCGAGATGGTCGTTGGTCAGGACACCATGATGCCCGAGTTAAGTAGCAGTGCTCATGATTAGGATCATGAGCACAAAGAGGGCGAGCAACACTAACGCTGTTGCTCGACTTAGCTGAAAGGACATGTTGATGAAAACAAAGTCGAACATTTGTGGAATCGAAAGGCTCTTCCGTCGCCACCGAGCCCGGAGCCTATCCTTTCGGTTGTCGGGCGGCCCCTCTTCCGTTCGATGCCCGGTGGAGATGGGGATTCCTGCCTCCACCGCAGCGCCGGTCGATGCGAGTCCTCAAAATTTGGTAGGGCTCAGTTTGGGCTTGACCCTGGACCATGGTCCATACCCCAGAGTCGATGAAATGAAGGAAAATAGAATGCTGACAAGATTAAACGGGTTTTCTCATGCTCTCAACAGGAGGGGGCGAGCAAAATGTAGTTACAGCGGTGCTGCGCAATCACCATGGTCTCATTCTTTGATAAAGTTCAAAGACAACTTCCTCAGGTCGTGTCGAGAGGTGATGGTTTTTGCATTAGTGATCCCGTATTCCTCGTTGGCATTTGGGCAGGATAGCGGGGCACTAGATTCTGTGATGGCAGGGCAGAACGGTGTTGTCCTGACTCTGAGTACCGCAGTATCTGTGGCCCTGGATGCGAACCCGACGCTTGCTGAAATTAAGGCGCGGTATCAGGCGGCTGAAGCCGTTCCGTCCCAGCGTGGCGCACTTCCAGACCCAGCACTCTCGTTCCAACTCATGAATTTCCCGACTGACACATTTCGGTTCAATCAAGAGCCCATGACACAGGTCAGCTTCGGTATTAGTCAGGGTATTCCCTATCCCGGGAAACGAAAGCTGCGTACGGAGGCGGCGGCGTTTGAAGCTGAAGCCGTGGCTGCTGAAGTTGAAGAAACACAGCTGCGTCTTGTCCGGGACGTGAAAGGCCAGTGGTGGGAGCTGTTCTACTTGGATCGTGCCTTAGAAACAGTAGGTAGCAACCTCGAACTCATGCGGGACTTGGTGAAAAACGCCGAGTCAAAATACGAACAAGGGCAGGGACTGCAAGCCGATGTTTTATTGGCGCAAGTAGAATTGAGCACACTCCTGGACCAATTGATCAGTCTGAGAGGAATGCGTAAGGGCAAAGAGGCGGCTCTAAATGCCCTTTTAAACAGGCCGACAAATCAGCCTATAGCCTTAACAAAAACGGTTGGTGAGGTATTTCCCGACATTGAACCTGAGCAAGGCCTACTCGCGATGGCCGAAGAAAGCAGACCAATCTTAGAAGCTCAACGGTTGCGCATTGAGGCGGCGGAGTCTCGGCGAGACTTGGCTCTTAAAGATTACTATCCCGACTTTCAACTGCGCGCGTCATACGGCTTTCGCGGCGGCGTAAATCCGTTGAATGGTATAGACCGGCCCGATTTCGCCTCCGCAGGAGTAACAATTAGCTTACCGATCTACACAGGTCCCAAACAAGACAAGGCGCACCAGCAACGTGTTGCTGAAGTCTACCAAAGCCGCATGGCCTTAGACCGGCAACGGGCCATTGTTCAAGAACAGATTTCACGGACCGTTTCTGATTATGGTCAGGCTGTTGAGCAAGCAGGCCTTTTTAGAACTGGAATTATACCGCAGGCCCGGCAGTCCCTCGAAGCAACCCGCGCGGCCTATCTCGTCAATAAGGTCGACTTTCTTAATCTCGTTCGCGCGCAGATCAATCTCTACAACTTTGAAACCCAATACTGGCGTGCAGCGACCCGCGCATACCAGGCGCTGGCCTCCCTAGAGGCTGCCGTCGGAGAGGATGTAAACGATGGGTAAGCTCAATTTTCTTCTTCTCTGGTTCGCGTTGGCCATTGGGCTCGGCGTCGGCTATTGGTTTGCCCAAAGTGGCGAAGGTAACGATCAAGTTGCCATGTCGATGCCGCAGAGCGAGCCGGAACGCGAACCGGTATTTTATCGCAATCCCATGAACCCTGAAATTACGTCGCCGATACCGGCCCAGGACGATATGGGTATGGATTATATCCCCGTCTATGCCGATGACATGGGCCAGCAGAGCGGTAAACCAGGAACGGTCTCCATTGACCCGGTGACACTGCAAAACATGGGTGTGCGCACGGCAATGGTTGAGCGCCGCTCTATATCTCACATTGTTAGGGCACCGGCGCGCGTCGATTATGATGAGCAGCGATTGTCTATGGTCCATCCCAGGGTCGAGGGCTGGATAGAAAAACTTTATGTTGACCGCGTTGGCGACCAAATCGTAGCCGATATTCCCCTGTTAGAAATCTATTCACCTCAACTTGTCACGAGCCAGGAAGAATACTTATTGGCACTGAACACTTTAGATGCTCAGCGTGACAGCGCTTACGTAGATATTCGGAGTGGTGCTGAGACGCTTGCAACGAGCGCCCGCAGGCGACTGGAATTCCTTGAGGTTCCCGAACATCAAATTCGCGAGTTGGAGCGCACACGGGAAGTCAAAAATACGTTGCACATCCATTCCCCGGCACACGGCGTGGTATTGGCGGTCAATGTACGGGAGGGGCAGTTTGTAACGCCTAAAAGCCCGCTCTTTAAAATTGCTGACCTCTCCAAGGTGTGGGTGATCGCCGACATCTACGAGTATGAGCTCCCCTGGGTGGATGTCGGCGCCAAAGCGACCATAAGCCTTGAGAGCCTACCGGGCCGGGTGTTCGAGGGCACGGTTAGTTACGTTTACCCTTACCTGGAATCCCGTACGCGGACGGTTAAGGTGCGGATGGAGTTCGACAACCCCGATTTAGCTTTGAAGCCGGATACCTTCGCGACGGTCGAAATGCGGTCACTTGAGGACCTTGATGCAATCGTCGTGCCGACCGAAGCGGTAATACGATCTGGAACGCGAAACGCCGTATTTGTCGTCAAGGGTGAGGGGCGATTTGAACCGCGTCTCGTTACGTTGGGCGTTATTGCCGAAGACCGTATTCAAATTTTGGACGGTGTGGAACCGGGCGAAGAAATTATCACTTCGGGTCAGTTCTTGATCGATTCCGAGTCAAATCTGCGAGAAGCCCTGTCAAGAATGATTGGTGGCGGAGGTGAAGCCGATGATTAAAGGTCTAATCTCTGCGTCTCTAAACAATCGCCTTCTGGTCTTGCTGGTTACAGGACTCATTATCGTGGCCGGTGTTCTTGCACTCCGGAGCTTGCCGCTTGACGCGATACCGGATCTTTCTGATGTGCAGGTGATCGTCCTGACGGAGTATCCGGGGCAAGCACCTCGCGTGGTCGAAGATCAGGTCACCTATCCATTAACAACTGCCATGCTGAGCGTGCCCCGGTCTAAGGTCGTGCGTGGGTTCTCCTTTTTCGGCTTGTCATTTGTCTACGTCATCTTTGAGGATGGCACTGACATTTACTGGGCGCGATCCCGCGTTCTTGAGTACTTGAACTTCGTGAGCAACCGGCTCCCTCGTGGCGTTTCGCCATCTCTTGGGCCCGATGCCACCGGCGTTGGCTGGATTTTTGAGTATGCCCTGACGGATAAAACAGGCGAGCATGATCCGTCGCAGTTGCGCTCCATACAGGACTGGTACTTACGCTACGGGTTGCAAACGGCGCCGGGGGTTGCCGAGGTTGCCTCTGTCGGCGGCTTCGTTAAGCAGTATCAGGTCGAGGTCGATCCCAATGCGCTAATGACCTACAAAATTCCGCTTTCCAAAGTTCGGCAAGCCATCATGCGTTCGAACCAGGATGTCGGCGGGCGGCTTATTGAAATAGCTGAACGCGAGTTCATGGTACGCGGCCTTGGCTACATTGAGTCTCTCAAGGACCTAGAAACCATTCCTGTGGGCGTGACGGAGAACGGCACGCCTCTATTACTCCGTGACGTTGCAAACATTCACTTGGGACCCGAGCTGCGCCGTGGCGCAGCTGACCTAAATGGCGAGGGTGAAGTGGCCGGTGGTGTCGTCATTATGCGTTATGGCGAAAACGCCCTGGCCACCATTCGTGGCGTTCGGGAAAAGCTATCGGAGCTTGAAACGGGTTTACCCCCAGGTGTTGAGGTTGTTGTCACCTATGACCGGGGCGATCTTATCGAACGAGCCATTGCCAATCTGCGCGATAGTTTGGTGCAAGAATTCATAATCGTTTCGTTGATCTGTGGGATATTCTTGCTTCATCTGCGATCCGCCCTCGTCGTGATCATATCTCTGCCCATCGGAATTCTTGCAGCTTTCATTGTCATGAATCTGCAAGGCATTAACGCCAACATCATGTCGCTTGGTGGTATCGCTATCACCATCGGTACCATGGTGGACGGCGCCATTGTGATGATTGAAAACACCCATAAGAAGCTTGTTGCGGCAGCCGAAGCTTCGGGTCAGCCTTTGACTTCATCGCAGCGATGGGCTGCGGTGGCTGATGCGGCGCGAGAAGTCGGACCTGCGTTATTCTTTTCTCTCCTTGTCATCACTGTCTCTTACATTGCGATCTTTGCCTTACAGGGCCAAGAAGGCAGACTGTTTCGTCCGTTAGCCTTTACAAGCACGTATGCCATGGCAGCGGCGGCTGGTTTGGCTGTTACTCTTGTTCCTGTTCTCATGGGTCTCCTCATTCGGGGGCGTATTCGGAGTGAGCAAGACAATCCCGTTAATCGCCTGTTGAGCGCATTACACGGTCCTGTCCTTGGGGTAACGATACGCTTTCCCGTTATCACTCTTGTCCTGGCCGCGGTGCTTCTTGGTGGGACGGTTTATCCCTTCTCCAAGCTCGGGACCGAGTTCATGCCGCCCTTAGACGAGGGTGACATTCTCTACATGCCGACGACCTTTCCTGGGGTTTCTATTACCCAAGCAAAGAAACTCATGCAGCAGACGGATCGCATTCTTAAGACGTTTCCGGAGGTGGAATCAGTATTCGGAAAAGTAGGGCGCGCCGAAACGGCAACCGATCCAGCTCCACTCTCAATGCTGGAAACTGTCGTGCGCCTTAAGCCCAAAGAGAATTGGCCCGACCCCTCAAAAACCACCCGTGATCTCATGGGGGAAATGGATGCTGCCCTTCGCTTTCCAGGCCTTGCTAACACCTGGACGATGCCGATTAAGACACGGATTGATATGCTTTCGACGGGTATCAAGACTCCCATTGGAATTAAGGTTTCCGGCCCGGACCTCAACGTCCTGGAAGATGTGGGCGAGCAGATTGAACGGGCTGTCAAACAACTCCCCGAAACACTCTCTGCATTTTCAGACCGGACGGCGGGTGGCTCCTATCTCGATATAGACATCGACCGCGAAGCTGCTGCCCGTTATGGGCTAACGATTGGCGATGTCAGTGACGTTATCTCAACTGCTGTTGGTGGCATGAACGTTACCCAGACTGTCGAAGGGTTGGAACGCTATCCTGTCAATCTTCGCTATGCCCGTGAACTACGCGATACGCCTGAGGCTATTGGCCGCTTGCTCATTCCGACACCAACTGGGGCTCAGATTCCAATCGCTCAAGTGGCTGAGATTAGCCTTACACGTGGGCCTCCGGGAATTAAGAGCGAAGGCGCACGTCCTAACGCCTGGGTCTACGTTGATCTCACCGGATCTGATATCGGTGGCTACGTTAGCAAGGCTAAGGCCGTCATCAACGACAACGTTGAGATTCCACCTGGCTATACGATCAGTTGGTCGGGGCAGTTTGAATATATGGAAAGAGCGGCTGCCCGATTGCAGGTTATGATTCCGCTTACGCTGCTCGGTATCTTTTTGCTTCTTTACCTCAATTTCAAAAATGTTTCTGCGCCGCTGGTTGTGATGGTCACCGTGCCATTTGGCCTCATCGGTGGTGTGTGGACTGTGTATTGGTTGGGCTACAACCTCTCCGTAGCTGTAGCCGTAGGGTTCATTGCCCTTGCCGGTGTGTCCGCTGAAATCGGCGTTCTCGTGCTTACGTTCATAGACCAAGAAGTTGCACGTCGCCGCAGCCTATCGTCATCTGGCGCATCACTTAGTGCCGTTGAGATATGGGCTGCCGTGCAGAGCGGGACAGCGGAACGGCTTCGTCCGGTTGCCATGACATCGACAGCGACGATTGCTGGCTTGGTTCCGATCATGTGGGCTTCCGGAACGGGGTCCGACGTTATGCATCGCATTGCTGCGCCGATGGTTGGCGGCATGGTGACCGTATTGCTGTTGTCTCTTCTCGTGCTGCCAGTGGTTTATGGAACGGTGCTTCTGGTGAAGGAGAAGCTGTCGCAGCGGACAGGGCAACCCGTAACTCAGAACCTCACATGAGGCTTGACCTTGGACCATGGTCCAGGGCCTAAGCTGCAAAAGTAGATAGGAGGATTGAATGACAATGACAATTGGAATGCTGGCAAATGCTGCTGGCGTGAAAATTGACACGATCCGGTACTACGAGCGGCAAGGTTTGGTTGAGCCAGAGAGTCGAACCGACGCCGGGTACCGCCAGTTCGGTCGGGATGCTGTTCGACGTGTCATGTTCATTCGAACGGCTCAATCTGTTGGTTTTACGCTTGGTGAAATTGCCCGGCTGCTTAATTTCGACGGTTCTTGTGAAGCAACGGCTGCCGATGTGCTTAAAGCGACGGAAGCAAAGATCGAAGCGCACACGAAGAAAATGCAGGAGCTACGCAAACTCAAGAAAACGCTGGTGCACATAGCCAAACTCTGTCCTGGCGATGAAACACCAGCATCCGAGTGCCCAATCCTCGATTTCTTCTATCCCAAAGATAATTGAACACCGGCTTAACAAGGGAAGTCACACAATGTCCCATGATCATAGCTCAGAGCATCCACGCCAAGAAGCGGTCGACAAACCGCAAAGAGAACCAGACCGCCTAGATAGGTTTGTCCGTCATTGGGCGGTGACCGCAATTATGGTCGGCATCGTTGTTTTTTATCTGGTAGCAGAGCATCGGGCGCATTTCTTTGGCGCATTACCCTGGCTCATTCTTCTGGCTTGTCCACTCCTTCACATATTTATGCACGGCAACCATGGGGCGCATGGTGGTCACGACTCCAGCCCCGATGATGATAAGGAAGGAAATCAGTGATGGACCATTCAGGCATGCCTTCTTATGGCTTATGGACATTGGTCATTCTCAATTCGGTGATCTTTATCGCATTCGCTTTTAGTTTTACGAAACCGAGCACGACGCGAGATTGGCGATCATTTGGTGCTTTTTCTGCCTTCATCGTCGCCTTGTTCGTTGAGATGTATGGCTTTCCTCTGACCATCTTCCTTTTCTCCGGTTGGCTTACGAGCCGGTATCCAGGGGTCGATTTCCTGTCTCATGAAAACGGCCACCTTTGGCACACGATCTTTGGCTTCGAAGGAAACGCGCACTGGGACCCGCTGCATATCTTGAGCATCGTCTTTATCGCTGCGGGTTTCGTTACTTTATCGGCGGCCTGGCGGGTTTTGTATCAGGCCCAGCGAGAGCGCCGCCTCGCAATAACAGGACTCTATGCGCGAATTAGGCATCCCCAGTATGTGGGTTTTGTTCTGATCATGTTTGGCTTTCTGCTGCAATGGCCGACGTTGCCGACCGTCGTGATGTTTCCAATCCTCGTCGTTATGTATTGGAGGCTTGCGCTACGAGAGGAGGCGGAAGCGCGTAAAGAACACGGGCCAGCCTATGACGCATACGCCCGAAACGTTCCCGCCTTTGTACCCAAATTAAACGGGCGGCCTTTCAACGCAGGGAGTATGCCCTAATGTCCGCAAACAAACATGATCACACCCCTCATCAAGACCATGGTCATCATGACTTATGGTGGCGGACACAATCATGTGCACATGGTCGAGGATTTGCTTTGACTGCAAGAAATAAAATGGAAACAGTGACATGACCTCACATAACCCTGACGCAGAAAAAGCTGAAAATCATTCCAATTGTGCCCATCATGGCGATCACAAACCCAGTGGTGAGCCAGTAAAAGGCGGAAAGTACGATAAAGTGCCGGAAGGATTTTCTGGGACGGTCTATACCTGTCCCATGCACCCAGAGGTTCGTCAGCCAAAAGATGGGTCATGCCCTATCTGCGGTATGAGTCTTGAAGCCGAAACAGCATCGTTGAGTGACGATGGGCAAAATCCGGAGTTAGTTGATTTCACTCGACGTTTTTGGGTGGGTGCAGTTTTAACCATCCCGCTTCTGATTTTGACCATGTCACCCTTTGTTGGATTGACTGCCGTCAGGGAATTTTTTGGTGAGCGCACAACGCTCTGGATTGAGTTCGCTCTGGGGACACCTGTTATTATCTGGTCAGGCTGGCCGTTTTTCGTGCGCGGGTTTCAGTCTTTCCGTAGCATGCATTTAAATATGTTCAGCTTAATCGCCATGGGTACGGGTGCGGCTTATCTTTTCAGTATCGTTGCGGTACTGGTACCCGATATTTTCCCTGATGGGTTCCGTGATGCCGAAGGCCATGTGGGTGTGTATTTTGAAGCTGCCGCCGTTATTGTCACGCTGGTTCTTCTGGGTCAGATTATGGAGCTGCGTGCGCGTGAACGCACAGGGTCGGCTATTAAAGCATTACTCGATATGGCACCAAAAACCGCCCGCGTGACCCGCGAGGACGGTACAGAAGAAGAAGTACCGCTTGAGGATGTGCAGGTTGGTGACAAGTTACGTGTGCGCCCAGGCGATAAAGTGCCGGTGGATGGCAAGGTACTTGAAGGCCGTTCTTCGGTAGATGAATCGATGATCTCCGGAGAGCCGGTGCCGGTTGAAAAGGTTGCCGAGGATGCTGTCACTGGAGCCACAATCAACGGCACAGGCAGCCTGATTATCGAAGCCACGCGGGTGGGCGCGGATACCATGCTCTCTCAAATCGTTGAGATGGTTGCGGGCGCACAGAGATCGCGTGCGCCAATCCAAAAATATGCTGATATGGTCGCGGGGTATTTTGTGCCTGTAGTGATTGTTGTTGCCATTTTATCCTTTATTGGCTGGGCGTTCTGGGGGCCAGACCCGGCACTGTCTTACGGTCTAGTTGCTGCCGTGGCGGTGTTGATTATCGCTTGCCCGTGTGCGCTTGGGCTTGCAACGCCGATGTCGATTATGACTGCAACGGGGCGCGGCGCAAAGGCTGGAGTTCTGATCAAGAATGCCGAGGCGCTAGAACGATTTGAAAAAGTTAGCATACTGATTGTCGATAAAACGGGCACACTAACCGAAGGAAAGCCTAAATTGGTTGGCGTGCTTTCCGAAGGTGATCATGACGAGGTTGAGGTTCTTCGTCTTGCAGCCTCACTTGAGCGCGGCTCGGAGCATCCTCTGGCTGAGGCTATTGTCCGAGGTGCGGAAGAGCGCGGTATTGAGATGTTGGGCGCTACGGAATTTGAGGCCATAACCGGCAAGGGTGTGAAAGGTGTGGTGGATAGCCATGCCGTGGCGCTAGGCAATGCAGCGCTTATCTCCGATATGGGGCTGGATAGCGGCGCACTGGTTGAAACGGCTAATGCACGGCGTGATGGCGGCGAAACCGTGATGTTCGTCGTGCTTGATGGTGCGATTGCCGGACTGGTCTGCGTGGCCGATCCGGTGAAAGAAACAACGCCTGCTGCTTTAAAAGCGCTACATGATCTGGGTTTTAGGATTATCATGGCGACCGGCGATAATGAACGCACGGCAAAGGCCGTGGCCGCAAGGTTGGGCATTGATGAAATTCGTGCCGATGTTCTGCCTGAAGACAAAGCCAAAATTATCAAGGAGCTTCAGGCTCAAGGCTTGAAAGTCGCTATGGCCGGTGACGGGGTGAATGATGCTCCTGCACTCGCACAGGCCGATGTTGGGATTGCGATGGGAACCGGCGCGGATGTTGCGATTGAAAGCGCAGGATTTACTCTGATTAAAGGCAATCTTGACGGTATTGTGCGTGCTCGCCGCCTCGTGCGTGCAACTATGCGGAATATTCGGCAGAACTTGTTCTTTGCGTTGATCTATAACGCCGCCGGTGTGCCTGTGGCGGCAGGGCTTTTATTCCCTGCGTTTGGAATATTGATTAGCCCGATGTTCGCTGCTTTTGCGATGAGCGCATCCTCATTCTCGGTGGTGATGAATGCGCTGCGCTTGCGGCGGGTGAAGATTTAAGAGAGGCAAAAAAATGATTGCCTCAGTTGTCGGTATCGGCGGCGCTGCCTGCACTGTCCTTAGCCCTGCAGTAGGGGCGGTATTTATGTCCCTCAGCACTGTCATCTGCGACGTCAATGCACACCTTCTAAAGTTGAACCGTTAAACAAAGGAGATCAATATGGCTCAGTTTCTTGGAGATATTGCTTTCGCGCTATGGACAGTTCTTTTTGCCGGTGGATTGATTGCCTGGCATATCGGCACGAAAGAAGCCGCAGGACTGATCAAGACAGCGGCCCTGGTTATGGTTGTTGTCGGCATTGGCGGTGCCGTCTGTACCGGTTATTTCTGGTTTAAATACGAGCAGGCAGGTGCGTTTGACAACGCGTATCCGAAAATGGGCATGGAGATGATGGGCGGCGCACCCATGCGTCCGATGATGCAGATGATGATGGGGGGCGAAAATATGAAAGCTCGCGAAAAGCCGGGGCAGCCCGCGCTTGAGAATGAAGCTCCCTTAACGCCGGAACAGCAAGAGCTTCTTGAGAACCCAAACAAGCACCCGATGTAATGATTCAATGAGCTGCCCAATGTGTAAGCTCATAATGGTATCGAGAATCAAAGGCACATCTGAATGCTAAAGTTCGAGAAGACTTTGGCCGGTCCAATTATGGTCTTTGCGAAGTTGTCAAAGCACAAGCTGTGACAAGCCGATACATTATTGTAGTCGTGCTTGTTATGTTCCTCTGGGCGATTTGTTTCCCGCTAATAACCCTGGGAATCAATGATGCACCGCACCTTACGTTCGCGACGATGCGTGCTGTTTTGGCGGGAGCAACGTTATTGGCGATTGCGTATTGCCTGGGCAGGCCTATGCCTAAGGGCGCAGGGGTGTGGGGCGTCATTGCTTCTATTGGGTTTGGCGCAACTACATTGGGCTTTTTTGGCATGTTCCATGCCGCTGAATTCGTTGCGCCCGGTCTCGCAACAGTGATTGCCAATACACAGCCTCTTATGGCGGCACTCATGGCCTATCTATTTCTTAGAGAATCCTTGGGAGGGCGAGGCAAAACTGGTTTGTTGTTGGGATTTATCGGAATTGTAGTTATCGCGGCACCGGGGTTTGGCGACGGCGGCTCCCCCAACCAACTGCTCGGTATTGCTTATATTATTCTCGCCGCTTTCGGCATTACAGCTAGCAATGTCTTGATTAAGCGCCTGGGGACTCGTGCCGATCCTTTAATGGCTATGGGATGGCAGATGGTGATTGGGAGCATTCCTTTAGCCGGAATTGCTCTAATCACGGATGCTGATTCCAAGATTGTCTTCTCTGACCAGTTTGTTTTTAGTTTGCTGTCGCTCAGTTTTGCCGGAACGGCACTCGTGTATTGGCTTTGGTCGATGATACTGCGAGATGTTGAACTGAACCGGGCCAATGCGTTCAGTTTTTTGATTCCAATTTTCGGTTTGTCGATGGGTTTGATCTTCTTCAACGAGAGCTTGGGTTGGATTCAAGTATTTGGTATCGCATTGAGTCTATTGGGCATCTATCTCGTCAACAGCTCCAAGGCACCAACGGTGAATGCACAACCTATTCGCAAAGATTTAATTTCTACCCAGGTCAAGGATTGATTTATGGATAACGAATACAAAAAAGACAGCTTGTCCCTCATAGGTGCCGTTTCGATGGGGACTGGAGTTATGATCGGGGCCGGGATATTCGCTTTGACGGGCCAAGTCGCTGAACTCGCTGGACAGTTATTTCCTCTGTCGTTTCTTGTCGCCGCTATTGTTGCCGGATTTAGCGCTTACTCTTACATCAAGATGTCTGATGCATTCCCGTCGGCTGGTGGAATAGGAATGTATCTACTCAAAGCATACGGGCCGGGCACAATGACCGGTGCATGCGCCCTTCTCATGGCGTTCTCAATGATCATAAATGAAAGCTTGGTAGCGCGTACATTCGGCACCTACACCCTTCAGCTATTCGATATCGATAGCTCAAGTGCACTGGTTCCAATGCTTGGCGTTGGCCTCATAGTCTTTGCATTTCTTGTCAATATTTCAGGCAACAAGGTGCTTGGTAGCTTCTCGTTTGCTATGGCGATACTCAAAATCGGTGGCATCGCTATACTCGGGATTGTTGGTTTATCTGTATCCGGTTTTTCTTTTGAAGCTGGAGCGACGGCTTCCCAAACGACAGGCCTACAAGGCTTCGTCGCTTCGGTGGCATTGTCTATCCTTGCTTACAAAGGGTTCACGACTATTACCAATAGTGGATCTGAACTTGTGAACCCCAGCAAAAATGTTGGACGAGCCATTGTATACTCAATCCTCATTTGTATTGTCGTTTACATGCTGGTGGCATATGCGGTGGGCTCAAGTCTCACCTTAGATGAGATTATCCAATCGAAAGATTTCGCGCTGGCGGAAGCCGCAAGACCGGCGTTTGGTGATTACGGAGTTGTGGCGACAGTCGTCTTAGCGATTATCGCGACGGCCTCAGGACTGATCGCAAGTGTGTTTGCAGTGTCGCGGATGTTGGCCATGCTAACCGATATGAAGCTCATACCCCACAGCCATTTCGGTATGACGGGGCGGGTTCAGAAACATACTTTGGTTTATACTGTCGTTGCGGCAGCTTTTCTCACGATATTCTTTGATCTAAGTCGTATCGCATCTCTCGGGGCGATCTTCTATCTCATTATGGACATTGCTATACACTGGGGTGTCCTCCGTTATTTGCGCGAAGAAACAAAAGCCAGTGCCACAGTACTAATCATTGCGATTGTTCTTGATACAATTGTGTTAGGCACATTTATTGCAATTAAGGCCACGTCTGATCCGACCATTATCTATATCGCAGTGATTGGTTTGATTTTGGTTTTCGCCGGTGAACGTTTGTTTTTACGAAACAAAGATCTTTCTCAGGATGATATGGAGCACAGTGACCATTGAGGCGAAATGCGTAAATGTAGCGCGTCAAGTTAGGGAGTGAGAAATGGTCTATGCCACATTTTTAGGAACTATGCTTATAGTTCTGACATCTGTCATTCACTTTAGCGCCTTGAACTGGATGTCTCGAAAAAACGTCTATACTAAACGACCTTCAAACTTCACGACCTTCTGGGCGGTCTCTGGAGTTTTTGTATTGCATATGTTCGAGATTATTCTATACGCCTTTGCATATTGGTTCGCGGAACAAGTGCTTCAAATAGGATCGCTAGAGGGGTTGGGGGCTAACATTCCGTATGACTACCTTTATTATTCGACTGTTACGTTTACGTCTCTCGGCATTGGAGATATTTTTCCCACAGGACATATTCGCTTCTTGACGGGGGTGGAGGCCTTAAATGGACTCCTCCTGATCGCTGGATCAGCTTCTTTTATATACTTCGCACTTTCCAACGTATGGAAATGGGAAAGATAAGCATATGCTGTTATTGCAGATTGTTTTAACCAGCTTGGCTAGCTCTTAAGTGGGGTAACAATGACTATTCTTAGTGAACCAAACCGCCGCCACTTTCTTGGCACGGCTTTGGCGTTTGGTGCATCTGTTCAATTCTCAAAGACAGGAGCCGCAGCCAATCACTCGGATAATATCGATTTCACGAATCCAGAAGATGGATTGAGAGCCAACGTTAAGTTGCGTGGCTCGTTAGGTAATGAGTGGGTGTGGAGGCATTACTGGGGAGATGTTCTTGCCGTGTTGCCTGATGGTGCTCCAATTCCCATGTTCAAGTTTCAAGGGCTCATAAAAGCAAAATGGACCGACAACGGAGATGGCACACATACCGAACTACTCTACGACACCTCCGCATTCTTAGACAAAGACAGTGAGGAAATTCTCACAATTTTTGAAAATCCAATCACGGGGCAATTAAATGAGACCATTCAGGTTTGGGATGGACCTTCCTCTACGACCTTGACCCGTAACGGCCCTGTTTATCCTTGGACACAAGTCCCGCCGACAGAGCCTGTAATCCTTCCGTGGCAAGTTGTGGACGGTCACGTCTGGCTAACAGAGCAAGCCGTTTTTGAAAGGCCGCATCCGCTCCAGCCAAACGAGTGGCCTTTGGCCTCTTCGGGAGAGAAAACTGTTTCCAGTATTAATTTGACCTTGTCAGGGCGCCTGGAAGAGTTGCAAAACCCTGATCTGGTGTCTGCACCACATGATATGAATTGGGTTTCTATGCGATCCTGGTTGCCGTGGCTCCTTATGGGGCAGCGCCCGGGTTTGCTGATGACCCGTGGTATCGGGCGAAAGATAAGCGGTCCAGATGCCCTACCCAGTAAAATGTTGGAGATCATTGAACGTCAACAGCCCAATTATCTCACCAGTGAAGCACCTTGGGAAAAGCCGATGAATAGCTGGCAACGCTATGCTGCGACACGGGAGCCGATTAGTCAGTAGGCTACCTGCTGAGGCCGTTGGTCATTTTCCATTGTGACAATCATTTGGGAGAAAACACTATGAAATTAATCGACATCCAAACAGATTTTCTGAATTTGGGTAGGGCTTTGAAAGGAGCTGTTTACATTGTTCTGACGACAATGTGCATGCCTGCGTCCGCAGCTGAAGTTGAGTGGCGCTTGGCCCACTATCTCCAAGAAGAACATTTTTTTGCGGCTGGTTGGTTGACTGAGTGGGTGGAGGAATTGGAGCGGCGCTCTGATGGTCGCATCAATATCGAAGTGCATCCCAATAATTCATTGCTTCGATTGGCTGCGATTGCACCCGGCGTTCGGGATGGCGTTGCTGAAATCGGTTTTGGACCAGCGCCGAGCAGCGTTTCCCTTGATCTTATGGAGCTTCCATTTGTCGCTAACTCTGCCGCGCATGGTACGCGAATTGCGATGGCCTTACTCAAAGATGAAGAGGCATTGAAGACAGATTTAACGGGTTTGCACGTCGCAATGCTGCAAACCAACGCCCCGTCTTTGATCCATACTAAGAATATACCTGTGAGGGCACCGGATGACATGGTCGGGCTGAGAATGCGCGGTGCGACTGAGTATATTCGGGACATTCTGACGGTTCTCGGATCAGAGCCCGTTGCTGGCTACCTCGCCCCACAAGTTTATGGGCTGCTTGAAGCGGGGACCATTGACGGAACGATCTGGCCTTATGAGGCGATGAGGATTTTTAGACTTGGGGAGCAAGCTAATTATCATACGGAGATGTATTTCTTCGTTTCCGTGCTCGGTCTTTTCATTAACGCTGAGGCTTTAGAGGTGCTTCCTGCCGATCTCAAAGCAGTAGTAATGGACATGTCTGGTCCTGATGCTGCACTTGAGGCGGCTGCAGAATGGGACAAAGAGGAGCAAAGGGGACGTGATAATGTCATCGAATTGGGAAATACGATTATTGTCCCGACCCCATCCGAACAAGAGGCTTGGCGGCTTGCAGCTCAGCCATTGATCACTAAGCAGTTGGAAGACCTGACCAAGCCGGGGTTTGATGCGGATGCACAATACCGGAAACTACTTGAACTCGCCGCTACCCTGAGAGATAGCCAATAGTTTCTTAGAAACAGCCGTGGGCGAGAGGACGTAACCGCTATTTTCATATTGTCAGTCAACGGATCTATAACAACCATGAGCTTGGCGTTCTGCCAAGCCCAGTAAGAAAATACGTTAAATGATTAGCGTTCATCTGCATTATTTGCTTTAGCATTTTCGTTGTCCCAGTTTAGCACTTGGCTGATTTCGACAATATAGCAGTCGGGGTCTTCTACAAGCATATCTAACCCAGCTTTTTGACCTGCGGGTCCGTCAGATGAGTAACTTTTTGGAGCGCGGACAATATTTATGTTCAATGCTTCGAGATTGCTTTTTACTTCTTGAATATCGTCAGTTTCGACGACAAGGACAATGTCCATCAATCCAATTGAGCGTGTCTTTGGCCTACTAGGATTTAGAGGAGGTCTAAAAGCCCAATCATGCCGATGTATGGGTTTTGTCCGGCCATGATGACTACGCGGGCGTGACTTGGCGATGCATTCAACGGTAGGCCTGTGAGTGCGTCCGGGTCTTGATCCTCTGACCAGTCCAACCATTCCCTAAATCCGACCGCTTCATAAAATGCTCTGGACCGTTCAGCATCCTGCACCAGTAGTGTGGTCCGTCGCAGCATCGCTTCAGCGCTTGTAACCTCTGACATAAAGCACATGGTGACAACAAATTGTGCCAGGATGGCTTTTAACAGCGTCATCCTACTATGAACTTTCTAGCGGCTGCCGCTCATGCTTGTAGTGTTCCCAAGCGTTAGCGTTTTCAGTCCATGGCATAGTATTCGTTAGAAAATCGGGTGCGCGCTTTTCAATGTAAGACAGCATTACGGGAGACACTTCATCTAGGCTAGCGAGTTTTCGCCCGATGGCTTTGCTACTAATAAAACCAGGGACCTGCCCCATAAGGAGCCAAGGTGGCCATGATGTATGGCCAGCGTATATAGCTGTCGCCGGTGCTGAAGTTATACTTGGGTTCGACAGTTCTGACAGGCGGCCTTTGTACGTGTTCTGAAAGCGGATTTGAATTTCTTCTCCGCTTGATGCTTTTGGCCATTCTTTCGGTTGAAGCGGATTGGGCTGGGTAAATCCAAGATCGGTTTCAATCCATAAATCATCCCCGCTAATCGTCCACGGCAAAATCAGTTTTTTCTCTAGATCGGGCTTTTGTCCACCGCGCAGGACCCCGTGCACCGTATAGGTGCCGCGCAAAGGGCCGTCACGGGTATCGATAGGCTGAACCGTCTCCCCCGTATAGGGATTGGTCATAGAGTCGACGGGCTTACCCGTTGCTAAATCGCCGACGAACCCTAAATCATGTGCGAGGTACTGATAACTTCCGTCATCTAACTTTGTCCAGGTTGAGCGTATCAGCCCCTCAATGTGGTAGAGCGGTTTAGAGGCTTCTCCGGGGACGAAGCCTGTGACCTGCCCCGAATACCAGAAAAAGACGGGAGCTCCGGTCAAGTCTCCTCTCAGTTTCACGAGTGCGTGCAAATTATCATTGGGATTCTGGAGATTAAGCGTCTGTTGAGCAAGGGCGGGAGGCACCAAAGAACTTGCTGCTACAGCAGAGCCGGTCGCTAGCATTGCCCTACGGGATAGGCGTAAATCATTCATACGCAGTCTCCGTCCTAAATTGAAACGCTTCGGTTCAGTAATAACCAAGAACTGTCTTTGGTCTGATGGAGTTTATTCCTTACTCCATACCTATATTACGTAAGCAACTTACGTCGCGGTCATCATACTGCAGCGAAATTAAGCCAGGGTTTCCATCAGCGCTTGCGCTCGCCACACTGGTCGGAAGGTCAGTGTCCAGCGGGTCTTCGTCGTACAATAGTAGCCTTGTTGTTTCGTGAATACGGCCATTCGCAAATATATCTGGGCCGCGTATGAGTTCCAAGAACTGGGGCGATCCATCTGAGTTCTCATAAGGAAGGCGTGCTAAGCCGCCACGGTCGTGAATAGTAGTGCTCGAAACACGCGCAGAATTGTCGTCCCCATCAGTGGCCGTACAGGTAAACTCACTGGCTTTGTAGAGCCGCAAATGGGTCTTGTCGCTTCGCCCGGTAACGAGTGAGCCGTCATCGTAATAGCCATTGTCGTAGACCCATAGTTCGTCGGGCCCCAGCACCCATTCCGTATGCCACGTCATCTGCTGATCATCACGGGACATCATCGTGCAGGTTCCGTCGTTGAGGGTGCCCTTCAACTGTCCATTATGTCTGCGCCAATAGAAATTACAGGTTCCACCAAAACGTGGATCTGGACCTATGGTCGCCCAAATGTCTGGGTGCTTATGCGCATCGACGAAGCTTTCAGGGTCCTTGATGCGTCTCCCATTGAACGTCACGCCGTTGTTCTCTTCGTCGATTTCAGTGAGAAACACGACCTGCTGAATAACCGGGCCTTCTTTGCCGCCGGCCCGGATTTGAGAATAAAAAACGTATTCCCCCAGGTGTGGGGCGTCGATTTTCGCAAAGACCCGGTACTGCCGATCATGCTCGCCATCAGGTGGGAACCCATTGACTCGTTCGAAGGCAATTTGTGGGGCGGAGTCATAAGCGCCCGGCACCCATGCGATCACGTCTCTTAGGACTTGCTTCAATTCAGGCGAGGGGGCGGCATACACTGCCTGTGTTTGCATAAGTAAGAGCCAAGCAATAGCGAGGCCTCTTTGTCCAAGTTGAGCCATCGTTTTTTGCCCTCTTCTTTTGGGATGGGTGCGTCGCGCAAACGATAAGTTCTTGGAGCAGCCTAACCCAATTCTCAGGGGGGAGGGAACCAGGCTACATTTTAACGGAAGAATAGTTATCTCCTTTGGAAGTGATCTAGTTAAAAACGTAGACGAACAACTTGAATCAAAAGTGCTTGTTGGAGGGATTGTTGGAGGGGGGTAGAAACTACTGCTTCACTAACCCATTGAAAATATTGGTCGGAGTGAGAAGATTCGAACTTCCGGCCCCTGCCTCCCGAAGGCAGTGCTCTACCAGGCTGAGCTACACTCCGTTCCTCGCCCTCAAGAGTCATGTCTGACGATCATTGAGGGTGGATCGGCTTATACCGCTGGCGTGCGTTTGGTGCAAGCGGGGCCTCAGTTTTGTCGCAGTCGTACTGCTCAGTCCAGGGCCAACCGCAACTGATTTAATACGCCCGCTTAATGCAGAAATCGATGATGTCTAGCAACGCCGTTTTGACAGGGCTTTTCGGGAAAATCCCAAGCGCATCCCGGGCTACATCACCATAATGTGCAGCACGGTTGACGGTGTCTGTCAGGCTGTTGTGCTTTTCCATTAAGGTCAGCGCGTGGGCGAGTTCGTCTTCGCCCTGCTCCATGTCGTGCAGGCAGCGGTGCCAGAAAGCGCGCTCCTCAGCATCGCCACGGCGGAAGGCGAGAATGACCGGCAGCGTGATTTTACCTTCGCGGAAATCATCACCGATGGTTTTGCCCAACTCGGCTTGCTTAGCGGAGTAATCCAGCACGTCGTCAATCAACTGAAACGCTATCCCCAGATTCAAGCCGTACACCTGCAAGGCTTCCTCTTCGACCTCGGGGCGATCAGCCACCACAGCTCCAATGCGCGCTGCAGCCGCAAACAGCTCAGCAGTTTTCGCCTGCACCACTTCTAAATACTGTGCTTCGCTGGTTTCTGTGTCGTTGGTGGTCATCAACTGATGCACTTCACCTTCGGCGATAATCGAGGACGCGCTGGACAAAATGCCCAGCACTTTCAATGAGCCATCTTCAACCATCAACTCGAAGGCGCGGCTGAACAGGAAGTCGCCGACGAGCACGCTGGGTTGATTGCCCCACAGCGCATTGGCGCTTGACCGGCCGCGCCGCAGATCGCTGTCATCAACCACATCGTCATGCAGCAGGGTTGCGGTGTGAATGAACTCAACACAGGTGGCCAGTTTGATATGGCGCTTTTCGGTGTAGCCACAGAGCTGGGCGGCAGCCAGGGTCAGAACCGGGCGCAGGCGCTTACCACCGGCGGCCACAATATGCCCGGCCAATTGTGGAATGAGGGCCACAGGGCTGTGCATGCGCTCAATAATCGTCTCATTCACCGCCTGCAAATCATCTTTCACAAGTGCAGTCAGCGCTTCAAGCGCCTGGTCTGATCCTGTGCGTCGGTTGTCCAGTTGAACGACGGTCGCCACGTGCAAATACCCTTCTGATCTGGGGGTTAAGAGTGACCCCAGCATAGGAGGATGCCCGGTCAGGGGCAAGCGAACCCCTTATCGTTTGGCAGTTTCTGACTTGCCATTGGAGCCAGTTCCCGCCACCGTGGGCTCATTATGAAAGAACTCCTGCGCAGCAATAACATCGTTGCCATCTCGGCCCTCAAGGCGGCCCTGTCCGCCGAGGGTATTGAGGTGTTTGAATTTGATGGGGACATTGCCAGCACCTACGCGGGCATCGATACCTTTCCGCGCCGGTTGATGGTCCGCACCGAGGATCTCGCCGCTGCCGCAGAAGTGGCTCTGGCGATCTGCCCTGATCTGGTGTCATGACCTCTGCCAAAGTGGAAACGGGGCCTGAAACCGAGGGACTTATCACCGAGGGACCTGCAAGCGAAACCACGGTTGACCACTTCTTCGAAGACCGGTTGCGGTTGGTGCAACCCAAGACCGGTTATCGCATAGCGATTGATCCGTTTTTGCTCGCGGCAGCTGTTGATGTGCCCAAGCGTGCGCGCGTGCTTGATGTCGGCTGCGGCACCGGCGCGGCCCTCCTGAGCCTGCTGGTGCGCCGTGAGGATGTTCAGGGCGTCGGCTTTGAACGGCATGTTTCATTCCTTGAGTTGGCCCGGCACAGCATCACCCTCAACGGCTTTTCAGATCGGGCGTCTCTCATCCAAGGCGATCTGGCCTGTCCCTCCGCTGCCCTATTGACCAGCAGCTATGATGCGGTGATGACCAATCCGCCATTCTTTGAGGCGGGGACGGTGCCCGACCGGCCTGACGTTGACTCAACCCACGCCGTGACCGAACTGCCGCTCGCGATTTGGGTGCAAAAATGTCTCGGCCTTCTTGCGTCGGGCGGCCTTTTCGCGATCATTCATCGTGCTGAGCGCGTGGCCGAGATCATACAGGCACTTAAGGGCTGCGGGGCGGTGACTGTGATTCCGCTATGGCCCAAGGCGCATCGTCCGGCCAGCCGGGTGATTGTCACAGCCCTGAAAGACCGCAAGTCCCCCGCTGTCATCCACCCTGGTCTGATTTTGCATCAAAAAGATGGCACCTACACTGAGGCTGCAGCGGCCATTTTGAGATATGGGTATGCTTTGGATTCTTTGTCTTAACCTCAGCCCCTCAGACGTCTATGGTGCGCGCATGGCTATACTTGATCATTTCAACGAATTCGCGGCGCGGGTCGCAGGCCCTTTGGTGAGGCGTGATATCCCGCTTGTCAGTGTTGTCCGCCTCAACGGCGTTATCGGAGCCGCAGGTGTGGGCCGCAAAGGGTTGACCTTGGCGAGCCTGGAAGTGCCGTTAAGAAAAGCCTTTAGCAAGAAGGGAATTGATGCCGTCGCGCTGGTGATCAATTCACCCGGTGGTTCGCCGGTGCAGTCGGCGCATATTGCCGAACGCATCCGTCAGTTGTCGGACGAAAAAGAAATCCCGGTTTACGCCTTTGCGGAGGATGTCGCCGCCTCTGGCGGCTATTGGCTGGCCTGTTCAGCCGATGAAATCTACGCCAGTCCCATGTCGATTGTGGGTTCCATCGGTGTGATTGCGGCAACGTTCGGCTTTACCGAACTGATCGACAAAATTGGTATTGAGCGTCGTGTGTATGCACAAGGCGACAACAAAAGCATGCTTGATCCGTTTAAGGCTGAAGATCCGGACGACGTAAAGCGGCTGCTTGAATTGCAGAAAGATATTCACGACCAGTTCAAAGCTTATGTCAAAGACCGCCGTGCTGACAAACTCCAAGGTGCGGATAAAACCTTATTCAATGGTGATGTCTGGACTGGCGAACGCGCCCTTAAGAACGGTCTGATCGATGGTCTTGGCGAGATGCGCGCGGTGATGCGCGAGAAACTCGGTGAGAAGACCAAATTTATGCTGGTGCAGCCCGAGTCCAACTGGCTGCAGCGTAAACTTGGCGGCGGCGTCGCGTTGAGCGTTTCTGAAACCTGGGCAAATGATCTGATATCGGCTGCCGAAGAGCGAGCCCTGTGGGCCCGCTTTGGGCTGTAGGAGCGCAGGGCATGCTTGGATTTAGCCTGTCGAAAATCCTCTTTACGGCTGTGATGATCTTCGCGGTGTGGTGGGTCTACCGCCAAATCAACCTGCTGTCCTCTGGGGAAAGGAAACCCAAATCGCGCGTCGATGCCGCCCGTAAGGCGGCTGAAGATGTGACGAAAGCCAGAACGCAAGGTGTTGAAGATCTGACAGCCTGCACCGCGTGCGGAGCCTATGTGGCGGCGGGTCTCAATCCCGGATGCGGCCGTTCCGCCAAAGATTGCCCGATGCAGGGGGCGAAATAACCCTTGAGTTCGCGCGAGTGTTGCCGCAAACCCAGATTTCCCTGACCTTGATTCTGAGAGACTCCGCGAGTAGCTTGCGCGCAGCCTGACACTCTAAATACCCGCCAGGCACAGTTTTTACCCTCTAGCGGAAGTTATCGCATGGCCGCCTCGCACACTCAGGCGCTCAGTTTTCAGGGCCTTATTCTTAAGCTTCAGTCTTTCTGGGCAGCGCAGGGGTGCGTCATTCTGCAGCCCTACGATATGGAGATGGGGGCGGGCACCTTTCATCCTGCAACGACATTACGCGCCTTGGGCCCGAAACCGTGGAAGGCGGCCTACGTGCAGCCCTCGCGGCGGCCGACCGATGGCCGCTACGGCGAGAATCCCAATCGCTTGCAGCATTACTACCAGTACCAAGTGATTCTGAAGCCTTCGCCAGATAACGCGCAGGACCTTTATTTGCAAAGCCTCGCAGCGATTGGCATTGATGCGCTGGCGCACGACATTCGCTTTGTGGAAGACGATTGGGAAAGCCCAACGCTCGGCGCCTGGGGCCTCGGCTGGGAAGTCTGGTGCGATGGCATGGAAGTGACGCAGTTCACCTATTTCCAGCAGGTCGGCGGCATCGATTGTTCTCCGGTGGCGGTTGAACTCACCTATGGCCTCGAACGTTTGGCCATGTATGTGCAAGGCGTGGAGCGGGTTTATGACCTAGCCTTCAATAATGACGGCGTAAAGTACGGCGATATTTTTCTGCAAGCCGAGCAAGAATATTCGGCCCACAATTTTGAGTATGCCAATACAGAAATGCTGCTGCGCCACTTTGCTGATGCAGAGGCGGAGTGTCAGTCGCTGTTGTCGAAAAAAGTGGCGCTGCCCGCCTATGACCAGTGCATTAAGGCCAGTCATTCGTTTAACCTGTTGGACGCGCGGGGCGTTATCAGTGTGACCGAGCGTGCCGGGTATATTGGCCGGGTGCGGGCGTTGGCGAAATCCTGTTGCGAAGCCTGGCTCGAAAGCCAGGGTTCAAACCAAGGGGCTTAACGAATGTCCCAAGCCACATCTGAACTCCTGCTCGAACTCCTCTCGGAAGAAATTCCTGCTCGCATGCAAGTGCGTGCCGCCGATGATTTAAAACGTTTGTTATCAGACGGTCTCAAACAGTCTGGATTGACGTTTTCGCGGTTAGACACGTTCTCCGGCCCGCGTCGTTTAACGGTTGCCTGCGATGGACTGCCGGACGCGCAGCCGGACGTAACGGAAGAGCGCAAAGGTCCGGGCATTGATGCGCCGGAGCGGGCGATTGAAGGTTTTCTGAAAGCCAACGGCTTGACGTCCGTTGAAGAGGCCGAAAAGCGTGAGTTGCCCAAGGGCACGTTCTACTTCGCCGTGATTGAGCGCAAAGGCCGGCCCACCGCGGATGTTCTGAAAGATGTGATCGAGGCTGCATTGGCAGCCTTGCCGTGGCCTAAGTCTATGCGCTGGGGGGCAGGAGATACCCGCTGGGTACGTCCCCTGCACAGCATGCTTTGTGTGTTCGGTGGGGCTATTGTGCCTATTTCTTATGCTGGTGTGATCGCCTCCAACACCACGGTTGGCCATCGATTCCTGGCACCAGACACGCTGACCGTTTCAGATTTTGCGTCGTACATGAATGCAATGAACTCTGCCAAGGTGATGGTTGAGGCCAGTCAACGCCGTCAAGTGATTGCCGACGCTGCCGACTCTCTGGCACAGGCGGAAGGATTGAAAGTCACTGATGACCCGGGGCTGCTTGATGAAGTGGCGGGCCTGGTTGAATGGCCGGTTCCTTTGTTGGGAACCATTGACGATGAGTTTATGGATGTGCCGTCTGAAGTTCTGACCTCCGCCATGCGGAAGCATCAGAAGTACTTCGCCCTTGAAACCAAAGACGGCAGGTTTTCAAATCGCTTTGCTGTGGTCGCCAACATCGAGACGCCGGACGCCGGAGCTGCCATTGTCGCGGGTAACGAGCGTGTGCTGCGGGCCCGGCTGTCAGACGCTAAGTTCTTCTGGGATCAAGATCGTCAGCAATCTTTGGCAAGCCGTGTCGATAAGCTCAGCGAACGGGTCTTTCAGGCTGATCTCGGTACGGTGCGGGATAAGGTCACCCGCCTCGAACGCCTGGCGGAGTTAATTGCCAGTCATATGGAGGGTGCGCTGCTTGAACAGGTTAAGCGGGCGGCGACCTTATGTAAGGCGGATCTTTCAACAGGTATGGTCGCTGAATTCCCCGATCTGCAGGGCATTATGGGCCGTTACTACGCGGCCAATGACAAAGAAGACGCTGCCGTTTGTAATGCAATAGCCTCGCATTATGCCCCTCAAGGTCCGTCTGATGTTTGCCCGTCAGACCCCGTGAGTGTTGCTATTTCTCTGGCCGATAAAATCGATACTCTTGTTGGCTTTTTCGCAATTGATCAAAAGCCGACTGGGTCTAAAGACCCTTACGCGCTGCGTCGTGCCGCGCTTGGGGTGATCCGGCTGATTCTTGAGAATAAGCTCCGCCTTTCGTTAAGTGGTATTTTCGCGCAGTCCTATGACGCCTATGCTGTACCGTTAAAAACGGACCGGCAAACCGTTGTGGATGAGTTGCTGGTGTTCTTTGCTGACCGCCTCAAAGTTTTCCTCAAAGAGCGCGGTGTGCGCCACGATCTGATTAGTGCTGTTTTTGCCGTGGGCAATGAGGATGACTTAGTTCGTCTGATGTCTCGTGTGGATGCGCTCGGTACCTTCTTAGCCAGTGACGATGGTGCGAACCTGCTGACGGCGTGTAAGCGGGCCGCGAACATCGTGCGCATCGAAGAAAAGAAAGATGGCGTGATGTTTGGTCAGTCCGCTGATGCCTCTCACCTCGCAGCGGATGATGCCAAGACCCTCGCGGACACGCTTAAGGGCGTTGAAGTCACTGTTCAAACGGCAGTCTTAAAAGAAGATTTTGGCGCTGCAATGTCTGCTCTGGCGACTTTGCGTCAACCTCTAGATGTGTTCTTCGACAAAGTGACTGTGAATGCGAACGACCCTAAAACGCGCGTCGCAAATTTGAACCTTTTGGCCCGAATCGGTCAATCTATGGATCATGTCGCCGTTTTTTCCCATATTGAAGGGTGAGGTCGCTTTAGGATTGGTGCTCCGCGACGCTGGATTCCCGCCGTTTCCCAACAGCATCTGATTTTCCCATATTCAGCCTTTTCTTGCAGGAAAAATGTAAGTAAAGCTTGCCTTGTCTTACGTAAGTAAGGCTTAACTTACATGTAAGCTGTGACTTACGTTTCTGCACAAGCGGGGCCTTAATGCGCGATTCAGCACTCGAACAAGCAATTTCAGCAGCCGGTGGCACAGCCTCTCTGGCGCGTTCAATTAATGTAACGCCCCAGGCGATTAGCCAATGGGAGCGCGTGCCAGCCGAACGTGTCATCGCTGTTGAAGAAGCAACTGGCGGTAAAATAAGCCGCAGCGACTTACGCCCAGATCTTTATCCAAATGGTGGCGCAGTTGGTTCGGTTGGCGTGGCTGAAACGGAAGGAAAGTGGGTCTACTTCTTCGGCGATGGCGAGGCAGAAGGCTGCGCAGAGATGAAAAACCTGCTCGGCGGGAAGGGCGCAAACCTGGCCGAAATGAGTGCGATTGGTATTCCGGTTCCGCCTGGCTTCACGGTTACAACAGGTGTCTGTACCTACTTTTATGACAATGGCCGCGTGTATCCCGATGACCTCACTGAACAGGTTAATGAGGGCTTGGCCCGCATTGAAGCGACCATCGGTGCTAAATTTGGTGACCCGATTAATCCGCTTCTCGTGTCCGTCCGCTCGGGCGCGCGTGCTTCAATGCCGGGTATGATGGACACAGTCCTGAATCTGGGCCTGAATGATGAAACGGTTGAAGGATTGGCTAAACATTCCGGCGATGCCCGTTTTGCCTATGATAGCTACCGCCGTTTTATCCAAATGTATTCGGATGTTGTTCTCGGCGTAGATCATTACACCTTTGAAGAACTGCTTGACCTCGCAAAGGAAGATAAGGGTGTTGATCAAGATACGGATTTAACAGCAGACGATCTGAAAGACCTTGTGGCGCTGTATAAAGCCACTGTTGAAAAAGATATCGGCAAGCCGTTTCCGCAAGATCCCCATGATCAATTGTGGGGTGCGGTTGGTGCTGTGTTCGGAAGCTGGATGAACCAACGCGCCAACACCTATCGTGCGCTTCATAATATTCCCGACGCTTGGGGCACGGCTGTTAACGTCCAAGCCATGGTGTTCGGTAATATGGGCGATGATTGCGCCACTGGTGTTTGTTTTTCCCGTGACCCCTCCGTCGGCGACAATGAATTTTACGGTGAATATCTGGTAAATGCCCAAGGCGAGGACGTGGTCGCCGGAATTCGCACACCTCAGCAGATCACCATTGCGGGCAAACAGGCCCAAGACTCAAACCTGCCGGCCATGGAAGAAGCCATGCCCCAGATGTACGCGGAATTGGTTGAGCTGCGCGATAGGCTCGAGCGCCATTATCGCGATATGCAGGACATGGAATTCACCATCCAAAAGGGCAAGCTTTGGGTGCTGCAAACACGTAACGGCAAACGCACGTCGAAGGCGTCTCTTAAGATTGCTGTCGATATGGCCAATGAAGGTCTGATCACGCGCGAAGAAGCCGTTGAACGCATAGACCCAGCCCAATTAGATCAACTGCTACATCCCACGTTGGACCCCAACGCGAAGCGCACGATTTTATCGCGCGGTTTGCCAGCGTCACCAGGGGCGGCTTCGGGCAAAATTGTCTTTACGGCAGAAGATGCTGAAGACTGGGTGCAGAAGGGCGAGAAAGTTATTCTGGTCCGTCGCGAAACCAGCCCGGAAGATATTGGTGGCATGCACGTCGCAGAGGGCATTCTGACCACCCGCGGTGGTATGACCAGTCATGCGGCTGTGGTGGCTCGTGGCATGGGAACGCCTTGCGTTTCTGGGGCAGGGGACATTCAGGTTGATGTCAAAGAAAAGTATCTTCGTGTGCGGGATGAAATCCTGCATGAGGGCGATATCATGACGTTGGATGGCTCTACCGGCGAAGTTTTCTTAGGCCGGGTTGCGACGATTGAGCCAGAAATGACCGGAGACTTTGGCACGCTCATGGAATGGGTCGATGACATTCGGACTCTCAAAGTGCGGACCAATGCAGAGACCCCCAAAGATGCTGAAACAGCCCGTAAATTTGGGGCTGAAGGCATTGGCCTGTGCCGTACGGAACACATGTTCTTTGAGCAGGATCGTATCATCAGTGTGCGCCAGATGATTTTGGCGGCTGATGAAGGTGGTCGGGCAGCGGCGCTCAGTCGGCTGTTACCTCATCAACGCGGTGATTTTGTCTCCCTGTTCAAGATCATGGGTGGACTGCCGGTCACAATTCGTCTGCTTGATCCGCCCTTGCACGAATTTCTGCCGCACAGCGAAGCGGAGATTGCAGAAGTCGCTGCATCGTCTGGTGTGTCCGTCGAGACAGTGCATAACGCGCTTAATCGGTTGAGTGAATTGAACCCAATGTTAGGGCATCGCGGTTGTCGTCTAGGGGTTACCTATCCTGAGATTTATGCCATGCAGGCCCGCGCCATATTTGAGGCCGCAATAGAGGTTGCCAATAAAGGTACGAGTGTCTTGCCGGAAATTATGATTCCGCTTGTGAGTACCAAGATGGAACTCGATCTGATGAAGACGGTCGTGGATGACGTTGCCGCAGATGTGTTTGAAAAAGCCGGTCAGTCGATCGCCTACATGGTGGGGACAATGATCGAATTACCACGAGCCGCGCTTAAGGCTGGAGAAATTGCAGAAGGTGCCGAGTTCTTCAGCTTTGGCACCAACGATCTCACGCAAACCACATTGGGAATGTCTCGGGACGACTGTGCGCCGGTGTTGGAGGTCTATATGGCAAAAGGAATTTATGAACGTGATCCATTTGCCACGCTGGACCGTGAGGGTGTTGGTGAGTTGATCGAAATTGCTGTTGAACGTGGCCGCAAAACCCGAAGTGATATCAAGCTTGGCATCTGCGGTGAGCATGGTGGTGATCCGGACTCCATTGCCTTCTGCCAGGAGGTCGGCCTCGATTACGTCTCCTGTTCGCCGTATCGCGTTCCGGTCGCAAGACTGGCGGCAGCGCAGGCGGCTCTCAAGAGTCGGTCGTAAGCTGTTCGTGTCTGCGGTTAAGGCACCGTGTCGAACTCGTTCGTATAAACGCCGATCGCGCGGTTGAGATATTGATTCCCATCACTCACTTCGAGCACGAGCGACGCGAAATCTGCATAGCCGAGAATGCTCGACGGGTTTGGCGTGGGAACGCCGTCTGAGATCAAGAGGTTGTTTTTCTTTGGGTGATCGCGAAACCCGCGCGGGCGCAAGATCACGTATTCCAGATCGCTGTTGGAAACGATCCGTTCCATGCGCTGCATGTCTTGGTAAAGGCCGCGTTTCAGCCACACAAAGTTCTCAGAAAAACCGTCCGTGGTTGGCTTTTGATCTGGAATCATCTCGACGCCACCAGAACTGGCGACAATAAGCCGTTCATTTCCTTTGCGGCGCATGGCGGTAATAATTGCAGCCGTGCCGACCGAGTAGAGATCGACAGACGTTACTTCTTTACCTGGCACGTAGGATGGGCCAACCAACGAAATGACTACTTCATCCCCACGCATCGCGTTGGCAAGGCTGTCGACGTCATAAACATCCCCTTCGACCGCCATAAAGTTAGCATGGTTAATCTCAATGCGCTCCGGGGATCGCGCGAGACCCGTGACGCGTCGTCCCTGGTCTAATGCTTGCATCATGATTTGCGGGGCAGACCTCGCCGTTGCGCCAATAACCAATATGGGTTTGAGGTCTGCAGCAATGGCATCGGTGGTTAAGTTTATCGTGCCAAAGACCGCGCACAGGACCGCGATGAAAAAGCGGATCACATTAACTCTCCGATTGCTCGGGCAGAACCATCCATGAGGATGGCTCCACCCTTACGGTGCCAACTATACTGGTGAGATCACTTTCTGAAGAAGCACGCCAAGTTGCCAGACGTATAAGCGCGAGGCCACGGCCATCAGCAGAACTTTTCATTTCACCGGCATCCTTACCATCGACTGTTAGAGGTGAACCAAGGGGAGGGGCTTCGCCTTGAAATGTCACAGGAAGAAGGCGCTTCTTGATCAAAGCGCGGTAATGGGTTCGAGCGGTTAACTCTTGGCCAATATAACAGCCTTTTTTGAAATCTACGCCACCGAGCTCCTCGAAGCCGTTTTCCAACAGCAAGGCTTTTTCGACTTCTAAATCCCGGCTGCCATCAGGCAAGCCGAGCGCTATGCGGTGTGCATCGTAATCAGATTGGCTTGCTAACGCCCACTTCTGAGCTTGTTGCACTTGTGTCAGAGCGTCGTGAGTGCCAATCAAACGCAGGCCAGCCTCTGCCAAACGCGGGTCATAATAAATATGTAGGCCGTCAAGATTGAAGGTGCGGCCTGCCTCAGATTCGAGGGGAAAATCAGCACCAGGGGTGTCGCCCCACACGGCAGCAACGCTCAACGATCTCGCGACCTCCAGTTCGACCTTGGACCGCAAGCGAAATCGCTTAAGCCGCATCATCAGATCGTCCGCCCGATCCGCCTCGCAGTCCAGATAGAGTCCGTTTGGTTGATGAACCATCATGAACTCGTGCAAAAATTTGCCCTGAGGTGTCAGAAAGGCGGCCCAGATGGAGTGAGTCGCTGTCACCTTCTCGACATCGTTCGACACCAGTCCCTGCAAGAAAGAGACTGCATCCTCACCATTTACAACAAGAATGGCGCGGCCTTCAAGGCGGGTATAATGCGTTTGAGACATAAGTGACGGATGCTTTCAGACTGTCTTTAAAGGAAGTACTGAATTTAAGTCTTTGATATCATAGAACAAGACTCCGCACAGATTTGTGCTGTTTGTTGGAATTTTTTGACTGAGACAGGTATAACCCGCAGCATGAATATAGTGATGTTTGATGATTCCGTGCCGTTCGACGGCTTCACCGCAGCGACCAAGCCGCTCGGAGGGGCCGAGAAGGCTTTTGCGGCGCTGGCTGGGGCTTTGGCGAAAGCTGGGCACACGGTCACCGTTATCAACCGCTGCAAGCATGCTTTAATGGCTGAGGGCGCCCGCTGGCGGCCCTGGGATGCGAACCGTCCTGCTGAGGCGGATGTTCTGATCGCGTTGAAGACGCCAGAGCTCTTGGGTGGTGTGCGGCGGGTGGATTCCCGCGTGTTGTTGGTTCCAGGAGATCCGAAGTATCTTGGAACCGCGCAAAACGCTGAACTGCTGGCCTCTTATGCGCCGCGTCTACTGTTTCTCACGGAGCGTCAGGCTGAGATGTATGGTGGCAGACTGTCTGCGGTCATCGCCTCACCTGGTGTGAACAAAGCTTTTTTCCCCGAGAAAAAAGAAATTGATTTGTACTCCGACGCCAATCATCCGGCGATTCCGCCCGATGAACCGGAGAAGCCGGAAGAAGACGTGCCGCCTGAGTTGCCGCCACCTCATGCGGTCGTGACCACACATCCGTTGCACGGGTTATCGCGTGTTCTTGAGTTGTGGCGGGATAAAATCAATCCAGCCAATGCGAACGCGTCTCTGACGGTCTACTCCGCTGTCCTCGCTAAAGGTATGGCCGGTGAGGTAGTGCCCGATGTGATCACGCCCGTTCTAGAATTGGTGAAATCCTGTGCTGACGCGAATGTTGACGTCTCGGCACCAAAGGGAGACCGGGCGATGGCTGAAGCCTACCGTCAATCCCGCGTGCACCTGTATCCAGGACATCCGCGCGACTTTGCCTGTTGGACGCTGCGCGATAGCCAAGCTTCGGGCCTACCTGCCGTCGCGTTTAACAAAGGCGGCGTTGAAGATGTGATCGACAATGGAAAAACCGGCTTCATCGTTCCAGATGATGATGCCTTTGCCAATGTTGCGCTCCAACTTCTTAATGATGATGCGGTTTATCAGTCTTTTAGTGAAGCGGCATCCGCAGTTGAACGCCGCAAGACCTGGGCGGCGACAGCAGACATCGTCACCCAACTTTGGTTGTAAGCTCAGGTCAATCTGCCATGCGTATCCTGTTTATAACGGCGACACGCATTGGTGATGCCGTTATTTCGACAGGTTTGCTTGCCCACCTGGTTCAGACATATCCAAACGCGAAGTTGACGATAGCTTGTGGCCCTTTGGCGGCCAGCCTTTTTGCAGATGTTCCCAACTTGGAGCGAGTCATTGTTCTGGCCAAGAAACCCTGCGGACAACATTGGTTCAGTCTGTGGCAAGAGGTTCGAAAAGTGAAATGGGATGTGGTCGTTGATCTGCGCCGGTCTCTGATTCCGTATCTTGTGCAGACGCGCCAGCGGTATAGGCTAGGTCCAGATGATGATCGCTCGCATCGTGTTCAACTGCTCAGCGGTCTGTTCGGTTTATCTCCGCCCGCTGATCCCAAAATATGGTTGAGCGATCACCATAAGACCGAAGCGTTGGACATTGTGGGCGGTGGCGAACCTTACATTGCGCTATGCCCCATTGCTGCGCGGCCAGAAAAAACCTGGTCTTCCGAGAATTTTACGGCTTTGGCGCGGGCAATCCTCGCAGAAGAAGGTCGGTTTACCGACAACAAGATTCTGCTTGTTGGTGCAGAAGCGGATCGTTCAATTTTGACTCAGATGGCACAGGCGCTTCCACAAGAAAGATGCGGGATGTTAATTGGATGCTCTGACCTGTTGACTGTGGCCGCCGTGCTGGCCAAGTGTCAGTTCACAATTGCGAATGACTCAGGCTTAGCGCATTTATCAGCCGCCGTTGGATCTTCCACAGTAGCGTTGTTCGGGCCGACACGTGCTGATTTATATCGTCCCTGGGGGGCACGCGTAACCGTTGTGCAGGCCCCGAATATCTCAAACGGTCGTGCCATGTCTGATATTTCAGTTGGCGAGGTTTTGGACGCCTGTCACGCTGTTTTGACGTGAGGCACTCACCAGATTTTGGCGTGAGCCACTTAAGCCTGCTATAAGATGCGTTCTGGCATAGTGAGCACGTTTGAGTTCTGAGGGCAGAGGCTGCTCGCTGAGGTGCTAGAAGGGGGGAAGTTGGGCGCACATCCGATGAAGATACTGCATGCCATATCCAGCAGTGACGACGGCGCTGTCCAACGCGCTTTTGAGCAGACAGTCACGGCATTGGCGCGTACTGATCATGCGCAACGCGTTGTGATACCTAAAGATGAACGGCTTGCAATGCGATTGCGATCTGTAGGGCTTGAGCCCATGGAATTGCCTTTTCGGGCGCGGTTCGATTTTTCCAGTAAGAGACGATTGAACAACGAGATTTCTGCATTTGATGCGGATTTAGTGCTGAGTTGGACCCCTGAGGTCTCCAAAGATATTACTCCAGCACATGGTGGGCGTGGACAGGCGAAGCACCTTGGTGTTGTTGGCAAAGCTTTTGCATCTTCGCAATATGAGTCTTGTGATCACCTCCTTACTTTCAGCCAACAGCGCGTCGATCGCGTTATTTCGGCAGGCTGGCCACCTGAAAAAGTCACTAAGCTCCCTCCAATGATCGTCTCTGATGGGATTAAACCCTATGACAGGAAAACGTTTTTTACACCTGCTACAGCAAAGTTGGTGGTTGTGGTTGGCAACTTAACAACGGGACAAGGCTTTCAGATGTTAATGGAAGCTATTGGCCGGATTTCTGGCATCTATGTATGGATCGTTGGTGAAGGGCCAGATAAAAAGAAATTAGATGATCAAGCTCTTGAAATTGGCATTAAGCCACGGACTCGGTTCTTGGGCGCGCAGAGCGATATCATGCCACTTATTGCGGCTGCCGATATTGTGATCTCTCCCGCAACTAAAGATGATGTGGGTGAGCAAGTGCTTCGCGCCTGGGGGTGCGGAAAGGCCGTTATTGCCGCAGATGCTATTGGGCCGGGGTTGCTCGTGCGCCATCGCGAGACGGGTGTTCTGGTGCCTGTTGAGGATGCCCGCAGCTTGGCCGAAGCCATCAAATGGGTAAATCAAGATTCTGATTTTTCAAGTCGTATTGCCATTGCTGGAGCCGAGGAGTTTGCTAAATATCATAGTGAAGCTGTGGTTATTCCAAAGTACGAGGCTCTTTTTCAAACCCTTGTAACCAGTCGCGCAGATCCCGCGCCAGCTGATCAGTAAGTCAGCAAAAAGAGTATGTGTGGTATTGCCGGGGGCATGACAACGAATGGCGCGGTGCCTTTGGACTCCGTGCTCACGTCTTTGCAGACATCCTTACGGCATCGCGGCCCAGACGGTTCTGGACGTCATACTGCTGATGCGGTCGGTCTGGTTCACACACGACTTGCGATCATTGATCCGGCCCATGGGGCGCAGCCATTCGTGTCAGAGCAAGGTGTTGCGGTCATCGCGAACGGCGAAATCTACAACGACTTAGAAATCCGCCAAACACTGGCATCACAGACTTATCGGACACAAAGCGACAATGAATCTATTTTGCACGCTTACTTAAGTGAGGGGGTGGCGTATACGAGCCTGCTGCGGGGTATGTTTGCGGTTGCAGTGTATGACCCAAGATCAAGAACGTTGATTTTATCACGTGATCCATTTGGAATTAAACCGCTCTATTATACGGAAACCCCCACCGGATTCTGGTTTGCGTCTGAAGCACAAGCGCTTGTGAAAGCAGGGCTTTTAGCAGCGACCGAAAACACAACCGCACGGGATGAATTGCTCGCACTGCAGTTTAGTAACAGCGACGAAACAGCTTTAGCCGGTATCCGGCGCGTTCCGCCCGGGACCACACTGCTCGTCAGAAACGGAAAAATTCTAGATCGGATCCAGACTGATGCGATTGCCCGTCAGGCTGAGGCAAGCGGTGACGCCGCATCTGAGTTTGAGGCGTTATTGTTTGATTCCGTTCGCGTTCATCTTCGGTCTGACGTTCCCTATGGCATCTTCCTCTCTGGTGGGCTCGATTCGGCAGCCGTTCTGACAGCTATGGCTGAATTCGAAGAGCAGCCGGTGATTGCCTATACAGCCGGTTTTGCGAACTCCAGTGTCCATGATGAGCGCACACAGGCGGCCTTGGTTGCGGCAGCGACAGGCGCAGACCACAGACCCATAGAAATTTCCGAAAGCGACTTCTGGAACACACTGCCGGCAATTGCAGCTTGTCTGGATGATCCAGTGGCCGATTATGCGGCCATTCCAACTTATCATTTAGCCAAAGCGGCCTCTCAAGATGTGAAAGTGGTTCTAACCGGCGAGGGGGGGGATGAAGTCCTTGGGGGGTATGGCCGCTATCGTAGCGGTCAGCGCCCTTGGCCGTTTCGGAAAGCGCCCTGGGCGCGACATGCGCTTGCGCGCGTCAACGTTTTGCGATCGTCAAGTAAAACGTGGCGTAGCGCAATTGTGGCACAGGAAAACGACATTGAGGCGCAGCCCTGGTCGCGTTTACAGAAGCTGCAGGGATTAGACATCGCGACGTGGTTACCGAATGATCTTCTGACGAAAGTTGATAGGTGCCTCATGGCCCATGGCGTTGAGGGGCGCGTTCCGTTTTTAGACCGCTCATTCGCCTCTTTTGCTTTTCATCTGAAAGACAACGAGAAAATTTCAGGCCGCCTTGGTAAAAATATTCTCAGACAATGGTTGGCGGAAAAGATGCCGATCTCACAACCCTTTGCGCGTAAAAGAGGTTTCTCCGTACCTGTTGGCGGGTGGATTCAGTCCTACGGGAAAGTGCTGGGGCCCTTGGTTGCGGATCAGCCCGGGGTCGTCCGCATTTGTGAGCCATCTCGTGTAACTGATTTGTTTAAGTCGATAAACACCCGCACCGCTTTCTCAGCCTGGGTGCTGTTGTTCTATGCGCTTTGGCATCAATGTCATATTTTAGGCATTGGCCACGCTGGTTCAGTCGCCGAGGTGTTGGCGGAAAGCTGAAAAGTATTCGTATTATCAGGCAGGGCAATGGAGTGAGGGGCAACCATAATCGGCGTGCAGACCATATTTATAGAAACGTCTTAAGTCATCTCAGTCCACGAGGTTAGCGAACCTGCAGCTCTCATCCGCAGGGTTGTGACTCATGACTTGATCATAAAAGTATCCGGCCTTCTCAATCATTGGATTAATATCCATCCCTAGAATGAGTTCCTGATTGGCCAATTCGAGCGTCGCCTCAGCGTAGGCATTGGTATAATCAACCCTTGAAGTGTAGCGTTCTGTTATCGCCGGACGCGGGTCCCCGGTTGCATTGCGCTCTGTGACGGTGCGGGAAAAGGGAATAAAGCTGCCGGACCAGCGCGCCAGTCTGTTCGGGGCCCCGGTATCTGCGGTTTGTGGATTCCAGCCTGTGTGGGCCCCTAAAGGAACCTCAATATCAGGCAGGCGAATGCCAGCGATATCCAGACCATCTTCATTTGAGGCGGGCACGCGGGTTTCATAGGGTTTCCCATGAAGGGGTGGAACTTTGTCTGCGATACCTTCGCTCGCAAATCTGGGTCCATGGTCGAGGCGAGGCGGTAATAATTGATATTTTGGCGTTCGCATAAAGGCGGCATCGGGGAACCCAGTGCGATATTGATCAGTCGTCACAAGGCTTCCATCAGCGATTTTCGGATATTGGCTTGGTGGAGGCGCACGGTCTATCGTGATCCAAGCGTCGATATGCGATAGCAGCGCCCGCAGCACAGGGCGGTGATCGAGTGGGCTACGACAGTGAACAAGAGTGCCGCGTTTATCGGACGTGCCAATTGCATGCTGGCCTCCAGCGATCATATAAAGCCTCACACTTGGGTCTGGAGTAATATCTGTGCTGCCAAGAGTGTCCGTGTGCACAAGCGAGGCAGACCTGGCCCAGTATTCTGAGGCTGTGTTGATGATGAATATTCTTGGCACCGCTTTTAATCTGCGGGCCTCATCTAGCAGGCTGCTTTGTTCCTTGGTGACCGTATCGACCTGTTCGACGGTTGAAAACGGAAAAAAGTCTGTCGGAAAATCTAAGTCTTGGTCCGGGCTAAAATGCCGAGAGGTCTGGGCAAACCGGAAGTTGAAACTGCCTTTTCCGGCACCAGCGCCGTCGATCAGCAGTCCGTCGAACGCGGTACGTCCTTCTTCATCCACATGTAGACCTTCCCACAGGAGCGTGTTCAACAATCGGCCAGATTGCGAGTGGCCATAGGCCACGGTGGCTTGCGGCAACTCCCCTCCTTGCGATGTCAGTGGATTTGCATTGCCATAGGAGTCTCCCGTCTCATAACGGAAAAAAGAGACGGCATCACGTAGCGCGGCCAGCCCCAAACCAACGATGGGCGGGTTCTGAGAGGTATATGTCAATCTGTACACTTTTCCCGGAACGAATCCCGTATCCAACGTGATCCAATTTGGGTCTCTTAGGAGTGGAGACGCAGAGTTATCCTCCAGCGGAAGGCCGAATTGCCATCTTTGGCGCGCAATGGATTCGTAGATTTCGCTTTGAGGGCCACGGACCGACAACTGAGCGGCCTGCGGATTCCAAGCCATTGGAGCGTATCCTAAAGCGCCGAGTCCGACGTGCTTCAGGCTATTTGATGATTCTGTCGGTGCCATTTCGCTTACAACCTGCCCGGTAATAGCAGTGCCGTCAGGTTGCGTTGCGACGGGCAGGTCGATGGTCAGTGTGTTTGGGCGCCTCACGACATCCCAATTCCAAGCAGTCCAAAGAACAGCATAGCCCTGCTCCATAAGGAAGCCGTTTCCTAAGTCTGCCACACTGCGTGCGCCTGTTCGGCCGGTGGCATTGTTAAACCGGTTGAGCGCCACCATATTGCCGCGATTGGTCACGTCATAAAGAAGGCGGCCATTGCCCCGCTCCGGGTCAAGCGGCATCAATAAAACGAAGTCACCGCTATATGTCACAAGGCCCCGGGCATCTTTTGGTGCGAACTCAAGATCATGAATGGACGCATTAAAGTCTGATTGCGGATCGATTGCATAATGAAGACGGCCAGCGATTCTGACGTAAGGCCCCACACGGCCATAACCCTGACCATCAGAGACAAGCATACGGTCCAGAATTTCTATGCGTTCAACTGCGGCATAGGTACTAGATATGCTCAGACTGACGCATATACTTAAAAAGCTGCCGATCAGGCATGACAACAGACGTGGGCGGTTCACATAAAACTCCTAAAAACTGCCGAGATGGCTAACTTGCTTTATAGTGAACCTCAAGGATTCGTCCAGACCGTAAAAATTGAAGGTGACTATGATTGATTTATACAGCGTGCCGACGGCAAACGGCCAGCGCGTACACATTATGCTCGAAGAAACGGGGTTGCCGTATACAGCGCATCTGGTTGATCTCGTCGGTGGGCAGCACCTAAAGTCAGATTTTATAAAAATGAATCCTTTTGGGCGCGCACCTGCCTTAGTGGACCATGATGGTCCAAAAGGTAAAGAAATCACGGTCTTCGAGGGGCACGGCATGCTATTTTATCTGGCCGAAAAATCCGGTCAGTTTTACCCAAAGGACCTTGCGGTGAGAGCCGAAATTCACACCTGGATGAGCGCTATTTCATCCAACCTTAGTCCGGCGTTTGCGGCACAATTCTGGTTTACGACAATCGCACCTGAGCCGAGCCAAGTGGCGCTTGATCGCGCCATATCAGAAGCGCACAGAGGCTTGTCGGCAATAGAGTTTCACCTCAAGGGTCGTGAGTTTATGGCCGGAGAGGAGTACACGATCGCGGATATTCATACCTATCCTATTGCGGCGACGTCGGCATCTCGTCTCGAAGCTGGATTGGAAAAATACCCCGAGATCGCGCGCTGGATGGACGGTATCTCGCAACGTGATGGTGTTGCACGTGGCATGCGTGTTTTGACCTGAGTGCCGAAGAGGCTTGCCAAAGCCGTTAAGATAAAACGATTTTCCCGCAGGTTTCACAGATATGTCTGCGACGCTTAACTTCTTCCGCAAGAATCTGGTTCACTGATTGGTCTGTAAGCATGTATTCGTGCTGGGCTGCCTTAAGGCTGGCAAGTTCGTCGTCATCAAGTTGCCCATCCTGTAGTGCGAGATCTACTCTGCGGCGATACTCTTCACGCCGGTGATGGAGTTCTTCTGAAAAGCGTGAGGCCAGCATACCAGCGGGAAGGGCAACCAAGCCGATTCCCAAGATCATGATCACCACGGCGATCACACGGCCTAAAACAGTAACTGGTGTAACGTCTCCATACCCAACGGTGGTGACGGTCACGGAAGCCCACCACATCGCGGACGGGATGCTGCCAAAATCCTTTGGTTGAACATCACGTTCCACCAAGTACATGCCGCTCGCGGCGATGACCATGAGAACCAGGACAATGAAAATCGCTCCTAACATGGCCGGACCCTCAGACCTTATAACGCGCCAAAGCACACCGAGTGGTGCGAAGAATCTTGCCAGTTGCAGTAAGCGTAGCAGCCTCAGCGCGATCAGACTTTGGGCGCTCACGATACCGAAAATGGACAAGTAAAGCGGCGCGATGGCGATCACATCAATGACTGGTAAAGGTGAGAAAACATATTGCAGCCTTGCTTTGAACGGCGTGACGCCAAAGTACTCTGCGCGTTCGACGCTGGCCCAGGCGCGTAAAATCCATTCTGCGGTAAAGAAAACAGCGGAGACCACCTCAATCATCAGGAACCAAAGGTTGTAGGCTTGATTGAGTTCCTTAACCGACGACAGAATGACGGCGATAACATTGATAACAATCATCGCTGTAATGAGTGCTGCAACCGCTATAGATGCGGTTTGCCGTGGAGGCTCATTGGACAACAGTACGTGAATACGGTGTCTTAAAGTGTTAGACATTATGTTCCCCTCCAGCGCCACAGCGGCACACCCATAGCTATTCAACCACACATGGTCAGGCAACGGAATCGGCCTTTCCATCTGAGGACCACAAGGTTAAACCATATGACCATTTTTCTGCATATGATCGAAGTCATATATGTCTGCCTTGGTTGAGTATTCCGTTGAAAACGGCATTGCTGTTCTTCTTTTAAACAATCCGCCTGTGAATGCGTTATCGCAGGCCGTGCGGCAGGAAATTAAGACTCGCATTATCCAATCTGAAACAAACCCTGCAGTGTCGTCTGTAGTGATAGCAGGTGCGGGGCGCTTGTTTAGTGGTGGCGCAGACATTCGCGAGTTTGATGCTCCTGTCAAAGAACCGTCATTGCCTGACCTCATTGATCGCATTGAACAATGTGAGAAACCTGTTGTCATTGCGTTGCATGGCAGCACTCTTGGTGGTGGATTTGAATTGGCCATGGGGTGCCACTATCGCGTCGCACAAGCGGATGGTGTGGTTGGATTGCCGGAGGTTCATCTGGGCATTATTCCGGGGGCTGGTGGTACGCAACGTCTGCCGCGATTGATCGGCGCTAAGGCGGCCGTCGATGCGATTACCACAGGTCGTCATATTCCTGTCGCTGAAGCCAAAGCGCTTGGGGCGATTGATCTGGTTGCGGTTAAAGATGCTAAACAAACTGCCATAGAGGTCGCGCGATCCTTCGGCGATCACTCCAACATAGACCGTACTTGTGACCGCAGTGTTGAGGCAAAGTCTTTTTCAGAATCATTCTTTGAGGAAGCTAAGTCTTCAATAGCCAAACGTCGCCGAGGGTTTGAGGCCCCACCCGCTGCGATTGTTGCGATTGAGTGGGCGTGTGATTTGCCGATGAAGGAAGGTCTGAAGAAAGAACGTAGTCTTTCAACCGAACTGAAGGCGTCACTTCAATCTAAAGCGCTACGCCATTTATTTTTTTCTGAGCGTTTGGCACTTAAAATTCCAGACATTCCCAAAGAGACCGTTCAATTTAAGATTGCCTCGGTTGGCGTTGTCGGTGCGGGCACGATGGGGGCGGGGATTGCCATCTGTCTTTTGTCCGCAGGTTTGGATGTGATTTTGGTGGACCGTCAAGCTGACTTATTAGAGCGCGGCTTAAATCATATACAGAAAACCCTACGACGGGATGCTGAGCGCGGTCGTTTATCGTCTGAGGCGTGCGAGGATCACCTCAGCAAGCTGAGGGGAACTTTGTCACTGGAAGATCTCAGGGACGTGGATCTTGTAATCGAAGCAGTGTTTGAATCGCTGAGCCTAAAGAAGAGTATCTTTCAAGAATTAGACCAATTTTGTGAGCGTGCGGTTGTATTGGCAACAAACACATCGACGCTGGATATCAATGAGATTGCAGCTTGCACGACGCGGCCTGAGCGTGTTCTCGGGACTCACTTTTTTTCACCGGCCAATATCATGAAGCTGCTCGAAGTTGTGCGAGCGGATAAGACATCAAAAGAAGTTGTTATGACGACCATGGCCCTAGGCCGCAAAATTGGAAAAGCGCCGGTTTTGTCGGGTGTTGGATATGGGTTCATAGGTAACAGAATGTTGGAAGACTACGTCCGCGAATCTCAAATGCTTCTGTTAGAGGGGGCCACACCCGCGCAGGTCGATAGAGCTTTGGAAGTTTGGGGGATGGCCATGGGGCCATGCGCTGTGATGGACCTTGCAGGCCAAGACGTGAGTTTTTTAACGCGGGATCAAAACAGGCATCTCCTTCCTGACGATCCGCTGTATTGTGTTCCCGGTGATCTCATGTATCGCGAAGGACGATATGGTCAAAAGACTGGTTATGGCTTTTACCGATACGCAGATGGGCGCACCCGTGAAGTTGACGGAGACGCGATTTCACTTATTCAATCAGCTGCGTTTGATCTCAATGTTTCTCAACGCACTGATATATCTGATGCAGAAATACAGCAGCGCTGCTTGTATGCCCTTGTCAATCGTGGCGCGCAGTTACTTGAGGATCGTATAGCGCTGCGCGCCAGCGATATTGATGTCGTTTGGACCTCAGGCTACGGCTTCCCAGCCTATCGTGGCGGTCCGATGTATTACGGCGATACGCTGGGCCTAGGTCAGATCGTAAAAGCCTTCAATGATTTTGCGAGCTCATTTGGCAATGAGTATGGCTACTGGACTCCGGCACCGTTGTTAGCGCAGTTGGCAGATAAAGCAGAAACCTTTGCAGCGTTCGACAAAGCCAGCGGTTCTTAGCTGTCTTCCGGAGGTAGGTCTGCAACATCCTGACGCCAGTCATAGGAAGGCGATCCATCGTCATTGAGCAGCGCAAAGGTTTTACCCTGGAGAAGCGGTTCGGTCAGGCTTGCGACAGCCACTGTTGCGACATCACCGATGTCCACGACCCGCTCCGCCATTGGCAGCTTTATGTAATCCGGACGTTTTGCCGCACGAATGGCTTTTGTTCCGCCCGCAGTATCCACCAGCCCAGCTGGGCCAATGATGGTGAAGGGAACGCGACTTTCCTTTAGCCGGTTTTCCGCTTTCGTTTTCCAATAGCCTACGTAGCCGAACAGCGGGTTTAGCTTTTGGTCTCTTGCTGGTCCGGCTGAGCCAGATGAAATCAACACGAAATGCTGTGCTTTTTCAGCTTTTGCCGCATCAACCAAATGACGGACGCCAAGGTAATCCACAAATTGGCCGCCGTTAGGGCCTGCAAACTCTGTATAACCAATGGCGCAGATTACAGCGTCCATGCCATTGATGGCCCGGACCACGTCGTTGGGATTGCGGACGTCGCAACTCATCCAGTCCACGATCTCGCCAAAGCGAGCCTTTGCCCGCTCGGCATCGCGGGTTAATCCGCGCACCTGATATCCGTCCGCGAGCAAGGCCGCGACAATACGTTGACCGGTGCGTCCGGTTGCGCCTGCGACAACGACAGTAGAAACCTGCTTTTGCCCGTGGACAGACCTGCTGAGGCCCGTAATGCTAACCACACCGAGTGCAAAGAAGCGCCGAGAGAGTGTGAGGGGGCGTTTCATTTGTCAGCGTCTCCCTTTGAAAGTTGATGACAGGTGGCGAGTCCACCAGCTGTCAACTCGGCGTCCTCTGAGAATCCCACTTGAAAAGCCCATTGATTCAGGTTCGGCCAGAAATCGAGCATCACATGCGTGGCTTGGCTCAGTGTGCAGAACCATCCTTCAGTCTCAGGAAGTGGCACGGTTTGGCCGCGCATTCCCTGACTGGTGAGAAAGAAACGGCGGATCAGCGCATCCGGTCCATCTAAGGCGTCAATCTCCGCGAGGGCGGGTAAATCCATCGGCATTTCAATAGATTTCGGCTGATTTTTTTCAGATATATCCTGAGCCAAAACTGCGGGGGCGAATGTATTGCCGAGCAGGACGACAGTGAGAAAAGTGCTGGTCCCTAATCCGGGCAAAAAACTCTTCCGTCGTTTCATCTCGGTGTTCATTTGATCGATGCTCCCAAAGCCTATGAAAATTAAGGGAAATTTCTGGTTGCGGCAAATCGGTCAGGAGTCATCCTTTGACGTTGAAATCAGATAAGCCGTCTCGACATGTATCGTGTAACACGTCAGAATTTGGTTCAATGTGCATCTGCAACGCTAATTTCCGGAGGATGCTGTGAGCTTCAAGAAACGTCTCATTTTCTTTGTGGTTGGGCTTGGAGTGTCTCTGCTCACCTATAACTTGGTGTTTGCCTCTGAAACCAACACCTCTGTTGCTACTGAGACTCAGCATATTCTAGATGCCGTAAAGGTCTGGGTAAATGGCCGCTACGACAGTTCTGAACAGGTCCAGCGCGATATCGACAATAACGTTCCCGAAAACCTTCAGCACCGCCTGATGCATCAACTGTTTTTACCGGTAGAGCTGCCTTTTCTTGACGGAGTCGTAATCTATCAACAATCTTCTATTGATGGATCAGATGATAAAGATTGGATCATCCGCCGTGGTATCTTGCATTTCTTTGTGAGCGCTGAGACCGGGCAGGTTCATCAACGTGAATTATCCTTTGTGGACGAAGAGAAATTTTACAATGTCCACCGTAACCCGGAACAATTGGACGGATTGACCATAGAAGATTTCACTTGGCGTCTTGGCTGTGACTTTAAGCTAAGTTTGCGAGAGGACGGTAAGGCCATCTCAGGTCCGATGGATTTTGGCACCTGCCGGATGATTAATCCCGGCAGTGGTGAAGATATGATCGCGGAAGATTCAATTTATATCACCCCTAATGAATATTGGTTTCTTGGGCGCTATCGTGACAAAGAGGGGCAGATCGTTTGGGGTACGGAGAGTGATGAAATGAATAAACTGAAACGCGTCAGCACATTAGAGGTTGGACAATGATCACTTCTCTCAGGCATACCGTTTTAGCTGCGGCCGCGGTTATGGCTATGACTTTTCCATCCCACACATTTGCCCAGGATGAGTATGCGCCGGCGGACGGGTCGGCACCAGATGGTATTCTCGTCTTTGGTGGAACACGCGGTACAGGTTTAGAGGTTATCAAAATTCTGGCCGGACGGGGAGACGCTGTCACGGCTTTTGTCAGGCCGACGTCAGATGTGGCGGAACTTCAATCTTTGGGCGTTGAGTTGTTCGAAGGTGATGCCCTTGAAGCAGACTCGGTACAAGCAGCCTTTGAGTCTGGCTCCTACCGAGCGGTGATCAGTTCGCTTGGCAGCAGCGGAGGCGATAGTCCTGTCGATGACGTTGGCACGATCAATATTGCAACAGCTGCCGTTGCATCTGGTGTGAACCGTATGCTGATGGTCAGTTCCATTGGTGCCGGGGAAAGCCTACAGGCGTTACCATTCTTTGTGCGTTGGGTATTGGGGTCTGCCCTAGAACGCAAAACCACGGCTGAAAACTACATTAAGGCCAGTACGTTGGATTATACGATTATCCGTCCCGGTGGCTTGGGCGATGGGCCAGCAACCGGAACTGGCTTTCTGGTTGAGGATACCCAGCGTTTCGACTGGGGACGAATCCCGCGTGCTGAAGTCGCCCGTTTATTGGTTATGGCCTTTGATGATCCCACCAGTCTGCGCAAGGTTTACCATGCCGTGCCTGATTAGGGTGGAAGGCTCTTTTGTTTGCTTTTGGTCTAATTCTTGTCGCAGAGTTATCATAATTCTTCGCTAAAGCAAGGTAGCTCTGAGGTGATGGGTTCAATGGGCAGCGCCTGTTAAGCGGCTACGATTCCTGGGTAAGGGGGAAGCCAAGTATGTCAGAATCGGGTTCTGTTACTCCTCAGTTGGGAATTCTCCAGCGTTATTATCGACCGCCCTATATCGGCCTTCTGGCGTTTGTAGCTGTGCTGCTCGCTGTACCGCTGGCCCATTCATTAGTTATCGCTGTAAGGGATATTGTTGGCTACGAAAATGCGGGTGGTTTGTTCCTATCCATCGGGGTCGTCGCGGCGGTGATGTTGTACATCGGCGCGCGCCGTAATGAAGAGGTAAGTGGAACGTTACTCGGTTTCACGGCAGGCATGCTGATATGGATTGGCTGGGCGTCCTACTCGTTCAAGTTTAATGAAATCTCTTTGGCGATGCCTATGGCAGAAGTTGCTCCGGGCGTGAAGTGGCCAGCTCATTTGCTCTTTATACAAGGGTCTTTGGGTATTTGTGTTGCGACGCTGCTCTTCTTTGTTTTCAACAAAGATACAAGATGCAACGCATTCCGGTGGTTGCAAAAAGTACTGCGGATGAATCTAGGAGACCCATCACCTGCCAAGGACCGCAATTTTTGCCGGATCACATTTTTGGAAACAATTTACGTTACCTGGTTTTGCTATGCGACCTCGCTGTTGCTCGGTGACCAGAGATTTTTGGGTTATGATCATCCTGTCACGTATACGATTGCTGGGGGGTTAGCGATCTGGGGACTCTACTTGTTATGGCGGCTATGCCATTACACGCGGGTCATGGCTGCGGTCCGATACGCAATCCCAACCAAAGCAATTTTCTGGATTCCTTTTGGCGAATTGGCACCACGCTATGGATTTTATGAGGAGGTCTGGCTGAATCCACTACAGTACTCAGCAGCGATGTGGACTGTACTCGTTGCTTTCCTTGTTCTTATTATTGCGACCGGCCTAGTACCCCAGCGTCGGCAGTCAAAGCGTTAGCGGATGACTTCTTAGCGGATGGCCTCAATGATACCCGCGACCCCCTGACCACCTCCGATGCACATTGTGATCAATCCATAGCGCCCCTTAATCCGCTGCAGTTCGTAGATGGCTTTTACCGTTAGAATAGCGCCCGTTGCGCCGACCGGGTGGCCGAGAGCAATCGCACCGCCATTGGGATTGGTTTTGTCTTCGGGAAACCCAAGATCACGCGCCACAGCACAGGCTTGCGCTGCAAACGCTTCATTAGATTCAATCACATCCATATCTTGAATAGACAGCCCGGTTTTTTGCAGCAAACGTTGCACGGCAGGTACAGGGCCAATGCCCATCTCTGATGGGTCGACGGCAGCATGTGCATAACCGACCAATCGCGCCATTGTCTTTGCTCCTACTCGTGCAGCCGCTTCTTCTTCCATCATGACCAATGCGGCAGCGCCGTCGTTGATACCTGACGCGTTGCCCGGTGTCACAACCCCATCTTTCTTAAAGGCGGGGCGCAGCGCACCTAGGCCCTCTATTGTGACGTCACCGCGTACATGTTCGTCTTGGTCAAAGGTCACTGTGTCTCTGCCCTGTTTTACGTCCAGAGACAGGATTTGACTGGCGAACCGCCCCTCGGCCTGGGCCGCTGCTGCGCGTCTGTGACTCTCGACGGCAATCGCGTCCTGTGTATGCCGGTCAATGTTCCATTTTGCGGCGATGTTCTCTGCCGTGATACCCATGTGTCCGTTGCCAAAGGGGTCATTGAGTGCGCCCAATAATGTGTCGATCATGGCAGCGTCGCCCATCTTTTGACCCCAACGCTGTGCAGGCAGAAAATAAGGTGCGCGGCTCATACATTCAGCACCTCCGGCAATTGCCGTATCTATGTCCCCCAAAAGAATCTGTTGTGCAGCAGAGACCACTGCCTGAAAGCCGCTGCCGCACAATCGATTGACTGTGACGGCTGGCGTTGCAATCGGCAGCCCACCTCCCAGGGCGGCAACGCGCGCCAGATACGGATCGCGTGTATCGGTTGGCACAACATTGCCAAAGACCACGCTTTCAACGGAGTCCGGCGCAATGTTAGCGCGGGCGACGGCTTCACGAGTCACGGCTGCTGCCAAAGCCGTAGGGGGATGGTCTTTAAGGCTTCCCCCAAAGCTACCGATGGCCGTTCTAACGCCTGAGACAAATACGACGTGTCGTTTGTGAGACATGATTCCTCTCCTGCATTTTTGTGGGGCGGTGTTGACGGCAAATTCACAGTCTAAAGAAAAAGGGCCTCAGCTGTGTAGCTAAAGACCCTTATCAAGACTCTATGCCATAAAGTGGCGGGAGTGACGGGACTCGAACCCGCGACCTCCGGCGTGACAGGCCGGCGCTCTAACCAACTGAGCTACACCCCCTAAATGGGTTCCGCAAATTCGCCAAAAAGGCGCGGCGTCCTGCGGAAGGAGCGGGGTTGTAACAGGCATGGCACGGCGGCGCAAGAGGTCTGGCAGTCGGATTATCAATGTTGCGGGTCGCGCCACGGCGCGGACTTTCAAAATAGGTTAATGGCGGCGTCGTGTCGGCCAATATCTGATCAGAATGAGACCTAGGGTGGCACCTAGGGCGTCTGCGAAGAGATCCCATAAATCCGGATGCCGCCCAGGTGAAAAAGCCTGACCGGCCTCTATCAAAGCACCGTATAGTGTGCATACCAAAAAGATCAGGAAAACATGAGGTTTTGGCCATGTCAGCCGCATAAGAATGGCTAAAACAGCAAAGGCGGTGCCATGCTCCAGCTTGTCATAGCCCCCCGTTGAGATCGCTGTTTCGGCTGGTAAGAGTGACAAAATGGCAATCCCCAAAGCCCAGGATGCGCATAAAATGCCTGTCAGTCTGGGCATTAGAGCGGACTCCGCGAAGATGCACTCATTCTACTGATAACCTTGCGGTACCATCAGAGTTCCAGTTTTCATATTGTTAAAGCGCAATATACACGTATTAGTTTAGTAATTGTGTGGACAAACTTTTTGGTGGACGTCCCGCGTTTAGGAAACTATTTTTTAGTCCAAACTAGTTTTGATCCTTGGATTAGGATTCCTCCACGTATGCTTGCCGCAGACGTTCATAGCGCAGTGTCGCCAAAAGGGACAGACGCAGAAGAGGGCGCAGGCTTGCTATCGCTTGCCGAGACCATTGGCAATATGGGGCATTGGCATTGGCAGGTTGAGACTGACACGATGACATGGTCGCCCCAAGTCTTCAGCATTTTTGATGAAAACCCCTCTTTTTTTAACCCCTCTCTCAGCCATTTTGTAGACTCGTTTCATGCCGCAGATCGTCAGCGTGTTGCTGCGTATTTGAGTAAGGCCACAGCAGATGCCGTAAGTTTTGAATTTGACGCACGGATCGTGACGCGGACGAGTGCTTTAAAAAACATCATCGTTAAAGGTCAGGCTGAGTTTGATCAAAGCGGCAAGGCCAGCGCTCTGGTTGGAGTGATTACGGATGTCACTGCCGCTTTCAAAACGTTGCAAGCTGTGCGTGATCAGAAAGATATGCTTGATCTTGCTGCGCAGGTATCTGGCCTAGGGCATTGGGTTTGGGATCCGGAACAGGCCAGCCTAGCCTTTTGTTCTGACCATCTCTGCTGCATGTTCGACACCCAACTCGAAAAGTTGCTGTCCGGTATTTCGCATCCATCTGAGTTTTCCCGGTTTGTTCATGAAGATGACCGGAGAGTCTATGTTAACACCCTCTCAAGCAGCATCGTTGCTGCGCGCCCCTATGATCTTGAATATCGGTGTGCACCATCGATCGGCGTGCGTTTTTATAGGGAAATAGGTCAGCCAGTTGTAGACAAAGCGGGAAACCTGAGACGTTATATTACGACGGTTCAAGATATCACGGCAGCTAAGATTCGTGAGACCGAGTTAGATAAAGCGCGTCAAGAACTCCAGCAGTCTGTAAAGGCAAAAGACCAATTATTTTCAATCATTGGTCACGACCTCAAGAGTCCGTTTAACAACATCATTGGGTTCGCATCTTTGCTCTCTAGCGAAGACGTTAAACTCCCGCCTGAAAAGGTTAAAGAGTATGGCGCGTTGATTGTAGAGGCGGCCCAGAATACGAATGCACTGCTTGATAACCTGTTGGCATGGGCTGCGGTTGAAAGTGCTGACTTACCATTTCGGTGCACAAAATTTGAGCTTGAAAGTGCTGTTGAAGAAAGTATTCGTCCGTTGCAACTTTTGGCTCGGGCAAAGGGCGTCGAAATTAGACATGCATTAGAGCACATGCAGGTCAATGCAGACCGTCATATGGTACAGACGGTGTTTCGGAATCTTATAAATAACGCTATTAAGTTCTGTGAGGCAGGGAATCAGATTGAAATTTCTGCGCAGATTGAGAAGGACGCCCCAGAGCATGTTCATATCACCGTCACAGACGACGGCGTCGGCATGGATGCTGATAAGGTGGAGGCGTTTCTTCAAAGTCGCAAACTTTCGACCACACTCGGCACAAGTGGAGAGACCGGATACGGTCTCGGACTCAGGCTTTGCCTCAACTTGGTGCGTCGCCATAGCGGCGATCTATGGGTTGAGTCCAATCCTGGATCGGGCTGTAAATTCCATTTCACTCTCCCTACCGGCTAAAGTCGTTGACGTCATAGGCTATCCCAAATGACGGTTGTGTATTCAGCCACAGAGGGCCGCTCTCCCGGATATCTTATTTGGGAAGATGCTGAAAAAGAAACCTGGTGGTTGGCCCGCAGTCACAGCGACGGTTTCACATTTGTTATCGCTCCTGATAGCATTACCTCACACGTTTTGGTGCTCCGGCAAGCCGAAGGCGGTAAAGATCATCGCATCATTGTTGCCGTGCCTTTAACACTTCACGGTGATTTGGTTTCTGCAATTGCTGAAGCAAAAAGATTAGCTGTGAGATGGGTGAGTGAAGCGAACTCCCCAGAAATTATAAGTGCCGTTCGATCATGGCGGGCAAAGCGATGGACTAGAATTGCGCTGAAGGAGGTTCCTTTGGCCTTTGTTGCCGTGATGATCGGTGTCGCCCTGTCTTTTTTTGTCTCAGCGTTTTTTATCATGACGAATTTTACTGGCTGGACGATGGTTATTGTCGGCACGCTTTTGGGTCTGGCATCAGGGTGGCTGTTAAAATGGGCAGCTGATCGAAAGTTCACCAGTTTAATGGGACCGCTCGGTCGTTTCATTACGGTGGTCGGCGGCGCGACCTTGGGCGCACTTTTAACCGTGTCGTCTTTCTTGGTTTTGTTTAGCGGCGCACCGCCGACTTAAACAACCGTGCCTGTGTCTCTAAGCAGGTTTGTCAGGGTCGTAGTTGAGGTTAGGGGCGAGCCAGCGCTCCATGGTTTTAATGTCAAAACCTTTGCGGACGGCATAATCCTCGACTTGATCCCGCTCAATTTTGCCGACCCCAAAATATTGGCTGTCGGGATGTCCAAAATAGAAACCAGAGACAGAGGAAGCGGGCCACATCGCGAAGCTCTCAGTCAAAGACACGCCCGTATGTTTTTTAGCATCAAGCAACTCCCACAGCAGAGCTTTTTCCGTATGATCGGGGCATGCTGGGTAGCCTGGTGCGGGCCTAATTCCTCTATACTGCTCCTGTATGAGGTCTTCATTCTTCAAGTCTTCGTTAGGCGCATAACCCCAAAGTTCTTTGCGGACCTTCTGATGCATACGTTCGGCAAAGGCCTCCGCAAGCCTATCTGCTATGGCTTTAAGAAGGATTGAGTTGTAGTCATCTTGGTCATCTTCAAACTTCTTAACCGGCGCATCAATACCGAGCCCTGTTGTGACGACAAAGGCACCCAGCGTGTCTATAAGGCCGCTGTCTTTTGGAGCGACAAAGTCAGCCAGAGCTAAGTTGGCGCGGTCTCTGCCTTTGCGGGGCATTTGTTGACGTAAGGTATGGAAAGTCTGCAGGGTTTTTGAGCGCGATTCATCGCTATAAACTTCGATGTCATCCCCCACTGCGTTGGCGGGCCAAAGACCGACGACTGCTTTCGCCGTGAGCCATTTTTCGCCGATCAGTCTTTGCAGCATGGCTTGGGCATCATTATAAAGCGAACGCGCTGTCTCTCCCACGTAGCTATCATTAAAAATATTGGGGTAAGTGCCCTTCAATTCCCATGTTGCAAAAAACGGCGACCAATCAATGCTGGTGGTTAGCTCAGCAAGGTCATAGTCATCGTAGATTGTAAGGCCAGGCGCTTTCGGTTTGTTTGTCTCGTATGATCCCCAGTCAATCTGTTGTTTATTGGCGCGCGCATCAGCAAGGGGCAGCCGTGTCTTTGCTCTCTGACCTTTTTCATGAGCTTCGCGAACAGAGTTATATTCTTCACGCACAGACGCCATGAAGTCGTCTCTTAGCGAAGGCGATAAAAGGTTGCTGGCAACCCCGACTGCGCGTGATGCATCGGTCACATATATGGTTGCGCCGTCATACTTGGGCGCAACTTTTACAGCTGTATGGACTTTGGAGGTTGTTGCCCCCCCAATAAGGAGGGGCGTGTTCATGCCAAGACGTTTCATCTCGCTGGCAACGTAAGACATTTCCTCAAGGCTTGGCGTGATGAGGCCGGAGAGGCCGATTATGTTTGCGTTTTCAGCTTTTGCTGCCGCCAGAATCTTCTCACAAGACACCATCACGCCGAGATCAACGATATCGAAGTTGTTACACTGTAAAACCACACCGACAATGTTCTTGCCAATGTCGTGTACGTCGCCTTTCACGGTGGCAAGTACGATTTTCCCCTTGGAGCCTGTATCTGAGTTCGGGTTGTTCGCTTTTTCTTCCTCAATAAAGGGAATCAAATAAGCCACAGCTTTTTTCATAACCCGGGCGCTTTTCACCACTTGGGGCAGGAACATCTTTCCTGAGCCAAACAGGTCGCCAACAATATTCATCCCGTCCATTAACGGGCCTTCGATCACATCAAGCGGTCGATCTGTGTTTTGACGAGCTTCTTCTGTGTCTTCTTCAATGAAATCAGTGACGCCGTTTACAAGCGCATGGCTGAGTCGGTCATTGACTGACTTCTCGCGCCAGGAAAGGTCGATGACCCGTTTCTTGCCTTCGCCACGATACTGATCTGCGATTTCTAGCAGGCGGTCGGTGGCGTCAGGACGACGGTTAAGAATGACATCTTCAACGCGTACTTTCAGGTCTTCTGGAATGTCGGCATACACGGCCAGCTGTCCGGCGTTGACGATGCCCATGTCCATCCCGGCTTGAATGGCATGATACAGAAAGACGGAATGCATAGCTTCGCGGATGGGTTCATTGCCGCGAAAGGAAAACGATATATTCGAGACGCCGCCGGAGATATGGCAGTGCGGCAGGGTTTCTTTAATTCTGCGCGTGGCTTCAATAAAGTCCAGTGCATAGCCGTTGTGCTCTTCGATGCCGGTTGCTACGGCAAAGATATTGGGATCGAAAATAATATCTTCAGGCGGGAACCCGATTTTCTCGGTCAGCAATTTGTAGGACCGGGTGCAGATTTCTACTTTACGGTCAGCAGTGTCGGCTTGACCGTTTTCATCGAACGCCATAACGACTACGGCCGCGCCATAGCGTTTCAGCTTACGGGCCTGCTCGAAAAACGGCGCTTCACCCTCTTTTAGGCTGATGGAATTAACAACAGATTTGCCCTGAACACATTTTAGTCCGGCTTCAATGACCGACCATTTAGAAGAGTCGATCATGATGGGCACGCGGCTGATGTCTGGTTCTGATGCGATCAGGTTCAGGAATCGCACCATGGCGGCTTCTGAATCCAGCATGGCTTCGTCCATGTTGATGTCGATGATCTGAGCACCGTTTACAACTTGATCGCGGGCAACATCCAGGGCGGCCTCGAAATCATCATTGAGGATCAGCTTTTTGAATTTTGCGGATCCGGTGACGTTGGTCCGTTCACCGATATTAACAAATGTTGTTGAGGCTGACGATGTGCTCATGATGCTAAAGCAAATGGCTCTAACCCAGAGAGACGCAGCTTGCGTTCGATCTTTGGGATTTTACGTGGGGCTTTGCCAGCGACAGCGGCTGCAATAGCGGCGATATGATCTGGGGTCGTACCGCAGCACCCACCAATCGCGTTGAGCAATCCATCTTCGGCCCATTGGCCAATCAGGCTCCCCATTTCCTCTGGGGTCTGATCGTACTCGCCAAATTCGTTGGGCAGTCCGGCATTAGGATAGGTGCAGACATAGGTGTCAGCGATACGGGAAATCTCCGCCACATAAGGCCGCAGTTGTTCAGCCCCGAGTGCGCAGTTCAGGCCAATCGTGAAGGGCTCGACATGACGCACGGAGTTCCAAAACGCTTCGGCGGTTTGTCCGGATAAGGTTCGGCCTGATTGATCTGTGATTGTGCCCGAGATCATGACCGGCAGTTTATCGCCTGTTCTTTCAAAGACATCTTCAATCGCAAAAAGCGCAGCCTTGGCATTTAACGTATCAAACACGGTCTCAACCAAGATCATATCTACGCCACCCTCGATTAAGCCCTCCACAGCTTCCTCATAGGCCCCCCGCAGTTCGTCGAAAGTTGTGTTGCGTTTGCCTGGGTCATTGACGTCTGGTGAGATCGAGGCTGTACGATTTGTCGGGCCGAGGGCACCGGCAACAAAGCGCGGTTTACTTGGATTTTTAGCTGTTACTTCATCACAGACTTCGCGCGCGATCCGTGCTGATTCTAAATTCAATTCACGGGCATAATCTTGTAACCCATAATCCAATTGCGCGATTGAGGTCGAACTGAACGTATTGGTTTCAAGAATATCAGCGCCAGCGTCTAGGTAGGCCCTATGGATCTCTTTTAATATCTCTGGCTGGGTCAAGCACAGCAGATCATTGTTGCCACGCAGATCGTGGCTCCAGTCCTTAAAACGCCCGCCGCGAAATCCAGCTTCATCAAGCTGATAGGATTGGATCATCGTTCCCATGGCCCCATCAAGCACGAGAATCGATTTATCAATGGCTGCTTTAAGTTGGGCGCGACGGTCCTGCCGGGGAGCGGACATGGGGTACTTCCTTCACCAAAACTGGCTGTATGTAGATTGTTTCAGAGGTTCGTTTATAGAATTCGGACATTCTATGCAAACGCTGTGAGGCGTATACAGAGATCCTCTGGCTATATTTGGGTCATAGATCTACGCCATTATTTTCTCAAGATTGGCCAGCCAGTCTAAAACGCGTCGCCGGTTTACCCCAAAATCACTGTGTCCATATTGCGACCGGCTGTAGACCGCTAAAGAGCATTCCGTTTCCCCTTTTGCGATGAACTGAACAGATATAATGTCTGGGTATCCAACCAATAGAGATCTCTGAACATAGGTTCGACTCAACCCATCGTCAGACCTATCATGCTCAACGGTACGGGGCTGATCGCTTATCATTGCCTCCCAGTTGGTTATCAGCAAAGCACAATGGCAAGTATAAATGGGTGCTTCCTGGTCCGGTGGCGAAGCGCTAAAACCTGCGGGGCACAGCAAAAAGGTGTTAGGAGACGCTGGCCGGGACAGATCAGCGAAATCCATTGCGGGTATCGGTTTTAGACTCAACAGGTTCATAGCGTTTACTCTAGAGATATAATTTTAGAATTGAAATCCGGAGAACATCGATGCCTCAACCCTCACATGTCATGGCCCTCAAAACGCCCACGGAGTTGGAATTGGAGGAAAGCCTTGATGAGAGTATGAAAAAATACTTTAAAGTCTGCAAAGAGAAACTCGGTATTCTGCCAAATGTATTGCAGTCCTACGCCTCTCGGCCAGAAAAGCTCAAAACATTCGTGTCCTTCTATAATGAGTTGATGTTGGGAGAGAGTGGGCTCAGCAAGCTGGAACGCGAGATGATCGCTGTTGTGGTCTCGTCAACCAACCACTGCTTCTATTGTGTTGCGGCCCATGGCCAAGCTGTGCGCCAACTCTCTGATGATCCAGAGCTTGGTGAGATGCTTGCCATAAATTATCGTGTGGCTGATTTGTCAAAACGTCACGCCGCTATGTTAGATTTTGCTTATAAAATGACATCGGCACCCAGTGAAGTCGGAGATGCAGATCGACAAGCTTTGCGCAATGCCGGGTTTGGGGATGATGAGATTTTTGATATCGCGGATACGGCAGGCTTCTTTAATATGTCGAACCGTGTGGCGACAGCTGTCGATATGATGCCCAATCCCGAATACCACGGACGTAATCGCTAGGATGCCTGATATGAACCTGAACGATCCAAGGCTTCTCAAAAACCAAGCTTATATCAATGGCACCTGGCACAGTGGCGAGCAGGATTCTACTTTTGCGGTCAGCAATCCTGCAACGGGTGACGTGATCACTGAGGTCACCGAGTGCGGCGCTGATGAGGCGACAGTCACGGTTGAAGCGGCACAGGCCGCGCAAAAGCAATGGCAGTCTAAAACGGCCAAGGAACGTGCCGCTATTCTGCGCCGCTGGTTTGATTTGATGCTCCAGCACCAAGACGACTTGGCGGTTATTATGACGGCGGAGCAAGGCAAACCCTTAAAGGAATCCAAGGGCGAAATCGCGTATGGCGCGAGCTTTGTTGAATGGTTTTCTGAAGAAGCCAAACGGATTTATGGCGATGTCATTCCCAGCCATCAGCCCGGTAAACAGATCATTGTGCTTAAGCAACCGATTGGCGTTGTTGGGGCGATTACACCCTGGAATTTCCCCAATGCGATGATTGCCAGGAAGGCCGCGCCTGCGCTTGCTGCGGGGTGCACGTTTGTCGTTAAACCAGCCGCTCAAACACCCTTATCTGCCTTGGCCATGGCTGAGCTTGGTGAGCGTGCGGGATTGCCCGCAGGCGTTTTCAATGTGGTAACGACATCTAAGTCGCGGCCTGTGGGTGAGGTTTTGACAACACATCCAGCGGTACGAAAGTTCACTTTCACCGGATCCACCGAGGTGGGCAAACAGTTGATGTCGCAATGTTCAGGCACGGTTAAGAAGGTGTCCCTCGAATTAGGCGGCAATGCGCCGTTCATTGTTTTTGATGATGCTGATTTAGACGCCGCCGTTGAGGGGGCGATGGCTTCTAAATACCGCAATAGCGGGCAAACCTGTGTCTGCGCCAACCGGTTCCTGGTGCAAGATGGCGTTTATGATGCCTTTGCCGCCAAACTCGCAGCGGCGGTCAAAGCTTTGAAGGTTGGCAATGGCTTGGAAGAGGGGATCGATCAAGGACCACTTATTGATCAAAGTGCGTTGGAGAAAGTTGAATCTCTCGTCAATGAGGCTGTTGCTGGAGGGGCCAAAGTTTTGACCGGCGGAAAACGGCATGAGCTTGGTAAGACTTACTATCAGCCGACGGTTCTGACAGATGTCAAAGCGGATATGCCGTTGGCCAATGAGGAGATTTTTGGTCCGGTCGCGCCTCTGTTCCGTTTTTCAACAGAAGACGAGGCGATTGAACTGGCCAACGCCACACAATACGGATTAGCGGCTTATTTTTATGGCCGAGACCTAGGGAAAGTCTGGCGTGTTGCCGAGTCGCTAGAATACGGCATGATCGGGATTAATGAGGGCATTATCTCAACAGAAGTGGCGCCTTTTGGTGGTGTTAAAGAATCTGGCATTGGCCGGGAAGGGTCTCGCTACGGCATAGAAGAGTACATAGAAATCAAGTACTTACTGATGGGCGGGCTAACGCATTAGATTAGTAGGTTTCGGCTAAAAACGGCTTTACCCCTAGGGGGAATCAGTGCTTTTGATTGAATTTGCCGCTTGTTAATTGTATAAAAACGATGACGCAGAAGCCGTCAGAAGAAATCCCGTCGCTTAGAAAGGGCGATGACCATGACTGAAGTCGTGACAGATACAGCTGCTTCTTTGCAGCAATCCCTCGTAGCTGAGCGTCAGCAACGGGCTTTTGGCGTTTCCGGCGGAAGCCAGGAAAACCTATCCCAAAACACTGCGAGCTTGGCTGTGCAAAAAGGTGCGCCAGCAGCAGATGCTGTAGTCCGGCAATCAGAGTCAGAACAATCTCAATCCGAAAGCCGCCGCAGTCGGCAAGCTGCACAGCAACAGCAGATTAAAAGAGATGCACCTGATCCTGCTGATCAGCCGCGTCCATCTCGCTCAGTTTCGGCAGACCCTGTCGATAAAATTGAAATTAAAGATTTCGACGTTGGCCGCCGCGCTGCTGAAGTGGTTGGCACCGCAGACGTCGTTCAGCGCTTTGATAATAATCTTGATGGTCGTGTTGACCTTCTGGAATCTCAGCGTGCGACCAGGGCACGTGATACGTCTTTCACATATGCTGCGCGTGGCCAAGCTCATACAGATACACCAACCGTGGCAGAGCAGGTTCAGGATAAAGAGATCTCGAAGTCTGTGTTGACACCTGTCGCCCAGAACGCGCCAGTGAACACGAGCACACAGGCACAATCGGAGTCTGACGCGAACATTCCGCGCAAAATTTTCAATGATGTTCAGGTGAATTCCGCGGGTACGGAAGAAGACGGTGTTGTGCCGAAAAAGCTGTTTGCAGCTGAAGATATAGCCGATCAAGGCGCGGTGACAGATGGTGTGCCGGTTCAGCAGAAGTTCTTTGGCGAGGGAGCTGAGGTTGTTCTCGGACGCTTTGCAACGGATGCTGATGTGCAACAGAAGCTATCCGAAAAAGCAGAGCAGTTTGAAACTGGTCGTTTCTATGAAGGCGAGACCGGCGAAGAGAAGCTCTACGACAAAGTGGCACAATCTGAGCCTGGGCGTTTCGCGCCAGAAGAAGATGGCAAGCTTTATGGTGATGCAGCCGTTGAAGAGGTGCCTTTCTCAGATAATTCTGGCAGCGGCACTGAAGGAGAGCTTTCTCTCTATGAGAAAGCGCAACAAGTGGCGCAGCGTAATGATGGCGCGTCAGTCGAGGAGCAGCCTGACAAAAAGATTTACGGAGAACTTGATCTCTATTCGGATGTCGCCGGATTCGGCGAGGCCGCTGCTGACCCTGTTACCGGTCAGCCTATTCCGACAGTAACCGCTTAAGTCGTTCAAAAACCTCGTCCTTGCACGTGAGGGTATAGAATTCTGGAGAGGCGCAGGCGTTGTCTGCGCCTTTTCCTATGTTGCACTGAACTCTCTGACCATGCGACAAGCAGTCGGCTGAAGTCTGATCGGTCAATCGAGAGGTTATCTAAACGTGCGCCAAGCACAGAGCCCCCTTCCTGAAGACAACACTCGGCGCCGTGGCGACCTGGATGTTCTGAAGTCCTTATGGCCCTTCTTGTGGCCGAAAGGCGATCTTGAAATCCGCACGCGCGTGGTTTTTGCAATGCTGGCGATTATCGCGGCGAAAGTCGCGATTGTCTTCGTGCCGTATTTTTTAAAACTCGCTGTTGATGCCCTGGAAGGTGACCTTCTGAGCCTGCCGTTGTGGGTGATCTTGGCCTACGGAATGGCGCGTTTGCTTTCTCTGGTGTTCGGTCAGGTGCGCGATGCCGTTTTCGCAAAAGTTGGCGTACGTGCCGTCCGAAAATCAGCGTTGGCGATTCTTGAGCATCTACATCGCCTCTCCCTACGCTACCATTTGCAACGGCAGACAGGCGGACTGTCACGCTCAATCGAGCGTGGCACGATTGCCATTCAAAGCCTGCTGTCGATTACCCTCTTCAACTTGTTTCCGACGCTGTTCGAGGTCGGTCTGGTCACCGTGATTCTGTGGGGTGCATTTGATGCCTGGTTTGCCGTGGTGACGTTCGCAACCGTCGCGATCTACGTCTTCTTCACGGCCTACACGACGGAATGGCGGTTAAAGTTCCGTCGCGAAATGAACCAACTGGACAACAAGGCCAACACGCGCGCCATTGATAGCTTGCTCAACTATGAAACCGTCAAAGCCTTTGGTAATGAAAAGCTGGAAACCTCTGAATACGATTCAGTCATGGAAGAGTACGAGCACGCCGCTGTGCGCACTCAGGTTTCGCTCGCCTACATGAACATCGGCCAGTCCGCGATTATCTCAATCGGTGTGACCTTGCTGATGGTGATGGCGGGTTACGGCGTGGTGAACGGCACGATGACCCAAGGCGATTTTGTTATGGTCAACACCTACATGCTGCAACTGGCCCAGCCCCTCAATTTTTTTGGCTTTGTGTATCGCAATATTAAGCAGGCTTTGGTTGACCTGGAGAAGATGTTTGAGATTCTGGATGAAGCGCCAGAGGTTGAGGATTCTGAAGAGGCTAAGCCCCTGGTCCTTAAGGGGGGAACCATTACCTTCGAGAATGTTACGTTTGCTTATGATGTCCGGCGTCCCATCTTGAAGGGCGTGTCTTTTGAAGTCCCTGCGGGCAAATCAGTTGCCATCGTTGGTCCAACAGGATCCGGTAAATCTACAATCGGTCGGCTGTTGTTCCGTATGTATGACGTGACGTCAGGTTGCATCAAGATTGATGGGCAGGATATTTCCCAGGTGACACAAGATAGTCTTCGCGAGAATATTGGAATTGTGCCGCAAGATACTGTCTTGTTTAACAACACATTGGATTACAACCTATCTTACGCAAAGCCTGGGTCGGACAAGAGCAGAATCGAAGATGCTGCACGTATGGCGCATATCGACACGTTCATTGCCGCATTACCGGATGGGTACGAGACACTGGTTGGGGAGCGTGGCCTCAAGCTGTCTGGGGGTGAAAAACAGCGTGTTGCCATTGCGCGTGTCATACTGAAAGGCTCTCCTATTCTCATTTTTGACGAAGCGACGTCTGCCTTAGACACCCACACGGAAAAAGAAATCCAGGCCAACTTGGCGGAGGTCAGCGCGGGGCGGACGACGCTAATGATCGCGCACCGGCTATCCACCATTGTTGATGCTGACGAAATTCTGGTCTTAGAGGAGGGTGAGGTGGTTGAGCGCGGCACGCATACAGCCCTCATTAACAGCGATGGGCCTTATGCTTCGGCGTGGCGAAGACAGCAAAAATCGTTTGCAGATGAAACGCCTGATGATCTGATGCTTGAGGCAAGCAGTCCAAACACTGTACAGGTTTAGGATAAGAAAGAAGGAGGGGAAAATGCCAAAAGACGAAAACGACAGCTCAGCGGAGACCAACCAAATCAAAGGGCGCAACCCTCACTTTTTTGATGATCCAAATACAGACCGCTTGATCACGATGGTTATGGAATTGGCGTCCGAAGTGTCAGTGATGCGGGATCGCCTAGATACCCACGAGCGCCTGGCCGCACAGAAGGGCGTTTATTCTGAACAAGATGTCGAAGCGTTCCGCCCGGATGAAGATGAAGCAAAAGCTCGGGCAGAGTGGCGCAGTCGTTTCTTAGATCGCATCCTTAAAGCGCTCTATACAGAGTATGACGGCAAACCAACGGATACCGCTTAAAGCGTCCGAGCCTTGCTATATTTCTCTGCTGCTCAAATGTATTTGACGGGTAGCGCTGTTGTAAATTTCATGTCTTCCATGGCGAAGCTTGAACTAACGTCAGAAAACTCGACCTTTTCGATCAGTCGCTTGTAGACCTGATCATAAGCTTCGATATTCGGCACAACGATGCGCAACAGATAGTCGACTTCTCCAGATAAGCGATAGGCTTCAACAACCTCCGGAATTTCTTCGAGCGCATTTTTAAATTTATTCAGCCAGTCCATCACGTGATGGCGGGTTTTTACGGCCACAAAGACGGTCACACCCACGTTAAGCTTATGCCGATCTAACAGCGCAACCCTTTTGCGGATCACACCCTCTTCTTCAAGCTTTTGAATACGCCGCCAGCAGGGTGTTGTGGAGAGGCCGACATGACTGGCGACTTCTGCGACTGGCATCATCGCATCTTCTTGCAATAGTGTCAGAATCTTCCGATCTTTGTCATCCATGGAACAAGGTTACCCTTTTGGCAGTAATTTTAGAACATTGTACCTTGTATTCTGAGATATACGGCATCAGATCGCAAACAAATTTTGTCTGTGAGGCGCTATAATCCCTTACCGTTCAAAAAAGGGGTTATTCATGTCTGGACTAAAGAAATTGTTTTGTCAGCACCCAGAGTCTGTCAACGAAACATATTTTGAGCATCTCTTGTTTGCGACAGGTTTTGGCGGGCGCATGATCGTCGCTGCCTTGGCCTGTATGGTCCACGGGTTTTTTCCTTTTCTCTTTAAGACCACTGGCAGCGAATGTATTCGCGGTCTGAATCAGCATCTGAACGAATGTGGCCGGTCCAAATCAACTGCCCAGGTTGATTCTAACCAAGTTGCTCAAAACTAGAGGATCTGCTGCTAACGCTCCGTTTTGAGTGTTTTTATGCGCATCACATAAGCCTTTCGTTTTGCTGATCCATTCTCGTCTTTTCTGAATACGCGGTGCGCCAGGCGCTGGGCTGCGGCCTTGGCAAAAGCCTGCTTTTCAGGCGTGTCCCGCATCCAGAGAGGCGGTGGGCCATCATACTTTAAGTCTAACTGGTCCTGGGTGATCTCAGGATACTCTCAGTCTGACCCGCCCCACGGTTGTGATCACGGCATCGAAAGACTCGTCGGCCCCGAATACCTCAATGCGGTCATTATTTCTAAACACGTCGCGAGCGTCTTCAAAGTAACCAGAGTTACGAATTTCCGTGGCATCATCATCCGTCACATAATGCCAAAGCGTGTAGCCATCTGCGTAGGCCAGAACAGTAAGATCGTTGGGTTGAAACGGCATCGCGGACTCCCTTGTTGTTTAACAAGGAAATTATACAATAAAATTTGTTATATAAAACCATAAATAAACGCCACACCAAAAATATCGCTAAAATCACGCTTACAGGGGTGAAGACTTTACGATTTTACTCGCGCGTTTTGCTTAATAAGGTAGATAAATCAATACCTTATGCGTATTTTTCAGTCTAGCCGATGCTTCGGCTTAGCCAAACCACTCGTCCTACAATATGCAGATCATCATCTTGCAGGCTCATTTGTGATGGATAATTTGGGTTGTCGCTTTTCACAATTAACAATTTGGAGCTGGGATGGCGGATGAGGCGCTTTACCATAACTTCGTCGCCATCCTGGTAACGAATTACGTAGAGGCCATCCCGGCTACACTGCTGGACCGCACGGTCAACCAAGATGAAGTCACCATCCTGAAGGGTATCCCACATGGAATCGCCTGCAACACGCATCACGGCCAGATTGTCTGCTGAACTCGGTGTCACGGTTTTAAGCCAATCCTGGCGGAACACGTTGTGATACATCGGCTGAGGCGCATCTAAGTTGAGCGCCCCAGGTCCAGCAGAAGCGCGCGCATCATATACAGGCACCAGGGCAAAAGCCTGACCATCAAGCTCGAAGTGTACTTTTTCGCCAGATTTGCCCGCCACCGCATCGACATCAGGCTCAAAGGCCCAAGTCGGCGCTGCGTCTGGGCGACCGCTGGTCTGGCGCGACAGGTGGACTTGTCCTTTACCGTGGCGCAACCAGTCCATTGGAACATTTAGGGTTTCTGCCAGTTCCACAATGTATCGCGGTCGGCTGACCTTGCCCGATTCGAGTTGATCTACAGACTGTTGTTTGACGCCAATCTTGTTGGCGAGCTCGGCTTGGCTCCAACTGAGGGCCAATCGGCATTGTCTAACGCGGGCGCCCAGAGTCATCCCAGATACCCCTTAGTAGTGAATATTTACTGGAACCTATCAAGTTGTAGTAGAGATAACAACATATATTGTTATTCGACTCAAATAGACTTTTACCCAACTGAGCCCATCACTGCTGATTTTCCTGGTCCTCGGGAAGACTTTGTTAATAGTCTGTGGATAACCTTGCTGCGAGAGAAGGGGTTTTTCGTTCACAATAAAAAGAGCCGAACATGGCTAAAGACGCACGCATCGGCGCGGGAGTAACCCGCGCGGCAACTGATTCGACCGGATCATCGGCGAAATCGAATGGCACGGCTAAGTCGCCGCCGGGGACTGCAACGCCTGAGCCAAAACGTTCACGCTTCTGGCCTAAAGCCGGAACGCCATTTGATCCCAAGCCTAATGTAACGGCTAAGCCCGCCGCAGTTCAGGATAGTCCAGTCGACGCGGCTGTTGCCCCGGTCAGCCCCATGACTTGGACCAACGCGAACAAACCCATCTCAGTCGGAATCGGACTGAGTGTTTTTTGGCTCGCTATATTTTCTTTTTACGTCACGCGAACCTTAGGCTGGTCTGAATTGTTCTTGCTGCTTCCGCCAGAGTTTGGGGGCCTGTTCGCGGTGGGACTGATGCCAATTGCGTTCTTGTGGTTGTTGATCGCCTTTATCGATCGCGGACGTCAGCTTTCTCAAGAAGGGGAAGCCCTGCGACTTCACCTCGCGCAATTAACCTACCCATCCGCAGATGCAGCACAGCAAGTTGAAGCTGTTACAGCATCCCTGAAACGTCAGGCGGATGCGCTGACTGAAGCCAGTAAAGTCGTCACAGAACGGTTGCAAGACCTGCAAAGCCAGTTCGTGCGCAACACTGATAAATTGTCCACGGTAACCGGCCAACTGGAAACAGGGGCCAGCACCTCTGCTGCCGCCGTGACGGAACAAGTGGACAAGTTGAAAGCGGCCATTGATGGGGCCGCCGGGGTCAATCACAAGATTGAAGATGCGCTTCGTCGCCAGCATGAATTTGTGGGCGCAGCGTCTCAAAAGACTTTGGCCCAGGTTAACACCATGAGTCAGGCCCTTGAGACCCAGGTCGCGAGCCTGAACACCGCGACCGAGCGCGCCAAAGGTCTTTCTGCTGCGATAGCGCAGCAAGTGGCGCAACAGGAAGAGACGCTCTCCAATTCTAATATCACTGCTAAGAGCCATTCTGAAGATATGGCCAAAGCGGTTGCCAAGCATGTTGAAGAAATTGAGCAGGTTGCTAAGCGTGTTGAGGGCACGGTGAACGCCGTGGTGTCCGGCTTCAAAGGGCAGGCTAAAAGCCTTGATGAGTTGTTCGCCAAGCAGCGCGCAGAACTGACATCTGCAGGGGATCGTATCGATGATCTTAGCACCAAGGTTAACACACGCCTTGGGCAGCAAACCGCCGGTCTGGATCAAGTGATGGAACGCGTGTTGTCCCGCGTAAAGATCGTCGAAGAAGCGCTATCAATCCAAACGAAGGAGCTTTCAACAGCGTCTGATGATGCCGTGGCGCGTCTCCGCGCCGTCGAAAATATGATCAAACAACAAGCTGATGCGGTTGGGGATGCGGCCTCTAAGGTGGAAGGCCGTTTGACCCGTTCCAGTGATGAGTTTGAAGGTAAGAGTAAAATCGTCACCGAGCGCTTTAAAACAGCAACGGCGGATCTTGATAAAGCGTCTGAGATCGCCATTGAACGCGCTGAAGCCATGGGCACAGCCTCTGATGCGGTCATTCAAAAAATTGATTCCGTTGGCGTTCGTGTGCGCGAGCATGCCGAACAATTGTCGTCCAGCGCCGAACGGGCGGCAGCGCAAGCGGAAAGTATCCGCGAGACTTTACGCCGCCAGAATGACGAGCTTGAGTCAACAGCCAGCACTTTGGCCACCCATGTCAAACTCAGCGAAACGTCCATGGCCCAGCAATCCCGCCAAATGGGCGCCACGTCTGAACAAGTGCTCTCCCATGTCCGCAATATGTCTGATGTGTTGAGTCAAAACTCATCTGAACTCATGCAGGCCAGTGCGCGGATCACCAAGGAACTCGAGTCGATTCGCCAGGGCCTTGAGCAAACCGCAAACACCGCCATGGAAGTGGCCGATCAATCGGTTGAGAAAACCAAAGCCGTGCGGCGTGAAATCGGAGTGGAGGTCACAGCCCTGTCGACGGTCACAGCGGAAGTGAATGAAGCCTTGAAGGGCTCTCTTGATGCGCTAGACCAGTCCAAAGAAACGCTGCAATCCGCAGCGTCTTCTGCAGGCATGAAGCTCGAACAATCCGCCAGCGTCTTTAGAGACCATGCACAAACCATCGACAAAGCTGCGGATCAAGCAGCTGAACGCATGGCCGTTGTGGGCGATGGTGTCCGCCAAAGGTCTGAGGATCTTAAGTCGACGGCGGATGACGCCCAGTCACGCTTGTCTGGTTTCCGCGAAAGCTTGCAGAAACTCATGCTCGACTTCGAAGATTCCACCAATCGCGGTGCCGCACAAGTCACGGTGGCCAGCGAGCAAATGCGCACGTCGCTTGATGAGTTCGGCCATACGTCCGAGCGCATCGCCTCTGGTGTACGTCAAACCGGTGAAGGCTTCCGCCAGCAACTGCAAAATCTCGGTACGTCTGCTGATGAGGCCGTCGCCCGTGTTGAAGTGGTCCTGAAGACCTTGCGCAAGCATGCTGAAAGCTTGGTCGATGCCAGCAATGAAATCACGGATCAAACGGCGAAGGCTGGCTACACCTTTAAGCGTCAAGTTGAAGAGCTTCTGGAGTCTGCCAGTAAAGCATCGACCAGTGCAAAGCAGTTGGACGACTCTCACGAAAAAGCACAGACAGCGAAATTCCTGGAAGAAACCACTTACGTGATCGAGCAACTGCATTCCCTTGCTGTCGATATCGCCCGCATTTTCCAGCCGTCTGTCGAGGAAGAGCTGTGGAAGCGTTACCATAAGGGTGATCAAGCTGTGTTCTTGCGCCACATCACCAAGACTCTGAGTCGTCAGAAAATGTCCGCAATCCAGAAAAAATACGAGACCGATGAGAAGTTCCGCACTTTTGTGATGCGGTATCTCAAAGAGTACTCTGCGTTGGTTAAGCACGCCCGCGCCACCGATCGCGCCGAAGTGCTGACCACAACTTTCTCGACCTCAGACATGGGTAAGCTTTACATGCTGCTGTCCAAGTCGATGGAAGGTGCTGCGGCTCCCGAACCCAACTAAGTGGCGTCTGGATTGAGAGACTTCAAAGCCGCTAGGGCGCGCGCTCTGGCGGCAGAGTGATCGACGATGGGGCGAGGGTAGGTCGTTCCCAAGTCGATGTTGGCGTCCAGCAATTCGACGGGTGTGGCCTCCCAGGGTTGATGAATCACGGCGTTAGGTAATCCGGCTATCTCCGGCACCCAATGCCTGACATAATCCCCATCTTCATCAAATTTCTGACCTTGCGTCATCGGATTGAAAATCCGGAAATAGGGCGCGGCATCCGCACCGCATCCAGCCACCCACTGCCAGTTGGCGGTGTTGCTAGCCAGATCTGCATCCACCAGGGTGTCCCAAAACCAGGATTCACCTTCGCGCCAATGCAGCAGCAGGTGTTTCACCAGGAACGACGCTACAATCATCCGCACGCGATTGTGCATGGTGCCTGTCGTCCAGAGTTCACGCATACCCGCATCGACGATGGGGTAGCCTGTCTGCCCACGCTGCCAGGCGTCCAAATAACTATCGTTTGTTTGCCAGGGAAACCGTTTGAACTTTTCCTGGAGCGGAGTCGTCGGCATTTCCGGGTTGTAGTACAGCAGATGATAACCAAACTCGCGCCACACGATCTCTTTCAAAAACGTCTCTGTGCCGCTGTTCGGTTCTCGCTGTGCGGTGGTTTGCCAAATTTGACGTGGACTGATTTCACCAAAATGCAAATGCGGTGACAGGCGAGACGTGGCCGACTTGGCCGGAAAATCCCGGTCCGTTTTATAGGCATCAACAACCGTATCCAGAAACTGATCTAAGAGTTCGGTCGCACCCACTTCACCAGGGGTCCAGGTCTTTCGTAATCCACCTGCCCAATCCGGTTTGGTGGGCAGAAGCGCCCAATCCGCCAGTGCGTTGCCATTAATTTTATCTTTGTAACTTACAACAGAAGACGGCGCAGCGCGCGGTGGTGATGGCTCTCCTTGGGCCAGCACCATACGATAGAACGGTGTAAACACGCGGTAGGGTTTATCTTGCTTGGTGCTGATCTCCCACGGTTCATAGAGCAAACTGCCGTTGAAACTCTCAACCGTGACCCCTTCATCCTGCAGAGACGGCTTAATGGTTTTATCGCGATCAATCACGCCGGGTTCATAGCAGCGGTTCCAATACACCGCGCCGGCTTCACTTTCCTTAATGATGCCTTTGAGAACCTCATGGGCCGCCCCGCGTCTGAGGGTCAGCGTTAAACCTAAGGTTTCCAAACGTTTGGTCAGGGCCGTCAGAGAATGATGCAGCCACCACAGCGAGGCACCGCCCATCGGGCGCACGTCCGGACTTTCTTGGTCCAAAATGTAGAGGGCAATAACTGGTCGGCCGCTCGCTGCCGCCGCAGACAAGGCCGGGTTATCTTCAATACGCAGGTCTTGGCGGAACCAAACAATAACAGGGCTGGAATTCATAATCTCTATACGCTGTGTATGGGATTTCAGATTGTTACTGCACATTGGCTGTCAAACACAGCTTTGGTGTTAAAGGTTTGGTACTTAAAGTGTCACAATATATACGCTTGACCATATATATGTTTTAGCGAATATATTCTCTTATGAAACCAGATGCTTTTTTCAAAATGATTGCGGATCAGACTCGTCTCCGGTGCTTAGTGCTGTTGTCCACGCAGGGCGAGCTTTGTGTATGCGAACTCGTCCAGGCGTTGCAGTTGTCGCAGCCTAAAATTTCACGTCATCTCGCCGCGTTGCGTGAAGCGGGTGTTGTTGAGTCCCGCCGTCAGGGCCAGTGGATGTTTTATCAGCTCTCCACCGCTCTGCCAGACTGGGCCATTACGACTGTCGCCGCTGCAGCAGGTGGGGCTACATCAGAGACACCCTACACAACAGATGCAAAACGCTTCCGTCGGTTGGCAGACCCTGAAACTCTGGTCGCATAAAGTTTCAGAAACAGAAGGTCTAACATGAATGTCTGACTCCGCCCGCATTTTTAATGTTTTGTTCCTGTGCACAGGGAACTCAGCCCGCAGCATCATGTCGGAATGTGCGATGAACCGAGAGGGCAAAGGGCGCTTCCGGGGATACAGCGCTGGGTCCCACCCCACCGGGAGCGTTAATCCCTATGCGTTGGAATTGATGACCCGCCATAATTTTCCCGTTGATGGCCTGCGCTCTAAAAACTGGGACGAGTTCGCGCAGCCCGACTCACCACCCTTGGATTTTGTCTTCACCGTCTGTGACAACGCGGCTGGCGAAGTGTGCCCCGTTTGGCCGGGGCAGCCGATCACGGCCCATTGGGGTGTGCCCGATCCCGCCGCCGTGACTGGCAGCGATGATGAAATTAAAGCCGCTTTTTTTGACGTCTTCCGTCAACTCAACAATCGTATCAGCATTTTTGTGAACTTACCCCTGGACAATCTGGACCGCCTCACATTGCAACGCCGGGTTAAGGAGATTGGACAGTCTTAACGGCTGTTCAAAACTGCCTATGATACCCTCTCGTTCTAAAAAGCTCGTCGCCGAGGCCCTGGGCACAGCCCTGCTGCTCGCCACTGTTGTTGGCTCTGGCATCATGGCGGATGGCCTGTCAGGTGGAAATGACGGGCTCGCGCTGTTGGCCAATGCCATTGCAACAGGTGCCATTCTGGTGGTTCTCATTCTGATCTTCGGCCCGGTCTCTGGAGCGCATTTCAACCCTGCGGTGACCTTTGTTTTTCTTCTGCGTAAGGACATCGGGGCTCTGGATGCCAGCCTTTATATTGGGATTCAAATTGTTGCAGCACTGTTTGGCGTCATGCTTGCCCATGCCATGTTCGACCTGACGTTGGTGCAAACGTCATTGAAAGTCCGCACCGGCGGCAGTCAGTGGCTGTCCGAAGGGGTGGCCACCTTTGGTCTACTCGCGACCATTCTCGGCTGTGTGCGCTGGCGGCCTGGCGCAGTGCCCTATGCGGTTGGATTATTTATCACGGCGGGCTACTGGTTCACGGCCTCGACCTCGTTTGCCAACCCAGCCGTGACCATTGCCAGGTCTTTCACGAATACCTTTGCGGGAATTCTCCCCGGCAACGTCTCTGCCTTCATCGCTGCACAATTGATTGGGGCTGCTCTCGCCTTCGTTATTTTTTCTTGGCTGTATCAAGACGAGAAAATGAGTCAGTCTTAAGGGCGTCGCATTGAAATTGGGAGCAGCCGAATGTCTGAATTGAAAACCAAGCAAAACAGCACAAGTGTCGCGTCATTTATCAAAGCGGTGGAGAACCCCAAACGCCGCGAAGACACTCAAGTTATCAAGAAGATGATGGACGCCATCACCGGCTGGAAACCCAAGATGTGGGGCGACAGCATCGTTGGTTACGGTGCGTATCATTATAAATACGCCAGTGGTCGCGAAGGGGACTGGTTCGTCACCGGTTTTTCACCACGCAAGCAGGCTGTGACAGTCTACATCATGCCCGGCTTTTCCAGCTATGAAAATCTCATGGCCAAGCTCGGCAAATACAAAACCGGCAAGTCCTGTCTATACATCAACAGACTCGAAGACATAGACCTCAAGGTGCTGGAAAAACTCATCCGCCAGTCGATTACGCGCATGAAGAAGATCTATACGGTCACATAACAGCCCTCACCACACGCTTATGAGCGGGCGTAGTCTAAAAACGGGCGTAGTCTAAAAAGACTCGCCTCGTGCTTCCTTCCATGGGCACAATTAGCCCAACAGTTCATCTTCATTGCGATGCAGGAGCTTTCTGGCCAGCCACTAAATAAAACTATGCCGTCGTCAGGGATTAATATGCTTACGTACACCTCACAAGAAGGGCCTTGGATAACCATTCACCGCTATGCGGGCCTGTTCTTAGGAATCTGGATGTGTGCCGTAGGCATAACCGGTGCGATCATGGCGTATTATCGAGAGATCGACGCGTTCCTAAATCCCGCTCTCTTTGCGGCGGACGAAAGCCCGCGCCACCCAGATCTAGACGCCATGGTCCGCACCGTCAATGCGGCTTTCCCGGACCGTTTCATCCTCTCTCTTGATCGTTATTTTCTAAGTCCCAATGAGTCCTATCCATTCATCCTGTCGGAGCCCTTGCCAGTAAATGCAGAAGGCTTAGATCTAACCTCGATCGGAAATTATGAGCGTGCATCGTCTGTTGAGGTTTTTGTAGATCCTAGCAACGCAACTATTATCGGAACACGTCCGTATTGGACCTGGATCAAGGTTTTACGAAACTTTCATCGCGAACTGCTCTTCCCGGGCGAGGGGCGAAAGTTTCTTGGCGCGCTGGCCATCATTCTGTTTTTGACGTGTGTTGCGGGCGCTGTGTTGTGGTGGCGCGCCGCACGTGGGCGACTCAAGCGCGCGATGACAATCCGCATGTCGTCGTCTGGTCCGCGTTTGGTGCGCGACGCGCATACCGTATTTGGCGCCTATGCTTTAGTGGTTATTGGTTGGCTCTCCTTCACCGCAGCGCTGATATGTTATGAAGTACCTTTAAGAAATTTTTCAAATTATCTCATGGGAGCGGACCCTCACAGACCAGCCAGCATGCCCATGGCGCGCACATTCATTCCTCTGAATGAAGCGCGGGACGTTGCGCTTGCTGAGTACCCACACTCGGATATTGTCCTCATCCGCATGGCGAAAACTCCACAGGACCGGCTGGTGTTCAGATTGTATCCTGATGATATGCCAATTTCGATCTACACCCGACAACTCAGTGTGCACGCGGGAACGGCCAAAATCGTGGGGAGGTTTGATCCGGAAGCACAACCATGGACCGATTCCCTGTTCGGCGTTTGGCTGCTGTGGTTCCATAATGGTGGGATGCTCGGTCTTCCTGGAAAACTATTAAATGTCGCCGCGGGGTTAACTTTGGCGTCTCTGTTCCCAACCGGCATCTATATTTGGTGGCGAAAGCGTCCGTCGCGTGTGCGGATACGTAAGTCGGATCGAACGCGAAAATCCAAAGTCGAGGGTCAGATCGAGAGTAAGGCATAGACGCACGGTAAAACTGATCGGCCAGTCCATCACGCGCATGAACGAGATCTATGAAGTTAAATGATGTGTGCGGATGTGAAGTTTGTTGCTTGATAGGGGGAATGGTGGGCGATACTGGGATTGAACCAGTGACCTCTCGCGTGTGAAGCGAGCGCTCTCCCGCTGAGCTAATCGCCCCCAAGACAAGTCTTCCGAACATTGGTATCCTGGGTAAGTCGGGCTGTATACGAGCCGTATTCTCACCCGTCAAGCCGGGCATCTGCGGGGCTCAGCCTGGGCTGCCCTATAAAGACCCCATTCTTTATCTTTATTGCGCGCATCCGCCGTGGCATTGTGACACACGCTTAATCGCGCGCTGTTGCGGCGCGCTCTACGGTCCACTCGCACCTCAGGAACCCTGCATGTCCAAAGCCCAAACCACTGCCATCGTCTTGGCCGCCGGAATGGGCACGCGCATGAAGTCGGCCCTGCCCAAGGTCATGCATGGCTTGGCGGGCTTGCCCCTGGTTGATCATGTGATCGCGGGCATCGCAGCCGCAGGCGTGGCGCGCATTGTGATCGTGCTTGGTCCGGAAATGGCCGATCAAACCAGCCGTTTCGCGCCCCATACCACCGTGGTGCAGACCGAGCGTCTGGGCACCGGCCATGCGGTGAGGGTGGCGCTGGACGCTGTCGATGTCGGCCCCGATAACGTGCTGGTGGTGTTTGGCGATACGCCGCTTCTAACGCCCCAAACAATGACAAACCTGTTGCGCCAGCTTCAAACCGGAGCCGCTGTATCTGTACTCGGGTTTCGCCCGCACGTGCCCGGTGCCTATGGGCGGCTGATCACCACCGGCGATCAACTAGACCGGATTGTCGAAGCGGCAGATGCAACGCCGGATGAGTTGCAGGTCGGACTGTGCAACTCGGGTGTGCTCGCCGCGCCAGGTGTAAAGCTAACCCACTGGGTGCATGCGCTTAAAAACGATAACGCCAAAGGCGAGTATTACCTGACCGATGTGGTTGGCTTGGCGCGGACCGATGGCGAAGCCTGCGTGTGTGTCGAAGGCGACGAAAGTGAGTTGGTCGGCATTAATACCCGTGCTGACTTGGCCGTGGCCGAAAGTATTCTGCAAGACCGCTATCGTGCGGCGGCCCTGGTCGCGGGCGTTACCCTGCAAGACCCGTCCAGCGTCTTTCTCAGCCACGACACCACCTTCGGCACCGATGTTGTGGTCGCCCCCTTCACTGTGTTTGGTCCGGGCGTATCAGTCGGCAGCAATGTCACCATCAAAGGGTTCTGTCATTTCGAACAGGCTGAAATCGGCGATGGTGCAACCGTTGGTCCCTATGCCCGGTTGCGTCCTGGCGCTGTCCTGGAGGCTGACGCCCATGTTGGCAACTTTGTCGAAGTGAAAAACGCACGTCTTGAAGAAGGCGCTAAGGTCAATCACCTCACCTATATTGGCGACGCCCGCGTGGGCAAAGGCGCAAATGTCGGCGCGGGCACCATCACCGCCAATTACGATGGTTTCAACAAGTCCTTCACCGACATCGGCGATGGTGCATCTATTGGCTCCAATTCAGTGCTTGTAGCGCCCGTCAAAATTGGTGACGGCGCAATCACGGGCGCAGGCACGGTGGTCCGCAAAGATGTGCCGGCGGATTCAATTACCGTGTCCCAATCTCAACAGTGCATCCGCGAGGGCGCGGCAGACCGTTATCGTGCTCAGAAGAAAGCGATGAGGGACGCTAAAAAATCCAAGGGCGAGGGCAGCTAAAGCATGTGCGGTATTGTTGGCATCATCGGCATTAATCAGGTGTCGCCCTATCTGCTTGAGAGTCTCAAGCGTCTGGAATATCGCGGCTATGACTCCGCCGGTGTGGCCACTGTTGACCAGGGCCAGATCCATCGCAGTCGGGCGGAAGGCAAAATCGTCAACCTCGAACGACGCCTCTCTGCGGCGCCTTTGCCTGGCACCCTCGGGATCGGCCACACCCGCTGGGCCACCCACGGCATCGCCAACGAAGAGAACGCACACCCGCACAGCAATGGCCGTGTGGCCGTCGTACACAATGGCATCATCGAGAACTTCGACACGCTGCGCACAGAACTTAAAGCCGGTGGCGCGGTATTTGAAAGTGATACCGATACCGAAGTCGTTGTTCACCTCATTACCCATTTTCTTGACGAGGGCCATGACGCCGAAGAGTCCGCACGTCTCGCCTGTGGCCGACTAGAGGGCGCGTTTGCTTTGGCCATTTTGATCGCCGACCGCGATGATATTCTAATTGCCGCGCGTCGCGGCAGTCCCCTGGCAGTTGGGTTCGGCGATGGCGAAATGTTCATCGGCTCAGATGCCTTGGCGCTGGCCCCGATGACGCAAAAAATCGCCTATCTGGAAGATGAGGACTGGGTCGTCATCACCCGCAACGGTATGACCGTGCGCAGCTTGGACGGCATACACGTCACTCGCGAAATTCGGCAAACGGCCATGTCCGGCGCGCTGATCGGCAAAGGCGAGTATCGCCATTTCATGATCAAAGAAATTCATGAACAGCCGCAGGTCATCGGCGACACGCTCACGGCTTTTATCAATCCTGCAACCCGCACCACAACTTTGCCGGACCTTCCGTTTAACCCAGCGACCATCCCCAAAATAACGATTGTTGCGTGCGGTACAGCCTACTTTGCCGGACTTGTTGCCAAGTACTGGCTCGAGCAAATTGCAAAGCTGCCAGTTGAAGTCGATATCGGCTCCGAGTTCCGTTATCGCGAACCGCCGCTTCCCGATGGCGGGGTCGGGCTATTCATCTCGCAGTCTGGCGAAACCGTCGATACGCTCTTTCCGCTGCGCTATTGCAAGGCTCACAATCAGCACATTCTGTCGGTCGTGAATGTGGCGGAGAGCGAAATCGCCCGCGAGTCCGATGTCATTCTGCAAACACTGGCTGGGCCTGAAATCGGTGTGGCCTCCACCAAAGCCTTCACCACCCAGCTGGCTGTGCTGGCCAGCCTGTCTATTGCTTTCGCCCGACGTCGCGGCTGTATCAACGAAACCGAGGAACAGACCTTAATGGGGGCGTTGGCCGAAGTGCCGGCCAAGATCGCGGAAATTCTCACCACCGAAGCGGCGATCCAGGAGATTGCCTATGTCCTGGTCGAAGCGCGGGACGTGCTATATTTGGGGCGCGGCTCAAACTTCCCCATTGCCCTCGAGGGTGCGCTGAAGCTCAAAGAAATTTCCTACATTCATGCAGAAGGCTATGCCTCCGGCGAAATGAAGCATGGCCCTATCGCTCTCATTGATGAACATATGCCGGTGGTGGTCATCGCCCCAACGGATCATGTTTTCGATAAAACTCTGACCAATATCGAGCAGGTGGTGGCCCGCGGCGGCAAAGTGATCGCCGTCACCGACGCTAAGGGCCGGGCGCGCATTGGCGATTTAGCAGCTCATATCATTGAGGTGCCCACTAGTTTGAGCTTCGTTGCGCCACTTCTATATACGGTTCCTGTCCAGCTGCTGGCCTATCATACGGCTGTCCTCAAAGGCACCGATGTGGACCAACCCCGCAATTTGGCCAAAAGCGTCACGGTAGAATAACAGTTTGATGGCTGTATTGAGTCATGCGGTACGTTTTAGGGGGCTCCACAACGAAGCAGAACGCCTTGAATCCAAAGGATTCGTTAACTATCCACAGGTATGGTAAGCCGGTATTGAAAGGGAACTGTTGTGCGCTTAGCTTATGGTGCGGCGCAAAGGTCCTTAAGACGTGGGTAAACGGAGAGAACAGCCGCGACGGGCTTTACAGTGCCAAGCAGGTGTTGGCGCGTTGAAAAGTCACCGGTTGTCAGGGTGCTGAGAGTATGGATTTAGCCACAATATTAGGCATCGTCGCGGGGACATCCGTTGTTGGTCTGGCCATTATTTTTGGCGGCAGCGCCGGCATGTTTCTCAACATCCCCAGTGTTTTGATTGTCTTTGGCGGCACGATCGCTGGGGTTTTGATTCGCTTTCCGTTGGCTGACGTCATGAATGCGCTCAAGCTTGGCACGTCTAACGCCTTTCAGCAGCATACCCAAAGTGCTGTTGGCCTTATTGATGAAGCGGTTGAGCTAGCTGAGTTGTCCCGCACCAAGGGTCAACTGGCACTGGAAAATGCACCCATTGATAACGAGTTTTTGCGCAAGGGTGCGCTGATGTACTGCGACGGCCTGCAACCGGAATTCATTACGCATGCCCTCAGCCGAGACCGTGATCTTTTAATTGAGCGTCTTGAAGAAGGCGAAAAAATCTACCGCTTCATGGGTGATGCTGCGCCAGCGTTTGGTATGATTGGCACTCTGGTCGGCCTAGTGCAAATGCTGAGCACCATGGACAATCCAGAAACCATTGGACCGTCCATGGCCGTTGCCTTGCTGACGACATTGTACGGCGCTTTAATTGCCAATCTGATCGCCTTGCCGATTGCCGATAAACTGGCGAACAAGGCCAAGATTGAATATACCAACCGCTCTTTGGTGGTCGAGGCCGTAAACCAGATTGCAGAGAAACAGAACCCCGACTCTATGTATCAGCTGTTGTCGGCGTTCTTGCCGGAAGATCAACGTCGTGCCGACGAGAGATAGAGTTCGTGCCGACGAGAGATAGAGTTCGCGCCGAAGATACTTAAGTCGTTCGGTTTTATTCGAGTGACAAAGACGAGAGAAGGAAGGATAAGATGGCTAAACCAGCGCCCGTTCCGATGTGGGTTGTAACGTTCGCTGACCTGATGTCCATCTTGGTCTGCTTCTTTATTCTCTTGTTATCATTCTCGATCATGGACGTTAAAAAGTTTCACGAAGTTTCAGGCTCCATGAAGGATGCCTTTGGTATTCAAAAAGAGCGTCTGCTTTCCAGCGTGATCGAGTTGATCGGCAGTCCGGTCCTTGAGCATGCGTCTAATATCCAGCCCGTTCCTATTCCCACGTTGTCTTCACCAAATTCCAGCACCACAGGGGCAAGTCAGGGGTCTGATCAGGGCGAAGAAGCAGAGAGCAGCGAAGAGCAGCTCGAGGAAGATTTCGATTCTAAAAGCGGGTTTGAAGAAGACATTGGTGCACAAGAGCAATTGTCTGACGCAGAGGAGCAGGCATTAGCGTCTATGGCGCTGGCGGCGTTGCGGGAGGCCGTGCGTGCACAGGAGCAAGCTTCTGCGGATATGGATCAAACCCTTGGTCAAATCCAAATGGCGCTGCAACGCGAAATGGAAGGCCGATTGGTCGATGTCGATAAAAACTATTCTGAAATCGTTATCACATTTCCTGATGAAGTTGGCTTCCGCACAGGCAGTGATCAAATTACCGATAGTTTTTTTGCGTCTCTGAATCGCCTGGCGGATGTGATCAAGAAAGTGGATGGCCAAATCATCGTCGCTGGTCACACCGATAACACTCCTCTGAACACAACAGCGGGACGGTTCCAGGATAACTGGGCGCTATCAGCAGCGCGCGCTGCGGCGGTTGTGCGGCATTTCCAGAATGTCAACAATATCTCTGGCCGCCGGTTAGAGGTTCAGGGCTTTGGCGATACACGCCCGGTCGATAGTAATTTTTCCATCCAGGGTCGTGATCGCAACCGCCGGGTTGAGATCATTTTGCGCAAAGAAGGAGATGGCAGTGCGCCGCCTGAGGGCCAGCGCATTGGGGGTACACCTCCACCGCCACCTGTTGCGGTCTATCCGCCAGGTCTGCTAAGGGCTTTCCGTCGCTAAAAAAAACGGCATCCCATTGCCTGATAGAAAGTTCGTTTCACATGTCTAAGTATGATTTTGATCTGATCACCATTGGGGCAGGCTCCGGTGGTGTGCGCGCCAGCCGTTTGTCCGCTGGTTATGGTGGCCGTGTCGCGACCATTGAAGAAAGCCGCGTTGGCGGCACCTGCGTGATGCGTGGCTGTGTGCCAAAAAAGCTTTTGGTTTACGGGGCTCACTACGCTGAACACTTCGAAGATGCGGCGGGCTTTGGCTGGACCGTCGGTGAAACCAGCCACGATTGGTCTGCACTGATTGCGGCTAAAGACAAAGAGCTCGACAGGCTAGAGCGTATCTACCATCGCATGTTCCAGGACTCAGGCGTCAATTTGATCGAAGGGCGGGGCATGCTGGCCGATGCCCACACTGTGGAAGTTGATGGTAAGACCTACACAACCGAAAAAATTCTTGTCGCCGTTGGCGGCTGGCCGTTCATTCCCGATATCACAGGCAAAGAGCATGCGATCACCTCTAATGAAGCGCTTGATCTTAAAGAGCTGCCAGAGAAAATTCTAATTGTTGGCGGTGGCTACATTGCGCTCGAATTTGCGGGAATCTTCAATGCGCTTGGCTCAAAGGTGGATGTGGCCATTCGCTCTGGCGCAATCCTTCGTGGCTTTGACAATGATGTTAGTAACACGGTGTCGGAAGAGCTTGAGAAAAAAGGCATCTCTATTCACCGCGACTGCGTCCTGCGCTCCATTGAGAAGCTTGCCGATGGTCGGCTGTCCGTGATGGTGGACCGCGGCGAAGAACTGATTGTCGATCAGGTCATGTATGCGACTGGACGTTCACCAAACACGGATGGTTTGGGTCTTGAGAACGCGGGCGTTAAGGTGACCAAGGATGGGGCTATTATCGTCGATGAATGGAATCGTTCCAGTGTTGAGAATGTTTTCGCGGTTGGCGATGTTACAGATCGCGTCAACCTCACGCCCGTGGCCATCAACGAAGGCCGTGTGTTCGCCGAGACCTTCTTCAATAACAATCCGTTGACCTTGGATTACACCAACATTGCCTCCGCTGTGTTCACGCAGCCTACGGTCGCGACGGTCGGCCTCACGGAAGAGCAGGCGCGCGAGAAGCATAAAGTCAAAATCTTCATTTCGCGCTTTCGGGCCATGAAACACACGCTGTCTGGCCGGGACGAACGCATTATGATGAAACTCGTCGTCGATAAAGACACCGATAAAGTGCTTGGTTGTCATATGGTCGGCGACGAAGCTCCTGAAATCATTCAAGGTTTGGCCGTGGCCCTGAAATGTGGTGCAACCAAAGCCCAGTTTGATGCCACGATTGGGATTCATCCCACGGCGGCAGAAGAGTTTGTCACCATGCGGGATGCTGTACCCGACTCGACCGAGGTCTGAACGCCCACGCCAACTCAGGCTATGCAGATCACCTCGCCCCCATCTACTCTTTCGTGGGTCATCACAGCAGGGGAGAGAGCAGATGGAACAGGCATGTTTAACGAGCCGACGGGCAGCGCTCACAGGGCTTGGTGTAACCGCCGCCGCTGCAGTGGCGCAGTCTAAACCGGCACGCGCTGCAGTTCCAATTGATCTGGACAGCCCTCAAGGTAACCTCGACGGCTATTTGAAAGCCCGCAGCGATATCGCTGGCAACGAAGCCATGTTGTGGAAAAAAGGCTACGTGCACGCCATGATGCCGGGCCGTCCAGGCAAACGCTTGATGATGTTCCAAGGCATCAATGTCACTCGCTGTCTCAAGGACGACAGCGGCTACACCTATCTGCAACGCGAATGTTTGATTTGGTGCGACCCGGAAACTGAGGCGCCCATCTCAACGTGGGACAATCCTTTTACGGAGCGCACCAACGAGGTCTTTCATCTGCTCAATTCGGCAGTGAATTCTCATTACGATGTGGAGGGTGCCAACGGTCCGTTCCACATGCCCTACCTCGAACACACCGGCGACATCGCGTTCTATCGCGATCTTCTGTATCTCACGCCTTCGGTGCTGACGCTCGAGGACTACGCACCGTATTCCAGCTCTGATGTGTACCAAGGGGCAGGGCTCTATCATTTCCATTGCCGCCGCGAAGACTTGGAAGACCCCGAGTTAACGTCCGCCCCTGCGTTGCAAACCCACACGGGTGTTCGTCAGTGGTTGCCATGGATGGAAATGGGCACCTGGGGTGGCCAACTCATTCTGCCGGCCAGGGGTAAAAAGCTCGCGGGCGGGGCGGCAGAGTTGCCGCAACCGTTGCTCGGCTGGATGGAGAAGAACGCTCCAGAATACTTAGAAGCTCCATCTCCCGACCAACCGCAAGCGCGCACCAGCTTCTATCAGGAGTTTAAGAAGCATATCGACGCTAAGCGCGAACAACAGAAAGACGCTAAGCGCGAACAGCAAAGTAAAGACTGAGGTGTTGCGTTAAAATTCTTCGAGCAGCCGTCCCAGGCCATAAACCTTGTCCTCAATCCCGCTGGCCCTAAGCGCGTGCCAGTAGGTTGCGGTGTTAATGGCGATCACCGGTTTGTTCAGCACCAGTTCTGTTGCCGCAGCCAGGCGCACCATGCTGCAATTGGTGCCCACTTGAATCAGCGCGTCGACATCATCGCCATCAAGCTGTTTGAGGGTTTCGCGCAACGTGTCTTCGGTGATCTCGGCGATGCCGGTCCAACTGGTGGCGCGCAGGGGAATGTCGCGCACCACTTCAAACCCTTCATCGGTGAAGTACTGGCGTACTTCTTTGTTGTTGATCGGATAGTAGGGCGACAGAAAAGAAATACGTTTTACACCACCGTAGGCGCGCAAGGCAGCGGCACAAGACAAAGAGCCGATGCTGCACTTAATGCCACCAGACTGTTCCTCGACCTTTTCAACAAAATCTAACGCACCTTGCTTGCCACCGAAGAACGTAATAGCAGACATGCCCATCACCAGATAATCCGGTTCGCAGGTCACGACGCTTTTCACAGCATCAGCAACATTGTCAGCAATCACTTGGGTTGCGTTCCAGGCAGACTCATCGTCCAGGGCTTTGGCGTTGGGAGTAAAAATCCGGCTGTAGTGATTGGTTACGCCGGGGGGGCGCATCTGTTCCATATCCGGCTGCACCACCGTATTGGTCGATGGCCCAATAACGCCGAACTTTTTTCTCCACGCTAAAACGTCGCCCATGGTCTTTTTGTCTCCCTCGTAACATGTGTTAGCCCGTGAGTAAGCCACGGTCTGCCTCAATTGGCTTTGCGCCGTGTCAAATCATCGCTTTTTCTAAGTTATGATAGTGAAATTTCAAAAAAGTATTTAATTACAGTGCTTTAGTGTGTGATTTGCGCGTCTCTTTTGTCAAATGTGCGCGCCTCATCCGCCACGCCACGCACTGATTTACCGGCTCAAGGCGGCTCGCGGTGGCCCTAGAAATCCGCGACTCCCCCATAAACCCTGGAAATTGACCGCTTAAGCCTCTATATCGCACCCTCACTTAAAGCCCACAGACCATTGAGGTTCCCATGACATCCGCGTGGACGCGGGACAGCTGGCGCGCAAAGCCCATCGTGCAAGTTCCCGAATATGCCGACCAGGCCGCATTGAAGGCCGTTGAACACCGCCTGAGCAACTTTCCGCCGTTGGTGTTTGCCGGCGAAGCTCGCTCGCTGAAAAAGTCCCTGGCCGCTGTTGCCAACGGTCGCGGCTTTCTACTGCAAGGCGGCGACTGCGCCGAGAGCTTTGCCGAGTTCCATCCCGATAATATTCGCGACACTTTCCGCGTGTTGTTGCAGATGGCCGTGGTGATGACCTTTGGTGCTGGTGTGCCCATCGTCAAACTCGGTCGTATGGCGGGTCAGTTTGCTAAGCCGCGCTCGTCCAATACGGAAACGATTGATGGTGTTGAACTGCCATCCTACCGGGGCGATATGGTCAACGGTATGGACTTCACGCCAGAAGCGCGCGAACCCGATCCCGAGCGTTTGGTCCAGGCTTACAACCAGTCCGCCGCAACGCTGAACTTGCTGCGTGCGTTCTCTCAGGGTGGCTATGCTGACCTGCATAAGGTTCACCAGTGGACACTTGGGTTCCTTGCAGACAGCCCTCAAGGTGAACGCTATCAGGATTTGGCCGATCGTATTCAAGAAGCGCTGGCGTTCATGGATGCTTGCGGCATCAATTCCGATGTTGTTCCAAGCATGCGGGAGACAGATTTCTACACGTCTCATGAGTCTTTGCTGCTCAATTACGAAGAAGCGTTGACCCGCATGGATTCCACCACCGGGCGTTGGTACGCTTGTGCGGCCCATTTCCTGTGGATTGGCGAGCGCACCCGTCAGTTGGATGAAGCCCATGTGGAATTTCTGCGTGGTGTCGATAACCCCATCGGTTTCAAAGCGGGGCCGACCATTGAGCCTGATGATTTGTTGCGCCTGATTGATACGTTGAACCCGAAAAACGAAGCCGGTCGCATCACCATCATCACCCGCATGGGCGCTGATAAACTGCAAACGCATCTACCTAAACTCATTCAAGCGGTTCAACGGGAGGGCAAATCGGTCGTGTGGTCGTGCGATCCGATGCATGCCAACACCGAGAAAAGCTCAAGCGGTTACAAGACCCGCCGTTTCGATAATATTCTGGGTGAAGTCCGCAGCTTCTTTGAGGTGCACCGCAGTCAAGGCACTTTTGCCGGCGGCGTGCACTTTGAGATGACAGGCCAAGACGTCACGGAATGCGTTGGCGGGGCGCAAGCCATCACCGATGCCAGCCTTGGCGATCGCTATCACACCCATTGTGATCCGCGTCTCAATGCCAGTCAGGCGCTTGAGTTGGCTTTCTTAGTCGCCGAAATGCTGAAGCAGAACCGGGAGTCCTCGGCGGCGGCTGCAGTGGCGTCTTAGGCACCGCTAAACACAACAGTCCGCGCCCGCATCCGGGCTTGGACCATCCTGCCGCAAAGGTAGCGCGTACTCATGTCTGGGCGTAACGATGTCTGATCGACTCATCATCGCATTGGCGCAGACCAACCCAACGGTTGGCGCTGTTGCCGCAAATGCGGATTTGATCCGGCAGGCGCGCACCGAGGCTGCCGCCCAGGGGGCGGACCTTGTTGTGTTCTCTGAACTCAATCTCAGCGGTTATCCGCCCGAAGACTTGGTGCTGCGGGGCTCTTTTCTTGATGCCATTGAATCCGCTGCCCACGATCTTGCCCAAGAAACAGCTGATGGTGGTCCTGCGCTGATCATCGGGGTGCCGTGGCGTGTTGATGGGGCTTGCTACAACGCGGCTTTGATTCTCGATGCCGGTGAAATCAAAGGCGTGCGTCTGAAGCATCATCTGCCCAACTATGGCGTGTTTGATGAAAAGCGGGTTTTTGCCTCTGGCCCTCCGTCCGGGCCGGTGGTCGTGCGCGGTGTCCGTTTGGGGGTGCTGGTCTGCGAAGACATGTGGTTCGAGGACGTGACTGAAACGCTGGCCGAAACCGGTGCGGAAATGTTGGTGGTGATCAACGGCTCACCTTTTGAGCTCGATAAAAACGATGTGCGTCTCAGCCATGCGGTCGCCCGTGTCTCGGAAACAGACTTGCCCCTGGTCTATGTGAACCAGATCGGCGGTCAGGATGATCTTGCCTTCGATGGTGGTTCCTTTGTTCTCAATGCCGACCGCAGTTTGGCGATTCAATGTCCCTGGTGGACCACTGCGCTCACTTTAACCGAATGGACCTGCGTAGACGGGGCTTGGCATTGCACACCGGGCGACATCTCTCCCGCACTCGACCGGCTTGAGAACATCTATCAAGCTATGATGCTGAGTTTGCGCGACTACATTGCCAAAAACAGGTTCCCAGGGGTTGTCCTTGGGCTGTCCGGAGGGATTGATAGTGCCTTAAGCGCTATCGTAGCTGCTGACGCTCTGGGGCCAGACAAAGTGCACTGCGTGATGATGCCGTCGCCTTATACGTCGCAGGACAGTCTGGATGATGCGGCCGAGCTGGCTAAAAACTTGAGCGTGAAGCTCGATACCATTGGGATCGGCGAAGCCATGTCCGCGTTTGAGGGCATGCTCGCTGCAAGTTTCACCGACACTTCAGCCGACACCACGGAAGAAAATATTCAGTCGCGTATTCGCGGTCTGACGCTTATGGCGCTGTCCAATAAATTTGGCAAGATGGTGCTGTCGACGGGAAATAAGTCAGAGGTCAGTGTCGGCTATGCCACCCTCTATGGCGATATGTGCGGCGGTTATAACGTTCTCAAAGACGTCTATAAAACCACCGTCTTTGCCCTCAGCCGTTGGCGCAATGAGAATATGCCCAGTGGAGCTTTGGCCGCCGCCGGAGCTGTAATGCCGGAACGCATCATCACCAAGTCGCCAACAGCCGAGTTGCGGCCCGATCAAAAAGACGAAGACTCTTTGCCGCCCTATGATGATCTTGATGCCATTCTCAAAGGCTTGATTGAAAACGCGCGCAGTGTATCTGAGGTCATTGCCGCAGGCTTTGACGAAGCCACGGTGTGCCGGGTTCATCGCTTGCTCCGGATCGCCGAGTACAAGCGCCGTCAGGCATCGCCGGGCGTTAAAATCAGTCACCTTGCCTTTGGCCGGGATCACCGCTACCCCATCACCAATGCCTTTGACGGCGATGCACCGAAAAGAAATACACCATGAGTTCAGTTGTTCGTTTTGCTCCTAGCCCCACCGGTCGCCTTCACGTTGGTAATGCGCGTCTTGCGTTGATCAACTGGCTGTATGCCCGCTCAACCGACGGCGAATTTATTCTCCGTTTTGACGATACGGACGCAACGCGCAGCAAGGAAGAATATGTCGAGGGCATCCGCACAGATCTGACATGGCTGGGTCTGACCTGGGATCGCGAAGAACGTCAGTCTGTCCGCATCGACCGGTATGAAGCCGCAGCGGAGACCCTGAAAAAAGTTGGACGTCTGTATCCGTGCTATGAAAATGCAGACGAGTTGGAATTTAAACGCAAACGCCTGCGTGCCCAGCATAAAGCGCCGATTTATGATCGGGCCGCCTTGGCCCTCACGGCCGAAGACGTTGCAAAGCTGGAAGCCGAAGGGCGCAAACCCCACTGGCGGTTCAAGTTGAACCAGGCCGACGTCACCTGGAACGATCTGGTGCGTGGCGAGACCACCTACAACACGGTCAATGTCAGCGACCCGGTTGTCATTCGCGAAGATGGCACGTTCCTCTATCTGCTGCCGTCGGTGGTCGATGATCTGGACCATGGCGTAACCCACATCATTCGAGGGGAAGATCACGTCACCAACGGCGCGGTTCAGCTGGAAATGATGGATGCCGTGTCACCGGGGGCCTCTGTTGTGTTCGCCCACGTGCCGTTGTTGACGGGCGCAAGCGGCGAGGGGCTGTCCAAGCGCGCTGGGTCACTGGGTCTCGAAGACTTGCGCGATCAGCATCTCGAAGCCATTGCAGTCTCTAGTTTATTGGCGCGTCTCGGCAGTGCCGATGCGGTTGAAGTCTACGCCGATCTGCCCGCCATGATCGCCGACTTTGATATCGGGCGTTTCAGCCGCGCCACGCCAAAGTTCGATGCGCACGATCTGGAATTTCTCAATGCCAAGGTGCTGCACCAAATGCCCTACGGTCAAGCCAAAGACCGCCTGGCTAAGTTGGTCAACGATGACGCTGCGCTGACCGAGAACGGCGAAGCCTTCTGGCTGGCCGTGCGTGGCAACTTAAAACTCTTCGATGAAGCGGCGGGCTGGTGGTCGGTCTGTTTTGCACCCTTGGCCCCCTCCATTGAAGACACGACCTTTATGGAAGAGGCTGCGTCTCTGTTGCCACCTGAACCCTGGACTGAAGACACCTGGGGGCAATGGACCGGGGCTGTCAAAGACGCTACAGGCCGTAAGGGGAAAGGTTTGTTTCTTCCGTTGCGCCTGGCGCTGACCGGGCTTGACCACGGACCAGAACTGAAACTCCTGCTGCCGCTGATTGGCCGGGAGCGCGCGTTAAAACGCAGTCAGGGCGAAACGGCTTAAATCGCCGGGGCAGGAGTCACCATGTCAGGAACCGATACCAGTAAGCCCACGTTTGCCGTGCCCGGAACTCCAGGCAATCCCGCCATCATTCTTGTCCAGCCCCAATTGGCCGAGAACATCGGGATGTCGGCACGGGCCATGTACAACTGCGGTCTGACAGACATGCGCCTGGTGGCCCCCAAACAGGATTGGCTGTCTGAAAAGGCCAGGGGGGCCTCGTCGGGTGCGGCCATTGTGCTCGAGAATGCCAAGCGCTACGACACCACAGAAGAGGCCATTGCGGACCTTGAGTTCATCGCGGCCACCACGGCCCGTCCGCGCGACATGATCAAGACCGTCTGGACGCCTAATCATGCAGCGGGCGAATTGTCCAAGCGTGCGGCAGGGGGCAACAGTATTGGTATTCTGTTCGGGCGGGAGAAATCGGGCCTGACCAACCATGATATTGGATTAGCCGATGTGATCATCGAAGCGCCGCTCAATCCGTCGTATTCGTCGCTGAATTTGGCCCAGGCTGTTCTTGTGGTCGGCTACGAATGGTTCCAGGCCACCCAGCATAGCGAAGCAGAAACGCTGCCCTACGGCATCACCCGCCCGGCCACCAAAGACGAACTCAACCTGTTTTTTGAGCATTTAGAATACGAGCTGGATACCTGTGGGTTTCTGCATGTGATCGAGAAACGCCCCAGTATGGTGCTCAACATTCGGGCGATGTTTCAGCGCGCCGGGCTGACCGAGCAAGAGGTCAAAACCCTGCATGGCATTGTCACCGAACTGCGTTATGGCCAACGCAATGAGCTTCACAAACGTAGCGACTGGAAAAAGAAGGGCAAGACCGCAGAGCCTGAGTCCTAAAACGCTAAGGTTACAGCCATGTTGACGCGATATTGTCACCGTTGCGTTTGTTGACTTCACGATGGTTTTCCCGTAAATCGGCCCCTCATTCTCGGGAATGTGGGTGGTGCATAACCCCGCTCTTTGGCGGCCTGATGGGTCGGGTGGAGAGACTACCGGGACAAAAACAGTGAAAAAACAAGGCGTTACATAATGACAAACCGTATTTCTTCGAAGTACAAGATCGACCGCCGTTTGGGGGTTAATCTTTGGGGCCGCGCAAAAAGCCCTATCAATAAAAGAGACTATGGCCCGGGCCAGCATGGCCAGCGCCGCCGCAAACCGTCTGACTTCGGCATCCAGTTGATGGCCAAGCAGAAGCTCAAAGGCTACTACGGCAATATCTCTGAGAAACAATTCCTGCGCTACTACAAGGAAGCTGTGCGCCGCACAGGCGATACCTCGGAAAACCTCATCGGCATTTTGGAATGCCGTTTGGATGCCGTCATCTATCGTATGAAATTTGTGCCAACTGTATTTTCTGCACGGCAAGTGGTGTCACACGGTCACATCAAAGTGAACGGCGTTAAAGTCACCATCCCGTCTTACATGGTGAAGGTTGGGGATGTGATTGAGCTGCGCGACAAAGCTAAGAGCATGGGGCTTATCCTTGATGCCATGGACTCCCCCGAGCGTGATCTGCCCGATTATATTGAGGTCGATCACAACCAGGGCCGCGGTGCGATGACCCGCATTCCTCAATTGGCCGATGTGCCATACCCAGTTCAAATGGAACCAAATCTAGTCGTCGAATTTTACTCGCGCTAAAGACCTGCGCGGACTCGGCGCAAAAAAACACGCGCGGACTCGGCGCAGAACAATACGTCGAATTTTACGCGCGTTAATAAGAACGAATTCTGTTGGCGGCCGTCACCGCCGTCAGAGTTTTAAAAAGGCCCCGCACGCGGGGCCTTTTTGTTATTCTACTCCTGCAATAGGCCGTGGATGAGGACGAAACGAGCGTAACGCAATGACAAGTGCAGAAAAATTCTGGGATAAGACTGCGGCCAAGTATTCAAAGTCGCCCATCAAAAACATGGACGCTTACAACCAAACTCTTGATCTCACCCGAACGTACTTAACTCAAGAGAGCTCTGTTTTAGAAATCGGTTGTGGAACAGGGGGCACGGCTTTGCTTTTGGCCGACAGCGTAGAGCACATCACGGCCAGTGATATTTCGGCCAACATGGTCAAAATCGCGAAGTCCAAGGTCGGGGATGCGGGTAAAGCGAATATCACTTTTCTACAGGGTGATGTTTTTATGGAGTCTTTGCTGCCAGAATCTTTCGATGCTGTCCTGGCGTTTAATCTTTTACACTTGGTGGAAGACCTTCCGGAAACTCTACAGCGCATCCGAATCTTGCTGCGCCCTGGTGGCCGGTTTATTTCAAAGTCTGCCTGTGTTGCCCAGCAGTCTCGTCTTTGGGGAGTGCCGATTTTCCTTGCGCGTACGCTTGGGGTCATTCCTCCCGTTAACATGCTGACCTTCGACACATTGGAACAGGCGATCTCTGATGCGCAGTTTCAAATTACAGAAGCGAAAGTCTTCGAAGGATCGTCCATGAGCCGCTTCATCGTTGCCGAAAAATTGTAGGAGCATTCATCCCTCTTGAGACGGAGCTAAGGCATACCGCCGACAAAGCCGCTGACGTCTTCACGCCGGATGAGGGTGAGTTTAACGCCTGTATGTCGGCACCCCGGTCGAGGGCAACCCAGATGCGTCTGCACCTCATCAAGGCGAATATCGCGATGATCCACTTTCAGCAGAAGCTGCACGGGGCTTTGCAACCAGGTATGAAGGCATTTCATGCAGGTTGATTCTATAATGACCGAGTCATCTAAATCCCGCAGCACGGTATCCTCAAGCCAACTCACCAGAAATCCTCCGCGGATGGGATCCGGTTGTAGGCAATTTTGCCACCCGCATAGCCGCCGGGCGGTGGGGTCCATGGGCCAAGCGTCACCACGCGTTTGCCGAACTTCCGGTTTAAAGCATCAATGGCGGTGCTGAGAACTTCGCAGCGCTGCCGTTCTTCATCGTCGTTTTCTAAGAGATCGAGTTGTCTTGCATGTGCGGCGGAAAGCCTGTGCAGGGTAACGCCAACCCGAAGGATTTCAGCTTTAAGAGGGAGGTGTTTCGCGGCTTTATCCCAGAGGGCTGTGAGTGCCTTAAGACAGGCGTGGTCATCCTGAACAGAGGGAAGCTCAAGGCTGTCTGACCATCTTCCCTGACGCATCTTAATCCAAAGGGATAGCATCCCTGCGAAATACCCCTCGCGCCGCATGCGCCGGGCGGCTTTGGTCAACAGCAGCCGCGAGCAGGACTGGGCATGCAGGCGGTCCCGCCAGTTGGGAGGAAGCACGCGTCCATGTCCGAACATGCCACGCCCCGTTGGCGTGGCGTAGATGTCGTAGCCGTGCAGAGCGTACCACATGCGTTCACCGTTGACGTTGCCCCAGAGGCTGCGCAGGTGTTTTGGTTGAGTGTCCCACAGATCAGCAATGCTCCAGATGTTCGCCGCGTTAAGGCGGCGCTCTATTTTCTTGCCCACACCTGGGATATCGCTCAAGGGGAGGGCGAATAAAGGGCCAGGCATTTTTTCGGGCTGCCAAATCGTCACGCCATTCGGCTTATCCATTTTACAGGCCATCTTGGCCAGAAACCGATTGGCGGCAAAGCCAATGGAACAGGTGATGTACTCGCCGATGTTGTTTTTGATCCGCTGTTTGATGTTCTGTGCCAGGTGTGCGGGATCAGCGATCGCAGAGGTGTCGAGGCTACAGGTCATTTCATCAATGGATTTGACCGTCTCAATCGGGATCTCGCAGGTGATCTCGTTAAGCAGGGCATTATGTGCCCGGCGGAACAAGTCTGGGCGCTGGGTGACAAGAACAAGCTCCGGGCAGAGGTCTAAAGCTTCCGGGACGCGCATCACATTTGAGCAGCCGGCCGCTTTGGCTTCCTTCGAGCAGGCAATCACAGAGGTTGAATAGGCCGCCGACGTTTCAAACGGAATGATGCCGACAGGCCGCCCCCGCAGTTCAGGCATGGCTTGCTGCATGACAGAGGCAAAGAACCCGTCAAAGTCGAGATAAAGCTTTTCTATAGTCTCGGCGCGGCGCATGTGTGTTTACTTTCGTGTTTACGTTTAATCGCCAAGCAATGAGCCGAGATAAGAACAATACAAGAACATTTGTGTCAAGCAGGTTTCTGTTTTTCCATGATTTCTATAATAAAGTGAATAATATCAATTGATTAGGTTTTTTGAGAGATTCAGATTTAGGTGGAGTAACTAGATACTTTGTGACCTACGGCAGAGTTCCCTTGTGCGGGGTGAGTCGTTTTGCGGCTGCCGTAAAATTGTAGGGCTATTCACCCCTTTCCCGAGTGTGGTGTTAAACAGCCGGGTCTGATCCAGCAGCTTGGGTGGGGCGTAAGCAGTGCGTTACCCAACAGCGTTCTGTCAAACCATTGAGCAGATCGTCCCCTATCCCCCTCAAGGTACCTTGGAGACCTTCATGACCTATAAGACCGTTCTTGCATCCGTTGCTGTTGCTGCCAGCTTGGCCTTATCCGCTGGTGCAGCCAAAGCCGCGAACATTGTTGAAACCGCAGTTGCCGCTGGTTCGTTCAATACATTGGTTGCGGCTGTTCAAGCCGCTGGCCTGGTGGAAACTCTGTCCAGCCCAGGTCCGTTCACCGTATTCGCACCAACCGATGATGCGTTTGCGAAACTGCCTGCTGGCACCGTCGAAAACCTGTTGAAGCCAGAAAACAAAGATCAGCTTGTTGCTGTTCTGACTTACCACGTCCTCTCTGGCAAAGTGATGTCAGCAGATATCGCGGGCCAGACGCTCGAAGCTGAAACCGTGCAAGGCCAGTCCTTATCAATCGATGCCACCGACGGCGTCATGGTTGATAACGCCACGGTCGTAACCGCTGACATTGAAGCCGATAATGGCGTCATTCACGTCATCGATACGGTCGTTCTGCCCGAGTAAGGCGAAACGATTCTCATCTGGAAAACCCCGTCGTGCAAAATTGTGCGACGGGGTTTTTGAGTGCGCTGAAATTGGCGTGATTACTACGCCGGAATCCGGCTTGTTGTTTATGCCGGAATACGTTTCCCATCCCAGGCAAACACATGGCCAGAGTCTTCGGCTGTTAAGCCGTTCACAACATTCAACAGGTAGCCCGCTGACTGCGCGGGCGAGAACAGTTTGTCGTTGGTCACACCTTTCTGAAACGGCTCAGACAGCGCCGTATCCACGGTGCCGGGGTGCAAGCCCACGCACAGCGCCTGGGGTGAGCGAAACGCCAACTCAATCGACAGGGTTTTAATCATCATGTTCAGCGCGGCTTTCGATGCCCGGTATGCGTGCCAGCCGCCCAGCCGGTTATCTTCGATGCTGCCGACCCGGGCCGACAACGCCGCAAACACAGATTTTCTGTCTTTGTCCAACAGGGGCAGAAAATGTTTGGCGGCCAGCGAGGGCCCGATGGTGTTGATCTTGAACAGCGCTTCCAAGGTGGGGCCCGACAACGCGCGCCAAGATTTTTCCGGCGTGATGTCATCGCCCTGATGTAGAATTCCAGTTGCGACAAACACCAGATGCACGGCCCCGCCATCTTTCGCAATTGCCTCGGCCGCAAGACCTAACGTGTCTTCGCGTTCTAAGTCGGCTGCCATCCAAGACTCTTTCCCAGAAGAGGCGTGAATAGGGTTTCGCGATAATCCGTAAACCCTGTCGACGTTGTCATCTGCGGTGAGTGCTTCCACTACGGCTGCTCCAATACCGCCCGAGGCCCCTATAACCACGGCGCGTAGGTTTGACCCGAAAGACGAGAGGCTGGGTGCATGTTTGCTGGGTGCGTGTTTGCTGGGCGCGGTCACGCCTGTAGCCGATCTACCAGTGCCTGACCCATCGCCTGGCCGCTTTCAAAAGCGTATTCAACGGAGTTGCCTAAAGCCCAATCGCCCCCCAAGAACAGACTCGTGTTGGTATCCTGCGCGAACGGTTTTCCCAGCGGCGTTCTGGTGTGGGCGTAGCGCCAGCGGTGCGCCGTGGCAAATTCAATATCCGGAATAGGATGTCCAATAATGTCAGCCAGCAGGGCCAGAATTTTCTTGCTGACGTCATCCTCGTCCAATTCAATATGGGCTTCGCTCCATGCCGAGTCCATCTGGATCACCCAACTGGTTCTGTCTCCCGTGCGACCAGCTTTGCTCGCATTGCAGGCGGCCCATCCAATCTCTCCCTGTTCTGATCGCCAGGCGTCAAAACGGTCTGTCAGTGGGGAGGCGAGGCTCAGCATCAAGGTCCAGCAGGGGGCCATGGTCACGTGCTTCAACTGCTGGGCCGTTTGCGAGTCCCGGTGCAGCATGGCTCGTGCTTGCGGGGCCGGAACGGTGCAGACCACGTAATCAAACAGTTCGCCCTTGGGGTCGAACGATGTTTGCAAGCGCCAGCCGTTGGTACCTCGCTCCAGGGCCATGACCCGTGTCGAAAACTGCACGGCCAGCTTGCCCGCCAGAGCCTTAGCCAAGGCGTTCATGCCAGGGGTGCCGACATACCAGGGCCGTTCTGCACTGGGTGGGGGCGCTTTAACGCCCGGCCGGTCATCCAGCACCGTTGGCACCCAAGGCACCAGGGTGCCGGTCGCATGGGCTTTCTCTAGCACAGCTCTAAACGCAGCGGTGCGGGCGGTGACGAATTGTGCGCCGTGATCAAAGGTCAGACCATCGCTGATGCGACGGGTGGCCATGCGCCCGCCGGTGCCACGGCTTTTTTCAAACACGATGGGTCTATAGCCGTGCTGCGTTAAAACCTGCGCACAACTCAGTCCGGCGACACCAGCGCCGATGATCGCAATTTTTGGAGGAGCAGAAGAGGTCAAGAGAAAAGAGTATCCAGAACGAGTGTGTTTGAAGTCTTGTACGCGCGTTTGCTAGAGCCGGTTCACATGCGCTGCTGCGCATTAAAGTGCACCCGCACTTTAACGCAAACGCGCGATCACCTTATGTAAAACCGGGGCAGTCTTAACATCTGCCCCGGCTCTATATTTGGGTCGCAGGTGAAGGCGCGGCGAAGCTGAACTTACGCAATCGTGCTTTTAAACAAGTCCATCAGTGTGCTCCAGGCCCGCTCGGCTTGCACTTCGTTGTAGCTGGAACTGTCCGGCACGCACCAGCCATGCAACGCGCCTTCATACACTTCGATGGTTGCCGGCACGCCAGCGTCATCGAAGGCTGCGCGCAGCACGTTCTTGGCCTCGGGCTCTTTGCTGTCATCATCGGCGGCAATAGCCACGTGATAACTGACCTGCATTTTGGGAATCATCAAATGCGGGCTGCTGGGACGGTCGGTCACCAACCCCCCGCCATGGAACGAGCCTGCAGCGCCAATGCGGTTTGGCACATGCGCTGCCGTGCGCATGGTCAAGGGTCCGCCCATGCAGTAGCCCGTTGTGCCCATCTTCTTGGCTGTGTCGACGGCGTCTTGTCCATCCATCCAGTTTACGAAGGCCGTGGCATCGCGCTCTGCGGCACCCTCGGCGACCAGATTGCCCATCAGCCCCATCACCATTTGCCGGTCTGTGGCGAAGTTGAAGTCTGGGCCGGGCAGGGGCGCAGGGCCATCGCGGTAGAAGGGGTTGGGCACCAGCACGGCGTAGCCTTCCCCGGCCAGCCGACGGCCCATGTCGCGGAAGGCGTCCCGCAGGCCCCGAATGTCGGGCCACTTCAATACGCCTGGATGTTTGCCTTCGGTCGGATGGAAGAACACCGCATCACAAGTGCCGTCGGGCGTTTCAATCATCACATCGGTTTCTGTCACGGGCAGTGCGGCAGAGGCGGTGTCGGCACCGCTGATCAATCCGGCAGCGGCCACGGTGCCAACGCCAAAGGTGCGGCGGGTTATGGGCTTGGTGCTGAAACACTGTTCATCGCAGTCTAGGTCAATAAGCTCGTCAGACATGTGGCGGTCTCCCTGTGCTGTGGTGTTTGTTGAGGTCTTAAAGCCGGACTATAGCCTTCTTTGCCGCCCTCCCGTAAGACCCCACCGCACAGCAGGTGTCTGTGTCGCCCCAATCTTCGCCGCCCGAATCCAAGAAACACCACAAGAACAAGGGCCATGGCGGTAATTTCCTCTATTTCCCCTATTTCACGGCGTTTTGATCCCAATCTGACCACTCGGTGCACGCGTAACGCCTAAAAATGTTGCTTGTTTGGGCCGCGCCGACTACCGATATGCTCTATAGTCTTTGGCCTATTGAATGGCCACGCTTTGAACGGGGAACTACCCATGAAACTGACACGTCGCAGCCTCATTGTTTCTGGTCTCGCAGCCGGTGGCGGTCTTGCCGTTGCCTATGGTCTCGACAGTCTCAAAGACGGCGATGCCAAGCCCAAGTTTGCCAAGTCTACGCCGGGTTCCTTTGTACTGCATGCCTATGTGAAAATTGCCCCCAGCGGTAAAATCACCGTCGCTGTGCCCCAGGCTGAATTAGGCCAGGGCGTCACCACCGCCATCCCTATGCTGGTCGCCGAAGACCTGGATGCCAATTGGGACGATGTGGAATACGAACTCGCCCCGCTCGATAAAGATTACGGTTCTTACGTGGTCGGCGAAGCCATCCCCGTAATGTTTATGGAGCCCGGCACCGCCGCCGACATCACCCGCGACCTGATGTACAAAGTCACACCGCTGATTGGCCTGACCATCACCGGGGGCTCCAGCACCATTCTCGGCAACTACAATTATCTCCGCACGGTTGGTGCGGCCACCCGCGCCATGCTGGTCCAGGCCGCCGCTGAGCAACTGGATGTGCCGGAAAGCGAACTCACCACCGAGAAAAGCCAGGTCATTCACGCGGCCTCCGGGCGTTCGCTCAGCTATGGCGCATTGGCCGAAGCCGCGGCCGCCTTTACCCCGCCCGGCGATGCCAAGGTCAAAGACCCGTCAGAATTCACATTGCTCAACACACCGGTCAAACGTCTGGACACGCCCGAGAAGAGCGATGGCTCCGCCGTTTTTGGCATTGATGTCAAAATCCCCGGCATGGTGTACGCGGCTGTCCGTCATAGCCCAGTCTTCGGCGGTACAGTCGACACCTTCGATGCGGACTCCGCCATGGCCCGCGACGGTGTCATTGCGGTCCTGCCCGTGTTGGACAACGCGGTTGCGGTGGTCGCCGAAAGCACCTGGATCGCGCAGAAAGCTGTCACCGAAATGGATGTGTCGTGGAACGTCCCCGAAGGCACACCCTTCAGCACCAAAGCGGCGCTGAAGGAATACGCCTCACTGTTTGACGACGCCAACGCCAACGTGTTGAAGGAGGACGAAACCTTCACCGCCGATTGGGAGCGCGCCACCAAAACCGTCGAAGCCGTGTATGAAACCCCGTATTTGGCCCACGTCTGCATGGAGCCCATGGGTGCTGCCGCGCTGTACGAAGAGTCAGAAACTGGTGATCCGGAAGATGCCCGCATCAAAGTGTGGTCGCCGAGCCAGTCGATGAGTCAAACGGCCACCCAGGCGGCGCGCATTGCCGGAATCAAAAAAGAAAACGTTGACGTGCAAGCCACATTGATGGGCGGGGGCTTTGGCCGCCGCGCCGATATGGACTTCATCCGTCAGGTCACGGCCATCGCCAAGGAACTTCCTGGCACGCCGGTCAAAATGACCTGGAGCCGTGAAGAAGACGTCCAGCAGGATACCTATCGCCCCGCCACGGCCGCCCGCTTCCGCGCCGGTTTGGATGATGACGGCAACATGACCGCGCTGGACTTTGTCATTGTGGGCAAGCCAGTCAGTGCGGACTTCAACACCCGCAACGGCAGCTTCGTGATGTTCGAAGCCAAAGACGACATCAGCATGATCATGCCGATGAGCAGCTCGCCGTATCAGTTCCCGTCTGTGCGCCTGGCGCTCAACGCCCAGGAAAACCCGGTGCCCAACGGCAACTGGCGCAGTGTGACCATGTCGCACAACGGCTTTTATCAGGAAGCCTTCATTGATGAAGTGGCGGAGGCCGCTGGCCGCGATCCGGTGGAGTTCCGCCGCAGCCTGCTCAGTCACAAGCCAGAGATGGTCGCGGTGCTCGACGCCACCGCCGAAAAAGGCGATTGGGGCAAACCGCTCGCACCCGGTCCCGCAGGCTCCCGTCGCGGGCGTGGCGTGGCTTTTGTTGAAGCGTTCCGCTCTTACGTTGGTCAGGTGGTGGAAGTTACCGTGTCGGCCGAGGGTGAGTTGACCGTGGACCGCGTCGTCACCGTGGTTGACCCGCACACCGTTGTGAACCCCAACATTGTTGAGGCCCAGATTGAAAGTTCGGTCATCGATGCGTTGTCTGCCGCGCTGTGGGGCCAGATTGATGTGGAAGACGGCAAGGTCGTGCAAAGCAACTTTGATGGTTACCGCCTTATGACCATGGCCGAAGTGCCGAAGAAAATCGAAACCCATATTATGGCCCAGGGCGGACACCCGGGCGGTATGGGCGAGGTCGGCGTACCTGCTGTGGCGCCTGCGCTCACAAGCGCCATCTATAACGCCACCGGCCAGCGCCTGCGCTCTCTGCCGGTGGCCGTATCGGGACTGGTTTCGGTCTAACGCACTCTGTCTAATTCAAGCCGTTAGCCTCGGACTCTCGTCGGCCTGTAAACTCAAACCGTCATTCGCCGGTTTATCCGGCGAATCCAGGGTTACGTGAGCCTCCAGTGATCCTCAATCTCAATCTGTCACCCTCGCATTCATTGCGAGGGTCCATGGCGACAGGCAGGGCAGGGTTTTAGGCCCTATCTAAGCCCCGCAAAAATTTCCCTTGATGCGCGGTTTAAACTGCGCTCGGATATCACATGAGGGATGCGGGATAAGGTTCTACCAGCATAAAGAACCACAGTCCGTGTCAACGCCGCAGGAATGCGGATGGAAGGAGTCAGGACAGCCACGAAGCTTGGTTCCGTTTGGGAGCTAAGTTTCTATTTCGTCATAGAGTCACCGATTTCGGTGAGAGGTGGATGCTGACAACATGAGTTTTACCCGTTTAGTTGTTGGACTTACGCTTGGTATTACGGCTCTCTCTGTCGTAACAATAATTTCTCGTCCAGAACTCATCTTCGGAGAGTCAAACTTTCGACCAAGAGTCTCCACTAGTGCTGAACCAATCGAAATCCAAGTCGGCGGTAAGTTATTAAGCATTCCTAGTAATTACATTGTTTACGAAAAAGACAGAGTTACTAATGAGCAGGACCTAATTTCCCTCCATGCTCTTCTTCCTGATTTACTTCCAGTAACTGAAGCGAATAAGACAAAGTTTACGGGTCGGCTTGATCCCAACGTAATTAGGATATATCTGCGACCGTCCCAGAGATCTTATATCGAAGGCTTAGAAGCTAGGGCTAAACTTTTCGATAAAGAGATATCGCGAAAGGCGGGCCCGTTTGGCCTAACCAAACTAGAGCTTGTTCCGCTAAACCCAAATCCTAAAATTGAGTTATTCGTCTTCCAACTCAGCGATGAAACGGAAATCGCGCTTGAATGTTTCATCAAGGATGACATTCAAATAAATCCTACCTGTAAGACGCAAAATAACTCTAATGGCATTAGCGTAGGGTATTTTTTCTCTCGAGAAAACTTGCCGAAATTCCAGTCCATCGAAAATGGTGTTCGGAATTTGATTTCCACCTTTGTGGTGGACAATCCAGTTACTATTGGGAGTACTAAATGACCAGTTTTACCCAGAATGAAATTCAAGAAATTAGGTCATTTATAGGCGATGAGACTAATCCGAACTCTTCACTCAATGATTATGCTGGTGCTTACGCAAAAATAGATGAAATTCTGGACAATTACGTAGGAGCTGACTCAGAACTTCTCGCTGTTCAGCTTTGGTTTAGGGGGGCAAATCAGCCTAATGAAGGTGTTGGTTTCGCTAGATGCTGACAGTCTGTCAAGAATTCGTTCTAAAGCTCTATGAGTTTGGCAAATGAGTAATTCGAGAACAAACGACAGTATTGAGTTTATGAATTCCTCTCACATCTTATTTTTGTCATTCTTATTAAGCGCGACAGTGACTCAGATTTACCAACTTGGTTTTGTCCCTAATCTAGCGATAACAAACCTCTTGCACCTTATTGTCGTAGTAATGGTGCTAACTCACCATTTCCTGTTCTTTAAAATTCACTTTAAGGCTGACACACTCGTGTCGTCGCTTGGCGTTGCTATCCTTGGCGTCTTTTTTGGGGTGGTAGCTAACTTAGCGAATGAGAGTTTTCTTTTTGAACCCGGAATAAATGGTAGCGTTCATAAAGTCGCCCTCGGTTTAGTTTTTGGTACATACTTTGTGTACGCTACATTCACATTCTCGAATCTATTGATTCAGTATCTATCTTCACTCCTCATCTGCCTTGGAGTGATTCTAGTTTTAGAAGCGCCTTACTGGCTTGCGTTGACTATGTATCAACACAGTGAGCTTACACTAAAGGGTGCAATACTAGTACTTATGCCTGCATTGAGTCTCTTCATTTTCAGAAACACAACAATCGGCAACTTATATTCATCAAGTAACGCAAACTGGCTGTCAGCTGCAACTGATTCGTTATGGGTGACTCTTGTCGCGAATGGGATGTTGGTTCTCTTTGGTGTCGGATGGTTAATCCATCTCTTCAATTCAGCTTAATACAAAGTACCAGTCTTCTTTTAGTTTTAATGGAAGATAAAAGCAGAAAATTTAACTCACATGGCTATTCCGGCAAAGGTTAGTCCTCACGTTTTGTTCGTGCGCCTAATTGTCACGTGCTGTTTGTGCGCCTAATCCTCGCAGGGAAATTTGGCACTCAACGTTTGCGCCAGCACCAGACTGGCTGGAAAATGCAACACGGCACTCTGATCCATGGCCGCGTCAATAAGGGTTGTGCGCACGGCATCGGGCTTTAGCACGTCTGCCCCGCACCACTGATAGCCCATATGGCTTCAGCGCGGCAGCGGTTGCCCGTTAATCGACATCTGCGCGCCAGCGATAAAGCCATCAATGAACGCGGTGCATCGCACAGCAGCCTCACCGTCTGTCAACCGACACTCGCGTGCGAGGGTGATGCCCTGGTAGGCCTGGGCGTTTTGTATCGCTGTGAGGATGACCGCACAGGTGAGCAGAGCGGGCCTTGTGATGGCAGAAAAGCGCATGTGGGGTCCTGTGATGGTGAAGGCATCAGGGGAATAGGGAAACACCAAACTCTCATATCCCGTTCCACGCAGGAGAGCAACGCAACCCCTCTCAATTCGTCACTCTCGGGCTCACCTGAGCATTTATCTCACGCTGTCATTCGCCGGCTTATCCGGCGACTCCAGGGTTCCACGCGCGGCCTGTTATAGCTGCCCTGGGTCCTCGGATTAAATCCGAGGACGACGCATCGAGATTTTGTCTCAACTCTTGAGTTCAACCTCTACTTTGTCGCCCTCGGGCTTGACCCGAGGGCCTAGTGATTTTCTAGAATAAAAAAATACTGTGGTCCCGCTTACGAGGGTGGGTCCACAGTATTTTTTTATCAGTTGTCAATTTGCTCAGATTCTAATGTCCGCAATTAGCCCTAGGCGGACATCAGTAAATTAATCAGCGGGTCTGTGAAATTCGATTACGTTCCCGTCTGGATCGCGGACGAAAAAGAACAAGGCGCCATCAAATTCAACTGTTTCAGTGATCGCAATGTCATTTTTTTCGAGGTGTCGTTTTACGGCCTCTGCATCAGTTATTTCCAAAGCAATGTGCGTATAACCGACGTGCTTTATAGTTTCATCCATCAAAATATTCGTTCGTGAAGCATCTGGCGATGCATTGAGAATAAAATTGATGTTGACCCCCGATGGATGCTCCATGATTGCTACTGGCTCGGGACCCACTGGACCAGCGAGGAAGACGAAGCCCAGCATCTCGTAGAATCTACGAGTGGTCGGCAGATCCCGTACACGCAGACCTACATGGTTGATTCGGGTGATTTGCTTCATATCAAATTCCTATTTGTATTCGGCCTTTGCCAACTTAGACGGCAGGCATTTAAGCTAAGTCGTTCACGGGCTTTTTATGTGGGACAAGGCGTGTCATGGCGAAGGCGCCATCGCCGAGTAGAACCTGGACGACCAGCAGGACTGTCCAAAACGCCGGGAATTCCCATCCGCCATTTTGGGCCGAAAACAACCAACCGTTTCCCACATGTTGCAGGGTCGCACCGATCATGATTGGTAAAAGTAAGAGAGAGACTTCGCGGGTCTTGATGCCAAGTATGAGTGCCAAACCACCACCAATTTCACCAAAAATCACGAGATAGGCAAAGAAGCCGGGGTAACCAATGCTCTCAAAGTACCCGACCGTGCCGGGTACCGTAAACGTCAAAACTTTGAGTAAAAAACCGTGGGCGAGAAATAAACTCCCTAGGCCAACGCGCAGCAGCAAAGCTGCATAAGGGGCGGTACGAATATCGATCATAATTGTCTCCATAAAAGTATTATTTAATTCAGGCGGTCCTGGTCCAAGTCCCGGTTGCCGCTGCGCTGCGGGCAAACTCCAAAAAATCCCGAGGTGAGCGACCTAGAGCTAACTGGACACCATCGGCAAGGTATGCGTTACGCCCATCTAGCGTCTCTCGCGCAATGCCCGTAAACACGTCGGCTATGAAATCATCGGCTACTTCGACGAGGCCAGCATGAAATTGATCATAGCTAATCGGCAAATATTCAATGTTTCGGCCTGTGGCGAAAGCTAATTCGGCCGCCATTTCTCTGAACGTCATCAACCGGGGCCCCGTAACTTCGTAGAGCTGACCAGTGTGTTTGTCGTCGGTTAACGCGGCCACTGCGACATCAGCTATGTCATCAACATCAACAAGGGGTTCGCGAACATCCCCCCCAGGCATAGCGATAACTCCACTAAGAACTGGGTCACGCAGGTAGCCCTCACTGAAATTTTGCGCAAACCACGCTGCTCGAACTAGGGTGTATTTTACTCCGCTGCTTCGTACTACTTCTTCGCCCAAACGAGCGTGGTGTTCACCGCGTCCTGACAGCAACACCAACCGCCCAACACCAACCCTCTTCGCGACCGAACATAAGGCTTCAATCTTCTCCACAGCACCGGGGAAAGCGAGGTCTGGAAAATATGAGATGTAGGCAGCAGCGGTGCCGTCAAGAGCCGCTTCCCACGTTTTCGAATCTTCCCAGTCAAATGGAATTTCTGCGCTACGAGAGCCTCTGCGAACTTCGTAATCTCTTTCGGTTAACCGCCGAACAATTCGAGAGCCGGTTTTGCCGGTAGCGCCGATAACAAGAATAGGTGACGATTGCATCATGAATCTCCTTTACCAATAGCAATGCCGTGAATGTGCCGCGGTTGGTAATGGAGTAATTGACCGTTGACGCCAAAGCATTGACATGCCGCGTCAAGCGCGGACTAAAAGGGTTCTCTGTTGGATTCTCGGTAGGTCGCAGGGGTTTGATTTTTCCAGCGCTTGAATGCACGGTTGAATGCGCTTTGCTCGGAAAACCCGCTCAAATAGGCGACTTCAGCGAGTGAATAATCGCTTTGCACCAGAAGACCTTCAGCTAGTTTCCTGCGCACTTCTTCCATTATCTCCGTGTAGGAAATATCCTCATCGTTGAGTCTTCGCTGTAGGGAGCGCTCACTAAGACCTAGTTGGTGTGCTACAGCCGAGGCCCTCGGTACCCCCGAACTGAGTAAGCGAACTATGGCGTCTCTGACTTCGTCTACCAGGGATTGCTCTCGTTCGTGTTTTTGAATTTCTTGGTCGAGGTGAGAAATTAGAAACTTAGTAATTCCAACGTCCCCTAACCGATTCGGACGCGAAAGATGATCTGAAGAAATAAGTAATGCATCCAATTCAGACTCAAAGATGACAGGGCACCCAAAATAATCTTCATGAGCAGATATCTTATTTGGTGGGCGGTGCTTGCAATGTACCTCAAGAGGGGCGAAATCAACCGTTGAAACCTCTCTGATAATGGAAGTCGCACTCGCTAAGGTGGCCTCATTCGAGAGTCGGAGCCCAAGACGACGTTCGCCAGCCCGGTGCAAAATAAAGTAGGCTGCGCTTCCTTCAGGTCGAAGCTCGTACTGCGATACGCTAGTCCACAATTGCCAGTACCGTTCCAACCTAGCAATAGATTCCCGCAAATTTGGTGCGGCCTTCCAGGCAAGGCCCAATGCTCCATAATCATTACACTGCATGCTTGCACCAGCTTTTAACGGAAGGTCTGTCGCGTCGGCTGCGATGTCGGCTATGCGCTCAAGGAGGTCGTAGTACGCTGTGTCTGAGACCCTATGGGCGACGTCACTTGCAGCATCAGCTTGAAGACCAATAGATTCCAGAAAAGTGACTTGATCTATTTCATCTCCAGCAGCTTTAAGGACTTTGCGGACGAAAAGTGAAGAAACAGCACCCATTGCTTACAACTACCACCCCTAATTGCGATTCTGAGTTTGTTGTTCAATATACGAGCTATTGCATGCCAGCGGATGCGCTTCTCCACTGACTTCCACTTTATTTGATTCCTTTTTGATCAGACTAACATTGTCTACTTGAGCGTGTCTGCGCTTAGTTTCCCCCTTATCCAGAAATCCCCCATTCTCAAACTTATTCTCCGAGCTGAGGTGATATTGAGCCAGGACCTCAGCATAGGTCTTAAGCTGCTTTGCTGTTATCTGGTCACCTGCCACACGATCAAAGGACTGCTCCACGGCTTTTTCTGGGTCTGTCTCAAACGGGGCTATGGGTTTGGGTTGTGTTTCTTTTTGGGTGCGCCACGCTTTTGCGGATCGTCTAAATCGCGTTCCGTCAAATCCTTAAACAAAATCTTTGCATGCCAACCTCATCCGTCACCCCAGGGCACCGACCCGAGGGTCTAGGGTTTCACGTTCCATTGCATCCCGCTAAGCTCCGGTCATGACCTTTGACCTCTCCACTTGGACGCCGCGTGCGCGGCCTGGCTCGGTCCCCCTCACAGGTGAGACCGTCCGGCTGGAACCGCTCGACTGGGCCACGCATGAGGCCGGACTTTATGCAGCTGTCGGCGGCGAGGGTAACGCGGCGCTATGGGCGTACATGCCTGTCGGGCCATTTCTCAACGCCGATTTGTTTCCCTCAGAGTTCGAGCGCCAGCGCGTCAGCAGCGGATGGGAATCGATGGTGATTGTCGACGTCACGACGAACATGATTAGCGGCATGTTCAGTTTTATGCGCCTGCGTGAAGCCCATGGCAGCGTCGAGATTGGCTGTGTGGTGTTCGGCTGGGCGCTGCAACGCACCAAACAGGCCACCGAAGCGCTGTATTTGATGGCCCGCCATGTGTTCGACGATCTCGGCTATCGCCGGTATGAATGGAAATGCGATGATCAAAACGCCGCTTCGGTGCGCGCCGCCCGGCGCTTCGGCTTTGTCTATGAAGGCACCTTCCGCAACGACATGGTTGTGAAAGGCCACAACCGCGACACGGCGTGGTTTTCCATCACCGACGGCGAATGGCTGCGTGTGAAGGCCGGGCTCGAGGCGTGGCTGTCGCCGCGCAACTTTGATGGCAACGGCACCCAGTTCAAAACGCTGGAAGAGGTCAGAATGGGCCGCTAACCCGCAGAAACGCTGGCTTTTTCGGGTGTCGAAATTGTCAGGTTCAACCGCGCAATAATGTTGTGCATGGGCTTGTTTCGCTCCACTCTAAGTCTTTGATTTTATTGAAAAGTGGTGGGCGTGCATGGGCTCGTCCCAAGGGCGAGCCCCAAAACCAAAGTTCTCGTCCCAAGGGCGAGCCCCAAAACCAAAGTTCTCATCCCAAGGGCGAGCCCCAAAACCATGATTCACGATACCCAAAAGCAAGGCACAGAAAGGCTTATGCTCGCACTGGGCGGCAAAGGTCTTCAGAAAATTTTGAAGCTTATGCCCTAGGAGGCGCTGGCGACTTGCTTTTCTTTCATCAGGTCTTCCAGTTCGCCGTTCATCGCCATTTCACGCACGATGTCAGCGCCGCCAACAAATTCACCCTTCACGTACAGCTGAGGCACAGTCGGCCACTGGGTGAAGTCTTTGATGCCCTGGCGCAGTTCGTCGCTTTCCAGCACGTTGACGCCCTTAAACTTGACTTCCAACTGGCTAAGAATCTGCACCACAGAGGCGGAAAATCCACATTGCGGAAACATCGGGGTGCCCTTCATGAACAGCACCACATCGTTGTTCTCGACGTCGTCTTTGATTTGGGCAATGGCGGGGTTGTCTGACATAGGAGCATACTCCGAAAAAAAACTGAGGGTGGGCGGCGTTCAGCAGCCTTCATAGGCCCAGGGATATAGGGCTTGCTGCCGGTTTGGCAAGGGAAACCGGAAAATAGCGTGTGGCACTAAGCTTTTCAGTCTTAAGCGTCGGGAGTCGAGGTTTGCAGGGCCAGAGCGTGCAATTGCCCGCCCATTTTGCCCTGAAGCGCCGCATACACCATCTGATGCTGCTGCACCCGGCTTTTGCCTTCAAAGGCTTTTGACACCACCCGCGCGGCATAGTGATCGCCATCGCCACGCAGGTCATCAATCACCACCTCTGCGTCTGGCAGGGCAGCTTTGATCATCTCTTGGATTTCGGCAGCGGTCATCGCCATGGTCGTGCTCCTCTGTGTGTGGTGTCTGCGGGCTTCGCCCTTAAGCAGCCATATAGGACGGGAACCAGCCCTCATGCAAATCACGCAGAGTTTTGACCGGCACAGAGGCTCCACCTGCGACGCTCACAGCATCGCCGCCTGTGATGCCGATCTGCCGTGCCGTCAGACCCGCGTCTGTGAGACCTGCGAGGAGTGCTGCAGCGTGGTCCGTTTTGCAGGTGATGAGGTATCGTCCTTGATCTTCGCCAAACAGCCAGGGGACTGAGACATCAGATCCGGTATCGATTGTGACGCCGATGTCGCCCGCCAGGGCCATTTCTGCCAGAGCGATACACACCCCGCCATCAGACACATCGTGACAGGCTGTGGCTTTGCCCGAGATGATGAGATCGCGGACCGCATCGCCTGTGGCACGCTCTTGGGCTAGGTCAACCGGCGGCGGCGCGCCAGTCTCATGAGCGTGCAGGTCACGCAGGTAAATCGACTGTCCCAGCCAGCCATCGGTGACGGAATCCGGTCCGCCAATCAGCAGCACCGCTTCACCCTCGGCCTTAAAGTCTGCGGTGGCAGCATGGTCCAGGTTATCAATAATGCCAATCGCGCCAATCGTCGGGGTCGGTAAAATCGGTTGGCCGTCCGTCTCGTTGTATAGTGACACGTTGCCCGAGACGACCGGGGCATCCAGCGCCGTACAGGCCGCGCCAATGCCCTGAATCGCCCCGACAAGCTGCCCCATAATCGGCGGCTTTTCAGGATTGCCAAAGTTCAGGTTGTCGGTCACGGCCAGCGGTCGAGCGCCGGTCGCGGTCAAATTGCGCCAAGCTTCAGCCACCGCCTGTTTGCCGCCCTCGAAGGGATTGGCTTTCACATACCGGGGAGTGCAATCGGTGGTGATCACCAGACCACGTTCGGAGTCATGAATCCGCACCACCGCCGCATCGCCGCCTGGGCGTTGCACCGTGTCGCCCATAACCATGTGGTCATACTGCTCCCACACCCAGCGGCGGCTGGCGAGGTCAGGGGCCGCGATCAGCTTTTTCAGGCTGTCGGTCCACTCGCCATGATGCACAACGTCCGACGCTATAACTTCGGCATCCGGTGTCGGCACCCAGGGGCGGTCGTATTCCGGCGAAGCTTCCGCCAGCGGGTCAATCGGCAGGTCAGCCACTTGCTGTCCGTCTTTCATCAGAATCATCCGCCCGGTGTCGGTCAAGTGACCCACCACGGCGAAATCCAGCTCCCATTTTTCGAAAATCGCCTGGGCGATGTGCTCTTTGCCCGGCTCCAGCACCATCAGCATCCGCTCTTGGCTTTCCGACAACATAATTTCGTAGGGCGTCATGTCGGCTTCACGAATGGGCACGGCGTTCAGGTTCATCTCAATGCCAGTGCCGCCCTTGGAGCACATTTCAAAGGTCGAGCAGGTCAGACCCGCTGCGCCCATGTCCTGAATGGCGACAATCGTATCGGTTGCCATCAATTCCAGGCAGGCTTCGATCAGCAGTTTTTCTGTGAACGGGTCGCCAACCTGCACCGTGGGGCGTTTTTCTTCGGTGTCTTCGTCAAACTCGGCTGAGGCCATCGTCGCACCGTGAATGCCATCTTTGCCGGTTTTAGAACCGACATAGATCACCGGGTTGCCGGGGCCGGATGCGGCGGAATAAAAGATGCGATCCTTTTCGGCCAGTCCCACGGTCATGGCGTTGACCAGGATGTTGCCGTTGTAAGCCGGGTGGAAATTCACCTCACCACCCACCGTCGGCACGCCCACGCAGTTGCCGTAACCACCAATCCCACTGACCACGCCGGCCACCAGATGCCTGGTTTTTGGGTGGTTGATGTCGCCAAAGCGCAAAGCGTTCATATTCGCGACAGGCCGCGCGCCCATAGTGAACACGTCCCGCAGAATACCGCCGACCCCGGTCGCTGCGCCTTGGAAGGGCTCGATGAAGGAGGGGTGATTGTGGCTTTCCATTTTGAAGATCGCGGCCAGGCCATCGCCGATATCGACCACGCCCGCGTTTTCGCCCGGTCCGCAGATCACCCACGGCGCTTTTGTCGGGAGGGTTTTGAGCCACTTTTTCGAGGACTTATAGGAGCAATGCTCGGACCACATGACCGAGAAAATACCCAATTCAATCAGGTTGGGTTCGCGACCATCCAGAATTTCAAGAACACGCAGGTATTCTTCTTCGGTCAGGCCGTGGGCAGTAATGTCTTCTTTAGAGATTTTTGTATTCGGCAGCGTCATGACAGGCGCTCCAATAGGCTTTCAAACATCGGTTTCCCGTCAACACCACCCAACCGCGCGTCGGACAGACGTTCTGGATGTGGCATCAGGCCGAGGACCGTTCGCTTTTCATTGAATACACCGGCGATATTTCGCGCCGACCCATTTGGGTTGGCGGCATCAGAGGCGTGCCCCTGTTCATCGCTGTAGCGAAAGGCCACGCGGCCATCGTCTTCGAGCCGTTGCAGGGTGTCTTCATCAGCGACGTAGTTGCCGTCGTGATGCGCCACCGGGATTCGAATGACCTGGCCTTTTTTGTAGCGCGATGTGAAGGGACTGTCTGGCTGCTCAACCGACAACAGAACGTCGCGACAGACGAATTTGAGGTTCCGGTTGCGGATCAAGGCCCCGGGGAGAAGTCCACATTCCGTCAGCACCTGAAAGCCATTGCAGATGCCCAGCGTGAGCACGCCAGCGTCTGCTTTCTTTTTAACATCCGCAATAATCGGGGAGTTGGCGGCCATAGCGCCACAGCGCAAATAATCGCCGTAGGAAAAGCCACCCGGCACAGCGATCAGATCAAGGCCGTCAGGCAACGCGGTGTCGCGATGCCAAACCATCTCGGGTTTTTGACCCGTGACCTTGGTGAGGGTCACAGCAATGTCTCTGTCGCAGTTAGAGCCGGGGAAAACGATGACAGCGGATCTCATGTCTTAATCGCTCACCTCAACCCGATAGGATTCAATGACCGTGTTGGCCAGCAGCTTCTGGCACATGCTTTCAACATCGGTTTTGGCTTTTGCCGTATTTGTTTCTGTCAGGTCCAGTTCAATGAACTTCCCCTGCCGGACGCCTTCAATGCCAGAAAAACCAAGATTCTCCAGGGCGTGTTGAATAGCTTTTCCTTGAGGGTCGAGAACCCCGGATTTCAGGGTCACGTGCACGGTCGCTTTGGCCATAGGGTTAACAGGTTCTCTCAGTTGGGGTGGTGATTACGTCAGTCATAACATCGCTACTGCAGGGTGTCGGTTCCTTGAATATCGCCTGGGCCGCTCTCTGGCAAAATACCAAGGCGTCGTGCAACTTCTTGATAGGCTTGCTCGATTTTACCCATGTCGCGGCGGAAACGGTCTTTATCCATCTTCTCGTCCGTGTGCACGTCCCACAGACGGCAGTTGTCCGGTGACAGTTCATCCGCCAACACCAGCTGAATATCTCCACCATCATGATACAGGCGGCCATATTCCAGCTTGAAGTCGACCAGTTTGATGCCAATGCCGAGGAACAGGCCCATGAGGAAGTCATTGATCCTGAGGGACATGTTCAGCATCTCGTCGATTTCCTGGATGGTGGCCCAGCCAAAACCGGTAATATGTTCTTCAGAAATCGGCGGATCGTTCAGTTCGTCGTTTTTGTAATAGTACTCAACGATCGACCTAGGCAGGCGTGTGCCTTCCGGGATCGCGAATTTCTCTGAAATTGAACCTGCCGCAACGTTGCGCACGACAACTTCGATGGGAATGATCTCAACTTCTTTGACCAATTGTTCCCGCATGTTCAGGCGGCGCACGAAATGGGTCGCGATGCCAATGTCTTCTAGGCGCTGCATCAGATATTCTGAAATGCGGTTGTTCAGCACGCCCTTACCGGTGATCGTGCCTTTTTTCTTATTATTAAAGGCGGTCGCGTCGTCCTTAAAATATTGAACAATCGTGCCGGGCTCTGGTCCTTGATAGAGGATCTTGGCCTTGCCTTCGAAAATCTGTTTGCGCTTGGGCATGGTGTGAGGTGCACCGGAATTTGCCTTCGCACACCCAATGCAGCGAAGGAACCTGAGGAGAGGGGGATATAGCAGGACCGGCGGCCCCTCTCAAATACTCATATCCAGGCCCGGAAACGGCGGGTTTTCTGATCAATGAGACAGATCGACTAGCGCAAAAGCAGCCGAATCGGGCGGCCCAGGGGCAAAAAGCCACTTCATCTGTTGCGGGACCGGGGCATGTGCGGCCTCAACCGAGGGCAAAGCCACCAAGCTGCTTGAGGATGTACCAAAGCCTGAGTCGGTGCGAAAGCACATGGCGACGTCGGGTGTATCTGCATCCGGTCCGGCGGCCAAGATATGTTGCCAGTCCGCCCAGATTCCTTCCTCTGGCTCTGGAACGGTAGCCTCTCCAAATTGCGGCAGAAAGCGTGCAATACGTGGCGTATTCTTATCGTTCAGGTCGCCCGCTGTGAGCATCGACAGTCCAAGCGGAATTTCCTGAACAGAGACATGATCAGAGACCGAGGAATCGAGTTTTAGCCAAAAAGCGTCTCGATTATCAGCGATCAGCAAGTTGAAATCCCGAAATGCCCGGCCATCCAGTTGGACCAGGGCTTCTGCAGCTGGCACTGCGTCGGGATGATCCAACGCATCCAGGACGATTTCGCCCCGGCTGCGCTTGCCGTCTTGCGGTCCGAGCGTGCCGCGTCGGTTGAGAATACAGGCGACAACACCTGTATCATTCAGTCCCATCCACGTACCGCCGCCCAGTTCATCGAGTCCGGCCACAACATCGGGCCGGTCTAGCCAGTGTCGCGCCGGGGCTTTCCAGGGGCGGGTGACCTGCTCATCGCGGTTGGCCCCGACAAGCACAGGCCAGGGATGATCGGGCCTGCGAAGAATAACCACTGTGCACATGATGGATGTGTCGCAGAATCGTATTGTTTTGGCAATTGCGCCGCGCGGCTTGGCCCATTATATCACTCTCAGGAATGAAACGAGGCGTGAGCCCCGGCCATCAAGTTAGCGAAGGTACGAAATATCATGAATGATTCGTTTAAAGATCGCGAAAAGGGTTTCGAGCGGAAGTTTGAAATGGACCAAGATCAGCAGTTTCGGGTCCAGGCGCGCCGCGATAAGCTTTTAGGGCATTGGTTGGCCGCGAAGTTTGGTATGACCGGCGCTGAAGAAGCGGCCTACGTGATTGAAGTGGTTGATTCTAACTTCGAAAAACCCGGCGATGACGACATGCTCGATAAAGTCAAAGCTGACATCGCAGCGAAAGGTCTTTCCATTGGCGATGCGGAGCTAAATGCGAAGCTGTCTGAGTGTGCGGTCGAGGCCTATAAGCAGATAGTTGAAGGTGCCTAACCAAATACGCGTTCGAAAATCGTATCCACGTGCTTGGTGTGATACTCCATAGCGAACAATTCACTCAGGGCGTCCGGAGATATTTTGTCTGTGACTTCGCTGTCCGCTTTCAGGCGTGACAGCAGGTCGCCTTTACCGTCCCAGACGTCCATCGCATTGCGCTGAACCAAACGGTACGAGTCTTCGCGGCTGACTCCCGCCTGCGTGAGCGCCAGTAACACCCGCTGAGAGAAGACTAAGCCACCCATGCCATTGAGGTTTTTGTCGATGGCGTCAGGGTAAAGCACCAGTTTGTCGATAACGCCGGTCAGGCGGGCTAGGGCGAAGTCGAGAGTGATCGTTGCATCCGGCCCGATGTATCTTTCCACAGACGAGTGCGAGATGTCGCGCTCATGCCACAAGGCTACATTTTCCATGGCCGGGAGGGCAAAGCCGCGCACAATTCTGGCCAGTCCGGTGAGGTTTTCTGTCAGCACCGGATTGCGTTTGTGCGGCATGGCTGATGAGCCTTTTTGTCCGGGCGAGAAGTACTCTTCCACTTCCCGGACTTCCGTGCGCTGGAGGTGCCGAATTTCTGTGGCGATCCGCTCAACTGAGCTGGCAATGACGGCCAATGTAGCAAAATAGGCAGCATGCCGATCCCGTGGAATCACTTGCGTGGAAATAGGCTCAACCTCAAGCCCAAGGGCTTTGGCGACATGGACTTCGACGCTAGGGTCGATGTTGGCGAAGGTGCCGACCGCCCCCGAGATCGCGCAGGTGGCGATCTCGGCGCGGGCTGCCTGAAGACGGGTGCGGTTGCGATCAAACTCCGCATACATGCCCGCAAATTTTAGGCCCATCGTGGTTGGCTCAGCGTGGATGCCATGGCTACGGCCCATACATACAGTCATTTTATGCTCGTAAGCGCGGCGCTTGATGGCTTCCAGCAGCAACTCAATATCAGCCAGTAGAATATCGGTGGCCTGGACCAACTGGACCGACAAGCATGTGTCCAAGACGTCAGAGGAGGTCATGCCCTGGTGCACAAAGCGGGCCTCATCCCCAACATGCTCGGCCAGATTGGTAAGAAACGCGATGACGTCATGCTTAACTTCGCGCTCAATCTCATCAATCCGGTCGACTTCGAATTTGCCGTGTTTCCACACTGCTTCCGCAGCGCTTTTGGGAATGACACCAAGTTCAGCTTGGGCGTCACAGGCATGCGCTTCAATCTCGAACCAGATGCGGAACTTGTTCTCGGGTTCCCAGATTTTGACCATCTCTGGTCGCGCATACCGCGGAATCATTGGCGTAATCCTGATCAGATGAGTGTCTGAGGTGGGTATAAAGAGTTCTGCGCCAGACTTCCAGATGGAGGGTCCTATTTCTACCTGGAAAGAGCCTAGATTTAGGCGGAAACCCTAAAGCAGACGTTCTTGCTTGAAGGAGATATGGCGGCCCCGGCCCAGCACAAGATGGTCGTGCAGAATGAGGCCGACAGCCTCAAGGGCTTCAACGACCTTCTTCGTCATGGCGATGTCAGCTTGAGACGGGGTTGGATCCCCTGACGGGTGGTTGTGGACCATAATGATCGCGCTGGCATTCAATTCCAGCGCCCGTTTCACCACTTCCCGCGGGTACACAGGCGTATGATCCACCGTGCCGCGCTGCTGTGCTTCGTCGCCAATCAGCTTGTTCTTCTTGTCGAGAAACAGAATGCGGAACTGCTCGACATCTTCAAAAGTCATCTGAGCGGTGCAGTAGTCGATCAATGCCTGCCAGGACGAGATGACTGGACGGTCCATGACATGCGCGCGCAGCATACGGGTCGCACCAGCTTGCACGGCCTTTAGCGAGACAACTGCACTTTCGCCGAGTCCGTCTACGGCTAGCAGTTTATCTGAGTCAGCGGTGATGACATCTGCGAAGGAGCCGAACGTTTCAATGAGGGCCTTGGCGATTGGCTTGGTGTCTTTCCGGGGAAGGGCAGAAAACAGAAGCAGTTCAAGCAGTTCATAATCGGCCAGGGCCTGAGGGCCCGCATCCAAGAAACGAGCCCGGAGTCGAGCCCGGTGCCCGTGATAGCCGACCTTAGATGGGGGAGTTGCTTTCTCCAGGAACATGTCCTGGTGTGCTTCGCTAAGCGCGCGACCTTCTCTCGAAGTTGTGCGCTTGTCTGCCATTGGCGGCTAGCTGGCAAAAGGCGGGCAAGTGTACCCTTTGGGAGACAGGGTGAAAATCTCAAAACCATCAGCCGTCACACCGATGGTATGCTCGAACTGCGCCGAAAGCGATTTGTCGCGCGTTACGGCTGTCCAGCCATCGTCCAGAATCTTTGTGTCATAGCGGCCCGCATTGATCATCGGTTCAATGGTGAAGAACATGCCCTCTTCAAGCGTAATGCCTGTGCCGGGCTGGCCAACGTGCATCACGTTGGGGGCTGAGTGAAACACCTGACCGATGCCGTGCCCACAGAAATCGCGGACAACTGAGAATCTCTCACCTTCTGCATAGTTTTGAATCGCGTGCCCGATGTCGCCGAGTTTTGCTCCCGGTTTGACGACTTCAATTCCTTTCATCATCGCCGTGTAAGTAACCTCAACAAGTCGCTTCGCTTTGATTTTCACATCGCCAACAAAGAACATTCTGCTGGTGTCGCCGAACCAAGTGTCGATAATCGGCGACACATCAATGTTAACGATATCTCCGTCCTTTAAAGGCCGGTCGCCCGGTATGCCATGACACACCACATGATTGATGGAAGTGCAGATGGATTTTGGAAAACCGCGATAGCCGAGCGGGCCCGGAACGGCGTCATGCTCTATGTGAAAATCATAGCAAAGCTTATCAAGCTCGCCTGTCGTCACACCCGGTACGACGTGGGGTGTGATGAAATCAAGTATCTCAGCTGCGAAACGCCCTGATTTGCGCATGGCCTCAAACGCTTCTGGCCCGTGCAGTGGGATTTCGTTCGGGCGTGGTCGTGGTTCTGTTTCCAGAGCTAGGTTCATCAGGCAGCCAATTCTATCAAATCAGGGTAGAGAGTAGCTTCACATATAGGGGTTTCAGCTTGGTAAATCCATGGGCAAGGGCCCGGAAATGCTGATTTCCTTGGGTGTTACATGGCACTGATAGCAGATAACCTCCACGCCAGCTTTCATTGCGGCGATTAATCCGGCCTCATAATCTGGGTCGATATCACCGGCCACTGAAAAGGCAAAACAGTCTTCGCGCTGGACCAGATAGAACATCACGGCGCGATGGCCGTCCGCGACCATATCAGCGAGTTCAACCAAATGTTTTGCACCTCGCGAGGTTACGGAATCAGGAAATTCTGCTTTGCCTGAGGGCGTCAAATCCCGCTTCATGGTGACGTTTTTGACTTCTACATAGCAGGAGGGTTTGCCCTCAGCTTCGAGCAAGGCGTCAATGCGGGAATTTTGGCCGTATTTGACTTCACGCCGCAGAGAGTCATAGCCCGCCAGTTCAGGAATCTCTCCTGCCTCAATGGCTTCTGATACAATGAGATTGGGATGAGCTGTATTGATTCCGACTTTGTGGCCTTCAATCTCAACAATTTCCCAAGTGTATTGAAGTTTCCGCTTCGGGTTGTTTGCGGGTGATATCCAAACTGGCGCGCCCTCGGGCTTAACAGAGAGCATTGAGCCGGAATTGGCGCAGTGTGCGGTCACGGTTTCGCCAGACTCCAGGACGACGTCGGCAAAGAAACGCTTGTAGCGTTTGACCAGAGTGCCTTTGAGCAGAGGTGATTTAAATTTCATAGGTCTGTGATCCTTTTTGACCGGCGTCGCTTATAGTTTGCTTTCTTCTGTGCCTAAAGCATCTGCGAGACGCCCTTTTGCGCTTCCAGGTGTTAGCGCTTTCTGTTGCGTTTCGGAGGGAGCCCAGCCGGTTAGCGTCACGATCTCGAAGCTCGCTTTTAGATGACCATTCTTGGTGGCGTGCTGTTGGCGATAGACCTGCTCTACAGCGGCGAACAGGCGAGGCGTTGAGAGACCTGGGTGGCGGTCTTTAACGGCGTTTGTTTCTCCCATAAGCCGGAGATCGGACATCAGAGCATTTAAATTTTCGTATTCCATTTCTATGATGTCTGTGTCGGCGACAGGGAGCGCGAGACCAGCGCGCATTAACAAATCACCGGCGTCTCGCACATCTACAAAAGGGGAGACCCGCGGTGTCACACCGCCCAGTAAATCGCTTTCTGCGGAGATAAAAGCGTCGCGCAATTCATGCAACGTGCTGCCACCAAAAAGGCTAGCAAGGAACAAGCCATCAGGCCGAAGGCAGCGCCGCAACTGAATCAGCGCGCCGGGCAGATCATTGGTCCAATGCAACGTGTGTTCGGCGATGATCAGGTCAAAAGCATCGGTCCAAAAGGGAATCCATTCTTCATCGCAGGCGACAGACACATGTCCTGCGTTGCGGGCCTGGCGCGCGAAGGACTCTGCGTAATCAGCTGCAATAACGGTTGCGATGCCTCGTTCTGTTTTTAAATGTTCTGCGGTTAACCCCGATCGGCAGCCAAGCGACAGCGCGCAGGAAAACGTTCGTTTCACATCGAGCAGGCGATCCAGGAGTTGATCTCTGTTCCGGGCGAGGAGCACACTGGTTGCGTCTGTAATTCCTCCAGCTCTGGTGCGGTGCCGGGAGACTGCTTTGCGATCAAAAATGAGGGGTGGAGCGACCATAGGTCTGCTTATGGCATACCACCTCCAAATGGAAAAGGATGCGGAAGGCTATGTGATTTGGAGATCGATACCCTGTGTTTAGAGTTAAGAGGGGCCAAAACTGATGCGACATGCGTTTACTGCTCTCGGACGCCGGATGTTGGATGCGCTCATGCCGCCAAAGTGCTTGGGATGTGGCGCAGTGGTGGCCGATCCAGGCGCTTTGTGCGCGACGTGCTTTGAGGAGATTACCTTTATCACAACGCCATATTGCGCCAGATGTGGGATTCCGTTCGAAAATCCCTATGCCTTTGGTTGCGAAAAGCTCCTGTGCGGAGCGTGTTCAAAGCACAGTCCTGCGTTTGATCGGGCGCGGGCGGTTTTCGTCTACACTGAAAAGAGTCGCGGCCTTGTCACACGGCTCAAGTATGCGGACCGCACAGACTTTGCGCCGGCCTTAGCCCGGTGGATGGTGCGTGCTGGAAAAGACGTGTTAGAGCGAGCAGATCTGCTTGTTCCGGTTCCGCTGCACCGCTGGCGGCTGCTTGTGCGGACGTACAATCAGTCTGCTTTATTGACGCGTTGGGTTGCTTACGAGGCTGACATTCCTGCTCGTTATGATGTGTTGCGGCGCGTTAAAGCAACGCCTTCACAAGGCGGCCTTTCGGCCGCGTCACGGCGGCGCAACGTGGCGAATGCTTTTAAGGTCATCGATCTCGCGGCCGTCGCAGGGAAGAGAATAGTGATCATCGACGATGTGCTGACCACAGGCGCAACTCTGAACGCCTGTGCAATAGCATTAACCAATGCTGGGGCTACCCACGTTGACGCGCTTGTGATCGGGCGGGTGCCAGCCCCCAGCGGTTAGCTGTCGCCTGTCAGATGTGGCCCACAGATCCGACGGCGTTTTGCTCTTTCAGAATCAGACAGGTTTGGACCTAATCTACACAGGCTGTCACAGTCTGCTTTAGACCTCTTGATGCCTGACCATCCAATCGGCTTTGTTCGCAACCTGGGAAGATCTGTCTTCAGGCGGTGCGCCATTTTGCGGAAAGTATCGATCAACTCCTGAAACGCCAGCGTATCCAAAGTTTCTAAATCGCAGTTGGGTGGGATGGGGAACCAGCGCGCTTCGATTATGGCTCCTTCATCCACCCGTTCGACCATCTCATGGACCGTGATTCCAAAGGTTTCTACTTCATCATAGAGCGCAAACACACTCGGGTAACGGCCAGGATACGACGGTGGGCCTGGATGAAAATTATAACTTCCGCAGTCTATCTTCCTCAGATAGTCGGCCGGGACGATGACAGGCGAGCAGAACGAGATCAGACGGGTTCCACGCCCAATGTTTTCGCAGATTGTATCCAGGTGCGCTCTTGTCGGAGCGGACACGATATTCAGCGCCTGATTCTCAGCTTTAAGGAAACGGCTCAGGGCCTCGGCTTCCGCCTCTCCTGTGAGAAGGATGATAGTCTTAAGGGCAATATCTGACATGGACGGTGATCAATTCCGTGCGGGAGTCCTTGAAGCCTTACGGGTAAGGTCTAATATGTTTGATAAGTTCAACCGTATATGAAGCCGAGTCCCTCAACCATGGCCGATATCGAAATTTATTCTTCACCCCTTTGCGGTTTTTGTTACAGCGCCAAGAAACTGCTATCCAAAAAAGGAGTAAATTTCAAAGAAATTAATGTGCTGACGGACTCTGCGCGGAAAAAAGAAATGATGAACCGTGCTGGAGGACGCCATACGGTTCCGCAGATATTCATTGATGGAAAACACATTGGCGGGTGCGATGATCTCTATGCCTTAGACAAGCAAGGCGGGTTAGATCAATTACTCACTGCGAGTACAGGACCTGCTGTCAGTTCATGAGTGATGACTCACAACCCTTCAAAGCTGCGTGCTTGCAAGTCAATTCTGGTAATGATCTTCACCACAATATTAAGATCGCCCGAGCGCTCATTGAAAATGCAGTTGAAGCTGGCGCGCAGTTGGTATTGATGCCTGAAAACGTCACCATGATGGAGTGGGGACGTCAGGCGATTACGGACAAGGCACGCGAGGAGTCCAAACACGAAGGGCTAAAGGCCTTCCGCCTGTTGGCTCAAAAGCACGGTATATGGCTGCACTGCGGCAGCCTCTCCATAAAGCTTAATGATGGGCGTGTTGCCAATAGAACTTATGTCTTAAATCCTGACGGTGAGATTGCTGCACAGTACGACAAAATTCATATGTTCGATGTCGACCTTGGGAATGGCGAGCGTTATGCGGAAAGCTCAACTTTCGCACCAGGTGATCAGGCTGCTGTGGTTGAGTTGCCTTGGGGCAGGTTGGGCCTGACGATTTGTTATGACTTGCGCTTCCCAAGTCTGTTTCGGAACCTTGCCCAGGCGGGTGCGAACATCATCACCGTGCCAGCCGCCTTTACCAAGCCAACTGGAGAGGCGCATTGGCATGTATTACTTCGTGCCAGGGCAATTGAGACGGGTGCGTACGTTTTGGCCCCGGCCCAGACCGGCATCCACCCGAATGACCGTAAAACCTATGGGCATGCGCTTATCGTAGACCCCTGGGGGCAAATTCTAGCGGATGCAGGAACAGAACCAGGGGTGATTCTGGCGGAGATTGACGCTTCGGTCTCTGCCAAAACGCGACGGAAAATGCCGTCTCTAGACCATGACCGTGCATTTAACCCTGCAAAATCAAGGGTCTAAGGGCTTTAACAAACTTGAAACATGAGTGGGTCACCCTTAAAGGGAGACAAAATTTTGCTAAAGGCTGATCTATGATCGTTTACGATTTAGTATGTGAGAAAGACCATGAGTTTGAATCATGGTTCAGGAACGGTGCGGCTTTCGATACGCTGTCCAAAGCCAAAGACATTTCTTGCCCAATTTGTGGCTCAGTCAAGGTTCGCAAAGCGCCGATGGCCCCGCGAATTTCTAAGTCTGGAGTCAAAGACATCGCACCTCCTGTCGTGCCGGAGCAGTCCCAAGTTAAGGGATCTAAAGGGCTAGGGCCCGAGGATATGACCACTGCGATGACGAAGGCGGTTGAAGCCATAAAAGAATTGCAAGCGTCTATCGAAAAAAACTTCGACAATGTGGGCGTCAAGTTTCCAGAGGAAGCGCGTAAAATCCATTATGGAGAAGCGGAAGCGCGCGGAATTTACGGCGAGGCAACTGTGGAAGAAGCGCAAGAACTCATTGAAGAGGGGGTCGATATCGCTGCGGTACCCTGGCAAAAAAGACGGACTTCCTAGGCTGCTTCTTTGCCTGTTAAGATCTTTTCTCTCCACATGTCTTTCAAAGCTTGACCTAAGTCGCGGCCGAATTGCTCTGCGTCGCAGAGCGGAGAGGATAACAAGCGCGTGCGTAAGCCGTCTCGGAGTGTTGAGAGGGTCTTGAGATCGTCGCACTGTTCCTTAATGAGAGTAACGAAAGACAGTTCCGAGTCAGCAATCCAATCCGCTAAGCCGACAGTCGTTAAAAAGCTTGCTGAGTGACGGCCGGCGAAAGTTGGCCCGGGAAGGGTCGCGACGGGAACACCCATCCAAAGTGATTCGCAGGTTGTGAGGCACCCTGAATAGGGGTGAGGATCAAGTGCGATATCAATATCGTTGTAGGTTGAGAACAGGGCTGGGTGGGGTGCGAAACCTCGGCACTCAATACGCTGTGGCGAGATGCCGTGGGCGGCAAACATCGACGTAACCCGGTCTATGATATTTTGATCAGCGTAGACCTCTCCCTGTAAGATGAGTCGGCTATCTGCTGCTAATGCCAAGCATTTGCTCCACAATGCAACGGACGCATCGCCAATTTTGTTGCTCTTGTTCAGGCAGCCAAAGGTGATGTAACCGTTCTTAAGAGCTGGCAGGCGCGATACGTTTGGTACGTCCGGTGGAGGCTCATAGCAGGCGTAGACTTTAGGCAGGCGATGGATTTTTTCTGTATATAATGTGTCATGTTCCGGTGGGGACTCGATATCATCGGACAAAAAGTAGTCGATCGATTCAATGCCCATCGTGTTGTACTGGCCACCAACCCATTTAATTTGTAGTGGGGCAACGCGCCGTCCGACGATGGGCAATCTATGACCAGAGGCATGCCCGGACATCTCTATTAAGACGTCTATTTGATCTTGACAGATCAGAGCATGAAGCTGGTCATCGTCCAGGTGAGTGACGGAACGCCATCGCTTACTGAGTTTCCGGAACCGTTCCGTATAGTGATCACCGCCGACTTGGTTGGCGTAACAATAAATTGTAAATTCATCCGGGCTCAGTCTTTCAAGTCCGGGCAAGCCAATAAACCCGACGGGATGCCTACGAAAACTTCCAGAGAGCAGGCCAATTCTGAGGGGAGGGCGGTTTTTAATCTGGGGTTGCTTAAGCGCGTTATCTGACTTTTGTGCAAACTTTTTTCCCCACATTTTAGCAACAGCTTTAAACGCATTGGCATTGAATTCTGAAGAATAATGCTGCGTAAAAAACAGATCGCTCAAAAAATAAGGATTGTTCGGGGCAAGTGCGACTGTCTGTTTATATTCTTCTATGGCCTCCTTGAGGCGAAACGTCTTAACAAGAAGGTCTCCTAAGTTGCGGTGCGGGGTGGCCCCGCTCGGGTTAAGAGCTATGGCTTGGCGATAAAGGTCTTCAGCAACTCCATATTCATTTTGCTGTTTTTTGAGATTTGCCAGATTGTTCAGGGCTTCCGCATGCTGCGGCACATTCGCTATCAGAGTTTCATATGTTTTGATGGCCATATGCTGCCCACCAAAGATTTCTTGTATACGCGCAAAAGAGATGGCGGATTCCAGCGTTGGTGCAGAGCTAGCCATACGTCTTGTTACTAGGCTCCTAGCATGCCCATAGGTGCCGCATTCAGCCAAGAGGCGGGCGTGCCTGCCCTCGATGTCATCTGACACTGGACCAAAGCTCTTGTGTCGTCTCAGCGCTGCCTCAGCTTCCTTCGGGCGTCCTAAGAACTGGAAGCAGACGCTCAAAAGCAACCAGTACTCAGCATGTTTATGAAGATGATGCGACTGCTGCTTTAAGAGTTGCAGAGCGATCGAGAATCGATTTTCTTCAATATATACCCGTGCCTTTTTTAGTGTGGATGTTGGCGGTTTATCGGGCGTGCGCGGTTTCTTTTGTTCTGAGGGAGAGTGTGCAAAGTCCTCAAGCTTTGCTCTACCGAACCATTTCTGCCAGAGGACGCGGATGTTCAATGTTAATCTCTAACGGCAGCTAAAATGTAGTTCACTGAAACGTCGTCACAGGCATTCCATTCCCCGGTTGCTAGGTCGTAGTCCATCCCACGTATTGCGGTGACTTTGAACCCTGCTGCGCGGAGATGTTTAGACAACTCGCTGGGTTTGATGAACTTAGACCAGGTATGTGTGCCGGCGGGCACCCAGCGCAGGATGTATTCTGCTGCATATTTTGCGAGCACTAAGCTTTTGAGCGTTCTGTTTAATGTCGACAGCACAAGAATACCATTTGGTGCGACATGCTGCGTTAAGCCGCTAATAAATGTCGGGATGTCTCTCACATGTTCCACGACTTCTAACGCCAAGACGGCATCAAAACGACCATTTAAAACGTCTGGGTCCTCGGGCAGACCGACATGATAATCAACTGTTAGTCCAGATTTGGAGGCGTGCTCTTTAGCTGTTCCGATATTTTCCGGGGAAGCATCTAAACCCGTCACGTGGAAACCTAGCCTTGCGCATGGCTCAGTAATCAGGCCGCCGCCGCATCCAACGTCGCAAAGACTGAGGCTGTTAAAAGGTATGTCTTGGTTCAAGGGCCGGGAGAAGTGACTGGAAAGCAAATCGGCGAGAATACGCATCCGTGCTGGATTGAGATGGTGGAGCGGTGCAAAAGGCCCTTCAGGGTCCCACCAACTGGCCGCCTGGGCTGAAAATCCGTCGATTTCGGCTTGATCGCGCGATGTTTGTACTGTTTCTGCCAGATCAATCACATTTGTCTGTGCCATATTATGTCGTTCCAAAGATAACGCCTTTCTTGCTTGGGCAAGGGGCTTTCAGTATGTATACGCCGCTCACAGTGGTGAGAACGAACTTTACTTCAATAGCAAATTGTAGGGCGGTTGGTCACGGTCGCAATGCCCTCACACAATGAGGTGATAAGTTCGGAGGTGCGATCGGCAGTAAAGCTGCGGTTGAAGTAGGTGAACATGCGGATTGTTCAAAAATTTGGCGGAACCTCTGTTGCGGATTTAGACCGCATTCGAGCTGTGGCCGCACGTGTTAAGGCTGAGGTTGATGCGGGTCACGAAGTAGCTGTGGTCGTTTCGGCGATGGCAGGGGTGACCAATCAACTGGTTGAATACTGTCGCGATGCCTCAGTCATGCATGATGCGCGCGAGTACGACGTTGTGGTTTCTACTGGGGAGCAGGTGACCAGCGGGTTGCTCGCTATTGTGCTGCAAAGCATGGGGGTTCAGGCTCGCTCATGGCTAGGCTGGCAGATTCCGATTAAAACCGACAGCGCACATGGTAAGGCTCGGATATCAGGAATCGAGACTAAGGAATTGGTGGCACGGCTGGAAAGTGGTCAGGTTGCTGTTGTGCCTGGCTTTCAGGGTGTCGGAGATGAAGGCCGCGTCACTACATTAGGACGGGGAGGCTCTGACACGACGGCGGTCGCGTTGGCTGCCGCTCTTAATGCTGACCGTTGCGATATTTATACTGATGTGGATGGTGTCTATACGACTGACCCGCGCGTTGTCCCTTCGGCGCGGAAGCTAGACAAAATCACCTATGAAGAGATGCTAGAAATGGCGTCTCTTGGTGCGAAAGTATTGCAGACGCGATCTGTTGAATTGGCGATGAACCATCATGTGCGTTTACAGGTGTTGTCATCATTTTCAACAGCCCCTGGAACCCTTGTATGTGACGAGGACGAAATCGTGGAAAAAGAAGTTGTCAGCGGCATAGCGTATAGCCGTGATGAAGCGAAAATAACACTTGTGGGTGTCGAAGACCGGCCCGGGATTGCCGCTTCAATCTTTGGCTCCTTGGCAGATGCCGGTGTCAATGTGGACATGATTGTTCAAAACGTGTCGGAAGACGGTTCGACAGACGTCACTTTCACCGTTGGCAGGGCTGATGTTGATCGGGCAAAGAGCGTTGTTCAGAAAAATGATGCCATAACTTGCCGTGAGGTGCTCACAGACGCACGGGTGGTCAAAGTCTCTGTAATTGGCGTAGGCATGCGATCTCATGTTGGGGTCGCGAAAACCATGTTTGAAACGCTTGCCGCCAAAGGCATTAACATTGCTGTGATTTCTACTTCTGAGATCAAGATCAGTGTATTGATCGCTGAGGAATATGCAGAGTTGGCTTTGCGTGCGCTTCATGCGGCATTTGGCTTGGATTCAGAATGAGATCGGACTTCGATCATGGATAAAAGCGACGTGCCAGGGCATTTAAATGATCTCTGGTCGAGGGGAACAGCGTTCCTTGGTTGCGAGTACGCGATCATGTGCGGTGCCATGACTTGGGTCTCAGAACGTAATTTGGTGGCTGCCATTTCCAATGCGGGTGGTTTTGGCGTAATTGCGTGTGGGGCGATGACCCCTGACCTGCTGGATGCAGAGATAAAGGCAACGTTCGAGCTAACCTCCAAGCCCTTTGGGGTCAATCTCATAACCATGCACCCTGACTTGCCCAAGCTCATTGATGTGTGCCTCAAAAACAAAGTTACTCATGTGGTTTTGGCAGGGGGGCTGCCTTCTGCTTCGTCTATTAAAGCGCTGAAAGAAGGCGGCGCGAAAGTTATTTGTTTTGCGCCAGCGTTGGTCATTGCAAAACGATTAATAAAATTGGGAACCGACGCGCTGGTGATTGAGGGTTCTGAAGCAGGGGGGCATATCGGACCCGTCTCTACCAGTGTATTGGCACAGGAAATCCTGCCCAACGTGACGGACGTTCCGGTCTTTGTTGCCGGTGGTATCGGGCGGGGGGAAGTCATCGTGAATTACCTTGAGATGGGTGCTGCTGGTGTCCAAATGGGGACGCGGTTTGTGTGCGCACACGAAAGCATTGCACACCCGAATTTCAAGAAGGCTTTTCTGCGCGGAAATGCTCGAGACGCGATGCCGACGGTACAAATTGATAAGCGCTTTCCGGTCATTCCTGTACGCGCGCTTACAAATGCAGGTACGGACGAATTTATGGCCACGCAAAGGGCTATGATTGATAAGTTTGTCGCTGGCGATATTGAGCAAGCGGCGGCCCAGCTTGAAATTGAGCATTTCTGGGCGGGGTCTTTGCGTCGAGCTGTTATCGATGGTGATGTTGAACGCGGCTCCCTTATGGCCGGTCAGAGTGTTGGTATGGTGACGCGCGAACAATCGACACAAGACATCATTGACGAGCTCATCGACCAAGCAAATTTAGCACTCAGAAAAAGAAATTCCTAATGTCTGGTTTTGCAGCCGACGACTCACGACGTCTCTTGGCGCGTTTGAGATCGGTTATGTCCGGCAAGGGTTCTGCTCAATTAAAACTAGATAAGACTGCCCGTATCATCGCGGAAGGTATGAAGGTGGATGTTTGCTCCTGTTATGTTTTGCGGGCAGGAGAAGTACTAGAGTTATTTACGACACATGGTCTTGACCCAAATGCTGTGCACGTTACCCGACTGCGTGTGGGTGAGGGCTTGGTTGGGGAGATTGTATCGCAAAAGCGCCCCTTGGCACTTGCTGATGCCTGGTCGCATCCTCAATTTGTCTATCGCCCAGAAACGGGGGAAGACTTTTTTCGCTCTTTCATGGGTGTGCCGTTGGTCCAAGCAAGTCGCATAGTTGGCGTTCTTGCGGTTCAAAATAAAGCGGAGCGAGATTTTGATGATTGGCAGGTCGACACTCTAGAGACTGTCGCCATGGTGATCTCAGAATTACTTGCCGCAACTGAGTTGGTAAAGCGTAGCGAAGTCGTTCCGGTACAAGGGAATGCAGTGTTGGCGCAGCGCATGGCTGGCTTGTCGCTTCACGGCGGCATTGGAATTGGCATTGCGGTTATGCATGCTCCTGAAGTTCGTATTGGGCGACTCTTCAGTGATAATGCTGATGCGGAGAAAGCGCGTCTCCATGCAGCGCTTGCTGATCTGAAATCAGATATTGATCGTTTGATTAAAGCGTCAGAGGTTAGAGACTCAGGCGCGGCCACAGACTTGGCTGATGTTATCGAAGCCTACAGTATGATTGCTGCGGATGGCGGCCTTATTCGTAAAATCGAAACAGGTATTGATGGTGGTTTAACTGCGGAAGCAGCAACCCAGAAAATGCATGAAGATATGCGTCGACGGATGCAGCAAATCGGTAATCCTTTGATCCGCGAACGTGTCCTCGACCTCGATGATATGGTGCGGCGCCTGTTGCGTGTTTTGACGGGGAGCGAGCAAGAGACTGATATTCCCGACGATGCAATTTTAGTGGCGCGATCACTCGGGCCCGCCGAGTTGTTGAGCTATGACGCGACCAAACTCAAGGGCCTGATATTGGAGGAGGGCTCGCCGACAATGCATGCGGTGGTGATTGCCAGAGCCTTAGATATTCCTGTTGTCGGTCAGGTCAAAGACGTCATCAACCGTGTAGATGCCTTGGACTCCCTCATCGTTGATGGCGAGAGCGGCCAAGTAATTCTGCGGCCTGTATCTGAACTTCAAGAACTTTATGCTGAAAATGCGAGCGCGTTAGCACAGCAAAAACGGCAGTACGCTAATGAAATAGATTTACCAGCCCGAACGCTTGATGGCGTCGACGTCGCGCTGTTGTTAAATGCCGGATTAGAAGTTGATGTGCCCGTCCTGAATTCTTCTGGTGCTGAGGGAGTGGGCCTTTTCCGGACTGAGTTGTCCTTTCTTTCAGCGACAGCGTTGCCGACCGTCGCAGAGCAAGAGGCATTTTATCGACGCATCTTAGATGGGGCTGGAGATAAGCCGGTAACGTTTCGTACGTTAGATGTTGGTGGAGATAAAGTCTTGCCGTATTGGCAATCCTTAGGAGTTGAGGAAAACCCTGCCATGGGCTGGCGCGCCATTCGTATCGGCCTGGATCATCCCAGTTTGCTGCGGGGCCAACTTCGTGCGCTGTTTGGAGCGGGTGAGGGGCGAGAACTGCGTATTCTGTTTCCTATGGTGACATCAATTGCAGAACTTGTTGCTGTCAAGGACATTCTGAGTAAGGAGTTTTTGCGCTGCCGCGGAAAGGGACTGCGTGGACCATCAGATCTGAAGGTGGGGGTTATGATTGAAGTGCCTGCGTTGCTTTGGCAGCTTGAAGACTTGATTGAAGCAGTGGACTTTTTATGCGTTGGGACAAATGATTTGTTACAGTTTGTTTTTGCTGCTGACCGAAGCAACTCCCGTCTTCAGGATCGTTACGACGTTTTATCACAGCCATCTCTGAAGCTTCTCAAATCCATCGCGGATGTGGCGAATAACGCAGATATCGAAGTTACAGTTTGTGGTGAAATGGCGGGGCGTCCACTTGAGGCCCTCGCTTTATTGGGGCTGGGTTTTCGCAGGCTGTCTATGGCGGCGGCTTCAATTGGCCGAGTCAAAAGAATGGTGCGTTCTATCGATGTCGGTCAAGTGGCGGCCCTCATTCATGAGGTGTACAATGACCCGAGCCGGAGTTTAAGACCTAAACTGCGGTCTTTTGCTATAGATAATAGAATTATGCTGGCCTAAGCGGCCGTTAAAACAGACGAATATCAAAGCGGCCTAGCTAATTGTTCTAATAACTTCAATATGTTAAAATTTTCTAGCGAAAAATTAACCTATGGTCGTTACATTCTACACTTCTCATGGTGTTGCTGCGGTAGGGAGAGAATTGCGTGGCGACTTGGCTGTCAGAAGACCTTAAGTTTTGAACAAAGCAGACCCCTTTGGCGAGATGTCGTCTCGTGAAGAATCGGCAACTGGTGATGAACCTGTCGTGGCTGAACCCTCGAAGCGTGAGGTAGAGCCAGTTGAGGCAGACCATGTTGGGGCGTTGTTGTGTGCGACACGCATGCGCGCCGGCGGAGATCTGCAAGAAATCGCAAAGGTTTTACGTATTCGCTATGGCTACCTTGTCGCCATTGAAGACGGTCGGCATGAAGACCTTCCCGGTTCAGCTTACTCTATAGGATTCATTCGCGCATACGCAGACTATCTGGGTTTGGATGGGAACGAAGTCGTTCGTCGTTTACGTGAAGAGACAAACGGAACCGTTACAACAGCGCGCTTCAAATTTCCCGCTCCTAGTGGTGAAAGCGGCCTGCCGAATGGTGGGGTGTTAGCTATTGCGGTCGTCATGGGCATGGTTGTGTATGGAGCGTGGTACACAATAACCAATGCGGATCGAGATGCTGTGGACCTTATTCAGGAAGTGCCTGACAGGTTGGCGGGCTTAATCGATGCACAAGAACAAGATGTGGTCGATGGGCGGGGCTTTACGAAAGAGGATACAACCTCTCTATCACGCACAGATGACGCTGCGGCAGCCCCCAATGAGTCTGACAATGAGACGAAATCAAGTGATGTCGCTCTTACAACTTCCCAAGGCGAAGGTGAGAGTGAAGCTCTTGATGAGGCCGAAATTGTAAGTGAACCTAATGTTGATGTTGATGCAATGGGGGCGTCGGAAACAGCCCAAACCCTCATAGAGTCAGCTGAAAGTGCTGATGTATCGGTAGTGGTGGCTTCTGCTGACGTAAAAGCCGAGGTTAGCGTGCAGCCCCAAGAAGCAGACTCTGGAGGGCAACAGATAGTCAATCCAACTGAATCGACAGAGTCAATAAACCCGGTATCAGAGGGTGAATTTTCTGAAGTTGTGGATGCGCCGATCGTATCTGAAGCAACACCCATTGCAGTTGAAGAGACTTCGCAACTTGCGGCCGTCGAGCCAATTGAAACTGAAACTGTTGAGCCTTCATCAGCGACCGCCCCAACCGTTTCCGAAACGAATGAGTCCTCGTCTCGCGGAATGGCTAATGACTCAGCGGCTCTTGAAGGTACTGCAGTAGCGACTACATCAGTCGGGACGACATTTGTTGAGCCAGATGCGTCACCAGTTGAAGCGACCGTGGTGTCAAGTGACGCCAAAGTAGAAATCGCAAGCGAAGAGAGGGATGAGACGCCCTTGCCTGATCCAGCTGATGCCATAGATAAGGCCGAGATTGCAGGGGTTGAAACTGCTGTATCAGCAGAATCTACTCTCATTGAGCTTCGGGCGAAATCAGACAGCTGGATTCAAGTGCGCGATGGTGATGAACTCTTGTTGACCCGGTTGCTTCGGGAAGGCGAGGTCTATCGTGTTCCAGATCGTGATGGGCTCACTTTAATGACTGGAAATGCAGGCGGTTTAGAGGTGTTCGTCGGCGGAGAACAAGTGCCGCCCTTGGGCGATAAAGGGGTCGTGCGGCGCGGGGTTCCCTTAAATGCTGAGCGTCTCAGGACCGGCGTTGCTCCCGGCTAATCACACATTCGTGCAGATGATTTCTGTTTGTTAGCTTCTCTGTTGCTGCCTCTGGTTTTGGGCTATAAACACGCTTACAACGTTCAAACCGGTTAAATCCAAATGGCGAGTCATGAGCCTCAGGCCCTATAGAGATATTCATCGTCGGAAATCCCGGCAAATTCGCGTCGGGTCCGTTCTGGTTGGCGGTGATGCGCCAATCTCAGTTCAATCCATGACAAATACCCTTACGTCTGACCCGCAGGCCACAATAGCTCAAATCAGGGCTCTTGAGGACGCAGGCGCAGATATTGTTAGGGTGTCCTGCCCAGATGAGGGCTCTACAGCGGCCTTGTCGCAGATCGTCAAGGCAGTGTCTGTGCCTATTGTTGCAGACATTCATTTCCATCATAAACGGGCCATTGAAGCCGCAGAGGCCGGTGCGGCATGCTTGCGCATTAACCCGGGTAATATTGGCTCTCAAGAACGTGTGCGCGATGTCGTACAGGCAGCAAAGGACAATGGCTGCAGTATTCGTATTGGAGTGAATGCGGGAAGCTTAGAGCGTCACCTTCTGGAAAAATATGGAGAACCTAATCCTGAGGCTTTGGTTGAAAGTGCGCTCTTTCACGCCCGTATTTTAGAAGACCACGATTTCACAGAGTTTAAAATCAGTGTCAAAGCCTCTGATGTCTTTCTTGCCGTTGCCGCCTATCAAGGTTTGGCAGATCAATGTGACTACCCGCTGCATGTTGGGATTACAGAAGCAGGTGGATTGCGATCAGGGACGGTAAAGTCTGCCATCGGTATGGGCAGTCTTCTCTGGGCTGGTATTGGGGATACGATCAGAGTTTCTCTGTCCGCTGACCCTGTGGAAGAGATCAAAGTCGGTTTTGATATTCTTAAGTCGCTCGATTTGCGGCATCGCGGTGTTAGAATTGTCTCTTGTCCATCCTGTGCGCGGCAAGGTTTTGACGTTATCAAAACAGTTGAGACCCTAGAGCAACGGTTGGCGCATATTTCGACGCCACTGTCCGTTTCTATCATCGGCTGCGTGGTCAACGGCCCAGGCGAAGCGAAGATGACCGATTTTGGCATCACGGGCGGCGGTAATGGATCACACAAGGTCTATATTTCTGGCGTGGCCGATCACAACATTGCCGAAAATGAAAAAATGGATCATTTGGTAAGACTGATTGAGCAAAAGGCTGCAGAAATTCAGTCCGCTCAAATTGACACACGTGTTGTCTCCGCTTCTGCAGCGGAATAGCAATCGAATCTCACATTTAAGCTTATCAAATCTTAAGGACTATACTCTGTGACTAATCTCCAACCGGTTCGTGGTACGCACGATTTGCTTCCCGAAGAGCGACGACGTCATCGGTATGTGGAAGACTTATCGAGGAACATCGCGGCTCTCTATGGGTTTGAGGAGATTGCGACACCTGTTTTTGAATTCACCGAGGTTTTTGCGCGAACGCTTGGTGACACTTCAGATATTGTGACTAAAGAAATGTACACGTTTGAAACTAAGGGCGGTGAGAGCATTACTCTGCGCCCTGAAGGCACTGCGGGGGTGGCGCGGGCTTTCATTTCAAACGGTTTGGCACAACATAGTCCGCTGAAGTTGTTTTATAATGGTCCCATGTTTCGTCATGAGCGCCCTCAAAAAGGCCGTCAAAGGCAGTTTCATCAGATTGGTGTGGAATTGATTGGGGTCGAAAGCCCTCAGGCGGATATTGAAGTCATTGCGTTGGCGCAACAAATTCTGGATGGTCTAGGGCTATCAGAGAATACGACACTTGAGTTAAATTCTTTGGGTGATGCTGAAAGCCGCACCGCTTTTCGCGACGTGCTTAGCGCATACTTTCAGTCCCATGAATCGCATTTGTCATCAGATAGCCGGGCACGTCTTGCTAAAAACCCTCTTCGCATCCTTGACTCAAAGGATGATGAGGATCGAAAAATCGTCGCCGGGGCTCCAAATTTTACAGATTATCTGAATGACAGCTCAAAAGAGTTTATCGATACCGTGCAGCAAGGTCTGAGTGATCTTGGGATTGATTTTGTTCGTAATGTAAATTTGGTGCGCGGTCTAGATTACTATTGCCATACCGCTTTTGAATTTACGACAACGGCGCTTGGGGCACAGGGGACAGTTCTTGCCGGTGGCCGCTACGATGGTTTAATTAAACAGATGGGTGGTCCGGCAACATCTGGCGTAGGCTGGGCGGCAGGCATTGAACGGTTGGCGATGTTGTCAGATCGACAGGCAGCCGTTATTCGTCCTGTTTCTGTTATTCCTGTCTCCGCTGAACTGCTGAATCAAGCACAGTCTATGACTCAAGCGTTGCGGAACACCGGTCTGTCTATTGACTTGGCCTTCTCAGGAAATATGAAGAAACGTCTCAAGCGCGCTGACAAAGTCAATGCATGCGCTGCTGTGATCATTGGTGAGGATGAACTTAAAGATGGTAAAGTTGTTCTGAGAGACCTAGACAGCGGTGAGCAGGAGATTGTCGCCGTTGATGCGGTTGCAGATATCTTGCGCAGTAAAACCTACGGTGTGTAAGAGAATTAAATGAGTTTTGAAGAGAATTTGACGCAAATTGTTCGGCGTCACGATGAGATACAGTCGCGCTTGGCGAATGACCGGACTCTTGATTCCAAGTTACTTTCTGAACTTGGCAAAGAACTCTCAGATATTACGCCAATTGTCGAAAAAATACGCTCTGTAGAGCAGCTTCGCGATGAGATCATCGAGGCCCAGGTGATCGTTCAGGAATCTTCTGGGGACAAAGAAATGAAAGCCCTGGCTGAAGAAGAGTTGAATCAGCTTGTGGTGCGTATGCCGAGGGAAGAAGCTGAACTCCAGTTTATGCTGATTCCAAAGGATGCTGATGACGCTAGAAATGCCTTACTTGAAGTCCGGGCTGGCACGGGGGGCGAAGAGGCGGCACTTTTTGCAGCTGATCTATTTCGTATGTATGAAAGATATGCAGCAGCAAAGGGTTGGAAATTCGAGGTTATGGACCTCAATGAAACGGGTATCGGTGGCTTCAAAGAAGCTATCGCTACCATCACCGGAAAAGAAGTTTTTGGACGGTTGAAATATGAATCCGGCGTGCACCGAGTCCAGCGTGTGCCATCAACAGAGTCCGGAGGGCGTATTCACACATCTGCGGCAACAGTGGCGATCCTCCCTGAAGCAGAAGATGTAGATATTGAGATCGACGCTAAAGACTTGCGGGTTGACACCTACCGCGCGCAGGGTGCTGGTGGTCAGCACGTCAATAAAACTGATAGTGCAGTACGTATTACACACTTACCAACAAATACCGTGGTGCAATGCCAAGATCAGAGCTCTCAACACAAAAACCGCGCCAAAGCGATGAAAGTCTTGCGCGCCAGACTCTACGATAAAGCGAAGCTGGAAAAAGATAATGCCCGAGCAGCTGATCGTAAAGGCCAAGTTGGCAGCGGCGATCGATCAGAGCGCATCAGAACATATAATTTCCCGCAAGGCCGCGTGACTGAGCATCGAATTAATCTAACGCTGTATAAGTTAGATGATATGATGGAAGGTGGTGCACTTGATGAAGTGGTTGATGCTTTGACCGCAGAGGATCAATCGTCGAAGCTTGCAGCAATGACAAAGTAATAGCGGGGTATGTGAATGCCACGGGCTATTGCTCAAGTCTTACAACAAAGTGTAATGATGCTAGAAACAGCGGGAATCGAGAACCCGCGTCTGGATACGCGTCTACTTGCAGCTGCCGTGATGAAGATTCCCCAGGCTCAATTATTCTTCCGTACAGAAGCAATGATGCAGGACCACGAGTATGATCTCTTTCAATCCTATCTATTGAGACGCATAGATTTTGAACCGGTAAGTCGTATTCTAGGACAAAGAGAGTTTTGGAGCTTACCGTTTGTGGTTACGCCGGATACGCTCGACCCCAGACCTGACTCAGAAACGGTTGTTGAGGGAGTGTTGCTAAGTCTATCAAAGCAAAACCGAACAGCATCATACATACTTGATGTTGGGACTGGAACAGGTTGTTTGTTGCTGGCGCTGTTGAGCGAGTTTGAGTGCGCGAGGGGGGTAGGTTTAGACCTCAGCCCAGGCGCTGCGAAAACGGCTTCGGAAAACGCAGAAAAACTAGGCTTTGGGTCTCGTTCAGCGTTTGTTGTCGGTGATTGGGTGGCAAGTTTAGACGGCAGGTTTGACGTTATTGTAAGTAACCCTCCTTACATAGCCGAAGAAGATATTGAACGCTTATCTCCTGATGTTCGAAACTATGATCCAAGCCTTGCGCTTAGCGGTGGGGTTGACGGTCTCAAGGCGTATAAAAAACTAATTCCAGATTGTTGGCGTCTGTTGTCAGATCGTGGCATTTTGATGCTGGAGATTGGTCAGGGACAAGAAAAAGCTGTGGCAGCGATTCTAATGCAAGCAGGGCTGTGCGAGATTGAACTGCACACTGATCTTGCTGGAATAATCCGTTGTGTTTCTGCCACAAAACACTGACGAAAAAAAAAGGTTGGAAAATTCAACCAAGCTGTCTACCATCAAACTAACAACGACGATTTAGATTACATTGACTGTAAGTCATCAAATCAGATTGTTGTTTTAGGACGGCAGGGGCCGTTCACAGTCAACTCCCTAAAGACGAGACCCGGGAGCCGCTGGTGGGAGTATTTCCGCAGCGGTTATGGCTGAATTAAGAGGAAATCGCTCCAACAACTTGGCTTAAGAGTCTATGTCAAAAATGACCGGTTCTAAGGGACGCGGACGCAACCGCAATAACGGTGGAAAGCGTCCTCAGGGAAGAGGTGGAAACTTCGACTCAGGCGGCCGTAATCGCGGCAACGCCCAACAATTAATGGATAAATATACAGCGCTGGCACGTGACGCCACTCAGCAGGGCGATCGCATTGCGGCGGAGAATTATTATCAACATGCGGACCACTACTACCGGGTTGTCAACGCGCGCAATGAACAGCAAGAAGCCCGCCGTCGGACTCAGAATGGTAATGAGAGCGGAAACACTTCTGACTCCGCGCCCGTTCAAAATCCCGACCAAAACTCGGATCAAAATTCCGGTCAGAACCGAGGACAAGAGTACGGTTCGAGTCAAGCTTCTGTCGATTTAGATGCAAACCAGACAAATACAAATAGAACCACCGCTGATTTAAATAATGCGACTCCTAAAGACGATAGATCCGAAAATATAGAGAGGCAGTCAGAACCCGCAGTTGCTAAGGCGGAGCCTGTTCAAGAGGCGCCACCTGCAAAGAAACCTCGCAGAGGGCGTCCTCCTAAGAAAGTTGCGGAAGAGTCTAACGAATCTCCAGCACCAGAGGCTGCTGAGTAACGTCTAATTTTCGGTTTTCAGTGTTTTAAGCTGGTCCCTGCCCAGAATATTTTTCACTTAATCTTGCAGGGATGCGATGTGTCCCCAATATTAGTGTCTAAGCCTTGTAATGAGGGTCAATAATCTTGCCTGATTAGGGAGATTTTGGCTCGTCGCCACGATTGGACTTAGACCTATGAATATTGATTCTTTAACCGAGCGTTCTAAAGGGTTTCTCCAAGCCGCTCAGACCATCGCACTTCGGGATAACCATCAGCAGGTTGTACCCTTTCACCTCTTGAAGGCCCTATTAGACGACAATGAAGGGCAAGCTTCCCGTCTTATTGAGGCTGCTGGCGGACAAGCCAAACGCGCTCTGGACCTCGTGGATCGGGCACTCGGTAAATTGCCGAAAGTAGAGGGCTCTAACACTCAAATGTACCTGTCGCAGGACTTGGCTAAGGTTGTCGATCAAGCCGGTCAGCTGTCGAGTAAGGCCGGAGACTCTTTCGTAACAGCAGAATATCTTCTTCTGGCCCTCGTCTTTGACTCGTCTTCGGATGTTGGCAAGGTCTTGGCTGAGTGTGGTGTCACTGTCAAAGGTATGAATTCAGCTATTAATGATCTGCGGAAGGGGAGAACAGCAGACACTGCTGGCGCTGAAGACCAGTATGAAGCGCTCAAAAAGTACACACGCGATTTAACGGAAGCGGCTCGCAAAGGAAGTCTTGATCCGGTTATAGGGCGTGATGAGGAAATTCGCCGCACCATTCAAGTTTTATCGCGACGGACCAAAAATAATCCTGTTCTTATTGGCGAACCAGGCGTTGGTAAAACCGCCATTGTTGAAGGCCTAGCGTTGCGCATCATAAATGGTGATGTGCCAGAAAGTTTGAAACAGAAGTCTCTTCTCACGCTCGATCTTGGATCGCTAATTGCTGGCGCAAAGTTTAGAGGAGAATTTGAGGAACGGTTAAAAGCTGTTTTAAACGAAGTGACTGCTGCGGCAGGACAAATTGTTCTCTTTATTGATGAGATGCACACTTTGGTTGGTGCGGGCGCCGCTGAGGGTTCAATGGATGCGTCTAACCTTTTAAAGCCAGCGCTAGCACGCGGTGAGCTACATTGCGTTGGGGCGACAACGCTTGATGAATACCGTAAGCATGTCGAAAAAGATGCAGCGCTTGCGCGTAGGTTCCAGCCGGTTTTTGTGTCTGAGCCTACAGTCGAAGATAGCATTTCAATTTTGCGTGGCATCAAAGAGAAATACGAAATGCATCACGGTGTACGCATCTCTGATGGTGCTTTGGTAGCTGCGGCAACCCTATCCAACCGTTACATCTCTGACCGATTCTTGCCGGATAAAGCGATTGATTTGATGGATGAGTCGGCGAGCCGCCTCCGTATGGAAGTTGATTCTAAACCGGAAGAACTGGATGAGCTTGACCGGAAGGTTGTTCAGCTGAAGATTGAGCGTGAAGCTCTCAAAAAAGAGAAAGACAGTGCATCGCAAGACCGGTTAGAGAAGCTTTCTGCAGAATTGGAAGAATTGGAGGCCAGTTCCGCGTCGTTGACTGAGCGGTGGCAAAATGAAAAAAACAAGCTAGCGGATGCGACGAAAGTTAAAGAAGAGTTGGAGCAGGCAAGGCTTGAATTGGATGCGGCATTACGTGGCAGCCAATATGAGCGTGCTGGCCAGCTTCAACACCAAGTCATTCCAGATTTGGAACAAAAGTTAGTCGAAGCGGAGCGTCATGATGGCTCGGCTGTCGTGACTGAAGAAGTTACAGCAGAGCATATCGCTAATGTTGTCTCGCGGTGGACCGGGATTCCGGTTGATAAGATGCTCGAAGGTGAACGGGATAAGTTGCTTCACATGGAGCAAGCCATCGGGAAACGTGTGATTGGTCAAGAAGAGGCCGTGAGAGCAGTCTCGAACGCCGTTCGTCGCTCTCGCGCTGGCTTGCAGGATCCCAATCGCCCCATTGGATCATTCTTGTTTCTTGGTCCTACGGGTGTTGGCAAGACGGAGTTAACCAAAGCTCTGGCCGAATTCTTGTTTGACGACGAGGCGGCGATGGTCCGTATCGATATGTCCGAGTATATGGAGAAACACTCCGTTGCTAGGTTGATTGGTGCTCCGCCGGGATACGTTGGGTATGAGCAAGGTGGCTCTATCACAGAGGCCGTCCGTCGGCGTCCCTATCAAGTTATTCTGTTTGACGAAGTAGAGAAAGCGCACCCGGATGTTTTCAACGTATTGCTGCAGGTGTTGGATGACGGTCGTTTAACCGATGGGCAAGGACGCACGGTTGATTTTCGCAACACCCTGATCGTTATGACGTCAAACCTTGGGTCTGACATTCTAGCGGCTCAAAGTGATGGTGCGCCGCCAAACGAAGTGCGTGACGATGTTATGAATGTGGTCCGTGCAGCGTTCAGACCTGAGTTTCTTAATCGACTCGATGAGATTCTGATGTTCCATCGCTTAAGTCTGAGCCAGATGAGTGGGATTGTGGATGTCCAAATCGCGCGCCTGGCCTCAAGATTAAGTGATCGTGATATTATCCTCAATGTTGACGATGCTGCAGCCGAGTGGCTTGGTCGCCATGGCTATGACCCCGTATACGGGGCGCGAC
>JAVKEJ010000036.1:0-2500 GCA_040221475.1 Rhodospirillaceae bacterium | reverse complement strand
CTGGAGGACCGAACCCACCTATGTTGAAAAATGGGGGGATGACCTGTGGCTAGGGGTGAAAGGCCAATCAAACTAGGAAATAGCTGGTTCTCCGCGAAAACTATTTAGGTAGTGCGTCTTGTATTACCAACGGGGGTAGAGCACTGGATGGGCTAGGGGGGCGCGAGCCTTACCAAACCTAACCAAACTCCGAATACCGTTGAGTAGAGCAAGGCAGACAGACTGTGGGTGCTAAGGTCCATAGTCGAAAGGGAAACAGCCCAGACCGCCAGCTAAGGTCCCAAAGTCATGGCTAAGTGGAAAAGGATGTGGGAAGACCATAACAACCAGGAGGTTGGCTTAGAAGCAGCCATCCTTTAAAGAAAGCGTAACAGCTCACTGGTCTAAACAAGTCGTCCTGCGCCGAAGATGTATCGGGGCTAAAGCCATGCACCGAAGCTGCGGACCGTGCTTGCACGGTGGTAGCGGAGCGTTCCGTAAGCCTGCGAAGGTGTACCGTGAGGTATGCTGGAGGTATCGGAAGTGAGAATGCTGACATGAGTAGCGATAAAGAGTGTGAGAAACACTCTCGCCGAAAGTCCAAGGGTTCCTGCGCAAGGCTAATCCGCGCAGGGTGAGTCGGCCCCTAAGGCGAGGCCGAAAGGCGTAGTCGATGGGAATCAGGTTAATATTCCTGAACCTGCTGGAAGTGACGTGCCCCGGAATTTGTAGGTCCTTATTGGATTGGGCCTGCAACCATGGGGGGCCAGGAAATAACTCCAGCGTATAGACCGTACCCCAAACCGACACAGGTGGACAGGTAGAGTATACCAAGGCGCTTGAGAGAACGGTGTTGAAGGAACTAGGCAAATTCCCCCCGTAACTTCGGGAGAAGGGGGCCTATGTCTTGGGCAACCAGGATGTAGGGGCACAGACTAGGGGGTGGCGACTGTTTACTAAAAACACAGGACTCTGCGAAGTCGCAAGACGACGTATAGGGTCTGACGCCTGCCCGGTGCCGGAAGGTTAAAGAGAGGGGTGCAAGCTCTGAACTGAAGCCCCGGTAAACGGCGGCCGTATCTATAACGGTCCTAAGGTAGCGAAATTCCTTGTCGGGTAAGTTCCGACCCGCACGAATGGCGTAACGACTTCCCCGCTGTCTCCAACACCGACTCAGCGAAATTGAATTCTCCGTGAAGATGCGGAGTAGCCGCGGCTAGACGGAAAGACCCCGTGAACCTTTACTATAGCTTCGCAGTGGTATTAGAGAATAAATGTGTAGGATAGGCCGGAGGCTTTGAAGCAGTGTCGCTAGATATTGTGGAGCCATCCTTGAAATACGGCCCTTTTGTTGTTTGATATCTAACCGCGGCCCGTTTATCCGGGTCCGGGACCCTGCGTGGTGGGTAGTTTGACTGGGGCGGTCGCCTCCCAAAGAGTAACGGAGGCGCGCTATGGTGGGCTCAAGCCGGTCGGAAATCGGCTGTTGAGTGCAAGAGCATAAGCCCGCCTGACTGCGAGACCGACAGGTCGAGCAGAGACGAAAGTCGGTTCTAGTGATCCGGTGGTCCCGCGTGGAAGGGCCATCGCTCAACGGATAAAAGGTACTCCGGGGATAACAGGCTGATACCGCCCAAGAGTTCACATCGACGGCGGTGTTTGGCACCTCGATGTCGGCTCATCTCATCCTGGGGCTGAAGCCGGTCCCAAGGGTATGGCTGTTCGCCATTTAAAGAGGTACGCGAGCTGGGTTTAGAACGTCGTGAGACAGTTCGGTCCCTATCTGCCGTGGGCGTTGGAGATTTGAGAGGAGCTGCTCCTAGTACGAGAGGACCGGAGTGGACGAACCTCTGGTGTTCCGGTTGTCACGCCAGTGGCACTGCCGGGTAGCTACGTTCGGACGGGATAACCGCTGAAAGCATCTAAGCGGGAAGCCTCCCTCAAGATGAGATCTCCCTGGGCACTTGATGCCCCTAAAGGGCCGTGGAAGACCACCACGTTGATAGGCGGGATGTGGACGCGCTGTGAGGCGTGAAGCTAACCCGTACTAATTGCCCGTGCGGCTTGACCATATAACGCCAAAGCGGTCACGGTGTTGCCTGCGTAACATGCGGAGCAGCAACCGGAGCCCCGGCGCGGTCGCAACGATATCGATACGCACCACATAGCGCGAGTGTCAGAGACGCTCTAACGCGGACTTTTTCATTGCCCAGAATTGGCTTTGCGTGCCGAAAGGCAGGCAAGGCAACCCTATTAGGTGAGCAGCATCATCCTCACCAACCGGTTTGCCTGACGACCATAGCGAGTGGGAACCACCTGAATCCATGCCGAACTCAGAAGTGAAACCACTCAGCGCCGATGGTAGTGTGGGGTTTACCATGTGAGAGTAGGTCATCGTCAGGCTCTTAAATAAAAGAAAAGGGCCACCCCGTTGGGGTGGCCCTTTTTTTTTATTTAGGATCACGCTGATCTCCTGTCCCTACAAGGCCCATGTGAGCGACCCTGTTCCAACGGAACGGGG
>JAVKEJ010000035.1:0-1506 GCA_040221475.1 Rhodospirillaceae bacterium | reverse complement strand
ACGCAATAACCTGCGGCAGTCGGCTGCCTGACAACATCGATATCCCCCGAATATTCCTTATCGACCTGCACAGGCCGCCCCATCAACATTCAGAGAGTATCGTTCAATATCAGTACCTTCAACCTATAATATGCAACCTATACTAAGTGGGTGGTGGACTATACTCAACCCTGGACTGTCACAGTGGTGTCATGATTGCCGACCCTCACCAGCACCGGCACCGGCACCAGATACAGAAACAGCTAGTTGTTCGCTACACGACCGCCCCATTCGCCCGGAACCACAAAGTCTATACGGTTGAAACCCGTGAAGGCGTAGCCCGCTGCGCCGCCAACGCTGGCTTCAAAGCCTAAGCCGCCGCCAGGGGAGCCGCTGCCCCCTGTTGCATATGCGCGACCGTCACCGCGGCATGCCCCGTTGTTGCTGTAATTGCCCGCAGTACATTTTGCCCCGCCCGATCCAGATGCACCTTGCTCGTAAATAGCACCTAGACTATACCAGCCAGCACCCAGTCCACCGTTTCCTCCTTGTGCGGTACAAGTCTGTGTATGGCTGTTACAGTTTTCACTTCCACCACCATAATAAATTCCCGTCGCAGATCTGTTTGCACCTTTAACACCAGCCCCACCACCAGAATACACACGACCATAGTTATAGAGTTTCAGTGGAATAGATGTCTTAACAGCATGCCCGCCTGAACCACCATTAGGCGAGCCATACCGACCGATGATATCTCCGTTGTTTACCAGAATAGCGGTTGACCCCTCAGGCAAGCCTTCGAAACGCATTGCATAACCAGTGCTAGCACTTCCACCGACAACCACCCCTTGATCGACAACAACCTTTACGCTTGTTGGGGTCACGCCATCCCACCCCGTTGCCATAAGACCTGAGGCAATAGAGTAATCTTGCGTATGTGCAGAGACAGTCAGAAGGTATTCGGCATCCTCAACCGGTTCTGTCGGTGTGCTGTTATCTTCACCAGGCGACGCGTCGTCGATCACCCGGCCAGACCACAGACCCGCATGTGTAAAACTGATCAGACGATAGGCATTAAACGCGACACCGCCAGTTCCGCCACTAGGAGTAGCTGATGTACCAAAACTGCCACCATTAGCACCTCTGCCACTTGAGGCCGTATCGACGGAACCGCCGCACAACCAATGCACCTGTCCAACAGTGCAAGATGAACCTGATCCGCCGCCCACTGCATTGATAAAGTAGGTGCCTGTACCATACCAGCCGGCACCACGACCGCCCGCACCACCTTGAACAGAGCAAGTTTTTGTACTCTCATGACAATTATCGTCGCTACTGGAATAAGCGTAAACAGCCTGAGCGCTATCATTTGCCCCTTTTGTTCCCCCACCACCCCCGGCATAGATGACGCCAAAGTTAGCCACCGACAGCGGGATATCGGTCTTGACCGCATGGCCGCCATTTCCGCCATTCGCCGTCCCGTAATAGCCTACAATGCTGCCATTGTTGTGAAGCGTTGCTTTCGAG
>JAVKEJ010000034.1:0-1098 GCA_040221475.1 Rhodospirillaceae bacterium | reverse complement strand
TGCGAGCCTTTGACGCCAAAAGCCCCGCCAGTTATCTGTGCGGGGCTTTTTTGTTTTTGTTGTGATGCTTAGGTTAGTTTTTGCTCTTCTTCGTGTGGCATTGCCGTCGTTGGGTGGACCGTTGGATGTCAGGCTCGACGTCGCCAATAGGCCACAAAAAAACCCCACCAGGATTACTGATGGGGTTTTTAATTTGGTTGCGGGAGCAGGATTTGAACCTGCGACCTTCAGGTTATGAGCCTGACGAGCTACCGGGCTGCTCCATCCCGCGTTATTCGATTAATCGGAGGGTACGAGAGTATCCTCGATGGGCTTTTGTTCCACCCTTGATTTTAGTTTTGTTTGTCCTCGTCGCTTTGCGCCTGCGGGCAAACTTGGGCTTCTCCTGTCGCCAGCACCTGGTTTGAAGATCTAGTTGGTGCTGGGATTTGGGTCATTGCCCGAAGGTTTCATCGTTTTTGATTAGCGCTCGATGAGCCGAGAGGCTGTTGTGCGCTCCAGAGTCAAATTGCGATTGGCAGGCCTGGCGGCGACCTACTCTCCCACACCTTAAGATGCAGTACCATTGGCGCTGGGGAGTTTCACGGCCGAGTTCGGGATGGGATCGGGTGGGGGCTCCCCGCTAGGGCCACCAGGCCGGCGAAGCGCAATTTGCGTGAACTGGTCTATATATTTATTTGATTTTGATCTGGTTTTCCTTCTGCTTTGCAAGGAACAAGAGCTCCGAGCGCCGCGAAGGCAAGGCCAAGTGGCCGTCGGCCGGTCAGGCCGCGTGGTTCGCAGGACAGGTCCGAAGGACCGGTACGTCCGTGAGAACAAAACCATGATCTCAAACGCGCTCAAGCAGCCCAAAGGGCTATAGCGCACTTAAGATGATCTCTTCAAAGCGCCAGAGGCGCTTTGGAGAGATGAACATTGACTAATGAGAGGATCAAGCCGAACGAGCTATTAGTAAAGCTAAGCTTCTTGCGTTGCCACTCTTCCACACGCTTCCTATCGACGTGGTGGTCTTCCACGGCTCTCAGGGATACCTGGTTTTGAGGCGGGCTTCCCGCTTAGATGCTTTCAGCGGTTATCCCTTCCGTACATAGCTACCCG
>JAVKEJ010000033.1:0-3467 GCA_040221475.1 Rhodospirillaceae bacterium | reverse complement strand
CATCGAGGTGCCAAACAACCCCGTCGATATGGACTCTTGGGGGTCATCAGCCTGTTATCCCCGGCGTACCTTTTATCCGTTGAGCGATGGCCCTTCCATACAGAACCACCGGATCACTAAGACCGGCTTTCGCCCCTGCTCGACGTGTCTGTCTCGCAGTCAAGCACTCTTATGCCTTTGCACGCAACGTACGATGTCCGACCGTACTGAGAGTACCTTTGCGCTCCTCCGTTACTCTTTAGGAGGAGACCGCCCCAGTCAAACTACCCACCACACAATGTCCCCGATCCCGATAAGGGACCTGGGTTAGAACCTCGAACATGCCAGGCTGGTATTTCAAGGACGACTCCACGATGACTAGCGTCACCGCTTCAATGTCTCCCAGCTATCCTACACAAGCAGGCTCAAAGTCCACTGTGAAGCTATAGTAAAGGTTCACGGGGTCTTTCCGTCTAGCCGCGGGTACACAGCATCTTCACTGCGATTTCGATTTCACTGAGTCTCGGGTGGAGACAGTGCCCCCAACATTACGCCATTCGTGCAGGTCGGAACTTACCCGACAAGGAATTTCGCTACCTTAGGACCGTTATAGTTACGGCCGCCGTTTACCGGGGCTTCGATCAAGAGCTTCGCCGAAGCTAACCCCATCAATTAACCTTCCGGCACCGGGCAGGCGTCACACCCTATACGTCCGCTTACGCGTTTGCAGAGTGCTGTGTTTTTAATAAACAGTTGCAGGGGCCTTTTCACTGCGACCACTCAGTGCTTACGGGGCAAGCCCTTCACACCAAGTGGCGTACCTTCTCCCGAAGTTACGGTACCACTTTGCCTAGTTCCTTCACCCGAGTTCTCTCAAGCGCCTTAGAATACTCATCCCAACCACCTGTGTCGGTTTGGGGTACGGTTCCTTGTAACCTGAAGCTTAGAAGATTTTCCTGGAAGCAGGGCATCAACCACTTCCCAGCCGCAAAGGGCCGGTGGTCTCGACTCTCAGCCTTAGGATCCCGGATTTGCCTAAGATCCCAGCCTACGGTCTTTCCCCGGGACAACCAACGCCCGGTAGGCCTAGCCTTCTCCGTCTCTCCATCGCAGTTACAAGAAGTACGGGAATATTAACCCGTTTCCCATCAGTTACGCCTTTCAGCCTCACCTTAGGGGCCGACTCACCCTGCGCCGATTAGCGTTGCGCAGGAAACCTTGGTCTTTCGGCGTGCAGGTTTTTCACCCGCATTATCGTTACTCACGTCAGCATTCGCACTTGTGATATCTCCAGCATGCTTCTCAACACACCTTCACAGACTTACACAACGCTCCCCTACCCAATATGCCTAAGCACATTGCCGCAGCTTCGGTATCCAGTTTGAGCCCCGTTACATCTTCCGCGCAGGCCGACTCGACTAGTGAGCTATTACGCTTTCTTTAAAGGGTGGCTGCTTCTAAGCCAACCTCCTAGCTGTCTAAGCCTTCCCACATCGTTTCCCACTTAACTGGAATTTGGGGACCTTAGCTGGCGGTCTGGGTTGTTTCCCTCTCCACGACGGACGTTAGCACCCGCCGTGTGTCTCCCGTACTGCACTCACCGGTATTCGGAGTTTGCATCGGTTTGGTAACCCGGGATGGGCCCCTAGCCGAAACAGTGCTCTACCCCCGGTGGTGATATACGAGGCGCTACCTAAATAGCTTTCGGGGAGAACCAGCTATCTCCGGACTTGATTAGCCTTTCACTCCGACCCACAGGTCATCCGAATCTTTTTCAACAGATCCCGGTTCGGTCCTCCAGTGCGTGTTACCGCACCTTCAACCTGCCCATGGGTAGATCGTCCGGTTTCGGGTCTATTCCCAGCAACTAAACGCCCTATTCAGACTCGGTTTCCCTACGGCTCCCCTAGATGGTTAACCTCGCTACTGAGAATAAGTCGCTGACCCATTATACAAAAGGTACGCCGTCACCCAACAAAGCGGGCTCCGACTGCTTGTACGTGCACGGTTTCAGGATCTATTTCACTCCCCTCTCCGGGGTTCTTTTCGCCTTTCCCTCACGGTACTGGTTCACTATCGGTCAGCCAGGAGTATTTAGCCTTGGAGGATGGTCCCCCCATGTTCAGTCAAGGTTACACGTGCCCCGACCTACTCGTTTTCACTGAATCAGATTTTCGGATACGGGACTATCACCCACTATGGTCGGCCTTCCCAGACCGTTCTCCTAATCAATCATCAGCTTAAGGGCTAATCCCCGTTCGCTCGCCGCTACTCAGGGAATCTCAATTGATTTCTGTTCCTACGGGTACTTAGATGTTTCAGTTCCCCGCGTTCGCCTCACCGACCTATGGATTCAGTCGGTGATACCCGTCTTACAACGGGTGGGTTCCCCCATTCGGAAATCTCCGGGTCAAACGGTTGTTTGCCACCTAACCGGAGCTTATCGCAGGCTACAACGTCCTTCATCGCCTCTGGCTGCCAAGGCATCCACCGTGCACGCTTCGTCACTTGACCATATAACCCAAAACAGTCATACAGCCGCAACGATTAACGATACGCACCAAATAGACACAAGTGTCAGATAAACTTCTAACGCTTGTATTCCATTGGAATACTTGGACTTTCTCATTTCCCAGATTGTTAAAGAGCTTCCCGAAGGTGAACTTCAGGACCGGATTAAAAAACCGGTAACAAACAATTCAGACGAATCACTTGTTACCGGCTTCTTTTATGCCGGACAACAACAGACAAGCAAACGTGTGGGTCCCTGCTTGGGCAGGCACTCAGTCGTTAAGGAGGTGATCCAGCCGCAGGTTCCCCTACGGCTACCTTGTTACGACTTCACCCCAGTCATGAACCACACCGTGGTGACCGTCCTCCGTAGTTAGACTAGCCACTTCTGGTGCAATCCACTCCCATGGTGTGACGGGCGGTGTGTACAAGGCCCGGGAACGTATTCACCGCGGCATTCTGATCCGCGATTACTAGCGATTCCGACTTCACGGAGTCGAGTTGCAGACTCCGATCCGGACTACGACTGGCTTTAAGGGATTAGCTTCGCCTCGCGACTTCGCGACCCTCTGTACCAGCCATTGTAGCACGTGTGTAGCCCAGGTCGTAAGGGCCATGATGACCTGACGTCGTCCCCACCTTCCTCCGGTTTGTCACCGGCAGTCTCCCTAGAGTTCCCACCATTACGTGCTGGCAACTAAGGACAAGGGTTGCGCTCGTTACGGGACTTAACCCAACATCTCACGACACGAGCTGACGACGGCCATGCAGCACCTGTCACTCGGCTCCCGAAGGCACTAAGGCATCTCTGCCAAATTCCGAGGATGTCAAGACCTGGTAAGGTTCTTCGCGTTGCATCGAATTAAACCACATGCTCCACCGCTTGTGCGGGCCCCCGTCAATTCATTTGAGTTTTAACCTTGCGGCCGTACTCCCCAGGCGGTCTACTTATCGCGTTAGCTGCGCCACCAAAGTCA